>CAVWRV010000037.1:0-147629 GCA_963757515.1 uncultured Acidobacteriaceae bacterium | reverse complement strand
CATTTGCGGCCTTGCAGACTAACCTGACAGACAGCTTGAAGGAAGGAGCCCGGACGGAGATTGGAGCGGCCAGCCACGTTATGCTGCGATCCGCCCTGGTCGTTTCGGAGATTGCCATCGCGATGGTTCTGCTTACGGTTTCAGGGGCTTTTGCGCAGCTTCCAGAAGATGCGCGGGGTCGTCCTGGCTTCCGTCCGGCTCACGTGCTGGTCGCCGGGTACGAGCTGCCGAAGAAGCAGTACCCGACGAACGATGCGGTCGATGCCTTTCACAGAAGGGTGGTTGAGCGTCTCTCCCCAAGCCGGGAATCGTGGCTGCCAGCATAACCACTACGCTGCCAACGGAATTCTACGGAGCATCCTTGTACACGATTGAAGGTGAGCCTGCTTCCACGTGGAGCTTAAGTTTGCGTTGTTCACTTCGACTTATGGTGATTACTTTCGAACAATGGACATTCCCTTGCTGGATGGGCGGACCTTCACGATGGACGATCGTGACGACACACCCCCGGTGGTGATCGTGAATGAGTCGATGGCGAAACAGAACTGGCCTGGCCAGAGTGCAATCGGCAAACGCATGCATGCAGGCAATCCTTACAAACCCATGCCGTGGGCGACGGTCGTGGGTGTGGTTGCAGACACCAAGGTCGGGGGGCGTGGTGAGCCCGATAAAGAACAGTGGTACATCCCAGCGCTGTAGTTGGCAACGCTCAACGGTTCCGACACCGGTGGACAGCTGACCAGGGCGACACGAGGATATGTCACTCTCCGTTCGACGCTCCCGCCTGAACAGATGGCGCAGATGTTGCGGTCGACCGTGACCGAGATTGATCGGCTGCTCGCGTTGAAGGAGGTGCAGCCACTGAGCGTCGTGCTCGCAGATACGGAGGCGCCGCGGCGTTTCAACACCGACCTTATCACCAGCTTTGCCGTGGGTGCGCTCCTGTTAGCGTTCACAGGCATCTACGCAGTGGTTGCGTTCTCTGTTTCTCTGCGGACTCAGGAGATTGCGATTCGCATCGCGCTCGGGGCGCAACGCACGAGCATTGCGCGCCTCGTCTTAATTTCTGGAGCGAAACTAGCTGTCATTGGGTCCGTACTCGGCGTGCTCGGTTCCTTCGCGATCTCACGGCTGGTGAATGCATTCCTGTTTGATGTAAGCGCGACTGATCCGCTTGTCTACTCGGTAGCAGCCCTGACCATGTTGGTGTTGGCTCTCCTGGCCTCCGCGCTCCCGGCGGCGCGCGCCGCCGCTGCTGATCCTGTCGACGCACTTCGCGCTCATTAGCCCGTTACTTTTAACGAAACATTTCAGGCAATGTCCGGAAGGGGAGAAGGAGGGGGACGGAGCGGAGTTGCCGACGCTGGAGCAGGCCGGCCTGGTACGTGGGGCCGCCACGACGGCAGTGGTTCACGGAATGCTCGAGCCACTGCAAGGATCAACTCCGCGAGACATGGTCGTACTATTTGATGAATGGCGATCATCGATGCTCGTTCCGGTCACTGGAACAAAAACCTGAAAAGCAACTGGGGGGTGACCTCCAGCGTCGATACTGTAGTCCGCCAACTCGAGATTGCCCACGCTAATTTGCTGCCTAATCTACATTCCGGCTCCACGCTATATTGACTAGTGATTATGGCGGACAGCACAAAGCAGCTACTCATGAAGCCTTTTCATTTCTGCTTGCCGACCTTGCACAATGCGTAGTCTGGAATGAAGAGCGACAAAGAGTTCGAGTAGCATTTCTTACAGATAAAAGGCGGATGTCGTACAAAGGCCTCAATGATCGACATCGTCGACATGCTCTGTTGCCTTTTCTGGCAGCAGCAGATTTGATTCCCGGCATACTGGCTACCGTTCTGGTAGATAAGAAATTCAGTGATTCGCACAAATTGACAGCCGAAGAACGCACGCAACTACCTCCAGAAATCGTAACCTGGCCGCCCCACGTGCTTACGAAGATGACCTTTATAGCTCATTTGGGAGCGGTGTTGATAGCTGGATTATCCGCGCCTGGCCAGAATGTACTTTGGTTAACTGACAACGACGATTTTGTCGCGAACGATCAACGCGTCATCAACCTCACGCCTTTGTTTGCAGGAATAATCAGCTGCTACATGGGACATGGTCTAGGCCATTTTCGCTTTGGCACAATGAAATGCGATGCGGGTAATCTAGACATCGAGGACCTCGCGTCCATTCCAGACTTAGCTGCCGGGGCTGCTTGTGAGATCCCGCTTGCTAGCACATGGGGTTACCAATCAGCAATAAAAATTCCTCTTCGCGACCACACATCGCTGAAGGCTCTCAAGATTCTCCACTGGATGGGGCAGCGGCGCGCATCCTTGAAGCGTCTGATATGGTGATTGAAAGCGGCAATCTCCCCTTCAAAGTCAAAGTCAGAGCGCTGGATCTATCCCGAATAGAATCAATCGACAGATGTCTATCGAACGACACCTTAGAGGCAAAGGAGCCTTGACCGAAGGGCGAAAATAAAGCGAACATGCTAATATGGCGAAGCGACCGCGGACATTGCAATTCGATGAGATCGGCTATTGGTCGCAAGTGAAACTGTCCATTTTGGATGAGTACGCGAAACCTTATAACGAAATACTCCGCGCAAAGAAACTACATCCGGTTTATATTGACGCCTTCGCAGGTGCCGGACACCACGTCTCCAAAATTGGCGGTGAATTGATCAAAGGAAGCCCGGTTCGGGCTTTGGAAGTGAACCCACCTTTCGAACTGTTGCACTTCGTTGACATGGACGACGCACGTACGCAGGAGTTGGGCCGCCTTTCTGCTGGACATAGAAATGTCAAGATTTATCACGGCGACGCTAATGCTATCTTGCCGCGCGATGTGTTTCCAGAGGTTCGATTCGACCAGTACAGACGAGGACTGTGCATTCTCGACCCTTATGGCTTGGGTCTCGATTGGGGAGTCATCAAAACTGCGGGCGCTTTGCAAACTTTTAGAGATATTTCTGAATTTTCCGGTCATGGATATAAACCGCAACGTGCTCTGGCACGATCGCAGAAAAGGTTGATGCAGTCCAACGAGAAAGGATGACACGATTCTGGGGAGACGAGTCGTGGCACAACGCAGCATACTCCGGGGCGGGCAACCTCTTTGGGCATCCGGAGAAGCTCTCGAACGAGGAGGTCGCTGCCGCATATCGTAAGCGCCTCAAAGAAGTTGGTGGTTTTGATGCTGCCCGAGCCGATCCCGATGCGGAATAGCAACGGAGCCATCGTCTATTACTTGTTTTTCGCCGCGCAACAGCCCGTCGCTGCGAACATCGTGACAGATATTTTTTCAGGGAATCTGAGCATGCAGGAGAGAAGTGATGGCAGAGCAATCAGCAATTGAATGGACCGACGCAACGTGGAACCCGGTTCGGGGCTGCCAAAATCAGTTCCGGCTGCAAGCATTGCTACGCTGCCACATTCGCTGAACGATTCCGCGGAGTGCCAGGACATCCTTATGAGCAAGGCTTCTTCTCTGAAACTGGTTCCTGAGAAGTTATTCGAGCCTCTGCGCTGGAACAAGGCGAAGATGGTCTTCGTGAACTCTATGAGCGAGGACCTTCTTCCATCCCGGAGATAGCCGGACTCCTACATCGAAGCGGTCAGGCGAAAGTCATGGTCGCCGCACCCACTGGCATACGTTTCAGGTTCTAGCAAAGCGGGCAGATCGACTCGAATCTTTATGCTGAAATTTTAGAGCCCCCCGTTGGCGTTTGCAGCTCGGAAAGAGCCCGACATTTGGTGGGGCGTGAGTGTTGAGAATCGAAGACACGGGGTCCCGAGAATCGCGCACCTTCAAGCCGCAAAGGCAAAGGTTCGCTTTCTATCGGTGGAACCTTTGTTAGAGGACGTTGGCATCCTCGATCTGCGGGGCATTCACTGGATGATCGTGGGAGGAGAAAGTGGTTTCAATGCACGGCCCATCGAACGGGATTGGGTAATTTCTTTGAAGACTCAATGCGAACGTAAACGAATCCCCTTCTTCTTTAAGCAGTGGGGAGGAGCTAGAAAATGGACGACAGGGCGGGATTTGGACGGTAAGACATACGACAGCTTCCCGGAAAGGGGGATGCGTTGCGTTCCCGACGCGGCAGCTAGAGATGCGCTGGCCCAGGCGGTATCGGCTCCTCAGTTGGTGGTTCTAAACTGATGGGTGAATACCTGCTATGAGCCAGCCGCCGGCAAATCCAAAGCTGTACCATATTGTCCACGTTGACCGGCTGTCTTCCATCGTGGCCGATGGTCGTTTACTGTGTGATTCTCAGATGGCACAACGTGCAGGAACGGGCACTACTATCGGAATGAATCGGATCAAGCATCGAAGGCTATACGACTTGTCACTCGCAAGTCAGCCAGGACTGATGGTCGGTGAATGTGTTCCTTTTTACTTTTGCCCTCGATCCGTCATGCTGTACCTCTTGCATAAATCGAACGATGAAGACCTGACTTATCGGGGAGGCCAAGGGCCAATCGTTCTTGGAGCTGGATCTGCATCGGGTTGTCGGATGGGCAGAGGAGCAAGGACTTCGATGGGCAATTACACTTTCCAATGCAGGTTCATACGATTTCGAGGATCGCAGCTCCTTGAACAACCTTAATGAAATCGATTGGAATGCGGTGCGAGCAACACAGTGGAGCAACCCAGACACTAAGTACAGGAAACAAGCTGAATTTCTGTTGGAAAGAGAAACACCCTGGCATTTAGTAGAACGCATCGGCGTGATGTCGCAAAGTGTAGCACGGCACGCGTTGACTGCAATTGCAGATACAGCGCACCGACCGACCGTTGAGATTCGCACTGATTGGTACTATTAATCAATCCGGAGATTGAAGCATGATTGAATTTAGACCGGCGACGTCTGGAATCGGATGCGCAAGCACTTGTTAATACCGTCAATTGCGTCGGAGTGATGGGTCGCGGCATTGCACTCCAGTTCAAGATAAAGTTCCCTCGGAACTTCGACGCCTACGCCAAAGCCTGTGAGCACGGAGATTTGCATCCCGGACGGATGTTCGTGTTTGCTACTGGGTGGGTGACCGGCCCCAAGTACATCATTAACTTTCCCACGAAGCGACATTGGCGCGGCAAGAGCCGGTTGGACGATATCGAGGCTGGGCTCATTGCGCTCCGCGACGAGATCAGAGAACGAAAGATTACATCTGTCGCAATCCCGCCTTTGGGTTCCGGATTGGGACTGGACTGGAAGCTTGTGCGCCCTCGCATTGAGCGAGAATTGAGCTCGCTGGATGACGTTGCAATCACCGTTTACGAGCCGGATCCAGCAAATACAAACAGTCGCATTTGCACCGAAGCCGCCGACGATGACGTCCGGTCGCGCGGCGCTTATTGGACTGATGCAGCGTTATCTTGCAGGATTACTCGACCCAACCATCACATTGCTGAGATTCACAAGCTAATGTACTTTCTCCAGATCGCAGGGGAACCGTTGGCGCTGAATTTCACACAGGCGCTCTATGGTCCTTATGCGGAAAACCTACGTCACGTTTTGGCAAGAGTCGAAGGGTACTACCTCACTGGATATGTAAACGATGGCGATTCGCCCTCGAAAGAGTTGCATCTGGTTCCGGGAGCGGCAGAAGGAGTTCAAACGAGTGCTTGAGGAGAATTCGGGCACAAACGAGCGTATACGGCACGTCGCCGATCTGGTAGACGGATTTGAGACACCGTTCGGGCTGGAGCTTTTGTCAACCGTTCATTGGGTTGCCACTCATATTTCAAGGAATAATCTTGAGAATGTCATCGCTGGAACGTATGCGTGGAACAAGCGCAAGAAGCAGTTCACAGAGAGGCAAATTCGAATCGCGTTAGAGGTCTTGGGTAAGAAAGGATGGTTAGAGCGCTCAGTCGCTTAGATCGCAGGCTACACTTGTCAGTATCTGTAAAGGTCTTGAGAGTATTTATCCATCCTGCTAAGCTGATCTTCCGCCAGCAGGATCGGAGGGCGCGAGCACGCCCGTCGTCTGCCCCCAACACTTTCCCGTTGAAGAACCCCCAAAGACTTCATCCTGCTCGGCCTCATCTCGGCATCGCCGACAAGATAAAGGGAGCAGCCCGATTCGGCCTCGATGTTCGTCTTGCCGGCAAACCTCAGCTACGCAAGCATGTTGAAAGCCGGATCGAGATACCCCAGAATTCCTACTTCCGTAGCCTTCCTCGATGAGGAGACTTTGGAAAGCGAAGAATCGATTGACTGCCTCTCTCTTTGTCCCGAGATATTCTTCACCCCGCGAGCTCTCGAAACTGTACTGCGGATCACCGCCATTCAGATTCCACTGGCGTATGATCGCGTGCTCCCAGGGAACCTCCGCGCCCTTCTTGTCGTACTGAGTCGAGAAGATGGCATTGGGCCTCTTATTCATTGGTCCGAGAACAGATTCAGGCAGAGCGGAGGCGGACAGCTGTTTTGAACCGCTATTCGTCTCCGGAATCGGAATGTTGGCCGTCTTTCTTGAGAAGTCGGGCTTCGCGGCCAGCGGAGGAGGCTTAATGGGTTCTCCGTGAAGCACCCGCACGAGTCTCTCGTACTCAGATTCCGAATAAGGCGTTTTGCTCAGGTCCACGCCCGCCCTCGACTTGAGGTAGGCCGGCATCGACTCTTTCCAGGTTCCGCTAAAAAGCACTGGAATGAATTTGTTACCCAGAATATTCTCCGCCAGCTCTCCCGTGATGACCATAGACTCGTAGCCGACTCCGCCCACGCGGTTGTTCGCGCGCTCTGCATAACCCGGCGTGCAGATCACGATCACGAAATCGCTGTCGCTCACGCCTTGTTCCATGAAATGCGCGCGGTCCGCGCCCGGTGGCAGATACGCAGATACCACTGGTCAAATATGATCTCGACGCCGCTCTCACCTTGAAGCCGTTCAGCAAGATTCCTCACCCGCCGCTCGTGTTCCTCGCCCTCCCACCGGTAAGAGAGCAAAGCACGAGGACGCGTCCTGCTGCTTGTAGCCACTGGCAAGGGGGCTGGCACCAACGGAGTGGTAACGTCCACCTGGACGAGATCGAGGCCTTCAGCGGAGACCTTGTGAAAACCCTGCCCACCAATGTCCACGAGATAGCCATCATTTACGAGCTTCGGCCACGGGCCACCGATGAGATGCTCCATGACCTGGCGCTTTTCCTGGTCCGGATATCCGGCAGCCAGCTGATACGTATCGACATGCAACATCAGATTGCCCTTATGAAGCGCATCGCCATCATGCCGCCCGATCTTCTCCAGTCTGGCGAGGAGAAGACGGCTCTTGTATTCCATCGGAAGTTTCTGCAGCTCAGCCAGCGTAGGGGCTGCCTCGACCAACGAGTCCGCAGTGAGTTTCATGCCCCATCATTATATTTCGGCCCGGACTTGCGCCGCTCGGAGTGTCTAGCTGGAGCCAGCGCGCGGTTGGCGTCGTGCATTTTCAGCGCCTTGCACGGAATTACCGAAATGGCATGAAGAGGTCGCTGGATCGATCCCGAAGTGTTCAACCCCTTTTCAGGCTGCTCTATCCAATCGCGGATTCAGGATAGCTCCGATGGCTGGTACTCTAAACGGAGTACGCAACACTGACCAAAGCCGTCTCTGGCCACCACCCCATCACTTCCGTTGCAGTGAGTAGTCAAGCCTTGCAGCCAGCGGCGCAAAGTCTGCCGAGCCCCTTTCCATTGCAGCTGATCGACGGAGTCAAATAGTGGAATGTCGGTGCGCAAGGTCGCCAGAACGCCGAAAGAGCAAAACCTGCTCGCGATCGGCGACCAGCCTGCTCGACAATGCCTTGGGACTGGCGACATTGACACCCCATTCCCGCCAATCTGCCGGAATGGATTCGAGATGGCCGAATCGCGCGAGCACAGCAGCAGCTGATTTTGCGCCCCAGCCCAGCAGCCCCGGAAAGCCGTCTGCCGAATCGCCCACCAGGGCAAGATAATCAGGTATGGACGCAGGCGCCACGCCGAATTTGGCGACGACCCCTGCTTCGTCGCGAATGATGTTTTTGCGTCGATCCAGTTGCACGACCCGAGTCCCGCGCACACATTGCGCGAGATCCTTATCGGGGGTGCAGATAATCACACGTTCTACGCGCGGGTCGTTCGCCGCGGCTGCTGCAGCCGCGGCTAATGCATCATCAGCCTCGAACTCCACCATGGGCCACACGGTGATCCCAAGCGCGGAGAGGGCCTCCTCCAGGAGCGGGAACTGGGCTAACAACTCGGGCTCGACCCCTTCCCCGGTCTTGTAGCCCGGCCACAGATCATTTCTGAACGACTCGATGACGTGATCGGTGGCTACGCCCATGTGGGTAACACCGCTGCCAAACATACCCATCAACGAGGCCAGTACGCCACGCACGGCTGCGACTTCCTGGCCCGTACTGTCGCGCATCTTGGGAAGCGCATAATAGTGGCGAAACAATTCGTACGTACCGTCGATGAGGTGCACTTCCATAGCGATGACACCGATGTTACATAATTGGCCTGATCTCTCTCGCAGAAAGTTCTTATCGGGCGCCAGCGCGCTGGCCGGCGGAGCTTTGCTGAGCGGTCGCGCCGGGTTGGCGTTGATGGCGGACGAGACGAAGGCCGATTACTCGCTCACCATCGCCACCCAGCCGATTGAACTGGCTCCGAATCGCATTGTTTCGGTGACCGCGTACAACGGGCAGTTCCCGGGGCCGCTGCTGCGCTTCCAAGAGGGGGTGCGGGTCACCGTCGACGTGCACAACGACACCGACACTCCGGAACAGCTTCATTGGCACGGGCAAGCGATTCCCTCGGATGTGGATGGAGCCGCCGAGGAGGGGACGCCCTTCATCCCGCCCCACGGCAGCAGACGGATCTCGTTCGTTCCCCGCCCCTCCGGGTTTCGCTTCTACCACACGCACGTACGGGCAGGCGCAGACCTGAATCGTGGCCAGTACAGCGGTTTGGTCGGTCCGGTCTATATCGAACCGAAAAACAACCCGGGCCGATATGACCGCGAAGTCTTTCTCACTCTGAAAGAGTTTCAGCCCACTTTCAGCCGGGGCGGCGATATGGACATGGATTTCCTTTCACCCGCAGCAACCGTGAACCCACTGAAAGAGGCCGGCGAGAGCGCCATGAAAGCGTCTCTGGCCAAGGGAATGCCAAAGGGGTACGAGGTTGGATACGACGCGTTCACCATCAATGGACGTATGCTCGGCCATGGCGAGCCTAGTCCGGGTTAAACAAGGCGAGCGGGTTCTGTTTCACGTGCTGAATGGCAGCGCGGGCGAGATCCGCAGCCTGGCGTTGCCGGGACACACATTCCTGGTGGTGGCGATGGATGGCAATCCGCTGCCTAAGCCAGTTCGGGTGCCGGGCCTGTGGATCGGAACCGCGGAACGGATTTCGGCCATTGTCGAGATGAATCATCCCGGGGTTTGGGTGATGGGCGATATGAGTGACGACGACCGCCGCCACGGAATGGGGATCGTGGTCGAATATGGCGGACACTCCGGCAAGCCCGTATGGATCGCTCCTCATCCGTTTACCTGGAATTACGCCCGCTTCGGTCAAGCGGAAGCCCCGGCGCAGACGCCCGACGAAGTGATCGACATGACCTTCGCCAAAGATAATGCCGCGCTCGCCGGCTTCAATCGCTGGACCATCAACGGCGTCTCCTACCCGCTGGATCAGATGATGGCTACGCCCGCCTTTCATCTGCGGGAAGGCAAGCGATACCGCCTGCGGATGCGGAATGCCAGCGACGACATCCACCCCATCCATCTGCACCGCCACACTTTTGAACTCACCAAGGTTGCGGGGCAGCCGACATCCGGGGTCTTGAAGGATGTGGTGATGGTAGGCGGCTATCAGGAAACGGAGATCGACTTCACCGCTGATAATCCGGGGCTCACCCTCTTCCATTGCCACCAACAACTGCACATGGACTTCGGCTTTATGTCGCTGTTCGACTATGCGCGATGAGACCGGCCTGAAAGAGCTGAGTATCTTCCTGCGCCTGGGTTGCACATCGTTCGGCGGACCCATCGCTCACCTGGGATACTTTCGCACCGAGCTGGTGGAACGGCGGGGGTGGTGTTCGGAGGAAACCTATGCCGAAATCATCGCCGTCTCGCAGTCGTTGCCCGGGCCCGCCAGCAGTCAGGTGGCCTTTTCTCTGGGATGGTTACGCGGCGGGTGGCGCGGAGGTCTGGCTGCGTGGGTGGGTTTTACTCTTCCCTCTGCCGCTCTGATGATCTGGTTCGCCTTTGCCGAGCAATCCCTGCACGGAAGGACGGGGATCGCGGTTGTCCATGGGCTTCAGCTCTCCGCGGTAGCGGTGGTGGCACAGGCGATTCTGGTTATGCGGAAGCGTCTCACGCCGGATTGGCGGCGAGTCTTGATCGCTCTCATCGCTGTGGCTATCGCCATGTTCGCCCCGGCATCGGTAAGCACCTTGCTGGCAATTGCCGCGGGCGCTCTCTGTGGTGGAGTGTTCCTGCGCGGCGATTCCGCTCCCATGCTGCCGCCGCTCGACCTGCGCATCTCTCGCCGTGCAGGAACGATCGCGGCAGCGGGCTATTTCGGCTTGCTTATCGCCAGCGCGATCCTACCCGCAATCCTACCGACGACCAGCCCTGGAATTCTCCAGGTTGGGAGTGCGTTCTATCTGAGCGGAGCTTTGGTGTTTGGCGGAGGGCATGTTGTCTTACCGCTTGCTCGAACATGCGGTCGTGTCGCCCGGTTGGGTGACGCAACAATCTTTCCTGACAGGTTACGGCTTCGCCCAGGCTCTGCCGGGCCCGCTGTTCACGTTTGCGGCGTTCCTGGGTACTGCCATCCAACCAAGCGGCTCGCGCACCGGTCTCGGTTTAGTGGCGCTGATCGCGATTTTCCTTCCCGGCCTTCTGGCGGTCACGGCTGCGCTTTCTTTCTGGTCGCGGCTTAGAGAATCTCGACTTCTGCAGACAGCGCTCCCGGGCATCAACGCGAGTGTTCTGGGAGTGCTGGCCGCAGCCTTCCTGCGGCCCGTTTCGAGCACCGCGATTCATTCCGTGCCGGATCTATTGGTAGCCGCGGCCGCTCTGGCCTTGTTGACTCTGGGCAAAGTGCGCCCATGGATGGTTGTGCTGGCGGCTGTTCTGGCCTCAGTTCTCATCGCGCGGTAGGCAGGGCTCAACACTCGATCACGTTCAGCGCCAGGCCGGCCAGCGAGGTCTCCTTGTAGCGCGATTGCATATCAAGGCCTGTCTGATACATGGTCTTGATGACCTGATCGAGCGAAACTTTATGGCCTTCTGACTCATTCATGGCCATGCGGCTGGCGTTGACAGCCTTGATTGCTCCGACTGCGTTGCGCTCGATGCAGGGAACCTGTACCAGGCCTCCGATGGGATCACAGGTCATGCCCAGATGGTGCTCCATTCCTATCTCCGCGGCGTGTTCGATGCGGTCATTGATCTCCGCTGCGGTCAGCGATGTTTCCCGCGGCCCGTTGATGGCCGAAACCAGTCCGGCCGCGGCCATGGAACAGGCCACACCCACTTCGCCCTGGCAGCCGACTTCCGCTCCAGAGATGGAAGCGTTTTCCTTGTAGAGAATGCCGATGGCGGCCGCGGTCAGGAAATAGCGAAGAATGCCGTCTTCGTTGGCTCCGTCGACAAACTCCAGGTAGTAGTGGGCAACGGCGGGCACCACCCCGGCGGCCCCATTGGTGGGCGCGGTCACGACACGACCCCCTGCGGCGTTCTCTTCGTTGACGGCCATGGCGTACACCGTGATCCAGTCGAGCGGAGAGAGTGGGTCCTTGGAACCCCCGGCACGCAACCGCGCCGCGAGCTTGCGACGCGCGGCGGCGGACCTTAAGGCCGCCGGGCAGGATACCCTCGGCCTCGATGCCGCGCTGGGTGCATTCGCTGCATAACTTGCCAGATGTGCAGAATGCGGCGGCGAACTTCTTCCTCGGCCCTCCGCCCGTCACTCTCGACGCAGCGCGCACTCGTTGGCCAACATCAGCTGCGGGATGGTGATGTTGCCGGCTGCGGCTTTCTCCAGGAGTTCTTGCGCGCTGTGAAAAGGATACGGAACAGCTCGAGCTTCGTCGTCCGGACGAAGGCTCGCGGCTAAGCTCGTCTTCAGAGACAATAAAACCACCGCCGATCGAAAAGAAGATCCTCTCCAAGAGCAGGCCTCCGCCGCGGTCGAAAGCGGAAAATCGCATGCCGTTGGGATGAGAAATAACGTTGGCAACGGGATACATCTGATCGCGATGGAAAATCAAGTGCTTCGCCTCGTCGAAGGCGATGGTGTGGTGACCAGGTAATTCCAGTGTTCGGGCAGCACGAATGGCTGAGAGCATGGCTTCGATTTTCGCGGGATCGACGCCTTCCGGTGTCTGACCGGAGAGTCCAAGCAGGATGGCGCGGTCGGTGCCATGTCCAAGACCGGTCAGCGCCAGCGAGCCATAAGATCGACCTGGATGGATGCGGTCTGAGACGTCAGCCCAGTCGACTCCAGTTCCCTGACGAAGCGTAGCGCGGCCCGCATCGGCCCCATGGTGTGTGAGCTCGACGGCCCGATGCCGATCTTGAATAGTTCAAAGAGACTATGCTTCACCGCGCGCGCCTCTCGTGAGACAATGGTAACGTATGTGTTACTATAGCAGATGATTGACGTCCGCGAATATAACGATCGCAATGGTCTGAGTCCGGAAATTCGGTGTATCTCGCTCGTTTTTCGCGAAATGGGGGATTCCACTGCACTGCGACTGGTATCCGTTCAGGTGATAAAAGGGCGATCAACGGTCGCCCGCCACATCTCGCGAAAACGAGCGAGATGGGGCACCCGGGTTCGTGCAGGATAAACGCGCGTCTGTGTGGCGTACTACCCTTGGTGGCAGGAAACGCCAGCAGTAGAAAGAAGGAGGACAACTATGGCCTTAACCCGCGATTTCAAAGAGACGATTCGTGCGCGCGTCGCTCGAGATCCTAAGTTCCGCAAAGAGCTCTTACGCGAAGGGATCGAATCCATGCTTACGGGGGATATCGCTACAGCCAAGACAATCCTGCGCGACTATATCAACGCGACGGTAGGCTTTACGGAGCTCGCCGAAGCAACTCATATTCCTTCAAAGAGTCTCATGCGGATGCTGGGGCCGGCAGGCAATCCGCGCGCGGGAAATCTTTTTGATGTCGTTAGTTTTTTGCAACAGCGCGAGGGCGTCCGCTTCCACCTCAAAGCGGGCCCCTTCCAGGGTAATCGAGATCGCACCGCATCTTCTTAGCTAAGGAGTAAAGCGAATTGCCCTTTCTTCTTTTGCACCGCTCGCCGTAGGCTCATCTTTTCTGGCTTGGATTTGTATTTTCGGCAACAGCCGCCCTGGCACAGGAAAAGCCATCCACCATTGTTCTGGAAGTCGACGCAACTACAATTTCGCGAAAGATTCTGTCCGCCCGTGAGTCTTTTCCGGTGGCTTCGCCGCTGGCGCACACCATTGATCTCGTATACCCCAAATGGATACCCGGAAACCATGCGCCGACTGGACCCATCGCCGACCTGGTGAACCTGCGCTTTACCGCGGACGGCAAGAGTGTCGCCTGGGTTCGTGACCCGGTGGACATGTTTCGCTTCCATATCCCGGTTCCTGCCGGAACCAATCTCCTGGTGGCCGACTTCAGCCTGGTGGGAGCCTATGTAGCGGGAAACGATTTCGCTCCCGGCAATACCTCGACCCCAGTGCAAGGGGACGTGAACTGGGATCAGCTGGTTCTGTATCCCGCAGACACGGTCGCCGATCAGGTAACGGTCTCCGCCTCGATCAAGCTTCCTGACAAGTGGTCTTACGCTACCGCGTTGCCGCATCCGTCGCCGCAGGGTGGCAGCATTCACTTCGATCCCGTCTCGCTCACCACGCTGATCGATTCGCCCCTGATGTGCGGCTCCATCATGCGCGAGTTCGACATCACGCCCAAAGGGGTTTCCGCAGCGCCATCTGCTGGATATCTTTGAGGAATCGCCCGAAGGTCTCAATGTGCCGCCGGAGCGAATCGCCGCTTTCCGCAACCTGGTATCCGAAGCCGGCGCGTTGTTCCGCTCGCATCACTATTCGAGCTACCACTTCCTGGTCGAAGCACAAAGCGAAAGCAGCGACGGCCTGGAGCATCACCAGTCCAGCGATGAGCAGATGCCGACCCTGGGCATGGTGACCGCTTCCTTCTCCGCCGAAGCGGGGAATTTGCTGGCCCACGAGATGATCCACTCCTGGAATGGAAAATTCAGACGGCCCGCCGGCCTGGCCACACCCGACTACCAGCAGCCGATGATTGGCGACCTGCTGTGGGTCTACGAGGGCCTTACCAGCTACTGGGCAGAGGTCCTGGCGGCGCGCGCCGGGCTCGAAACCGTCGCCCAGGCAAAGGATCGGCTGGCGCTTTACCAGGCGGAGATGGACGCGCGCACAGGGCGCAGCTGGCGAAACCTGCAGGATGTTTCGCAGAGCGGCGCAGATGCTCTACTCCGCTGGGCAGCAGTGGACGATCCTTCGCCGTTCCACGGACTTCTACCGGGAAGGGCCCCTGCTGTGGTTACAAGTCGATAGCATGCTGCGAGAAAAAAGCAATGGAGCGCGCAGCCTGGATACCTTTGCCGCCGAGCTTCTTTGGACCGCCCGATGGAGTGGTTACGGTAAAGCCGTACACTTACGAGGACCTGGTCGCCGCTTTGAACCAGGTCGTTCCCTATGACTGGAACAGTCTGCTCCAGAGCAATCTGCTGGCCACGCGTCCCACGCCGGTTTCCCCCGGTTTGGAAGCGGCCGGCTGGACCGTGGTCTATACGGACGAGCCGAACCAGGCCGTTGTCGACGCGGAAAGTACTTCCCAGCAAGCCGATCTTTCTACCTCGATCGGCTTGGTCATCGAGCAGGACGGAACCATCGTCGATGTTGCTCCCGATTCGGCCGCAGGCCGGGCCGGGCTGGCTCCGGCATCGAAGTTGATGGGCGTCAACCATCGCGTCTACTCGGCTGACTTACTCCGCCAGGCGATTGTGAATGCGGAAACTACGTCCCAGGCCATCGAGCTTCTTACCCTGACCGATGGCTTATTATGCCGAGTTTTCGGTGGATTATCACCAGGGCCTGCGCTCGCCCCACCTTACCCGAATCGCCGGAAAACCGGACCTGCTGACGACGATTCTGCAGCCGCGAAGAAACCGATTAGCACGGATGCTAGAATCTCTGGAGTCTTGATCCTTCCGCTGGCTGGATTGGGGAAAAAGAGGCATGGCCGATTCACCACGCGGTTTCACGGGCGTCGAGACGTAAGACACCAACCATCTACGATGTAGCGCGCGAAGCACGAGTTTCCGTCTTCACCGTGTCTGCGGTCATCAACAACAAGAGTCATGTCGGCGCGCCGCTCAAAAAGCGGGTGGATGCCGCCATCCTCAAGCTGAATTACCGCCCCAATTCTCTCGCCCAAAGCCTGGCCAACGAGCGTACCCGTACGCTGGGTGTGATCGTTCCCGATATCTCCAACCCGTTTTTTCCCATGCTGGTGCGCGGCGCCGAAGATACGGCGCAGAAGCGCGGGTACAGTATTCTGCTCTGTAACAGCGACGGACTCCTGGAAAAGGAAGAGCTTTACCTCGACCTGCTGCTGGCTAAGCGAGTGGACGGCATTCTGCTTACCAAGTCGCCAGGCGAGCTCAGCCCTCAAACCATGAGCCTGCTGTCGGGCATGAAGGTTCCCACCGTGCTCATGATGCGCACCTATCCCAGCCTGACAGACGACGCGGTGATTACCGACGATCTTCAGGGTAGCTTTGAAGCGGTTTCGCACCTGGCCAGGATCGGCCATCAAACCATCGCCATGGTGGGCGGCCCGCTCAGCGTCAGCAACGGCCGAGCCCGGCTGCAGGGGTTCAAGAAGGCGCTCAAGGCCAGCGGTCTACGCTTCAACCCCAAGCTGGTGTATGAGGGAGACTACCGTATCGACTCCGGCCACCGGGCCGGCCTGTCTCTGTTGCCGCATCGTCCCGACGCCGTCTTTGTGGCAAATTTTCTGATGGCCGTAGGCTTTCTGCAAGCGGCCCAGGAAATGGGCATGCGGTGTCCGGAGGATTTTGGCCTGGTCACCCTGGATGACTACCCCTGGCTCCGCTTGTTCGATCCGCCGCTCACGGCCATGGAATTGCCCAAGTATGAAGTGGGCTGCCTGGCGACCGAATTGCTTCTCGATCGGATCGAGGGCAAGAACACACCTGCCGTCACCCACAGGATCGCTCCCCATCTCTGTGTACGGGAGTCGTGCGGCTTTGGTCTGCGGAACGGCTCGACCAGCGTGAATGCCACACCTGGCATGCCGGCGCTGGTGAGCAGGACGCGGCGCAAGTCGCAATGACGAGTTAGGGAAGGAACAAACGCTCACCGTCAGTTCTGCTGCTCTAGTGGCGGATTGAGGTCAAGGTTCGCGTATCCCACATCTCGCGAAAAACGAGCGAGATATGGGGCACCCATTGATTGGTGGCAGGGAGAGATCCTTAACTTGCCAATGGCAAGTCAGGGGCGCGGGATGACAATTTTGTTAAGCACTGACTCCTATCCACGACTGGGAGCAAGTCGCTGGGCTTAGCAACAAAATTGTCATCCCGACAGAAGCGTAGTGGAGGGACCTGCTGTTACGCTCTCAACCATTCACCAGGGGCAGGCGGGGATCGGTCTGCTTCCAGGTGGAACGAAGCCAGACATGCTCCGGGTCTTCTGTCACCGTCATGGTGCGCGCAGTTCCGGCCAGGAAGTTGAGGTAGTAAGTATCGTAGCCAGGGCCGGCAACTACCGGGTGGTAGCCCTCCCTGACCAGCACCACATCGCCATCGCGCACCTTAACCAGCGACTCCCGCGATCGATCGGAACGATATAGGTTCTGCAGCGCAAACCCGCGCCCATCCCGCATGCGATAGTAATAAATCTCATCCAGATCGACTTCGACCGGCGGTTGATGGACATCGTGCTTGTGAGGAGGATAGCTCGACCAGTTACCACCCGGAGTATAGACCTCAAAAACCACCAGCTTGTCGGCCGGGAAGGAGGGAGCGATTACTTCGACAATCTGACGAGACGCATTCTCTCCTCCACGCAGGCCGCTGGCTACGTCCCGCCGGCGTGACCAGCCTGGGTTCCAGCTTCGCCCTGGATGGCACACGGCAGTTCGCTATTTCGCAAACCGTTTCCGCCTTGATCGTGACCCGATGATCCACAGGAAAGTAGAGCGCATAGGGAAGGCCGTCAAATACATTCTTCCTGGCCCCAATCGATTCGTCACCCGCACCCCAATTCGCGATTCAACGTCCGCCCAACCATAGGAGAACCATCTCCTCGCCGCCGGTGCGCAGCTCCAACCCCTGGCCCGGCAGCAAGCGCGTCACGACAAAACTCATCCACTCCCAGCCGGCTTCCTCGCGGGTGAAACCTACCATCTCTCCGCCCTGATCCGGAGGCAGATTTCGCCCGCGTACCACGCTTTCCTGTTGCATGAGTGCTCCTGCTTCGCCGGCTAACCGCTTAGGAAATAGTACTCAGCCGCGGAAATGGTTTAGATTGAACTCTCGACCCCTATTTCATGCCCACTGTCCACCTGCCCAAGAAGTTCGGCCTGCTCAATGCGATCTCCATCAACATGTCCAACATGGTGGGCACGGGACCGTTTATCACCGTGCCGGCCATTCTCGCCACCATGGGCGGACCGCAAGCCCTGGTGTGCTGGTTCGTGGGAGCGGTGATCGCGATTGCGGATGGCCTGGTGTTTGCCGAGTTGGGCACCACCTTCCCCAGCTCCGGTGGCTCCTATACCTACCTGCGCGAGTGTTTCGGGCGAGAAGGCCTGGGACGCCTGATGGCGTGGCTCTTCGTCTGGCAGTTCCTTTTCAGCGGAACGCTGGAGATTGCCACCGGCACTGTCGGGCATGGCGCTCTATACCGGCTTCGTGTTCAAGGGATTGGTCAGCCGGCCGTGGGCCATGCGCTTGCTCGCCGCCAGCTTTGCCCTGGCTGCCATGGTCCTGCTCTATCGCAAGATTCGCGATATCGCCCGCATCATGCTGGTGCTTTGGACTGGTCTGCTGCTGACCAGCATCTGGGTGGTGGTGGAAGGCCTGGTGCATTTGAATACGCGGACCTGCTTTTCGATTTCCCGCCAGGAGCCTTTCACCTGAATCTGGCGTTCCTGCTGGGCCTGGGCAATGGAACCATGCTGGTGATGTTCAACTTCCTCGGCTACTACAACATCTGCCACCTGGGAGACGAGGTTCGCGAGCCCGGAGCGGGTGATTCCCCGGGCCATCATAGGATCGATTCTTCTGGTTCTGCTGCTGGATCTGGGAATTTCCGTCGCTTTCACCGGCGTCTTGCCGTGGCGGGAGATGATCGTAGCCCGGAACCGTCATCTATGACGCCGTCGGCTCGGTCTTCATGCAGCGGGTAGCCGGCTTCTGGGCCTCGCAGTGGTTGACCGTCATGGTGCTGGTTACGGCCTTCGCCTCGGTCTACTCCATGATGCTGGGCTATTCGCGCATTCCCTTCGCGGCGGCGCTCGACGGCACATTCTTCCGCTTCTTCGGCAAGACCCACCCGCGCAAAGACTTTCCCCACCGGTCTTTGCTGCTGGTCGGGTATCCTGTCCGCCATCGCCAGCTTGTTCGACCTGGTGCAGATCATCACCGCCCTGATCCTGGCCCGCATTCTGATCATGTTCGTGGGCCAGATCATCGGCCTGCTGCTGCTCAGAAAGCGCCACCCGGAGGCGCCTCGTCCCTTTCGCATGTGGCTCTATCCGTTGCCCGCATTGTTCGCCATGGCCTGCTGGCTCTATATCTTCCTGGTGCAAGCCTTCGAGCCCCAGGGCTGGCAGTACATGCTCTACGTTCTGGCGGTTTTCGTCAGTGGCGCCGGTCTGTTCCTGGTCCTGGCGCGCACGGCAACGATACTGGCCTTTTGCGCCTTAGTTGATACCCCTTCCAGGTATGCGTTCGCCCTTAAGGTAGTATTTTCTGACGTCAAATTCGCATGACAATATCGTCTCCAATATGCGAGTCAACATTCGAGCCCGCTCTACCCCACCAGCAAGCCAGCGATTTTCGCACTCTGCCCTTGGCCGTCACCATCGAGAATTCGCGCGGTCTCAAGGCCAATTATCAGCACGCGACCACGGCCGCAGAGCTGCTCCACCTGCTGGACAAGCGAACGGACCTCAATGCCGCCGTTCTGGACCGGTTTCGGGAAGAACTGAAGTTCACCCATGCCGCCAAGCTGAGCGACATCGAAATGAGCGACGAGGTTCTGGAGCAAATCGGCTTCTTCATCTAGTTTCACTGCCGCTTGCTTTAGTTGCCGGGGTTCTCGATTCTTCTCGCCGCCAGGGTCTGTCCCTGGCGGCGAGACTCGTTTCAGGGCATTTCTCCGGTTGCTATATCCTTTCCCGTGGACGAAACGGGACAACGGATGACCAGCACCATTACTGCACGGCGGCTCTTGCGCGGAAACGAGATCGTAGAGTACCCGCTGATCACCGTCGACGACGGACACATTACTTCCATCCTCAGCCGCGAGCAGTGGCGATCGGCGGGCGATTCCTATCCTGAAGCCACTGCTGGTCCCGGCTTATCTCAACATCCATGTCCACGGCGCCGTGGGCCACGATGTCATGGAAGGCACTCCCGAGGCGCTGCAGGCGATTGGAGCGGCTCTTGCCGGCCACGGGGTGGGAGCGTATTACCCCACAACCGTCACCTCATCCACCGAGGAAACCCTGCGCGCGCTGGACATGATTGCCGGCGGTGATCGAGCGAGCACCGGCAGCCGATGCCGCGGTGCCGCTGGGCATTCATCTCGAGGGGCCGTTTCTTTCCGTAGCCAAGCGCGGGCGTCCACCCGGCTGCCTTGCTGGTGCAGCCATCGATTTCGCTGTTTGATCGTTTCTGGCAAGCGGCTCGCGGACATATCCGCATCATGACCATCGCCCCTGAGCTATCCACGGCGCTGGAGTTGATCGAGCATGCCAGTGGCCTGGGCGTGGTGTGCAGCCTGGGTCACAGCAACGCCACCCTGGCGGAAGCCGAGGCCGGCTTCCGCGCCGGCGCGCGCAGCGCCACCCACACCTTCAACGCCATGCGCAGCCTGGACCATCGCGATCCCGGCATAGCGGCCTACGTTCTGGATAACGACGCGCTTTTTGCGGAAATCATCTGCGACGGCATTCACGTCGATCCCGCCATGATCCGCCTGTTCTTCAAGGCCAAGGGAGCGGAGAAATCCATTTTGATCACCGATGGCATGAGCGCCACGGGCATGCCCGACGGAAGGTACAAGCTGGGCGATCTGGACGTGGAGGTGGCGCAAGGACGTTGCACTTCAGCCGGATCACCCGGAGTCCTGGCGGGCAGCGTTTTGACCATGGATCAGGCGGTGCGCAACTTCTCTTTGTTTACCGGCGCCAGTCTCGCCGTCAGCGCGCAATTAGCGGCGCGCAATCCGGCTACGTTGATGGGACTTGACCAGCATTGGGGTTGGCTTGAAGAAGGGCGGGAGGCTAATTTCGTCGCCCTGTCGCCGGACGGCCGAATCCTGCAGTCTTTCCGCGCCGGGCGACCGCTCCTGCTGGTCTGAAGCGAGGCTTATTCCTTTTCCCATCCCAGCGCGTCCGCGACCTGGCTGGCCAGGCGCAAAGGATCAAATGGTTTGGGCAAAATGGCGGCAACGGGCAGGTGGGAAAGAGAGCCATCGTGGACCGCTTGCACCTTTGCCGTCAGCAACACAATGGGGATGTGGCTGGTGGCGCGGGCTGTCCTGAGCTTGGCCAGCATGGCAGGTCCGTCCATCGCCGGCATCATGACATCGAGCAGGATGGCGTCCGGTTGATGCTGCGTAGCGCTTTCAATTGCCTGCGCTCCGCAATAGGCCTCGACCACGTCCCACCCAGCCATGGTCTGCAGGCTGTGAGCCGCAGCCTGCCGTGCTGCGTCATCATCATCCACAACCAGAATGCGCCTTTTCACAGTCACTCTCCGGGTACGTGGGGCCAGTCACAAGGTACCCCAAGCCCCGCCAATAAGAGCTTCCACTTTCAGGCAATTACTAGTCCGGACATTCCGGTGAATGAGTATTTAGTTCTCTGTGACTTACGGTAACCGGCCGTACCCATTTTCAGTGGCTTAACTCCTCCGTCCTCATCGTCCTCGTCTTCGTCTTCATCCTCGTCTTCGTCCTCATCATCTTCGTAATCTTCGTCTAAATCGTCTTCATCTTCCTCATCGTCCAGATCTTCGAGATCCTCTCGTCCTCGTCGTCCTCGTCTTCTTCCTCGTCGAGGTCGTCCAGAGATTTGAGAAGCTCAAGTGCCGGCAGCTGGCGCGGTTCGCCCATGGAGCGGTGTCAGTTCGAGCTGCATGGCGGCGAGGTAGCTGGCATAGCCTTCGATGTGGGGGGGTGGTATTAGGGACATTCGCACGATTTCTCTTCTCCTCTGCCTTGAATGTACATGGCGCATGTTGCGCCCGAGTTTTCTGCACGCTTGGATGCCGATGAAAGACTATCGTCGCTGTCGACGGGCTGGTCGAAGAAGCTTTCCGCATCCGGCATGTGGTAATTTTCTTAACATCAGCCCGGTGATCCCGGCAAGTGCAACCAACCTCCGGAGCTATCGCCTTATGGCCGAGCCAATTCCAACCACTGCTTTGTTGCTTATCGACGAATCCCGCCAGGAAGAGATCAACGTTACCCACACCCCGTTCACCATCGGGCGGTTGCAGGATCGCGACCTGGTACTGGCGCACGCCTTCATCTCCCGCGACCACGCCGCCATTCTCTATGAGAAGGGCCAGTTCCACGTGGTCGACAGTGGCAGCCGCCACGGCACCTTTCTCAACGCACAGCCCCTGGTTGAGCGCCAGACTCTCAAGCCGGGAGATGAAATTCGCCTGGGTTCGCTGAACGGCCCTTCGCTGCGCTTTGGCCCGGCAAAGGAAAGCACCTCGACGATTCACAAACTGCTGGACGAACTGCATGCGATTTCGACCCCTACCTCGGACCTGGAGAAACTGAGCTGGTTCCTGAGTGCAGCGCAACGGTTGAATACCCTGGGGGCGGTCAACGAGATCCTGGCAACGCTGGTGGAAGCGACCCTGGAGTTGACCCAGGTGGAGCGGGGCTACGTATTCCTCAGGGACGAGAAGGGGAAGCTTAACCCTCGCCGCGGGACGCAGCCTCAAGGGCGATCGCCTGGAAGACGATTCGACCATCTCCCATAGCGCCATCGCCCAGGCCTGCAAAGCCTCCAAGTTCATCGTCACCGACACCTTGTCGGCGGAGGCCAATTCGCGCACGGAAAGCATGGTGCAGCAGAGTATCCGCATGGTGTACTGCATTCCGCTGCGCAAGCGGGCGGCCGGCGCCGATTTCCATGAAAAAGATATCCTCGGCGTTCTCTACCTGGACAGCCGGCTGCAACCGGGCAAACTGAGCCAGGTGGACAACGATCTTTTGGAGACGATCTCGACCGAAGCGGCGGCGTTGGTGGAAAACGCCTTTCTGGCCCAATCGGAAGAATCGGCGCGCCGCTACCGCGAAGAACTGAACATCGCGGCCGCCATCCAACAGGGGCTGATGGAGTTTGCCATCCCTAACCTGCCCTATGCCAAGGTGCACGCGCGCAGCGTTGCCTGCAAGGAGGTTGGGGGCGACTTTTACGACGTAATCGCTACCCCGAACGGGCTGTATATCGTGATTGCCGACATCTCCGGCAAAGGGGTGTCGGCGGCCATTCTCGCCTCCACCCTGCAGGGACTGCTTTACGGGCTGCTGCTGGCGGGTCAGCCGTTGGCGCAGATCGCGGAAGTGGCCAATCGCTACATTTGCGAGAAAAATGTGCAGAAATACGCCACCATGATCCTGGTCAAGCTAGGACCGGAGGGCACCTTCGAATATGTCAATTGCGGGCATGTACAGCCATTGCTGGCCAATAGCGCAGGCGTCCAGCGGCTGGAGAACGCCAACATGGTGGTGGGCCTGATCGAAGAGGCTACCTTCGCTTCTGAACGCTTGCAGCTTAAGCGCCGGCGACCGGATTGTTCTGGCCACGGATGGCGTTACCGAGGCGGAAAGCATAAACGGCGAGTTTTTTGGCGAGGACCGGCTGGAAGCCGCGCTCGCAGGGTCCACCATCGAGGGCGTGCTGAGCAAGGTCGAGACCTTCATGAACGGCGCTCCGCCCAATGATGATTTCACTATGCTCGAGGTCCTTTATAGCGCTTGAGGCGCCCCCTCAGCGCCATTGCGCTGCCCAGTAGCCGCACATGCCGTGGACCCCGCCGCCCGGGGGGGTGGAGGACGAGCACAGGTACACCCCCCGGAGTGGGGTGGCGTACTGGCGCCAGGTCGGCCGCAGAAAGAATTGCAGGCCGGCAAACGAACCGCCGTTGATATCGCCTCCCACCAGGTTTGCATTCCACGCCTGCATGGCCTCGGTGCCAAAGACTGCCCGGCCCAGGATGCACTCGCGAAAACCGGGGGCGAAGCGCTCCACCTGGGCTTCGATTGCCTCCAGGGCCGATCCGGACCAACCATTGGGCACGTGGCAATAGGCCCACGCCACATGCTTGCCCGCAGGCGCCCGGCTGGGATCAAAAAGCGTCGGCTGGGATAGCAGGACAAAGGGGCGGTCGCTCATTGCTCCCGCTCTCCGGCGCCCGTTCCGAAGCCGCAATTTCATCGAAGGTCCCGCCCAGGTGGACGGTGCCCGCGCGCAGGCATTCGCGGGCACGCCATGGAATCGGCTGGCTCAGCGCCCAGTCCACTTTAAAAACGCCGGGACCGTAGCGGTAGCGCTGGAGTTGGCGGCGGAATGACGGGGGAATCTCTTCGCCGCCCAGAGCCAGCAACTGCCTGGGGGTTACGTCCAGAAGAGCCAGATCCCCAAAGTCCCGCAGCGACAGAACAGGCGCGTTGGTGGTGACCGTGCCCCCGGCTTTTTGGAGGCAGGTCACGAGTGCATCCGCGATGGACTGTGCCCCGCCTTGCGGAATAGGCCAGCCCACGGCGTGGGCGGCCACCCCCAATACCAGCCCGAAGGCGGCGGAGACGGGCGATTCCAGGGGCAGAAAGGAGTGCGCGGCCAGCCCGGCGAAGAGGGCGCGAGCGCGCGTGCCCTTGAAGTGGCTATCGGCGACAGCGCGCGCGGAGCGCAAGCCGAGCAGGCCGAAACGGGCCATGGCGACCGGATGCCGAGGCCAGCCGATGGCCTTGAGCAGGTCGTGGCGAAGACCATCCCAATTGGCCAGCAGCGGGTCGTAGAGGCGGCGGTAGGCGGCTGCGTCGGCCCCTAATTGGCTGGCGGTGTCCAGGATATCCCGTTCCAGCATGACGGCGGTTCCATCGTCCAGCGGATGCGCCAGCTCCGCGGAGGGTGAAATCCAGCGCAATCCAGCTTCGGCCAGGGGCAGGGTGGAGAAGAATGGGCGACGCCACGGCCATGGGGTGAACCGCGGAGCCCAGGTCATGCAGGAAGCCGGGCAACGTCAGCTCGGCCGATCGTGCGGCCCCACCGGCGACGGACGCCGCCTCCCGCACTTCCACGGCGAAGCCGGCCTTGGCCAGGACAATGGCGGCAGCCAAGCCGTTGGGACCTGCTCCGACGATGGTGGCTGTGGACAGACACAATGAGAAACCAATCATAAGGGTGGCGAATCTGAAGGGATATGGACAACGTTGCAGACGGAATCTGCAGGGACTTTTGCGCTGGGTGGAGACCTCACGGTCAACCGGCTTGGATATGGCGCTATGCGCATCACCGGCCCCGGCATCTGGGGCGAGCCGAAGGACCGCGACGAAGCACGTAAGGTATTGCAGCGCGCGGTCGAGCTCGGCGTCAACTTCATCGACACCGCAGATTCCTACGGCCCTGAGGTGAGCGAAAACATCATCGCTGAAGCACTTTATCCCTATCCGAAGGATTTGGTGATTGCCACCAAAGGTGGCTTCGCGCGGTCCGGTCCTAACAAGTGGGAGGTCGTGGGCCGGCCGGAATACCTGAGGCAGTGCGTCGAAATGAGCCTGCGCCGGCTGAAGGTGGAGCGCATCGAGCTCTACCAGCTGCATCGGATCGATCCTAAGGTGCCGGTGGAAGAGAGCCTGGGCGCACTCAAAGATTTCCAGAAAGCGGGCAAGATCCGGCACATCGGGTTGTCGGAGGTTTCACCGGCGGAGATCGACCGGGCCGAGCAAGACGGTCAAGATTGTCAGCGTGCAGAACCAATACAACTTGAGCGATCGCCGGCATGAGAAGGTGCTCAAGTACTGCGAGCAGCACAACCTTGCTTTCATTCCCTGGTTTCCTGTGGCGGCGGGAAAATTGGCGCAACCCGGCGGGCCGCTGGACCAGGTCGCGCAAGCAACATCGACGCCACCGTGGCTCAGCTTTCGTTGGCATGGCTGCTCCATCACTCGCCCGTTATGCTGCCGATACCCGGAACGTCTTCGGTGAAGCACCTGGAAGAGAATATTGCCGCGGCTAAAGTGCAGCTTTCGGCGGAGGAATGGAAGGCGATCGAAAGCGCCGCGGAAAAGGTCAAGGGGTAACGCAGGCTGCGGAGCACGATCGCTCGCGAAGGGCGACATTGTGGGTGCGCCCATCATCGTCGCGCTTGGCGCGAGATGTGGGCAAAGCGGCTCGTTACCGACGGGTTCTGTTCGTACGTTGAGTTTCGTATCCCACATCTCGCAAAAAGCGCGAGATATGGGGCACCCACAATTCCGCCGGCGAGTCTGACGTGGTTTAGCGGCGTTGAGGCCACGCGCAGCAGGGTCTGGGTGATGCGAATGGCGGCTCGCAATGAGCCGCTGAGCGAACCGGCTACCTTGCTTACGCCGCCGGCGCGTTTGCGACAACTCACCGGAACTTCGCGGATGCGCAGACCACATTGCGCTGCGCGCATCTGCATCTCCAGATTCCAGCCATAGGTTTCTTCGCGCATTTGCAAACGGCTCGAGGGCTTCCCGCCTGATGGCGCGGAAGGGGCCCATGTCGGTGTATGAAACGCGGTAGAGCAAGCGCGAGTAGAACGCCCGCCAGCCAGCCGGCAAACATCTGCGAGATCTGCATGCTGCCCGGCTCGCGCTTGCCGCGCATCCGGGAGCCAATCACGAAATCGCAATCCCCAGCCAGGATCGGTTGCAACAATTGCCCCATTTCGCCCGGTACATCGCTGCCGTCGCCGTCCATGAAGACCAGGATGTCTCCGCTGCCGCAGCGGCGGCCCCGGCGGCACACGCCCGGCCATAGCCGCGCTGCGGCGCGGCAACCACCCTGGCGCCGGCCGCCAGGCCTCGGCTGCCGTCGCATCGGTGCTGCCGTTGTCCACGACAATGCATTCGCGGATCAGAGGTCCACGGCATTTCCCGGACCACTGCGGCGATGTTCTCGGCTTCGTTCAATGCGGGAATTACAACCGAAACCCCGGCCAAATCAGAGGCTCCAGCGCAAGCCGCAATTGGAACAGGCCGGGGGCGGTTGCGGACTCAACAGGGCGCGCCGAAACTCCTGGTATTTTTCGCCGTTCCAGATTTCGCGCATGGTCTGCTGGGTTGCGTTGCCCAAGGTGAAGCTGTCATAGCCGCGCATCGAGAATGGCGCAATGCAACAGGGAAGCGCCTGTCCGTTGGCGGTGATGTACATCAGGCTCCAGGGCCGGCGGCATAGCGACCAGGGGCTGTCGTCCTTGCGCTTCTTGATGCTCACCCAGGCTCGGTAGCACCCGACGCGCTGAAGAGTACGCCCAGCTCGCGAGCGACAGCTTCGGCTCGGTGCAGGATCTCTTCCTCCTGCTCGGTGGTGTGCTCAAACAACGCCGATTCAGGCCGCGCCAGTCCCTGTCCCTCGGGGAGATACACCATCCGCTGCAGATAGACCTCCATCACTCCCAGCCGATGGGCCAGGCGGACAAAGGCCTCCAGTTGCGCCAATGTCTCCCGCAAGCCGGTGAGCCACAGGGAAACACGCGGCAGTTGCGTATTGTTCGCGCGCTGCATGGCAATGAAGTTGCCAACGTTGGTCACGATGCGGTCGAACATGTCTTTGCCGCGCACCATCTGGAAGACAGACGACTCTGCCGCATCGAGCGAAACCCGCAATTCATCGAGGCCGGCGTCGATCAGGGCCTGCCCATTGGCCTTGGTCAACAAGGTGCCGTTGGTATTGAAGAGCACATAAACCCCGCGCTCCTTCAAATAGCGGATCATGCGGGGCAGATCCTTCACCAGCATCGGCTCGCCCACCCCATGCAAGCACCACGCGGGCAATCTTCGGGTACTGGTCGATGATGCTGGTAAACAATTCCCACGACATATCCTTCTCGGGCTCCAGCTCTTCAAAGGTGCGCGGGCAGGTGGTACACAACAGGTTGCAGCGATTGGTGGTCTCCAGGTAGAGGCAGATCGGATCCGCTTCCATGATTACCGAGAGCTGGTCTTCCGGCTTCTCAAAGTAACGCCGCATATCCTGCTGCGGTAGTACAGAAAGACTCTCGCTCATGAGTTCCTCGCATATACTGCAAACGCTTTAGGGGCCGCAGATCTCGCTTCCAACCGGCGAACGCCCATACACCACAACGCCAGCAGGGCGGTCGTGGCATATAACCATTCAAACATGTAGTACATGGCCGGCCCAGGATTGGCAAGCTCGGTGGTGTAGAGATAAAAGCAGGCGGTGCTGAAATAAAGCATGGGCACGTAAGGGATCAGGCTCAGGAAAGGCAACAACCACAGGTAGTACCACGGGTAGTGGGAGGAAAACAGCAACATCAGGGCGGTCGCGAGGACGAAGCCACAGCGAATCGCAGCCAATGCGCCGGCCTCGCTCGTCAACCAGGCCCAGAGCGGCTAACCCCAACAGCAGCAATGCGGCAAAGGCATAGAACGCGCCGGTGGGGAGCGCCTCCCAATGCAGGCCATGCCGGGCCAGGGTAAGCAGAAAGTAGCGGCTCCCGGATTCCAGCCCCTCCTCTTTGGCATACTCCGGCAAAAAGCCAAGCACATGCGCGCCTACGCTCGAGTAGCAGGCGTACCCGGCGGCAACGATGCCGGCCACCACGGCCGGCATCCTCCAGTCGCGCCAGCTCACTCCGCCGGTAGAGCGCGGGGAAAAGGGCGATGGGGTAGAGCTTGATCAGGGTTGCGGCAGCCAGGGCCACTCCGGTCGCCACCGGCTTGTGGCGGACGTAGAAAAGCAGCGCCAGAGCGATGAACGGGAGTGCCGCGCCATCCACGTGCCCGCTGCTGGCTACCTCCCAAAAGACCATCGGGTGCCAGGCATAGATCAACACCTGTTCGCGGGGCAGGCCGAG
Source organism: uncultured Acidobacteriaceae bacterium (assembly GCA_963757515.1). GTDB lineage: Bacteria > Acidobacteriota > Terriglobia > Terriglobales > Acidobacteriaceae > PALSA-350. The sequence goes on along the minus strand of CAVWRV010000037.1, from coordinate 119,246 downwards.
GGCCGCCAGCAGCTTGACCAGGATCCAGATGGTGAGCGCCTCCAGCGCCGACCATGCCCGCCTTCATCCATCAGCATCGACGCGCCGATCCGGGTGATCAGCAGGAAAAGCATCTGGGCTCCCGGGGGATAAATGGTGTGGGCGTAGGTTCGGCGATTGATGTGGGGGTAGATATCCGATCGCGCAGGAACGCCAGATGAGCATCGGCCGGAATGTAGCGGAACGGATTGATGCCGGCAGCCTGCACTTGTCCGTCCCACACGTAGCGGAAGATATCGCTGGAGAGGAAGGGCGGGGAAAAGAGACAGACCAGCCTGCAGCCGACGGCACAGACCACGATGATCGCCAAGGTCCAGCGGTTCACCGGCCGGTTGAGCACTACCCAAACCGCTACCAGGTAGCCCAACGCCTGGTACATCGCGACCAGGCCGAAACCAATGACGAAATGATGAATCTCGCTCACTCCCTGGCGGCAGAGCGCCAGCAGCGCAGAGTCCCAGCAAGGCAAGCGCTGCGTTGGTCACCCATTGCGGAGCCCACCGCCGGGTCAGCATGTGCTGCTCGCAGTGCATGCTCGCATCCGCAGGCTCTGGAGATAGGCCCGGGTGTGCCTGGCATCGTACGCGGCGGCATTGGGAGCAGCCAGTTCCCGTCGCAGCCGTTCGAGAGTGGCGGCGTCATCCACGTCGTACCACGTGGGCAGCAGTTCGGCTGGCAGGCCGATTTCTCCGGCCCGCTCGCAGCGTCTGCGCAAAGACGCGCTCCGTGCTCCAGTCGATGTGCTCGAACAGCCGGTGGTGCAGGCGCTTGATGCCAATCAGGTAGTAGCCCCCGTCATCGCGCAGCCGCCCAGCACCATTCGATCTCCGCGCGCGAGCCAGCCTCTCGACCGCCTGCAACAACGCGTCCTGCGGCATGGTAGGGCTATCGGAATCAATCAGGCACACGGCGCTGAATCCGCAGGCAAACAGATCCTCGGAGGCATAAAGAAGGCGCTCTCCGTAACCGTCTCCTCGCTGCCCCAGAAGCTGGAAGCCGGGCGGCAGCAGGCCATCGAACGCCGCCTCATCCCCGACCGGCGTATAGGCCACCACGCCCGGCGCTGTTGCTGGCTTCCGTTACCTGCTGGATGTTTTCCGTGGTATCGCGGATAAAGCAGATGTTGAGTGCCGACGCCTGCTCCGGAGTGAGCGGAGGAGAAAGCCGGGTCTTCACCTTGCCCGGGCGCGGCGCCTTGGCCATCACGGCCAGAGCGCAGCAGTCCTACGCCAACCCCTGCCGTCTCTCCGGGTTGAAGTACCTTGTAGGGCAAGTCTCAGCAGCTCCGGTCGCACACCGCGTACTGATACCAGTTATCCTGCCACAGGCTGACCGTGCTCCAGGGCTGGGAGGCAATCAGGGACTGGAATTCGTGCTGCTTCAGGACCGCTGCGCGCCCGGATTCATGGAACCGGGTGCTCCAGTCCCCCATCATGCGCGCGAACAACCACATGCAGGAGAGCGGAAGCATTGGCGCGCAAGGCCGACGTGGGCTCGGCGATGAAGCAACGGCCGCCCGGGCGGAGAGCGGAGAATATTTCTCGCAGCGCCTGGCGGCGATCTCCCACCACCATCAGCAGGCGGGAGGCGACGATTGCATCCACCGGGCCGAAGGATTCGGAGAGAGCCAGCACATTGGCTTTGACAAAATGACAGTTCTTCAAGCGGCGGAGGTCCGCCCTGTCCTTGGCGCGGGAAAGCAATCGCTCGGAAAGATCGACCCCTGTGATGCGAATCTCAGGGTAGCGCTGCGCCAGACTGCAGGCATAGAAACCGGGGCCACAGGCTATTTCCAGAAGGTGGGTTTCGGGGCCGGGCTGGGAGCCAGGCCAAAGGGCGTTGGAGATGGCGGCGGTGTGATCGCGGAACAGATGTTCACGACAGAATGCGTAAAACCATGAACATCGTTCGAACAGACTTTCCGGGTCCCCAGGAAGGCGGACCGGAATATTTTGCTCCCAAATTCTCTATTGCCATCGTTTGAGTCCGGTTCTCTCGACCTTCGTCTCTGTGGCGCCGGTTTATGTTGAGCCCCACCCGCATCATACCCTGAGCCCGCGGCCGGGGACTTTGCTGGAACTGATCTGACTGTTTTGATGCCGATAGAAGTTACGGTCTATTTCTGCAGGTACCAGGGAATATTGAGCACGATGATGCCCTGATTGCCTTTGACCAGCAGCATCAGCTTGAGCAGCTGGGCTCGCTGGTTGTGCATCAGGTTTTCCCACCAGTGCCGCACCACCATCTCCGGCACCAGCACTGCGATGGTGCGGCCCTGGTGCTCCTGCTCCATCTTGAGCACGTACTCTACCAGGGGCAGGATGATGGCCCGGTAGGGAGACGACAAGGTGACGAGTTGGGGCACCGGTAACCCAGCCGCCTGGACGGGCACGATCACGTTGCGCTGCCAAAGAGCTTCCAGCGCCTCGCTGTGTTCTCCGCAGTCGATATGCACCGCGCACACGTCATGGGAGAGGGCCAGCGCGAAGCGCATTCCCTTTTCCGTAATCTTGCTCCAGCGGTCGAGGGGAACGATCACGAAGGGGGGCCTGAGGTCCTCGAAATCCAGCGGCGTATCGTCGGCAGTTTGTGCATCCACCCGGACATAATGTCTCTTGACCATGCTCATGAGCAGAATCAGGAGTGGAATCAGCAGCGCGGTGACCCAGGCGCCGGCGGCGAACTTGGCCACCAGCACCACGAGCAAAGTTAACCCGGTGGCGGTCGCTCCCACTCCGTTCACCAGCATTTTCAATTGCCAGCCGGGTCCGCCATTGCGCTTCCAGTGCACCACCATTCCCGACTGGGAAAGGGTAAAGGCCAGGAAAGCTCCGATGGCATAAAGAGGAATCAGGCGGTCCGTCACCCCGCCAAAAAGAATCAGTAACCCGGCGGTGAGGAAGACCAGTCCGTAGACGCCGGCGGAGTACAGCAGACGGCGACCGCGCAGGGTGAAAAGGTGGGGCAGATAGTCATTGATGGCCACCGCCCGCGTGAGCCGGGGAAAATCTGCAAAGGCGGTGTTTGCCGAGAGCGAAAGCACCAGCAGGATGGAGGCAATGGTCACGTAGTAGAAAATTCCCCGCCCTGCCACGGCGGTGGTTAGTTGCGACAGCACGCTCTGGTAGCCGGATCCGTCGGGATCTGTGGCGCCGATGCCATAGGCCTGGCACATAAAGGCAATGCCCAGCAGCAGCACGATGAGCAAGGCGATGATGACGGTCAGGGTACGCTTGGCATTGACGGTGGTGGGGTCACGAAAAGCCATCACTCCATTGCTGACGGCTTCTACGCCAGTCATGGCGGTGCAGCCGCTGGCGAAGACCTTGGCCAGGAGCCAAAGCGTCAGGGTCGCGGTGGCAGGAGGCAACCGGGGTACAGCCATAACCGGGACTGGATGGCCCCCGGTCGTGATCACGTGAAAGATTCCGAGAAGTATCACGATCAGCAGACAGCCGACGAATAGATAGGTCGGGATCAGGAAGGCCACGCCGGTGTCGCGCACGCCGCGCATATTCACGAAACTGAGGAGGAAAAGAATCAGCAGGCACAGACCGAGCGTATGCGGCTGCAGGCTGGGCAAGGCCGAGACCAGCGCCCCTACGCCCGCCGAGATGCCCACCGCCGCTGTCAGGACATAGTCGATCATCAGCGCGGCCGCGGCCAGCAACCCGACGTGGGGGCCCAGGTTCTCTGACGCCACGGTGTAGGAGCCGCCGCCGCGGGGATAAGCTTCGATGGTCTGACGATAGGAGAAATAGACGATGATGAGCAGCACCACGATGGCGCCAACCACCGGGAGGATGTAGTGGACACCAAGCACGCCCAGCGGGATCAGCAGGGTGAGGGCCGCTTCCGGACCGTAGGCCGCCGAGCTCAGCGCATCCAATCCAAAAATGGGAATCCCGGCAGATGGTCCGATCTGCTCGCCGCGCTCCTCCCAGTTGGCCAGAGGACGGCCCATCAAGACGTCGAGTATTGGCATTGGAGTATTGTGCTCCAGAGTTCGCAACAACTATGTGAACAAGAGCTTACTGTCGAGGGGGGGTGGTTCGGAAGCGATTGGCTCGTTCGAACTCGTCGCGCAGTTCAGGCGTCTTGAGGTTTTCGCGCAGGTGCGCGAGGCGCTGCTCCATGGATAACAGTGCATCGGCGATCGCTTCCTCGTTGGTATGGGCGACGTCCCGCCACATGGAATAGGGGCTGGCTCCCAGGCGCGTCATTTCGCGGAGGGCCCGCCCTCCGATGGCTCGCAGGTCGGGCGCGTCGCCGAAGCGGTCTTCCAGCATGGCGCTCAGAGCGGTGGAGAGAAACTGAGGCAGATGGCTGACCCAGGCACAAATCTCATCGTGTCTGAGCGGCCTGGATGTCCATGGTGCGGCAACCAAAGCGCTCCACCCAGGCGCGCCACTCGGCGGCTAAAGGATGGCCGGGCAAACTCGGTAAACAGCCACACGGCATGGGTGAAGAGCTGGGCGTCCGCATGCGCGGCGCCGCTTACTTCTTTGCCTGCCATGGGGTGCCCGGGGAGAAAGCCGGCCTGGCCGGGACCGCCAAACAGCGGCCGCGCGCGTTCGGCGATGGCCACTTTGACGCTGCCCACGTCGGTCACCAGTTGATGCGGCTGGAGCAGCGGAGCGAGCTTCTCCATCCAGTCCTGAATGGCAAACACCGGCCCGCTGAGAAGTACGAGGTCGCTGCTGACTGCCGCGGTGATTGGATCGACGGCGGCGACATCAATCGCCCCGCGGTCCAGCGCAATCTGCATTTGGGATGGGTTACGGTCCCAGCCGATGATCTCACCCGGAAACTCGCGCCGCGCGCAGCGCCAGTCCGGCGGAAGCGCCGATGAGGCCCGTGCCCACGATCGTGATGCGTTGGATGGTCATCCGTACTCCACGATCGATAAACCTGTGCAGGTCCGTCCCTACGGGACGTCCAAGGATCTGCTGTGAGAACTCAGATGCGTCCTGGGCTAAGCTTCAGCTAATCTCCTTCGAAAAGCTCGAGGTGCCGGCGCACGGGACTCAATCCAGTCGGTGGTCGACATTCTGATAGCAGGACAGCCTAAACTTCCCACAGAGATTCGTCAGTCCCGTACTCTTAGCGAACAGAGCGCGAGGGATGCTGTTCTCCTACAGACCTATCCGCTTACGGGAATCTCGGCCCTTATGCTCCGGCCAACGGCCGTGGCGATGATGCGCAGTTGGTCCATGAGCTTTTCGAATTGTTCCGGAAACAACGACTGCGCTCCGTCGGACAATGCCTTGTCGGGGTTGGGATGCACTTCGATCAGCAGCCCGTCACAGCCGGCCGCGACCGCGGCGCGGGCCATCGGCGCAACCTTGTCGCGCCGGCCGACACCGTGCGAGGGATCGGCCAGCATGGGCAGATGAGAGAGCTTCTTGATCACCGGTATGGCGGAGATGTCCATGGTGTTGCGGGTGTAGGTCTCGAAGGTGCGAATGCCTCGTTCGCAGAGCATCACCTCGTAATTGCCGCCCGCCAGGATGTACTCCGCCGACAGCAGCAGCTCTTCCAGGGTAGCGGCAATGCCGCGCTTCAGCAGCACCGGCTTGCGCACCAGCCCAATCTCGCGCAGCAGATTGAAGTTCTGCATGTTGCGGGCGCCCACCTGGAAAACATCCACGTAGGGAAGCATCAGGTCGATCTGGGAAATCTCCATCACTTCGCTGATAATCAGCAGACCTGTTCGGTCGCCCACTTCCTTCAGCAGCTTGAGGCCCTCCAATCCGAGGCCCTGGAAGGAATAGGGGGAGCTGCGGGGTTTGAACGCCCCTCCGCGGAGAAATGAGGCCCCGGCGGACTTCACCTGGTCGGCAACGGTAAAGATCTGCTCCCGCGATTCCACCGAGCAGGGGCCGGCCATGACCACAATCTCATCGCCGCCCACCGCCACTCCGTTGGGAAAACGAACGATGGTCCCTTCCGGCCGGAAACCCCGGCCCGCCAGCTTGTAGGGGGACGAGATGCGTACCACCTCGGCAACGCCGGGCAGCAATTCGAAGTCCTTGTGATCAAAATGCGAGGGCGTGCCCACACCGGCCAACACGGTCTGGATAGTTCCTGTGGTGCGATGAACATTGAAGCCCACCTGAACGAGGCGTTCGATCACCCCCTGGATGTCTTCTTCGGTCGCTCTTTCCTGCATGGCAACAATCATGGTTACTTTCCTGTCTCTCCTTGTTTCGGACGCCAGCTCATCCTTCTGCAGCGCCCGCATCACATCGATGATGCGCTCGTAGATGTGGGTCAGCTCGATATCCGGCAGCGGACCCTTATTGGCCGCGCGAACGTTCTCAAAAATCACGCGCTCCCGGTTCGGCTCATACACCGGCAGCGAGGTGGAACGCTTCAACTTGCCAATCTCCTGCGCGGCTTGCGCCCGCGCGCTGATCAGCGCCACGATTTGACGATCCAGTTCATCAATCTTTTCTCGCCAGCCAACAATATCCATGCACTTTCCTTGCTCTTATATGATACGGCGCTCTAACTTCTGAACAGCAACCTGCCTGAGTCCCTGAAGGAAGCCGGCAATACGCGGCCGGAGCCTTGCCCGGCTCGGCCTTCTCAATCAGGGAAACAATGGCGCTGCCAATCACGGCCGCATCGGCGAACTCACCCACGGCGGCTACGTGTTCGGCGGTAGAGATGCCGAAACCCACGGCGATCGGCAACTGGGTAAAACGGCGCAAGCGCTCGACCAGGCGGCGCGCATCGGAGGCCAGGTCTTGCTGCGCCCCGGTTATGCCTACCCGCGAGATGGCATAGACGAATCCCTGGGAGACGCCGGCAATCATCTTCAGCCGGTGATCGCTGCTGGTAGGCGCAGCCAGAAAAATCGGCATCAGCCCGTGGTGGTGCAGTTGGGTCAGATATTCTTCCGCCTCTTCCACGATCAGGTCGGTGATCAATACCCCATCCACCCCGCAATTGGCCGCCCGGGCACAAAAGCGCTCCAGCCCGAAGCGCAGCACGGGATTGAAATAGGAAAAGACCACCAGGCCGGCGGAGGGCCTCAGGGCGCGCAATTCCGCAGCCAGGGCGAGCACGTCCTCGAGGCGTGTTCCCTGCGCCAGGGCGCGCTCGCTGGCCCGCTGGATCACCGGACCATCGGCTACAGGATCGCTGAACGGCACCCCCAGCTCGAGCACTTCCGCGCCGGCATCGATGGCCGCCAGGGCCACGTCGCGGGTGGTCGCCAGATCAGGATCTCCGGCGGTGAGATAAATGACCAGGCCGGGCTTTCTTGTTGAATTCAATCGCCATTCGCTTTGGTTTCCGAGTGCTTCCGAGGCCAAGCTCAACTCGCGCGCCATGATGCCCATATCCTTGTCGCCGCGGCCGGAAAGATTTACCACCAGTATGTCATCCGGGGCCAGCCTGGGGGCCAGACGGATGCATTCCGCAACCGCATGCGCGCTCTCGAGCGCGGGCACGATGCCTTCCGTCCGGGCCAGCCGCAGAGCTGCCTGCAGGGCCTCCTGATCGGAAGCGGAAACATATTCGGCCCGGCCCGAATCATGCAGGGCCGCATGCTCCGGCCCAACCGAAGCATAGTCCAGGCCGGCAGAGACGGAGTGGGTCAACGAAACCTGGCCGGCGTCATCCTGCAACACGTAGGAGTAGGTACCCTGCAGCACCCCGGGGCTTCCACCACTGAAACGCGCGGCGTGGCTGCCCAGCTCCTTGCCCCGCCCGCCGGCTTCGACGCCGATCAGGCGGACACTGGGTTCTTCAATAAAGTCATAAAATGCGCCAATCGCGTTGGAACCGCCGCCCACGCAGGCCAACACCGCGGTCGGCAGCCTGGACTCCTTCTCCAGAATCTGCTGCTTGATCTCCTGGCCGATCACGCGATGAAAGTCGCGCACCATGGTCGGGTAAGGATGCGCGCCCAGGACGCTGCCCAGCATGTAGTGGGTGGTGCGGACGTTGGTGACCCAGTCGCGCATCGCTTCATTGATCGCATCTTTCAATGTGCGCGAGCCGGAAGTGACGGCCCGGACCTCCGCTCCGAGCAGGCGCATGCGGTATACGTTGAGCTCCTGGCGCCGCATGTCTTCCTCGCCCATGTACACGATGCATTCCATGCCGAAGAGAGCGCAGACGGTGGCCGTGGCTACGCCGTGCTGCCCGGCGCCGGTTTCGGCGATGACGCGATGCTTGCCCATGCGCCGCGCCAGCAGCCCCTGGCCAAGACAGTTGTTGATCTTGTGGGCGCCGGTGTGCAGCAGATCTTCGCGTTTGAGGTAGATTTTTGCCCCGCCCAGCTGGCCGGTCAGGCGCGCGGCCAGGTACAGCGGAGTCGGACGTCCGGCATAGTCCCCCAGCAGCAAATCGAGCTCGGCGTGGAAGACCGGATCCGCCTGGGCTTCGGCATAGGCGTGCTCCAGTTCCTCCAGAGCGGCCATCAGGGTCTCCGGAACATAGCGGCCCCCATAGGCGCCAAAGCGGCCGGCAACGGTACTGGTCACTGTGCTCATGCTCTGCCTCTTTTCCCTTCGTGAAATGCTTCAGCTACGGGCCATCCGAGCCGACTACCTCTATCTCACATCTCGCGCAAAGGCGAGATCTGACACCCTAATCTCGCCCTCAAATCTTCATTACCTCGGCTAGATCTTTAGCCTGAGTTCCTGGGTCTACGCCATTGAAACCTCAGCCGCTGCTTCCTGGGCTGAGCGGATGAAGGCCAGCACCCGCGCGGGATCCTTCTTGCCCGGCGCGCTCTCGACTCCGCTTACCACATCTACGCCCCAGGGCCGCAGGATCTGAATTGCCTGCTTCACGTTTTCCGGCGCCAGCCCACCGGCCGCAATCAGCCGTAGATGCGGCGCGGCGCGGAGGAAGCTGCTCCGCGCCTCAAGCCAGTTGAAGCTGGTGCCGGTGCCGCCTACCGCTCGCGCGGTCGAGGAATCCACCAGCACCCCATCCAGCGCCTCGTTCCGGCCTAACTCGGTCAATTGCTGCTCAAATTCCTGATCCTTATAGTGCAAAACGGACAAGATGCTGACCCGCCCGGCAAAATGTTGGCGCAGGCGGAACGGCAGCAGTGCGTCCGACGAGCGATGGAGCTGCACCCCGGTCAAACCACAGGCGGTGACAGTCGACACAATTTCGTCGAATCCTGCATCCACGAAAACGCCGTACTTCTCCAGCTGCGGGGGCAGCTGTTCCGTGATTTGCCGAACCGTGTCAGCTTCACCTGCCTGGGACTTGGAGCAAAGACAAAGCCTACTGCATGGGCGCCGCACTCCGCGGCAAAACGCGCATCTTCAAGGGTCGTGTTGCCGCAAATTTTGATCCACATGGCGGCCTCACCTGCTCACGGGAGCGCTCTGCGGCGCCAGAAGCAGGGTCTCGAGCGCCCTTCCGGGGTCAGGCCGGCGCATCAACGACTCGCCGATGAGAAAGGCGTGGAAGCCTGCCGCCCGCAACCGGTTCATATCCTCGGCGGTCTCGATGCCGCTTTCGCTCACGTGAACTGCGCCGGCCGGCAGCCGGGCCGCGAGATCGAGCGAGACCTCGAGCCGCACGGCAAATGTCCTGAGGTCGCGGTTATTGACTCCGACTGCGTCGCAATTAAGGTCCAGCACCCGGTCCAGCTCTTCCGCGGTATGCACCTCGCAGAGCACATCCAGCTCCAGGGCGTGGGCCTGCGCTGTCAGCTGGCGAAGCTCCAGATCGCTCAAGGCTGCGGCGATCAGCAGGATGGCGTCGGCCCGATGGGCGCGCGCCTCCAGAAGCTGGAACTCATCCACCAGAAAGTCTTTCCGCAGGCAGGGCAGAGTCGCAAGACTGCGAAGCCAGCTTCAAGGTTCCGCAAACTTCCCTGAAAAAAGTGCTCTTCGGTGAGCACGGAGAGCGCAGCGGCGCCCCCGCGCGCAACTCCCGCTGCCAGGACAGCCGGATCGAAGTCAGGGCGGATCAGCCCCTTCGAAGGAGACGCCTTTTTCAGCTCCGCGATCACCGCCGGCCCGCTGGCTGCCTTTTGCCGCAGCGCGCGGGCGAAGCCCCGCGGCTGGTGGGCGGCCGCCGCCTGCTCCAGAGCCCGGGTAGACGATGCGGATTTCCGCTCCTGCAATCCGCGCCGGGTGGTGGCCAGTATCTTTGTAAGTTGGCTCTCCATCTCAATTGGGTCGAATTATCAGTATATGCCGCCCGGCGAACTACACTGCTGGCACCGACTCCGCCTGCCGTGGGCATCCAACCATATGTTTATGAATCAGTTCCCTCCACTCTGGGCGACGTCGGCAGAAGCGGCGGGTCTGGGGCAGCGCCTTCGCTCTGCGCCCCGGTCGCTGCTGATGCTCGACTATGACGGCACCCTGGCGCCCTTCCATGTCGATCGTTTTGCGGCGACCCCTTATCCTGGAGTGGAGGATCGGCTGGCAATCTTATCCGCGCTGGCCCGGGTTCGACTGGTGCTGGTCTCCGGCCGCTCCGCCCGTGAGCTGCACGACCTGCTGCCGCCCCGGCATCAAGGCCGAAATCTGGGGCAGCCACGGCCGGGAGCAGCTGAAAAGCGACGGGTCCTATGAACTGTTCCCGCTTGACCCAGTGCAGCAGGCCGCTCTGGAACAGGTGGGGCGGGAAATGTCAGCGCTTGGCTTTGCGAAAACACTGGAGGTCAAGCCCTCCTCCCTGGCCATCCATTGGCGCAGCTTCGAGCCCGCTGACCAGGAGCGGATTCGCTCCTCAGTGGAATCGGTCTTTGCCCGCATCGGGCGAGACAGATGGACTGCACCTGCTACCCTTCGATGGCGGTTTGGAGTTGCGCTCGACCAACCGCACCAAGGGGACTGCGGTGGCGCAGATACTGGCGCAGGAACCGGCTGCGCTCCCGGCAGCCTACCTGGGCGACGATCTCACCGATGAAGACGCCTTTGCCGCCATAGGGAGCCAGGGCTACTCCATCCTGGTACGAAGCGAGGTTCGCGAGTCGCCGCCCGGTTTTGGCTTCGCCCGCCGCAAGAGCTGCTGGAGTTCCTGGACGAGTGGATCGCAGCGGGCCACTTCCCGATGAGCGCCCAAAAGCTGGTGCTGGTTTCCAATCGCATCCCCATCACGTTCACGACGGAGGATGGAAAGCTCAAAGGAGTGCCCAGCAGCGGCGGCCTGGTAAGCGCGCTGGAGCCTCTGCTCAAGGACCATGGTGGCATCTGGGTCGGCTCTGGCGGGACGGAAGATTCTCCGCAGATCCGCAAGATCCTGGAAAAGGCGAGCGGGGACAATCCCTATCAAGTACGAACCACTCTTCCTGACGGAGGAGGAGCAGAGCAACTTCTACGAAGGCTTCTCCAATGAGATTGTGTGGCCGCTGTTCCACGATCTGCAATCGCGCTGCAACTTCGATCCCCGATATTGGGACTTTTACGAGAGGGTCAATCGCAAGTTCGCCGATGCGGTCGAACGGGCCTCGAAGCCCGGCGACCTGATCTGGATCCACGATTACCAGCTCATGCAGGTAGGCAAGATCCTGCGCTGCCGCCGCCCCAAAGCACGGCTGGCGTTCTTCCTCCACATTCCGTTTCCGTCGCCTGACATCTTTGCCAAGTTGCCCTGGCGGCAGCAGATCCTGCAGGACCTGCTGGCGCACGACCTGGTCGGGGTGCAGACCGGGCGCGACCAGCGGAACCTGATCGCCTGCCTGCGCTGCTTCGTTCCTTCGGTCAAGATTTCGGGCCGCGGAGAAAGCCGCATGGTGATCAGCGCGCATGGGCGCACGCACGTCGAGTCTTTCCCCATCAGCATCGACTTTCGCGCTTTCTCTGATCAATCCGCGTCGGCGCCGGTGGTGGAACGGGCGAAGCAGATCAAGGCCAAGACCCATGACATTCAGATCACTGTGGGTGTCGACCGCCTCGATTACACCAAGGGAATTCCTGAGCGGCTCAAGGCGTATCGGCTATTTTCTGCGCAATTACCCGGAGTTCCACCGCAAGGTGGAGCTGATCCAGATTGTCGTGCCCAGCCGCGAAGGCATCCCTCGCTACGATCAGCTCAAGCGCGAAGTGGAGCGCCTGGTGACCCACGTAAACGGCGAATTCAGCGAGCCGGGCTGGGTCCCCATCAACTACATCTATCGTTCCGTGCCGCGAGAAGAGCTGGTTGCGATCTACCGGGCTGCCGATGTGGCTCTCATCACTTGTCTCAAAGACGGCATGAACCTGGTGGCGAAGGAATACTGCGCGGCCAAAACGGAAGTGAACGGAGTGCTGGTGTTGAGTGAATTTGCCGGCGCGGCCCCTGAACTTCGGGTGGGCGCAATCCTGGTCAATCCCAACGATGAAGTCGGGGTGGCGGCGGCGCTCAAGCAGGCGCTGGAGATGAAGCCGGAAGAACGCCGGCGCCGCATGCTTCGCCTGCGCCATCAGATTCGCGAGGCCGACATCCTCACCTGGCGCGATCGCTTCTTCCATGCGCTGGAGAAAACAGGCGCGGCTGCCAGGAACTGAGCCGCCGCGCCAACCCTACTGGACGGTTAACGCTATGCTTACCGCGTGCTGCGGTCCACCGGCGCCTCCGGAGGCGCTCACCGAGATGGTGTAAGAGCCGGCGGGGGTGCCGGGGTTCGACGGCGAACTGTTGCCACCTCCTCCGCAACCCAGGAGCGAAAAGGATACGGAAGCCATCAAGAGAGCCCAACAGAGCCCACGCAGTTGACGATTCCAGCGCCTGATCTTCCTCGGAGTGAAAGCGAGTCCCATGACTCCTGCTATGGCAAGTCCACCTGCAGGGAGCCAAGGTGGGAACGATGGGCTGGAACGGCGATCAGGATGAAGCAAGGCCGTCGAAGCTGCCGTGGTGAGCGTTAATGTGCTCGAAGCTGGCCCACCCCCCGATGGTGTGACGCTTGCGGGTGAGAAGGAACAGGCTGCCAGACTGGGCACTGTGCCACAGGAGAAGTTCACCGTACCTGCGTAGCCGCCTACGGGACTTACGGTGAAGGTGAAGGTGGCGGTTTGGCCCGGAGTGATGGTCCCTGACGCCGGGGTTGCGGTGACGGTAAAGTCCGGGGCAGCAATCACGATGGTTGCTGCGCTGGACGTGCTGGCTGCGTTGTTCGAGTCTCCCTTGTAAGTCGCGGTCACCGAGTAGCTGCCGGCGGCGGCAAAGGAGGTTTGGAGCGAGGCTACTCCACTGTTGAGAGTTGCCGTTCCCAGGCTGGTGGTGCCCGCGGCGAAGGAAACCGAGCCGGTGGGATTATCTCCGCTCACCGTTGCCTTCAATGTTATTTGGCCATTTACATTCCCCGCGCCTGGGGCTTGCAGAGTGGTGGAGCTGGCCGTCAGCGCTATGGTGATAGCGACAGCCGTCGAAGTGCTGGCGGTATTGTTACTGTCTCCCTGGTATGTCGCCGTGACGGTGTAACTGCCGGCATTGGCAAAGGATGTCGGCAGGGTTGCGGTTCCGTTGGCGAGAGCTTCGGTTCCGAGGCTATTTCCGTTCGCGGCAAACGACACGGAACCGGTCGGGTTGGTTCCGAAGACGGATGCAGTCAAAGTAATCGCGGCGTTAGGCGCAGCCGTTGCCAGTGAAGCTTGCAACGCAGTTGTACTGGTGATGGGCGCGGGTTTTACGGGAGTGGGATTGGTCTGGTTTAACAAAGACGCCGTATACGCGGGGGTGGTGTTCGCAGTGACCATCATCGACAGATCGAGCCGGTTGTCGCTGGCAAGAGGAGGAGCCTGGTTGTTCAGCCGAACCGCCAACATATTCGAGGGGACGTCGGAATTCAATGTGCTTACAAAATAGTTGTTCGGATCCTGGGTAAAGTGACCGTGCCCGTCTCCCAGATAAAGGACAAGAGAAGGAAAAAAGGAAGAAGTGGACGATTCTTCTACAAGAAGTAGATCCGGATTGCCATCCCCGTTCACGTCGCCGAGGGCAAAGGAGTTCACAGTGGTACATGCGTTCATGCCACATGACACGGGTATGGTGTAGAAGGGCGTGGTCTGGAAGGTTCCATCTCCGTTGCCGGCATAGATCGAGGTACCGGGACTATACACCGCATCGAGAATGCCGTCCCCGTTGAGATCGGCGAGAGCAATCACCGACGCGGAGGGCGACGCAGGATTGAGCGGGCTCTGCTTAAAAGTTCCGTCCCCGTTGCCGAGGAAGATCGCGTTGCCCCAAATGAAATCCAGCTTCTTGTCATTATTGAGGTCACCTGCTACCAGGCCTGGGTACTGCAAGGTTTGGGAGACATTGAGGGGAACGGGGGTACCAAACGTCCCATCCCCGTTGCCGGGCAAAAATAGAAGGTTGTTCTGGCCGCAGCCGTACGGAAGAATGAGATCGACTTTGCCGTCCGAGTTGAAATCGCCTGTTATTCCCCCCGACTGTACGGTTCCGACTCCCAAAGCAAGGGCTGTTCCTTTAGCCGTGAATCGACCATCGCCCGTTCCGAGATATGAGAGCAGTTGAGCGTCTGGAGGACCGCAAGTTGCATTGTGACCAGCGCTGCCAGGTTGAATGGCGAGGGTGTCGACCTTTCCGTCACCATTGAAGTCTCCCGGCATCAACAGATAGTAGCTTGCAGAGGGAAGCGTGGTGGTTTGGTCGAGAATCGAGTAGGTACCGTCTCCCCTACCGAGTGCCGTGGCAAAGAAGTTCCCTGGTCCTGTCTGAACATTTTGCGACGGAAAGAATAGGATGTCGGCGATGCCGTCGTTGTTCACGTCGGCGGTCGGGCCATAGAAAGGCGAGCCTGGCACGGCCTGAAATGTTCCATCCCCGTTGCCGGGGAAAATATAAACTCCGTTCGAGCTGGTAGCAATCAGGTCCTGTTTTCCATCCCCGTTCACGTCTGCAAACAAGAGCGGAATCGCAGTGAGCGCATAGCTGCCAGTGGGCGTGAAGTTGCCCTTGCCATCGCCCTGAAAAACATTAAGGACACTGGTATTTACCACAAGATCGAGCGGGCCGTTGTCAGAGAGAGAAATGGCTGCCATAGGATAGGCCGCCCCTTGCGCTGTTCCGCTGGTTGAGACAATGGGCAGCGAGGCGCCCTGGGTGAAGGTTCCGCTGGTGGCGCCCAGGAGAATCTGCACCGAGGTATAGATGGTGTTGGAGGCCGAGGTCAGCACCACGGCAAGATCTGTCACTCCATCTCCATTGAAGTCCCCCACGGTGAAGCTGCCGAAGGCTGGCCCCGGCTGGATGGTTGCTTGACGAAGTGTGCCGTCGCCGTTGCCGAAAAGAATGTCGACGTCAGCCGCCGTGGGGTACAGCAAAGGATTGGTTGGAGTGCCGAAATAAAGGACGGTGGTGAGCAGGTCCTGCTTGCCGTCTCCATTAAAGTCCCCGGCGAGCAAGCCGACTGGCGCTATTGGGGAGGGCATACTGTTTGGGAGATCCGAATACGCCCGGTCCGCTACTACCGTTATTCAGCAGAACGGCTACCTGCCGGTTAGTCTGGGCGCCTATCACGATAGCAGCGATATCGAGATATCCGTCACCATTCAAATCAACCAGGAGCGGGGTTTCAGTGTTGGGAGCGGCATAGTAGGCGGGAGCCTGAAACGTAGCGTCTCCGTTACCCAACGCGACGCTGATGTAGCCGTTGCAGTTGAATACGGCGTCCAGCTTCTTGTCGTTGTTCACGTCTGCGAAGCTAATCGCGCTGCCCACCCCACCGGCACAAAGAGTGCTGCTCACGGTGGTAGGGGAAGCGCCAGCGAAACCCAGCAGGATCTCTAATGTTCCTGAGGAAGTATAGGCGAGGTCGGGGATCCCATCGCCGTTGAAGTCCCCGGTAAACAGGGGGACGCCGCCGTTGGGAAGACTTACTTGCGTTGGGATGGGAAAAATGACTGGTTGCGTCTGTGCGTTCGCTGAACTGCCAGCAATACCCAAGATCAGGAGAGCGGCGAAAATGCAGATATTCCAAGGAGCACTTCTCAACAAGGCAAAACGAAGCATAATCAAGAGCCCGAACCAACGTATTTGCTTACTTTTGCCTGTTGAGTGTGCCTTGGTGGAACAGCAAAGGGCAACCAAAATCCCAAAGTCTGGCTAACCGAAGGCATAGCCACCCCTTTTGCTGAGGCGTTCTCGAAGGTCTTTAGGGCTTTCGTTACACCGCATCTACGAGGGGGTGGGACCAAGGTGTTCAGATTGGAACCGAGCGGGGTGCTCCCGCGTAGACCCTGGCTTATGCGGGATTATTGGTATGCTTCTGCACGATGGAGTCGCTACAGAGAAGTAACTGGTGCCGAAGAAGGGACTCGAACCCCCACACCCTTGCGAGTACATGGACCTGAACCATGCGCGTCTGCCAATTCCGCCACTCCGGCACGATCGTATCCAGCGCGATGGGCTGGATGGGCAGCAACGTCTAGTTTACAAAAGCGCGGCCTGATGTCAAACGTGCAGGCTTGGTTAGCGGCTTATGGGCACCTGCACCGCAATCGCTTCCAGTTGCGCCAGATGATTCAGATCGTGACCTGCCATGGTCTCAATGAGCTCGCGAAACGTCATTTCGCCTCGCTCCGGATGCAGAACAGGCTTTGCCATCGCCTCCGGCGATATCGATCGCAGCAGCATCAGGTTCCACTGGCGCACGCAGGAGAAGGTCATCATGGCAGCCTGTGGATCGTAGCCGGCATAGTTGGCCGCCCAAAGCTCCTGGTCAAAGGGCTGGATGATGTGATGGTCCTGGGCCAGAGTCTGGCGTAAACGGTAACTGAAAACCAGTTCGCAATCTGCCAGATGGCACAGGATCTCGTGTGGGCTCCACTTTCCCGGAGCGGGTGATTCTTCTATCCGTGCCGGACCGAGGGCCACGGATAGTTGTTCAAGATGCCTGGCGGTGGTGGCCACCACTTTGAGAGGATCGCGACTGCCTAGCTGTCGTGCATATGGATTCATCCCATTACAATAACGTTAAAGGGCGCCTCTTCTCAACTTACCGGGATGAGGTTACCAAGAAGTAGTCGCATTGGACAACAGCCGACCCCGGGGCTGCATCGGTTCCCAGTTGAGGTCTGAATGACGACAAAATCCGCCCTCTATCCCTGCTGAACAGGCCAAAGAAATCCGGCGTCTGTCCCACGATCTAAGCAATGCGCTCGAAATTATTGTGCAGGCCAATTACCTGCTGGGCGCCATGTCGCACGACGAGTCCGCCAAGCAGTGGATACAACTCCTCGATAACGGGGTATTACAGGCCGCCGAGATCAACCGCAGCCTTCGCGAATATATCGTTGCCAATAGCTAAATTGGCTGCCGATTGTCGAGGGCGTGCTTGGCGCGATTATTCGGGTACGCTCTGTTGAAAAACATCTCCACAGAGGGCTGCGGAAGCCCGGATTCCTCTGGGATCACAAAGGGAGGGGAGCGCTTCCATGCAGAGTAGTTGCTGAACCTTGGGTGCCCTGGACCTACGAACAACCGCTCACGGTCAAGTCTGCTGCTCCCGGGAAATTGACGGTCAAGGTTCGTGGTATCCCACATCTCGCGAAAAACGAGCGAGATGTGGGGCACCCATTCATTTGTGGCAGGGGAAGATCCCAGGGGCGGCAACGACCGAGATTGCGGTTCTCTTTTTCGGTTGCCTAAGCGAGCTTGGCGTCGAGGGTGATCTCGGTGTTGTTTTTGAAGAGCCGCGAAATTGGGCAGTTGTTCTTCGCCTCCTGCGCCGCCTTGTCAAACGCCGCCTTGTCCGCACCCGGCACCTTGGCCGTGGTCGCCAACAGGATCTTGGTGATGGTCGGGCCGGCATCCGTCTTTTCAAAAGTCACCGTGGCCTTGGTCTCGATCGATTCCGGCGGCAGATTCGCGGTGGTGAGCTGGGCGCTCAGCGCCATGGTAAAGCAGCCCGCGTGAGCCGCCGCAATCAGTTCTTCCGGGTTGGTGCCGATTCCATTTTCAAACCGGGTGCTGAACGAGTACTGGCTGTCTTTCAACACGCCGCTCTGGGTCGAAATCTTGCCTTTGCCGTCTTTCAGGCCGCCGTGCCACACTGCGCTTGCTGTGCGATCCATACAAACTCCTCTTGAGGCGAATTGGGACAGCAGTCCCGTCTCATTGTATTGATGCCGTCCGGTCTCATTGTATAGATGCACGGAAGTCTAGCCGTTCGGATATTGCCGGGCCAAAGGCAAAGACACCATGCGCGCCTGCTGGGTCTGGCTGGCCACGTCATGCAGCACCAGCTGGCCCTGCAGCAGGTAGTATCCCTGCTGGTCGCGGCTGCGGGCAGATCCGCGCACAATCGTTCCCTCAAACGAGAACCACACGCCGTGGACTTGCCGGGTGGTGAAGGACAGCCGCTGGCCCCGACAGCCGGCTGGTGGCGAAAAAGAAAGTAAGCGGCGTGCCCTCGTCGCTCTCACGGTCACCCAACCTGGTGATGAAGCCGCTCAACCGGTCAGGCTGCAACTCCACGTCCACCGTTCCCCCGGCGCCCAGCGTGTATTCTCCTGAAGCCTCCAGCGGGAGTATGGTCCGGCCGCTCGAGCGGGTGCCATATCCAGCTCGTCATCCATCGGTTATAGCTGCGCCGATGCAGGACCGGCTGCGGCGCCGTGGTCTGCCCCCAGGCGGCGGCGCGCAGGGCGAGAGCAAGGCAGGGCGCGACGACATTCCAACGCGAAAATTGCACGGTTGCCTCTACCGGGCCGATTGCCCGTTGCTCTTCTTTCGGGCAGCCTCAAACTCGTCTCCCGGCTTCCAGGTCACGGGCGGCGACGACAGAGCCTGCCACCCTAATAAGAACCCGAACTGCGCCAATCTGGCATCGGCGCGGAAATCCATATCCGCCCGATACTCGTCGGTGGGGCGATGGTATCGCTCGGCATCGTACTCCTCTTTCTGCTGCTTTCCCCACCCTGCGGGATGGCCGGCGAAGAGATCCCCTTCATCGATCGAGAATGCCGGCACGCCCACGCGGGCCAGGCTGAAGTGGTCGGAGCGGTAGTAAATTCCCGCCATGGGCGCATCGTCCGGCTGGATCTGCAGACCAAAGGCGGCGGCGGTCTTCTCCACCACAGGATAGAAGCTGGTGCGCTCCGAGCCCTCGACCTTAACCGAGGTAGGCACGCCGATGGGCAACAGCTCATCGAAGTTGAGGTCCAGCGTGAGGTCGCGAATGGGTTCCGGAGGATGCATGCCCCAGATATTTGGACCCCAGCAGGCCCTGCTCTTCGGCGGTCACGGACGCGAAATAGACGTTGCGGGGCGGAGGGATTTTCGCAGTGGCGTAGGCGCGCACCATTTCCAGGAGTATGCCGCAGCCGGTCCCGTTGTCCACGGCGCCATTGTAGATCTTGTCGCCCGGGTGCAGTGGGATCGATTCCCAGGTGATCGTAATGGGCGGTGTAGAGGACGTTGCCGCCGGGCGTCGAGTCTGCTCCCGGCACCATGGCGATGACGTTGGCCGAGTCATAGTTCCGCACCTGGCTGACGATGTGCGCCTGGAGACGGACGGGCAGCTCCACTGCCTTGAATCCGCGCTTGCCGGCGGCTTCGATCATTTGATCGGCGTTCATGCCCGCCGCGGCGAAGAGCTTTCGGGCAACGTCGAGTTGTATCCAACTGGCCGCCTTGAGCACGGAAAGCGGATCGTTCCGCAGATAGGAGGTCTCGGTCGATTCGGAATTGCGGACTACCTCCCACCCGTAGCTGGCGAGGTCGGTGCGGTGAATGACCAGCACCCCCGCCGCGCCCCGGCGCGCCGCTTCTTCGAACTTGTAGGTCCAACGGCCGTAATAGGTGAGAGCCTTGCCCTGAAAGAAATGCTCGTCGTTCGAGGGCGGCTCGTTGACGATGGCCAGCAGGATTTTCCCTTTGACGTCGATGCCCTCGTAATCATTCCATTGATACTCAGGCGCATCGATCCCGTAACCCACGAAGACGATGGGAGCGTCCAGGTCGACGCTCGGCGCACCGGTTTGGTCCTTGGTCACGTAGTCTTCGCCATACTTCAGCGCGGATGGGTGCGCCACTGGCGGGAACAAAGGTAAAGCTGGTCTTGTCGACATCTGTGTGCACGGCCATCAGCGGGACAGCCTGGAAATAGGTGCCATTCTCGCCCGCAGGCTTCGCTCCGGCCAGAGCGAACTGGGTGGCGATGTATTCTGCCGCCAGCTGGCCCCCTCGCTTGCCCGGGCCGCGGCCTTCGAGCAGATCGCTGGACAGAAAGCGGACGTGGGCGCGGATCTTTTCCGGATCGATGCTCGCCGCAGCCTGGCGGGCGGCGGGCGGAACACGTGTCCAGCGCAGGGACTTCGGGCATTTCCATGCAAGTGCCCCAGCGATGCCATGAGCAAAAGCACAGGGCAAAGAAATTTCTTCATTTCACCTCTTTAGGCATGATTTGCAACCGCTGCAGAACTTTGCGCGCCAGCCCAGTCAGCGGCAAGGTGCTCAGTTCCGAACTCTTTATCCATTGGCGAGGATTTGCCCTCGGCCGGAAAGCGAAGCGTGGCTTCCTGCTCAGAGAAGCGGAGTACATGAACCCGGTAGTTGGTCACGGTGATGGCATGGCGCAGCGTGATTTCCACTCGCTCGTGATCACTCTCCAGCATCTCTACCTCGGGCAGTTCCCACATGCCCGGCATCAGCGAGGCTGACAAGGGACGCTGCTGGAGCAAGACCTGGGTTGCTGCCTGGACGATCGCGGCGCACGAGGGCGTAGGCGATCTGCCGGCTGCGCATCTTTTTCGGCGGGGGCGCCTGGTGCTCGCCGCGGGTCTTACAAAATGGCTGCACCGGGCAATGGAGGCATAAAGGACGTTGGGGCAGGCAGACCGTTGCTCCCAGTTCCATCATCGACTGGTTGAAGTCTCCCGGACGCTGGGCATCGAGGAGGTTGGCGGCGCGGTCGCGAAGCCATTTTGCCTGGGGTGCGGGCTTTTCGTCCTCGGGAAAGACACGCAGGAGGACCCGCTCGACATTGCCGTCGACTACCGCGACCGGCTCGCCGAAGGCGATGCTGGCGATGGCGGAGGAGGTGTACTCTCCTATTCCTGGCAGCTTGCGCAGTTCTTCGGCGGTACGCGGGAAGACTCCGTGGTGCTCCTGGACCACCACCTGCGCGGCCTTGTGCATCAGCTTGGCGCGACGGTAATATCCCAGGCCGCTCCAGGCGGCAAGGACATCCGGTTCTTCCGCCTGGGCGAGAGCGGTGACGGAAGGGAATAGCGCCAGAAAGCGGGCGTAGTAGTCGAGGACCGCAGTCACCCTGGTCTGCTGCAGCATGATCTCGGAGACCCAGATGCGGTAGGGGTCAGCGCTTTGCCGCCAGGGGAGATCGCGCGCGTGGGAGTCGAACCAGGCCAACAGCTCTCGCTGAAATTTCCGGATCACTGCCGGACGGGTAACCACCATTTGAATGTATCAGAGGGGTGGAGAACGCAGATCCCTATCGCCGACGGTCTGGATGCTATGACAACCGGCTGCTCAGCAACTGTCTGCTCGTGACGCGCACCTCGATGCCTCTGAGGTTCGACTCGTCCGAGCGCCTGCCAAAGACTCGTCCGGAGCTTCT
The DNA here is from genome assembly GCA_963757515.1 of uncultured Acidobacteriaceae bacterium. Lineage (GTDB taxonomy): Bacteria > Acidobacteriota > Terriglobia > Terriglobales > Acidobacteriaceae > PALSA-350. The sequence goes on along the minus strand of CAVWRV010000037.1, from coordinate 97,690 downwards.
TCGTGGATAGCGCGTAGAGCGGCATTACGCGACGTCAAGGTCCGCGCCTTTGAGCTGATTCTCGTGAGAAGCTTCAGGGCGAGCTGACACCGCGATCTCCGTGCCAGTGCGCTCTCGCTCCGGTCGGGATGACATAGGGTAGCGCATGGTTCTCATCGCATCGGACAGTCGGGACTGCTACGGCGAGACTGCGTTCCCTGATGTTTGCGGTTGCTCGGTGTGCACGATGAGGATCCAGCCCTGAGCCAACTTGTTGCCAGACGCTGATTGCCGTGTAGGTCTGGGCCGGGCCCCCGGCCGAGGAAAGTTGCAAGGTGTAGCTGAGGCGTCATGTCCGGACCGTTTGGCTTGACGACCATTCCGGTGATGGTGAAATCGGCGATGTTGAGCCCCTGCAGGTAAGGCATCACCTGATCCTTGCTGAGCACCTTGCCGCCAGCGCTGTACATCACATTGGCGGCGAGCATGCCCGGGATCTGCTGCCAATTCTTTGCTTTTACCGCGGACCAGAAGATCCGTTCGTACTGCTCCGCGCTGGTCGTGGTCTTGAGGGTGGGCGGATTCTTTACGCCGTAAATGGTGCAGCCGCTCAGACTCAATAACGGCAGCAGCAAGAGACTTGTGATCCAGAGCTTGCGCATCGCTCCTCATTGGAGCACAAAAAAGGCTGCCATTGTTGGCAGCCTTTCTGCACTCCTGTAGTACGAAATGCTAGTCGCCCATGACTGGTTCTTCGCTGGCGGCCGGAGCTGGCTTGGGCGCCGGCGCGATCAACGTGTCGAGCGGAATGAAGCCCTCTTTCGGCTTCTCCCCCAGGACATGCTCGCGATAGAGCCGAGCCATCTTGGCGTTTTCCGCATCCTGCTTGATTTTCGTGTCGCGTGCCTTCAGCTTCTCCTCACGCGCGTTCTTGGCAATGCCCAGACTTGTCGAGGGTGTCGTTGGCGGCGGCGGTTACGTGCTCCTGGTTGAGGACCAGGTTGTGGGTCACATTGCCCATGCCGACCTTCTTGCCGCCGGCAAAGATCTCGTGCCGTCCATGCTCCTCGTACCACTTGGTCAGAGTCGCGGTCATGTGCATCTTCTCGATGATGTTGCGCCAGCCCACGCCGGTGTTGTAGGCGCAGAAGGAGATTTCGCCTTCCTGCGTGGCGTAGGGAATGATGCATTGCTCGGTGCGGCGGAAGTCGTAATTGAAGAGATCCTGAAACCACATGCCGGCGATGAAGAGGAAGTTCCAGCGGTCGGCGCGGCGCTTTTCGATGTCGGCCATGGTGCGGTCTGCCTTCACCGAGCCGTAATTGCGGCTTGGTGGAGCCGGAGAACTTGTCGAACTTCTTCAACAGATCGAGGATGCGCATGTGGGTCGGCGCTTTGACGCGGATTGTAGTTGCGCAGCAGGGCCAAGGTGATGCCCAGCAGCGAAAGGAACTTGCCGCGCGCCGCATCGTTCAGCTTGGCTATGTCCTTGGCCAGGCGATCGGCATTGAGAAAGGCAGTGACGGGAACGGCTTCCTTGGTTTCCTTGTCGATCATCAGCGCCATGCCGATGCCGCAGTTGGGGTGGCATCCGCAGGAGATCTGACCCCACTCGCGGTTCGGTCCGTGCACCAGATCAGCCAAGTCGGAGAAGGTGCTCATGAAGCTGATGGGGAACCAGTCGCGGGTGGGCTCGCCCAGACCGGTCTGATTCTTGACATCGTGGGCCATGTGGCTCAGGGTGTAGCGCTGCGCCACGCGGCGCTCGTCGCTTACGGCTTCGTCACGGCCGGTAAAGGAGACCGGCTGGAAGCTGAGGAAGTTGATCTTCTTGGGGTTATCGAGGGCGAACTGGATAATGTGGCCGACCTGCTCGTTGTTGATGCCGTTGATGATGGTGGTGACGGGAACGATGTCGACACCGGCTTCATGCAGGTTGTGAATGGCCTGAAGCTTGACGTCGAACAGGTTGCCGACCTTGCGGTGGGAGTTGGCTGCATTGCCGATACCATCGAACTGCAGGTAGGCATAGCGCAGGCCAGCTTCGGCAGCGGCGCGGCAGAGCTCTTTGCTCTTGGCAAACTCGATGCCGTTGGTGGCGGCCTGGACCGACTCGTAACCGACCTTGCGGGAATAGGCGATGGCGTCGAGGAAGTAAGGCGAAAGGGTCGGCTCGCCACCGGAAAACTGCACCGACATCTGGCGGCGCGGCTTGATGGTGATCGCGTTGTCGAGCATGGTCTTGATCTCGTCCCACGTCAGTTCATGGACAAAGCCGACCTGGTTGGCGTCCATGAAGCAGGGATCGCACATCATGTTGCAGCGGTTGGTCAGATCGATGGTCAAGACCGATCCGCGGCCATGGGTCACGGTCGAGGTGCCATGGTTGTGCAGCTTTTCGTCGTTGTGGGCCTTGATGTCGCGGCCGGGGAAAACCTCTTCCAGATGGCTTGAAGAAGGCAGGTCGATCGACATCACGTCTTCAAAGTGACCATGCTTGGGGCAGTCCTTCACCATCAGGATCTTGCCGTCGCGCTCGATGATCTGGGCCTTGATCTCGCCCACCTTCTCGTTCAGGAGGACTTCATGGGGCAGCTTGCCGTCGATGATCTGCTGGCGGATCTCCGGCACGCACTTGGGACAGAGCGAATCGGTGTGCGCGGCCAGCCGAGGGGAGGCTTTTCTTTCTGATAGGACTTCAACAGCGGCTTATCGGACCACTTCGGCGTGAAGGAAGCGTTGGGGCTGATGCGGTTGGCTCGTTCAAAAACCAACCACGCGCCCTGGGCGAGGATCGTTACCGCTCTCTCTGAATATTTGACGGCTCTCGACATGAAGTCTCCTGATCTAATTGAAGCTGAATGCTGGGGCCGAAGGGAACTTAAGAATCGATAGTTGGACGCCGGCGTAGGCCGGGTCCACCCAGTTATAGAGTACGAGCTTCTGCTCGCCAATCAGAAACGAGTCCCGTTGAACTGCGAGAAAAAGGAGGCGGACGGCAAAGTATTGATTTGAACGGCTATGAGGGGATACCACGACGGTGTCGATCTGGGTTCCTGGCCACCTTCGGGTTATTCCGGGACGGCGCCGCCCTCGGCGATGGCTACGCGGTTGATGATCCTTTGGACGATCACCACCTGGACATTGACGTGCCGCGCCAGATCGGGCACAAATTCGGTGATCGCATTGCCGATCGGATCGGTGGCCAGCGAGGTGGCGATGCGGGCGGTGCTGGCGCCAAAACTATGCTTCGCGGCCGGGAACATACACATTGCCCAGCGAGTTGGTAGCAAATGGTGCCAACGACGGTGGCGTAGTTGAACATGGGCACGCCCTCATCGCTCTGGGCGATGACCACCGCATCCAGAACGTGAAGGATTCGCCGGCGAACGGAGAGATTCGGCATGCGATGGTAGTGCGGATCCTGGTGGGCAAGGGACGGAATGAGAAAGGTGCCGAAGAACTCACCCGTCATGTCCTGGGAGAGCGACACGCCGGCATTCTTGGCGAATCCTCGAAATCCAGGTCCGTCAGCGGTATGGGCATCGGTCGCGATGGTGATCGCAGAGAGCCGCGCCGATGGTCAGCAGATTGACAGGGTCGCTTACATTTCTCGCCGCCAGGATGAACTTTCTGCCTGGGAGTGAGCGGCAGGGGAGTCGCGGAGTCAAGGAAGCGGGCGAACATCAGGGATGTTGGGCTGGCAGCTCATGATCTTCTCCGCCGGGCTGGAGGAATCCGGGCAGGCATTCGCGAGCGAACTCCGAAAATGTTGGGGCGGGCGGCGGGCGGCACGGGCATCCGCCCGGAGCGGGCGGGCTGACGGGCGGGAATCCGGGACGGCTGTTAGCTCCGCTGCTTCTGACCGATGACTCCCTCCGGCGGACCGGCTGCTCAGGTGATTCGCCGGCTGTAGGAATCGGACGGCTGCGGCGCCTCGGGCAGGTTCTCGAGGCGGAGTCTGCTGCTGCCCGAAGAGAACCAGCCGCCCCAGCAGAAGGGCCGCCAGCAGGAGAACTCCGTTAACAACGCTTCTCATCATCAATCCCTAAGCAGAGAACCCGTCCGCTCGATTACTCCAGGCGAAGCTTCTGCATGATAGGAAACTTGCGAATGATGCTGGGAAGAAATTCCAGTACCAGGTTGCCGCCCGCGTCGGTGGCGATCGACGTCCGAAGGTGAGCCCGACAACCTTGGCAGTGATGCTGGGTTCGGGATAGTAGGTGAGGATCAGCGCGGCGGCAGCCGGCGCGCCCGGCGATCCCGGAATAATTGAACTGATCGACGCCGTCGTCTCCGCGGCGAATCAACGCCTGCCGGGCGGAAAGCAGACCGCGATGGACGAGGCTGCCATGGGCGATGCGGTAGTAGCGTGGGTCCTGATGAAACGCGGCGGCAAAAATTCCGTCGGAGAAAACGCGCACGCTGGCGGAGCGCAGCATGGCCGCGCCGAACTTCTCGCCAAAGGCTCCGGCATCATGACCGTACTTGGGGTCGGTGTTGAAGAGCTGCTCATAGCTGGCGGAGTAGAGAGCAGGGAGCAGGGTGATGGGCCGGGCAACCTCGGTGAAGGAAAACACCAGTTTTTCGGGGGCGGTAAATGGATGCGCCGCCTGTCCGGGCTCAATCATCTGCGCGTATTTTCGCTGCAGGCGGTAAGGGAGCCAACCGCCATCTGTGTGCTGCGGCGCAAATGGCTGAGCCGGCTGCTGAGCCTGCGGCGCATCGGGCAAGGCCGAACCAGCATTGCCCGCGATTCCGGCCGCATCTGCGCGAGACCCGAGCCGGTCAGACAGAGAGAAGAACAAAAGGCGGCAAGAAAGTCGCGATGAATTCGTCAAGGCACCCCTTCCAGCTTTCAAGTTGGTCGCACTTCCAGTCTATGCGAGCCGGGGGCTGAGGGCGCAAAGCGCCGGACAAGTCGTTGCTCCACCGTTCCAGTGCGGTACTCTACCTGTGAAGCACACTCCCATGACGCACCAGTTCTGGGAGAGATGCACAAGTGAGGGCTTATGGTTGACCAGCCAGGCAGTCCATTCCAGAGCAAGGGTAGCAGCCGCTTTGAAGATTTTGGCAAGAAGGTGGACGAGCGCTTCAACCAGGCATTGCCGCGGGTCGAAGAAGAGCTGAAGAAAGTGATCGCCTATCTCAATGATCAGGTGGTGCCTCAGCTGCGGCAGGACTCGGCACAGGCGCTGCACGCTGCCGCGGACCGGTTGCGCAAATTGGCCGAACAGCTCGACGACCGTCCCGGCAGCGGAGTGCGCTAGGGTGTCGCCGCGCCGCCAACTGCTGCGCGCGCTGCCGCAAGTGATTCTGATCAGCGCCGCGATGGCACTGGGTACCGGATGCCGGCACAAGCCCACGGCCGTCGCCGTGGCTCCGCCGCCCGCTCTGGCCCCACCCAGCACCGGCTGCGCCTGCTCCTTCGCCTGGCCCGGTTTCCAGCCCACCCGGGCGCCGGCTCCCGCGCCAGCTCCCGTTGCCGATAACCAGGCGGATGCGGATTTCGTCAGCTCGCACCCGGTGATCTATAGCGAGGAGGGACTCGCGAGCTGGTACGGGCCTCCGTATGACAAGCGGCGGGGCGCTAACGGCGAAATCTTCGACAAGGATGCACTGACCGCGGCCCACCGAACGCTGCCCATGAATTCCCTGATTAAGGTCACCAACTTGTCGACTGGGCAATCGGCGATCTTGCGCGTCACCGATCGCGGACCGTTCGTGCCCGATCGCATGCTCGATTTATCCCTGGCATCCGCTAAAGCGATTGGGGTGTGGAGGCCGGGCGTGGCCCGGGTGCGGGTGGAGGTATTTGCCGCTCCGTCGCCGCTGGACAGCGGCGGCCGCTGGTGCGTGCAGATTGGCGCCTTCAAGAGTGAGAAGGGGGCGTATAAGCTGCGCGACCAGCTCACGCGCAAATACCGTACGGCGAATGTGATCGAGTTCACCGGCCCTACCGGTCATTGGGTGCGCATCCGCCCGCTGGGTGACGACAAAGGACGCGCGGTTGAAATTGCCCGCGAGCTGGAGCCCAGCGAAGGCGAGGCCTACCTGGTTCGGCTTGATTGAGATTGTCGGTCGGGCAGATCGAAAAACATTTCCACGAGAGGTCCGCTGAACTGCAGATCCCTCCGCTACGCTGCGCTCCGGTCGGGATGGAAATGTGGGGTAGCGTAGTGGCGCTGGTGATGCTTTTGCTGCTCAGACTGTGTACTCACTCGCCCCGGGGGTGTTGGAAAAAGCCCGTTCGCTCTACTACTGGCGCACCGGGCTCGACTTCGGCTCGACGCTTTGGAGCATCCTCGTTCTGCTGGCTTTGCTGAATTTCCGCTGGGCCGCCGGCCTGGGCGCGTGGGCAGCCTCAGTCACGCGCAAGCCCTGGCTGCAAGGGCTTTGCTTTGCCCCGCTGTTCCTGCTGCTGCTGACGCTGTTCCACCTTGCCACTCGCCATCCTGGGCCACCACATCTCGCTCAGCTACGGTCAATCCATCCAGGGTTGGGGCAGTTGGTTTGTCGACTGGGGCAAGGCGCTGCTGCTTGATCTGGTCTCCGGAACCGTCGTTCTTTCGGTGCTCTTCGCCCTCATCCGAAACTCACGCCGGTGGTGGCTGTGGCTGTGGATCGTGTCGCTGCCGATGCAGGTTCTGGTGGTCTTCGTGCTGCCGCTGGTCGTCGACCCCATGTTCAATCACTTTGAACCCCTGGCGCAAACCAATCCGGCGCTGGTGCAGCAACTGGAACGAGTGGTGGACAAGACGGGGGTTTCCATTCCCGCCGTCACGCATGTTTCTGATGAAGGCCAGCGAAAAGTACACCAGCTCGAATGCCTACGTCACGGGATTTGGCTCCTCACGGCGCGTGGTGGTTTGGGATAACACCCTCAAGAGCTCCCCGCCGGATGAGATTCTGCTGGTCTTCGGCCACGAGCTGGGCCATTATGTGCTGCACCACATCGAGCGCGGGCTGGCGATGGGAGCGGTGCTGTCTCTGTTTTTCTTGTGGATCGGCTCCCGCTTAGCACGGTTCCTGGTGTGCGCTACGGGCCGCGCTGGCATATCGCTTCGCTCGAAGACTGGGCGGCGACCGGCGTACTGTTGCTGGTGCTGTCTATCCTCTCGTTCGTTGCTGAGCCCATCGGCAACAGCATCAGCCGCGCACAGGAGCACCAGGCGGATGTGTTCGGAAGTGAGGTGGTCCATGGCATCGTGGCCGACCCCCAGAAAGTGAATGCCGAGTCGTTCCAGCGCCTGGGGGAAGAATCGCTCGAGTATCCCTACCCGTCGCCTTTTGTCGTCTTCTGGACCTATACCCATCCGCCGATTGCGGAACGGGAGGCATTCGCGGCAAGCTACAATCCATGGCAGCCAGGGTCCCACCCGCGATACTTCAGCAAGTAGGATGAACGCATGCCCTGTTTATTCTGCAAAATCATTGCCGGCGAAATTCCTTCGAAGAAGGTCTTTGAGGACGATCTGACCTACGCATTCAGAGACATCAATCCCCAGGCGCCTACGCATGTGCTGGTGGTGCCGCGCAAGCACATTGGATCCCTGGCAGAAACGAGCGCCGAAGACCAGGAAATGCTGGGGTATCTTCACCTGGTTGCCGCCCGGATTGCGAGCAGCGAGGGACTGTCGAAGGGCTTTCGCACGGTGATCAATACCGGACCCGATGGGGGCCAGACAGTCGACCATCTTCACGTTCATCTGCTGGGCGGCCGCTCGATGGGTTGGCCGCCGGGCTAGCAAGCTGATATAGGCACCGAGAAAGGACGCGATGAAAACAACACTTTCGTATGTTTCCAGGGCAGAATTCGAGGAGTTATTCCGGGCAGTCTGCAATTGGGGCCGATGGGGCGACGACGACGAGAAGGGGACGCTGAATTACATTCAGCCGGCAGCAGATCCTGCGGGCTGCGGGCCTGGTGCGTTCCGGACGGTCGGTGTCGATGGCAATTCCCATCAACAAAGTGGCAGGGCCCGACAATCCGCGCCCCGCAGCTCACTACATGGTTCGGGGCTTTGATATCCACTCAGACTGGGGAGAGCCCCAGTACTCGGCGGATTTTCTGGCGACCGAGTTTCATGGCGACTGCCATACTCATATCGACGCCCTATGCCACATTGCCTTCCAAGGGAAGCTCTATAACGGGAAGCCGACGAGCGCGGTGACTTCCCGCGGCCCCACCCTTCAGGACATTACGGCTTACGCGCACGGCATCGTCGGCCGGGGGGTACTGCTCGATATCCCGCGCCTGCGCGGGGTGAAGTGGCTGGAGCCTGGAGAAGCAGTCACCACTGCGGAGCTGGAGGCGGCCGAGAAGGCGCAAGGTGTTCGTCTCGAGGAGGGAGATATCTTTGTTTTCCGCACCGGCCATCACCGCAGGCGGCTCGAATTGGGTCCGTGGAAGAACGGATACGACGGGGAAGGAAAGGCCGGCTTGCACGTGGAAACCATCCGCTTGCTGCACGAACGGAAGGTGGCTGCCTTCTTCCCGGATGGCGACGGGGAAACGGTTCCCAGCAATGTGGAGGGCATGGCGGGGCCCATCCATGCGCTGCAAATTGCTTCCATGGGTATGGCTTGTGCCGACAGCCTGCAATTTGAGGAGTTGATCAAGGTGTGCGAGGAAGAGCGACGTTGGGAATTTCTGGTGGTGGCGGCTCCGCTACGCCTACCGGCCGGTACGGGCTCACTGTTCAATCCTATTGCGATTTTTTAGAAAAACGCGGACTGGTGTTTCGCAACAAAAAAAGGGCGCGATCCTTATAGCCTGCCGGCGAACCTGGTCATAGGCTAGACAACCATGAGCGGCGACGGAAAGGATGCAAATCCCAACCTTAAACAGCTCGCGCTGGTGGTGGCGCTCATCCTGCTAGCCGCAATTTGCGCCACGGGCCGAGTCGCCGCGGCACCCGCGGAAGTTGCGGGCGCAAGTTCTCCTGCATATCCGCTGAAGCTCAGCGCCAACAGACGGTACCTGGTCGACCAGAACAACACCCCTTTCCTGATTACCGGTGACAATCCTCACGCGCTGATGGGGATGGCCTCCATGGCGGACGCGGAGAGCTATTTCGCCGATCGCCAGGCGAACGGATTTAATGCGGTCTGGATGAACGTGCTGGTTACCACCCCCGCTGACTATGACAGCCGGGATGACGCCAGCACCCCCGATGGTATCCGTCCGTTCACCGGTTATATAGCAGGCGGGACAGATGCGGCGCACTATGATCTTACGAAGCCTAACGAAGCATACTTTGCTCGTCTCGACGAGATGCTTACGGCTGCGGCAAATCATGGCCTGGTAGTTTTTCTGGATCCCATCGATACCTGCTGTAAGGCTGCGCCGGCCCGCACTGTATGGCTCCAGGCGCTGCTGGCGAATGGCGTCACGGCCGCCGGCGTGTACGGCAAGTATTTGGGCGAGCGCTACAAGCGCTTCGACAACATCATCTGGCTGAGTGGCGATGATTTTAATACCTGGCAAACCCCTGAGAATGACGCAGTGGTGCAAGCCGTGGCAAAGGCAATCAAGTCCGCCGACCCAAGGGCCCTGCAGACGGTCGAGCTGAACATTTTTACCAGCTCCTCGCTCGACGATCAGACATGGGCGCCTCTTATTTCTCTCAACAGTACTTACACTTACTCGCCTACCTATATCGAGATGTTGCATAGCTACAATCAGACGCCGGTTATGCCGACCTACCTGGTTGAGGGGCATTATGATCTGGAAAAGGTTGGCGACCCGACGGATTATGGGAATCCGTGGGTGCTGAGGCGGCAAGGCTATTGGACCATGCTGAGCGGAGGTACCGGGCAGCTCTATGGCAACGCCTACACCTGGCCCTTCATCTCCGGATGGAAATTTCATATCGACACGGTCGGGGTGAGGCAGTTGGTGATCTGGAAGGTGTTCTTTTCCTCGCTACCGTGGCAGGATCTTGTTCCGGACCAAGACCACGCGGTGGTGACTGGGGGACTGGGGAACTTTGGCAACTTGCAAACGCGGGTCAGCAAGAGCGATTTTTGCACCGCCGCCAAGACGCCTGACGGCTCTTTTGTGGTCGCCTACATGCCGACAGCGCGAACGATCACGGTCAACATGGCGAGTTTGAAAGCGCCGGCAAGCGCCAAGTGGTTTGACCCGACAAACGGAGCTTACACGGCAATCTCCGGGGGGCCGTTCACGAACAGCGGAACGCGGCAATTCACGCCGCCGGGGAACAACCAAGACGGCGACAGCGACTGGGTCCTGTTACTGGCTGCCTCGAATGTGAACAGGTGAGCGGAATGCGAACGAGATGACGCTCTTCAACCGATAGCGTCCTTGACCGGACAACTGCAAGGGTTGATGCCCTCCGAGTTTTGTGGGCATGCCAGAGGGTGGTGAGCTTGGCTGACGGGCCTGTCGGTGCGCCTAATGGTGGAATCCCTCGCCTGCGCCGGGTGCTCTCTCTTTGGGATTTGATTATTTTTGGCATTATGGCGGTGACCCCGAGTGCCCCGGTGACCGTATTTGGGCTGGTTTCTGTGAGGGCCCGGGGGCACACGGTCGATACGATCCTGTTCGCCATGGTGGCCATGGTTCTGACCGCCATCAGCTACGGACGCATGGCGGCCCTTTATCCTGCGGCGGGTTCGGCATACACCTATGTGGGCAGGGGAATCCATCCCGCACCTTGGCTTTATGGCGGGATGGGCGATGCTGCTCGATTACTTAACCATCCCTCTTTTCTGCGTCGTGTATGGCTCCCTCATTGTCGCAGCGCATGCTTCCGGGAGTTCCCTATGTGATCATCGCTGGGGGCTTTGCCTGCGGAATCACGTATCTGAACGTGCGGGGAATCCGCGCGACGGCCAGGACCAACGACATCCTGCTGGTGTTTATGGGGATCGTGCTGCTGGCTTTCATCGGGCTTGCCGTCCGCTATCTACTGTTCCATGAAGGCTGGGGAGGACTGTTCTCCAGCGCCCCTTTTTATGATCCGCGAGAGTTCCATCTGGGGGCTGTCATTCATGCGACCTCATTCGCGGCCCTCACCTACATCGGATTCGATTCGGTAACCACCCTCGCTGAAGACGTTCATAACCCCAAGCGAAACGTGCTGCTGTCGCTGGTGATTGTTTGTCTGTTCACGGGGATTTTCGGAGGCCTTCTTACCTACCTCGGCCAGCGCGTCTGGCCGGATTTTCGCACCTTCCCGGACGTGGCCACCGCATTCATGGATGTTGCACGCCGGGTGGGCGGAACGTGGCTTTTCGAAGCCATGGTTCTGCTGCTCGCCATCGCCAACCTGGGGGCAGGCCTCACGGGACAGGTTGGGGCGGCGCGCTTACTCTTCGGCATGGGAAGAGACAACGTCGCTGCCCAAGCGATTCTTTGCCCACCTGAGTGCAAAGACGAATACTCCCACCTTCAACATTGTGCTGATTGGGGCTTTGACGTTTGCCGGCTCGCTCAGCAAGCGCTATGACCTGATTGGAGAATTGCAGAACTTCGGCGCCTTTCTGGGATTCATGGGAGTCAATATTGCTACCATTCGCCAATTCTATTTTCTTCCTCTCCCTGGAAGGCAAAAGAGCTTCTGGAAGGACTTCCTGCTGCCTGGTCTGGGGTTTGTGATCTGTACGATCATCTGGCTGGGGCTGGGAAAGCTGGCAAAGATCGTCGGAGGCCTTTGGTTTGTGGCCGGGTTGATTTATTGTGCTGTCCGCACCCGCGGATTTCGCCTGCAACCGGTCATGATCGACTTTCGAGAATCTCCATAGGCCTTGACTGGAGGATTTGATGCGCTTGAAGAACCAGGTTGCGATTATCACGGGTGCAGGCGCGGGGTTGGGAAAGGCGGTTGCCTTGCGTTACGCGGCGGAAGGTGCACGGGTGGTGATCGCGGAGATCAATGCTGATAGCGGACACGCCACGGCGCAAGAGATCCTTGATGCGCAAGGAGAAGCCCTTTTTGTCGCAACAGACGTGGCGGAAGAAGGGCAAGTGAGAGCGATGGTGGAAGCGGCTCTGGAACGACACGGCCGCATCGACATCCTTTTCAACAATGCTGCGATCCAGATGTACGGCAAGGATACGCGGGTGCATGAGTTGAACACGGAGGTCTGGGAGCGCACCCTGGCGGTCAACCTGCGCGGCCACTGGCTTTGCGCGAAATACGTGATCCCACCCATGCTGAAACAAGGACGAGGATGCATCATCAACCTGGCCTCGCCCACGGGATTGAGAGGTTATGAGTGCCTGACGGCCTACAGCACCAGCAAGGGCGGGATTACGGCTTTAACGCGGGCCATGGCGGCTGATTATTCCCGCTATCACATCCGGGTGAATGCAATCGTGCCGGGATGCATGGAGACGCCCGATGAACGCAGCCAGGTTGGCGGACGAAACGATGCGGCAGAGGCGGATTGCCATGACTCCCTATGGGCGGCTCGGCACCGGGGAAGATGTAGCAGGTCTGGCGGTTTTCCTGGCTTCTGACGAGGCTGAGTACTGCGTTGGGGGCTTCTACGCGATCGATGGTGGTTTGATGGCTATCTGACCCGGATCAGGGAATTCGTTTGATCCGCAGGGCGATATCCACGGAATACTCAGGAGTCGTGAGGTTTTGGCTGCCTCCTTGATGGGTGAAGGTTGCGGTGCTGACCACTGAGCCCGAGGTAGGGTCAACCCAATCCGCCTTGTAGGTGCCTCCGGGTAAGTCCAAAATTAGAGTTTCATGGTAACGTCCTGGTTTCACGACATAGTATTCGTAGTTCTGCTCAAGCGCACTATGGTGGAGATACAGTGCGTACTGCTCTCCCGGCTGACTGATGCCTCGGCAGTAGACTCCTTGCGACACGCCGCTGACGACGAAGCTCTTATCCGCACGCATTTTGACAAAGTCGAAGCTGTAGATGAAATTTTTCAAATTCCGCAGGGCACTTAAGACCTGAGCGTTGTCGGGAGTGCTGCCGGCGGGGTCCTCCGCCGTGTAGCGGGAGTTCAGATGATTGAAGCTTGCCCCACCGCCCAGGATGAACTCCCACGCTTCCACGCGGGAAGCTGCCACGGCATCGCCTATACGGTACTGAAATGGATAATAGGGAGTTTCGTTGAGCTCAATCGGCTTGTTGTAGCCGTACTCATAGTCGAGGCCCTTCATCCCTCCCATCTGCTCCCTTCCCGCTTCGCCGCCCCACACATACTGCCCAACAATCACCGACAGAATCGGACTGCCCGAGAAATCAATAGGACCTCCGATTGGTCCTTCCACCATCTGCGCAAGCAGATGCTTCTTTGGCAAGTGTGCTTTCTGTGTTGTGCACGACCTCGAGCAAGCGGCCAACCCACGGACCGGCTTCCTCGTAGGCAGTGAAGAGCGCGGGCTCGTCGCAAATCTCCAAAATGACATTGTCATAGTCATTCACTTCCTGAGTGATTTTGCTCACGTACTCGCTCTCCCGCTGGACGAGGTCCGGGTATCTTCAGCGTTTGGGCGTCCTTGAAATCGCACTTACCCACACCCTGGACGTTGTTCTCGTAATACAACGGGGAGAGGGGCCAACGATGGGTGTATTGGGAGTTGAAGAAACAAATCTCCACGACAATACCTCGCTCGCCAGCCTTCACAATGAAATCCCTGAGGCGAGCGAAGTACTCTGGATTCCACTTGTCCAGGTCAAATTTGTTTCCACCATATACGTAACCGAGTTGGTTACTTCGAGCCCAGGGCACGATCGTTCTGTCAGGTCTCGGACCCATGGTGTTGCCCTTACAGAACTCCCCCACCATCTCGAGTACCGCGCCCGGCCAGATACGCGTGTAGTTCAGTCCGTAGGCTTTTAGCTCATCGAGGTACGCAACGTAGTCAAAATCCAGATTGATCACGGCGCCGTAATGCTCGGCGGAGGTGATAAGGATGGTCGGTTGGCCGTTAAACGTGTAATAGTGCGGATTGGAGGGGTGCAGTTTAATCGGTTCAGCCCCGGCCTCTGTAACGAGCAGCAGCGCAATAACCAGACTACGGATGGTATTAGACATGCCATCTCCCTTTTCAAATTACTGCTAACAACTTCTGGCCGCCAAGAGCGGAGTAAGAGTAGACCACCGGCGCGGACCATCCAGCCCGAAAATCTCCATTTTAGAGATTACTGCTCCAATTACTGAATGACTTAGTACATTTGAACTCCGCACTTATAGTTTACGCGTTGCCGTGCTAGACGGGGATGGGAGGGATAGACGGCACAGGAGTCTCCGGCGTCAGCGGCGGCGTCCGCTTGTGCCAATCGGTAGCCTTCTCATACGCATTGGCCAAGGCCAGTACGCGGCTTTCCGAGAAGTGCGGCCCGGCGATCGTCAGCCCGACCGGTAATCCTGTGCTGCTGAAGCCGCATGGCACCGAGATGGCGGGCAGGCCATAGACATTGAAAAACACGCAGTCGGGGAAGTCTATCTCCGGATCCTGGGGTTTGGTGTTCGCCTCCCTCCTCAGGAGTTCTTCGATGGTCGGCGCCACCACACGCGTCGTCGCCAGCACCACAAGATCGACATCGGTGAAGGAATCGTCCACCGTGCGACGCAGCTCCTGGAGTGCCCACAGCGCGTGGATGTAATCTACCGCACTAACATTGGCCTCAGTTGCACTCGCCAGGCTGCGTCGCACCGAAGCCATATACTTATCGGGGTGCGCTTTGAAGTATGGTTCATGCCAAGCCAATAGCTCGGGGTCGAGGTTGGCGGCGAGTCCCAGGGGAGGAAGCGTCATGTCCTTTACCCCCTTGGTCATGGTTCCCAACAAATCGATGCCCTCCATCACCGCCTTCTGAACATCCGGCTGCAAGGTATCGAAATGCCCCACAGGCATGCCCAGGCGAAGGTTCTTGACCGGCTGCCGCATGCCGGCAACATAGTCTTCCTTGGGATGATCCACGCTGGTGATGTCCAGCCGATCGTAACCCGTCATGCTGTTGAGCATGATCGCCGCATCCTCCACCGTCCGTGTGATTGGCCCGCAGTGGTTAAGCGATGAGACCCCTGGGATGATCCCGCGAATGGGCACAAGGCCGTAAGTAGCCTTGAAACCGACTATCCCGCAGTAGGCGGCAGGGATCCGCACCGAACCGCCGTCATCTGTTCCAAGCGCCCCGTAGCAAAGGTCTGCAGTGACCGCTGCCCCCGAGCCCGATGAAGATCCACCGCTGTAGTGCAGCAGGTTCCATGGGTTCCGCACCGGACCCCAATAGGAGCTATTCGATGCTCCGATGGCAAACTCCATCAGGTTCGTCTTACCCACGAGCACCGCACCCGCTGCCTTCAGACGGCTGATGACCGGAGCATCCTCGGCAGGAATCCGGTCCTCAAAAAGTGCGCTGCCTCCGGTAGTACGTATACCCGCCGTATCGATGTTGTCCTTGACCGCGAAGGGAATTCCGTGCAGCGGGCCGCGATATTTGCCCGCCTTGATTTCCGCGTCCGCCTGCCTGGCCTCGGCCAGCGCCTGCTGGTTGGTCAAGGTGATGAATGTGTCGAGTTTGGGATTGTAGATCTCGATCCGCTCCAGGCACGCTTGCGTCAGTTCGACTGAAGTTACCTGACGCGCGCGCAGCCTGGCTGCTGCTTCGGCCAGCGTTAACAACGCGACTTCCGTGTTGCCGCGGGCCACCGGCGCACTGTTGCCCGCTTGCCCTTCCGCAGGGAGTGCAAAGCTCTTTCCCGGCAATGCCTGCCACGCCATGGCCCCGCCTGTAAGCAGGTTGAATTTGCGCCGAGTTATCTCCATCGGTCGCCCTCCAGAAGTATTCTGCGGATGACAAGCCCACGCTAGGTGATACGGAGATTAACCCTGGACGCCTGTAAAGGCAAAATGTCGGCGTCCTTATCTCAAATTTTGTCGCGTCGAACCACTCCAGTGGCGATGTCCACGCGAATATCATTGCAACCGAGCTTAGCACCTGGTTAGACTCTGATGCCCCATGCCCATGTGGGTATAGTAGATTTCTACGATTATTTCTTAATATCGCACTAAGAATGCGGCATCCGGCGAGGATGCTCCCCTAAGTCTGTCCCCGAAGCGAAAATATAGTTGCTCAGCACTGCTCTCGACGCTAGGCTACGGCGGATTAATGCTGGTTTGGTTGCCAGAATACGCCACAAATGCGACCGGAAAACCGTTAAATTGAACTGCACTATTGCAAACGGCACCGCCATTGATATCTATCTCAGAGACTCTCTCATCGGAGGCATTCCGCCTAGAGCAGTTTCGCAATTACTGTGGTCTGAAAAAGATCGCGAGGAGTGGTTTTCCTTGAGAGAAAACCACGAAAACGCCTGTCGCTTCGGTCTACACCAATTGCGAAACTGCTCTAGTCCCGAGCCGGTGCGGCAACTTTATGCACTCGCTATGTTGTGAATTCGCAGCTTGGCTCGAGGATCTCAGTAAGCGAGACACGACGCTGCCCCGCTATGCTCCGATACGCAGCCTCGACGGCAGCAAACGTACGCAGGTACGAACGTCCCTCGGATTCGAACGGAGTACCATCTTTCAGGCAGGAGATGAAGTGCGCGAGCGTCGCTCTTACGCTGTCGCCCAGGCAGCCGACTGTGACCTCGTTCTTCCAAACCCGGATATTGTCTCGATAGACATCCCCGGTCGCGAGAATCGACAGCGTGCCAAGCTCTCCTTCGAAGAAGGCGTCACCCATGGCCGGGCCATCCGGATTGGGATCCAGAAACCGATGGCCGTCGATCCAGCCATGAGTACCACTTTTATGGGTCAGGGTAACGATCGCTTGATCTTCGGCAGCGATGTGAGGGTTCCTACGGCTTGCTTGCGCATACACAGAATCAATTTCGCCAAACAGGAACCGGGCAGTATCGATATGATGGACGAGCGTCACCTGAATGATCAACCTGGGTTCCTGCCTGAAATAAGCCTGCTCTGTGTACGGTTCCTCCCCCAGCCCGTCCCGCCTTCGAAAGCGAAACCCGTATCCGATCGGAGCGCCAATGTCTCCGCGTGCGATCATTTCATGGGCCACACGGTACCATGGCTGCCAGCGCCAGTTCTCATGAATCATCAGGCGCACGCCTGCCGCATCGGCAGCATTGACGATCTGTAGCGCCCCAGCCCAGTCCGGCGCAATCGGTTTCTGACAGATGATCGGAATTCTTTTTTGACAGGCAAGTGACACCATATGAAAATGCGATGTCGCATGGGTGGCGATGTCCACGAAATCGAGTTGTTCACAGTCGAGCATCTGCTCGGCGGAAGCATAGGCTCTGCTTGCGAATCTCTGCGCCCGATCCAAGCGTAGATCTGCGGCGGCAACGATTTCCGCTTCGGGTATCCGCAGCCAAGCTTGCCTATGATTCTCCGCAAACCAGCCACATCCGATCATGGCCCCTTTGAGGGTGCTTGACATATGCGGAACCTCTGGTTCTCCCTCAGAACATCGGTCGGTGGCTCGCCTCTTCAGCGGTCTCGACTCGCTCCTGAACGATGCTTCCCGCCTTGATCAACCAGTCCTCTTTGCCCGCAAGTTTCATCACCAGCAGTACCAGGAGACCCAGAGCGAGCCAGATTGCAACAACCCACGGTGTATAGCCTATCGGTGGTGGCGGCCAGGGCCGGAGTGAGCTGAAGGCGACGAAGAAAAGGACGAGCGTCCCGAGAAGTGGAAAGATTGCATGCAGAACTACGTGGAATTCATCCCGCCGTTCACGGAAATAGTAAAGGAATACACCGAGATTAGCAGCGCTGAAAGTAAGGATCAGGGCGAAAGTCAACAAAGTCCCCATGAATTCGAATTCTTTCTCCGGCCCGATCCACCAGCCAAGGCCCCACCCTACGGCGAACGTGAGCAAGATTTGGAGCTTGACTCCATTCACCGGGGTCTTGTACTTGGGGTGTACCTTAGCTAAGGCTCGCGGCAGTGAGCCGGAGCGGGCCATGCCGAACCAGACACGAGTCGCTGCGCTGTTGCCGGCGATGGCCGCCGCGATAATGGAATTGAGTAAGGCCAGTAGCACAATCACCCAGGCACCTCCCCAGTACCTCCGGGCCAGGACAAAGGTTGGATTTTCCCGTGAGTTGATAAAACCCGGCAGCTTCTCCGTACCCCAGCCCAACAATAACCCCCACGAGCCGAGAACCAGGAAAACGCCCATCACTAAGATTGAGATAAGGATCGCTCTCGGAAGGTTTTGACGGGGATTTTCACTTTCCTCGGCAAGCGGTGCAACTGACTCCCAGCCATTGAAAGCAAAAATCGAGAAGATTACCGCCAGATACAAGCCGCTGCGGCTGGAGGCGTTGGCAGGGTTAAAGGGAGCAAAATTGATGCCTCCTGTCCCTGGCTGAAAGAATCCCCAGAGACTAAGAACCAAAGCGATCGCCACTCCGGCCGTTCCCAGAAAGACCATCCATTTCGCTGAGACCTTGATGCCCCTGTAGGTTACGAACCCCACGAACGATCCCGCCAGTAACAAGAAGAGCCACCAAGGAAAAGCGACGCCGTACGCCGCCTTTAAGGCTTGTTCCAGCACCGAGCCGATATAAGCGAGGATGAAGCCGGCCAGCACCGGATCGTACAAGAAATAAAGCCACGATGCGAGAAACCCCACCCGCGGATCAACAGTCCTGCTTATGTAGGTGTAGTAACCGCCGGCAGAGGGCAGGTGCCTGGCCAGTTGCATAAGGCAAACGCCCAGCACCAATACGATTGGAAAGGCGACGAGGTACGCCAAGGGAGCGACAATGCCAGCCTGCGATGTGGTGAATTGGATGGTGAAAAGCAGGGCAGTCGCCGGAGCCATGTGGGTTAGGCTCTGCATCAACACTCCTGGCAATCGTAGCGCGCCGGCGTGCAGTTCGGTCTCCGCTACCATCACCGGGTGATCTGCACTAGAGTGCCTCACGCGATGTGAGCCCGGTCGAATATTTCCCCAGCATATTCGCGCCGGCAATGCATCACCGTGCTGGTGATGTTTTTGAGCACCGCTTCATCAGCCAGCTCGAAGGGATAAATGATCTCGATGAACGCGGGCACGTCCTCCAGGCCCGCGGCGCGTACTTCGCCGGCGAAGGCAGCGACATCAAACCGGCCGCGGCTATCAGGCCAACCCCAGTGAGAGTCGCTCTGGAAATCGGTGTTCTGCAGGTGGAAGGCGCCGATAGAGTCACCGAGTCCGTTCAGCCATTCGGGCATTCTTGCGCCGGGACCGAACAGCGGCTGATACAGAGCGTGGCCGTTGTCGACGAGAAGTTTCACGGAAACTGAGCAGCGGCCCTCGAGATCTTTTAGAAACTTCTTTCCCTGCTCGACGGTGAACGGAACCTCGCGCGCAAGCGGTGTGCACTCGACCTGGAGCCGCTCCAACCCGGCCGCTTTCGCCACCTTCGACAATTCGACCACCGCGTCCAGCAGTTCCTGGTAGCGCTGTTCGCGGCGCTTGGGATGGGAAGCATCCGCCACGCTCATGCCACCCAGCGGTCCTCCCGAAGCCTTGGCTCCAATCTCGGCGGCTACATCGAAGGCGCGTTTCCACCACTCCATGGAAGCTCTGCGCCCGGCTACATCCGGATGCAGGAGACCGTCGAAGCAGTAGTTAGCAAGGCCGCTGAAGGCGCTCTCGATTTGCAGCCCCCAGTCGTTCGCCGCCTTCCGTATCTCCGCGGCCATGGGGCGGCGTGAGGCTTCGGGCCACCAGGGATCGAGCAGATCATAGGTAAACTGCACCAATTCCAGGCCGAGGGTTTCACGAACTAACTGGGCCCAGACGGGAGGCTCGACCCAGCGCTTGATGGCAAAGCTAAGATTGATTCCCAATTTCATGGCGATACTCCTTGTACTGCTTTACTCGAGATTGGTATGGCGAGCGCGCATCTCGTCCGGCGACTGTCCGATTTTTTCGCGTAGAAGAATGGAAACCAGATCGAAGAAGACGAGCTGGACGGCTTCGTACAGGCTTCCCATGGGCAGCAGGCCCGCGGAGGTAGAGCGGTCATCTGCCATGGTTTGCGCCGGAAGATGGATCACTACGTCGGCGATCCGTGGCGCAGCTCCATTGGGCTGTGCTGTGACGGCCATGGTGCGAGCACCGGCATCGCGAGCTACGCCAAGCAATGCCAGCACGGTTGAGAAGGAGCCCGGCCCGGCGCTGACCAGAAGGAGATCACCCTGGGCAACGGGGGTGGCCGTCATATCGCCGACGACGTGCGCGTCCAGACCAAGGTGCATCAGACGCATGCACAGGGCCTTCATCATGAGTCCTTCGCGCCCGACACCATAGCAGGCGATGCGATGCGCTCGAAGGATCTCTGCGCACATACGCTCGGCCGTATCGTCGGTGATCAGGGCGAAGACGGCGCCGATCTCGGAGAGCGCTCTTTCAGCCATGGTTTGAAGCGTACGGCCGTTCTTATCCATGGGCTCCCCCCTTTTTCCAGAATTCCTGTCTCCCGGCTTCCCCGTCGCTTCACTCTCGCTTAATGCGAAGGGCTATGTCGACTGCGTACGTCGGGGTGTTGATTACGTGAAGAGCTCCCGTCTGCTTGAACTTTTCGCGTGGCCAGGGTGGAGTAAGAAGCCGGATCGATCCATTCTGCTTTGTAGTCGCCAGGGGGCAGGTTCAGGACCAGGTTTTCGCGGTATTGCCCGGGGGTCACGGTATAAGCTGCACCTCCTCCGCCTTCACTGTGATGGATGTAGAGAGCGTATTGCTTGCCGTATTGGCTAAGCCCGCGATAGTGGGTTTCGCGGTCGAATCCGCTCACCACGAAGCCTCTATCCGGCACCATGTCGATCAAAACTGAAACTTTCGAGGAAGGTCTTAAGACTGCGAAGCGCACCCAGCAGTTGGGCGTTCTCAGGCGTGTTTCCGGCGGGATCCTCGGCGGTAAAAAGGCCGTTTAGCTGATTGAAGCTGGCGCCTCCCCCGACCATGAACTCCCATGCTTCTACTCTTGAAGCCCCGACTTTGTCTCCTGTATACAGCGGGTAATAATTTGTCTCATTTTGCTCGATCGGCTTGTTATGGCGGTATTCGCGATCGAGGCCTTGCAGGCCGCCCATTTCCCAATCGTCGGTGTGCCACAAATATTGCGTAACGACAATTGAGTTAAATTGATTACCGGAGAAATCGATGGGACCATCCACGGGCCCCTGTACTTCCTGGCCTATCAGGTGCTTCTTGGGGAGATCCGCTTCCGCATTATGAGTGACTTCCAACATGTGGCCCACCCATGGTCCTGCTTCCTCGATGGGGGTGAAGAGAGAGGGCTCGTCGCAGACTTCGAGAATTACGTTATCGAAGCCATTGACCTCCTGCACGATCTTGCGCACGTAAGCGGCTTCTCTCTCGACCAGCTCAGGATCTTTCAGTGTTTGTGCATCCTTGTAACCATTGCGGCCGACACCCTGGATGTTGTTCTCGTGATAGAGCGGGCTCAGCGGCCAGGTGTCGTCGTACTGTCCGTTGAAAAAGCAGATCTCGACCACAATGCCGCGCTTGGCAGCCTGAGCAATAAAGTCCTTCAGGCGCTCAAAGTACGCTGGATTCCATTGATCCAGGTCGAACTTGTTGCCGGAAAGCAGGTAACCTGGCTGATTGCTTCGCGCCCAGGGGAGGATGAGCTTTGCCGGCTTCACCCCCAGCGTATTGCCGGTCATGAATTTGCCCATCGGCTCGAAGAGGTATCCGGGATAGATCCGGGTGTAGTTGAGCCCATAGGACTGAAGGGCATTCAAATAGGGAACGTAGTCAAATTCACTGTTGACGACGGCGCCGTAGTGTTCGGCTGAGGTAACCAGGACCGTTGGCTTTCCCTGGAAGAAATAATAGTGGGGATTCGCGGGATCGATGCTGATGGTTTGCGCATTGGCGCGCACCACCAGAATCAAAAGGATGAGCGAGCGGTTCTCATCACTTTCGAAGCGTCCAGTAACAGGACCCAGTCGCTGTCACCGGCGTGGTTGTTTCCCGGCGGCGTAAATTGCCGGGTTCCCTTGTTGGGAAATGGCTGCCCAGTGATAGATGTGTAGGCTCCGTTTGTGGGATCGAACCATTTGCCACTGGCATTCGCCTTGAGACTCGCCATGTTCACGGTGATGGTCCGCGCGGTCGGCATGTAGACGACCACGAACCCACCATCGGGCGTCTTGGAGGCGGTGGCGTAATCGCTCTTGCTGACCTGGGTTTGCTTGATGTCACCGGAGGTTCCAAACCCCGCAGTGAGTACAGAATGGTCCTGGTCCGGAACAAGATCCTGCCACGGTAAGGAGGTAAAGAAGTCTTTCCAAAGGGTGACCTGGGCTGCCCCGGGAGTGTCGATATTGTTCTGCCACCCGTCCTTGAAGGACCAGGTGTACTTGTTGCCGTAGAACTGTCCCTTAGCTCCGGTCAGCATGGCCCAATACTCTTCACGCCGAACCACCGGCGGCGTCCCGAAATCCGGCGGGTGGCCAACATCCTCTAACTCATAGTGCGCTTCCATCAGAAAGACCGGCATAACAGGAGTCTGATTGTAGTTATGCAGCACTTGAATATAGGTGGGCCCGTATATGTAAGCGCCGTTGATAGAGATGATCGCCGCCCATGACGCATCGTCGAGAGAGGAGCCAAAGGGCGGGTCAAACTCGACGGTTTGAATGTGGTCCGGGTCCGCGGACTTGATGCCTTTGGCTACTGCTCTGACCAACGCGTCATCGCTCTCTTTCTGCCAACCACCAAAATCGTTGCCGTTCAGCCAGGCTACGTTGGGATACTTCTTGTAGCGGTTGCCGAGGTATTCGCCATAGCCGGTCGCAGCCTTGAGGCCGTTGTTGCGCAGCGTCTGGAGCCAGCCCGCCGTCTCGATGGGATCGATGAAGATCAGTAGGTTGTGCTTTGCCCCGAGCTCGACGATGTGGTCGAGGCGTTGGAAGTAGGCTTCGTTGGGCTTGGAGAGATCATAGTAGGTGTGATCTGTCCCTCCGGGGAGGAATCCGGTGAAGGGACGAATACCGTCAGGTGTGGTGGCGTAGATGTTGGTGATAAAGTCCCGCCCGCCACAGAGCACGTCTACCCACCCCATGGTGTTGAACCCGTGGGCTTGCCGGTCGGCCCAGAAGGCGTCGATTTCCTTTTCGTTCAACCTGGATATCAATCCTTGCGGCGTATCCCCGACGATGAGGAATGGGGTGTTGTTCTGGTCGACCAGATAGCGGCCGTTGGCGCTGACCTTGACCGGATAGGCGGGTGCACTGGCGGTGGATGTCTTGGGCGATTCCGGTGGCGCCTCGGATACCTGGGGTCTTCGGCGGCTCGCAAGCGATAAGCAAGGGAAGCACCAGGAGCATGGCGCCCAGTTTCAGGGTTGTTTTGTGGAGAGTATTGGTTTTCATTGTGCTTTCGTGACTTTGACCTTCGCGCGTACATCCTGCGATTCGGGATGTAACGCAACGAATTTATTTCTGAGACAGGTTTAGAATTCCACTCGGAACGTCGCTTGTCCCTGCCGGTTACTGATTTGTGAGCTCAAGTTGGTAATCTGCCCAAATGTCGAATCGAGTGGAATTATTGTCCGGGCCTTGAAACTGGGTGCGATTGAAAGCATTGAAATAGTCGACGCGCACGATGGCTCGCACCCGTTCCCCAATGCGGAAAGTTTTGATTGCGTCGAAATTCTCGATTCTCAAAGGAGGATTTCTCAAGGCCGCATAAACGCGCTTCGCATTGCCGACGGCCCAGATCCCGGTATTTTGGAAGGCATTGGTGGTGAATTGTATTGGCTGGGTCGGCGTTTGGCCGGTGAAGTAGGATTTGGATCGTCCGTAGTTGAAGGTTTTGAGGCTAACCCCTGGAACGATGTCTGGACGGTCTTCAAAATTCGTAAGCAGAGGATTGTAACCATTATAGGCACCAAAAGCGTAGCCGCCCTGGTAATTCAGGATTGCGCTGATCTGCCAACCACCCGTCAGTTCCCCCAACCAGCCACCAGTAGTCAGGAATTTCTTTCCAGGACCGAACGGTAGCTGGTACGTTCCCACCACCTTGAAGGAGTACTTTTGGTCGAGATTAGAAGGCGCATATTCCGGCGCCGGGTTATATGCATTGATCCCGTTGGGTGAAAACGGCGACGACCCAATCGCGGTATTGGCATCGATTCTCGCCAAGGTGAAGTTGGCGAGATAGCTTAAGCCACCTGCGAAGCGTTTCTCTCCCTGCATCTGCAGGGCATTGTAAAACGCTGTGCCATCCATCTCATAGACAGGGAAGTAGCCGCCGAATTGAGGGTAGGGCGCAAGCGCCTGTTCCAGAATCGCCGAACCGCCATACTGCTGCACGAACTCCGGATAGGGAGGTGTGAAACCGGCGGCAACGACATCCGGAGAAAGAATGTTCTCTCCTAAAAGGCTTCCGTACTGCAACACCGACGGGTTGGGCTGATTGGAGAGCTCTAAAGTGGTCGGGAGATGAATCGCGCGGTTGCCAACATAGCCGACCGACAGGAACATATCCCAAGGCAACTCCCTTTGGACCCTGACACTCCACGCGGAAAGGTATGGCGCTGTGCCAACCGGTCCCGAGCTGGGGAGGTTGGGGTGTATGTTGCGCTTGCTGGGATTGAAATCAAAAATGATGCCCGCGTTGCCGATCGACGGGCTAAAGGGAGTTTGCTGGGGCAAAGGCAGTGTTTGGGTATCCCAACTTCCGTAACCCGGAGTATTGGTGAAGGTTGAGGAGCGGAGAAATGAGCCGTTCAGCAGGCTGGCCATGAAGGAAGCGCTTTCGGCGGTGCCATATTCGTAGGCGCCGCCATCCAGAGTAGGTCATGTAGAAACCGGACTGGAGCACAGTTTTCTGATTGAGCTGGTAGGAGAAGCCCAATCTGGGCTGGAAGTCCTTCCATTGAATGGAGGCGCGAGTGATGCCTGAGCATCCGGTGCAATTGCCGAATTTGGTGGCAGCGCCCGGCAGGCCGCCAGCGCCAGGATTGGGTTCTGTCCGATTCACGAAGATGATCGTTGTTCTGCGTTTTCGGTGAATGGAACCAGGATGTCCCAACGCAGGCCATAGTTAAAGGTCAGCCGATTCGTTGAGCTTGAAATTATCCTGGGCATAAAAAGCGAACGCTTTGCTGCGCATCTTAGCTTCAGAGGAGAGAATGCGTTCGCTGGCATCGACCTGCCCCAGAAGAAAACTTGCGAAGGAGCTGCCGTAGATGCCGAAATTCGGATCGTTGGAGTTTGGAGTGGAGGTAGTTCGCTGGCTAAAGTTGAACGTGCCGCCGCATTGAACGCAATTGATGATGTCTTGCACCGGGCGCCGGAGCTGAAAGCCAAAATTGAACGTATGCCGTCCTTTGTTCCACAGCCAGTTGTTCACCGCCGCGAGACCTAATGTGCGGTTGTTGATTACGGTGAGTCCGCCGCTGCAGCATTGAAGATAAGAGCCCGGCGTGGTGACTCCCCAAGGTGTCGGCGCATTTTGGCCATCGAAGTTAATATATGGAAATGTAGTGCTTCCACCCACCCCGGCAAAACTAGCCTTATTATTCGCGTTGTGCTGCCCATTGACATATCCAATCCCATCCGCCCCCGCTGTCACCACCAGGTTGGGGTTGATGGTTTTCACATAATTGAGCAAGAACCCTGAACCAAGCTGAGTGTTATTGATCGCACTTTGCAACGGGTTGCTGATGGGCACGATCGGAGCGCTGGGTAAAGCTGGGCTAACTCACCGAATTCCGCCATTGGGTCCAATGGATGCTTTGTGACGAGGTCAGATTTTCGTCGATGGTGTAGGCCCATACAGATTGCTTGATAGAAACCGAAGCAACGGCTGGAGACTTATTTTGTTGCAAGCCAGAATTTATACCGGTGCGGTCGGGATCAGGAATGCTCGGTAACAAGGAAACAGCGAGTGCACTGAAGCGGGATTGGGGAATGATGTTGCCGGGAAAAGGCTGGCCTGTTTGGGGATCATAGATGGGGATTTGTGTCCCGGTAGAATCCACGAAACCGCTGAAATCACCGTTCTTCATGGCTTGCGTTGGAACGGTTCCGATGGAGTTTTGTGCCTGATTCTGCCGGAACCAGTCGGAGCTGACATGGAAAAAGGTGCGATTCTTGCCGTTGTAGAGCTTGGGCAAAATGACGGGGCCGCCTACCGTAAATCCATAGTTGTTTTGCTGATTGACCGGCGGCTCCGGTTTTCCGTTTTTGCCGAAGCGTACGGGGAAAAATCCAGCGGAATCGAATAATTGATTGCGCAGGATCTCAAAGGCATCCCCATGAAGCTGGTTGGTGCCGGATGCCATGTTGAATGTGACCGCGCCCTGCCCCAAGCCCATATTGCGGTTCAAAAGTAGAGCTGTTGACGCGGAACTCGCTGACGGCTTCATAGGGCGGATTGATATAGGTTTGGTTCCCCGCGAACTGGACAAACGCCACTGGGACGCCATTGAATTGAATCTCGTTTTCGTAGGTGACGCCGCCGTTGATGTTATGAGAGTTCGCACTCCCCTGCACGCCGGGAGCAAGATACATAAAGGAGTCGATTTGCCGTGCCAGACCGTTGATTTCGATGGGAGCGTTCTTGACCAATTCGGGCTCCAGAGTTGTGCCTATACCCGGCGATGTGGTGTTCAACAAAATGTCAGCTTCTTTCACCTCCACCGTCTCGGTTGTCGCTCCGGGTGACATTTGGAAGCTAGTTGTCGACATCTTGGCAACTTCGACGGTTAGGTCCGTCTTGACGGTCTTGAATCCCGCTGCTTCCACCGTGACGGAATAGTCCCCCGGAATCAGTCCGACGATGGTAAAGGTGCCCACCGAAGAAGTGACGGCCGACGCATACAACACCTGTAGCGGTATTTGTAACCGTTACGTGCGCCCCGGGAATGACAGCCCCGCTCGGATCCGTGACCGTGCCGTTGATGCCGTTCTGCACCTGGGCATGCAACGGTGCCCCTGAGAAGAGCAGGGCAATGCACACCATCAGGATGGATAGAAATGCAGCCGTGGGCAAACTTAGACAACGCATCCGCGAAAAGCCTGATTTCTGTGTCACAGTCTCACCTCTCTCCTAAATTGGGCCCGGCGGTCCCCGAGCGGCGCAGCCGAACGCCGGCGCCCATCAAATTCCGTCGTGCCAAAACAGATCACTTTTTGATAGGGCGCTATCTAAACCTTGCGGCTCGGACCGAATGGCGTGGTCTGGATTCTACGGGGAGCCACCCGGCTGAGTTGTGTTGTTAATATTGAGCCGGTGTATCAGGCCGGTATAGTGAATTCCCATGATTCTTTATTGGAAAAGCTATGGGGAATCAGGGTAGTTTTTCGGCATTAACCTAACCGCCTCTTGCGCCTGCATTGAATGCTAAAAGAATCGCGAGCGGCGCCAGCCGGGAGTATTGTGGTTCAACCAAGAAGGCCGGTAGCCGGTGGGGTTCGAGTTCCTCGGCGTTTTGGAGCTGACTATGTACAGATCATTCATCGCAACCTCAGTTCTCCTCGGAAGCGTGGCGTTCTTACCCATATCGGCTCAGACAGCACCCGCGCCTCCCACTGCGTCTGATTCGACGTCTCAAAGGGTACAGGCTGGCTTGCTTAACACCGTAAAGGCCACCAAGGCAAAATCGAATGACCCGATTACTGCACAGACCGTAACTCCGCTGACCCTTAAGGATGGGACTGTCATTCCTGCTGGTTCGACCCTCCTGGGTCATGTGTTGAAGGTGGAACCGGATTCAGCCGACCGGCACACGTCCTCAATCGAGATCAAATTCGACTCAGTGCAGCTTAAGAAGAAAGCAAAGCTTCCACTGAACCTCTCCGTTGTGTCAGCCATGGCGCCGGCTCCAGTCGGAGAACCCGGCAACAAGCTAGTGGCTCCTTCCCAAGGCCCTTTGCCGAACGACCACCCTTTGGACGGCCACTCCTATAGCGTCACACAAGACACTCCGACGCTGGTCAACGATCCCACCCAAGGTCATTCCGGCATTTCGAACGGCGAGACGGCAGGGGCGCAGGGGAAAGCTACTGCGGCCCATACCGGGTCAGTGATCGGTTTGCCCGGTGTGACTCTTCAGATCGACGACGGACCGGAGGCCGTGACTACATTCGTATCTGCGAAGAAGAATCTCCAGCTTGACTCCGGGCTGCAGCTCATGCTGGTCGTAGTTCAGTAGCAACGGGCGACGAACTTCATGGCTGGAGCGGCGACCGGGCGCTACCTGGCTTGCAGCAGTAATGCCCAGTCGCTGTGATCGGGGGCGACGGGTGAAGTCCAGGCCCGGCCTTCGACCGGCGGCAGGTCGATTTTCTCTCCCGTGACCGCGCTGAACCAGTAGGCGCTGTACTGGCCAGGCTTGAGCTGGATGGTTACGTCGCCGCCGCGAGGGAGATAGACGGCGTAGGTCTTGCCTGGGTCGGCGAGGCAGTAATTGCCGTTGTTGACAGACTCGTCGTCGGGGTTTGTCTTCCACCAATCAAAGCTCAAGAAAAAGTCGACCATGTGGCCATAACCAAGAAACATCGTCATGGTGTCATCGCCGCGCCCATTCATCCAGCCGCCGCCCAGATCGGGCCAGATATTGGTTCCCCGCCGTGCCGTCTCCCCGGCGGTCTGATATCCACCTGCCATCGCTATCTCCCACGCGGTTCGGCGTAGAGTATCGGCAGAATCGGAACCGGGAAGGGCCCAGAGCGGATAGTGGTCCTCGTAGCCGTATTCCTCGTTGGTCTGGGGAATGATGCGCCCTGCCTTTTCCTGCAGCTTTCGGGATTCGAGCATCAGCTGGTGTTGGTTGCGAGACCACTCCTGGTAGGAGGTGAAGCCGAACCAGCTGGAAGACCTATCCTGATGGACGATTTTTGTGGGGTGGCTGGTTTCGAGGTGTTTGTAAGGATCCCATCCCTGGAGCAGCATTCCGGTTTCATGGGTCCACTTCTCATCGCGGTAGGCATCAAGGTCGTCGCCCAGATCCCAGGTGATGTTGGAGAAAGCGCCGAACCGGGCCACCGCGTAGCGGATGAAACGGTGCTCGTCGTCACTGCCCGCCGCGGGATGGATTTTGCCGTCGCTCATATCGAGCACCAGCGAGATAATCATGTCCCTGTCCCGGGCAAACTTCAGCATTCGCTCGTATTTCTGCCAGTAGGGAACGTTGAAGCGAGAATAATCAAATCCCGGGTGGGTGAAATCATCGGTTCGTTCCGCCGGCCATGGGGTTAAGAAGAACGTCCAACTTGACCCGATCATGACTGGCTCGCCGTAGTAGAGATTGGTTCGTCCGGCCACCGCCACCCGTATGCGATTGATTTGCAGCCGATGGAGCCGCTCCACGCTGTATTGAATGGTGCGCTCGTCTCGCCAGCCCATCAGCCAGAATGCCGTGGTGCCGTTGAAGAAATAATGTTCCCCCGTTCCCTCCCAGATAAAGTGCCAGGGATATTTCGGATCGACACCAATGGTTCCGCGCCTGTGGGCATCGACGGCCTGAAAAGTTCCCGTGGCCGTCTTCTCAAATCCGCCCTGGCGGTAGGTGACGGAGTATTTGTAGCCGCCCGGCTGGGGCGCCATGAACCGGATGCGGAAAATGCTTCCGTTGTCAGCGTCGCAAAATCCTTCGACATCCCAGTGACGAGCGCCATCCTGGGTGGTAAGAGTGCCGGTGAGGGTGGCGTCTTCGAAGGGATCATGAGCATCGGGCAAGGCCACAGTCGCAGTGATCTCAGCAAAGTCATAGGCTTCGATCTGCACCGGAGCCGTGGAGTAGGACACGCTCGCCGGGGCAGCAAGAGATACGCCGGGCAACAGGGCGATGAGACAAGCAAGAAAGACCGGGGCGGGGTTCATTCTCATTTGGGGTGAGATTAGACTCCATTCCGGCTTTCGATCTAGAGTCTTTCTGAGTTATTTCTCTCGTAAAACTCTGGGTGGAGCCTTGTTTCTTTGCGGGCGTTGGTGCATGCGGTGATGTAGATGTACATCCAGGGAGTGCCGACGCGCAAAGTCAAGGCAATCAATGCCTCGACGGTGAGCGAGATGTCAGGCAATGCGTGGCAGGAAATCCGGGTGCGGTCGTCGAAAAAAATCTCCACGAGAGGTCCGCTGAACCGCAGATCCCTCCACTACGCTTCGCTTCGGTCGGGATGACAAAGGGGAGGACGGCGCTTCCATTCAGCATCGGATAGCGGTGGAAGAAACTGCAGGTCCCTCCACTACGCTGCGCGCACTTTTCGCGAGATGTGTTCCACTGCACTGCGAATAGTATCCGTCCAGGTTGTAAAAGGGCGACCAACGGTCGCCCCCCACATCTCGCGAAAAACGAGCGAGATATGGGGCACCCCAGCCTTGTCCTTTAAAGGGGTTGGTGGCGAGGCCGACAGGGCTAGTGGGAGTTTGCCTGAGCGATCGCCGGCTTGCCGTGGAGCACGGCGAGTTGCTGGTTAGGTCTGAGTAAGCGCTGGCTGTCGTGGAGCGCGGCAAGTTGCCGGTTGACTTCCGTGCTCGGCCGTGGCGCTCCTGCCAGGGAAGCTCTGGCCGGCCAAACCGGGGGCGCAGGGCTGAGCTGCGCGCGCCCAGAGCCATTCCTGGTGCGGTAGCGCCGGCGATAAGCAGCCGGCGTCATACCCACAAGCCGGCGGAAGACAGTGCCGAAATAGCTCTGATCGCAGAAACCCATTTCCTGACTGATGGTGGCCATCGGCTCATCGGTGTTCACCAGCATCACCTGGGAACGCTCGACCCGGTAGTGATTGAGATACTTCATGAAAGACAAGCCGGTCACCCGCTTGAAGAAACTCATGAAATGCGATTCACTCATGCCACATATCCGGGAAGCTTCCCTCACCTGCATGGCAGTTCCACAGTTTTCACCCAAAAAGCGAAAAAGAGGCAGAAGCCGGTCAAGGTCCCTTTGCTGGCGCTGAAAGGTCTCCACCGTGCCGGTGTAGGAGGCGTAACGGTTCACCAGCAACATCAGGATCATCTTCAAGTAGGTCTTGACCGCTAACCTGCCCCGCGGCGACAACGGCGGCAGCTCAGACCGGATGCGGAGCATGAGCTCCAATACCTGGCTGGGAATTCCTGTCTCCGCCGGCACAATATGCGGGAACTCCGAGTCCTGAAGCAGAAAAGGAGTGAGATATTCAGCGCTATCACTTCCCCCCTCACAGCGAATAAGGTCGGGCTCGAAGAACAGCGCAGCAATGTCAATGGAGTCGAAGACTGACACTCCACACGGTGGTAAAGCGTGCTGCCCACGATGGCCAGATCGCCTTCGCTGAAGGGAAGAAGCCGGTCCTGAATATGACAGTTGGCCGAGCCCGAACAGAGGAACAAAATCTCGAAGTACCCATGACGGTTCATTCTGAGACTGTGCCGTGCCATCCTCGGTCATAAACAAGACGTCGACGGGACAGGACACGTCGAACGGCCACATGTGAACTCCCTCCGCATTGATTTGCGGCTCAATGACGCTGAAGTGATCCTGGCAAGACCTCTTGGGCACATGAACGCGGCCCGTCCTGAGCGCAACATCAGTGTTCGATGCGGAAGATCTCTTCGACCTGGCCATGGCGGACTCCATATAAGAAGGTATGTAAGTTCATGGTGGCGTCACTGTATCTGACCCATAACTCGATCTTCTGGCCTATTTCGAGCCCGGGAGCCAGACTGTGATCGATCTCAAGCAGACCATGCTCGGCGTGCAGCGCCTTGAGACGGGCGCCGTCCAAAGCTTTCACCTGGGGCAAACCACGTTCGGCACTTATCGCTTTCATTCCGCAGTCGATTACCGCTTTTTGCGATCCACGCTTGCTGATCACCGTGGCCAGAACGGTAAGGGACCGCTGGAAGCGGGAACCTCGATCGACATAAAGATCGTCCATCAAAAGATAGGAACCCGCTTGAATTTCAGTAATGCCAGGGTATACACCTGATATACCATACGTTCCCGTCCCGCCCGTAGAAATAATCGCGACCGGGAGTCCGCTGGCACGAAGCAGCTCCGCGGTAGCAACCAGCTGCCGACTGCCCTCACGAGCCAGTTGGCTCCTGCTTCTCCCCCGCCGGCAGGGCCTGGAGATGGCCGTCGTATCCCATAAGCCCGCGCAATGCGAGTCCTTGCTCGACCGCAAACCGGGCCAGTTCCAGCGCCGCCTCACCCGGCGGAACCCCGCACCGGCCCAGGCCCAGATCAAGATCCACGACCACCTCAAGCCGGGCGCCGCGGTCCCGTTGGGCGCGAGCAAGATCGCTCACCCCACTCCTGCTGTCGACGGCTACGATCACCGAGGAATAACGGGTAGGTCGGCAATGTGCCGAGCCTTTGAATCACCGGCAACTTCGTTGGCAATGAGGATGTTTCGACCCCATGGTGGACCAGGATTTCCGCTTCCCGAACGGTGGCGCAGGTCATACCGATGGCGCCCGCGCGGATTTGCTTGCGCGCCAGCATGGGGCTCTTGTGG
Organism: uncultured Acidobacteriaceae bacterium; assembly: GCA_963757515.1. Lineage (GTDB taxonomy): Bacteria > Acidobacteriota > Terriglobia > Terriglobales > Acidobacteriaceae > PALSA-350. The sequence goes on along the minus strand of CAVWRV010000037.1, from coordinate 65,260 downwards.
TTCTTGAAATGAGGCCGCAGCTTGGCCGGTGTTTCCGCGAAGAACCCCGCCATGCGATGCAGATTGAACTCCATCGCTTCCAGGTCCACCAGCAAAGCCGGCGTATTGATTTCCTCCACCTTCACTTAGGGCAGAATCTCCTGGTATAGCTTGACGGCGAAATCTTCCACTAACGGGGGCCGCACATCGTCGAAGAAATGCTTGATGTACGGCATCTGGCAGTGCTCATCAAAGGCCTTCTGGTCTTTCCATTTTTCAACGAAGGTGATCCAGCGGTCGTCATCCACGCGCTGATTCAGCTCGTAGCGTATGCAACCGGGCTCCGCGGTGGTGGCCTTGATCAATGAATGCAGGGCGGCGATGAGAGCGTCGGTCTTGCCCTCTAACGCACGAAACTCTGCGACGCAGACTACCTGAACTGTATTTTTATTGGTCATTATGAATCACCTGCCTGCTGGTACGGATTTATGGCTGAGATATAGGTCGTAGGCCTTCTCGGGCGTCTCGTCTCCATGGACGACTGCACGCACCGCCTGAATCATGGCCTGGGGAGCGTCGCACTGGAAGATGTTGCGGCCCATGTCGACCCCGGCCGCTCCTTCGTTGACCGCCTGCCAGGCCATCTTCAGGGCATCCAACTCGGGCAGCTTCTTGCCCCCGGCGATCACCAGGGGAACCGGACAGCCGGCCGCGACCCGGGAGAAGCCTTTCTCGCAAAAGTAGGTCTTCACGAAGTGCGCTCCCATTTCGGCACAAATGCGAGTCGCAAGCCCAAGGTACTTGGCATCGCGCACCAGATCTTTGCCCACTCCGGTGACAGCCATGGTGGGGACACCGTAGCGATTGCCGGCATCGACAACCTTGCACAGATTGCCGATGGATTCGTGCTCGTGCACGCCACCGATGTAGACCTGAACCGCCATCGCCGAAGCGTTCAGGCGAATGGCGTCATCGATATCGACGGCGACCAATTCATTCGATAGCTCTTTGAGAATGCTTTGACCGCCGCTCGACCGCAGCACAACGGGCCTCGAGATCTCCGCAGGAATGGTGCTGCGTAAGGTTCCGCGGGTCACCATCAGAGCGTCGGCATAAGCGATCAAAGGCACGATGGTGATGTCGATTCGCTCCAGGCCGGTGGTTGGACCCTGAAAGTAACCGTGATCGATCGCCAGCATCACGGTTCTCGAATCGTCGGCATCGAAGATGCGCGCCAGACGATTTTTCATCCCCCAATCCAAGGCATTGCTCCCCTTGATCCTGCTGGGGATGTTTGCGTGGGGGGATATCGAGATAGTAGTTTTTGCCGTCCTCGAAATTGTCAAGATCCGCCATTGCTCACTCCTTCCTTGAATCCTCTGAAAATAAGGGCGATCGAAGTCGCCCCCGCATCGGGATGACCCCGCGTCCGCTCTCCCAAAGATCTGGCCCGGCCATAGCGGGCGACTAAATCCCTGGTCGACTCCGCTCCCAAGCGCGCCGCCAGGGCTGCATCTTCCAGAGCCTCGGGTATGGTCTTGCCGGCCTCGGCCGCCGCACTCGCAGCAGCAACGGCGGGAGTCAGGGCATCCATCATCGTCTTGTCTCCGGGCCGGGCCTTGGTCTGCCTGGAGACGGCACGCAGACCGGCCTCGAACGACTGGGCGAGGCGGCTGCAATCCATCGAATCCCCGGCCAGTTCCACATCCCCCATGCCGGCAAAGAACGTTCCCAGCAAGCTGCTGGAGGCGCCTCCATCCACGCTCAGCACCCGCCAGCCGACCGCTTTGAGAAGGCCCGTAAGGCTCTCTGTGCCCGTGGTCCCCAATCTTCCATTTGCTCCGCGGCGCGCAGCATGGTGGTCCCGTGGTCTCCGTCGCCGCCGATGGAGTCTAATTCCGTCAGCCGCTGATGCTCACTACGAATGCAGGCAGCAGCTTGCGCAAACATATTTCGCAGCTCCGTCTTGCCAATCAACACAGTCATTGCTTCACAAAAAAAGGAGCGTCCGCCGGTGCATCCCACAACTCGATCAGCTCCGGATCCATGCGCGCGATCAGCATTTGAAAGCCGGCCTGTTCCTGGGTGGTGATGAATTCCCCTACGGCGCTGCGAACCAGCTTGATCTTCTTCTCCGCCAGGATATGGGCCACGCGGCGGAAGACGATCAGCAACTCCATCAGCGTGGTCGCTCCGGCCCCATTCACCAGCACGCAAAAGCTCTTCGCCGCTCTTGACTGCGAGATCTTCCAGCAGCATGTTGAGCATGATCTCGGCGGTCTCGTCCGCGGATTTGAGCGGCATGCGGCCGGTTCCCGCTTCGCCATGCTGACCCATGCCAATCTCCATCTCGTCGTCACCCAGCTCGAAGATGGGCTGCCCGGTGGAGGGGTGGGTGGCGGTGTTTACGGCTACCGCCAGGGAGCGCATATTTCGTTCCATGCGGGTTGCAATCTCCAGGCAGGCATCGAGCCCAGCGCCCCGCTCCGCCGCGGCTCCGGCAACCTTGTAAACCGGGAAGAAGCCGACCAGGCCGCGGCGATCGTCCGGATTCGGGCCGCCGGCGATATCCTCGTGGGTAAGCACCATCTTGATCCTGCAGCCTTCGCGCAGGGCCATCTCCATCGCGATATTCCCTGACAGCACATCGCCGGCGTGGTTCAACACGATCAACAGCGCGCTTTCGCCGCCTGCACAGGCGCTGCGAATGGCCTCCATGCAGCGGGGCGCTCCGGGCGCGGCGAAGATATCGCCGGCGACGCTCAAGTCGAGCATCCCTTTGCCCACAAATCCACTCAGGCCGGGCTCGTGCCCGCTTCCCCCCAAAGTGACCAGCCGCACTTTGCCGGACTCTTTGGGCACGGCGCGGGCCAGGATGTTGCGACTGCTCAGGCGAACTTTATCGGGGAAGGCGAGGACCATCCCCTCCAGGAGCTCCGCGACCAGGTTTTGCGGATCGTTGATGAACTTTTTCATGCGCATACAGCGGCCTTTTCCATTTATTCGTAGGACGACGGATCCGACATCACGACGGGACGCTTGAACCAACCCGTCTGCGTGGCCAGGACAAAGAAGCCCACCAGCAGCCATAGGCTACCGGCAATCTTTGCCGGATTGCCCAGCCCCAGCCAGATCACGGAGCAGAACAGGAAGCCGAGGAAAGGGAGGATGACATCGAACAAGAAGTTCCTTCCGCGTGCGTCCTCCCGGTGGACCCAGAATTTCCAGATCACGGCTACATTCACTCCCATGAAGCCAAGGAAAGCGCCGAAGTTCAGCAGTTCCGCGGCCAACTCGTAACTAATAAACTGGGCCCCGACGAAAGCCCAGAACGCCGAGCAGAATGATGTTGAAGTCGGGAGTGTTGCGAGTGGGGTGGAGGCGGGCAAAATAGCGGGCGGGAATTACATTCTCCCGTCCCATGCCGATAGAGCAGCCGTGCCGCTCCCACCTGGGAAGTCAGCCCCGCACCCACATTGGCGACCACCAATAAGACGGCTGTCGCTTTGAGCAGTACGACGCCACCGACCCGGCCGGTGACGTCGATGAATGCGGTATTGACGTTGGTGAAGGTGGTGTAATCCGGCCACGCCAGATGGCCGAGATAGACCAGCAGCCCACCGAACACGCCGGTAAACAGGCATACGGAAACGGCCGCCAGCAAGACGTTCTTTCGGGGATCTTTCACATCCTCGGCCATGGTCGTCACCGCGTCGAAGCCCAGGTAGGTCAAGGCCGCGAAGGATGTTGCCGAGGCGATCGCACGCAGGTGAAATGTGCCCGGACGGTAGAAGGGCTGGGTGGAAAACAAGCCCAGGATGCCGTAGCGGACGGCGATGTATTTGATCGCCAGCACGATGAAGCTAAACAAAACGATCCCCATAAAAACCAGCAGCACCTGGTTGGCGCGCGCGGTCGATCGAATGCCACGCAGGTTCAACAGCGTGATCCCTCCAGCGAAAAAGATCGAGCCTATGGGAAAGGGCAGGATAGGGAGCGCCCGCTGCAGGGCCAGCGTGCCATAGAGGGTGCAGAAGAGGGGGATCAGCATGTAATCGAGCAGCATGGCCCATCCGGCAACGAACCCAAGATAGGGATGGATACCGCGGCTGACATAGGCGTAGGCGGAGCCCGCGGAGGGATAAAGGGCCGCCATCCGGCCATAGCTGATGGCGGTTAGCACCATGGCGACCATGGCGGCAAGAATCGTAACCACCACGTATCCGCCGGACTTGAGCTCCGCCAGGCCATACACCGTTGCCGGAGCACTCGGAGTGACGGCTACGATTCCATAAAAGATCAAATCCCACAGCGTCAGCACGCGGCGCAGCCGTTGAACTCTTACGCCGGCGGTGGGTTCAGCTGCGGGCACGCTTACCTTAGACCTCGGCCGTCTGGCCACCATCGACAAACAGCACCGAGCCGGTGACAAATGAAGCATCGTCGGAGGCCAGGAACAAAGCAGCGCTCGCGATCTCGCCGGGTTGCGCCAGGCGTCCCATGGGAAAGGTTTGGGCGAAGGCGTCCAGTTGCTCGGGGGTCATGGCTTTGCGCAACATCGGGGTGTCGGTAGGGCCGGGACAGATCACGTTGATACGAATGCCTTGCCTGGCGTGATCGATGGCCATCGCCCGGCTCAGCATGTTGACTCCTGCTTTAGAGGTCACGTAAGCCACCGCGCGGGCGCAGGCATCATGCGCACCAACAGTCGAGGAAACGTTGATGATCGATCCACGGCCCTGCCGGACCATGTGGGGGATGACGGCCCGGCAACAGAGATAGGTCCCATTGAGGTTGATGGAGAGCATCCGGTTCCACGCTTCTTCCCCGGTATCGAGCACCGTGCCGTAGAAGAGGATGCCCGCGCCATTGAAGAGAACATCGAGATGTCCGTGCTGGTTGAGCACGCCGTCAACCATGCGGTTTACCTGCTCCGCCTGGGAAACGTCCACCTCGGTAAAGCTCGCCTTGCCGCCCTCGGCCTCGATCTGCTGGACCGTCTCCAGGCCGCCGGGGAGACTGCCATCGGCCACGATCACGCTGGCGCCTTCGCGGGCGAAACGTTGCGCAGTTGCGCGAGCGATACCCGATGCCGCGCCTGTCACCAGCGCAACTCGATCTTTGAGCTTCGTAGGAAACCTCCAGCCTGCGATCCGAGTGCATCCATAGTCCTATGAAGTTACGGGCATGGCTATAAGAAAGCTACGAATGAATCTTGTAAAACCCCGGTTACCGTCCCATCATGCTGCTGCAACAAAAAGTTTGCCTGATTATCAGAGACGGGGAGAGGGCATCTCGCATACTCTGCTTTCAGACAGACTCATGAGACTCTCGGGAAAAGTAGCGGTCGTCACCGGATCCGCGGTTGGTTTAGGACGTGCTGTGGCCGGCCGCTTTGCCCGGGAAGGCGCCATGGTGGTCGCGGCGGACATCAACGCGACCTCCGGGACGGCGGCCGTTGAGCGGATTCGTCAGGATGGGGGACGGGCGATTTTCGTTCCCACGGATATATCGGAGGAGCGGGAGGTCACTCGCCCTGCTGGAATCCGCGTCGGCCGAGTTCGGACGAATCGATGTGCTTTACAACAATGCGGCGGTGCTGTTCCACGACCGCGATGTGCGCGCCCACGAACTGAGCCTGGAGATCTGGGACCAGGTGATGGGGGTGAATCTGCGGGGAACGTTCCTGTGCTCGAAACACGTGATTCCGTTCATGCTCAAGCAGGGCGGGGGATCGATCATTAACCTCGGCTCGCCCACCGGAATGATTGGCTGCGCCCCGAACCTCACGGCCTACAGTACGAGCAAAGCGGGGATTTTTGGGCTGACCCGGGTGATGGCGGCGGCCTACGCTCGCGATGGAATTCGGGTGAACGTGGTGATCCCGGGAACGATGGATACTCCGATGAACGGGTCGGTGCTGGGCGACGAAGCAACCCGCGAACAATACCGGGAGGCGGTGCCGATGGGACGGCTGGGCAGGCCATGTGACATTGAAGGCATCGCGGTCTTTCTGGCGTCCGAGGATTCGTGTTATTGCACCGGCGGGGTCTACGCGTGTGATGGCGGCCTGACTGCGGTTTGAGGATTTGTTGTCACGAGAGTGGAACTGCAGATCCCTCCACTCCGCTACGCTCCGGTCGGGATGAACAACCGCTTACCGTCAAGTCTGCTGCTCTAGTGGCAGATTGACGTTAAGGTTCGCGTATCCCACATCTCGCGAAAAACGAGCGAGATATGGGGCACCCTTTGATTTGTGGCAGGGAAAGATCCCAGGGGCGCAAGCGTTTGTCGCAGGGAAAGATCTAAAAAAGGCGAAACGTTCATCCATTCAGCCCTTTGACTTGTGGCAGGGAGAGATCCCTCTTCCCTACGATATTGTCTCTTTAGGCCTCGACTGCTTCCAGCTCTGCATCCAGTCCGTGACGGCGCAACAGATTGGGCAGGTTTTGGGAAAAAGCAGAGCGCGGCATCACCATGTCACAGCCGGCTTCCATGGCCTTCGCCTTCAGGTCGCCCTGCAAGATGAGAGAGAAAACCGATCACTGAGGTGCCGCGCTTCATCTTGCTCTTGAGACGCGGAATCAAAGTAAGCGGCTTGGCAGCGACATTGTTCAGGTCAAAAACAATCAGCGAGGGACGACTCCCCTCGGGCACATCCGCCAGCCGCGACACAATGTCCTTGTCCGCCTTGACAAAGGCTACCTTGACCCCTATTTTTCGCGCCGCCTCCTGAATCTTGGCCAGGAAGAACAGATCTTCGATGAAGCAGTAAATGCGAACGGGAGCGTCTTCCCGAACCGGGACGACGATGGGATCCTTGGGCACAGCTTCCGCGAAGTGCCCATTCGGGTAGTGGCCATTCTGGCCGTTGCCACGGAATTCCGTGCGGAATAGGGCGCGTCCGCCATGTTGCCGTTCACCACGCGATAGCTGTGATCCATGGGACCGACAAATGTCTGCTGGCGGCGCTGCTTGCCCTTGCGCCGGCCTCCACCACCATTGCCGCCATTGTTCATGGCTCCGTGAGCGCTGCCATTGCCGTTCTTGGCGGCGAAGCGGTTTTGACCGGAAGACTTAGGCTTGGCCGCCTTCTTGGGCGGATGGGTCTGGCCAGACCCTGGTGAGGCCTCAGCGTTGGCCTTTGCCTGATTGTTTGCGTATCCCTTACGTCTGCGGCGCCGGCGACGATGCCCTTGCCCTTCACTCTGTCCCGCAGGTTGGGCCTGATTCGGCTGAGCCTGGGGTTGATTTTGCTCTGTCATGCATGCACATCCCGGTGCGTTGGCAATTCTTGCAGCTTGCTCAGTGCGACCCTCCCCGGACCTGGGAAGGCAGAGATTGGCTGCAACTCATGTTTCCACTTGGTTGATGGCCAGCGGCCACGTCCCACGCACTCAAAAGGAACTTTTCCAAAAGATTACGGTTTGGGGTGGAACCTATGGTTTGATCTCTCAAACAAACTACTGGTGTTATCTGTACCGCTAATGATTGACCCAGCGACGAACATCACTATTTGGGCCAGCAGTTGCGAACGCGGCAGAAAAACCCTATTGACTCTCGAGAATTGCGGCGAGCCTGACTCACTTAGGAGTACTGGCTTCAGCCGCTCGATAGGCAAAACCGATAATACACAGATAAACTGCCCGAGAGCAAGTGCTATTCGGAAAGCTAAGTTCCAGTAGTAAGAACAATAGTGTTACGGGCGGGTCACACGGGGCAGTCAGACAGAAATGGTACCTAAAAATCGAAAAGCCACAGCTGAGTGGCTTTTCGGATGATGGCCAATCACTGGCCTCCCAAGGGTCCCCGACAGAGCGCATCTGCGGGAGGTAAAGCTCCGGTTTGCGGCTGGTCCCGGTAGAACCTGGGCTCTGCTCGCCGGATCTGAGGCGCCGGACTCGCTCTTTTATCGCGAGCCACGTGCGTCGCTGGCTACAATGCTATATAGCAGTTGAAGTGCCGTTTACCATGTTACCTGTTATCAGATAGTTAGCACTTGGCCGGGGCTCGCTGCTTCCGGTTTATGGAAGCCCTATCCGGGCAATCATTCTGGAATCCATAGAAAAGCTAACGCTGGCAGTGGGGACAATAGTGCGTTCCCCGGCCGGCCACGATCATCCGCCGGATCGGCGTCCCGCACACCAGGCAGGGCTGCCCGGTACGGAGATAGACCCGATGCTGGAGCTGGAAAAAGCCTTCTACGCCGGCCGAATCCACATAGTCCGAAACCGAAGAACCGCCCAGCGAAATTGCCTCCTTGAGGACGGTCTGCAGGGCGGCGTGCAGGCGATCCAGCTCTGCCCGTTTTAGGTGGCGAGCCATCCTGCGGGGCCGGATGCCGGCGCGGAAGAGACTCTCGTCGGCATAGATATTTCCCACTCCGTGCAGCAGTTTTTGATTCAGCAGGGCGGCTTTGATGGAGGTGCGGCGGGGCCGGAAGAGCGCGGCGAACTCGTCCTTCGAGATGTCGAAGCGGCTCCCGGCCGGTGCCGGCGAAGCGGGTCGTCTTTGGTCGGGAGACCGTGCAGCTCCATGCGCCCGAAGCGCCTGGGATCCACAAAGCGAAGTTCCCTGCCGGAAGCCAGATGCAGGATGCCGTGGGTATGCGGAGGAACCGGCGTCTCAGGATCGGCGACCAGCAGGCGGCCGGTCATGCCCAGGTGCACGATCCATTGCAAATCCGCCGAGATCGAAGACGATGTGTTTGCCCACGCGGTGGACGCGGTCAATGCGCCGGCCGGGTAACTCCTTTGCCATCAGCTGCGGAGAAGACTTGAAGGGCTCACGCTTTTCGCTGAACCAGGTGGTTTCGATGCGGTCCCCGCGCAGCCGCTCATCGACCCCGCGGGCGATGGTTTCGACCTCAGGCAGTTCCGGCATGGCTCATCTTCTGTCATTGTCGCAGGTGCTTGGCCGCTACCCAGTGGCGTTATATCATCAGGAGTCGGAACAGGCTGCGCCGCCGCGCCAGACTTGTCAGCAATATTTCCACTCACCCCTGCGCAGGTTTAAAGACGTTCGATCAACATTCGATGAGGCCGAGCCGGCAGGGGAAGAGTGCGTCACACGAAATTGATTGGAGTTCATGCGAGCCAAGACTGCGGTGGTACTGGGCGCCCAATGGGGCGACGAGGGAAAGGGAAAGATCGTCGACGTTCTTTCCGATAGGTTTGCGGTGGTGGCGCGCTATGCGGGCGGTCACAATGCCGGGCATACCGTCATCATCCGGGGACAGAAGTTCATCCTGCAGCTGGTGCCGTGCGGGGTTTTGCGTCCGGACTGCCGCGCCGTCATCGGCAACGGCGTGGTGCTCGACCCGCTGGCCTTCCTGAAGGAAATCGGCAAGCTTCGCGACCTGGGGGTCAACGTCGATGAGCAGCTTTTTGTCTCCAATCGCGCCCAGGTGATCCTGCCCTACCATCGCATGATCGAGCTGGCGTCGGAGAATGCTCCCGGACGGCAGAAGATCGGCACCACCAGCCGCGGCATCGGTCCGGCGTACGAAGACAAGATGCATCGCAGCGGCCTGCGCGTGATTGACCTGCTCAACCGCAGTCTGCTCAAAACCCACATCGAAAATGCCTGCAACGAGAAGAATGCCGTGGCGCATGCGCTGTTCGGGACCGATCCGCTGGACCCGATCAAGATGTACGACGAATACGCCGAGGCGGCGGAGCGGGTTCGACCCTTCGTTACGGACACGGCAAAGCTGCTGAACGACGCCATCCGCCAGGGAAAGAGCGTGATGTTTGAAGGCGCGCAGGGCACCATGCTGGACATCGATCATGGTACTTACCCGTTCGTGACCTCCTCGTCCGCCACCGCCGGGGGCGCGGTGATCGGCACCGGCGTGGGGCCGACCATGATCGGCACCGTGATCGGCGTCACCAAGGCTTATGTCACCCGGGTGGGGGAAGGTCCGTTCCCCACCGAGATCCACGGCGAGCCCAGCGATCTGCTGCGCGCCCGGGGGCAGGAGTACGGGGCGGTGACCGGACGGCCGCGGCGTTGCGGCTGGCTCGATCTGCCGCTGTTGCGCTACTCGAACGAGATCAACGGCACGGAATGGCTGGTGGTGACCAAGATGGACGTGCTGGACAGCTTCGCCGAGATACCCGATCTGCACCGGCTACCGGGTCGACGGCCAGAGCTGTGACACCATTCCGGCGGATGTGAGCGGGTTTGAGAAGATTGAGCCGGTTTACACCAAGCTGGAAGGCTGGCAGACTTCCACCGAAGGCATCACCGAATTCGACCAGCTGCCCAAAGCGGCGCAGAAATACCTTCGTTTTCTGGAAGCCGGAGTCGGGCGCCCGCATCGGCATGGTCTCGACCGGCCCCGACCGGGAGCAGACCATGATTCTTCCCGGGTTCTCCGCAGCGCTGGACTGGATGCACTCCAGCTGATCGGATAGATTAGAGGCACGATGGTCAGCTATATCGTACGCATGCGATTTGCCGCCGAAGATCGTGAAAATGTAAGCGATATTCTGCGCCAGCTGGCCCTCGCCTCGCGCCAGGAGCCGGGCTGTGTCAGCTTCATTCCGCACACCGTCGAGGACGACCCGAGCATGGTGGTGATCTACGAGCAATACCGGGACCGGGCGGCCAGCGAGCTTCCACCGCACCACTCCTCACTTCAAGAAGTTCGCCGTCGGCGGCCTTTTCAGCTGATGAGAGAGCGAGAGGTCGAGAATTTGACCGCGGTGGTCTAGTGTGGCATCCCTCCCGGGCGGGTTCCCATCCAATCGTCGGGGCATTGCGTTCAACCGCGAAAACTGTCACTCTGAAGTTTCAATTTTGACTCGTCGTTCGGACGCGGACTAACATCCGATACGCTTATGCGCGCTCATTCCGAGCATCGTTGGCTGTTTCCCACGGTCGGCAGACTGTCCCTTGTTCTTATACTGGCCGTGCGGGTTTACGAGCCAGGCGCATGCCGGTTTTTCCCCACCACGATAATGCCCACAAAGAGATCGAAGGGCTCGAACTGGACTGGCGTCAAGCCCAGCTTACCAATAATATTTCCGTGGTCGATCGGCTGCTGGCCGATGATTATCTTGGCATCAGCGCCAACGGCACGCTGGAAACCAAGGCGGATGAACTCACGCCGCCGCCGCAGCGGGTCTCTCCACATCACGCAGCTGGACCTAAGCGATATTAAGGTAAGGATTTACGGGGATACCGCGGTGGTCACGTCGAAGGCTGACCTGGTGGGAAAGAATGGCGACCGGGATATCAGCGGACGGTTCCGGTATACCCGGGTTTATAGCAACCGGGATGGTCAGTGGAGAATCGTGAGCTTTGAGGCCAGCCGGATCTCGAATATCAACGAGGAAGCCAAACACTAGCGGGTTTCCCGATTTGCCGGTTATCTGGCTTTGGAAATCAGCCCCGCGGGGGGCTGAATCGATCTATCGTAGACCGCCAACATATGTGACGACGGGACGTCGTTATGGGCGTGCGCGCTTCGGTGGTTGAAGAGCTCCGAGCGGCATGGGTAAGAAATGCAGCCCCGAGGTCCTTCGACTCCGCGCCATCAAGCGCTGTGTCACGCGATCAATCTGTGAGGCGCTCCGCTCAGCGATGACGGTCTTGTGATGGGTTGGAGATGCAAAAAACTAGCTAGCGTCTTCTCGGATTTCTATTGTCTGCCAAACAAGTTAGCGCTCGCCGCTGCCAGGATGGCGTCGGCTATGGCTGCGGCCTCCCGGGTCGGACGCACGTCGTGGACCCTTACCAGGTGGGCACCGGCGAGGATGGCGGCGGTGACGGCCGCCAAAGAGGCATTTCCTCGGCGGTCCACTGGCGCGTCCACACCCTTATAGAGCGGCGACAGGGTTCTGCCTAGAAATCCCTTGCGAGAAGGCGCCTGCCAGCAGCGGCTGTCCCAGGCCGCTCAGTTCTTCCAGACCCGCGAGCAGTGAGTAATTCTGCTCCGGCGATGATGCCGAAGCCGAAGCCCGGGTCGAGGACGATTCGCTCCCGCTCGATTCCCGCTTGCTAGAGCTTGCTCCAGGCGCTGTTGCAACGCCTGCTTGACGTGAGGTACGACTTGGTTCGGATCCAGAGCGGGCAGGGCGTGCCATTCCTCCGGCCGGCCCCGGGTGTGCATCAGCACTACGCCACATCTGGCGGCGGCGCAGACCTGCGCCATGGCTTCATCCCACAGGAAGCCGCTGACATCGTTGACGATCTCGGCCCCGGCCTCCAGCGCAGCCGCGGCAGTCTGGGACTTATAAGTATCGATGGACAGAATTGCATCCGGACGATGGCGCAAAATGCCTTTCAGCACCGGCATGACCCGGTCGATCTCCTCCTGGATGCCTACCGGCTTGCGCTTTCCCGGCCGGGTGGATTCACCGCCGACATCGACGATGTCCGCCCCTTCCTCGAACATCGCCAGCGCGTGTTCGATGGCCGCCGCAGGGCTGTCGAAGGCGCCGCCATCAGAAAAAGAGTCGGGGGTGGTGTTCAGCACCCCCATCACGACGGTCCGCTCGCCCAGCGGCAGGGACCGGGTACGCAGCTTCCACTCGCAGCGGGAACGCAAGGCAAAGGGCATCTTTGCCATTCTAGTGAGGTACACTCCGCGAAGACACATGCAACCGCGCTCCCCCTATCTCAGCCTGTTGCTGCTGGGCGGCCTTTCTGTCTCCCGCCGGCGCGGCCCAGACACAAAGTGCCCCTGCCCCAGGCAGTGGCCCGCATTCTGGCCGATCCCGGAGTAAGCCAGGCGCATTGGGGAATCTCGGTAGTGGCGCTCAGCGGCAACCCGATCTACAAGCTCAATGACAACCAGTACTTCAACCCGGCGTCCAACGCCAAGCTGTTCACCACTGCGGCGGCCTATGCCCTGTTGCCCAGCGGTCTCACGTTCACCACGCTGGTCTCGAGCAGTGCTCCGGTGGCAGTGGCGGAGAGGTTCGCGGCGATATCACCATCTTTGGGGTGGGCGACCCCAACATATCTGCCCGCACCATGCCCTTTGGCATGAAGACCGAACGCACCGGGCCGCCGCTGGCCGCGCTCGAGGATATGGCCGACCAGATCGTCCAGCATGGGGTGCACTCCGTGACCGGAGATATCGTGGGCGACGACACCTGGTTTGTTTTCGAACGCTACGGCGCCGGCTGGAGCTGGGACGACCTGCAATGGGGTTACGGCGCGCCGGTTTCTGCCCTGAGCGTGAACGATAACGAGGTCTACCTCAATGCCATGCCGGCGGCGCAGGTGGGCGACACCGCCGTGCTTTCCTGGGTCCCGCCGACGCCTTACTATGCCGTCGAAAATTCGCTCATCACCAGCCCGCCGGGCGACCCGGGCAAGCCTGGCGTCGAGCGCTCTCCGGGTTCCATGACGGTGCGGATTTTTGGCCGGACACCCCTCGGTCAACAGGGTCTGCACACTGCCCTGGCGATCGAGGACCCGGCGGAGTATGCCGCGCGGTCGCTGCGGGCGATGCTGCTGGCGCGCGGGGTTAAGGTGAGCGGCAAAGCCCGGGCGCAACATCGCCTGTCCGACCGATACCAGCGACTTTCTCCCGGCGCAGCAACAGCCGCTCGCACTTCATCCCATCACCTCCGAGAACGTTCAGTCGCCGAATGCGGGGCCGAATGTGCTGGCCTCGCATGTCTCGCCGCCGCTGGGGGATGACCTGGTGGTGACCAACAAAGTCAGCCAGAACCTGCACGCCGAGATCACCCTCAGAACCCTGGGCAAGCTCGAGAGCTCGGATGGATCGCTGCTCGAAGGCACGCGCGTGGTGCGGCAGTTCCTCATCTCCGCCGGCGTTGCGCCCACGGACTTTGTCCTCTACGACGGTTGCGGGCTCTCCGTGCAAGACCTGGTCACGCCGCGGGCCTTTACCACCTTGCTTGAGCTACGCGGCACGGCAGAGTTGGGGCGAGGCCTTCCGCACTTCTCTCCCCGTGGGCGGAGTGGACGGCTCCCTCTCCAGCCGCTTCAAGCAGCCCGCTGCTCGACGGCAAGGTCTTCGCCAAGACGGGTACGCTGGGGGAAGCACGCGCGCTGAGCGGCTACCTGGTGGCTCGCAGCGGCCAGACGGTCGCGTTCTCTATCATGTGCACCGATCACAGTCCGTCGCTTGCCGGCAGACCGCGCGGCGATGGACAAGATTGTGGCCGCTATCGCGGAGTCAAATTGAAGAGGCACATTGAAGAAGGTTCTCCTCTTGGCTTGCTGGCTGTGCTGCGGATGCCATCATCTGCCGCCCTCCAAGCCGCTGAGTGAGCTCACCCCGCAAGAGGCCGCGGGGCAGCCAGGTCTTCGTGAGCCGATGTTCCAGCTGCCACTCGCGGATACAGAAAAGGGCCTGAACGGTCCCGGGCTCGAGGGGCTGTTTCGCAAGCCGTATCTGCCCAGTGGCATGGTGGCCAATGACGCCCGCGTCACCGCGGTGATTGTGCACGGAAGAAACATGATGCCCGCCCTGGGCAATACACTGTCAGATCAGCAGCTCGCAGATCTGATGGCCTACCTGCACACGTTATGACCGAATCCAAACTACCGCTGCCGGGCATGGCGGCCATCTCGCTCTGGATGCTGGCGCTGGCCCTGATTGGGCGTGGTGGGAGTGCTTACCGGCCGCTATCCGTCTGGACAGCCAGGATCGGGGTTCTGATCCTGTGCACCGTCTTTGCCGTCGCCGGCCTGGGGCTGATCCGCATGCGGCGATGGGGATGGGCGCTGACCCTGGGCGCGGTCTTCTGCTCGCGTGTGCTTCTGGTGCTATAACCTTTTCCGCTTTCACCAGCCACAAGCAGGGGTCTGGATCGTGATCAACCTGGTTTTCTTTCTCTACCTGGTGCGATCGGAGGTAATCGAGCGCCTTCGCTAGCCACGATACAATTGGATCAGCGTGCTTGACCTTGTTCAGATCGACCAAAGCCCACGCCGTCCCGCTCCCAAGCCCGCCTGGCTCAAGGCTCGTGCCCCGGTGGGCGAAAATTATCACGAACTGAAGAGCCTTGCCCGCTCGCTCAACCTGCATACCGTATGCGAGTCCGCGCACTGCCCGAATATCGGCGAGTGCTGGAATCAGCGCACCGCGACCTTCATGATGCTGGGCAATACCTGTACCCGGCGCTGCGGTTTCTGCGCCGTGCCCAAGGGGCGGCCGGACCCCATCGACTTCGACGAACCGCGCCGGGTGGCGGAAGCGGTCGCCAGGCTCGAGCTGAAGCATGCGGTGATCACCAGCGTGAATCGTGACGACGATATTCTTGGGGGCGCACGCGCCTTTGCCATGGTGATCGAGGAGATCCGCCGCCAGGCGCCGGGCTGCCAGGTGGAAGTGCTTATCCCTGACTTTCAGGGCCAGGAAGAAGCCATCCGGATTGTGGTCGAGGCCAAGCCCGAGATGTTGAACCACAACACCGAATCGGTGCCGCGGCTGTATCGCGTGGTGCGATCGGGCGCCCGCTATGAGCGCACGCTGCGGCTGCTCGAATATGCCAAGATCGTCGACCCGCGCATGATCACCAAGTCTGGGGTTATGGTTGGCCTGGGAGAAGAAATGCACGAGCTGCTGCAGGTGTATCGCGACCTGGCCGCGGTGGGGACGGACGTGTTGACCATTGGCCAGTACTTGCGTCCATCCAGAGATCACCTGCCGATGGCGCGCTATTACACGCCGGAGGAGTTCGCTTTCATGCGCGAAGAGGCTCTTGGCATGGGATTCCGCCACGTGGAGTCGGGCCCGCTGGTGCGCTCCTCGTACCATGCGCGCGAGCAGGCGATGTCGATTTAATTTCGGGGGAAGAAGAAAATGGCAGTCTCAGTAATGGGCAGTATTCCCGCCCTCAAAGACACCCAGCAGCAGCTCAAGTCGCGGATGGAAAAGGCGGTCGACGATTTCCGCGCCAATCTCGCCTCCACGCGTACCGGCCGCGCTTCGGTGCACATGCTCGACCAGATCAAGGTTCCCTACTACGGCAGCGACATGCCCCTTAACCAGGTGGCGCAGGTGACCGCTCCCGATGCCAACCTGATCCTGATCCAGCCGTGGGATCCCAGCATTATTGGCGATATCGAGAAGGCGCTGCGTACTTCCGACCTGGGGTTCAATCCGCAGAATGACGGCAAAATTGTCCGTATTCCCGTCCCTCCGATGACGGAGGAGCGGCGCGAGCGAAGTGGTCAAGCACCTCAACAAGACGCTCGAAGACCATCGCACCGCGGTGCGCAATATCCGTCGCGACGGCAATGACCTGATCAAGAAGTCCGCCAAGGATAAGAAGATCTCCGAGGATGAGGAGAAGCGATCGCTCGAGGAGATACAGAAACTCACCGACGATGAGATCCGGCGGATGGAAGAGATGTGCCGCAATAAGGAAAGAGAAGTGCTGCAGATCTGAGCGCGATCAGTGGGTGCGGTTGCTGTGGTCCAGGATGATCTTCCAGCCGGGCGGTTCCTTCTTGAACACCAGGGAGAAGATTCCATCGGCGTTGCCGCCACCGGCCGGGGTTCGGTCTAAATGGAAATTTCCGGTGGCCATGGCGTAGTTGGAGTCCAGACCCCTGATGGCAAGGTGGGAAAAGGTTAATTTGCCCATCGCCGCCGGCGTAGCGTAGCGCTTCTTGTAGCGTTCGCGGATGGTGGCATAGCCGTACTCCACTGTCTCGCCGACGAAAGTGGTGCTGGGAGAGTCTTCGTAGGCTTTCATGAAGGCGTCCACATCGCCCCGGTTCCAGTCTGTAGCCTGTTGGTCCAGGAATTGGCGAATTGGTCTCTGGTGCTATTTGTGCACGACGGTGGCGTGCAGATCACAGCGAGAACCAGCAAAAGATAAAGACGGCGCATACGTTCCTCCGGTCCACCCACGATAGGTCAGAAGAGTAAGAAAGGAAACCGCAGGTCCTCACTCGCTGCGCCGGTCGAAAGACGATCTCCAGGAGAGGTCCGCTGAAACGCGGATCTCTCCGATCCTTCGGTCGGGACGACAAAGGAGAGGGCGGCGCTTCCATTGAAAGTCGGTGTCTGATCAGAAGCATTCTGTTTCATTCCCTTGCGTCGGCCGAAGAACCATGGTCGCATCTCCGGTCGAAAAAACGATCTCCATCGACAGGTGCGGCTGAACAGCAGGTCCCTCCACTGCTACTACAATGGGTTATGCCCCCGTCCAAGACTGTCCATGCTGTCTGCTCCCATGACTGCCCGGACTCCTGCGCTGTTCTCGTAACCATCGATGAACTGGGTAAAGCCACCCGGGTGCAGGGCGACCCGGCGCATCCCGTCACCCGCGGCTTTCTCTGCGCCAAGGTGGCCAAATATCTGGATCGGGTCTATTCTCCCGTCGCGGCTGCTCCACCCCATGCGCCGCCGGCCCGGAGCACCGAAAGGCAAAATGCCCTACGGCCGCGAGGCTGAGGTCTTCGAACCTATCGGCTGGGATGAGGCACTGGACCTGATCGCGCAACGGCTGCGGCTCGATCGCCCAGGAGCACGGTCCTGAATCCATCCTTCCCTACTCCTATGCCGGGAACCATCGGCGTGCTCGGATATGGCTCCATGGATCGCCGCTTCTTTCATCGGCTCGGCGCCTCGCGGCTCGATCGCACCATCTGCGCTACTGCCGGCGGCGATGCCCTGGTATCGGTCTACGGGAAAAAGCTGGGCACCGACCCGGAACACTTCCGCCACGCCAAGTACATCATCGCGTGGGCGGCAAATATCCACGGCAATAACGTTCACCTCTGGCCCTTCGTCGAAGAAGCACGCCGCAACGGCGCGCGGCTGGTGGTGATCGATCCCTACCGCACCCGCACTGCCCGGGTCGCGGACTGGCACATTCCCATTCAGCCAGGCACGGATACCGCTTTGGCGCTTGGCCTCATGCGCATCATCATCGAGGAAGGGCTTTACGACCGCGAATATGTCGCCCAACACACCCACGGATTTGAGGCGCTGCGGGAACATGTTCTAGCTCTATACGCCGGAGCATGTTGCCGGCTTGACCGGCATCGCAGCTGCCGACATCGAGCGCCTGGCACGCGAGTATGCGACCAGCACCGCCGGCGGTTATCCGCTTGAACTACGGCATACAGCGCTCGCAGAACGGCGGAGCCGCAGCGCGCGCGGTTTGCATGCTGCCCGCTCTGATCGGCGCCTGGAAGCAGCTGGGAGGGGGGCTGCAGCTTTCTACCAGCGGAGCCTTCGCCATTCAATACCGCGGCCCTGGAGCGGCCCGATCTGATGCTGGCCAGCCCGCTCCAGCGCCCGGCGCGCATCGTCAACATGTCGCGCCTGGGCCACGCGCTCACCGAGCTCGACTCGCCTCCGGTGAAGGCGCTCTTCGTCTACAACTCAAACCCGGCGGCGATTGCTCCCAACCAGAACGCGGTGGTGCGGGGCATGATGCGCAGCGACCTGTTCACCGTAGTGCACGAGCAGTTCTTTACCGACACCACCGACTACGCCGATATCGTGCTCCCGGCCACCACCTTTCTGGAACACAAAGACTTTCAGGGAGCGTATGGTCACTACTATCTGCAGCTGTCGGAGCAGGCCATTGCGCCCCTGGGCGAAGCGCGGTCGAACGTCTGGCTGTTCAGCCAACTGGGCCAGCGCATGGGCTTCACCGAGTCCTGCTTCCGCGACAGCGTCGACGAGCTGATCGCGCAGGCGCTGGGCGGGCAGGCGCGGAGGAACTGGAAGCCAAGAAGCGCATCCGGCATGCAGTCGGCAGCGGAGCCCTTTGCCGATGGCGTTTTTGCCACACCCAGCGGCAAGATTGAGTTTTATTCGAGCGCGCTGGCCGCGCAGGGACTGGAGCCGCTGCCTACGTTTCACCCGCCCGACGAATCGCGCCGGGGCGCGGACGCGCATAGTTTCCACTCGAGTTCCTGCCCCGCAAGGCCGACAACTACATGAACTCCACCTTCGCCAACCTGCCCAGGCACCAGAAGATGGAATCGCCCGGTCTGGCGATGATGCATGCCAGCGACGCCGGCGCACGGCAGATCGGCGAAGCGGACTGGGTGGAGATATACAATGCCCGGGGAAAAATTCGCCTGCGCGCGCGCATCGATGGCAGCGTGCCGGCCGGAGTGGTCGCCGCCAGCCTCAACTGGAACAAGCTGTCGACCGGGGGCAACAACGTAAACGCGCTTACCTCCGAGCGGCTCACCGACCTGGGCCGCGGGGCCACGTTTTATTCCACCCTGGTGGAAGTTCGAAAGCTCCAGCCGGGAAGAAGCGCAAAACGTGTTCCCTCCGATAGACTAAGAGCACCTGCTCAAGCGTGAGAAGACGATGCCGTTTCCAGCGGGTTTCCAGTGCGCGGGCTGTGGAGAGTGGAATGAGATCGTGGTGGACGAATCTGCCGGGGGACGGCAGCGTTACGTGGAAGACTGCCAGGTCTGTTGCAAGCCAAACCTTCTCTCCGTTTCCTGGGATTCCTCACTGGGCGAATATTTTGCGTGCAGCGAACTGGAGAGTTAATGGCATTGTGGTGTCTCAGCTGAGCGGACCTCCGGGATGGTAGGCGGCGTGAGAAACCAGTCCTCGGAGTTGGGGAGTACCCCTTCCGTCACATATAATCGCCTTTTCCTCCAGCAGGATCCGATTTTCAGCAGTGAGGGTGTGCCTATTCTTCGCGTCGTGTCAGGGAGCCTTCGCTCCCGGTTTCATCAGAACCAACCTGCGCGGTTTTTTTCACGGATGTGCAGGATCGTGGGCTTGCTTCTCTTTTGCGGTTCCAGTCTGATGGCCTGGGCTCAGCAGGACGCCGCCCCCCAGCCGCGACCCAGCCGAACGTCATCGAGCAAATCCGGGTGATCGGCAACCGGCGCATTCCCAGAGAGACGGTGCTGGCGCGGCTGTTCAGCCATCGTTGGCGATACCTACGATCCGGCGACCATCGAGCGCGACTTCAACTCCCTATGGAACACGGGATACTTCGAGAATCTGCAGATCGCCCGGGAAGATACCCCCAAGGGCATCATTCTCGACGTGATCGTCAAAGAAAAGCCCACCATTCGGGAGATCAACTACAAGGGCCTGAACTCGGTCTCCACCTCGGACGTTCTCGACCGCTTCAAGAAAGAGCACGTCAGCCTTTCGGTCGAGAGCCCGTACGATCCCACGCGGCTGGCGCGGGCGATCGATGTGATCCGCGCCCTGCTGGCCGAACACGGGCACCAGTTTGCCACCGTGAAGCCAGACATCAAGACCATTCCACCCTCCTCGGTGGCCGATCAACTTCATCATCAAGGAAGGCCCCACGGTGAAAGTGGGGAATATCACCTTCACCGGGAACCACGCCATGCCTTCGCGCGAGCTGCGGGCGGCGATGAAGAATCTGCGGCCGATCGGGATTCCGCACTCGATTTTCCTGGAGAACCTCTTCGCCCGCACCTACGATGCCAGCAAACTGGAGGAAGATACGGAGCGGGTTCGCCGGGCGATGCAGGACCGGGGCTATTTCAGAGCCGGGGTCAGCCGATCCCATTACCCATATCCGGAATGAAGGCGGCCTCTCGTTCTTTACCTTCCGGCCGCGGCAGGGTAAGCGCATCGATATTCGTATCCCGGTCGAAGAGGGGCAGCGCTACCGGCTGGGCGGCGTCACCTTCACCGGCAACACGCACGTGCAGAACGTCAAAGCGCTGCGGGCTCAGTTCCCCACCAAGGACGGCGAGTTGTTCAATGCCACCGCCGTCGGCAAGGGTCTGGACAATCTGCGCAAGGCCTATGGCTCGCTGGGCTACATCAACTTCACCGCGGTGCCGACGCCGCGCATCGACGATGCCAAGCACCTGGTCTACCTGGACATCGACATCGATGAGGGCAAGCCCTTTACGGTGTCGCGGATCGAGTTCCAGGGCAACACCATCACCCGCGACCGGGTTATCCGCCGGGAGCTGCTGCTCGAAGAAGGCGCTCCCTACAACAGCAACCTGTGGGAACAAAGCCTGCTTCGCCTGAACCAGTTGGATTACTTCGATCCACTCAAGGTGGACACCGACTCCGAGACCGCACCCGACACCGAGAACGGCACGGTTTCGCTGCTGCTCAAGGTGCACGAGAAGGGCAAGAACTCGATCGGCCTGAATGGCGGCGTCAGCGGCCTTTCCGGTACTTTTCTTGG
Source organism: uncultured Acidobacteriaceae bacterium (assembly GCA_963757515.1). Lineage (GTDB taxonomy): Bacteria > Acidobacteriota > Terriglobia > Terriglobales > Acidobacteriaceae > PALSA-350. The sequence continues at coordinate 44,165 of CAVWRV010000037.1, read as the reverse complement.
CCTTAACTACTCCACCAACAATTTTCTGGGCCTGGGCGAAACCCTGAGCCTGCAGGGCAATATCGGCAACCTGGCGCGCAGTGCGGTCTTCGCCTTCACCGAGCCCTACCTGCGCAATCAAGCCGATTAGCGTGGGGTTCCAGCTCTTCTCCAGGAAGTCGGATTTCAATTCAGCCCGCAACTACGCCGCCGTGACCGGCCAGTCTACCAACCTGTCGGCCGCGCAGCAATCGCTTACCCAGAACTACAACCAGTCTTCGACCGGGTTGAATTTCTCCATCAGCTATCCGCTGCGGCACGCGTTCAAGCGGGTGGGCTTGACCTACAGCTGGGATAAATCGACCATCACGACGTTCAGCCAGGCTTCCGCCAACCTCTTTCAGACGCTCGCCTTCCGCAGCGGCCAGATTCAGGGCGCCGAATGCACTGGAAGGCATTTACACCAGCTCGGTTTCGTTGAGCTATCAGTACAACAAGGTTGGTCCAACCATCTTCAGGCCCCGTTTCGGAACGGATATCTCCGCCGCCTTCCAGCTGGCTGGCCTGTTCGGCAATGTTCGCTATTTCAGCCCGGTGGTGCAGTACAAGCACTACATCGCGGTGAAGGGTCTGCGCCCCAACCCGGACGGGCGCAACGTGCTTGGCTTTCGCGTGCAGGGTTCTTACATCCAGGGTTTCAGCGGAGATGTCGCTCCCCCGTTCGCCCGCTTCTATTCCGGCGGCGACAACGAACTGCGGGGCTTTGATGTGCGCGCAGCGACGCCCTATGCCTTCATTCCCGTGCGGCAAAACATCACCCTCACCAACCCCGACGGGACGCCCGTTCCCATTCAATCCGGGCAACTACACCTTGGGCAACATCATCATTCCGATCCCCATCTACCGGCCGGTCTCGGTGGGGGGCGACGTCAAGGTCACCACCAACATCGAATACCGGATTCCTATTGCCGGTCCGGTCAGTTTCGCCATCTTCGACGACTTCGACATCACTTCTGTGATTCGCCAGTCGCAGTTACGGCAAAGCGTGGAAGGGGCCGACCAGCTCAATTCGCCGCTCTATGGCTGCACCTCCTACTTCAACGGCGCTTGCCAGGGCGGACAGTCCATCCAGTTCATCAACGTGATCCGGCCCATCTCACGGCACCAACTTGGTGCCGCGCATCTCTGTCGGCGGCGGAAGTCTCTGCCATGCTGCCCATCGTGAATGCGCCCTTCCGTCTCTACTACGCGTACAACATTCGCCGCCTTTATGAGGACAGTCAGGGAGAAAGCCTGATCACACGCAGCATGTTCCCCGCCGGCGGGGCGGGCGACTTCACCTACGCTGAAGCGATTTCGGCTTATGACTCGCTGTTGCATTTCCGCGAGCCGAGAAAGACCTTCCGCCTGAGCGTCAGCACCACCTTCTAAAAGTGCATTTCTTATGGAACAAGCGTCCCTTGCAGGTCCCTGCGTTGACGCTCCTTCAGCCCGCACCTATAATCACTGCTGGCCCTGTGATTATCTCGGTCCGTGTCTCTTCTTCGCATTTGCTGCCAGATGCGCTGGCCAGGTGACTGCAATGCAAATGCGCCTGCGGGAGACCCGCAAGCGAAGGCCCGCTTTCCGCTGAAAGACGCGGGCGATCTGGATTCAAAGATCAAAAGGAGTTCTGTATTCCGATGAAGCGTTCGTTCACACTTGTTTGCCTGCTCGCGTCCGCCACCGGCGTGGGTTCCGTCGCGTCGACCAGCAGAGCGTTAGCCCAGGCTCCCTCCGCGCCTACCCCCGCCGATTCAACGGCCGGCCTCTCACTGCCACTCCGGTCGTCCCCGCCAATGCCAAAATTGCCATTATCGCCTTCCAGCAGGCGGTGGCAGCGACCAATGAAGGGCAACGGAACTTCGCTCAACTGCGGACCAAGTTCGAGCCTAAGCAAGCTCACTGAAGGCCCAAAGCGACGAGATCGATTCGCTCAAGAAGCAGTTGCAGGACGCCGGCACCAACCTGAGTGAGCCGGAGCGCGACAGCCGCCTCAGGACCATCGACGAAAAGACAAAGTCGCTGCAGCGCTCCGCGGAAGATGCGCAAAATGAAGCCAGCGGCGCGATGAACGACATGTATCAGCAACTGGCACAGAAGGTATACGCGGTGCTGGACAGCTACTCCAACCAAAACAAATTTACGCTGGTGCTCGATACCAGCGCCCAGCAGACCCCGGTACTGTGGGCCAACGGATCCTCCGACATTACCAAAGCGGTGGTAGACGCCTACAACGCCAAGTCCGGCGTTCCTCCGCAACCAGCAGCAGGCGGCGCCGCAGCTCCGCGCGCCCAGCTCGACCACTCCCGCTCACACCGGGACCACCCCACGGCCCAGCACCACCAAGCCGCCGCAGTAGTAGCGTTACTACTGCGTATGCCCCGGGCAGGCTTCGCTTGCCCGGGGCAGGTAATAAAGACTATAAGTAGCGAATCAAATCCTGCCCGGGGATGACCGCGACAAGCTCGGTTTTCGCCTCGCCATGAGAGCGAAATGCCCGAGTGCCAGGTTCCGCCCGCCTGTGGAAAAAACTGTGGAAAGCTGGGAAGCGTTTTTTGCCGGCTGCACTCTCAGCCTTAAACGAGAGCCCGAAAGACTCCTCCGGAGTGCTTCCTTAAGCCTCTTGAATTCAGATGCTTGGGTTGACGATGCCGTGAGTGACGCGCCATTTGACGCCACGCCTCGACCAGCCGCGGGCAAATTCACAGGTTTCCACAAGAACCACGTAATTCATGACCAACGTAACCGGTAAATTCCGCTTATTTGCTGGACTCCTCGCCCACTTTGAGCACCGCCAGAAAAGCCTCCTGAGGAATGTCAACTTTACCGATGCGCTTCATGCGCTTCTTGCCCTTCTTTTTGCTTTTCCAGGAGTTTGCGCTTACGGCTGATGTCTCCCCCGTAGCACTTGGCGAGCACATTTTTGCGCAGCGGGGCGACCGTTTCCCGGGAGACGATTTTGGCTCCGATGGCCGCCTGGATGGCAACCTCAAACATCTGCCGCGGAATCAGCTCGCGCATCTTGGAGACCAGCGCTCGTCCCCGCTCGTAGGCAAAGTCGCGATGCACAATGATCGACAGCGCATCGACCGGTTCGCCGGAGACCAGAATATCCAGCTTGACCATGGGAGACTCCCACATGCCGGCCAGCTGGTAATCCAGCGACGCATAACCGCGCGAGACCGATTTCAGACGGTCGTAAAAGTCGAGCACGATTTCGTTGAGCGGCAACTCGTAGGTCAGCATGACGCGCGTGGGGGTCACATATTCGAAGTTTTTCTGCCGCCCGCGCTTCTCCTCGACCAGCTTAAGGATGCCGCCGACGTACTCTTCACTGGTCAGGATGCTGGCGATGATCACCGGCTCTTCGATCTTCTCGATGTCGCTGGGGTCGGGCCAACGGGAAGGGTTCTCCACTTCGATGACCGCCCCGTCGGTGAGGGTAATTCTGTAGCGCACACCGGGAGCGGTGGTAATGAGATCGAGGTTGAACTCGCGCTCCAGGCGCTCCTGAATAATCTCCATGTGCAGCAGCCCCAGGAAACCACAGCGAAAGCCAAATCCCAGGGCGACCGAGCTCTCGGGCTCGAAGAAGAAAGAGGAGTCGTTCAGCCGCAGCTTCTCGAGCGCGTCACGCAGCAACGTGTGCTCATGCGAATCCACGGTGTAGAGCCCGGCAAAAACCATCGACTGGATGTCTTTGAAGCCGGGCAGCGGCGCCGCCGCCGGACGCGCATCCTCGGTGACCGTGTCCCCGATCTTGGTGTCGGCGACATTCTTGATGGTCGCGGAAAAAAAGCCCACTTCGCCGGCTGACAGCTGTTCGATCTCCACCGGCTTCGGGGTCAGGACACCGACGGCTTCCACATCGAATACCCGGCCATTGGACATGAGCCGGATCTTCGCACCCTTGCGCAAAATGCCATGGATCACGCGGCACAACACGATCACGCCGCGATAAGGATCAAAATGGCAGTCGAAGATCAGGGCCTGCAGGGGCGCTTCCGCGTCTCCCGACGGGCGGGGGCAAACGGCGCACGATGGCTTCCAGCACTTCGGGAACGCCGAGTCCCGTTTTGGCACTCACCGGAAGCGCATCGGTGGCGTCCAATCCTACGGTGGACTCGATCATTTCCTGGGTGCGCAAAACGTCCGCGCTGGGCAGGTCGATTTTATTGATCACCGGAATCATGTCCAGGCCGTTATTAATTGCCAGGTGCGCATTGGCGAGGGTCTGGGCCTCCACGCCCTGGGAGGCGTCCACCACCAGCAGCGCGCCCTCACAGCAGGCCAGGGAACGGGAAACCTCGTAGGAGAAATCGACGTGCCCGGGCGTATCCAGAAGATTTAACTGGTACATTTCGCCATCGTGGGCGAGGTAGTTCATGCGCACGGCATGGGCCTTGATGGTGATGCCGCGTTCCCGTTCCAGATCCATCGCATCCAGCACCTGGGCCTGCATCTCCCGCGCCGTCAGCGAGCCGGTCAGCTCCAGCAACCGGTCCGAGAGCGTGGATTTGCCGTGGTCAATGTGGGCGATGATGGCGAAATTGCGGATGTGCTTGCTATCCATGAAGGGATGCCGATCGGCGGGTGACGACTCAGTTGATGAACGAGAGGAAGGTCTCTCACCCGATCTTATCATTCACACTGGAGGGCTCCGGGCAATACAATCAAGGTCAATACCATGTTGTCAGGCAGCTGTGGAAGGATTGAATAGTGGAGGGTTGATTATCGCTCCCAGAGTGTTCCTTCTGGTGCTTGCCGCGGCCCCGCTGCTGCTTACCGGGTGTGTGCCGGAGGACGGTGTGACCAAGGGGCCGGCGAAATCGCCCCAGGCTACGGCTCCCGCCCTCAAGCCCTCCGAACCCTCGGCCGCCCAGGCGCAACGCATCCGCAGCTCCCGCCGTCCCTCCCGCCAGCCCCCAGGTACAGGCCCTGATCGACGCAGTCGAAGTGGCTTATCAGAGCGGTGTGACGAATTACCACGCGGGCAAACTGCAGACCGCCAAGGCAGACTTCGATCGCGCCGTGGACCTGATGCTGACCAGCAATTTCGACCTGCGGACCCAACCCCAGCTGCGGGATGAGTTCGACCGCGTGATCGATGCGGTCAATACGCTGGAGATGGAGGCGCTCAAGCAGGGAAATGGATTTGCGCCCAAGATTGAACCGGCTCCGGTGGATATCGCCAACGATGTCACTTTCCCCGTGGACCCGACCGTCAAGGCGCAGGCGATTGCAGAACTCAAGACCACGCAGTCCGATCTGCCGCTGGTGATCAACGATCCCGTGGCCGGCTACATCAGCTATTTTTCTTCCAAGGGGCGGGGCACGCTGATGCGTTCGCTGGAGCGCGCGGGCCGCTATCATGCCATGATCGCGGCGGTGCTGGCGGAAGAGAAAGTTCCCCAGGATCTGATTTACCAGGCGGTGGCCGAATCCGGCTTTCAACCGCAGATCGTGAATGGCCGCTCGGGGGCCGGCGGCATGTGGCAGTTCATGCCCTATGGCGTCCTATGGTCTCAGCCGCAATGGCTGGTACGACGAGCGCTTCGATCCGGAAAAATCCACCCACGCCTACGCTCGCTACATGAAGGTGCTGTACGCCCAATTGGGCGATTGGTATCTGGCCATGGCGGCGTACGACTGGGGTCCGGGCAACGTACAGAAGGCAGTGGAGCGCACCGGCTATGCCGACTTCTGGGAGCTTTATCGGCGCAACGCGCTGCCCCAGGAAACCAAGAATTACGTTCCCATCATCATTGCGGCCGCGATCATGGCGAAAAATCCTGCAGCAGTACGGACTGCAGTCGCTCGCGCCCGACCCGCCGCTGGTCACCGACACCGTCACCACCGACTACAGTGTGGACCTGCGCCTGGTCTCCGACCTGGTGGAAGCGCCGGTTCAGGAAATCGCGGACCTCAATCCCAGCCTGCTGCGCATGAGCACGCCCGCCGACGCTCCCTTCGAGCTGCATCTGCCTGCCGGCAGCAAAGATCTGTATGAGAAGCGCATTGCCGAAATCCCCGCGGATAAGCGGAATCAATGGCGGTTTCACAAGGTGGTTGCCGGAGAAACGCTGGAAACCGTGGCTCGCGATTACCATGTCACTGCGTCGGAGATCGTCTTTGTCAACCAGTTGGAACCGGGCGAGGATCTTTCCTCCACCGATTCGCTCATCATTCCGGTGCCCCCTGCGTCTTCCAGCAAATCCCGGCTCACGCTTTACAAGGTCGAACACGGCGACACGCTGGTGACGGTGGCCGATCGCTTCAACGTCACCGTGCAGCAGCTTCGCCGCTGGAATCATCTGAGCGCGGCGCGATTGGAACCGGGCCGTCGTCTCTATGTGGCCGAGCCAGCCCAAGTGAGCCGCAGCAGCAAATCCACGCAAGCATCGGACGAGCGCGGCGGCAAAGCATAAACCGCCTGCGCGCACAGCGTCCGGCACGCATGCCAGCGCGAAGAACGGAAAAGAAACTTAATTCACACTTGCGTTCATTGGCATCCCGTTGCATGCTGTTGCTATAATCCGCGCCGCAGGCAAGTATTATGGAAAGCGGTTCTCTGCGATCCGAATCCGTAGCAACCAAAGCCTTGGAGGCATAAGAATGCAGGATGAACATCAAGCTGTACGCACACGCTGAAAATGAGTTTGAAGCCGAGGCAGACGAGTACCCGGATGAGCTCGAAGACGGCTTCGATGATGATGACGAAGAGGAAGAAGAAGTAAGCATCATCGTCTCCTCCACTCCTATCGTGAGTTGCTCACCCCGCCGGTGAGCGTGCCGCCCGCACCGCCGGCCAAGAAAGCCCCGGCCAAAAAGGCTGCGGCGAAGAAGACCGTTGCCCCGCCTCCAGCCGGCGAAGGCCGCAGCGACGAAAGCTCCGGCCAAAGCTCCGGCCAAAAAGGCCGCCACAAAATCTGCCGCGAAGAAGAGCAGCAAAGGCGCGAAAAGCGGCAGAAAGGCTGCGAAAGCGGTCGGCAACAAGAAAAGCGCCAGTAGCAAAAAATCTACCATCAAACGAGGTATTCCTTTGGCAGTGAAGAAAGCAGCAACCAAGAAGTCGGCGGCAAAGAAGTCTCCAGCTAAGAAGGCAGCAAAGAAGTCGTCGGCCAAGAAGGCAGCTAAGAAGGCTCCGGCGAAAAAGGCAGCTAAGAAGAAGTCAGCTAAGAAGTAGTTCTTAACAAAAACAGGCAAGCAAAAGAGCCCGGCTGGCAGCCGGGCTTTTTTGCGTCTGGAGGTTTTTGGGGTGTGGAAACAGTTGGTTTCGTCAGTATGGCCGGGATAACAGAGGGCTGCGTGAGAGCTTCCATCGAAGTAGTGGCTGAAGAAGCCCATGCTTCATCCTCTTGAATGGGCGAAGACCCATGGACACTGTCGAAAACGTCTCCACGGCAGAAATCCGCTGCACCGCGATCCTCCGCTCGGTCGATGACAAAGGGCGAGGCAGCGCTCCCACCCATCGATTTGTGCTGGGAGAGATGTCCCGTTTGTTGCGGTCCGGTTTGGCTACTTCTTCTCGTAGCCGTTCAGCGCTGCCAGGACCTGCTGCGCTGTGCTGCTGGGGGTTTACGCCGGTCCACACCTGGACGATCTTGCCCTGGGGATCGATCAGAAAGGTGTTGCGCTTGGCCATCTTCACGCCCATGTAGTCGGCCATCGAGCCATACTGCGCCACGACTTTCTTGTCCTGGTCGCTCAGCAGCTTGAAGCTTAGCCCTTCCTTGGCACAGAATTCCTTGTGGCTGCCGGTCGAGTCAACACTCACACCCACCACCACGGCATCCAGTTTCTGATATTTGTCCATGTCCTGCTGGAAGTTGTGGGCTTCAATGGTGCAGCCGGTGGTCATGTCCTTGGGATAGAAATAGAGCACCACCCACTTGCCGCGAAAACTGTCGAGACTGATGTTGGAACCATCCTGCGATGGCAGGGTAAAGTTGGGGGCCATCTGACCGGCTTGCGGCAGGGCCGTATCATCCGCTTTTCCGCGGATACTCAAGGCGGCGCCAGCGAGCAGAACCACCAGGACTGCGACGAATGCGACTCTCGATGTTTTCACGGGAATCTCCGCACTCTGATTAGACCGCTTTCGTCTTTCCCTGTCCAGCTCACACGGCGATGATCGCGATGCCGGCAGCGCGCGGCCAGCTGCTGAACCTCGTCCAGGTCGAAGATCAGGGTGCGGCCGGCTTCAATCGAAAGGCAAGTCGCTCCGGCCAGGCGCATGGCCTCAATGGTGCCGGACCCAATGACCGGCACATCGAAACGCATATCCTGATTCGGCTTGGCCACCTTGACCACACTCAACCGCCTGTGGCAGTGTAGAAGCCTCGCCCTCGGCCTCCAGAGTGCGCAGGATGGCTCCGGCGCGCGCGATGGTGGCATCGGTACCCTCCATCGCCTCGACCGCGACACAGGCCTGCCCAGCGACTACCACGGTCTGGCCAATGTCAAAGCCGGCGAGAGCGGCGGCCACCTGGCGTCCGTAGGCCAGATCCTGCTGCTCTTCCGCCGTGGGCGCACGCGCCGTCAACACTCCCGGCCGCGCCAACAGCGGCTCCAGGTAGGCGGTGGACGAGATCAGCTCAATCCCTTCATCGCTCAGTACCTTGGCCACCGCGCCCAGCAGCATGTCTGTGTTGCGGGTGCGCAGATTCAACAGCAGCTTGGCCAGCCGCCAGTCGGGGCGAATGCTGGAGAAGATCTGCTTGTGCTTGACCTGGCCGGCCATCACGGCCCGGGTTACGCCTTCGCGGCGGAAGGTCTCGATCAATCGCGACAGCTCCCCCAGGGAGAGCCAATGCACCCGGATGCCGGGGTCGGCCGCGGCCCGCGCATCCATCTCCGGTTCGGTTTCTTCTTTGATGGCGGCGACGACTACCTCAACGCCATGAGCGCGCGCGGCATCGAGCAGCAGAAACGGAAATCGCCCATTGCCGGCAATCAGACCCAGCCTGGTGATCGGTTCTGGTTTCACGCCGCTCCTACTTGATGACGCCCCGCTGGGAACGCTCGATAAACGCGACCAGGTAAGCCACGCAGGCGTCCAGCTCGCCCTCGCCGCGCAAACGCTCCAGCGCCTGGGAGGTATTCAGCCTGGCGGCCAGCAGGACGCGGTAAGCATGCTGCAGGGCGCGCAGCTGCTGCTCGCTGAAGCCGGAACGCTCGAGGCCGATGCGATTGAGGCTGTAGGCGTGGGTCTCGCGCTTGGCCGAAGTCAGCGAGAAGGGCAGAACATCCTGGGTGATGGTGGTGCCGCCGCCTACGTAGGCATATTTCCCGATAGCGCAGTACTGGTGCACGGGGCAGAGCGCGCCCACACTGGCGTGGTCCTCCACCGTGACGTGGCCGGCCAGGGTGGCGCCATTGGCCAGAATGCAGTGGTTGCCGATGGTGCTGTCGTGACCTATATGGGTATAGGCCATGATCAGGCAGTGGCTGCCCACCCGGGTAGTGCCGCCGCCGCCCCTGGTTCCCCGGGAGATGGTCACACATTCGCGGATGGTGTTGTCGTCGCCGATTTCGAGGGCGGTGGGCTCACCGCGGTACTTGAGATCCTGGGGCGCGACGCCCAGGCAGGCAAAGGAGTAGACGCGGTTCCGAGCGCCCAGGCGGGTCTTGCCGTCGAGAACGACGTGGGAAACCAGTTCGCAGTCCTCACCCAGGTCGACATCAGGACCGATGGTGCAATAGGGGCCCACGTTACAGGACTCAGGAATAGAAGCCGTAGCAGCCACGATGGCTGTTGGGTGAATGCTCACTCGTGACTCACCGTCTCCAGGGAGCCGGATCCTCCGCAGCCGGAGCAACCGGTCCTATCCGGTTTGTCATTGCCAATGCGGGATGGCCGGGGCACCACCGCGCACAGGATGGTGGCTTCACACGCCAGCTTGCCTTCTACGTAGACCTTGCCCTCAATGCCGCGCGGCCAGGGGCCTCCAGTTCAACACATCCACTTCAATGCGCAGCTGATCGCCAGGCGTCACCGGTCTGCGAAAGCGAGCACGGTCGATACCGGAGAAGACCAACAGCTTGTTTTCATGATCCGGAACCTCGGGGAGCAGCAGCACCCCACCTGCCTGGGCGATTGCTTCCACCATCAGCACTCCCGGCATGATGGCGTAGTCAGGAAAATGGCCCTGGAAAAATGGCTCGTTGATGGTCACGTTCTTGATTGCCACGATGCGCTTTTTGCGGCTGCTTTCGAGGATGCGGTCAATCAGGAGAAAGGGATAACGGTGGGGCAGAATCGCCATGATCTGGCGTATATCCAGCCCGCCCACGCGGCTCCGGCCTGGGATTCTCGTCTTCCATGGTCGCAGGGCATATTGTAGAGCATTCATGTGGCTATTTCTTGATTTTAGCCGCGGCCTGGTCAGGATTAAACATGTCCGGCGTCACCGGAACATCGTAGGCCGCGCGGGAGAGGAACCGCTGATTGGTCATGTCGCCGTTGTGATAGCGGGTGAGGGTATAGGCGAGTGGGCAGGCCGTCCACCAGCGTGGTAGTCGTCATATTCTTCGGCGTCTGTATTTTTGTCCTTGTAAAGCGGATCGCGCCATTGGTAGCTCCGCCGCAGGGGCAAGTGGGTCTCGGCATCGGTCTGGATGGTGATGCTGTCATTGTCTGCATTGATGAGCGTGGTTTGATCGGCCAGATGGCGCTCCACCAGGTTTTGGCCGCCATAAATGAGGACTGTCCTGGGGTCGTTGAGCCAGACGGTATCGCAGTCCGGATGGAATGGTCGCGACGCCGGATGAGTTCCTGAACCTGGTCCTTGGGCAGCTCCTTCTTGCCCTTGTAGGTGACTTCCCAGGCTTGATCTCCGGAAATGATCTCAAACACGTCGCGTTTCTTGCCCAGCTCGATGCGGGTCTGGTCGGGAAATTTCTGGATTTCGTAGAATTCTGAGGTCGCGCCGGTGGGCTTGCCCTGGTAGAAGCCGGAGGTCCGGCCCTGCTGCATGGTGCTGATGAGGGTGAGCCATCTCTGGCCGCCCAGGGCGGCAACCATGGCATCCAGGGTCGCCCGGGCCTTCTTCTGGTTGGCCGCACCGTCTTCGTTCTGGGCCCCGAGCGGGATGCAGCGAGACCACGATGACCAACAGGCAGACCAGCCGCAGAGCCCCTGATTTCATTCACCGTCTCCTGGTCTATTCATTGTACAAATTGCCCGTTCGCTGCAGCTCGCGCACGATGCACTCAACAACGAGTGAGGTGCCCGAATTTCTGCGCAGTTGGACGACTGCGGTGCGCTTCGAGGATAGCCACAAGGGCCCGGAACCCAATGTCACAGAATCGAGATGTGGGGCACCCATGGTTCCGTGACGGATCGAAGTTCTTGAAACCGCTTGCCGAGCATGCCTTCTTTCGATCCCTCACCAGCTTTCGCTGCGTTGCCGGCGGCATGGCCAGCACATTCCCTGGTTTTCCGGGGCAGTTTGTCGTAGATCAAGCGGCGCCCAGATTCGAGCAGTTCTTCCAGTTCGCTGCTGCGAAAGACTCCCCAATGCTGTGATCGCCACCCAATGGGCCCGCGCCAGATAAGGGGCGGGAACAACACCTTCGGTTTCCAGCAACTCGGCATATCGTTCCGGCCCGGCGGCAAAGGAGAGTACCGCCCTCTGGTCATCGTCAAGATTGATGAGAGCAAACATCTTGCCGCCGATCGCCTTGTCCCCCACCCAGAAGACCAGGTTTGCACCCCATTGCATGGTTTCGACCACGTGCGGCAAGCGCAGCAAGTATTCCCGTAGACGTTCCGCATCCATCGTCAGGACCTCAGTGCTTCATAGCCTCAGCGCCTGGCAGAGGCGCTCGATCTCCCATTCCGTGTTGTAGTAATGCACGCGAGGCCCTCACCAACTCATCGCAGATCTCCGCCGCTCCATGTCGATGAGGGTGGAAGACCGCTCAGAAATCCGCACCGCGATGCCGTTGGTCCTGCAGCCACTGCATCACTTCTCCAGCCGCATGACCCTCGCAGGTAAAGGTCACGATGCCGCAGCGAACCCGGCCCAGGTCTCGCACCGTCACGCCTGTCACCTCGGCCAGCCGCTCCCGCAACAGGGCGGCCAAACCCTGAACCCGGCGCTCGATCTTCTTGAGACCCAACGCCAACGCGTATTCGATGGCTACGCCTAATCCCAGCCGGGTGGCCGCGGCCGATTCCCAGGTTTCGAATTTCCTGGCGTCGCTGCGAACCTCAAACTTGTCTTGCGCAACCCAGGTGGCTGCGTGCAGATCCAGCAGGGGCGGTTCCATCTGCTCGAGCATCGCACTGCGCACGTAGAGAAACCCGGTACCGCGCGGGCCCCTGAGGTATTTGCGCCCGGTCGCGCACAGCATATCGCACCCCAGGGCATCGACGTCCAGGTGCATCTGCCCCGCCGACTGGGTGGCATCGAGCAGGAATGGAATGCCGGCTCGCCGGGCCAGCTCGCCCACCTGCGCTGCCGGCTGTACCAGGCCGCCATTGGTGGGCACGTGGGTGAGCGCGATCAACTTGACCCGATCGTCGAGCAGCCTGCGCAAAGCCTCCAGGTCCACCTCGCCGGCCTGGTCGCTTTCCACGACGCAGATTTCGCGCACCGGTACGCTGCGCTACCTGCAGAAATGCGATGTAGTTGCTGGCGTATTCGTTGGCCGAGGTCACGATGCGATCGCCGGCGGCGAAGCGCAGCGCGTAAAAGGCCATTTCCCAGGCCCGGGTCGCGTTCTCCTGCAGCGCGATCTCTTCCGGAGCGCAGTGCAACAGCCGGGCCACGCTGCCGTATAGCCCCTCGAGTTCAGCGGCCACACGGTCGGCCGCCTCGTAGCCACCTACCTGTTCTTCCAGCCGAAGATGCTCGATCACCCGCGCGACCACGGGCCGCGGCTGCAGGCTCGCGCCGGCATTATTGAAGAAGACCGACTGCTCGCAGCCCGCGGTCTCCGCGCGCAACCGCGCGATGTCCCAATCGTCTGGCATGGCCTTCTCCCATTTTGCCTGAAACCTTATACTGCTGAAGACATGGCTAACTTTGACTTCGCGCCGGTGGATGAGCAGCTGGACTACCTGCAGAAGGGCGCGGCTGAAATCATCCGGGTCTCCGATCTTGCGAGAGCGTCTGGAGACTTTCGCGGAAAACCGGCCAGCCTCTGCGCGTCAAGGCGGGATTTGACCCCACCGCGCCCGATTTGCATCTGGGCCACACCGTGCTGATGCGCAAGCTCAAGCACTTTCAGGATCTCGGCCACCAGGTCATCTTTCCTCATTGGCGACTTCACCTCGCTGATCGGCGATCCTACGGGCCGCTCGGTCACGCGTAAGCCGCTCACCAGCGAAGAAATTACCCAGAATGCAAAAACCTACACCGATCAGGTTTTCAAAATCCTCGACCGGGACAAAACCGAGGTTCGCTTCAACTCGGAATGGCTATCGACCCTGGGATTTGAAGGCATCATTCGCCTGGCCGCACGATTTACCGTCTCCCAGATGCTGGAGCGCGAGGAATTCCATCGCCGGTTCAACAACGAACAGCCGATCTCTCTGCATGAGATGCTCTATCCGCTTGCGCAAGGATACGACTCCGTGGCTCTGCGAGCGGATGTGGAACTCGGCGGCACGGACCAGAGGTTCAACCTGCTGATCGGGCGGGAACTGCAGCGGCACTACAACCAACCATCCCAGATCGTCCTGATGACACCGATTATCGAAGGTCTGGATGGAGTGCAGAAGATGTCGAAGTCCCTGGGCAACGCGATCGGCATTCACGAGCCGGCCCAGGAGATGTATGGCAAGCTGATGTCCATCTCCGATGAGCTGATGTGGCGGTACTGGATTTTCCTGACCGACCTGCGGCAGAGCGAGATTGAACAGATGCAGAGCGATGTTGCCAGCGGCGCCCTGCACCCCATGGAAGCCAAGAAGAGGCTGGCGCGCACCATCGTCGCCGGATTTCATTCCGAGGCCGCCGCGCGCAAAGCCGATGAGGATTGGGCCATGCAGTTCCAGCAGCGAAACGTCGAAGCCGTGGCGGAAGAGGTCGCGGTGGATTTGCAGGCAGGTCGCGGTTGCCGCCTCGCTGGACGCTTGGCGCTGAACGATCAGTGCCATCCCGTGCGACATTAATGTTGCCAAGTTGCTGGTCGCCCTGGGCCTGAAGAGTTCGCGCACGGAAGCAGAGAGGCAGGTGACCGCTGGAGTCGACATCGACGGCGTGACCTCTTCGAATAAGCACGATCCATCTGGAAAAGCGGCCTGCACGGATCGCCATCCGCGTCGGCAAGCAAGCCAAGATCGCCGTGATCGAGTAGCAACGTATGCGCGAATCGACCGGAGACGTGTACTACTACTTGCTGAGCACAAGATCCGTTGCCATGCTGAACAGGCCCGAGCCGCAGGATGAATAGCTTGCAGATTGCGCAAGCATAGGGCTCAATCGTGCAAGCCGCCGCTCAGGAAGCTGGTAGCGAAAACGGGCGAAGCGCAAATGCGCCTGGTAGCAGGAATAAAGCGCCTCTCCCTGTGGGCTCAACGATTGCTGAGACAATCGGCTGCAGATTTCTTCCAGCAATCCTATCTGCCTGGAAAGCTCGCTCCAGTGCCTTTGATTCCTTTGCTGAAAGCTTGGGGCTGGACGTAAACCTACTTGCTGTGACGCGTGCCTGCGGTAGCGAATCAGCGCTGAGTCGATCGGCTTCACTCCCGCGACCGCGGCCGCAATGGCAACGATCCACTCGTCGTGAAGCCACCCCGACCCGATGGGGAGACAGTTTTCGCGTAAGCCGGCTGCGAAACATGACGGTCGCTCCGGTCACAAACCGATTCTTGACCAAAACGGTATAGTCACCCGAAAACATTTGCTCCTTTCGTTTGCCGACGAAGCCAAAGCTCGTCCACAGTTGCATTCCCGCGGGCTGATCCTGATCATCAATGATGTCTGCGTCGGAAAAGACAAACCCCACTTCGGGATCCGCCGTGAATTCCTCGAGCGAGCGCTCAAGACGGATGGGATACCAGATATCATCCTGGTCGCACAGCGCAATCAGGTCCCCCTGGCAAAGCCGGATCGCACGTTCGAAATTGGCGACGAAACCAAGGTTGTGTTCATTGCGGGTCATCCTCACCGGAAATGCAACCGATGCGGCAAACGCGCGCACGATCTCGATAGTGCTGTCAGTGGAGCAATCGTCACAAACAATCAACTCATAGGGCGATATTGTTTGTTGCTGAATGCTGGTCAATTGCCGGCTCAGAAATCGCTCACCGTTATACGTGCAAAGAGCGACCGAGATAGTGGCTTTCATCTGGTGGAAGGACCTTCCCGTCCCTAAAATAGTTGTTGCGCAGACGGCCGATAAGCTACGCTCTTATCTTTGCACCGCGAGGATTCGCAAAGTGGATTCATCCCCCGAAATCAGCGGCAACGAGCGACGCGAAACTTTACGCGCGCTTCTGATGCAGCTCGCAGTCATTTTTCTGATATCTTACCTCGTTCTATTTTTTGGCATGCCCCGGCGGCCCGGTATGTACGATGAAGGAATCATGCTCACGGGCGCGATGCGGGTTGCAGCGGGACAAATTCCTCATCGCGACTTTTATTTTATCTATGGCCCGGCAGAAGCCTACATTCTCGCCGGCCTGTTCAACGTTTTTGGAACCTCCCTCCTGGCTGAGCGGATGTTCGACCTGTTTTTCAAGGCGCTGGTAGCCGCGGCGGTCTACGCCATTGCTTCCTCCTATTGCCGCAAATCCATCACCATTTTCATAACCATCATCACCGTCATGTGGTTCTTCGGGCTGAATGGATTCGGTTACGCGATCACCCCGGTGTCGCTGCTCAATTTAGTTGGCACAGCCTTGATTCTCCCGGTCTTTACAGGCCGAGTTTCAACCAGGCGGATGCTGGCCGCAGGCGCCATTTCCGGAGTGGCTTCATTATTCCGTTACGACACCGGTATTGCGCTGTTTGGCATCCATGTTTGCGCGATTGCGATCGCCATTTATCAGCAATCCAAAGGCACCGCGAACCGACTGCGCCTTTTCGCCTCTACGTTCTGGCCGTATCTGCTTGGCTTTTCTGTTTTGACACTTCCGCCCGCGCTCTACTATTTGTCTGTTGCGCCTGTCGCTGCCCTGATTCATGACGTCATTCTCTTCCCCCGCAGGTATTATTTCGCCGGACGCCATCTTCCTTTCCCGGGCATGACTTTGAAAGAGCTCGAGAACCTGGGAATTTACCTCCCTCTCGCGATTGCCGCGATCTCACTTTATGCCCTGATACAGCGCGATGCCGAACCCAGTTCCCAGGGACGGAGGTGGCGCGGTTTCTTGCTCGCATTTGGCCTTCTTCTGGTGGTGATGTACCTCAAAGGCCTGGTTCGCGTGAGCCCGGGCCAACTATATCTCGCCATCATCCCGTCGCTCCTGCTCATTGCCGTGCTATTCCAGCACCGCTCGACTTTTGCTCGCCCTGTCCGGGTACTGATCACCTGCCTTATGGTGCTTTCGTTCGTACCAGCCGCCTGGTCGAGCCTCCACGAAATAAGACTCGAGCAACTGAGGTTCTTATCCGTTGCCCAAAAGCCCCACACAGACATAGAGACGGCCTGGTGCAAGTTTGCAAATCCTCTCACCCGCGGGGTTTGTTTTTTACCGGAAGACGACCGCATTCACGCAGTCGAATTTATCAGCAGCCATACCCAGCCAGGTCAGCCGCTCTATTCGGGGCTGAAGCACCACGACAGAGTATTTGCCAACGACAACATCATCTATTTCGCGACCGAGCGCCTGCCCGCAACCCATTGGTCCCATTTCGACCCTGATTTGCAAAATAGATTAGACATTCAGACGCAGATGATCCGCGAGCTGGAGCGGAATCCGCCGCCATACATCACACTCGATTCAGAGTTTGACTTAATACGCGAACCTAATGACAGCTCGAAGAGCAGCGGAGTCACGGTCCTGGACGACTACATTCACGACAAATACGAGCCGCGCGAAACCTTCGGGACCATTTCTATCTGGCAGAGACGCTAGTGTAGTGCGTCACACAGATGGACATTTATCTTGTGATGCAACAAAGCGTCCTGCAATTGGCGTTGCCACCAACCCGGATGCCCCATATACCGCTCGTTTTTCGCGAGATGTGGGATACCACTGCACTGCGACCGATATCTGTCCAGGTTGTAAAGGGGCGACCAACGGCCGCCCCCCACATCTCGCGAAAAACGAGCGAGATATGGGGCACCCGGGTTGGTGGCAAGGCCAAGATTCTTAACATCGTTGTGCGCCCGGCCGTTTCATCCCCGAGGAATTCGATAGAGACTACGGAAGGACGTAGCCCAGAAGCTCCTGGGTGGTTTGGCCTTCGCATTTGGGATCAGTACTCAAGAAACGATCGTGGCCGCTGCTGCAGCGGTACAAAGCGACCAGGTTAAGACCGTCAACCGGCCGGGAGTAGCCGTAACCATTCACGCCGATAATGCGAGAGCCTTCGCAGGCATTATCGAGTGAGACGAAATAGTCCGTAGACCCGTCCTTGCAGCCATAGAAAGGGACCGTCGCGCCCTGTTGCGGACTTTGGTAAAGATGTCCGAGGGTAGATTCCAGAGTGAACCCGCCATTGGGATCGATCCATCCCGTCGTGACCTCGTGTGAGGTTTGGTTGAAGTATCGATTGAACGCGATCAAGGGATGGTTGGGCATCCACGCAACCGGAGATATCTTCCAGTTTGCAACATCCCCGGATGTACCGGCGGCCTGGGGAGACGCATTCCACGGCGGCGGCGGATCCGATATGGAGTTATATAGCTGTATCCCCGAACCGGCAATCAGATTACCGTACATGTCGCGCACGAACCCGGGGAGAAAATTCGCTTCGTAGCCGGTCAGGCTGGTGTCGACGGTGGTGAGCATCTGCCAGGGGGTGGCCCCGGTTAAGAGGGATGCATCCTGGATCCGGTACAGCTGGATGCCGTACGAACCCCGCTCCGTCACCCCGCCCGTGGTCGACGGGTCGCGGGGAGGCGTATTAAAGCCGGCGTACCAATAGCCGGTCCCCGGGTCGTAAGCCATGTCGCCCCAGGTGGGGCAGTTTGGATCCAATCCGTTGGTGGTCAGCGTGCCAAGGGTAGTAAAGTGCACTCCATCGCTCGATATCGCCTCCACGTGGTGGACGTAAATGCTGCTGTCCTCATAGAAGATCCGGATGGCTCCACGGTGATCGTTGTTATAGAGCGCGGGTTGGCCCACACCGTAGCCATCCGAGGTTTCCGGCGAGATGACTGGATAAGGAAATTTCTTCCAGGAGATGCCGTCGTTGGAAAAAGCAACTCCGATAAAGTTGTTAGTCCCGCTGACGGCGCCGGTTGCGACATAGTACATGGCATAGGCAAAGCTCTCGCCATCGTTGAGCGGATTGGCGAAGGAGCCCTGAACGACCTTCGGATTACAGGTGTATACGGAATCCCACGCGCCCGGGGTTTCGCTCAGTACCGTCACCGGCCCGTACTGCGCATGAGTGGACATGTCGACAGACTGATACTGGATAGTGTCGGAGAACTGCGCCGTGTTATTGGGATTGTAGGCCGAGCCGCACCACCAGGACTGCAGCACATTCCCGGTTTGTATGACGGACGGAGAATAGTCGTAGAGTCCGGTTCGTCCCGCAGTTGCGCCGGCAGGGAGAGGAGCATAGCTGAGGCCGCAACCGGCAACGCAGAATCCCAGTCCCACCGCGATCATGGTTCCCGTCAATACGCGCATTCCAGCCTTGGTTTAACTCCTAAACCTTGCCCTGCGGCCGCACGCCGGCGTAGTTCCGATACAGCTTCCATCATTAGCAAGTTCTTGTGGGCCCTATTATGCCCTCCCGGACGCCGGTCCTCAAGCACTCTTTGCACTCTAACGGGGAGAGAGGAAGATTACGCATTGCGACTGGTATACTGGCGCGTGCAGCAAACCTAATTGTGCCTCGCGTGAACTCAGGATGCCGGATCTTAGCGGTTGTCGCTCTTTATGAACAATCGCCACGCGAAAGCAACGCTCTACTCTCCCTTACGTCGCAATTCTTAACGGCGATCCTGCGATGGCTAGCCACTTCTCGCTGGTTATCTATGACAACTCTGCCGAAAGCCACCAGATATAGAGGACTTTACCCTTCACTATGTGCATGATCCGGCGAACGGAGGCTTGACCGCAGCTTACAACTACGCCCTCTCACGCGCCGAGGATACCGGCTATGAATGGCTGCTGCTGCTGGATCAGGACACATTCTCACCAGTGAATTTCTCGCCGAGTTGATTGATTGCGCCAATACTTTGCGGACCGGAGGACAATGTGGCGGCAATTGTCCCCAAGCTGATGGTGCGGGGAACGATTCTCTCACCGGCAGAACACTTCCTCGATTTCCTCCGCCATCAATTCCGAAATTATGTGCAAACGCTAGGCCACGAGCTGCCGGTATACAGCAGGGCCGGGTGAGTGCCTACAATTCCGGTTCCACCCTGAATGTGCCCGGGCTGCGATCCATTGGCGGTTTTCCCAAAGAGTTCTGGCTGGACTATCTGGATCACGCCGTTTTCCATGCCCTATGCATCAGTGGCCGCCGCGTGTATGTGCTGCATGCGGTCCTGCAGCACGATCTGGCGGAAAGCGATCTGAATGCTCGACCGATATGGCGCTTTCGCAATGCTCTCCGGGCCCAGTCGCTCTTCGTCAAACGTACGGGTAGCTTCACCGACCGGCTGCTCTATCGATTATGGCTGTTGCGGTCGGTCCGGCGCCTGCGGGCCGATTTGCAGGATAAGCGGATCTGGAAAGAGACGGCGCGGCAAGCGCTGCTCTTCAATGCCCCCGACGCCAACCCGGTACACTCAAAAGGGATTGTGAAATGCTGACACGAAGACTTGCCAAGACCAAGCACCTGCTCGAAACCGAAGGACCTCAGGCTGTTATCCGAGAGATCCACAATAGCCTGTGGCTCCGGTTGCGGTTAAAGGCGATGGCTCATAAGAAGAGTGCGGACCTGGACGGATGCAACTTCAGCCTGCAGACTATCCCTGACTCGCTCACCAAACTCTTCCTTCTGGATGGCCAGTATGAATTGCCCGAGCGCCGCGCGGTCAAAAAGCACCTGCGGCGGGATCTACCGGTCATCGAGTTGGGTGGAGCTTTGGGAGTGGTGGCTTGCATCACCAACAAACTTCTCGCTGACCCCACGGCCCACGTGGTGGTGGAGGCAAATCCGCTCGCCATTCCCCAGTTGCAGTTGAACAAGGAGTCGAATCACTGCGCATTTGAGATAGTGAACCGCGCCATCGCCTATGGCGTGGATGCAGTCACATTTTGTCCTACGGTGGATCTGGCTTCCAATTCCATTGAGTCGAACGGCACGCAATTGTATGGAACGGAGCAGCCAGTCACCGTTAAAGCAGTCCAGCTGGGCAGGCTGGTGACAGAGCATGGGTTTGGCAAGTTTTCCCTGGTGTGTGACATTGAGGGTAAAGAATACGATCTGGTCTGTCAGGAAATCGAAGTGCTGAAAAAGGCCGACGTCATCATCATGGAAACACATGCCCGCCTGATCGGCGAGGACAAGAATCAGTCGCTGCTGCGTGCACTGACAGATGCCGGTTTCAGAATCATTGAAGAAGATAGCTTTGTGATCACTCTGCAGCGGTCTGCTGATACACGCGCTCGTAGCTTCAAGATAAGCCGTGCCCCATTTTTGGCAGGGCTCCAGATGACATCCCTCACCCCATTCATTCCAGGCGTTGATAAAAACCCATCGTTGATGGTCGCGGTCCGGAGTCGAACGCTCGACCGCATGGGCCAGCCAGCGCTCATATAGTTCCGGAGTAGAACCGTGAATGATTCCGGCTCTTCTTGGCCGGCGAGCGGTGTTGTCCCACATAGGGGTCACGCATTCGAAGTGACGATAGAGGGGCTGCGGAGCATCTCTCCAGTGGCGATAGAGCTGCTCGTAAGGAGTGAAGCGATCGTTGTGAATGGGCGACTTGAGGGTTCGCCAGGCACGAACGATCGCCGGGGCCGCGGGTTGTGCCCGGGGTTCAAAGCGCATCGCCGCGTCAAAGCCCACGGTGTCTGGGCTCGTTCCCTGGGGGAGATAGGTACTTTGCACGTTGACCAGGAAGAGGTCGCCTAAACCAGCCTTGATGGCTTCGTTCCTCCAGATTTCCGCGGTCTTTCGGGGCTCCGGCAGCAATTCGACCCGATACACAAGAAGCAGCGGCCTACCCTCGATACGGATGTAGCGGCTGTCTGCCAGCACTGGAAGGAGGTGGCGAATGTGGGCCAGATCGTCCTCGAAGGAGAAGGTCTGCTCCAGCAAAGTTACGGTGTTGCGGCCAATCCAGGACTTTTTCCAGGTCTCATTCGCCCAGCAGATGCAGAAAGGAAAATCCGGTTTACCAGAAGCCAGGACTTCATCGAGCGGACGTTCCAGTATCCGTTTGCCGGAAAACCAATAGTGGTAGTAGCAGAATCCGTAGACACCGAATTGCTTCGCGAGCTCTGCCTGAGCCTCGCGCGTCTCTGACAAGCGCAGATCGTAGAAGCCCAGATCGGCGGGCAGATGAGGTTGATAATGGCCGCGAAAGCGTGGCCGGCCTTTGACTACGTTTGTCCACTCGGTGAAGCCTTTACCCCACCAGGCGTCGTTGTAGGGAGTGGGATAAAACTGGGGAAGATAAAAAGCAATGAATCTTGGACATTCCGTGCCAGAGTTCTGAGTTGACGCCTTTTCGACCATTTCGCTCCATAGTCGAGAATACCGCAGGGGCAAATATAAGCGTTTGTTAACTTGTATTTCGCTATTCTCACTCCTAAGCTGTGGGCCATGCGCAACGCCTTCGCAGTTTGCATATTGCTTTGGCTGATCGCGGTATCGCCGTCCCTCGCCGCGACCAAGGTTCACACCGTCTTTCTGGGCACGGGAAAGAATGTTCCTTACTCCGTCATTGGCGACCCGGCCGGCGCACTGCCGAGCGAAAAGCAGTTGCGCGTTCGTCCCCTGCTGGTCGATGACAAGGTACGGGAATGGACCACCGGAGAGTCGCACGCCATTACGGACCGCAGCTTCGTTGTCCGCCGGGCATTGCGTCTTAACGACTCACTTCCTGGAGATAAGGCCGAGCATTGGATATGGCAACGTGGACCGTGGCTGATGATCGATCGCGTGAAAGGCAGCGTCACCGCTCTGCATCTGCCGGATTATGATCCCGCGGTCTCGAATGTCATCTGGTTCCGGGACTATGCCGCCTATTGCGGCCTGACCGCCAGCGGCAAGCAATTGTATGCCGTCGTGGCCCAGATAGCCGCGCGCAAGCCGGTGATGGCAAAAAAACTCTCGCCGTGGTCTCCCGGGGAGAACCAAGCGCCGCCATGCGGAGCCGCGGTATGGCAGCGGGAACCGCTGCGGGTTACCTTCCAACCTTCGGGAGCAACAGCGGTCAGCTACGACCTGGTCGGGCTCTCCGCCGTGCTGGTCGAAGATGGTGACGGCAACGAGGATTCGGCCCCAGCTCGCCTGCCAACTAGGCCTAAAGCGCGTTTTCTCGCGAAAAACGAGCCTGGATACATCGAAATCCGCGGAATCTACGATGCTTTCGATACTCAACGACGTTAGGCTTTGTATCAGGGCACGACTTTAAGTCGGGCCGTAAAAGCCTGAACAGAATTGGGCTTTAACAAGCTGCGGAAAAAGTCCTGGAGGGGCGAGAGTTGTTCCCTCACGGCTAGCCGCACTGTTTGCAATAGCGTACATGGGCCGAAAACGAGTTTTTCAAATGCTTTCGCTCCAGGTGTCACCGGAACTCACCCCTGCAGCACCACTCTTTTGTGCCAATGACAGGAGCATTGGAAGGGGCTACGCCCCATCTTTCCCGGCCCATGTACGCTGGTGCGAACATGGGGCACCCGTCCGGCGCGGACCACAAAGGGACTGCGGTTTGCTTTCGCTAGTTCTCACACAGACTCTTCCGGGCTTGTCTGCGGGACTTGGTCACGAGGCCGCTTCGCGGACTATCATCCGACTATGCCCAGTTTTGAGGAACTTGCTCGAAGAAGCCAAGATCGCCCATGGACATCTCTGCGCGGGTCAGGTGCTGGGCGTCCGTTTGGCGATGCTGGGATGCGCCCGCCTGGGCATCGAGGAACCGCGCGGCCGCGACCGCAAGCGCCTGGTCACCTTCGTCGAAATCGACCGCTGCGCTACCGATGCTATCGGCGTCGTCACCGGTTGCCGGCTGGGCAAGCGGGCGCTCAAATTTCGCGACTGGGGCAAGATGGCCGCAACCTTTGTGGACCTCGAAACCCATCGCGCCATCCGCATCGCCGCCCGCGAATCTTCCAAGGATCTGGCTCGCCAGCTGCATCCGGAAATAGAAAACAAAAACCTGCAGCAAATGGCCGCATACCGCGAGATGAGCGACCACGACCTCTTCGATGAGCAGTGGGTGCAGGTAACCCTCGATGCCAGGGAATTTCCCGGATACAAGGGAGAGCGCGTGGCCTGCGCTCAATGCGGAGAGGGCATCAACTACGACCGCTTCCTGGTGCGGGATGGGCAGACACTCTGCCTCTCCTGTGCCGCGCCCGAGGAGCGATACTACCAGCCCCTCTCAACCGGCTTTGGCTCGACCGCCAGGGCGGCGCGTAAGACCGTCGCTTCATCGAAATGCTTGCCCAGGATCTGGGCGCCGATGGGCAATCCCTGCGACGACTTCCCGCAGGGCACAGATATTCCGCAAATTCCCGCCAGACTCGCCGTCACGGTGTAGATGTCGGCAAGGTACATGGAGAGCGGATCGTCGGTCTTCTCACCCAGCTTGAATGCCGGAGTCGGCGCAGTCGGCGTCACCAACACATCCACCTGCTGAAATGCGGCAAGAAAATCCCGCGTGAGCAGCGTACGCACCTGCTGCGCTTTTTTGTAGTAGGCGTCGTAATAGCCCGCGCTCAGGGCATAGGTTCCCAGCAGGATGCGCCGCTTCACTTCGGCTCCAAAGCCGATGTCGCGCGACTGGCGATACATCGCAGTCAGTGTATTCGCATCCTTGGCGCGGAAGCCGTAGCGCACTCCATCAAACCTGGCCAGGTTTGCACTGGCCTCGGCAGTCGCCAGCAGGTAATAGGTTGGGATCGCATACCTGGTGTGCGGCAGCGAAACGGGATGAATGACACATCCTGCCTGCGCGCAGGCGTTCGATCGCGGATTCCACCGCGGCGCGCACCTCGGCGTCCAGGCCATCGCCAAAATACTCAGCCGGAACACCGACCCGCAAACCCTTCACCGGCTGCTCCAGAGCCTGGACATAATCCGGCACCGGCCACTCCGCGGAAGTAGCGTCCAGCGGATCATGCCCTGCGATCACCCCGAGCAGAATGGCTGCATCGCGCACCGTGCGTGTCAGCGGACCGACCCGGTCGAGCGATGAGGCAAAGGCGATCAAGCCGTAGCGCGATACGCGTCCGTAGGTCGGAAGCACCCCGACGACTCCACAAAAAGATGCGGGCTGGCGAATAGATCCGCCGGTGTCGGTACCGAGGGTAGCGACCGCCATGCCGGCGGCCACGGCTGCAGCCGAGCCCCCGCTGGAGCCCCCAGGAACACGATCCAGGGCGACCGGGTTGCGTACCGGTCCATAGCCGGAATTCTCATTGGATGAGCCCATCGCGAACTCATCGCAGTTCAGCTTTCCTACCAGCACCGCACCTGCAGCTTCCAGACGCTTGACCACGGTAGCGTCGTAGGGCGGCTGATAGCCTTCGAGTATGCGGGAGCCCGCCGTCGCCGGGGAACCCTTCATCACCAACACGTCCTTGATTCCGATAGGAACGCCGGCCAGCGGAGGCAGCGGACTTACCCTCTGCAGCCAGTTGATCGATGGCCGCGGCGGCCGTGAGCGCACGCTCGCGGCTCACCGCCAGATAAGCATTGATGGACCGGATTCTGCGCTTCAATCTCCGCAAAACAAAGCTCCGCCAACTCGGTTGCGCTGGGCTTTGCCTCGCGCACTGCGGCTTGAACCTCGGAGATACAGGTCTGCTTCAAATTCATAGATTCATGTATCGCTAGCGAATATCCTGCTTGGGAGGCAAGGTGTAAATGTCCTCCTGGATCGCTCTGTTCAATATAGCCTGTGCAATCGGCCTTTTCTTTAGGGAAGAAGCCTGTCCACCAGCGGATCGACCATGGGCGAGTTGACTTCGGGATTGGCGCGATAAGACTCTATGCCTGAGAGAACCATTCGGCGCCGTGCGCCAAGTTGTTTGTAGGCGTTTACGTTCACCAAAAGAAACATACCGGCAGCGGCCACCACAGAGGTTACATAGAAGCGCCCTCTATTGATGGTAGGCCAGCGGCGGGATAGATCATCTGCCACGAAGGAGTAACAGAAGATCAGCATCAGGATGGAGTAAATGCTGTACTTCGAAGCAGTCGAGAAAGTGGCCGATCCCCGCACCCAAGCGACCATCCCTCCCGTCGCCACAATCCAAAGGGCAAAATAAAAGGCGACCGGATTCCTGCGATCGAAGCGCGTGCCCAAGGCAAGCAAAACGACGATCAGCATCATCAGGCCCAGCAGGGCGGCCGGCCAGCGGGATGGGACCACGCAACCAAAAAAGGCAAGAAAGAAGAGCGGCCTGGTGATGTAGTACAACCTCAGCTTGGGCTGCACCGCCCAGGCGTAATTGTAGAGATAGCCGGCAAGCGGCAGGACGAAGCTGGCGCACCACACCAGGGACCTGGCATAGGCACGGCGCGGAAGAAGGATCAAGAGACCGACCGGGCCGAGCAAAAAACCATTCGCCGACGTACACGCCGCCAATGCTGCCGCGAGACACGCCAGCAAGAAACGAGCGGGACCTGGCTCAACTATCTTCTTCGAAGCCAGGAGATAAATGGCAAGCAAACTAAACAAAATGACCGGCGTATTTTGTAATCCGGTCATCGCCCAATCGAGATTTTCCCAGTAAGTCAGAGAGAAGAATACGAGGCTGATGGGCAAAAATTCGAGCAGACGGCGGTTCAGATTGGGCTCGTCCTGCTGAAAAATGAGCCAGACAAGATAAAGAATGGGCAGCAGGAACAAGTCGCCCAAAGCAATCAGGAAAGGGAAATTCAGATGGCGTGTGAGCTCCACCTCGGAGGCCACGATGGAATGCTCAAAGCTGAGCTTGTACTCGTTGAACTGGTCGGTGGCAATATGCAGCAGCTTGGCCTTAAAGGTGGGTAGATGGGCGTACTCGACTGCGAAACCCAAAATCGCCTTGTAATCATCCTGGTAGGGAGCAGAAAATGCCTGCCGGTAAAGGATTCCGTAGGCGACGATGGCAGGGAATACCACGGCTGCAAGAAGTAGCCAGGTAACTCCTGGACGGGCGATAGGGTTGTCCCGGTCCTCGCTGTCGTGCATGGCTAATTCTATCGACCATCGACGGCAAGGCAAGGCGCTTTACGGCCGCTTAGGCGCGCTGATGACGCCAGTACAGCAGCCGGAGCGATGCGTTTTTGAATCCTCGCCGCTCGTCTGCATTTAGCCCGATCATCCATGCGATCGCAGTGGTCGCAAACACCCAGGCCGCCAGTAACACGGGCCGTGCCGGGAGCATCTGCAGCGGTCTCCAAAACGGGAGAAGGACCAACGATGGCGTGACCATGAGAAGCGGGCGCAGCAGGCCGGCAACCACGAAATGCCGGCGCGGGATGAGAATCGTGGAGCGCGTATAACGCATGCTGACCATCACATGCACGCCGAGGCTGACCACCGCTCCCACCACGGTTCCCACGGCCACGCCGATGGCCCCATACCTTTGCACCAGCCAGATGCTCAAACCCACGTTCACCGATGCCTCGGCGATCGCCGAGATGGTGGCCAAGTGTTGTTTTCCGGTGGCCACCACACCGATAACGTAAGGGGAGGCAAGCTGGCGGACAATGTTTCCGACCACCAGCACCTGGAGATAAAGCGCGCTCCGCGCGGCATAGGCGCGCCCGACCCACATGCTCAACAGCGGATACGCTCCCAGGATCAGCGGCAACCCGAATATGCAAAGCAGTATCGCGCAGTAGCGCGAGGCGCGGATGCAGAGTTCCCCCATCCGCTCGGGCCTGGTGCCGGCTTGCATGGAGGAGAACGCCGGCAGCAACGGACCGAACATACTGGAAATCAGCGCCAGCATAGCGTTGGTAACAGCGGTGGCAATGGCATAGAACCCTGTGTCGCGATAGTCGTAATGGCCGACGATCACCGTATCGAGGCCGCTGATCAGCAGCATCGCGACCGTCCAGAGCGAAAGCACGCTGCTATATTTTGCCAGCCGCAGCGCGGACTTGCCGTGGAACAAAAGAAACGAAAAATCGACTTTGCCTCGGATATATACGCGCCAGCCGAGGTACTGGGCCACGGCGCCCAGGACGTTAAAAACCCCGATCGTTAGCGCCATGGAAACGAGGCCGCGGTGGAGAAGCAGCAGGACGATCAAGACGGCGGCCGAAAGAACGCGGGTAGCGATGGCGACCACGGTGGGGAAGCCATAGCGCTGCAGCCCGGTAAATATGGAAGAAAAGGAGCTGAAGGGCAGGGCAAACGCGGCGCTTAAACCCACAGCCAGCACGCCCCAGCGAACCTGCGGCACCAAGGCCGCCGGCATCTGGTGAAACAGCGCCGAAATGTGTCGTGCCGCCACGATCATGGCGATGGCGGCGATCAGCGAGGCGGCCGTGAGAATGGTGAACGAAGTGCTGACGAGGTGGTGATTGGCCTCGTTGTCTCCGGCGGCTTCATGCTCGGCAACGAACTTGCCGATGGCCGTCTGCAAGCCGAAGTCCAACAGGCTGACATAGGCGCTGAGCTGCAAGATCAGGACCCACGCGCTGTACTCGGCCGCCGACATGCGGTGCACCAGAAACGGCGGCAGCACCAGCGATACCAGCATGGAGAGCAACACGCGCGCGAGGTTAGACGCCGACCCTTGCAGTACCTTTCGCTTATGCGACATGAAGAGCCTGTCGGTACGCGTGATGTACCCGGGCAGCCCGTCCTTGCCGGCCGCTCATCGCTTGGTTGCGGTAACTTCGATAACGTCGGCAATATGAAAAACATTCTGCAGGTGGGCCGCCCAGCTGCAGAGAAACGTGGCCGCCAGGCTCGAGGTGAACCGCCCCTGCGATCTGAGCCGCTCATCGTTGCGGTTAAGATACATCTGCACACTTTCCAGAAGCGGCGTCGCATTGGTGTTGAATTCGACTTTCCGCACCTGAAACCTGTGCTTGCCCAGCATCCGAGAGAGGGTGCGGACGGAGTAGCTGAAGGTATGCACCGGCAGCGCCAAGTGGTGCCAATAGCGGCCGAATACGCGCGCATTGAAGCTATCGCGATTGGGAACACCGACCATCAGCTTTCCATCATCAGCCAGGATTCGATACGCTTCGTCGAGAACCTGGTTGGGATGCTCCATGTGTTCCAAAGAGTGATTCATGCGCACGTAGTCGAAGCAGCGTTGGGGAAACTTCGCTTGCAGCAGCGACCCGGCAAATATATTCAAGCCCTTTTCCCTGCGGCCGAACTCCGCGGCGGCAGCGTTCGGTTCCACTCCGGTAACGTCCCAGCCCTGGTCTCTCATCTGAGAGAGGAGCCAACCGGAACCGCACCCCACATCGAGCATTTTGCCGGGCCGTGCGAACTTGGGGTCTTTGGTCGGATACTCTCTGCGCCCCGCCAGCCGCCAGACCTTCTGCTTGAAGGAATAAATGGGATTGGCAACAGGAAATCGATCGGTGAAGGCGTAGTAGTTTTTGGGATAGAACGCCGCCAGTTCCGCTTCGTCATACATGGGATCGAGAAACACCAAGCCGCACCCGGTGCATTGCGACTGTGTGTATTCGCCTGGATTCCCGTAATGGAAGTCTCTTGCGCGCAAACAAGGCGCAAATTCGTGGCCGCCACAAAGGGCGCACTCCGGAACTCGGTAACTCATCGTCCCTGCCAGTATACGCGGCGCAAGCGCGGGCCCTGGCCTCCCACCAGCCTCAAGCAGGGTCTTGGTTCTTAGCCTTCATTTGCCACAAATGGATCATCATGGCCAGGTTCGGCTTCACTCCGACATGATAGAAACCGTAACGGATCAGGCTGGCGACGCGGACCAACCGGCTTCTGCTCGTTTGGCAGCGCAGGAAGCCTCGCACCAGGGCGCGCTGCGCAGGCCGCAGCTCGGTCCCGTGTGCGCGCAGGAAAGCCCGGGCCTGCCGCTGGCTGATCTCCCACCGAATCACGAACTCCGGCGCGATGCGCGGGTGGCGGATCTTTTGCCACAGCGGTCTCGGCGCCTGGGTAGGCGAGTCCCCGGCGTTACTGCCTGTGCCAACCAGGTTGCCTCCGTGCTGGCGATAGAGAACGGTCGGAGTGCTCACGATGCCGGAGCGGCCCAGAAAGGCCGCCAGCCAGGAGATCCACCGGTCATGCATGTACGCATCTTCCGGCATACGCACTGCCCGCTCGACCAGCGCACGGTTCAACATCGCGGTGCATCCCGTGACCACGCCCTGCACCAACAGCCTGGGCAGCCGATGGATGCGTTCAGGCCGGATCCCCATATAGCTCCAGAAGGACGGATGAATTGTGTGGAGCTTGTCGTCGACCAGCCGCAAGTCGGTAAACACGAGCAAGGGGACCTCCGGGCCCCACTCGCGCTCGAGCTGATCCATGGCCTGCTTCGACTTGCTCACTTTGTCCGGCAGCCACACATCATCCTGGTCGCAAAAGCAGACGTAGTCGGCGGTAGACGCTTGCATCAGCAGCAGAAAGTTTTCCCTGGGGCTTCCGCCGGCGGGGCTTGCCGGCATGACACGAAAACGACTGGGGAACCGTGCGGCATATTGAGCCAGAAGTTCCGCCGTTTCGTCGCTGGAGCCGTCGTCCCTAGCCAATATCCGGATATTTTCGTAATCCTGCGCCAGCACGGAGTCCACCTGCTCGGGCAAAAACCGCGCGCCGTTGTAGGTAGCGAGCAGAACTTCCACGACCAGTGAGCGGCTCATCCTTTTGCCTCGAGCGAAGCAGCGCATGCGCCTTGAGAGCATCCCACAACGATCGCTATACAGACGCGCGGGGTCTGCAAGCATAGCTGGCCGGCCGCAAACGCAGGTCTTAGGTTAGCGCTTGTTGGACTGCCAGCCTAAAGAGGCTGCGGAAAGAGTCCTGGAGGGGGCGAGGGTCGTTCCCTCAGCGGTTAAAGCCGCACCTCTTTGCAATGGTTTACGTACGACCTAAAGGTCGTACCCTTCAACAACATTGGGTTTCTCCTCAGCCTGTAAAGGCCCTGCTCTTCAGCAGGCCTTTCTCACCCTAGCGCTCGATGACTTTAGGTACTTTGAAGAAAATCCCGTCAGTATCCGGAGCACAAGCAAGAACCCGCTCCCGGCTCAGGGAAGGGGCCACTTCATCCGGACGCAAATGCAGTGCCGCTGCCTGCGGCTCCTTGCCCTCCGTCAATAGATCGGCGACCTGCGCCATGGGAGGCACCGAGGTAGTGTCCAACTCGTTGAGCTGGGCGAAGTAGTCGAGAACGGAATTCAGATCGCGCAGCATGCTCGCCTTCTCGCTACTCGTCAGTTCGAGATTCGCAAGTTCGGCAACGCGTTCGACGTCCTGCTCGGAAACGCTCATCGCTTTATGCAGACTTGGAAAAGTCAACCGCCCAGGAATTGGCACGGCTGGAGAAACAGCAGAAAGCGGTCTCATACAAGAGAGAGAAATCACTCAGCAGAGTTGCCTCACGCATGTAATCCCAGTCAATTTTCGCTTTCAAGGGCTTGATCATGCGGCAGTAGTAGGCTTCGAGCTCGTCATCGGGAATGTCCTGCAGCATCTCTTCTTCGCAACGGAAGGCGAGCGTTGCCGCCCCGGTAAGGCCGGGCCGAAACGGCATATGCATCACTTCCAGGTGAGGCAGCTTAGGCCGTGGGCCAACCAGGCTCATGTCCCCGCGCAACACGTTGACCAGCTGGGGTAGCTCATCCAGCTTGTACTTGCGCAGGAACCCCCCGAATCTGCGTCACCCGCGGGTCACCCCGCTTGGTCAAACAGGGCCCGTCTTCCTGGGCGTCGATCGCCATGGTCCTGAACTTGAATACGGTAAAGAGAACTCCGTCCCGTCCGACGCGTTTCTGGCGGAAGATCACCGGGCCCGGAGACTTGTAGCGGACTAAGACGGCAGCGAGCAACAGCAAGGGCCAGAAGAGCAGCAGTGCCACCAAGGCAAAGACCAAGTCGATGCAACGCTTGACTGCCGATACGCTCCACGCGCTCGGTTCGGCATAGTAGGCTGTGGGATCTTGCGGTATCGCACAAAAGGGAGGAAACAAGGTCGTCGAATGACTGTTAACCTCTGAGACGACATCGTTCCAAAGCAGAGCCGCGCTGGGCTGCGGGGGAGCAAAGCTAGTGTCCATGCGTTTTTTAAGACCTGTTCTAAAATTTTAGAGCGCTTGCTGAATTCTCGTTCAGGGTCTTGTCGATCAAGTCTTCTTGCTAAATCGACGCCTCACGGCCTGCTGCAATTCTTTTCTTAGACACTTGCTTCATCGGCCGAGTTGGCGAATACCTTAGCCAACTACGAACAATTGTCAATACCGCTAAGCATCTGGGCAGAGCAAACCAGCCAGATATGTACACGGATGAACCCATGCACAAAAAGGATGTTGCGCTCGGGCAGAACTTTTCCCGATTCAGCCTTTTAACCAAAATAACAGTATTTGGGCTCCTCCGGTATCCCATGCTGATGACAGGCAAGGTTCCTGTCCCGGCTTTTGAAATGAACGGCAATCCGTCGCTAAAGGTTTACACCGGCAAACGCATAATTAACCCATTTTTCATAATGAGAAAAGTTCCGGCTAATCGGCCCCGGTCCGCAAATCCTCCCGCTGCATGACGGTGCGGTCGATGGCATTCAGCCGGGGCGCTCCGGGTCCCTTGATGACGCGCTTATCGCTGCTCAAATAAAATTCCGCGATCTTGAGCAGGCAGCGGGCCGCCACCGCCCCACGCACCAT
Source organism: uncultured Acidobacteriaceae bacterium (assembly GCA_963757515.1). Classification (GTDB taxonomy): domain Bacteria; phylum Acidobacteriota; class Terriglobia; order Terriglobales; family Acidobacteriaceae; genus PALSA-350. The sequence goes on along the minus strand of CAVWRV010000037.1, from coordinate 12,069 downwards.
CCATTTTGAGCAGCCGGCTCTTCCCGAAATAGTCATAGTGCTCATTAAAATCAACCATCGCCCTATGCTGCTCGATAATCTTCTTTCTCGGCATCTGGTTGATGCTTTGGCTCCCGTAGTGAATGACTTCAGCGGCCGGGGTGTAATAAATCTTGCAGCCGTTGCGCTTCAGCATCAGGTTGTAGGCCAAATCGACCTGGAAATGAGGCAACCGCTCATCGAGCATACCGTACGTCTCCCAGGTTTCCCGGCGCAGCACGTAGGCAGTCGTACCCAGGCTCTCGACCTGCTGTTCCCGCGAATAATCGAAGGAGCAGGCATAGTATTCCCTCGAGACCTGGCCGTTGGGAAAGAATTTATGCCAGTTCAGTCCCTGTAAAATCATGGTCCCGAGGCCGGCAAAGCTGCGCACGCAGGACTGTGTGGTGCCATCGGGATTGAGCAGCCGCGGACCGCAGGCCGCAGCCTCCGGATGGGCATCCATAAACGCGACCAGAACCTTGAAGACGTTCCCCACCAGCTTGGTGTCGCTGTTCAACAAGCAGGCATACCGGGCGCGCGACATCTTCATCCCCAGGTTATTGTTCCTGGAGTAAAGCAGAGGCACCGGGTTGCGCACCAGGATGACTTCGGGAAATTCCGACTCAACCATCTCCGGGCTTCCGTCCGACGAACCGTCGTCGATGCAGATTACCTCGAATCGGATGCCCCGGGTGTAGCGGTAAATTGAAGCTAAGCACTGCCGCAGCAACGCTTTGGTATTGTAGTTGGGAATAATGATGGTTAGGTCGAGCAAGAGATTCATCAATCTTTCAAAACCTCAGGCATTTCTATTCGGATGAGTGGACTTCGCGTGCGGGAACGCCGGCGACGGTTGCGTTTGCGGGCACGGATCGGAGCAAGACGGAATTCGCACCCACCTTCACATTATCGCCTAAAGAGATCCCCCCGAGAACCTTAGCGCCGGCTCCAACCACCACAAAGTCACCAAGTTCGGGCCTGAGAGACAAGTCATAGCTCATATCGATTTGCCTGGCCCCCAGGGTCACACCCTGGAAGATGGTGACATCCCTCCCAATTTTTGATGCACCGATCACCGTTCCTGAAGTATGGGGAAAGAATATACCGGGACCAATATCACATCTGGGGGAGATCTCTATGCCAAAAATAATTTGATTCAAATAAGACAATAAATGTGGCAAAACCGGAAGGCCGTTCAGCAGGGCCGCACGGCTGGAGCGGTAAAGCACAATGGGCAGGAACCTGGGGTGAAGGAGCCTGCGCAAGAAACCGGGCAGGGAAGCCTTAGCATCCGTTTGGCCGCTCAACTCCATTTGGCGTTCGAGATCTGCGTAGAGCAGAGCCTTCAGCATCTGCTCAGGCCTTCATCAGGCCGCGTTCGATCAACTCCCGATTGGCGCGGTCCAAACCATCTTCGGCGCCGTTCTTGGCCATGGGTTGCGTCTTCACCCAGCGCACAAAACGGGCGATGCCCTCCTCGAGGGACACTTTTGGTGAAAACGCCAAATAGCTGCCCGATGGCCGAAATATCGGCATAGTTGTGCCGGATATCGCCCAGCCGATATTGGCCCGATACCACCACCGGCGCGCTGGAATCCTTGAATTGGCGCTTGAGGCTTCGGGCGATGGTTTCCACGCTCACCTGCACACCCGATCCGACGTTCATGGTCAGGCCGTCCCCGCCATCGGACGTCAGGCCGAGCGCCATCGCCTCAGCGACATCGGACACATGCACAAAATCGCGGCTTTCCTGGCCATCCTCGAACAGGACGATCTCTTTGCCCTGCCGGATCCGATTGGAGAAGATCGACAGGATGCCGGTGTAAGGGTTGTTCAGAGACTGGCCTTCTCCATAAACGTTCTGCAAGCGGAAAATCAGGAAGGGAATGCCGAGCGCGTTGGCGGCGATCCGGACCAGATCTTCCTGGGCCAGCTTGGTGGCGGCATAGACCGATGCGGGGCTGGTCCTGGCGGTTTCCGGGGTGGCCACCGGGTGAATGGGGCCGGCAACAGGACGGGCAGGGCGGCTCCCATTGGCTTGCCTGCAGGCTGCCCAGGCTGCGCATCGGGGGATAGACCAAGCCGCAGCGGGCGCACTGGTAAGCGCCTTCCCCATAAACGGAGCGGGACGAGGCCAGCACCAATTTTGTGACTCCATGGCGGTCGTTGGCCAGCACGTCGAGCAGCAAGGCGGTGCCCAGGACATTGGTGCTGGTGTAGTCGCCAATCCTGTACATGGATTGGCCGGTCCCGGTCTCCGCCGCCAGATGGACCACAGAATCGACATCGCGCAAGGCCAGAACCCAATCCCGGCGCTGGCAGACGTCGCCGCGCATTACCTCCACGTGATGTTTCTCCAGCAGAGCACCCAGCTCGGGCTGGGAGATCCGCGACCATGGATCTGCGGGCTCAGATTGTCCAACAGGCGTACCGTCATGCCGCGCCGGACCAATGTCCGGGCAAGCGCCAGCCCGATGAACCCGAGCCCTCCGGTAATCAGGACCTTTTGGCCCATCCTTGATCTTAACCTGTTTGGTATCAATAGCGCTCTGATCTATCCGGTTAGTTGCTTCACTGATCTGGAGGAATCTCTTATCTATCCGGGTAGTCTATTACCGCCCGATATACGTCCAGGGTGCTGGCGCGCGCTTCGGCTCCAGTCATAGAGCTTCACCTGCTGCTCACCCGACTCGCGCTTTTCGCCAGCCCCTGCTCATCCTGCCAGCGTTGACGCCAGGCACTCGGGAGAGTTCGTCCGGCATCAGGAGCGTCGAAGTAAAATGCCGCGTCTCCGCAAACCTCGGGCAAGGACGATGTCCGATTGACCAGAACCGGACAGCCCATGCTCATCGCCTCCAGTGGAGGAAAGCCGAACCCTTCGTACAGGCTGGGGTAAACAAACAGGGCGGCGTCCGCGGTAAGCGCGGGCCAGCGTCGCATCGTCTGCCTTGGGAACGACGGTGACCGAGCCGGCGAGTTGCAGCGATGCGATTCGTTCCTGCTCCGCCGGCGGTGAACGCGCCGCCGCCGACCGCTAACAGACGGTAGTTTCCAGCCAGGCCGCTGCGGGAGAAGGCCTCGAGCAGGAGCCCGAAGTTCTTGTAGCCCGCACGCGAGCCTACGTAAAGCAGGTACGGGGGCAGGTTCCTCATGCCTGGCGCGTCGCCCGGCGGGTTCCGCAAGGGAGAGAAACCGTGATGAACAACATGTGTCTTACTCTCCGCGACATCGTAAAAGTGAAGCAGATCGCTTTGGCTGGATGCGGAAACACAGAGGATAGCGTCGGCTTGCGCAAACAGCTTCCGCTTGGTTTCGACGATGGAGGCTGCATTCGGGAACAGATGAGGAAACCGCTCATGAATGCAGTCGTGGTGGGTGACCACGATGCGCACGCCGGCGCACCCACGGGAGAGCCCGGTAGAGTGTCGGATGGTAAATATCGACCCGCCCCCGAAGCGGCGCGATGACCGCGGACAACAATTCATTGATTGCGTAGCGGGTCAACCCTGGCTTCGATCCCGGTGCGCGCGGCCGAACACCCTGGTACGCGTTTGCCGGAGGGTCGCGAAAGGCATCACCGAGCTATTCAGGCCCATGAGCAGCTCCGATCGCAACCTCGTCCGAGTCCCTGCAGGTTTCGTATCAGCTCAAAATGGTAGCGAGAGGCGCCGCCGGCATCCTGCAGAGAAAAGACCTGATGGTCATAGAGGATGCGCATGAAGCTTCATGCTATCCGGGTCCTGATTTCGCACCAGAAGCTGGCGGACGGGTGCACTTGGTTTAGCAAAAGCAGCAGATCTCTCCACTACGCTTTGGTTATCGAAAAACATCTCCACGAGAGGTCCGCTGAACCGCAGATCCCTCCACTCCGCTTCGCTCCGGTCGGGATGACAAAGGGGAGAGTCTTCCATTGAGAGTAGTGGCTGAGCTGAAGCCCATGGGCACTCCGGTATTGCCTGGGGGAACTCTGTGGTGTTGTCGGACCAACGACCGCGATGCGATCCTCGCCCCACTACACCCTATAATGATCTTTCAGCGATGAAGTTTACCCTTGCCATTCCGTCGGTGCAGATTCCGCGAGTAGCGTCCGTTCGTATTTCCCCTAAAAATCCAAAGCTCCGGATCCCCTTCCTTTCGCTTTTCGTGGAGCCCCGGGCGCTGAGGAAGTGGCTTTTCATCTGGTCGTTCTGCCTTTATCTGGCTTTTCTGCATGGGCTGCTTTTTCCAATGTGAGCAGCCGCGGTTAAACCACGAGACCTACGTAAGATTTGGCGCGGATTCACCAACCTACTGGGAGGCCGTGCAATACCGGACCGAACACGCGGAACACGACAACCTGGTTTCTTTCACCGGAAACCTGCTGGGACCCGTAATCCATCGGGATGATATTCAGGACCGGACTTGCCGTTGCCCTCTTCAATATTTTTCTTTTCTTTGTGTCGGTTGAAATTGCCTGCACGATTCCTGGGGTGGACAGGTACCGTCTTGTCTTTCTCCTGGCTCTGTGTTCGGAGACAGCTCCCGCCCTGGTCACACTGAACAAGGAAATCCTGGTACTGCTCTCCACGTTGTCTGTTGGCCAAGTATATTTACTCGGAGAAACGTTCCTGGCTGCTCCTTGGCAGCTGGTCCTTTTTATTTCACTGTTTGCCCGATGGGAGCAAATCGCGCTCATTCTGCTCTTTCTTTTCCTGCAGCAGAAACGGCTCCTATTTTCAAGCGCAACCCCAAGCTGGCCATCGGCTCACGTCATCGGCGTTCTCACTGTGCTTTACGGACTGATTGCCAGGTTGCCGGGCATCGGGTCTCGAAGCGTTCACGCAATATGCCAAGGACGCCAACACCATCGCCAAGCTCAACACAATACAGGCAGAATTTTGGCTTTCCGCTGGTACTTGTGCCCAAGATCCTGATGGACCTGTTAGGCGAGCTGCTGAGGCCGCTACCTTCGTGCAAGAGTATTTGCTTCCTGGGATGGGGTGACATCCACTCCTTGTTCATCATTCCCGCTGTTCTCGATCGCACTGATCGTGCTGCTGATCATTGCCTACCGGCGGGGTAAGCTGAATCCCAGCCGGCCCATCGCTTTTCTGATCATCATCTATGCCATCATGACGGCGGTCACGCCGTTTGTTCAGCCGCGCTATAACTATTTCGTCTATGTCCTGCTGGCGCTGGAGCTATCCGAGAAGATTCGGACACCGAGCCGTGCCCACCCTGGAATACTCCAGAGCGCTCTAACCAATCATCCGGCCGTCCGCAATGGCCGGAATGTCTCGTTTCCTGAGTTGCCTGCGCCAGCGGTGCAGCCGTTCCGCCCTGCGTCACGAACAGTCTTTGGAAAAAATACTCCCACGCAATTCCGGAAAATATCTTGTTTTCGTAACGACGGTATTGCCTCATCGTGCGCACGAAAAGCCGCAGCAGCTGGGCTGATCGCTCCAGAGGAGGCAAGAAAGAGGTCGATATACGCGCTCTCCGCCGCCAGGAAATTGCGATAGCGCTCGGGGCTCATCTCCTTATCGAAATCCATGCTGGCGATGGAGTGCTCCACGCGCAGGTCTCCGGCAACATACATGTACCTGCCTTTGGCGTGGATCGCTTGAAAGACGTACACATCCGACAGGTCAAGCCAGAACTCTTCGCTGTACCCGCCCACCTCGCGCAGCGCGGATACGCGCATCAACGTGGCGCTGTTCACAGCGTAAGCCTTTTCTTTGCAGAGCCCGCTGAAGGTCAGCGGAATCTGCCGCACGCGATTGAAGCGGAGCAGCCGCCGCGGAGAAACCAGCGCCCCATGGGAAAAGATAAACGGAACGACAGCAGCGATTTCCGCCGTCTCTCGAAACTGTTCGCTATACCCGATCATGGCCCGCAGGAACTCCTCGGAGACGGTCGTGTCCTGATCCAGAAGCAGAAGCCAGGGGCATTTACGAGCACTCGGCCAACTCCATCGCGTGGTTGTAAGCCCCTGACGTGCCTACGTTTCGCCCGGCGTGACTGAGGTCGAAAGGAAAAGGAAGAGAGACCCCGCTCGCTGGAACCGGACTGTTGTCCCACAGCAGCACGCGACAGAGTCATTCAGCTCCGGATGGACTCCGAACACCTGGATCAGACTCTGGATCGTTTGCGACTGTTCCGGAGCCTGCTTGTAGAGCACGACGACAGCGAGGATCTGCATGAGGTTTATGGCGGCAAAAGAGAGGAGAGGGAGCGCCGGCTAGCTGGAGCGAAAGCGGAGAGCGCGGCGAAATTGGCCCAGCCTTCTGGCGCTCGCCGGATCGGCCACCACGCGCGCGTAAACGTAGGACCCGACCACCCGTGCACACCCATAAAAGAAACCAAGAACGCAACCGGCCAATGTCCACAAAGCCCGGAATGGCCCCGATTTTCTATCCGGCGGCTCGGCTGGATCCAGCACCTGGATCACCGGAGATGCTTTCGCCTCGTCCATTCTTGCCGCCTCAAACTGGCGGGCGATCAGATCGAAAATAAGCGTGTGGTACTGCACGTCTCTTTGCTTGCGCAGGTAGGCGACTTGATCCTGAGGGAGCGACCGGCTGGTGAGAGAGATATCGCCCGGCTTACGCCCTTTTTGAACGCTCTCCAACTGCGCGCAGTCTGCGCCCGCAGGCCTTCAATCTCGGTGTTCAAACGAATCACATCGGGATTTTGATCCGTGGACGAAGTACGCAGGGCGTCAAGCTGCACTTCGCGAGTGATGATCTGCGCCTGCAGTGCCGCCACCTGTGAAATCACCACGCCCGTCTGGCCGCATGGGTGAGATCGCGCCGGTCGTTTCTTCCGTTTGCTGGAGCGCAATCTCCGCGTCGGTCAGCCGGTCTTTCTCCAGCGCCAGCTGCTGCCCGAAAGAAATTCCTTCTCACAGAAGCTTCACCGATGATGAGGCGGCTGTTAATGTCATGCAGCTCGTCGACGTAAGCATTGGCGATCTGGGCGGCTCGATGGGGATCTCCGTCTTTGATCGTGATGCTGATCATGCCGCCCTTTTCGCTGACGAACTTGGAACTTGCGGCGAGCATACGACGCGCTTCGCTCAGCTTCTTTGACCTTATACGCGGCCATGAGATTGAGGCGCTTGATCAGCCCATCTTCAACCGTGTTGCTCTGAAGAACTGCCATGTAAAGATCGTTCGGATCCTTCAGCGCCGCCAGTGCTGCCCAACCCCGTCAGGGCGAGCGCAGACCGCCCAGCTGGCTGATCATGGCGGCGCTCGACTGCCCCTGCTGCGGAGGCAGGATCACCGCTTTTGCGGTAAAAGCTAGGATGCATCAGAAGCACCAGCGCCAGTGAGCAGAAACATCCCGATCAGGGTGGCCAGGATGATGGTGGTCTTTCGCTCCGCCATGACCAGCAACAGATCCAGCAGGTCAAACTCGATCCCGGCCTGCGGGCCTCGAGCGGCGGACTGTACTCTCTGGTGGGCGGCATTATGGCCATGGGCTACCTATCGATCCCTTTATGTTACTGCAGCACGGCAATCGCTGCCGCACCCAGGGCAAGCTGGGAGAAAATCTGCGTATAGTTGATAAAATTCCTCAGACCGGAAGGCCTGGGCACTTTTTCTGGAATGACCACGGTATCGCCGGCGTTCAGACGCATGATGGCGAACGTATTTCCGAAAACACCCTTCTGCGACTGCCGGCTCACCACCGAACCATCGGCCCGGATAACGAAGGAATCCCTGCCATCGGCGCTCTTCGTCGGTCCACCCGCCAAGCCGCAGGTAACTTCCCACCGGCTGCGTGTTTCTGAACAGGAAGGAATTCTGGTCGTAGACGGCGCCGACGACATTCACCGTGCTGGGCTTGGACGGAACCACGAAGCGATCGCCGTCTTCCAGTTGTATGTTGGGCAGGCTGGAGATATCCGGTCGCATTCTGGGGAATATTCAGCACCACGCGGCCAGTGGCGCGAATGGTGCGGAATCTGGCCACTAAGCTCCTGGAGGCGGCGGTCGCCGACGGGTCCACGTTGCCAATGCTGGCCGCGGCGGCGATGGTGGAGCGGTCAATCTCCAGTTCCAGGTTCTGCAGGTAGTCGTTCAAACGCAATTGCTGCAGGATGCGGGTCGACTCGCGGGTAAAGTTGGATCCGAACAGGTAGGCATCCGGCGTGAACCCTCCGGCGCGGGCGACAAGCTGGGGCAGAGTCTCCCCCGGAAGGACGCTATAGATCCCCGCCTGCTTGAACTCGCCTTCCAGACGGACAAACTTGGTGCGCTGCGCCTGGGGAACCCTGATATCCGCCTGGGAGAAGATGGTGACCACATCGCCCGGCTCGAGGGCCAGATTCTGCGCCGGGTCATGGTCGAGAACCAGCTTCCCGGGATTGAACGGCACCAGCGAAGTGGTGAGGGTTTGCGGGTTCATCCGCTCGATGACCGCATAAGACCAATCGATCTCGGGGACGGGAAGAGCGACCGTCATGGCCGGCCGGGGAAGGTTTCCAGACGACGTCTGCGTCTCTTCGGCCAGCGACCTGCTGCTTGTGGTGGTGCAGGGTTGCCCGTTCTGCGAGTTGATCCCCTGGACAGTCGATCCGGGGGTCTGCCCATACGGATTTTGCTGAGCAGAATTAGTAGGGTTGGGAATGCAATTGGGATCGTTGCTGTCCCGAAGGCTGATTGGTGCTTTGGTTGTTGTTCTGGGTTGAATTCTGGCCGTTACCCCGGGTCCCGTTCGCCGGTTTGGCCCTGGCCGTTCGCTGTGCGGCTGCCCGTTAAAGATGGGAACCCCGTTGATATCGTATTGCGCCGAGCCGGTCTGGTAGCCGTTGATATCGCGCGGGTAATAATCGGGGTTGTTGGTATATTCCGGCTTGAACTCCGGGCCGGGAACACCCAGCTGGTTCCTGCGTTCCCAGTAATCCCGGGTAATCAGCGCCTGGCTGTCGGGAATAATGTCACTTAACTTCATGCCCGGATGCCAGGAAAACCGCCCTGTTTCCGCAACATTCCCGCGCAGGGTAACGGTGTTCTGGAACTGCGGGGAGATGGGGAGCACGCGCAGGATATCGGCTTGCTGCAGTGGTGTCTCGAGCCCGGCGCCCTGGAGCGATATATCGAGAACGGTGCGCTTCTTCTCCGCATCCACCCGCTCGATCGATGCCCGCTCGAGTGAGGCTGTGGCGGAGAGGCCTCCGGCGAAACGAAGGGCCTGCTCCACTGTGGTGGCGCCATTCAGCTCGTAGATGGCCGGAATATGGACGTCGCCGGAAATGGCCACTTGTGCCCCCACCGGAGGGATGTAAATCACGTCGCCGGGGAGCAGGGGGGCATCTTTGGACATGTCGCCGAGTATCAGCAGATCGTACAAATCGAAATGGGTAATGGTTTGCCCATTACGCCGCAGCTGAATGTCGCGCAGAGAGCCCTGGACGGAGGGACCGCCGGTGGCAAACAAAGCCGTGACCAGGGTACTGAGCGAGCTCAGGGTGTACGTTCCGGGGCGGCGAGCCTGGCCCACGACGAAGACCTGGATGGAGCGCAACTGCCCCATTTCGACATCCAGATCGAAGCTTTTGTAAATGCGGCCGACCGCATCGTGAATGTGTTGCCGGACTTGGGCATACGGCAGGCCGGAAACGTGGATCTCGCCTACCTGGGGAAGATACACCGAACCGGAACGGTCAACGGTGAGTTGGGCGTTGAAATTGACCTGCCCCCAGATGCGAACCACCAGCTGATCACCCGGTCCGAGAACGTAGTCGGGAGTGACATTCACCTCCCGCAGCGGGGCAAAGGTCGAAGGCACCTGGCGAAACAGGCTGTCACCGTAGACCGGAAGCAGATTGCCCAGAGAGCCGCGAACCAGCAGCTGAAAGTCGGTAGGGGCGGAAGGGGCTCGGATGGCCAGCAGTCGAGACTCTTCCAGAGCCGCCAATTGGGCTTGCGCATTGCCCAGGCCACCCTGGTCGATAATGCTCTGCACCCGGGTGTTCAATCCCGGCGGACTGCAATCCGGGATACTGGCCGCCCAGTTGACCGCCCGCGGCACCGGTCCGTAGCGCCACTGGTAGACGGCGCCTTGACCCGCGCCCAGCTGGCCGAGGCCCTGGGTGGGCGCCTGCTCTTCACTCACGCAACTTCCATCGACCGAGGAAATGACGCCTGATGGGCAATCGAAGGTATCGGAACCAGCGGATTGAGCAGAAGCAACTGGCAGTTTGACCTGCACCACGCTCGCGACCAGCAGGATCGCGAAGAAAAGACCTGAACGCTTACCCATAATTTCTAAAAGCAGAAGACTGCGCGGCGTGCAGCCGGTGCGTCCTGCCAAGCTTTACTCCTTTACCATCGGCGCAGCCCTGTCCACCCGGGGACGAACTTTTCCAATTCTTACTTTAGTTTAGGGCCTGCGGATGGATTTGCAAATTGTTTTCCCAATCTGCAAATACGCCTGGAGTGCGATAACCAGCTTCACGCAAACGCGATTTGGCCAATGGTATGGTGTACATCGTGTATCTGATATGGCGGATCCAGCCGGGATCGCACAATGGGGTTAAGAATCTTGCCTTAACACGAACCCGGGGTGGGATTCCACTGTGCTACGACTGGTATCCGTCCAGGTGGTAAAGGGGCGACCAACGGTCGCCCCCCACATCTCGCGAAAAACGAGCGAGATATGGGGCACCCGGGTTCGTAACAGGTCAAACGCAGGACGCTTGGTTACATCGTGGAGTATACGTGAGGCTGATCGCATTTTTTCTGGCAGCAACTTTTGTCTCGGGCACCGTTCACCCACAGGCACCAGTGCCAGCTACCAGCGCCGCCGGCAGCGACATCGGAGACCGCATCAACCATGCCCTGAAGTCCTGTGGGCTTCAGTGCACGGTCTATATCCCGCCCGGGAACTACTCCTTTGCGACCACGATCCGCCTGGAACTGAACCCCTTTGGCAAGTATAAGCTGAGTGGTGATCCGGGAGCGGTCCTCACCTATACCGGAACTGGCGACGCCATCACCACCCCGGTCAACAATCTGCAAGGTTCCTCGCAACTGCTGATCGAAGGTTTTCAGCTCCGGGCAATCCGCATGCCACCGCCGGGATCCACACTGCTGCCCACCAACCGCATTACCGTCCGCAATATGGTGATCACTGGATTTTCCGGCGGCGATGGAATCCTGGTCGAGGGGACGAACAGCTCGAACATTTACGACAACCTGATTTCCGAAACAAGAATGGTATCCGCCTGATTCCCACACTGTGCAGCAGCGGCCAGCCTCTTCATTGTGGAGGGTCGGTGAATGGTTCTCCCTATGCGGCAAATGCCATGCACGTCACCCACAACCAAATCACCAGCAATGCGCAATGGGCCATCTTTGAGGACACGGTCCTCGTCGGTCACGGCCTTTCTGAAGCACTGAACAATCTCTATATGGGCAACGACTTCGAAGAAAACGGCGGCGGCTATCTACCTGACCCGGTCCCGCGGAACCGTCATCGAAGCTAACTACTTCGAGGGGTCACCCCGCCAGGTGGTGCTTGGCATCCCAAACGCGGGGAAGCGGTTACCGCGCCTACGGCCCAGTGGTGCGCGACAACTACTTCACGACCATGAACGGAACTCCGTACAACATTGAAATTGAGAATGCCGATAGCGCCATGGTTGAAGGCAATAGCGAGCTGGTGGCCTCGATCGGTCCGAAAAATTGCTTTGTCAATATGGTTGGAGCGAGCCGCACCTGGATTTCGAAGAACGCGATCTATCAGAAGAATGCCTATTGCTACAACGGGGCCCCAGGAACCCCCTCCACGGGCGATGGGTCCTTCTTCTTCGGCCAGCATTAAAACGAAACAGCAGGTCCCTCCACTACGCTTCGCTCCGGTCGGGATGACAATTCATTGGGATAACCGGAAACGTCCACGAGAGGCCCGCTAAACCGCAGATCCCTCCACTTCGGTCGGGATGACAAAGGGGAGGGTGGTACTTTCCTCAACGTTGGATTCTGGGATGAGTAAGACAGTTGGTCCCTCCACTTCGCCGCGCTTCGACCGAGGAGAGATCTCAGCAGCGGACGATTT
>CAVWRV010000036.1:0-86509 GCA_963757515.1 uncultured Acidobacteriaceae bacterium | reverse complement strand
ACGCATCGCTACGCACGCTGTCCAACAACACCACAGCAGCGCGATTTTGGGCGTATCACGGGCAAACCGTGATTTGCGACTTTCAGCAAGCAATTTCTATGAGGGGTGCAAGCTGCCCCTGGGCCACCTCCCCTCCTACTTGCTGATTTCCTCCAACATCTGTTTCCGGAGAAGGCCGTTCACTTTGGTTTGATAACCGTCCCCCTTGGCTTTGAGCCATGCCAACACATCCGCGTCCAAACGAATGGATACAGCTTGCTTCACAGGGCGATACCACTTGCCTCGAACCGCTTTCTTCCATGCTCCAGGAGGGAGTTCTGGAATGTCCGAAGTGTCGATCCCTTCTGCGGGCATCGCGGCTAGCGCCTGAATTTCCCGTTTCTGGCGGGCAGTCAGCGGCTGGTCAGGCTTCAGTTCGCGGACGACCGTCTTAGATTTGGCTTGCTTCTTCATACTCGATTCGCTCCTGCCGAGTGACTCTGCGTGCTGAGATGATACGAAGAACTTCTTCCTTTTCGTCAACCACGGTGTAGGCCACCAAAATGAGCAGGACGCCGTTCACCATCCCGATGGTCTGCCAACGTTCTTCACCCTCAAAGATCCGATCCTGACGGCTAAGGTGCAAAGGATCAAGAAAAACCTGCGAGGCCGTATCGAAACTGATGCCATGCTTTCGTTGATTGCTGCGGCTCTTCGGCTCGTCCCAGCTCACTCCCATCTGTATATACAATACTGCATATACGAGCCTTGGGCATTACGAAAAACGAGCGCGGCTGCCCGATGATTTGGAGTTTCACGTAGGGTGTCTGTTGGCGTCCAGGAATGTTTCCTGAACGACGTCTTCGGCTTCGCTTGCATCATGCGTGAGCGAGCGGGCTACCGGGGTGAGGAGGGCGGAATGCTGGTAGACCATCGCGTCCCGGATCCCTTAGCCATCCGACCTAAGCCACTCGGCCGGGCTAACGGATCTTGCGTCAAGCAGGTTCGTTTGGCTTTGCTTCGGGGCGTGTCACGCTACACGATGTGTCCGTCCTTATGAGCGGTCTGGCGACGCCCTGAGAACCAGGGCTATGTCAAGCTACCGCAATCCCCGTTTTTCATGCTAAGCCAGGTATTCTTCAGGTTCGTCGCATTCCAACGACTTGTTCGGCCCAACTTTTGAGTCCTGGGTGACTCGGCGTATGGTTGGGTTGGAGGTTGCGGCTATGAGGAATCGGTCGGCTCCCCCTTGTGCGGTAATTCCTGTGGTGACGTATCCGGATGTTGCTCAAGCAGTGGCTTGGTTAGAGGCTGCCTTCGGCTTTCGTGTGCGGTTGAGGATTGGCAACCATCGCACACAAATGTGGTTTGGCTCCTCATGCCTGATCGTGGGTGAGACGGGTGAGGATAACCGATGGGCGACGAAGAGTTCCGTGATGCTGCGCGTGTCAGATTTGGACGCATTGTGCGCGCGAGCGCAGGTCCAGGGAGCGCTCGTCGTTCATCCGCCGCAGAAGCATATGTACGGTGAGTACCAGGCCACATTAAGAGACTTCAATGGGCACATTTGGACGCTAACCCAGACGGTGGAGGATGTCGACCCTGCGGTTTGGGGCGGCGAAGCCGTGGAGATCTAAGCCATCCGCAAATTCTAGAGGTCGCATTTTCGGCACTGCCCGCAAAGTCGGAGTTTAGGTAAGTTCCCCTGCTGGCAGGGAAGGCGCTGGCAATTTACCGATAACCCCGTTTTGCAGGAAGTGCTTTTCAGGCGGATGAACCCACGTCTCGGAGACGAGGCTGCTGCAGAGTCTACTCCATCCTCATATCACCTGATCGGATGTAACGTCCTATTCCACCGAGTCTCATCGAAAAAGTGCACAAACTCATGGATGGTTGATCCCGCCTGCTCGCTCAGTGGCACTTCTTCTGAGCCCGATTCCGGTGTGGCAATCGACCAATAGACGAAAAGCGGGCGGCCTAAGATATTCTGCCGCGGCACAAAACCCCAGAAGCGGCTATCCATGCTATTCGTGCGGTTGTCGCCCATTACGAAATAATCACCGGAAGGCACTACCAGGTCGCTACCGTCAATATGACTACGCAGCGAGCGAGACCATTCCGGGGTGACGCCGGGCTCCATAGATGGGTCTACGGAGGGAAAATCATTAATATAGGGGTCGTAGTTCGCCAATGTAGGCTTGGCGGCTTGCGGCTCGTCCTGAGCCATACCATTGAGGTAGACCACGCCGCTGCTAAGGTGAATGTGGTCGCCCGGCACTCCGATGACACGCTTCACCAAAAAGTGGTGCTCGCCATCACGCTCTTCCGTTGGCTTGTAGAAGACTATGATGTCTCCGCGACGCACATCACGGTAGGGCAAAAACGGTGCCCATTTCGCAGCCGGAGCTAGGGTTTCCCGTTCGACCAGAACGTGATCGCCAACAAGCAGGGTGCTTGCCATTGAGGATGATGGGATCACAAAATTCTGGAAAACAAAGGTCAGCATGAAAAGTCCTACCGCAAGGACGCTGCAGATGGACGCAAATCCTTCGGGACCCGTCTCCCCGCCCTGCTTTTCATTCAAGACATGCCTTTTACGCATCGAGTGAAAACCTCCTCAGGGGATTGGGGCGATCCGATCCATTCTGGCGCCAGTTTAGCATCGTCCCGGAATGAAGAAGTGACTGCCACGGCGGCTCTGGACGAACCGCCGCCGTGAAGGACCCGTCTAAGAGGAGGGCTGTTTTAACGCGCGGCTTCCTGAGATTTGGCCGGGGCGGAGGCACAGCGCCTGCAAAGTCTGGTTATAGGTAACTTGCCCGTGGCACTCCAGACTGGGGTCTGCACTATCGTGTCGCGCTCTTAGGCCGCCGGGCTTCGACGACAGCATCACGGGTTGATCGCTCTGCGGTCCGATTTCCGACCAGCTTTCCGGCAGAGATCGCTCCGCAGCTCCAGTTGGCTGGCAGCGTGGAGAAGCTTTCAGGTGCTCCTGAGCCTATAATTTCCGGCATGGAAATCGACGCAATTGTTCAAGCCATTGACGCGGAGATTGACCGCATGGCGAAGGTAAGAGCCCTGCTGACTGGTCATACAGCCCCGCGGAAGCGTGGTTTTCCACCCAAGTCTGGACGCCGAGAGATTAGTGCAGAGAGCCGGGCACGCATGGCAGTAGCCCAAGGGGCGAGACGTAGACGCGAGAAGGCGAGGAAGAGCTGAGTAGAATGGAGGCGCAATGACGATGCGTACAACATCCTGCCGAGAGTGTGAAGCGATTGAGCTGGAGTACAAAGAGGCTAGTTTCGAATATTGGTCCAACTCAAGCGTGGAAATTAAAGAATCATGGCGACTACTCAGGAGGCTTGTCGGAGGCACTGAAGACGACGTGGTTCGCCTTGAGGAACTTCCGCGTCCGAAGGTGACAGGTTCATCAAGAGTGGCTGAGATTAACGCCAGACGGATTCAGCACTGGAAACTGACAGGCCATTACGTGAACTTTCCTGAGACCGGGCATCCGACCACTAGTTTGAATAAACTCTAGTACCGTAATTCGAGATGAAAAGGACTACGTAGATTGCTTTTGTTTTGGAGTCTGTCCGAGGCCCTCGATCTGGTGTTCGTCGATGGGCCTGCGAGTCCTCAAGCGTCTCGGCGCGACGAGTCGTCCAGGGGGCACTTTGTAAGATTCTGGCTAGACCAACAGGTCGAACATCTCGGCTGCATTGAGCGGTCCTCGCACCTGAAGTGTGGGCGCGCTTAGTTCAAAGTGTTCGGCGACAAATTGCGCCATGCGGAAGTTCGATCAGACGTCAGGCGGGCTTTATTTTCGCAGTCCCAAATGCAGGGCTCTCAACCGGTTCTATTAATTCAAGGTAGATTTCTGGATTTCTGGTACCCATTCGATGCTGGCTTCATAGTCGCCACTCAGGATCTGATACTCGAGGGTTTCTGCGTCATACTGCCTGACAGTTTGGATCGTGTCGGTTCCAATTAATCGGACACGGTCATCCACCGCGAACTTAACTGCAGCCATTTCCAGTCCTCTTTGACGCCCAGACCCGAGCAAAACTTACTATTTGATTAGCAACGGTGGATGAATTGGCGGACGGAGATTTTTGATAGGACTTCAAAGAAACACGGCCTGGACAAACAGGCACCGTCGCTTTGCACCAATCAAGAAGCTCTCCTGAGTTCTTCGATGGGCATAATCTCTTTGGTCGGCTGAGCCATGGCTGGGAGTTTTACCAACAGTTCTTCTCTCTTTACGAGCAACAGGAGCGTTTTGCCGAGCTTCAAGAGTTGTGCATGGTCGATGTGTCTGCGGTCGATCATTCTCGCGCCCTCCAGTTCCCGACTGGTTACGATTTGGATGCCAGCAGGTTACCGCGAGCCAAAGAAAAAAACTAGTTGAAGATTACTTGCAGGTGTGCCCCAAAGAAGCCGACCAGATCGCAGAGCGTGATGACGGTCCTTTCGCGTCTTCTTCACGGACGCTTCAATCGCGCGTGCTTATGAACTACCGGGTGTTGGTGCAGGGAACCACCCTGAATCCAGAAGCCCTGAGCTGAGGCAGCCATACTTCCGAATACCGGGCGGATCACGAGCAACCTGGAAGCAATTCAGAAGTGCCCGCAAATCCGGGTTGAGGAAAATCGGCTCCAGATCGATTGCCGAGGGTGGCAAGTTACTCAAAACCACGTTTTTGAGGCATATTTGAGCAAGAAGCTATTCGACCGGAAGACGCGGGATAAGGCAACGCTCTCAATGCGGCTGTGAGGGACCCGCTGTTGAAGGCTCAGGAGTCTCACCCCGCGCCGATGCGCCCGGAGTAGAGTAGGTCAACATGCGCGACTGACCTCGAAACACGTGGTACTCCTGAAAGGCAAAGTCATTCAACATCGTCGTGTAAGGCCCCCAGGTCTTGAATTCGTCATTCCACTCCCGCAGAGTTGGGACTGACCGCGCCCTCGAAATCGAGACACTTTGTATCGGACAGATGTACCTTTTACCGCCGATCTCCACTGGACCGTAGGCGATCATGATGTCTGAGCGGTCAAGGGGTACGAAGCCTTCCAGGTCAGCCTGCATGGTTAGCCGAAGGATTGCTCCGGTAGCAGGATCGATCACAATCTCGCCGTGGTATCCCGTCTGCTTTCTGAACTTAATCGTGCCGTCGCCATCGGGAAGACAACATCCGCCCGACTGGTACAACGATTCATCAGCAGGAACCGTGTACCGAAAGACGGCTCGCCGCCCGTCGCCACCGGCTTTCTCCCAACGGCCCCAGGTCAAATCGCCGGGAGTCGCTATCGGTTTCAAGACGGCACGAAGAAGAGGGCCAAACGTACCGTAGGTGATGAGGTAGCGTTCTTGTTCGCCGTATTGCTTCGCCTTTGCCTCCAAAATCTCGCTGCCATTTCGATAGAGCACCTCAGCCTTCGAATGCTCCACCTCATGGATTGGCTGAGGCTCGACTAGGGTGCTTCCCTCCCTATATTCGGGATTCTCCTCATAACGAACTGAGATTCGCTTCGCGAAAAAATCCGGTAACCTGGGCATTGTTGAGCGAAGATACTCAGCCGTTAAAGAGATCATGTGCCGTTGGGTATTTTTGTCAGGTGGCGGATCTGAAGAAGCTTCTTCGGGAGGAGGTTCAAGGAACGCCGATAGATCGGCCAAGGCAGTCAGCGCCTGTCGGGCCTGTTTGCCTCGCAGCTCTGCGACCCACGACGTCAGCTTTTCATCGCTCAACCGCTCCACCAGTTCCAGGTCGGATAGTTGTTTCGCTATTTCGCCATCGGATAAGACGTGGGCTGTTGACAGTTGCTGCTGCAACTCGGCCACGGTGATGCGCCTCAAGGTAGGGTTTACCTGGTCAGTGTAGTATGGCTGGTCGTAGTACCCGAGAGTTGTGCGGGCGGTCAGCCCTGGCCTCCTCAGTTTCACCTTAAGATCGTGAAACTCATCTTTGTGCGCCGCTGGCGCAGGGTTGAACGAAACCGTATAGTACGCGTTTGCGTTGCGGACGCAATCGTTCATCTGTTTAACTAGATCTCCGCCTGTTTGAAACACCTGGCCGCCGCTTTCGACGGCAAGAACGTTCTTATACAAATACATGAAGCTGGCTTGGGGTGGCGTTCTCACGCCGTTCAGGTATTCCTTGTAAAGGAGCGATCGTGGATCGGATTCTCCCACGGAGAAGGTGCTGATTTCCATGCGAGCTTCGCGCAGGAGCGTGGAAAACCAAACAATAAGATCAAAATTTTGACCATCGCTTATTTTTCCGGGATAGGCACCGCTTCCTATCCCAGAACCGGGCCCGATCCAAAACAGCAGTTTTCTACCCGGTTTCCGTCGTTCTTCGGTTGCTATGTAGGCGACCGCTTTCAACGCCGCAAGGTAAGGTGGATCTCGAAAGGCGAGCGACTCGAGCGGTGCGCCCCGGAGGTTTCCGCGCGAAGAAGATTCAAGTGACAACTTTCCTCGATAGTGGATCAAATCATCAGCTATGGCATTCCCGTCGCTGGACGTATGGTCTAGCGTCCATAATCCGGAGTCGGAGACTCCGAATACTGAAATAGCTCTGGTCAGCCTCCCGTCATTTTGCCGCATGAATTTCGCCGCTTCTGCAACTGCGCCCTGGGCTCGCGGGTCATGCGTGGCGCCAACCGTATCTATAAAAAAAATCACCTCAACGGTTGGATCGGGCATGGCAGAAATCCCGTCGAGTCCGTGGGCAGTAAGGGTGGTCTGCGGTTGTCCATTGTCGAGTAGTTCAAAATCCTTGGCTTCGAGCCCATTTACTGGCTTGCCCGCTGCATCAGTTACGACAACATCAAGATGAATGAGGCCATCAGCTTCTGCGTTGGGGTGCTGACCTGGCTCCGAAGCGGGTCGCGCGGATTCTGGCATCCCCTCTGAACCGGAGACTCCTACCTGAGCAATACTCGGCCTACCGCCTAAAAGCAGTAAAAGAAGAGCCATGAAAACTTGAGAGAACAGAGGCCACAGTTTCATCCCGTCATCCCTCGAGACCTTCTAGAGCTATTAGGCTCCGCCGTCCTAAAAAGCCGCAAGAGGGACGGCGATCGCAGAGCACCCATCGAACAGTAATGAGGACTGGCAATAAGGGAGGAGGACTTCACAGCCGCCTGCGAAGTCGTGTTTTAGGTAAGTTCCCTTGGCCCTCGATGGGCTCCGGGGGTGGGCAAGTCAGTCAAGCTTCTTGCCCGTGTAGAGTGTGATGCACCAAGCAATGACAGCCCAGATGCCAGGCAATGCCGTCAGCACCAATGAAAAGATCAGCCCTGCTTTCCAGAGGCGGTTCCGTGGACGACCTCTATAGAGACACGTATCAACTATCCAGCCGAGCGTAAAGCACACATTCGCACAGATGGCGTAAATGATCGGTCCGATAATCATCATGATCGGCTCCTCGAAGTCCACGCCAGGCTTTACTGCCAGCGAGCCAACACACAGAACGAGAAGCCATGTGACAATGCCCGCCGAGCCGACCAGGACGTTATATCGGACCCGATGTGCTTCCCACCATCTGACGATCTCCGCACGTGAATAGGGTGCCGAGAGCGTATTGAAGGTCTCCGAAGACATGCTGCAAGTATCAGATCTTGTGAGCGCCTGAGTCCATCCTGCTTCCGGGGAGCTGCCTGAAAAGCACCCATTTTCGGTTCCCCAACCGGAGGGGCCAACCAGAAGCTGACCTAAAGACGCCGCTCCCTCGTTTGCTTATCCTGAGAAGATCAGGGCGCTGGCGCGGCGAGTGGGGCTGGGGAACATCAGAAGCTAGGCAAATGCTGGGAAACGCTATCGAGAGGGGGCGCGGAGGATGCTACCTGAGACTAACGCCCGCGCAGTAGCCCGGCTGAAACGTCCTTGATCCGCGAGGTGCAGGCAAGATGAGGAAACTGACAGGAACTTTAGACGGAGATGCAGCCAACAATCTCCATGCTTTTTATCGCGATCAGGCGCAACAGCTTGAATCATCCGGCCACTACTTCATGTCCGCGGTAGCTCTGGCTCTCGCCGTCGAATCCGCGCTTCTTGTCTACCTCCTCGTAGAGTTTGCAGACGATAATAAGGAATTTCCGCAACCTGATACATCCTGCCCGCGCGCTCAAGGAGTCCTACGATCCCAGAAATTTCACCCTCGAACAGCTAGAAGAATTCAAGGAGATGTATCGTTCTGTCACCCATAGCCTCATGTATTTTCTTTGACGTTCCCTGCCTAGCTGTTCATTGGGAGGAGCCAACCTTTAGGCCACACGACGGCAACGAGAAAAAACTCTCACGCATAATGCAGGGCCACAGCTCTAGGGCCGCTATTTCACAGCGCAGTCTCACTAGGCCAAAACCCAGAAATGGCTCAGACGTGGCCAGTTAGTCACCACAGAGTCACCAGAAAACACGCTTAGCACGACTGATTTAATTAAGTTGTTTATTTTGTTGGCGTCCCCGACGGGATTTGAACCCGTGTTATCGCCGTGAAAGGGCGGTGTCCTAGGCCGGGCTAGACGACGGGGACGTTGCTTGGCCCATTGCCCTGGGCCGGCCGGAGTCGACCAGATTCAACTCTAGCAACTGGGAATTGACGTGTCAAAAGCCGCAGGGACGCCTCCGCACGCCTCCCTCTCGTTTTCCACTCCGTTCGACCCCGTTGTACGCTAGGGCAGGACCCCCATGGCCCGCTACAAATACCTCGATACCCTGGTGCTGATCTTCGTCGTGGTGCTGCTGGTATCGAATCTGGTCGCCCAGAAAGTGTGCCGCCTGGGACCGCTCACCATAAGCGGCGCTGAACTCCTCTTCCCTATCACCTATATCTTTGGCGACGTATTCACCGAAGTCTATGGATACAAGGAGTCGCGGCGAGCCATCTGGATCGGCTTCCTGGCCTCCGCGCTGCTCAGCGCAGCGGGCGCAATGGCCGTCGCCCTCCCCGCAGACCCCGGCTGGCAAAATCAACGGGCTTTCGAAATCGTCTTCGGCCTGGTGCCACGCTTTGTGGCCGCAAGCCTCATCGCCTACTGGGTGGGCGAGTTTGCCAACGCGTTCACCCTCGCGCGCCTAAAGGTCCTTACCCGCGGGCGATGGCTTTGGACCCGCACCATCGGCTCCACCATCGTCGGCCAAGCCTTCGATACCTTTCTCGTCATGTTCATCTCCTTTGCCGGCCAAGTCTCCCAGTCCACTCTGATCCGGCTCATGCTCTCGTCGTACCTGATTAAAGTGGTTTACGAAATCCTGGCAACGCCACTCACCTATGCCGGGGTCGGCTGGCTCAAACACCGGGAAGGCGTGGACGCCTTCGATGCCCACACGGACTTCAACCCCTTCGCCCTTCGCAGCCTTTCCCCTGAAGAATCCATAACCCCTTCGCCCTGAATGCGGACGAGCACAAACCTGCATTTTGCCGGCGCAGACATGGCATAATGTAGTAAGTGACTCCGATGAATGCCGCCAATACACAGATAGGAGACTGGCTTGGCTTGCAGTCGCCAACGACCGAGGCGGAGATACTCCGCATCGTGGAAGGCCAGCTCGCGCCAGCGGTCATCCGGCGGCTCATCTCGCTCGGCTTGCAGCGCGCGGAGATAGATGCCGTCATTATTCCGCTCAGGACGCTGCAACACCGGCGCTCCCGGCGGCAGAAATTGACGGTAGAGGAGTCTGACCGGGTGTTGCGAGTGATCCGCGTGCTTTCCCTTGCGGAATCCGTTTATGGCAGCCGCCCCCGGGCGCTGGCATGGATGCGAAAGCCGCATGCGCGATTCGATGGACGCGCGCCGATCTCACTCCTTAATACCGACACCGGAAGCCGGATTGTTGAGGAAATGCTCATTCAGATTGATGCCGGCATGTTCGTCTAATGATCCTTTGGAGGATCAGCCGTCATCGCGACCTCACCGGTGAAGGCGGACTCAGAGCACCTGGACGATGGCACCACGCAGGTCAGCCAATCGTCTACCTGGCGGAAAGTCCAGCCTCCGCGCTACTCGAGGTCTGTGTCCATACCAGCGCCAACGATGTGCCTCCCGACTTTACCCTGCTGAAAATCGGCGGACCCGGCTTCGCCTTCCCCTCGATCGCCCAGCAAGTCTTACCCGCAGATTGGAGGGCACGCCTCGAAGCGACTCGCGACCTGGGCACTGCATGGCTACGACGGAACGAGAGCGCTTTACTCAAAGTACCAAGCGCCCTCGTGCCCGAGACCGCGAATTTCCTTTTCAATCCAATGCATCCTGACGCTGTGAGCTTTCAGATTGAGGATGTTTTTACGTATCCTTTCGATGTCCGGCTCAAGAGCTGATCTCCGATGACTGCCATCCCTGAATCCATGCGTTGCATCGATATCGCAGCCCCCGGTGGACCCGAGGTCCTCTGTGTGGCCACCCGGCCTGTGCCCCGGCCAAGGCCCGGGGAGGCGCTCGTCCGCACCCTGGCAGCGGGCGTCAACCGCGCCGACCTGCTTCAGCGGCAGGGGCATTATCCTCCTCCAGCCGGAGCTTCCCCCATTCTCGGCATGGAGTTGTCAGGGCACATCGCTGAGCTCGGCCCCGGCGCCACCTCCCGCTGGCAGGTGGGCGATGCCGTCTGTGCCCTGCTGGCCGGGGGAGGATATGCCGAGTATTGCGCCGTGCCCGAAGGCCAGTGCATGGCTGTACCCGGCGGCGTATCCATTCGCGACGCCGCAGCCATTGCTGAGGCCGTCATCACGGTGTGGGCGAATCTCTTCGAGCCGCGCCGCCTGTTCCCCGGCAACCTCTTCCTGGTCCAAGGGGGCTCGAGCGGCATCGGCACCATGGCCATCCAGATGGCCCGCGCTTTTGGCGCCCGCGTCGCCACCACCGCCGGCTCAGATGAAAAATGCAGCTTCTGCCTCAGCCTGGGCGCTGAGGTCGCCGTCAACTACCGCAACCCAGATTGGGCCGCGGAACTGGCCCGATGGGCCCAACCTCACGGCATCGATGCGATCCTCGATATGATCGGCGGCGATTACTTTCCCAAACACATCGACCTGCTCGCCACCGGCGGACGCCTGGTGCACATCGCCACCTCCCACGGCAACCAGGTCACCGCCGATCTGCGCGCCATTATGATGAGACGGTTGCTGGTCACCGGCTCAACCCTTCGCTCGCGCTCGATCGCGGAAAAGTCTTCGCTGGCCCGGGCCGTGGAGCAGGACGTGTGGCCACTGTTCGCTTCCGGACAGCTTCGGCCCATTATCGACTCCGCTTTTCCTTTGGCCCAGGCTGGCGATGCCCACCGGCTGATGGAATCGGGCCGCCATACCGGGAAAATTGTTCTGTTGACGGACTGAACCGCCACCTTTTCGCCAACCGGGTAAAATTTGTGAAGCAACCACTGCCCCCATCACATCCAAGTGACACTGTTAGAGTTAACTTCCCCTGGCCCCCTTTGATGGGGTGTGAGGTAGAGCTGTATCAAGGTGCACTGAGCAGCATTTTTCATTAGAGGATTTCGTTTTGAGAAGGCTTCCCGTTTGGATCGCACAATGTTTGCCCCTGGCCGTGCTGGCGCTCACGGCCTGCGCCAAGTCCGCCCCGCCGCAAGCCGCGCCGCAGGCAATGCCGGTGCAAACTGAGACCATCGCGGCTGCTCCCGTGCCGCAATACGATGAATATGTCTCGACCATCAAATCGCGGCGCTCGGCGACCATCAATCCCCAGGTCGATGGCAACCTGGTTCGGATCTACGTCCATTCCGGCGAACGTGTGCACGCCGGCCAGATACTGATGGAAATCGATCCCGCCAAGCAGGAGGCGACGGTCTCCTCCTCCAAGGCGACGGAACAGCAAAAGCTCGCCGTGTTCCAGTACAACCAGATCGAAGTGGAGCGGCAACGCAAGCTGTTTGAGCAAGGCGTCACCAGCCGCGATGCCTTCGACCAGGCGGAACAGGCCTACAAGAACTCTCAAGCCGATTACGAGTCTGCCGTCGCGACCACGCAGAGCCAGAGGAAAGAGCTCGCCTATTACCACATCGCGGCCCCCTTCGACGGCATTGTGGGCGACGTGCCGCCGCACCTGGGCGACTACGTGTCTTCCAGCACCATGCTCACCACGGTCGACGAAAACCGCGACCTCGAAGCCTACATCTATATTCCGACCGAACGCGTCACCCAGATCCGCAGAGGCCTGCCGGTGGTGATTCTCGATAACCAGGAGAATCTGCTGGAGCGCACCGCCATCGACTTTGTCTCTCCCCAGGTGGACGATCAACTGCAGGGGATTCTGGCCAAAGCCCCGGTTCATGCGGACCTGGGGAAACTGCGGAACCTGCAGCAGATCAAAGCGCGGGTGGTCTGGACCACGTCGTCCATCCCGGTCGTACCTGTGCTGGCGGTTACCCGGCTGGGCGGCCAGACCTTTGTCTACGTCGCCACCAACCAGGGCGGCAAGTACTTTGCCAAGCAGCGGCCTATCACCATCGGCGACACGGTGGGCAACGACTACGCGGTTTTGAGCGGACTTCAGAATGGGGAGAAGGTCATCGTGTCGGGAACTCAGTTCCTGATCGATGGCGCCCCAGTCCAGCCGTTAGGCTAACCCAAAAGCAACAACCTCTGAGCTTTATGAACCGGGAGCGTTCTCGTGGTTGATTTTTTTATCCAGAGGCCGGTGTTTGCAACTGTCTGCGCCCTGCTGATCATCCTTGCCGGAGCCGTTTGCATTCCGACGCTGCCGATTTCCCTGTACCCGACGCTGGCGCCGCCACAGGTTTCCGTGACCAGCAATTATGTCGGAGCCAACTCGCAAACAGTCGAGTCCGCCGTCACCATTCCCCTGGAACAGCAGATCAACGGCGTGCAGGGGATGCGCTATATCTCCTCCACCAGTTCCAACGACGGAACCAGCTCCATTGTCACCACCTTCCAAACCGGCTACAGCCTCGATATCGCCGCAGTCGACGTCCAGAATCGGGTCTCTGCCGCGACCGGCCGCCTGCCACAGGTGGTGAACAACACCGGCATCACCATCACCAAGGCGAACTCCAACTACGTGTTTGCCGCAGCTTTCTATTCTGACGGCCGCTACTCCGATCTCTTTATCAGCAATTACCTCGACGTGTATGTGAAAGACGCGCTCAAGCGCATTCCCGGAGTGGGCGATGTACAGATCTTCGGCGAGCGACGGTACGCCATGCGCCTGTGGATCGATCCGGCCAAGCTGGCGGCTCGGGGCCTGACCAGCGCCGATGTGACCAGCGCGCTGGCAGAGCAGAACGTTGAGATTCCAGCCGGGCAGGTCGGTCAGCCGCCTTCCGATGAGAAGCAGAATTACCAGATCCCGGTGCGCGTGATCGGGAGGCTTTCCCAGCCGGCAGAGTTCGACAACATTATCGTCAAGAATAGCCCCGGGGGCATCGTTCAGTTGAAGGATGTCGGCTACGCCGAGTTAGGCGCAGAGACGTACTCCACCGACCTCAACTACAACGGCGCGGACGCTGTCGGTGTTGGCGTTCAACAGCTGAGCAATGCCAATGCGCTGGCGGTGGACAGGGCGGCCAAAGCAGCTCTGGACGATTTGGCCAAGTCGTTTCCTCCAGGCATGAAGTATGTCATTCCTTTCGACACCACCACGGTGGTCGGCGATTCCATCCGCGAAGTCGTGGGCACGTTGGGCGAAGCGATCGTCATTGTCATTGTCGTGATCTTTTTGTTTCTGCTTGACTGGCGCGCTACCATCATCCCGGCGATCACCATCCCGGTCTCTCTGATCGGGACCTTCGCCTTCATTAAGATCTTTGATTTTTCCATCAATTCGCTGACGATGTTCGGCATTACGCTGGCCACCGGCCTGGTGGTGGACGATGCCATTGTGGTCATCGAAAATGTGCAGCGCCATATTAACGAGGACCATTCCGAACCGCGCACAGCTACTTCCGTCGCCATGGGAGAGGTCACCAGCGCGGTCATCGCGACTTCGCTGGTGCTCATCTCGGTGTTCGTGCCGGTTTCATTCTTCCCCGGCACCACCGGCATTCTCTACAAGCAGTTTTCTCTGACCATCGCATTCTCCATCGCCATCTCCGCCTTCAATGCGCTCACGCTATCACCGGCACTGGCGGCAATTTTCCTGCGCGGGGAGAAACACAAACGCGGTGTATTGGGGCTCATCGATCGCGCTATCGTCTTCACCACGGTTCTCTATGGCAAGGCGATCAAGCAGGTGTTGCGGTTGCGCTACGTGGTGCTGCTGCTCTTTATTGGTGGCCTGGCGGGAACGGTCTATCTGTATAACCATGTGCCTAGCGCCTTCCTGCCGACGGAAGACCAGAATTATCTGATCTGCATTGTGCAGACACCGCCCGGCGCTTCGCTCACCTACACCACGGACGTCGCGGACAGGGCAGTAAAACTCATCCGCCAGAATGACGACGTCTTTGGGACCTTTGCCATCATGGGATTCAGCCTCAGCGGGGGCAGCTCCTCCAACTATGGACTGATCTTTGTTCCGCTTAAGTCTGTCGACCTGCGCACCAAAAAGGGTCCGGGCCACACGGCTGCAGACGTCTACCAAACGCTTGCTCCCAAGCTCTTCGGTGTGCCCGGGGGACTGGTGGCTATCTTCGAACCCCCGGCCATTCAGGGCCTGGGCAACTTTGGCGGGTTCTCTTTCGAACTGCAGGATCTGGGCCGCAATACGCTGCAGGATCTGGACCGCGTGGCTCACCAGATCATCGGCGCCAGCCGTCAAGGCAATCAGCTGGTTGGCCTGTACACCAGCTACACGGCGAGCGATCCTCAGCTGCTGATTACGATCGACCGGGTCAAGGCGAAAGCCCTGGGCGTTTCGGTCAGCCAGATCAGTTCCGCGTTGAGCGTCTTCATGGGCTCGTCTTATGTCAACGATTTCAATTACAACAACCGGTCCTATCGGGTTTACGTACAGGCCAGGCAATCCGCGCGCATGACCCCGGGCGATCTGCGCAAGTTCTATGTACGTTCCGACTCCGGGCAAATGGTCTCACTCGACAACCTGGTGACGATCGCACAGCAATCCGGTCCGCAGGTCATCACCCATTACAATCTCTTCCGGTCGGCGGAGATTGATGGCTCCGCCGCTCCCGGCTACAGCACGGGACAGGGTTTGGCAAACATGGAGGCTTTGGCCAAGAAGAACATGATCCAGGGCATGACTTACTCCTGGACCGGGCTATCGCTGGAAGAAATCGAGGCCGGCGGCAAAGCCGTGCTGATCTTCGGCCTTGGGCTGCTGGTGGTTTACCTCACCCTCTCCGCCCAGTACGAGAGCTTTGCTCTTCCCTTCATCATCCTGCTGGCGGTGCCGATGGCCGTGCTGGGAGCACTGGGATTGGTCAGCCTGCGCGGCTTGTCCAATGATGTGTACTGTCAGATAGGGCTGGTGATGCTGATCGGGCTATCGGCGAAAAACTCCATTCTGATTGTCGAATTTGCCGAGCAGATCCGAGGGCAGGGTAAGTCGATCCTGGACGCGGCCATTCAAGCAGCCGAGCTTCGCCTGCGGCCTATTCTGATGACGTCGTTTGCGTTTATTCTCGGCGTGCTCCCGCTCTACTTCGCCACCGGGGCCGGGCGCCATTGGAAGGCGTTCGGTAGGCACGACGGTGGTGGGTGGGATGTTGGTTTCGACCATCCTGAATCTGATCTTCATCCCAGTGCTCTATGTGATTTTCAAGACGATCCTGGAGTTCTTCCGGCGCAAGAAGCCGCCGACGGGTCCGGCGGAGTTTCCAGCCAAACTGTAGGTTTGGGGCACATCTCGCAAAAAAGAGCGAGATGCCGTCACCCGGCAGCTTCCTTGGGGGCAAAGAAACAGCAGGTCCCTCCACTACGCTGCGCTTCGGTCGGGATGACAATTCTGTTGGCGGAACACTTTCTGGTGTTGCCAATGAATCGTCATCCCGAGCAGCTGACTTGGCGGCAGCAGTGATTGTTCATTAGGACCGCAGTGTAGCGTTGTGTTGGGACCTGCTTTCTTTATCTACGGTTTCTCTTTCGACCCTAAGGGGCCTGCGAGGCCAGATACCCTGTGATCGCCACAATGTCTTCCATCGTCAGCTTGGAGACAACGCCTTTCATCATGGGGGCCATCGAGCCGTTCCTTGCGCCGTCCTGAAAATCGATGATCTGCCGGGCCATCTGGCTGGGCGAACGGCCTGCAATCGAAGGAATGTTTCCCGTTCCCTTCAGGTCCGGACCGTGACACATGGTGCATGCCATGGTCTTTCCATTGCCGCCTGTTGTGACCAGATCCCGTCCCTTTTCCAGGCTTCCCTTGGGAACATAGGCAACGAAGCCGGAAGTGGGATCGCGCAGCTCAGTCCGCTCCAGGCTTTCTGAGACTTCGATGACACGGTTGCCGATCGGCTCGGTCCCGCCACCCTCGATCACGACCATCATGCCTCCCTCAGGCTTGGTCTTTGGCACCTGCTCTACTTCGACCACGCGAATCCATGGCTTCAGCTTGAAGGAGGAAAAATACGCCGCGGCCGCTTTGACGTCTTCGTCGCTGACCGACGCGGAGAGCTTCACCATGTTGGTGACGGATAGCATGTCCGGGTCAGAGCCCTTGCGCAGCCCATTCTTGAAATCCGCCATCTGCTGCACGATGTAGGCCTCGGGCAGGCCGGTGACGCTTGCATTCTCCGGACGGCCCTGGCCATTCGGCAGGTGGCAATGGCCGCAAGCATACACATCGGGCTTGCGCCCGCGGGCAACCACGTCCGGCATCGGCGGATGAATGTCCGGATACCAATCTGGAACGACAAAAAGATCGCCGATCTCAGCCTTGGTGTAGCTAGCTTTGCTGCCGGGAAGATGTTGCGCCTCAGCGCGGTTGGCCGCCGAGGACGCGGATGAAAAGTGATCAGGATAGGCCCAAAGCGGCAGCTTGTCTGGGGGTGCTTGCGCTAACGCTGCAACGGCAAACAGAGTCATGGCGGGCAGAACGAGGTGTCGGCTTCTCAAATGGTTCCCAGTCTCCAGGCAGCCTGAGAATAGCAACTATCTCACCTCGCCGACAACCGCTCCCGCCCGGTTGGCATTCTCCAGCGCCTGCCGCAACTGCTGGTTTCTAGCCAGTAGTTCAGCCACCAGCTTCTGCAGCCTGGCGTTCTCCCTCTCCAAATCATCCGCTGTTGGCCCTTCATGCTCGGCTTTCAGAATGTTCACTGCATACCTCAGATCTTCTGCTCCTGGGGTTGAAACTCACGCTGGCCACAACGCCCGCGCATCGCCTGGCGGAATTTTTCCCGCTCTTCGGGAGACATTTTTTCCCATCGCTCCCCCATACGGTGCCGCCAGTGCATTCCACCCCGGCCGCGAAAGCCGCCAAAGAGAATCTTGCTCAGCAGCAGGATGCCGATCGCCTGCCAGAAGTCAATGGCATGCCATCCGACAATCGCGGGGATTAGCCAGTTCCACAGATGCTGCACGATGAAACCAAATAATGCCACCGCTGCGATTACAATCAGAAGAATTCCAGGTGCCTTGTACAACCATTTCTTTCTCATACGCTGCCTCATTTCTTAACAAACTCGTCATGAATCGATTGCAGCCTGCGGCGCAGGTGCAACACTGCATAGCGCTTGCGCGACAACAACGTGTTAACGCTGACGCCGGTCTCCTCCGCCAGCTCCTTGAAGCTGTAGCCTTCCCATTCATGCGCGATAAAGACCGATCGCTGCTCCGGTGGCATCTCCTCCAAGCGCTTCGTCAATCTCGTCCAGCAATAAGCTCCGCGCATACGCCGCCTCCGGTCCGCCGTCCAGTGAGGGCAACAGGTCTTCGAGCGAAACAGCCGCATCGTCATCCTCGCGATATTGGGCGTCGCTGAGCGACTCGAGCTTGCGGCCGCGAAAGCGATCGATGATCCGGTTTTTTGCGACCCGGAACAGCCAGCCGCTTACCTGCTCGATCGGCTTGAGCAACCGGTAGGCCTCAACCAGTTCAACGAAAACCTCCTGCAGGATGTCTTCGGCAGTCTCCAGGTCGACCACATGCTTGCGGATGTAGTTGCGCAGGCGAGATCCGTCTCTCTGCATCGCCTGCGCGATCCACTGGTTCTGCTCCGCGGTTGCCTGGTCCAAAGTCGCCATCGGTTTCTAGAATGAAGACGGAATCGCAGGAAGAATATTGTGCCCAAACGCAAAAAAAGGCCTCGCCGCATGGCGAGGCCTTTTTTGAGCGATTGAGGGGAGGGTTAAACGTTAAAAGAGGAGCCGCAGCCGCAGGTGCTCTTGACTGCTGGATTATCAAATTTAAAACCGGCAGCTTCCAGGGTCTCAACGTAATCGACCACGCAGCCGTTCAAGTACATCAAGGAGGTCGCATCGACAAAGACCTTCAGATCGTCGAACTTGAAGACCTTGTCCATCATGCCCGCCTGGTTCTCAAACGACATCGAATACTGAAATCCGGAGCAGCCGCCGCCTACCACGCCAATGCGCAGACCTGCAGGCAACGGATCCTGGGTTGCCATGATTTCGTGGACCTTAGCGACCGCCTGGGGCGAGAGCGTAAGGGGCATCGATACGGGATTGAGGTTTGTTACTGGTTCGGCGACGCTCGACATCTTGGTTATCTCCGTTGGCTGCTTGTAGTTAATAGTTTAGACCCGGACCGAGCTTGAGGACAAGCCGGAATCCTACTACCAATAGATGCTTTCGCCCGTCCGGAGACTCACCCTAGCGCACCGTAATCTTAGGGGCGATGTCGTCGAACTGGCTCTCTGTCAATACGCCGGACTTTACCAGGTCATGGGTGGAGGTGTACGGCCGATGGCGAATAATTTGTTTCGCTTTGCTTACGGAAATTCCCGGCAGGGTCGCTAAATCGGCCTCCGAGGCGTCGTTCAGGTCCATACGGGCGCCTCCCGAGGGTGCGCTCTTGCTGTCTAAGCCCTGCTTGACTCCTGCGGCGACGTCATTTACAGCCCGCTCGGCGTTGGCTGCGGCAACCTTGGCATCGGCCAGAGCCTCTTTCGATCCCTGTTTCGCCTGCTCGGTGGCCTGGGCCGCCTGCTCCTGCAGGTGTTGATCCGAGGCGGGTGGATTGCAGGCTGCCAGACACGCCAGCCCTACGACCGTTGCTACCGCTAAAACACGCTGTTTCGCCGTACCGTTCATCTTCGTGCTCCTCACAATGCTCATCAGCTTGAGATGCCGGGAACCGGGCCAGTAACTGAGAAAATTCTGGGCAACCGACCCCCTCCGGGACTATATTTCTAAGGCGTAAGCCCCTCCTACCCTCCGAGCCCGCCTGTTCCGGACCCGCTCGGTATCTGGGACTTCTTGGGAATTCCCGGGAGGCAATTATGCATCTTGTATCAACTTTGTGGATAGTCTGGGCGGTGTTCGCAGTTTGCCTGCTGGGTCTGCTGCTTTATCGCGGAACCATCACCCGCTACGAGGACGACCAGCTGTTTTTGGACGATATTTCCGACCGTCAACATAAGGAAAACGACGCTATCATTCGCAAATTGGATAAAATCCAGCCCTTTTTGAGAATCTTTACCGGCGTAACCAGCATTTTGACCGCCGCGATCATCGGCATTTACGCCTGGGACGCGATCAAGACCTTCTACATGTAGAAGGCATGCACCCAGGGCTCTTGGGGTGCGATGGCCCTCGCCATCGCACCGTTACTCCATCTGCTGGACCGTTCCCTTCGCAGTCACTTCAATCTCCACCTGCTTGCCGACCCGGTGTAGGAAGGTACCTGGATTCTTCATGCCCCAAGCCACATAGGGAACGGAAAAACGTGCGGTTGCGGTGACCGTGCCGGCCGCAATCTGCAATTTTAACGGTACCTGCAGAGGATGATCCGCCCCGTGGATGTTGAAGTTCCCGTCCGCGGTCAGATCCTGCTCGCCCTCTTTAGCCTGGAACCCGCCTTTGATTGCGGTTGGATGGAAGAAGATACCGGGGTATCGATTGCTCTCCAGCACTTCCTGCATCTGTTTGTCGCGGGCGGCGTCGCCGCTTTCCCCGGTGGTCGCGTCGACAAGAATCTCTCCTTCGGCCACTCCCGCTCCCGGGCTAAAAAGAAACTCGCCGCTTTTCAGCTTGAAGGTGCCATGGATCGAGTGCAGGCCGGCGCTAAGCTTCCAGTGAATTTCGGTCTGCGCCGGATCGAGCTGAACCTTGAGACTTCGATTTTGCGCCTGTGCCAGAGGGGCACTCATGACGACCAATGCTACGAGGATGCCGCGTATTTTTCTCAATATCCCTCACCTTGGAGCATTTTCACTTCTACTCTGCACAGTCAGGCGCCGCGAAGTGCGGCTTTTCTTGAGGAAAAGCCATGTCGGGAGTGGTTGCTCTGTATAACACCAGAAGTGAAAATGCTTTACGCCAAAAGCCGCAACCCCAGCGCAGGCGCGTCCCGAAGCAGGAAATCTCCGAGAGACCGCTCGCCAAGATGAACCGCGAGCAGGTGGGCGAAGAGTTTTGGCTGGCCTGAGAGTACACTCATGGCCCGCTCCCGCAGCCAGGGCCACGCATCCATGCGGAGCATGACCCTGGACATGAGATGCGGCAACCGCTGAATAAGGGGATGACCCGCTTCGTAGATGGCTAGATTATCGACCGCGATGGCTTCGGCCAAGAGCAGAGCCTGGCGGAAAGACAAGCCGATGCCCTCGCCGGTGATGGCGTCGACGGACCCGGACGCGTCGCCCGTAAGGGCTACATTGCCGGCGGTCACCCGGCGCAGCTTGCGGGTGGTCGTCAACGCGCCGCGCACCCGGCTCACCTCGGCGGCGCCTGCAAGACGCGCCCGCAGCACTGGCAGGCTTGCTAGGACCGCTTCCATTCTGGCGCCGGGCTCGCTGGCGACGGTGGCGACGCAGATTTCCTCCGCACCAACCGGGGTTATGTAGGCCTGGCCCAGGTCGCCCCAATGCACCTCCACCATGCGGCTCCATGGCTGCACTCGGTAATGACAGCGGGTGCCGAAGCGGCGGCTCAGGATCCTCCCTGGGCCAAGCCAACTGCCTGGCGCATACGCGAGGACTGGCCATCCGCGCCTATGGCGTAGCGAAAGACGCATCGTTCCTGGTTCAGACGAAGGGGCTGATTCCCGGCTAGGTTTACCCGGCTGCCCCATGCAAGTCGCACTCCCAGTTGCTCGCAGCGGTCAACCAGAAGGGAATGGAGTTGCAGGCGCCGGACGCCAATGCCGCTGCCTCGTTCGAAGTGGGCTGCCGCTTGGTGGGGCCCGGCAAGGAAAGCGATGCCGTCGAAAGCCGCGCCACCATACCCTGAGATGCCGAACGCGGCCAAGTCTCTCTGCGCATCGGGCATCAGCCCCTCGCCGCAGGCTTTATCGATGGGCGGGCGAAGCGCATCCGCAACCAGGACATCCAACCCTTTTTGCCGCAGTGCGATCGCGGCTGCAAGGCCAGCGGGACCGCCACCGACGATGAGTACATCACAGCGGACCACTCTGCGCTCCCCTTCTACCACTCCAGCAGCAACATCTCGGAGCAGAATCCAGGCCCCATGGCTGCCAGAACACTGCGCGATCCCGGTTTGGGCCTCCGCTGCGTCATCACTTGATCCAAAACCACCAGCACTGAGGCCGAGGACAGATTACCCACCCGCTCGAGTGCCTCCCATGAAAGCCGGAGTTCGCCATTCTGCAATCCCAGCGCGTCCGCCACGGCTTCCAGCACCTTGGGGCCGCCGGGATGCATGATCCAGGAATCAACCTGGGCCCGGGTCATCTCATGGCTGGCCAAGAAGGCATCCACATCGCGCCCCAGATTTTCCCGCACCACGGTGGGAACGTCGGGTGACAGCACCACCTGGAATCCCTTCTCGGAGATCTTCCAGCCCATCACATCCTGAGTATCCGGATAGAAAGAGCATGCGCTGCCCAGAATCTTTGCTCCTTTGAGCTTCACCTGGTCCCCTGCCACCAGCACCGCGGCCGCGCCGTCCCCAAACAAGCCGGTAGCAATCAAGTTGGCGACGGTGAAGTCGTCTCGCTGCCAGGTAAGCGAACACAGCTCGACGGATAGCAGCGCTGCAATCTGATCAGGATAAGCGCGGACATAATCGGCGGCGCGGGCGAGCCCCGCGGCGCCAGCCACACAACCTAACCCAAAAATGGGGTTGCGCTTGATATGGGGTGAAAGGCCCATCCGGTTGACCAGCCTCGCGTCCACCGACGGGCTGGACACTCCCGTCACGGAGACGAAGAACAGGGAGCCGATCTGGTTCCGATCCACGCCTGCTTTGTTGAGCGCGCATTCGATCGCCTGCTCACCCAGGCGTTCCGCGGTCTCGATCCAGACGTCGTTGGTTTTGCCCCAGGTATCAAGCGGTGGATATTGCTCCAGGGGGAGAGAGAAGTATCTGCCTGCCACACCCGTTCGGGAATGCAGCCGTTCCAATACCGCTGCATTTTCCAGGCCATCCTCCCATTGGCCCTTGAGCGCCTCGGTCACGGTCTCCTGGAGAAAGTAGTGAGGAGGAAAGGCAGTGGCCGTTGAGATGATTTGCATGTTTCGCCAGTATACGTGCCCACGACGGGCGTATTTTGATGGCGGTAAACTCAGCCAACCGGGAACTTTCAACTAACCGCGATGCGAGGGTGGGCGGCGCTCAACCCGGCGGTTTGTCGGCTCTATTGACTATTGGGGACTAAAACCCGTGGAATCCCACATCTCGCAAAAAACGAGCGAGATGTGGGGCACCCATGGTTGTTGGCAGGGACAGAGCTACTCGATGGACTCCGGTTGTGTCGCGGACAGAGGCGCCGTAATGAGATCAAGACACTCGAGATCCACTCCCCGGTTTAGTACGGCCTCAAATACCTGACCTACCAAAAGCAGCGTAGGAGCAAAGGAGGTGGGTAGCTCGGCCAGCCCGCTCAGTCGCGCAGATGTGTACACGGCTTCGGGTCTCGATGCGTCGGTGACCGCCACACAGGGCATCGACGCGGGGACACCGCTGCCCGACAGAGAAGCTGCCACTTGAGCCAGATCTTGCCCAGGCATGTAGATCGCCAGGGTGGCATCGGCTGGCAGGCTGCCTGGCCACAGGTTCTGCTGCAGCTCTGTGCGCGCGGCATGGTGCCCGCTCACCACAATCAATCGGGAAGAGACCCTGCGGTCGGTGAGCGAAGCCTCCAGAAAGGCCGCCGCTGAGGATGCCGCCGTCACCCCGGGCACCACTTCAAAGGGGACACCAGCCTCGCGCAGGGCGTCCATCTCCTCCGCGGCGCGCCCGAAAATCATGGGGTCTCCGGACTTGAGCCGGATCACGGCCAGCCCCCTCCGCGCGGATACGATCATCAAGTCATGGATTGCCGCCTGGGTGATCTTTTTTCGCCCGCAGCGCTTGCCCACACTGATAACCAGGGCCTGTTTGCCGGCCAGGTTCAGAATCGATTGCGGCACCAGGTCGTCGTGCAGCACCACGCCAGCCTCGGCCAACAGCCGCGCTGCCTTGATGGTCAGCAAATCGGGATCGCCAGGGCCTGCGCCGACCAGATAGACCTTGCCTAGCTCTGCCTTGCTCATTGCGAGGCCTCATACTTGGCAAACGCTCGCGCCGGGCAAGCCGGCAGGCCACAAACCTCGCGATGCGCCAGTTCGTGCAACAGTGCCTTACGCTCTGCCCCCGCAGGCATCGCTTGCAGCACTTCGCGCCGCAACTGCCCCAACTCGGCAAGCCAGGGTCCCAGGTCTGCTGGTAGTTGCGCGTCGATCTCACGCCGCAGCCGCTGCGCCAGAGCCGGACTCTGGCCGGCTGTCGAGATAGCAATCTGCAGCTCGCCCCGCTGCACCGTCGAAGCAAAGAAAAAGTCACACAGGGGAGGATCGTCCGCCGTGTTGCACAGGATCGCGCGGCGGGAGGCCTCCTCAAAGACTGCGCGATTCACTTCGCGATCACTGGTGGCGGCAATGATGAGATCACAACCGTTCGCATCTTCAGGTTCGTAGCGGCGCGGCAGCCACTCAATCTCTCTCTGCGAACTCAGTTGCTGGACGCGGGGTACGGCGTCTGGAGCGATCACCCGAATGGCGGCTCCGCAACGCAGCAGGCTTTCGACCTTTTCCAGACCGATCAGGCCCGCACCCACCACCAGGCACCGCTTCCCTTCAAGCTTCAGGAACAAAGGAAAGAGACTTGCGCTCTTACTCAAGGTGTTTTCCCCCGACCGGAGCAGGGTCCCGGGGCACGGGCTCGAGCACCTCACCGGCAAGCTGCTCCCGCAACTGCTCGTCGCTGGTCCGGGCAAAGTAAGCGCGCAGGTTTTCTCCTGGCTTGCGCGCCTGCAAATACCCGCCCAGCAGGCGTTCCAGCGCATCCGGTACTTCCGTCGCCAGGCAGCGGTATCCAACGGGCCTGGCGGTCTGCTGATGCAGGCCCACCGACCCGCCCACGCAGAAGTAGTACGCGTCTTCCAGCTTGCCCTGGTGCTTGATCTTTTTGCCTTCCATACCGATGTCGGCAATCCAGTGCTGTCCGCAGCTATTGGGGCAGCCGGTCACATGCAGCTTGAGCTGCTGGTCAAACCCGGGAAGCCGGTCTTCGAGTTCATCGACGATCCAGCGGGTGAAGCCCTTGGTTTCAGTGATCGCCAGCTTGCAGAACTCGCTTCCGGTGCAGGCAATCGCGCCTCTCCAGAACGCGGAGCCTTCGACCGGCAAGCCCAGGGCCTCCAGTTCGCGGGCCAGCTCCCGGGCCTGGTTTGCCGGCACATTCACCACCACCAGGTTCTGCATGACCGTGGTGCGCAGCTGGCCATTGCCAAAACGCCTGGCCAGGCCGGCCACGGCGCTGAGCTGGGCGGCGGTCATGCGTCCGCGTAACACAGAAAGGCCCACGTAGCAGAGCCCTTGCTGCTTCTGGCGGTGGATACCAACATGATCGCGATAGACGTCATCTGGAATCACTTCTTCCACCGCCGGATCGAGTTGGTAGCCGAGCCGCCGGTTCAAGTCGGCCAGAAAGGTCTCCGCCGTCCACCCCTCGCGGAGGAACAGATGCTTCATGCGCGCCCGGTCGCGGCTCTGGCGCAGTCCCTGCTGATCACGAAAGAGCTCGGTAATCTTGCGCACCACGGCGGCCGCCTGGTGCTGTTGCACGAATGCATTCAGGCGCACCCCGAGATGCGGATCGGCAGAAAGGCCGCCGCCCACGCGCACAGAGAATCCCACTTCGCGCCCGTCACGCACCGCGGGGGTTAGGCCAATGTCATTGATTTCAGGGTAGGAACACCATACGGAGCAGCCGGTAATCGAGACTTTGAATTTTCGCGGCAGGTTGAACAGCTCCGGGTTGCCGTTCAGATCGCCGGCGGCAGCCAGGGCGAAGGGTGAGGCATCCAGCACTTCGTCCGCATCCAAGCCCGCCAGAGGACAGCCGGTTACATTGCGCACCACATCGCCGCAGGCGCCCTTCGGGGAAAGCCCGGCGGCATCGAGCCGGTCAATGATCTGGGGCAGCGCTTCGATGGTCAGCCAGTGCAGCTGGATAGCCTGACGTACGGTAATGTCGACCAAATCCCGGCCGTGCTTGGCGGCAATGTCGGCGATCACCTCGATCTGCTCCGAGGTAGCGATGCCGTTAGGGATCGCGATACGCATCATGAAGTACTCGGTTGCCTTGCCTTCTCCGCCCTTACCGCCGAGTGCGCCGGCCCCGTCTCCCTGGGTATAAACACCCCACCATTTGAAGTAGGCAGAAGCCCATTCCGGGAGCACGGATTCCCTGCCCGCAGCCGCGAAGGCGCGCACTTCATCAAAAGCCTCCCACGGGTTCTTCTCCCGTTTGAGGCGTTCCATGCGCTGGGCTTTTGTTTCCTTAACCTCGGCCATCAAATGTTCTCCCTGAAATGAAAAACCCGGGTGCCGTTGATCGCCGACACCCGGGTTCCGAAGATGATGTTTCGCTTAATTCTTAGGACGCACCCGTACGGCGTGATGGAATCACGCGACAACCAGCGCTGCAGCGGCAGTACAGGGACATAGAACAAACGTAATCCTGCACGGGACTCAAGTCAATACTTCCTCGTTAGCAGGGTTCGGAAATGCCGGCCACGGCTTCACAATCTGCGTGAGAATTGGGAGAAAAGTAACTACAGCAGAACCCGTCGCACTACGCTCGCGCTCCGGTTCGCACGCGGATTCCCTGAAGCGACTTTTTCCGTTCACCCTCTTCAGTCGATGGCGCTACTTACCTGGTGCCGGATGTCGGCGCCGCGGATCCAGAAAATGACGTCCCGGGAGATGTTGGTGGCATGGTCGGCAATCCGTTCGAGCGCGCGCGCGATGATGATCGCATTCAAGGCCTGCAGACTTATATCTGGCTGCTCCTCCATCACCTTCATCAGTTCAGCCCGGGCAACGCGATTCATGCGGTCGATCTCATCATCCATGGCCACGACCGCTTCCGCAAAGTGAGCGTCGGCATCGAGCAGCGCCTGGATGGCGGAGCGAATCATGCGCGAGGCATATTCGCCCATAGACGCAATATCCACCGGCAGTTCCACGGCGGGATATTCAAGCAATTCCTGGGTTCGAATGGCGATGCTCATGGATTGGTCGCCCACCCGCTCCAGATCGCCGTTGATCTTGATCACTGCCAGAATGAAGCGCAGATCGATGGCCATGGGCTGTTCCTGGGCCAGTAACTCATAGGCCATCTCGTCCACTTCGCGCTGCGCCGCGTTGATGGCGGTCTCGTTCTCCCGCACATACTGGCACAGCCCGGCATCCCGCTGCAGGTAAGCATCCACGGCGGAGAGCACTGCTTGCTGGGAGAGCGCAGCCATGGCCAATAATTTGTCTTTGAGCGCGGCGAGTTGCTGCTGAAAGTGGATGCGCGGCACGGTTGCCCCCTTGTAAAAAAATTGTGCACCATTGCCCGTGACAGTTTGAAGAAATTATGGGTTTTCCGGCCAACGTGTCCCCTAGCGCACGTGGCAAAGACGCTTCTCGGCTTCGCGCGTGGCCTCATAGATCTGGTCAAAGGAGTCCACCGCGTACAAAACCGGCTGCATCTCCGAAGTGGAAAACTCCTGGTTCAGAACCTGGTCCACATCGAAGTCCTTGATTTCCGGCCCACCCTCGATCACATAGCTGGATTCGCCCTGGGACGAGATCAGGCCGCTTCCGTAGAGCCGGGTGCGCCCCTTCTGCCGGATCACGCCGAATTCGACCGTAAACCAGAACAGGCGCCCCATCTTCTCCAGCGCCTCCTTGTCGGTCAGGGCCGCGCATACCGCTCCATAATGCTGCAGGAAATCAGCGAAAACCGGGTGGGCATGCATGGGAACATGGCCAAAGACGTCATGGAAGATGTCCGGTTCGGGAATATAGGCCAGCGATTCCCGGCTCCGCAGCCAGGTGGTGGTGGGAAACTGCCGGGCCGCCAGCATGGCAAAAAACGCATCCGGAGGAAGAAAGCCGCTCACCGGGGTGGCGCTCCAGCCACTTCGCGGCCTAAGCCGTTGATTCACATCGGCCAAGTTGGGAATCAGGTCGGTTCTGAGACCAATCTGCTGAAATCCCTGCAGATATTCCTCGCAGGCATGGGCCTCGATTTGAGGCATACGGCGGCCTACCAGCTCTGCCCAGGTGGCGTGTTGCTCCGGCGTATAGGCCGGCCAATCCTGCTGGATTAAGAACGGCTCGGCTGCCCCAAGCGTTGCGGAACCGATCGCCATCATCGACCTCTTCCTGCCCCTATACCTATCAGACACGTGCGAGAGCATTTAATCTCGGCTGCTGCATCCAAGTGCTTTGCGGCATCCGACAATGGGGATGACCCAAATTGGGCATACACACACAGTTAATCCTACCTTCCGGGGCCTATCCAAGTACCTCCTCGAAGGTATATCTTTCATCCGGCCCTGAGGAGGTTTCACGATTGCCACAGACCGATTGTGAAACGTCCAAAGACCAGGGCGACCCAAGGAGTAACGCAAGAGTTATGACTACGCTTACGCACCAAGAGCAACAGACCACCGAAGATCTTCTGCAGTTGAACGGCACCGATTACGTCGAGTTCTATGTTGGCAACGCGCGCCAGGCCGCCTACTTTTATCGCATGGCGATGGGTTTCAGCCTGGTGGCCTACGCGGGCCCCGAGACGGGCCAGCGGGACCGGGCCTCTTACGTCTTGCAGCAGGGCAAGATTCGCTTTGTGCTCACCACCCCTTTGCGGCCGGACAACGAGATGGCGGAGCACATCCGCCTGCACGGCGACGGGGTTCGCGACGTCGCGCTCTGGGTGGACGACGCCAAACAGGCCTGGAGAGAGACCACCCGGCGCGGCGCGCGCAGCGTGCAGGAGCCGTTTGAACTTTCCGACGAACACGGGAGCACCAGAATGGCGTCCATCGCCATTTATGGCGACACCATCCACACTTTTGTCGAGCGCAAGAAGTACCACGGGCCGTTTCTACCCGGATACGTTGCCAGAGGGGAAGATCACCTGGCCCGTCCCACCGGCCTTTTGCATGTCGACCACGTAGTCGGCAACGTGGGCTGGAATGAGATGAACCGCTGGGTCGACTTCTACGCCACAGTGATGGGCTTTTCTCTCTATCAGCACTTTGACGATAAAGACATTTCGACCGAATATTCGGCATTGATGTCGAAGGTGATGGCGAATGGCAACGGGCGGGTGAAGTTCCCGCTAAACGAGCCCGCAGAGGGGCGCAGGAAGTCGCAGATCGAGGAGTACCTGGAATTCCATCACGGGCCGGGCGTGCAGCATATTGCCCTCGCTACCAACGACATTGTGCACACCGTGGGCCGGCTGCAGGCGCAGGGCATGGAGTTCCTTCGCGTGCCCCACTCCTACTACACCGAGTTGCAGGCGCGCACCGGCCTCATTGAAGAGCCGATCGAGGACCTGGAGAAGCTCGGCATCCTGGTGGACCGCGACGACGAGGGCTACATGCTGCAGATCTTCACCCGCCCGGTAGAAGACCGGCCGACCCTCTTCTTCGAGATCATCCAGCGTAAGGGGAGCCGCAGCTTCGGAAAGGGCAACTTCAAAGCGCTCTTCGAGGCTATCGAGCGCGAGCAGGCGGAACGCGGCAACCTTTGAGCATGCGGGCTTTCGATCCTGGAAACACCGCCACCGGGGATATCTACAAACTGATGGTTGGGTCGATTGTGCCCCGCCCGATTGCCCTGGTCTCTTCGCTCGACCAGGGCAACGTGCGGAACCTTGCGCCCTTCAGCTATTTCACCGCCTGCAGCTCCAATCCGCCGGTGGTCGTGTTTTGCCCCATCCTGCGCCCGGCTCCACTGTTGGCGAAGGATACGCTGCGCAATATCCTGGCCACGCGCGAATTTGTGGTCAACATTGTGTCGGAGGAATTCGTCGCGCGCATGAATGCCACCGCGGCCCAGGTGGGTCCGGAGGTGGATGAGTTCGAACTCTCCGGGCTAACCCCGATCGCAAGTGAGCTGATCAGACCGCCGCGGGTAGCAGAAAGCCATATACATATGGAGTGCCGGCTGCTCCAGGTGGTGACGGTGAGCGACCAGCCGGGCGGGGGAAGCCTGGTGCTGGGCGAAGTGCTGCGCTTTCATGTGCGCGAGGGTCTGGTCGAGAACTTCCGCATTGATCCGGACAAGCTGCGCGCGGTCGGCCGCATGGCGGGCTCGACTTACGTACGTACCACCGACCGATTCGACCTGGAACGACCGTAATGGACGAAATGTACTAGGATCATAGGCTGAGGGTCCCTATGCGAACTCTGCCGGCAGCCGGACTGTGCGTGATGCTGATGGCGTCGGGCGCCGGCGCCAAGCAGACCAACAAGACCGACCTGAAGCTGATTGCTTCCCTCGACATGGCGGCGCCGGAGCAGCAGCCGATCCTGGTGATCCACATCGTGAACCAGTCCGGCCATTTATTGCGTATCCCCGACCCACCGCTGTTATGCAAGAGCGCGCCGGGTGCGCTTTCCCTGGAGGTGAAGTTCATTCCTGAGAATTCCAGCCAACCACAGCCGGCGATCGATTGCGGTCTGGAAGTGGACGGCAGCGGACTGCCCGACATTCGGGAGCGGGCCAAGAATTGGCTGGCGCTGAAGCCGGGTCAGAATTATGAGGCCAGGCGGCCGCTGGCCATGGGCGTCGACACCAACGCCCACGGAACCTACGAATTCCACGTGGTGTACGACGGGCCCAGCGCCACCCCAGCCGACGACGAGAAGCTCAAGGACGCCGGAATTGCAGTGCCCGGCGGAAGGTTCGAATCGGACAAGCTGACCTATAAGATCAACGCCCCCAAACCTTAAAGCGGTTTCACGATTACGGTGTCCTATCTGACCTAGGCGAGGTGGGGCTTTTCTTGGAGAAAAGCCCCGTTGGGGTAAATTCGCCGGATACACCGATCGTGAAACCGCTCTAGCCCACAGTGTTCACCAGCGTGCCGATGCCGGTGATGGTGATGTGAATCTCATCCTGCTGCTGCAGCGTGAACTCATCCGGGGGCACGATACCTGTCCCGGTTAGCAAGAAGCAGCCGTTGGGAAATCCATTGTCGCGGTAGAGATATTCGAGCAGGGTGCTGAACGTACGCTTCAATTCAGTGAGCGCGGTGGAGCCGGAAAAGACGGTCTTACCGGCGCGCAGAATCTGCATTTGAATTTCGGTTGAGGGTGGGATCGTTTCGCCGGTGACGAGAATTCCCGGGCCCAGGGCACAGGCCCGGTCATAGACTTTGGCCTGTGGCAGATACAAAGGATTCTCGCCTTCAATGTCTCGCGAGCTCATATCGTTGCCGATGGTATAGCCCACGATCTTTCCCCCTGGGCTGGCCAGTAAGGTCAGTTCGGGCTCGGGCACGGACCAGGTAGCGTCTTTTCTTATGGCAACTTTGCCGCGATGGCCGACCACACGGTTGGGTGTCGCCTTCATAAAAAGCTCGGGACGTTCCGCGTGGTACACGCGATCGTAGAAATCTCCGCCCCCGGCGGTCTTCGCTTCTTCCATGCGGGCATTGCGGCTGCGGTAGTAGGTGACCCCTGAGGCCCAGACTTCCTGACTGCCGATGGGCGCGACGAGCAGCTTCTCAATGTCTGCGAACGAGCCGGCATCCATTGGCTTTGGCAAAGTTTTTGTCAAATGGGCTTCGAGATCTTCGCGGGTGACCAGCTGATCCCATGATGCGTCCGCGCCTGCATAGAATCGATCCTGCTGCTCGACGATGTAGCCGCCGGCGGTGCGATAAAGTTTCATCCGTGGTTTGCCTTCCTGCTCAAGGAGTCTACCGTGCTGATTGGTGTGCGGCCAAAGGTTAGGTCAGCGTCCCCGGGAAATTGTCCCGCTTGGGCTATCCGAAGCGGGATCCCGCCAGCCGACTCACCGAGGTTCAGGTACTCGCCACCCTCCCCTTTGTCATCCCGACCGAAGCGTAGCGTAGTGGAGGGATCTGCAGTATCCCTTTCCCTTTAGCAGCTCCGCAGGGTGCCGGCTTCACAGGGCTCGGGAAAGCTCGCTCGGGTAGGTCCCGGCTTTAGACCCTTCTCAGTTGCCAGGGGGAAAGGGATACTGCAGATCCCTCCACTACGCTACGCTTCGGTCGGGATGACAAAGGGGAGGGTGGCGAGTACCTGAACCTCGGTGAGTCGGATGGCGGGATCTCCAAACTGCCTTTTTGGGTCTGAAAAAGCGCAGGGGCTAAAGCCCAGATTTTTGTTGGACTTTTCATGGCCCGACTAAAGTCGTGCCCTGATACAAAGCGAAGCGTAGTGGAGCGTCAGCGGTTTCTTCTGCCACTATGCTCAATGGAAGCGCCGGCCCTCACGGGAATGGATTGTGGGCCCGAAGCTCACTGACAATCTCGGCCGCGGCGACGCGGGCGCGGTCGCCCTGATCGGGCGGGAAGGAGATCGCGCCCACTCGGGCATGCCCTCCGCCGCCGTAGCGTTCACAGATTTGCGCCAGGTTGACCATCTGCTCCGGCCGCGCTTTGGTCCACGGATTGGAGCCCACGGAAACCTTGGTGCGAAAACTGGACTTGCTCAGCCCCACACTGTAAGTCGCCTCAGGATGGAGAAAGTAAGGAACGAATTTGTTGTAGCCCTCAAACGGCTGATCGGTGATATCGAAGTACAGCGTGCCATCCGCCAACTCGGTGCGCTCGCCGATAATCGCTAATGACTCCTGGTGGCGTTCCAGAAGCGGTGGAAGACGCTCGGCCACGAAAGGCTGCTCGCAATACTTCGCCCAGACTCATTTCCGTAAGCAGCGGAATCAATTTCGGAATAAATTCCGGGTCCTGGCTCGATTCAATGACC
The DNA here is from genome assembly GCA_963757515.1 of uncultured Acidobacteriaceae bacterium. Classification (GTDB taxonomy): domain Bacteria; phylum Acidobacteriota; class Terriglobia; order Terriglobales; family Acidobacteriaceae; genus PALSA-350. Next base: position 54,222 of record CAVWRV010000036.1, on the reverse strand, counting down.
AGGGTCAGCTTCATCGCGGGCTCCGCCATTTCGACCGCGGCTTTAGGACTTTCGTAAAGCGCGCCATCCACAATGTCAGCCCAGCGGATCAACTCAGCCACCGGCGCCGCGTCAAAGCCGAAGCGGGTTTGCGCGATGTGGGCGATAAAACTGGTGCAGGAGGTGTAATTCGGGTCGTAAAAATGGCGATCGCGCGCGCTGCCGTCCCGCTGCCCATCAAGAAAATGCTGTTGATCCGCAGGGGTAAGAAAGGCGCTTAAATGATGATCGAACCACCAGGTAATGCGCGGTGAGGGGCTGTACTTGAAGTCGACGATCGCGTTCTCGTCACCAATGAAATCGGACTCCTGAAACAGCGCGCCAGCCCGATGCACCAGCCCGTGGTAGCCGTACTGTGCATCCGGACGAATGCATTCGCGGTGAAAGCGCATGAACAGCGAAGCAGAGCACGCTCCGTCAAAGCACCGGTCGTGATAGAAAACGCAGACCTTCAAACAGTTATGTTCCTCTCCATGGACGAATGACTAGGATTGCCGGGAGGCGCTCACGTGTCAAGCTGCCGGCCCAGAAAAGCGGGCGGCGATGAGACAATGAGCGCTGGAAGACGAGATGAAATGATGGCGAGGATCGAGGTGGGCGCCGCTCAGCGGCGAAAATTGCCCTGGTTAGGACGGATTGCCGCCGGCCTGGTAATCAGCCTGTTGATTGCGGGGGCAGTAGGCGCCGTGGGCAGTCTGGCGTGGCTGAAGGACGCCATGCGCGCGCAAATGCCGGTGCTCGATGGCGATCTGCAACTGCCCGGTCTCACCGCTCCAGTGGTGGTGCGGCGCGACAGCCATGGCGTACCCCATGTCCAGGCGGCAAACATGGAGGACCTGCTCGAGGCGCAGGGCTATGTCGTCGCCCAGGACCGCTTATGGCAGATGGATATGGCACGGCGGTTCGCCGCCGGCGAGCTGGCCGAGCTGTTGGGTCCGAGCGTCGTGGAGCACGATAAGCTGCAGCGGGTGCTGCAGATCCGCCCGGCCGCGGAGCACCTGACCGCAACCATGCCCGAAGACCAGAAGCGCCTCTTTGAAGCCTTTGCCCGGGGCGTGAACGCTTTTATCGCCGGCCACCCGGACAACCTGCCCGCCGAGTTCCGGCTGCTGGGCTACAAGCCCCGGCCCTGGCAGCCGGTCGATTCCTGGCTGGTGGCATTGAACATGGTCGCCCGCCTGGACACGCTCTATCCCTGGAAACTGGAGCGGGAAAAGGTGGAGGCCAAGCTGCCGCCTAACCTGCTCCCGGAGCTCTACCCCACGGCCACGTTTCGCGATCATCCGCCTACCCAGGCGATGCCTGACCTGACCGCGCCGCAGCAGAATATTCCGGATGTTCCCCTGGACGAGTCGCAATCGAGCCTCCAAGACCTGTTGCGGCTGCGCGCAATTCTCAAGCTGGGCGCAGACGGATGTGACAGCTGCAAGCCGGGCTCCAACGAATGGGCCGTGAGCGGCGCCAAGACCGCCAGCGGCAAGCCCTTGCTCTCGAACGACATGCATCTCGAGCACTCCATCCCCGACATATGGCATGAAGAAGACCTCCAGGCCGGAAGCTTCCACGTGGCGGGAGTCACCACCCCCGGAATTCCCCTCATCATTGAGGGGCACAACGAACACATCGCATGGGGCTTCACCACCCTCAACGGAGATGTTCAGGACGTGTACGTGGAAAAAACCAATGGCCAGGGCGAGTACTGGTCGGGCAACGGATGGCGCCAGCCGGAGCATGACCGGGAGCATATCCACGTGCGCTTTGGTACCGATGTCCTGCTTGATGTGGAGACCACGGAGCACGGTCCCGTGATCACTCCACTGCTGCCTCACGAGACGCGCATGCTGGCGCTCAAGTGGACCCTGTACTCGAATCAACTGCACGGCTTGCCGCTCGAGGGGATGGATGCTGCCGGCAACTGGACAGAATTCCGCCAGGCGACCAGCGAATGGTGGGGGCCAACCCAGAACCTGGCCTATGCCGATGACCAGGGCCACATCGGCTACCAGGCGGTCGGGCTGTTTCCCATCCGGCCCGGGGGGCTGAGCGGGGTCCCGATCGTGGAAACCGGAACCGCGGCGGACAGCGAGCACGAGTGGCAAGGGTACATTCCTTTCGAGCAGCTGCCGACCGTACTTGACCCTGACAACGGCGTGATCGCTACCGCCAATGCGCGCATTGCCCCGGACGGCTATCCTTACCCGCTGGCGCTCAACTGGGACGCACCCTATCGCAATGAGCGCATATGGAAGTGGCTTTCGGGTCACGCCAAGCTCACCCCGGCGGATATGCTCACGCTGCAGACGGACACCTATTCCGAGGTTGACCGGGAATTGGCCCAGCGCTTTGCTTATGCCATCGACCGCTCCACCGTTGCCGACGCAAAACTACGCCAGGCCGCGGATCTGATGCGCACCTGGAATGGCGTCATCACCACGGATTCGGTGGCGGCGGAGATCGTGGACGCCACCAGGAAGGCGCTCTGGCCGCTGGTCCTGGAGCCGAAACTGGGCCCCGATTGGCAGCTTTACGATTGGCAAAGTAAGAACTTCGTGCAGGAAGAAATGGTGGAGAAGGCTCCGCCGGAATGGCTGCCTGCGAAATACAAGAGCTGGGATGACCTGATCGCCGCTGCGGTCGAAAAGGCCATGGTCGACGACCATGCTCCGCCGTCGCTGCGCGACTGGACCTTCGGCAGCCAGCATGTGATCGACATAAAGCATCCCTTGTACGCTATGCTGCCGTTTTTTAAATGGACCAGCACCGGGCCCCACCAACTGGCGGGGGATGAAACCACCCTGGACCACGTACGCGGACTGCTGGGCGCAAGCCAAAGGCTTACGGTGGACTGGAGCAATATGGATGGGTCGACGGAAAACATCGTGATGGGCGAATCGGGCGATCCACTCAGCCCCTACTATCTGGACCAGTTTCCCTACTGGTATGCGGGCAAAACCTTTGCTATGCCCTTCACGGAAGCGGCCGTAAGCGCATCGACCAAGCACACCCTGCGACTGGTGCCGTGATGCGCGCGCTGTCGTTACCACGGAAAGGCCGGGTGCCCCATATCTCGCTGGTTTTTCGCGAGATGTGGGATTCCACTGCGCTGCGACAGGCATCCGTCCAGGTGGTAAAGGGGCGACCAACGGTCGCCCCCCACATCTCGCGAAAAACCAGCGAGATACCCCGAATTTCCTGCACGCGGCGCTGGCAAGGGCTGCGTATGCGCCTTTCTTTAAGGAAAGGCGCATGAAGTCCGCGGAACCCAACAAGCTCCACAGGAAATCGGGGATATGGGGCACCCGGCTTCGTGGCGAGGCGAAAATTCCCGATTGAGGTTTCTTGCAAAGATTTCAGCTGGCATGCTGATCGCCGGCACCGCCGGGCTCGCGGTCAGAACAATGGTCTTCCGAGGCAATTCGTGCGGCCATGATTTCGACTTCCACCTGCTCTCCTGGATGGAAGTGGCACGAGCATGGCATGCGGGTCTGGTGTACCCGCACTGGGTGCAGGATGCGAACTATGGCGCGGGTGAGCCGCGGTTGATCTTCTATCCACCGGCTTCCTGGCTGCTGGGCGGCCTGCTGGGAACCGTCAGCGGATGGCACGCGGGTCCAGTGCTCTTCGTGCTGCTGGCGCTGCTGGGCGCCGGCGCCAGCATGTACATGCTGGCGCGGGAGTGGGTAAACCCGGGCGCGGCAAGCTTTGCCGCTTGTCTCTACATCGCCAATCCTTATGCCATGTTCGTCGCGTATGAGCGCTCAGCTATGGGCGAGTTGCTGGCCGGCGCATGGTTTCCATTGATGGTGCTGTTCGCGCTCCGAACCCGTTCTTCGATTGCGCTCCTCGGCCTGTCGGTGGCGGCGCTTTGGCTAACCAATTCGCCGGCCGCGGTGATCGGCAGCTATATGCTGGCGCTTCTGGGTCTGGGAATGTGGATCGCGGAAGGCCGGCCGTGGCCGGCCCTGCGCGCCGCGGGTGGAATGGCTCTCGGGCTGGGATTGGCCGCTTTCTACATCGTGCCCGCGGCATTCGAACAGCGATGGGTACAAATAGAGCGCGCCATCACTCCCGGGATACGGGTCGAGGACAGCTTCCTCTTCGCCCACACCGCAGACGCGTTTCATGACCAGGTACTGCGGACGGCGTCCTGGATCTTTATCGCGGAATTTGTGGTATCTCTGATCGCCGCCTACATGGCGTGGAGAAAGCGAGCTGACGGCACGGCGAGGATCGCGCTCAGCACCTCGCTCCCGGTCATCCTGTTGCTGCAATTGCCTGCCAGCGACGTGATCTGGAGGCACGCGCCGCACATGAAGTTTCTCCAGTTTCCGTGGCGTTGGCTGCTGGCGCTGAGCGTGGTGGCCTGCGTGCTCGGGGGCATGGCTCTTAAGAAACCGGGCCGGTGGCCGCCGATGATCGTGATCGCCGCCATGGCCATCGGCGGCGGTACTCTGTTTTTCCAGCCATGCGACGACGAGGACGCGGTGGCGGCACAGGTCGCCGGCTTCCGCGCCGGACAAGGCACGCAAGGCACCGACGAGTACACCCCTGTGGGAGCCGACAACGCATCGGTGCAACAGCACCTGCCCCTGGTGCGCATGCTACGTGCGGCGCAGGATGACACCGCCGACAGCACCCAGGGGGATAATCCGGAGTGGCGAGCCGGAGACCCCGGTAGCATCGCGGCAAAGGTAGACGCCAAACGATGGAACGGGGAGCACTGGACAGTGAGCGTGGTGACTCCGGAGATGGGTTATGCCGTGCTGCGATTGATGGACTATCCGTCGTGGCGAGTGACCGTCGATGGCAAGCCGGCGCCGGGCCGCCCGGTTCGGGATGATGGATTGATGGCAGTGCCGGTGATGGCGGGAAGTCATGCGATTGAAGTGCGATGGAGCGCGACCAGGGACGTCATCGCCGGACGCGAAGTCTCGGCCATCGCCCTGCTGGCACTGGCCGTGGTCGCCATACTGGAGCGCCGCCAGCGTCGGGTATGATTACCAAAATGCAGGAAAATGCGCACGAGATTCGGAGCAGCGGTGTGGAGCTGGTCGATCGCGCTCTGGATCGTCTTCTGCCCGGTGCGGATCAAGCGCCGGTTTCGATTCACGGCGCGATGCGGCACAGCGTTTTTGCCGGGGGCAAGCGGTTGCGTCCGGTGCTGTGCATGGAGGCGGCAAGAATGATCGCCTGCTCTGGTCAGCTTCCTCCCGGGGTGGAAGAGCTGGGCGCGGCGATCGAAATGCTGCACACCTATTCCCTGATTCATGATGATTTGCCTGCGCTCGACAACGATGATCTGCGCCGCGGGAAGCCTACCTGCCACGTGGTCTTTGGCGAGGCGATTGCCATCCTTGCCGGGGATGCGCTGCAGACCCAGGCCTATGAAGTACTCGCCGGCCTCGAATGCCCGGCTCCGCAGACGGTAGAGATTGTGCGCTCCATCGCACAGGCGACAGGAACGGTTGATGGCATGATCGGCGGCCAGGTCATGGACCTGGAAGCCGAGGAGCATAAGCCAACTGCGGAACTGGTGGAAGCCATCCATCGCGCCAAGACCGGGGCGTTGATTCGCGTCAGCCTGGTCACCGGAGGTATCTACGCGGGCGGCGCCGCGGCCGACATCGAGCGGCTGCAGAAGTTTGGACGCAAAGCAGGGCTGGCGTTTCAGATCATGGACGATGTGCTGGATGTAACCCAGAATTCGTCCCAGCTGGGAAAGACCGCGGGCAAGGATTTAGCCAGTGAGAAAGCTACCTGGCCGGCGGTATACGGGGTGGATCAGAGCGTAAAGGATGCCAAGCGGCTGATCGATGAGGCGTTCACGCAATTGGACGCGTATGGCGAGCGCGCCAATCGATTGAAGGCGGTGGCAAGCTACCTGGTGGAACGGAAGAACTGATATGGCCCTGACCGAAGAAGAGGTTTTTGCCGCACTGAGGGATTGCTACGATCCGGAAATCCCGGTGAATATTGTCGACCTGGGATTGATTTACAAGGTGATGCTGACCCCGGACGCAAACTCCAAACGCGCATTCCCCAGGCAGCGCGTAGAAGTGGAGATGACGATGACCTCGCCGGGCTGCCCGGCCCACGTCCAGATCATCGAACAGGTACGTAACCGGCTGGCGGGCATCCCGGAAATCAGCGAAACCCTCGTCAACCTGGTATGGGAACCGGCCTGGACGCCCGACCGCATCAGCCAGAAGGCGCGCGAACAACTGGGTATCGGTTAGAGTTTCTCCTGCCGCACGACCTTTTCCACCACCGAGCGCAGCTTGTCGCCCTGGGCGGTCAGTTCGCCAACAAACTTTTCAAAACGGGTTAGCAGGCTGTGACCGTTGTCGAGATAATCCGGAATGTTGTTCCAGACTTTCTTGACTCCTTCAGGATCTTCGACCAGCGCGAAGATGGTTCCGGCAGCAGCAATGGCTAACCCAGCCTTACGCTTGCCGGAGGCCAGCAAAACGGCTCCTGTTACCAGTGAACCCGCGGCCACGGTCCTCACCCAGTTCTTGTCCCAGCCTTGGTCGAGGAGGCGGTTTCCCTGGTATTTCAGGCGTTCCGTGGCGTCCTGAACGGTAGATGCCACTTGCTGCGGAATGTGTGTGATCCCCATCGTTGTCTCTCTTTCGCGTGCACTGTCTGTTATAGATGCGGAGAATGACTAATCGAGATCGAATTCACGCAAAGGGCGTCCCTCGTCGGGAGTTTCCTTGGCCTTGCGCAACGCTTCCTCGAATCGCTTGTCGAACAATTGTTGTTTGTTTTTTTCGGCTTCGACTGATTGCCGGAAAATGTCTTCTTTGCGCACATCCTGATCGCGCATGGCCTTAGCGGCGGCTTCAAAGTCCTCGAAGGTACGTTTGCGGGGCGCGGAGCTGTGCGAGAGAATCGCCTTGGTTTCAGGGTCGACCTTAAGGATCGCCCCACAATCGGGACAGGTGACATCGAACGGCTTAACCGGCTTAGCCTTCATAACTGCAAACATTCTAAAACATTTAACACTTATCCTGGGTGCCCCTAATGCAAACAGCAGGTCCCTCCACTACGCTGCGCTCCGGTCGGGATGACAATGTTGTTTGGGAGCCAGGATGCGGTACCCAAGAAGAATTGTCATCCCGACCGGAGCGTAGCGTAGTGGAGGGACCTGCTGTTTGCATATTGCCGCAGGGAAGTTTAGAGCCAGACGGCTTTGTGGCCGGGGCACTGCTGTCCGGCTTGCTCCACCAGCAGCTGGGGAAGGTCGTCGCCGTGGCGGGAGAGGAACCAGGCCGCGCCGAAAACCCGCTCCTGGGGATGGCGATTGGGAAACAGATGGAGCGCAATCAACCCCGCATCCCGGCTCAGGGATTGTTCCCGCCGGAGCTCGTAGTTTGCCGCCAGGCGGCGCATCCGGTTCATCTGGTAGCGCATCTTGGAGCTGCTGACGTCCGCTGCCCGGCCCAGGCCAGGGTCGAGGGAGTGCATATACGTGGCCAGAGCCGAGAGCTCGGTATCGAGAGCATTGCCGGCAGCGGCCAGCTTGCGCTTGCCGACCACGGAAATTGCCCGCGCGCCCAACCGCTGGGCCAGCTCGAGGGGATCCTTCAAGGCGCTCTGGATCACGTCGGGTAACGAAACCTCGTGCCGGGCCAGCAGGCCGGCAATCGCCGGCTCGATGAGCGTTGCCGACAGACGGGGAAGCACCGGCGTGGTGCGGCCCAGAATGCGCTCATAAAGTACCTGTGACTGAGCGAAATACGCAACTTCGGACGGGCCGCCCACATAGGCGGCGGTGGGCAGCATGGAATCCTGAAAAACGGGCCGCAGCAGGGCGTTGGGGCTGAGCCGCTCCGGCGCCGAATCCAGAATCGCCAGCAGCTCCGAGGTAGAGTAGTGCTGCCGCGCAGCTTGCCATCCACCATCGGCCGTGCGCCGCAGCGGAACCCGCGCCCCGGAGTTGCCGTCAAAGAGAAAGAGCAGGCTCGACAACGGCGAAACCAATACCTGGGAGTGGTAGCCGGCGGCCGCAAGCTGCTGGTCGCGATCGTTGAGTGCCGCGCGCAGTTCATCGGCGCGCACAATCGCCTGGCGCAGAACGTCGCTTCCCATGGCATGGAAGCCGCGAGAGGAAGCGTCCACCACCACCAGCCCCTGTGCGGCGAAGGTGTGGGAAATAAATTGTGCGAACGCCTCGCCCAGGCGCGCCCCCGGCCGATAAAAGGCCGCGAGCTGATCGAGGACCGGGCCGGGACCGAGGATCTCGGCCGCCTGGGCCACCAGCTCCTCGATGTTGGTTCCCAGGGTAAACGCGCCGGCCGCGGCAACATTCACCTGATCTGTAACCAAGCGCAAGGTCTTCAGCTCGTGCCGGTTGGGCAAGGTCACGTGATCGGCTTCCGCCAGATCATGGTCCTCCGTCGCCAACCAAAAGATGGGCACCTGAGGATTGCCGCCGTGCGAAGCATCTCTGGCTTTGCGAATCGCGGTCGCTGCTTTGAGTATGGTGAAGAGCGGGCCGCCAAACAGCGTTACCTGCTGGCCGGTAACCACCGCGCCGGCGCCGTTGCGCAGCCGCGCGATGTTTTCAAACACCGGAGCAGAGGCTCCCAAACCGCGGTTCTGCTGCTCCAGCAAATCGCAAAGCGTGTCCCGCTGAGCGGTTGGAAGAACCGGAGGCTCGACCATCCACTGGGTGGAATAGGCGGTGGAAGGGTAAAAGGGAGTCAGCGCTTCATGCCGATCGACGAAATCAAGAAATAACCGGCTGAGACCAGGCAGGATGGAGATGGGATAACACTCGGTTTTCACCTGCTCCACCGCCATGCGCTCGCCCTCACCTGTTGTAGTTTCTCATCATTTTCGCCGCAGCGATGCGCGCAGCTGCTTCCTGCCGGAAGCAGGTAATGCATCCAGCGCATACAGCGCCAGCGAGCGATACACGCCCGCCAAGATAGGATGGGGCTTCAGGGCCTGAAGATGCAGATGAATTGTCTGCGCGTCTCCCCTGGCAATCGGCCCGCTGAAGCTCTTACCGGCCCCCTGGAGAAAGAAGTTGTCCAGGGTGGCCCGGGCAATGGGCTCAATCAACTGCTGCGCCTGGCGGGTGCTGAATCCGGCCCTTGCCGCCACTTCCTGGGCCGCAGCCAAATGGCTGACCATCAACGGTGAGGACAGCACGCCGGCCGCATGGTAGAGCGCTTTGCTGGCAGCCGTAATCGCAAAAGGGCGGCCGCCGATTCGGCGGACGATGGCGTTCAGAATGCGCCGGCTGGCGGCATCCGCCTCCACCCCAAACGGTACATCTTGCAACGGGACCGGGGTTCGCGTAGGAAAGCTCATCATGGGATGCACCGACGCTACGGAGGCACCCGCGTGAGCGGCCGCATCGAGCACCTGCGCACTCAGCGCACCGCTCGAATGAACCACAATCTGTCCCTTGAGACCGCGCTGACTGACCTGCTTAACCAAGCGGCCGGTTACCCGCGCAATGGCGGCATCCGGCACGCAGAGCCAGAGGACATCGGCATCGAGCTGGGCACGATCGAGAGTGGTCATGGGCAGGGTGCGTGCCAACTTTTTGTTGCCCATTGTGGAGCGAACGCGGGGAACGATCACCTCGTGCAGCCCCGCTCCGGCAACACTGAGAGCGTGAGCCAGAGAGCTGCCCCAATTGCCTAATCCGATGATGCAAACGCTGCGTTGCATACCGGATGGTACTTTAAAATTGTCCGGCGACGTGAAGGAGAGGCATGGCAAAAAAAGCATCCGGCCAAACGCAAGTGAAAGTGATCTCATCAACATTGAGCTACCAGGGCCCTCTTTTCAGCGTATACACCGACACCATCGTCGAGAACGGCCGCGAGTTGACGCGCGATGTCGTCCGCCACAACGGATCGGTCGTCATCCTGGCGATCGATGATACGAAGAGCAAGCGAGATCCAATGATCGTGATGGAGCGCCAGTATCGTCACGCCGCAAAGGAATTTCTGTTGGAGGTTCCTGCGGGAAAACTGGAGGCGGGAGAAAATGCGCTGGCCGGGGCCAAGCGCGAGCTGTTGGAAGAAACGGGTTTCAAGGCGAAGCGATGGCGAAAAATGTGTCGCTACTTTGCCAGCCCTGGCTTCCTGGGTGAGTGGATGCAAGTGTTTATCGCCGAGGGCCTGACGTTGGGAGATGCACAGCCGGAGTACGACGAGCAGCTTGAAATCGAAATGATCCCGCTCTCCAGGCTGCTCAGCATGATCGAAGCGGGCAAGATCTACGACGGTAAGACATTGATTTCAGTCATGCTTTATGACCGTCTGCGGCAGGCGAAGAAGAAAAAAAACAGCCAATAAGACATTGGGTCTGCCGTCGCGCTGGAAGCCGCACGCAATTCGCCCGACTTTTGAGGAAAACCAAACGAGCCTCTGATGCGTCTGTTAATGAGAGCAGTTCTCCTCATCAAGGAAGGTCGAAAGGCTAGTGGCTCAATATAAAGGCAAAGTCAAGTGGTTCAACAATGCGAAGGGTTACGGCTTTATCGGCCGGGACGACGGACCCGACGTGTTTGTTCACTACAGCGCGATTCAACTCGATGGATACAAGAGCTTAAAAGAAGGTGACGAAGTGGAGTTCGATATCGTTCAGGGGCAGAAGGGACCTCAAGCCGATTCCGTAACTCGCGTTCGAGAAGTAGCCTAACCAAAACCAAGGAGCGCTGGGCAGTGAGCTGAACGGGTGCCCCAGGTCCGTGTGCTGCGAACCTGGGGCACCCCTCTGCTTCTGGGCTGCAAAATGATTTAATGTGCCTTGGATGGATAACAAATCCATTGCGCAATTGTTGGGAGAAACCGCCGACCTGCTGGAGATTGCGGCAGGCGACCCTTTCCGTATCCGCTCTTACCGCCGTGCCGCTGAAGCGGTTGAGAACAGTACCGAGCAACTCGGTTCTTTGGTGAACGAGCCCGACCGCCTGCTTGCCATTCAAGGCATTGGCAAGGGCATGGCGGCCAACATCCAGGAAATCGAAACCCGCGGAAGCCTGAAGCTGCGCGACGAACTGCTGACCAAATACCGGTCCACGATGCTGGAGCTGCTCAAGCTGCCGGGCATGGGGCCGAAGACGGTGGCCTTGCTTTGGGAGGCCTTGCAGGTAAGCGATGTGGAACAGTTGCAGGCCGCAATCGATGCTGGAAAGCTCGCGACCGTGCCCCGCTTTGGGCAAAAGCTGATCGAGAAGTTGTCGCGAGGGATCGCGGAGTATCGCAAGAACAGCGGCCGCTTTCTGCTTGACGATGCCGAGGCCGCGGCAGAACGAGTCACGCTCTACCTGCGACAGTTCCCGGGGATCGACCGGGTCATGCCTGCGGGGTCTCTGCGCCGCGGCCGGGAAACCGTAGGCGATCTGGATCTGCTGGTGACGGGTCCGGCGTGCACGGAGGAGGCGGTCGCCGCGGCGGTTGAGTACACCACAGCCTATCCGCCCATTGCCGAGCTGCTGGCGAGGGGCCAGAACAAGGTGAGCTTCCGTTTGCGCAGCGGGCTGCAAGTGGATGTGCGCTTATTGCCGGAGGCGTCGTATGGCGCGGCCCTGCAATACTTCACCGGCTCGAAAATGCATAATGTTTCTCTGCGCCAGCGCGCACTGAAACGCGGCTACACCTTGAGCGAGTATGCCTTGGCGCGCCTCGACGACGGCGCAGTGGTAGCCGCCGCGTCGGAAGAGGAGATTTACCAGGCGCTCGATCTGGACTGGATTCCCCCCGAGCTGCGCGAAAACCAGGGCGAACTGGAAGCCGCAGCGGAGCACCGCCTGCCGCGTCTGATCGAGGCAGCCGATGTGCGCGGCGATGTGCATATGCACACCCACGCCACGGACGGGCGAAACACCATTCTCGAAATGGCCGAAGCAGGGATCGCGCGCGGTTACGAATACATCGCGATCACCGATCACTCCAAGAATCTGGCCATGGTCAACGGACTCGACGACCAGCGCGCGCTCGAGCATTTGAAACAGATTCGTGAAGTGGATGCGCGGATGGAAGGACGCATCCGTGTGCTTACCGGGATTGAAGTCGACATTCTGGGCGATGGAGAGATTGACCTTTCGCCTGAAGTGCTGGCCCAGATGGACGTGGTGATCGCCAGTGTTCACTCTCTTTTCCAGCAGCCCAAAGAGCACATGACCGAGCGTCTGCTCAAGGCTTTGGAGAATCCTTACATCCGGATCCTTGGCCATCTGACGGGACGCTTATTACTACGCAGGGACAGCTACGAAATGGATTTAATGGCGGTGCTGAAGCGGGCAGCGGAGCTGGGTGTAGCAGTCGAACACAATGCCTATCCCGACCGGCTTGACTTGTGCGATATTGACCTGCGGCGCGCGCGGGAGCTGGGTTGCAACATCGTGATCAACACCGACTCGCACCACACCAGCCATCTGGACGCGATGCAATACGGAATCCGGCAACTGCGCCGCGCCTGGCTGCGGAAAGAAGATGTGCTGAATACCAGGCCGGTCGAAGGCTTCCTGGCGGCGTTACGTCCGCGGCCGAGCTAAGGTAACGTGCGTCTTTACGGCCCGGCTGAAGCCGTGCCCCGATACAAAGCATCAGAGCGGTGACTCCCCGAAAATTCTGCAGGAGCGTAGCTGCGGTTCACTGTCAAAATACGCGCTCGTCCAGAACTGAACGAAGATACCTGCCGTAGCCACTCTTCGCAACCCTGACAATCAGTTTTTCCAGGCCGGCGGCGTCGATCCATCCCAGGCGATAGGCGATTTCTTCAGGACAGGCAATCTTGAGTCCCTGCCGCTTTTCGATCGTCTCAATGAAGATGGCGGCTTCGATCAGCGAGTCGTGGGTCCCGGTGTCCAGCCACGCGAAGCCTCGTCCCAACACCTGGGTGTGCAGCTTGCCCCGCTCCAGGTACCAGCGATTGACATCGGTAATTTCCAGTTCGCCGCGCGCCGAAGGCGCGATCTGGCGGGCAACTCGCGAGGCCTCACCGTCAAAAAAATAAAGGCCGGTGACCGCGTAACGCGATTTTGGCTTGTCCGGCTTTTCTTCAATCGATAAGGCACGGCCGGAAGCATCGAACTCCACCACCCCGTAGCGCTCGGGATCGGAAACCGGATAGGCGAAGACGACAGCACCATCTTGAATCTGCGCCGCTGCCTGCAGACTGTGGGCGAAGTCGTGGCCATAGAAAATGTTGTCCCCGAGAATGAGCGAACACGGAGCACCGCCGATGAACTCCTCGCCGATAATCAGCGCCTGGGCCAAGCCATCGGGAGAAGGTTGCACGGCATATTGGAAAGACATTCCCCACTGCTCGCCGGAACCCAGAAGCCGCTCAAAGAGCGCCGTGTCCGCCGGCGTAGAGATAATCAGCACATCGCGAATGCCGGCCAGCATGAGTGCCGACAGCGGATAGTAGATCATCGGCTTGTCGTAGACCGGAAGCAACTGCTTGGATACGACGTGCGTGACCGGATAGAGGCGGGTCCCGGAACCGCCGGCAAGGATAATGCCCTTCATCGCGCGGCGTCCCCACGGTGGGCATAATTCAGATCGATCCACTGCCGGTAGGCCCCACTGGTCACCTGCTCCACCCAGTCCCGGTGGGCGAGATACCACTGCACCGTCCGCCGCAGGCCGGTAGCGAAGGTCTCCGCCGGGCGCCAGCCGAGTTTCTGCTCGATCTTGGTCGCATTGATGGCATAGCGCCGGTCGTGGCCGGGCCGGTCGGTCACAAAGGTGACCAGGTTACGGTGAGGCACATGGGGTGAATTGGGTAGCATCTCATCCAGCAGGCTGCAGAGCAGTTCGACCGTATCCAGATTGGCCTGCTCATTGCGGCCGCCGATATTGTACGTCTCGCCGATCTCCCCACGCTCCAGCACCGCCCGCAGAGCAGAGCAATGATCGCCTACGTAGAGCCAGTCGCGCACCTGGCGGCCATCGCCGTACACCGGCAGCGGTTTGCCGGCCACCGCATTGGTGATCATCAGCGGTAGAAGCTTCTCGGGAAACTGATACGGACCGTAGTTGTTAGAGCAGTTGGTGGTCACCGCGGGAAAACCGTAGCTATGGACGTAGGCCCGTACCAGATGGTCCGAGGCCGCCTTGGAGGCGGCGTAAGGGCTGTTGGGCGCGTAGGCGGTGGTCTCCTCGAACGGCGGATCCTGCGCACGCAGCGTGCCGTAGACCTCATCCGTCGAGACATGCAGAAAACGGAACTTCCGGCGATCCTCCGGGGAGCATTTGGCCAGATAGGCCCGGGTGGCTTCGAGCAGCCGGAAGGTGCCTTCGACGTTGGTGCGGACGAACGCCTCGGGCCCGGAGAGTGACCGGTCCACATGGCTCTCGGCCGCAAAATGGAGAATGGCGCGGGGCTGATACCGGTCGAGTAAACGATCGAGAAACGGCGGGTCGCAAATGTCGCCCTGCTCGAAGTGGTAGGTGGAATGCCGCTCCACCGAAGCCAGGTTCTGCAGGTTGCCGGCATAGGTGAGCTTGTCCAGGTTGACGACCGGAGTGCCTGCCAGCGCAAGCCAGTCCAGTACGAAATTCGACCCAATAAAACCCGCTCCCCCGGTGACGACGATGGGCGACAAATCGTTCAGCATCCCTTACCTCGATTAAGTGCGCGTGGGCAGGCTGGCTCGAAAATAATCGAGGGACAGCTCCAGGCCCTGGCGGAGACCGATCTTTGGCTCCCATCCAAGGAGAGTTCTCGCCTTGGTGATATCGGGGCAGCGCTGCATGGGATCGTCGATCGGCAGGGGCTCGTAGCGGATTTTACTCCGCGAGCCGGTGACTGCCAAAACCTCGCGTGCACAATCCTTGATGGTCCACTCCACCGGGTTGCCGATGTTGACCGGCAGATGCTCGCTGGAGCGCGCCAGAAGAAGAATCCCGGCGATCAAATCGGACACATAACAAAAGCTTCTGGTCTGCATGCCATCGCCGTAGATGGTGAGCTCTTCATCCAGCAGTGCCTGGATCATCAGGTTGGAGATCACCCGCCCATCCGTGGGCTGCAAACGCGGCCCGTAGGTGTTGAAGATGCGCACCATGTGGGTATCGACGCTGTAGTAACGATGGTAGGCCATGATGAGGGCCTCGGAGAAGCGCTTGGCCTCATCGTAGACCGAACGCGGGCCGATCGGGTTGACGCGGCCCCAATAGCTTTCCGTCTGCGGGTGAACATCAGGGTCGCCGTAGCACTCCGAGGTGGAGGCATGCAGGAAACCGGCTTGATATTTGCGCGCCAGGTCGAGAGCATTCCGGGTGCCCTGAGAGCCAACGTTCAGTGTCTCCGGGCCGAGCCGCGCGTAGTCGGCAGGGCTGGCAGGGGAGGCGAAATTGAACAGATAGTCGATTGGCCCGAGGTCGAACGGCTCGCAGATATCCTGCTTTACCAGGGTGAAGCGCGACTCTTTGTCCAGGTGGGCCAGGTTGGCAGCACGCCCGGTGGCAAGATTGTCTACCCCCACTACATGGTGGCCCTGGGCAAGAAGGGCATCGCAGAGATGAGAGCCGAGGAAGCCGGCAGCGCCGGTGACCAGGACACGATGAGTCGTCAAAATACGGTTTCCCCCGTCTTAAGAGTCGATATCGAAAATCTACGGCCAGCGCTTGGTCGACGCCGATTCGACCGAGGTGTGCTGCGACGGCCTGCCTACACTGAGGTAGGTGAATCCAAGATCCTGCATCACCCAGGGATCGAAGAGATTGCGGCCGTCGATGATGATGGGATAGCGAAGGGTGTAGCGCAGCCGCTTGAGGTCCAGGCGGCTGAATTCCGCCCAGTCAGTGAGGATCAACAAGGCATCGGCGTTGTCCGCGGCTGCGTAGGGATCTTCAGTGTATTGCAGGCACGCGTGGGGAGGCATCTCCAGCTTGGCCCGTTCGATGGCGGCGGGATCGTGAGCGCAGATCGTGCTGCCGGCATCGAGCAGCATGCGGATGATTTCCAGCGCTGGAGACTCGCGAATATCGTCCGTGCCCCCTTTGAAGGCCAGGCCCAGCACCCCCAGACGCTTCTTGCGCAGGGTCCACAGTGCGGAGCGGATCTTCTGAAAGAAGCGCTCTTTCTGCAGCTCGTTAATCTTTTCCACTTCCTGAAGCAGGCTGAAGTCGATACCCAGCTGTTGCGCGACGTAGCGAAAAGCCGCGACATCCTTGGGGAAACACGAGCCTCCATAACCGATGCCGGCGCTCAGGAAGCGCTTGCCGATCCGCTTATCCATTCCCATGCCCTGGGCCACATGTTCCACATCCGCGTCCACCGCCTCGCACAGGTTGGCGACCACATTGATAAACGAGATTTTCATGGCCAGGAAGGCATTGGAGGCATGCTTGATGATCTCGGCGGCCTTGGTCGAGGTCTGCAGAATCGGCGGCAGATCGCCCGCGCTCCGGGAGCCCGGAACCGCGTCGGAGCGCTCGTAGTAGCTGCCTGAAGTGAGTGGCTCGTAAATGGCGGCCAGCAGCTTCGCCGCGGCTTCACTGTCGGCGCCGAGAACAATCCTGTCCGGATGGAGAAAATCCTTGACCGCGGTGCCTTCGCGCAAAAATTCGGGGTTCGAGGTCACGTCAAAAAGCGACCTCGAGATCCCGTTCCGTTCGATGGTGCGGCGAATCCAGTCGTTGGTGTACACCGGGACCGTGCTCTTCTCCACGATGACCTTGTAGGAGTGGATGGAACGGGCAATCTCGCTGGCCACCGCGTCTACATACGACAGATCCGCGTTGCCGGCTTCGCTTTGCGGCGTGCCTACAGCGATAAAAATGACCTGAGATGCCTGCGTGGCATGGGCAAGGTCGGTGGTGAACTGAACCTGGCCGCTGGCCCGGTGCCTTCCCAGCAGCTCGGGAAGAAACTCCTCGTGAATCGGCACCAGACCCTGGTTGAGCTTGTTTACCTTGTCTTCGTCATTGTCGACGCACAACACCCGGTGGCCGATCTCAGCAAAGCACGCGGCTGCCACCAAACCAACATATCCCGATCCAACAACTGTAATTGCAATGGATTCGCTCATCTTGTTTTCTGGACTCCGCCTCGGCACCAAATACGTTGATGTAACTACCAGTTTCGGGGGAAAGCCATACTCAAATGGTGCAAGATTGATACGAAACGGCGGTCGAGATGCCGCAGAATGAGCAGTTTCCACCCCCGGCTGCTAACCATTAGCAGCGCTTGTTCACTGTATAGAACAAGAAAACATTCGCGAAATTCCCACTACCGCAAGGAAATTCGCATTCTAGACGGTGGCCCCTACGCTATCTGTGTTCGCGGTGGGGGAGCCGGAGGCCCGTGCTTCATCCTTCGCTTCCTCTTCATGATATTCCATCTCCGTGTTGATGGACCAGACGTTGTCCTTGTCCCGGACCCCGGCGAGGATGTTATCGACCGCCGTCATGGCGGTCAGCATGGAGTGGTCTTGATTGTTGTACTTGTGCATCCCATTTCGGCCAACCAGGTACAGATTATGGTAACGATCCAGGAATTCACGGATCACATGAAACCGGTCGTAGGTGCCAAAATAGGCTGGGTAGGTTTTAGGGACACGCACCACGTGGGCATCGGTGACGTCCGCGGCCCGCAGGATCCCGATTTTTTCCACCTCGGCAATGGCAAACTTCTTCAGCTCCTCGTCCCCCATCTTCCATAGGGCGTCGGTTTGGTAACAGAAATACTCCAGGCCGATCCAGGTC
The DNA here is from genome assembly GCA_963757515.1 of uncultured Acidobacteriaceae bacterium. Classification (GTDB taxonomy): domain Bacteria; phylum Acidobacteriota; class Terriglobia; order Terriglobales; family Acidobacteriaceae; genus PALSA-350. The sequence goes on along the minus strand of CAVWRV010000036.1, from coordinate 36,493 downwards.
TTGCTGGGGTCGGCGACCATGTATGGGCTCCAGTTGTTGAAGATCTGCAGCCGCCCTACCAGTACATCCGGCTCCTGAATGTAGATCCAGTTGTCCTTGAGCGGGCCACCGTCGGCTTCGCGCACCGTCAGCTGGTTAACCAGAAGCCCCACCGTAATAAAGTCGCGATATTGCAGGCCGTCGCTCACCTCCCGCACTTCGCCGGGTATCGGGGCGTCCATGGCGTCGATCAGCTCCCGCACCGGCATGGTGGAGAAGACATAGTCGGCGGCGAAGCGGCGACGTTGTCCGTTATCGCTGACTGCCTCGACTGCGGTGATCGCATCCCCTTCGACGAACAGACGGGTGGCGCGCCAACCGAGCAGAATCTCTCCTCCCTGTTCCCGAATCTGATCGGCGGCGTGTTCCCAGAGCTGACCCGGACCGTATTTCGGGTACAGAAATTTTTCAATCAGCGAGGTCTCGGTGCCCTTCTGCTGGATCGCCTGATCCTTGGAAGAGGCAAAGGCCTTCTTGAGAAAATGCAGGATCGCGGTGGTAAGGGACAATCCCTTGATTCGCTGGGCTCCCCACTCGGCGCTGATCTGCTCGCACGGAACGCCCCACACCTTTTCGGTATAAGACTTGAAAAATGTGAGGTACAGCTGGCGGCCGAAGCGGTTCACCAGGAAATCTTCGAGCGACTTTTCCACCTTGCGCGGGAAGAGCCTGGCCAGAAGGTAGCTGACACCGATCTTTATGGTGCGGATCAAGCCAAGCTTGCCCAGCGTATCCCCGGTCAGCTTGATGGGGTAGTCGAAGAACCGGCGGAGAAAGTAAATGCGGCTCTTGCGCGGGCGCACCAGCATCACCAGGTCCGTCGTCTCGGGCGTCAGCCCTGAGTTTTTGGTCTTGAGGGTTCGCTGTTTATTCTGATGCCGTAGCGCATGCTGGGCATCCGCGCTGGCCTCGGGCGGCATCAAATCCATCCACCAGTTCATCACCCGGTCCGATTTGGAGAAAAATCGATGGCCGCCGATGTCGATGCGGTTGCCGTTGTGCCGGATGGTGCGCGAGATGCCACCAATCTCATGGCTGGCCTCGAGCACAATGGGATGCACATCCGAACGGCGTAGAAACTCCAGGGCGGCCGTGAGCCCCGCGGGCCCGGCGCCGATGAGTAAGGCGGTTTTAGGCATGAACACTCCAACTGCTGGGGATCAAGTACCACAGAACGTTGAGGCGCACCCTCCCCGGGGGTTGGCTACCTCATCAATAACACGGTAACAGGGTAGATGCTTTATGAAACATTGCATTCGAAGTGGAGCGAGCCGCCGGGGTTAAGGGCGCGCGAGCCGGGTGAGATTTCAGAACCTCGGGCGTACTCTCCGTGCTATTACCCTCGAAGGTTCCGGCTGATGGTTTGCTGCGAGAAGAGAATCCGTCGCTGCTGCGCACACGCTTGCCGTGTAAAAGCCTACCACGATGAGTCTCTGTTCCGTTCATCTCGTATTGATGCGGTACCTTGTGCGCTAATTGTGAGCGCTGTTCTGTTCTGACACAGCTCTGTTTCTCTTCTAGACAGACGAGTACGTTTTGATTACCCTGAACGTGCACCGGCAGGAGAGCTGTTGCAAGTAAAAGAAAACTCGCGCTGTCGTGTAGAGTTCCGTTGCGAGCCTTTGTGCTTCAGCTTTGAGATTGGGTTAGCTCAATTAAGTTCCGGCTTGGGATCATCCGGCCAGCCGCCCTTTTGGGGCATCATACTGTGTACTAGCGCTGCAACTATTGTTGGATTTGTAACCAGAGAGGTTACTTGGTAGAAACGACTGGATGCGGCGCATGCTCTAATTTTGTCTGTACTATGCGTGATGAGATGAAAGCCTGAACATGGGAGCGAATGGGCCACTTTTGCCCTGGCTTTCTCGATATCTCCAGACACCGAAGGATCAACATTTGATTTCACGGGCGGCTAACATGCGACTTCTCTCTAGAGCACTAGCTTTGGCAGTTCTCGTGGCGGGAGCCATACTGCCGAACGCTTCGGATGCCCAAGTGGTACCCGCAATCAAGGGTGGCGGAAGTCAAATTAACGTCTATGGGATGTATGTCCCGGTAAAGACCGACTTCAATTCCGCCTTGGACTATCCGCCGGCCAACCCTCCACCTCCCTACTTCTTTGACGCCAATGGCTGGAATCAAGGCTTTTCCATCGGAGCTGACTTCCGCCTTGGCCGCTTCGTGTTTGGTCAGCCGGCCTTGGGTGCGCGTTACACCTACAGCCACGGCACCACGGGAAGCCAGAGAACCGCGATGTTCGGCCCCGAAATTCACTACATTTATAAGAAGTTCCGCCCCTATGGCGACTTCATGATCGGCCCCGGGAACATCACCTACCATTCGGGGCAGACAGACAACAGCATCGTTTACGAATTGGGCGGCGGGGTGGACTACCACAAGAACCGGACCCTCAATTTTCGCATGATTGACTTTCAGTACCAGTTTTGGGACCTGGGAAACCACTACTATCCCCCGGGATTACTGCCCGGGCAGCCCGGTGTTTACATCGACACCAAGCTCAGGCCGTATACTCTCAGCTTCGGCGTGCTATTCCGGGTCAGGTGAGGCAGCACTCTCCGTGTTGCTGCTCTGGTCTGCAACAGGACTGGGGCGATTCGACCGTTTCCTCATCACCCAGACTCTAAAGCCCCATGGATGATGCTAAATTTGGGTGCGGGCTTCATGCCCGCACCCTCCAAGCCCTGTGCTACCAAACGGTGTCGGTGCCGGATGTCGACTGAAGTAAAGATGTATCGAGCCGCCCAATCCGCCGATCCCTATCTCAGACCTTCGTTCTCCGTGTCGAACCGTATGGGCCGGCTGGCGTGGTCCATCATCTGGACTCTCTTTTTTCGCCTGTCACCCCGGCCCTTCCACCCTTGGCGTGCGTTTCTTTTGCGCTGCTTCGGCGCCAGGCTGGGACCGAATTGTCATTTTTATCCCCGATCCCGCGTTTGGGCTCCCTGGAACCTGTCGTGTGCCGACTGCGTAACTCTGGGCGACGAGGCAGAAATATACAACCCCTCCCCCCTCTCCATGGGGTCACACGCCATCGTTTCGCAACAGGCTTACATTTGCGGCGCCACGCACGATTACAACGACCCGGCGTTCCCGCTGATTTCCTTTCCCATGAGCCTCGGCGCCTACTGCTGGGTGTGTGCCCGGGCCTCGGTCTCTCCAGGAGTGAATATCGGCGAGGGAGCAGTGCTCGGCCTCGGTTCGGTGGCCACGCGCGATCTGGAGCCGTGGACCGTATACGCCGGCGTGCCCGCCCAACCAATCAAGCGGAGAGTGGAACGAGAGTAAGGCAGTGCGGACAAGTAATGAATTGAAGTCCACACCAAGAGCAGGAATGATTTCGTCAATTTCTCCTGTTACTGTGATCAGGTAGACCCAAGGAGAAATGCCCTCAACGATGCAGCCTGATGTCGATTCCGGAAGTCGCGTTTGGAACCCGATTCGACGGGCAACGATTGCAACTCTGGTCACTCTGGTTGGGCTGTGCGCCAGCCAGGTCCAGGGACAAACCTCCGATAGCGGGGGTCTGTCGCAACAGAATTCGGCGCCGGTGGCGATCACGCCTGCGCCCGGTAACCCCTCGGCGAATACTCCTCTCGAGCCCATTTTTCCTCCAGCCACGACACCACAATCGACCACGCCCTCGGGGGCCCGCTCGTCGATCTATGCCACACCCAATGGCCCGGCATCGGGTGCTGGACTGGGCTATGGACCCATCCGCCCGGGAGATATCGTAGAAGTGCAGATCTTCGACGCTCCGGAGTACTCGGTGAGAATGCCGGTTTCACCCGCCGGGCAAATCGCGATTCCCTACGCCGGTCTCTTTCACATAGAAGGCATGACGTCGATTGAGGCGGCGCAGGCGATCGCACGGCTCTTTGTGCAGAACCAGATTCTGCGCGACCCACGGGTGATCGTCACCACCCAACAGTTCGGATACAGCGTCACGGTGATGGGTGAGGTAAAGAATCCGGGCATCTATACCCTGGCCGGCCGCAAGCGGCTGATCGACCTGCTCACCGAGGCGGGCGGCGTGACCACTGCGGCGGGACACGTGATTGAAATCTTCGCCACCGGCTCGATGAAGAATCCGACCACCGTGCTGTGGGATCCAACGCTGCGCGAAAATGACAATGCCGAATTGGAGATCAAGACCGGAGAGACCATCCTGGTGAGCCGTTGCGGTGTGGTGTACGTGGGTGGCAACGTAGGCCGGCCGGGCGCCTATCCGCTGTGCGAATCCAACCACACCACACTCTCCCAGGTGATTGCGCTGGCCCAGGGAGCCAAGCCATCCTCGTCGACGCAAAGCACTCTGCTGCTGAGAAGCTCGGGAAACGGAACCCGGGTGGTACAAACCGTTAAACTCGACTCGGTTCTGCGTGGACGCAAGCTGGACATCACCATGCAGCCGGACGACATCGTCTTTGTTCCAGCGAGCATACTCAAAGCGGCGGGAAAAACTGCTTTGACCGCCGCCGTAGGATTCGCGACGCAGGCATATTTCTATACCAGGTAAGCATTTCTCTAAATCCCTGCCCACGAAGGGCCCATGGCAGTGAATTGCCGATGAAGTTCAGTGTAGTGACCATCTCCTTCAACCAGCGGGAGTACCTGGAGCAAGCTCTTGCCTCGGTACTGACGCAGGATTACCCTGCGATCGAATACATCGTGGTGGACCCGGGCTCGACCGACGGAAGCCGCCAACTGATCGAAAGCTATCGCGACCGGCTGGCGCACACTGTTTTTGAACCCGACCAGGGAGCCGCCGATGGCCTGAACAAGGGGTTTCGGCACGCCTCCGGCGACATTTTCGGGTTTCTGAACTCCGACGATGTGCTCCTGCCGGGAGCATTGAGGAGCGTCCACCAGGCCTTTGAGGAGAACCCGGATTGTGACATTGTGATGGGCAACGGGTTCATCGTCGATGCCTATGGCAAGCGCATTCGCCGCATCCGGGCCGCTGGTTTTACGGTGGACCGGTATTTCTACGGGGGAGCCACCTGGCTGCAGCAGGCCACGTTTTTCCGGAGCTCGGCGTTTGACCGCGTGGGCGGATTTAACGTGAATAATCGTTCCTGCTGGGATGGGGAATTGCTGGTAGACATGGTCCGGGCGGGCGCCAGGGTCAAGTATCTCAATCAGGACCTGGCGCTTTTTCGCATTCATCAGAAGTCCATCACCGGCTCAAAACGCCATAGCGAAATGATGAAGGCCGACGCAGATCGCATGTTTTCTCTTTCCCGCGGACGCCGCTGGACTTCCCTGGACACGCTGCGCGTCTATCTGGTTCGGATTCAGCGCATTCTCACCCATCCGGGCGCGGTCGAGTCCGCGATCCGGGCGCGGATGCGCCGGAGCTAGTGGACTGTAACAGCCGATTGACTAGAACCGCAGATCTCTCCACTACGCTCCCCCCATGTGTCCCGGAAGAACCGCAGATCTCTCCACTACGCTGCGCTCCGGTCGAGATGACAATTCTGCTTGAACCGACAAATTTGTCATCTCGACCGGAGCGTAGCGTAGTGGAGAGATCTGCGGTTCTTCCGGGACAACTGTTACAGTCCACTAGCAACCCGCCGCGCGGGGTTTAGTCATGCTGGTTCGGCCAGCGGAGAAAGATTGGAGATCGGCCTTTCGGGGTTCTATAATCTGGAGTTTAACGGAAAGAATCCGACCACTTTCCGGCAGTTGGAGGTTGAGGTCGAGGGACGTCCGCTACCGGGCATCTAATCTACCCATTCGGTGAACTTCCAAGCGCATGAGTATTTATCCCCCACCCTCGGAACCGGCCCTACTACCCGAGTATCGCGAACCGGGCGAACGCGAGCGGTCATTTCTCAGCCTCGGATTGAACGACGGCCAGACGCTGCAGCACTTCCTGCTGATTGGCAAGAAATACATATGGCTGGTACTGGTGTGCGCCCTGCTGGGCACAGCCGCGGGCTTCGTCGCAGAATGCCACCACGCCGAAGGAATACACCTCCACGGCGAACATTGAGATTACCCAGGATACCGCCGACCAGTTTCGCATGGACACCGGCGCAGGCTACGACGGCGGATACATCGACGTCACCAAGCTGGATACCGAGATCGCGATCCTGAAGAGCTCGACCCTGGCGATGAAGACCATCGAGACGCTGCACCTGGATAAGAATAAGGATTTTCTGCCCCCCGGCTCCAATCACGTTTGGGACCTATCCAAAATCCAGGATCGGCACGCGCTCATAGGGATGTTTGAGGGAGGTTTGGCGGCGCAGCGCTTTGGGCACACCAATATTCTCGATCTCAGCTTCACCGCGCGCAATCCGGAGCTCGCCGCAGTTATCTGTAACACCCTGATTTCCAATTATGTGGAGCACAACTTCACGCAAAATTATGCTGCGACGCAAGAGGTCTCGGACTGGCTCCAGTTGCAGCTGGGGGATCTCAAAAAGCGCCTGGAGGCCAGCCAGGAACACATGCTCACGGTGCAGAAGGATATTGGCCTGGTGGGCATCGACCAGACACAGAGCATCGTGCTTTCCCGGTTGGTCGACATCAGCCATGACTTAACGGTTGCGGAATCCCAGCGGCTGGTCGCTCAAGCCAGGCTGGTAACGCTGCAGAGTGCTCCACCCGATGTGCTGGCCACCCTGAGCAACGACACTGTGCTGATGGGCCTGAAGGAAAGGATGACCGCCCTCCAGGCTGAAAATGCGAACCTGAGCGCCAAATATGGCGCCAAGAATCCCCGGCTTTTAGAGATTCGTTCGGAGCTTGCCGAAGTCACCGAGAGCATGAAGCGGGAGCAAAGCATCGTCATTACCCGGGCCCAGGAGGAGGTTAACGCGGCTAAGGAGAATCAGGACTCCCTGCAGCGAAGACTGGATCAGGAAAAAGGCTCCGCGTACATGGGCAACTCCAAGGCTGTCGAATACTCGCTTGCCCGCCGGGAATACGAAGCTAACCGGGCGTTGTACGACGGGTTGCAACAGCGGCTCCAGGAGGCAGGCATCATTGCCGGCCTGCATTCCACGAATATCCGGCGCATCGACCCTGCGGACGCGCCCGACTTCCCCAGTTCCCCGCGCAAGTCGGTCAACCTGACGCTGGGCCTGCTCTGCGGGCTCGGCATTGGCCTGCTGCTGTCCTTCACGGTGGAAGCACTGGATACCAACATCAAAACCATCTATGACATCGAAGATAAGCTTGGTCTCCCCATGCTGGGCGTGGTTCCCCAGGTCGACTCCAAGCTGCTCTCACCGGAAACTTTTGTCCGGGACGCTACCTCGCCGGTTCCCGGCGCCTGGTCCCGGCTGGCCGAAGCCTACCGCTCGCTGCGCACCACCATTCTTCTCTCCCGCGCGGGAACACCACCGCAGGTTATCCTGATCAGCAGCGCCAAACCTTCCGAGGGAAAGACATCAATCACCACGCTGGAGGCGATCGTGTTTGCGCTGAACGGCGCCCGCGTTCTCCTGATCGATTCTGACCTGAGACGTCCCTCCGTGCATCTCCGTTTCAGGATTTCCAATAAGGTTGGGCTTACGTCGGTACTGACCGGCAAGACACCGCTGCAAGAGGCGATCGCTTCGGTACCGGGGTTACCTTCGCTGAACATTCTGCCCGCCGGTCCCATCGCCCCCATGCCGGCCGAGTTGTTGGGCTCGCTGCAGATGCAGAGGCTGATCGAGGGTTTGCGCGCCAACTACGACTTCATCCTGATCGATACCCCGCCCGTTCTTACGGTGACCGACGCGGCAGTCCTGGTTTCCATCAGCGACGGGGTGGTGCTGGTCTTGCGTTACGGACAGGCCTCGAGGAATGTAGTCGCGCGCGCCAGTGAGATCCTGCTGCGTTCCGGAGCCCACCTGCTGGGGGTAGTGTTGAATGCCGTGGACCTGCAATCTTCTGATTACGCCGAGTACTATGGCCGCGCCTATAACGACTACTATCAATCGCGGGTGGACGTCGAAGAGTAGGATTTGAAAGCAATTGTTGCCACGGGATTCGGCAAGCTCCACTTCCACGAAACAGCCCGCGCACTGGCCGCCGCAGGGGTCGAAGTAAACTTTCTCACCGGCTGGGTTCCCCGGGACAATCAGACTGCGTTGGTAGAGCTGGTGGGAAAGTTACTGGGAGAAAAGCACCTGGCGGCGCGCATGGCTGCCAGGCAGATTCGCATTCCGGGCGTTTCTGTCACCCCCGTGGCTTGGGTCGAAGCCGCCGGAACCCTCATCAACCTGGTGCAACGTACCCGCGTCATTCCGCTCGACCTGGCTTATGGCTTGGAGTTCCGCCTGGCAGCGTGGGGCAGCCGGAAATATCTCAAGCATGCTGACGTGCTGTTGGTTCGTAGCGGAGCAGGTCAATCGGGCGCAATCAGGAGGGCGCGCGAGAACGGACTTGCCATCGTTACCGATCATTCGATCGCCCATCCAGCGTTTATCCATTTAGTCCTGCGCGAAGAGTTTGCCCGCTTCGGTCTGCCGGCTGGTTACGACCCGCGCGCCGACCTGTGGAAGCTGGTGTTGCGTGATTGCGCCGATGCTGACCTGCTCCTGGTCAACTCCGACTTCGTGAAGAAGACTTTCGTCGAACAGGGATATCCTGCGCGCAAAGTGCGGGTCGCGTACCTCGGGGTACGGGAAGAATTTTTCGACTTGAAACGCGATTACCGCATCGATGGCCCGGTGCGCATTCTGTTCACCGGGAATTTCGATATTCGCAAAGGTGTGCGGCTGTTGCTGGAGGCGATTCGCCGCTGCCGTCGAGGCGGGCTTGATGTTCGTCTCCAGTTAATGGGGAACCTGGGCAATGGTGCGGCTTGTCTCGAACCCGGTGACGAGCAATTTTTTACCCACACACCCTTTGCTCCTTTAGAGCAGGTCGCCGCCGCATTTGCCAGTGCGGATCTATTCGTCTTTCCCACCTTTGCCGAAGGCTCATCGCGCTCCGGGATGGAAGCCGCTGCCGCTGGCTTGCCTATCATTACGACGGAAAATTGTGGCTTGCCCCTGGAGCATGGGAGAAGTGCGATCTACGTACTGGTGAACGATTCTGACTGTCTGGCCGAGGCCATTTCCCGCGTTGCGTCGGATGAGGGTCTGCGTCAATCGATAGGTAGAAATGCAATGAGAACAGTAACGGAGAACTTTACCTGGTTACAGTACGGACGCCAGGTCGCGGAGTATCTGAAGGAAGCGGTTGAGGGAGCCCGGGAACATTAGAGTCCCTCCACTACGCTCCCCCGGATTTCCTGTGAAACTTGGTGGCGGGGCGAACTTCATGCGCCTTTCCGTAGAGTTGACCCTCGGCTTTGCTGCCCCACGGGGGGATGAAACGGCGCATCCTGCAGTCCAACAGCTCACGTTTACCCAGGACTGCGTCCCATAAGCGCGAACTTGTTTGGGATGTTTTTCGTCAAAACTCAAAAAAATCGTCATCCTGAGCGGAGCGCCTCACAGATTTATCGCGTGACACAGCCCTTGGTGGCGCGCAGTCGAAGGACCCCAAAGGTGCTTATCTTGCCCATGCTGTTCAGGCCCTTTGCAAGATGCTGGCAGTTCTTGTTCTCGGCCCCAGGGAAAGACCGTGCGGGTCCCCTAGCTAGGTGCGGGCTTCGGTGGTTGAAAAGCTCCAAGCGGCATGGGTTAGATAAGCACCCTCGAGGTCCTTCGACTCCGCGCCACCAAGCGCTGTGTCACGGGATATATCTGTGAGGCGGTCCGCGCAGGATGACGGTTTTGTGGTGAGTTGGAGATGCGAAAAAAACAGCGTCTTGTCAGAAAGGCCACATGAAGTTCGTCAACGCCACCAGTCCTCAGCAGACTCATTAGGCCTTCAGGCGCGCGCGCGCTTTCTCGAGTAGAAGATCAATACTGGAGTGAAATCTCTGCGGGAAACCAAAATAATTGGTGGTCCTGGAATTGACCTCAGCCGTGAGCCGGTCGCTGTCTACGAACACATATCCCTGGCGCTCCAGATATTCAAAACAAGCGTGCTGCGGATGAAAGCATTCGACGAAGAGTATGGGCTGATCAGAAGCAATTGTTCGTTGGGCGCCTCGTAATACGGCTGCTTCGTGCCCCTCTACGTCGATCTTGAGAAGGTCGACCCTGGCGCGTCGCGAGCGTTCATTATCGATGGTGACGAGCGAAATAGGAGTCTTTCCTGAAGGAACCCCAAAGTGCTGCTCCTCGAAAGTCAACTCCGCTGAGTCGTCGAGCGTCGATGTAGCGCCGGCCAGAGAATCTACTCGCAAGTAGCCATTGCCCTGACAGTCACTGGCTCCTGCCGCGATCAACTCGACGCCGGGAAGCTCATTTCTTTTAAGCGTTGTGCGAACGAACTCGGCGTTCGCCGGGGAGGCTTCGAACAATACCGCTCGCAGTTCCGGGGAAGCTGACTTAAGCAGCCAGGTGTAATAGCCGATGTTGGCGCCAACATCCCAGAAGGATTCCAGCTTGAGGAAATCGGTGCACACCAAGGCGAGCGCTTCGGACCCCGGCTCCTGAGATCCGATCGCGGCAAAAGCCAAGCCGTGAGTTACCAGGCGCCCGTGCACCTTGAATCGCACATCTCGCACCGAGAGCCATACCGGCAGATCAATGAGCCGAATCAAAAACCGCCCCGCGGCCGACTTGCGCGCATAGTACAGCGGATGAAAGTGCTCGCGGAGTTGCTGCAACAGATTCCGAATAGGCTAAACCTTTGAAAACCGACTAGCTCAGATATACCATAGGCCTCACGATTGCTGGTTAACCATGAAGTTTCAAAAACCTAACTTGCACTTCCTGGTATTTGGGATCTCTGCTCTCATCTTTTTTGCAGTCGGAGGACACGGAGCGTTCCGCTTTTCTCATGACTTCGTTCCCGTTTACACCGGAGCCGAGTGTCTACTTCATGGGTGCGATCCATATGACACGTCGCAGTTGGAACACCAGTTCTTTCGCCATGGCGGCCGCGCTGTTGACTTGCCCTCCTGGGAAATCGATGTACCCGTCTATCCACCTTCGACTTTCCTGGTAATGTCCCCGCTGGCTCTGCTCCCATATCCTTTGGCTCGCTTGCTCTGGTTCGTATTGAACGGCTCGCTGTTGATTGCGTCTGGTGTTCTGATCCTATCCGCGTGCCCACCGTCACACCGATGGCTGGCTACGATTCTGGGATCGTTGATTCTGGCTACGAGCGGAATTCTGCTGGTACTGGGTCAACCGGCAGCGTTCGCGATTTCGTTAGTGATTATCAGCAGCTATCTTATGTTGCGCAGGCGTTCCCTGCTGCTGAGCGCGTTCCTGCTGATGCTCGCCCTCGCTGTCAAGCCCCAGATTGGTGGATTGATCGCGCTCTATTTTCTGGCGCAGAAAAGATATTGGCGCTACGCCGCCGTTGCTCTGGCAGGCGCTCTCGCGCTTCTTCTGTCGGCGGGTCTGATTCTGAGACTGAATCCGCACAGCGCCAACTGGACTTCCACTCTCCGCGCAAATCTCTCCGCAACCTTGAGCCCGGGTGGCAGCGCTGACCCCAGGCCAGCGAATCAGGAAGCCATCGGCGATACCAATCTACAGACTCTGACCAGCATCTTTTTCTCCGACGCGCGGACATTTAACCTTGTCGCCTATGCGGTCTTTCTGGGTCTGCTGGCGGTGTGGATCGCGGCTGTGCCCCGGTCCGACCCATCCCTGGAACAGCATTTTCTTGCGCTGGCCGCCTTGTCGGCCCTTTCGCTGATGCCCGTCTATCACCGCTTTTACGACACCCGCCTGCTGCTGTTGACCGTACCGGCTGTCATGATCGTTTTTCAGAAGCGTCGTCTCCTCGGCGGTGTTATCGCTGTTCTGACTGTCCTGGCGGTGATTTCCGTGCAATACCGAGTACAGGGATACCTGGTCCAGCACTCAGAATGGCAAAGCATACTGCACCACAAATTTCTTTTTATCGTGCTGCTGCGGCAGCAGAATCTCGAGCTGCTGATTCTCGTTGGCCTGTATCTGATTGCGATTCTTGAACTCCGATGGGCCAGCGTTGCGCCGGTTGAGGCTGATTCCGTCTATCAACCAGTACGGACGTGAGAATCCGGCCTGAGTCCAAGATGCACTTCCACTGCTTGCAGCAAGGAGCCCGCTACGCCGTCAGCGAGGGCCGCAGCTGCGTCCGCCCCTGCTTTCTGATGGTCTGGCTCGCCCTGGATGAAGATGGTTTTCATACCCAGCCGCCGGCCGGCCTGAATGTCGGAAATTGAATCGCCGATGACCACGCTGTTATCCGCGGCAATTTGTGAAAAATCCTTCATGGCCTGCTCAAAGAGCCCGATGTCCGGCTTACGGCAATGGCACTCGTTCTGGTCATGGGGGCAGGAATAGATGGCGTCCAGCCGGGCGCCATGCCGTGCCAGGTGAGTTTGCATTTCGAGGTGGATATGGTCTAGTTGCTCGGCAGTCATGCGGCCCAAGGCGACGCCGCGTTGATTGGTGACCAGGATCAAAGTCAGGCCGGCACGGTTCATGCGCGCAATCGCTTCCACCGCTCCCGGCAGCCATTGAAATTGCGCCCAGCCGGTGACAAAGGCGCCCTCGGGCAGCTTACGGTTCAAAACGCCATCACGATCCAGAAAGACGTAGCGCACTATAATTACTAAGGCTAACATCGTGCCCGACAACGCTATCCAGCGCATTACTTTGCTAAGTTTTCGCACCTTTGGCGATTACGTACTCAAGGCGCCTTTTCTCTTCGAACTCGCCCGGCTGTATCCCAATGCCGAAGTCACCATGATTACCAACCGAAAGGGCGGGCAGGTATATCCGCTGGTCGACTCGCGCTTGAAGCTGGTCATCGTTGACCATGGTGAGGCAAAGCTGGCTATGCTCCGCACTCTTTTTGCCCTACCGCGGGCGGACCTGGTGTTCGCCCTGGACGACAGCCGCACCACGCTGGTCCTCTCCCTGGTGGTACGGGGCAAACGCAAGACGGGGTGGGTTCAGGGCATCAGTCTCCTCTATGGGGAAGGCGGATTCTTTCCCTGGAGGAGCGTTCGGCCCTGGCTGTCGGCGTTAGTAAAAGCCGTCTACCGGCCAGGCAGGATTCGCCTTCCTGAAGACAAGCACGACAGCGAAGTGGAACTCGAACTCCTTGACCTGACTGGGCAAGGCCAGCCGCTCGCCTGGTACCGCGGTGCGCACGCATCCCCACCCGCCATGCGCCCGGAGACTCCCTATATTTACTGCGCGGCTGAAGCCGGCTGGCGCGCACGGCAACTTACCGATGAACAATGGGCCGGCGTGATTCGCGGCCTTCGGCAAGCATTTCCGCAACATACTATCGTGGTCCACGGCGCAGCCGCGGCGGTGAAAGAGTTCGCCTGCGACGAACGCGTCGTTGCCTATGGCCAAGGGTCTGTTCAACAACTATTCGCGAAGATTTCCGCCGCCGACCTGGTGATCGCTCCCGATAGTTTCGCCTTGCACCTGGCGTCGTTCTATGACGTGCCGGCGATCGGCTATTTCGGGCCGGCGCATCCCCACCGCTTCCGGCCAACCGGCCCACGCAGCAGCAGCCTGTTCCATCCGCCAGCCTGTTCCCCATGCCTGCAGCTTCGGGGCGCCACCTCCTGCCGCCGGGGGTTGATCCAATGCAGTTCGCTGGCGGCGATGCAGCCGGCCGAGTTCATCGCCGCCGCCCAAGTGGCGCTGGCGTAACCATGGCCATTGTTTCCCTCACGCTCGAATTGCGGATCGAACAGGCTCACTCGCTGAAGGACCGCCGCCAGGTGGTCCGCAGCCTCAAAGAGAAGCTTCGCCATGGATTCAATATTTCCGTGGCCGAGATGGATGAGGCGGTCACCTGGCAGTCCGCCACCATCGGCGTCACCGCCATTTCCCGCTCGCGCGACTATCTCACCGGCCTGATGCGGCAAGTCGAGAATGCGGCCGTACGGATCGCCAATGACCTTGGCGCCCAGGTAGCTGACTCCTGGTGCACCTTCCTCGAGGAGGAAGGGGAGGAATAGGCTGCTTTCTGATACCCTTAGAGGTTTAGCTAAGGACTTTTTGCATGGTGGAACCACGGGCACGAAAGTACCATCGGGATCGCGTCGCCGAAACGCTGCGCGAAGAGATCAGTGCAATGATCGTGGGTGAACTCGCCGACCCGCGCATCAGTTTTGCCTATGTCACCGAGGTAGTGCTGAACCCCGGCGGCAAGTCCGCGCGGGTGTACATCGCGGTCGATGGCGGCGAGGTAGAGGAAGAGAAGACCCGGGAAGCACTAACGGCAGCCCGGGGCTTCATCCGCCACGAATTGCTGGAGCGTATGGGAGTGAGGCACATTCCCGAACTGTCGTTTCAGATCGATAAGTCCAAGCACCTCAAGCTGCGCATCGACGAGCTGCTGGGACGCAATAGAAAAACCCAGAAAGCGGACACGAAAGATGCAGCCTCCAAGCCCCTGACGGCCGCGAAATCCAAGGAGTAACAGCAACGTCGCCGGCTTATGACGCGATCCAGTCCGCAATCCAATGCAACCATCGACGGGGTACTCAGCTCCATCGCCAGGGCCGATCGCCTGCTGGTAACCGCGCATGCGCGCCCCGATGGAGATGCCGTCGGCTCCCTGCTGGCCTGCTGGATGATGCTGCAGCGTATGGGCAAGCACGCGGATATGGCCCTGAGCGACCGGGTGCCATGCATTTATCGCGGCCTGCCCTGCGCAGGGCAGGTGCGGCACTGGAGCCGCGTGGAGGGCGATTACGACACCGTGATCCTGCTCGAGTGTGACGGCATCCCCCGCACCCGTCTCGATGGCCTGGAAAACCGGTTACTGATCAATATCGACCACCACACCAGCGGCCGGGATTTCGCCGATGTGAACTGGATCGACAGCAACGCCTGCGCCGTCGCGGAGATGGTCTATCATCTGGCCGGCGCTGCAGGTATCGAAATCACGCCGGAGATGGCCACCTGCCTCTACACCGCAGTGCTTTCCGACACCGGATCCTTCTGCTACGAAGGGACCGATAGCCACACCTTTGAGCTGGCGCGCAACCTGGTTCGCCAGGGAGCCGATCCGGTACGCATTGCCCAGAGTGTTTACTTCTCCAACCCGGCGGCCAAAATGCGCCTGCTGGGCGCAGCTCTGGCCAACCTGCACCACGAGGAACACCTGGCCTGGTTGTGGGTGTCTGAGAACGATATGGACCGTACCCTCGCGGTGGAAGAAGACTGCGAAGGAATCGTCAACTATGCCATCGCCATTGCGGGCATCGAGGTAGCTGTATTCCTGCGCGAACTGCGCGACCACCGAGTCCGCCTGAGCCTGCGCAGCAAGGGCCGGGTGAACGTGGCCACCATCGCAGAGCGCTTTGGCGGGGGCGGACACGAGAATGCCAGCGGCTGCACTCTGGACGGCCCACTCCCTGTGGCCACGGAGCTTATTCTGAAGTATCTCCGCAGTGAGATGGACGGCCGCCTCCATCGACGGGGTGGAGTGAAGCCCGCGTTTTCGTGCTGCTTCATCGCACGCCGCACTGCCCACTCGCTTGTCCGCTGAATCTGATAGCCTTATGCCCGTAGACTACCTGGCAGAATCGATGGCTGAGAAAAACGCAATGCTGGGTACGCCTCAAGTCCTTAATCGGCCAGGCACCGGGCTAAACGCGTGGAAAGCCCGTTTCCCTGGCCTGCACGACACCCTGGAAGCCGTCAGCCTTTTCGTTTTTACCCCTTTTTTTCTGTTCTATGGATTGGTGCCGATCTTCGGCGGAGATGGGCTCGGGCTGGTGGGCGCCGACGAACCCAGGTATGCGCAGATTGCCCGCGAGATGCTTGTCCGCCATGACTACATTACCCCGGTTTTGTGGGGCCATCCCTGGCTTGAGAAGCCCGCTCTCTATTACTGGCGGGCGATGTTCGCCTTCCTCGAGTTTGGCGTACACGACTGGTCGGCGCGTCTGCCCTCGGCCAGTTTCGCGTTCATCCTGGTCGCTTTGATCTTTCTGCACCTGCGCCGCTTCCGCCCCGGAAGCCAATTGGACGCGGCATTGATCACTGCATCCTGCGCCGGTATCGTGGGCTTCGCCCGCGGCGCTTCCACGGATATGCAGCTGGCTGCGCCCTTTTGCATCGGCATGTTGGGCTGGTATGCCTGGTACGAGACGGACAAGAAATTTTGGCTCTTCGATCTCTACTTCTTCGTCGGAATCGCTACGCTCGCCAAAGGTCCCGTGGCTCCCGTCATGGCGGGGTGCATCATCTTCAGCTTCGCCGCGCTGCGGCGGGAATGGTCTTTGCTACGCCGCAGCGTCTGGATCCCCGGAGTGGTGCTGTATTTCGCCATGGTGCTGCCCTGGTATATCGCCGTTCAGCGGCGTAATCCCGACTTCCTGCGTATCTTTTTCCTGGAACACAACCTGGAGCGCTTCGCCACCGGCCGCTACATGCACGAGCAGCCCCTTTGGTACTACATCCCCATTCTGCTGCTCGCGCTTATGCCCTGGTCAGTCATTGCCCTGCGCGCCCTGGTGGGGGCGATGCAGCATTCGATCGCGGAGTGGCGGGCGCGGCTGGCCAAGCACCATTACATCGGCCATACCCGATGGGGCGATGCCTTTCCTGAATTTCTGGTCCTGTGGACTCTTTTTCCGATCGTCATTTTTTCCCTTTCCCGATCCAAACTGCCGGGCTACATTCTGCCCTCGATTCCGCCGCTCACCATTCTCACCGGGGATTACATCAACCGCATTCGCCACAAGGGCCTGAATGTGTGGCTGCTGTTGTTGCATGCCATGCTCTCGGCGCTCACCATCATGCTGGTGCTGTTGCTGCCATGGCATATCGTGCATCCTGGAGGCACGCCACCGGCCAGCATTCTGGTGCCGGCGGTTTCCAGTGGCCTGGCTGCCGCACTTCTGATCCTGGTGGTCGTGGCCCGCTTCGGGGTCAAGCGCCTGCGCGTGGCCACCATGGTGCCGCTGGTGGTGATGCTGCTGTTTATCTTCGGTGTCGGCCCATACTTTGGCATGCCCGCTATCTCCTCCACCAGGAAGAACATCCGCTTGCTCGACGCTGCCTACTCCGCCCGCCCGCTGGCTGCCATCATCAGCCAGATTGCCCGGCCGGCGGAGGACGTCGCGGTGTACAAGGTCCGGCGCGACGTCGAATATGGCCTGTCCTTCTACCGTAATCACCGGGTCGATAATTATGACCAGGACGGCATACCCTCCGGGGAGCATATTCTGATAACCCGGGAAATCTATGCCGGCCAGTTGCGTACTTTGCTGGCCGGCCGGTCCTACCAGCCGCTCTTCTCCTATCCTGCACAAAACCTTGCGGTTTACCAGGTATTTGCCAGGCCGTAGAGCAGTTTCGCAATTAGCGTGGCATGTTAAAGATCGCGAGGAGTGGTTTTCCTTGAGAGAAAACCACGACAAGGCCTGTCGCTCCCCGGATTTCCTGCGGCGCAGCACTGGCCGGGAACAATTATGTGCGACTTTCTTCACGGAAAGTCGCATGTAGTTCCGTGGTTCCACCAACCTCTACAGGAAATCCGGGTTCCGGTTTACACCAATTGCGAAACTGCTCTAGCCCGGACTAGGGAAAAGCTTTGGGTTTCCATGGCATGGCCTTGTGCCGTACACTCCTTCAGACGCGGATGACACCGGCGCTGCACCTGGAAATTCTCGATTTGCGACACTTCTCCGCCAGCAATCTCAAGCCGGTGCTGGAGGCGGAGAGCCTCGTTTGGAACCAGCGCCTGCGCTGGGATTTTCATGCTTCCGCCAACCTGCTGCTGCAGTACCTCGACTCCCGTCTTTTGCCTGGCTACGTGGCCATCGAAAACGGCCGGATCTGCGGTTATGTCTTTTGCGTTTACGAGAGTGAAAAGGCCTTGGTGGGCGACGTTTTCGCGGTCCCGTCCGCCAGCAATCCCCCGTCGACTGCAGATGTCGAGCGCCGGCTGCTTGAACATATGATCGAGCTGCTGCAGCATTCTCCCGGAGTCGACCGCATTGAATCGCAACTGCTGCTGCGCCCCCACGGCACCCATGCGGAAACCCTGCGTAGCGCTGGATTTCAGATATACGAACGACTGTTTATGGAGCTTGAGCTGGGTTCCGCCAAGCTTGTCGAAGGGCCGCCGGACGGCCGGTTCGATGACCTGGAATTGCGCGCCTGGAGAGACAGCGATTTTTCCGCTGCCGGCCACCTGATCGCCCACGCTTATGAAGGCCATCTGGACGGCATCATTAACGATCAGTATCGCTCGGTCGCCGGCTCGCTGAGATTCCTGCACAACATTGTCCGCTTTCCTGGTTGTGGCCAGTTCGACCCATCCGCGTCGCGCGTACTGGTTTATCGCGGCCGCGAAGAGATGGCGGCGCTGCTGCTGTGCTCGCGGGTGCGCGAAGACGTGGGCCACGTGACCCAGATTTGCGTGAGCCGGCGGTATCGCCGCCGCGGCCTCGGGGCCTGGCTCTTATCCGAATGCTCGCGGGCGCTCCGCAGCCACGGCTTTCAGGCGCTCACGCTCACCGTAACGCGGCAGAACTCCGAGGCGGTTGCGCTCTATCACCGTAGCGGATTCATTACCCGGCAGACATTCGATGCCATGGTTTGGGAGCGCCGCGGGAGAGGCCGGGGATGACTGGACTTGTGTATTCTTGAATGATGGCGCAAAGAGTAGACGCGGCGAAACAATCGGCAGCATCGCAGGCTAGACGGTTAGGATACATGGCATTGATTGCCGGTTGGCTTATTCCCGGGGCAGGACACCTGTTGCTCAAACGTTGGGGCCGCGGCCTTCTGGTGCTGGCTTCGATCAGCTGCATGTTTGTGCTCGGCATTATGATGGGGGCCAGGCTCTACGCGCCCAACACCGCCGACCTATTGGACATGCTGGGCTTTCTGGGTGATTTGGGAGCCGGCCTGCTTTACCTGGTTGGCCACGGCATGGGATTAGGCCAGGCGCCGGTGCAGGTGGTAACGGCAGACTACGGGGCAAAATTTGTGGTGGTCGCGGGCTTGTTGAACCTGATCTCCGCAGTAGACGCGCACAGTATTGCGGTAGGGAGAAAGCCATGACCCTTACTCCTTCTCATTTCACCACGGTTATTCTGTTTGCCATCTTCGCCTCGATCATCTTCGGCATCACGCAGCGAAGCACCCCCAAGGCGATGGTTCGGTATGGCGCATATTGTTTTGTGCTGTTTCTGACGGCCGTAATCGCGGCCAGCTGGCTGATGTACTTCATCCGGCACTAAGCGTTAGAATCTCCGCCCGCCAAAGAACCCCGGGTGCCCCATATCTCGCTCGTTTTTTGCGAGATGTGGGATTCCACGGCGCTACGCCTCAAGCTTGCCGGGTCCTACGAGCACTTAACGGTTGAGATTGGTGGAATCCCACATCTCACAAAAAACCAGCGGGATGTGGGGCACCCGGGGTTTGTTGATCCGCCAGTTGCGGGCTTCGGTGGTTAAAAGCTCCGAGCGGCATGGGTAGGATAAGCACCGTCGGGGTCCTTCGGCTCCGCGCCATCAAACGCTGTATCCCACGTTAAATTCTTGAGGCGCTCCGCTCAGGATGACGTCTTTGTGGTGAGTGCAAAGAAAAAAAGCGCATTCTCGGATTTGAGATCTGCGATTTTCAAGGTTCAGATACGCACTAATTCGGTTTGGATGGGGCCGGTGACCGCCGCCCGGCCCGGCTCGGTCAGCATGTTTACTTCGCTGCGGACGCCGAATTCCGGGAGGTAGATTCCCGGCTCTACCGAGAAGCAGGTATAGGGCAGGATCAGGCGCTCGTCGTGGGTTTCCAGGTTGTCCAGATTGGCTCCGTTCCCATGCGTCTCGATGGAGATGCTGTGCCCGGTGCGATGAGTGAAGTATTCTCCGAAGCCTGCGTTGCGAATCACGCTGCGGGCGGCATCGTCCGCCTGCCATCCCGCTAACGGTGTTCCTGTGGCGAACGCTTCTTGTACTGTCTTTACTGCCGCATCTCGTGCCTTTGCTACCAGGGAGAAGACCTGATGTTCGCGATCGCTGGGCTCACGGCCAACCACGCCCGTCCAGGTGATGTCGTAAAAGCAGGTGTCCGGACGTTCCATGCGTCCCCAGATGTCGATGAGCAGGAAATCGCCTTTGTTGATCGGCCTGGAGCTGGCGGAGGTCGGTTCGTAGTGAGAGTCGGAGCTGTTGGCGTTCACAGAAACGTTCGGTCCATAACCGTCGGCAATCCCTGCACGCCGCATGGCCTCCCGCAACCACACCATTACTTCAAACTCATTTCGGGGACCCGCGGCGATATACTTCCACGCCTCCCGGACAATCTCGTCGATGGCCTTCTGTGCCTCGTAGTGACTGGCAATTTGCTCTGACGACAGAACGGCTTCGAAACGGCTCACTAAATCCGCGGAGCTGACGATGGTCTTACCCATCTCCCGCAGCACCTCGACCGTTCCTGCATCCACCATGGATACATACATGATGGCGTTGCGCGGTGAGTACTGCATGGCCAGCTTCTCATACGGCGTAAGCATGGCGCGCAGGCCGTTTTCCAGCTCCTGCCACGAGGAGTAAAGGTGGCCACTCCCCGGCAGCGAGGCCAGCTTTCCGCTCTCCACCCGGTGGGTCAGCTTGCGCGGTTCACCCTCGGCTGGAATGAGGTAGTACCAGCGCCGCGATACATGCAGGGAGTCGCTTAGACCCAGGATCCGATAGGCAATCGGATCCCGGTGATGGTGGTCGTAAAAGAGCCAGCCGTCGACCTGCTGCTCCCGAAGTGCGGTCTGGATCTTTCCCAGGTCCATGAGCTGACTAAAGCATTTTTCCTATTACTGTGTTCTTTTTAGAGCGGCGATGTGCGGCTTTTCTTGACAAAAAGCCGCGTTTACACCGTCTCTTCGGTCTATACCAATAGGCAAAATGCCTATTGGGCAGTCAGCTCAGCGGCAACACGCTCGGTTACAAATGCCTCGACCGTATCGCCCACTTGGATGTCATTGAAGTTGGCAATGCCCATGCCGCATTCCATGCCGTTGGTCACCTCGCGCGCATCGTCCTTGAAACGCTTGAGGGAAGAGATCTTGCCCTTGAAGATCTGCTCTCCTTCGCGCATGAGACGAACTTCCGCATCGCGCTTGATGGCGCCGTCGACTACGCGGCAACCAGCAATGGTTCCCACCTTGGGGATCTTGAAGACGTTGAGTACCTGGGCACGGCCAACGTAGTTCTCCTTGATGGTCGGCTCGAGCAGGCCCAGCATGGCCTTCTTGATCTCGTCCTGCAACTCATAAATGATCGAGTGCAGCCGGATCTCGACACCATCCTGTTCCGCCAGATCGGCCGCCTTGCGCTCGGGGCGCACGTTGAAGCCGATGACGATTGCATTGGAAGCCGAGGCGAGCAGGATGTCGCTTTCGGTGATGGCGCCTACACCGGTGTGCAACACCTTGATGCGAACCTTCTCCGTCGACATCTTCTGCAGCGAGTCGGCCAGTACTTCGACCGATCCGGTAACGTCTCCCTTAAGGATCAGTGGCAGTTCCTTAACTCCAGCCTGCTTGATCTGCTCGGCCAGACCTTCCAGAGACACGCGCGAAGATTTCGCCAGTTGCGACTCGCGCTCCTTCATCTTGCGATACTGCGCAATGCCCTTGGCTTTGTCGCGGTCGGAAACAACCAGAACAGTATCGCCCGCATCCGGCATGCCTTCCAGGCCCAGAATCTCAACCGGGGTGGATGGCACGGCTTCCTGAGTGGGACGGCCGCGGTCGTCAAACATCGCACGCACCTTGCCAAACGTATTCCCCATGATGAAGCTGTCGCCCGCGCGCAAGGTGCCGTTCTGCACCAGCACCGTAGCTACGGCGCCGCGTCCGCGGTCGAGCTTGGCTTCGATCACCGTGCCTACCGCCGGACGATCGGGGCTGGCCTTCAAATTGCCCAGGTCGGCGACCAGGCAGATCATTTCCAACAGCAGATCGAGGTTCTGCTTCTTCTTCGCCGAGACATCGACGAATACCGTGGAACCTCCCCACGCCTCCGGCACCAGCCCGCGATCGCCCAATTGCTGCTTCACGCGATCCGGCTGGGCATCCGGCTTGTCGATTTTGTTGACCGCGACGATGATCGGCACGTTCGCTGCCTTGGCATGATCCACCGCTTCCAGCGTCTGCGGCATCACTCCATCATCGGCCGCCACCACGATCACCACGATGTCGGTGACCTTGGCTCCGCGTGCGCGCATGCGGGTGAAGGCCTCGTGACCCGGGGTATCGAGGAACACGATTTCACGGCCGAATGCCGGCGAGTCGGGCTTGGCGATGCGCACCTTGTACGCGCCGATGTGCTGGGTAATGCCACCGGCCTCACCCGAAGCAACATCTGTCTCGCGGATGGCGTCGAGCAGCGAGGTTTTGCCATGATCGACGTGGCCCATGACCGTAACCACCGGCGGGCGAGTCACTTCGATCTCGCTGACGTCCTCATCCTTCATGAGGTTTTCGAGGGCCTCATTGGCCATCTCATCCTCAAAGGTGATGACCTGGGTGTCAGCGCCGAACTGGGACGCCACATCCTTAACCAGTTCTGCGTCGAGCGACTGGTTGACGGTGACAAAAACGCCCCGCATCAGCAGCGATGCGATCAGGTCTTTGCCGCGCACGCCCAGCTTTTCCGCCAGATCTTTCACGCTGATGCCTTCTGTCACCGTGATGGTGCGGGTGATGGGCACCGGCTCGGAGGGAATCTGCGCTCCGCCGAAACGAGGCGGGGGCGCAAAGCCCTTCATTGGGCCTTCCTTGGTCTTCGGGTATTGCTGCCGTCCGCGGCGTTGCTGCGGAGCCGCCCGCTGTGGCCGGGGAGCTTCTCCCGGAGGCGGGGTCAGGCCACCTGCACCGCCCACGCCAGGGCGAGGCGCACCAAAACCAGGGCGGGCGCCAAAACCGGGGCGCGGGGCGCCAAAGCCAGGCCTTCCGCCGGGGCTGGGAGCGCCGCCTGGCTGAGTCCGTGTGGGATGCATGGGCCGGCGCGCACCCCCAGGTCCATCCTGCTGCGGACGGCTGAATCCTCCACCGGCTCCTGGTCCACCGCCTGCTGGTCCTCCGCCGGGGCGGCCGCGATCAAAGATCGGCCGTCCTCGCTGGATGACGCCACCGGGTGGAGGCGTTGGGCTCGAGGTTGGGGCGGCGGCCTGAGTCACGGGTGGAGGAGGAGGCGCCGTGTAGACCGGACGCGGACCGGTCTGGGGCATAATCACGCGCCGCGGCGCGGGTAGCGGTGACGGAGCCTGGGCCGCGGGGCTTACCGGTTCCGAGACAACAGAAGCCTGGGTGGCCGGCGAACCAGCGGCCGCAATTTCGGCACTTTGCGCCGGCGGCGGTGGGGGAGGCGGGGCCTGAGGCCGGGGCGGCACGGGAGTGGCCGCGACCACGACTGGATTGGGCGCGGGTGGGCGCACCTCTGTGCCCGGGACTGCGAGCCTCGACATCCCTGGCGCAACTGCCGGGGGTCTAACTTCGATACCGGAAACCGGTGGTCTAGCCACTACCGGCCCAGCGGGCGGTTTGGCGGCAATGGCCGGCGTGGGCGGCGGCGGGGCGATCACAATCCGCGGCTCCTGCCGGGGCTGGGGAACGATCCGTCGCGGCGCGGGAGGCGGCGGGGGCCCAATCCGTTGACCCTGCCCACCCAGGGTGGGACCGCCCAGGTTTGGCCGGGCCTGACCCGGTGCACTCTGGCTGGGCGCACCCTGGAAAGAGGCGGCATGCGAAATGACCGGTTGGGCTGGCGCGCTGGGGGCCGCGCTGGCCAGCGGCGAATTCGGGGCCGGGCGAGGCACGGCCGCTGACGGCGGATGAGACACGCCTGCCGCTGAACTTTGGGCCGGACCGGCCGCTGGGGGGGCGGAAGCTACGGGATGGGCCGGAGTCGGGGGCCTGGGCGCCGGGGGCACAGGAGGCCGCTGGGCCATCGCTGCGGCTTCGTCTTTCCGCTGCTGAATGGCCTTAAGCACGTCGCCTGGCTTCGATACCCGCGACCAGTCAATCTTCTGCTTCGGCTCGCCGCTCTCGACCTTCGGCGCACCGGCACCGTTCTTGCCGCTACGCTGAAAGTGCTGGCGCACCCGTTCTGCTTCATCTTCTTCGAGCGAGCTGGAGTGGGTCTTCTTCTCGGTCACGCCGACGTGCGTCAGGGCGTCAAGGATCGCCCTGCTCTTCACTTCCAGTTCGCGTGCTAAATCGTTAATCCGAACTTTGCTCATCCGCCCCTTTTGTGTCGTACCCGCCGCCTTCAGACTTTCATAGCATCCTCACGGCCGTGGGATTGACAGGTCTTATTATTATCCTCTGAAACGTGGAATGTGCACCATCCAACCACGCGAAAGCGTTCATTTAAGTGCTTCCCTCATCTACTTTCGGGTCTTCCTTACTCTCATCGCTGGCTTCTTCCACGTTTCCTTCATCCACGGTCTCTGACCGGGCTATCTCATAGTTAGGTACATGACTGGCGAGGGTCGCGCTGGTATCTTCACGCCCGGGGGTTTCCGAAACCGCGCCGATGTCGTCGAGATCCGGGCCTGACTCCGTGAGCTCTTCCATGCGCATCCGGGCTACGTCGTCGCTGATGCGGCCCGAGCCGTCCTCGGTGTCTGGAGCCTCCCGCTCGCCCTCCTGGTCGAGGGTAAGGGCGTCGAGCTCCTCTGCCACCTGGGCATCTTCAATCGCCCTGGCTTTTTCGATCTGCCCTTCCTCTGACTTGGCCTTGGCGGCAGGACGCTCCTCACCGGGTTCATACTCTCCGAAATAATGGCGTACCGCGAGCGAGATCTTCTCTAGGGTTTTCTCCCCGATGCCTGGAATCTCTTCCAGCTGCTCCGGCGTCATGTCGGCCAGTGCTTCGACGGTGGTGATGCCGGCAACTACCAGCTTCTGGATGATTTGCTCACCCAGCTCCGTCACCTGTTCGATCGGCGTCGACGGGCCGCCACTCATCGCCTGCATCTGCTGCTCGACTTCCTGGCGCTTCTCTTCCTCGCTCTTGATGTCGATCTTCCATCCGAGCAGTTTGGCCGCCAAGCGCACGTTCTGGCCCTTTTTGCCGATGGCAAGGGAAAGCTGGGAGTCGTCGACGATCACTTCAATCTGCTTCTCCCCTAAGTCTGTGATGCTTACCCGGCTCACCTTGGCCGGCTGCAACGCTTTTTCTGCAAAGGTGGTGATCTCCTCGCTGAACTCAATGATGTCGATCTTCTCGCCCCGCAGTTCGCGAATGATGGACTGCACCCGCATGCCCTTCATGCCCACGCAGGCGCCCACCGGGTCCACGTCCTTGTCGCGGGAGAGCACGGCGATCTTGGTGCGCTCGCCGGCTTCGCGGGCAATGGCCCGGATGACCACGGTGTTGTCGTAGATCTCCGGCACTTCGCTCTGAAAGAGGCTCTGCACCAGCTCCGGCACGGCGCGGGAAACGATCACCTGGGGACCCTTGGCGGCGCGGTCGACCCGCTGCAGCACCACCCGCACCCGCTCCCCGATGGCAAACTGTTCCAGCCGGGACTGCTCGCGCTTGGGCATCCGGGCTTCGGCTTTGCCCAGGTCGAAGATTACATCCTGCAACTCCAGCCGTTTTACGGTGGCGTTCAACACCTCGCCCAGGCGATGGGCATACTCCTTGTAGACGGTGTCCCGCTCGGCTTCTCTAACCTTCTGAAAGATGACCTGTTTGGCCATCTGGGCGGCGATACGGCCGAGCACATCGGTCGGCTTGTAATAGCGGATTTCGCCGCCGGTCTCCACTTCCGGCGCCAGCGCCCGGGCGTCTTCGAGCGTGATCTGGTTCACCGGATCTTCCAGTTGCTCCGGAGCCTCGACCACCGTTTTGTAGACGTAGGCCCGGATCTCGCCTGATTCCCGGTCCAGCTCGGCCCGCATGTTCTCCTGGGTCTTGTAGTACTTGCGCGTGGCCAGCGCGATCGCGTCTTCCACCGCGGAAACGACAATCTGGGGATCAATTCCCTTGTCCCGGCTCAACGCCTCAATACTTTGATAAAGAACACTCGCCATGATTTTTCTCTTCTACCTGTTCACTAAATTTCGGGGGCCAGATTGGCCTTTTCGATGTTGGTAAAGGCAATCTCGACTGTCTGCGACGGAGCCGGCCCCTTTTTGCTCCCTTTGGGCTTTCTTGCCGTGAGGTCGAGCACAATTCCTTCCGGCTTCACCTCTGCGAGCTTGCCCAGCCAGTGGCGGTTGCCCGCAACCGGAGTAAAGGTCTGCACCTTCACCGGACTTGCCTGGAAGCGCTCGTAGTCCCCTCGTGTTGCCAACTTGCGGTCTAACCCCGGTGAGGAGACTTCCAGGGTGTAGTCGTCTACCGGCACCAGCTCTTCTACGTCGATCACGGTGCCAAAATCGCGGCTGAACCGTTCACAATCCTCGTGCGTGACCCAGGCCAGCTGATCGAGCGCAATGCCTCCCGTTCCCAGATGCTCCAGCAGGCTTTGTTCACTGGCCAGCTGGGCGCGGCTGGCGCGCTGTTCCGCGTTTTGCTCAATAAAGATACGCAGAACCCTATGCTTGCTGCCCCCCAGGTACTCAATATCCACTACGTCCAGCCCGTGCGATGCGGCGACCCGATCCGCCGTACGACGGATTTGCTCAATGCTTAATGCCATAATTGCCGCTTCAGATGCAGAGGCTTCGCAGCAAAAGAAAAGTGGGCTTTCGCCCACTCATTTCTCCGTGTTTCTCCGCTGTGCGCTTAAGGCGAAGCCAGGGAACAAATTCGTCTGCTTCTTAAGAATACGCCGCTTTCCCCTCAATTTCAACGGTTCGGCGTTGCTGTCCTATAGGTTATAGGATTAACAGTAGCGCTATTTTATGATCCAGACACCCGTACCGGAAGCTCTTACCTTTGACGATGTCCTCCTCGTCCCCGCATACAGCGACGTTGTCCCTGCCCAAGTAAGCACTCAGACCCTGCTCACGCGTTCCATTCCCCTGAATACCCCCCTGGTTTCCGCGGCTATGGACACGGTGACAGAATCGCGTCTTGCCATCGCCATGGCGCAACAGGGGGGATTAGGGGTAATTCACCGTAATTTAACCATGGAGCAGCAGGCCAGCGAGGTGGACAAGGTGAAGCGCTCCGAAAGTGGCATGATTGTCGACCCGGTCACGATTGAGCCGCAACAACTTATCTCGGACGCGTTGGAGGTGATGCGGCGCTACAAAATCTCCGGGGTTCCGGTGACCCAGGGGAAGAAGCTGGTGGGGATTCTTACCAACCGCGACCTGCGCTTTGAGACTCGCACCGACATTCCCATCGGCGATGTGATGACCAAGGACAACCTGATCACTGTTCCCGTGGGTACGACGCTCGAAGAGGCGGAAACGATCCTGCACCAGCACCGGATCGAGAAGCTGCTGGTGGTGAATGGCCAATATGAGCTCAAAGGCCTGATCACGGTTAAGGACATCCAGAAGAAGCTGAAGTACCCCAATGCGGCGAAAGACGATCAGGGCCGGCTGCGGGTGGGTGCGGCCATTGGGGCGACCGGCGACTTTCTCGAGCGGGCTGCGGAGCTGGTCCGTGCCCGAGTGGACGTGCTCACCATTGACTCGGCGCACGGCCACCAGACGCGTGTGCTTGAGGCTGTGGGTGCGGTCAAGAAGCGTTTTCCTGAGGTTGCCCTGATCGCGGGCAATGTGGCCACGTATGAAGGGGCAAAGGCACTGATCGAAGCGGGCGTGGATTCGGTGAAAGTAGGCATCGGGCCTGGATCCATTTGCACGACGCGCATGGTCACCGGCGCCGGGATGCCGCAGATCACCGCCATCAGCGAGTGCTACCGGGCGGCGCGCGAACACAACATTCCGGTGATCGCCGACGGCGGCATCAAGTACTCCGGCGACGTCACCAAGGCGATTGCCGCTGGGGCGAGCGTGGTCATGATCGGTTCGTTGTTTGCCGGGGTGGACGAGAGCCCGGGGGAAACCATCCTCTACCAGGGCCGCAGTTTCAAAACCTACCGTGGCATGGGTTCGCTGTCGGCCATGTCGCAGGGTTCCGGTGAGCGCTATTTTCAGGGGAAGGGCGATATCGAGGAGAAGCCCTCGACCGAAGGGGTGGTGGCACGGGAGCGCAATGGGGAGAACCGGCTGGCTAAGTTTGTTCCCGAAGGGATCGAGGGACGGGTGCCGCATCGCGGACCGCTGGAGGCTATGGTTTACCAGCTGGTGGGCGGATTGCGGTCGGGGATGGGCTATGTGGGCTGTAACACGATCCAGGAGTTGCAGGAGAAGTCTTGCTTCATTCGGATTTCGAGCGCCGGCCTGCGCGAGAGTCACGTCCACGACGTGATCATTACTCGGGAGGCGCCCAATTACCATGTGGAGTGAGCATGTTGGAGGGTAAGTTCTTTGTTTCGCCAAGATGCTCAAATTTTGTGTATTAGCCGCCCCTTTTCCCCGACCCCAAATGGCGGAAGGATGTAGGTGGTATGTGTGTCAAGTTGGTTTTGATTGGCGACGCTTCCTTGCATAAGTATCCGTCCTGACAAGTTAGATTCAGATTTGATCTGGTTCGCTTTATCTGACCCATTCATTTTGGAACGCTTGTGATCGCGTGACTGCGCGAAAGTAACCCCCACACTGCTCGCGCTCTGTCGAAAACATCTCCACGAGAGGTCCGCTGAACCGCAATCCCTCCACTACGCTCCCCCGAATTTCCTGTGGAACTTGATGGCGTTGGCGCACTTCATGCGCCTTTCTTTACGGAAAGGCGCATACGCTGCCTTGTCCGGCGCTGCGTGGCAGGAAATCCGGGTGCGCTCCGGTCGGGATGACAATCCTGTTGTGCAAATCATGTGATCACTTCCCTATCCGCCTCTGGCGGTTTTATAGACCCCAGGTTGTACCGGAGCGTCCCAACGCTAGCATTGGCATCTAAAAAGGCATGAGCGCTAATGTCGCTATTTTGGGAGTCAAACGATGAGCAACTTATCAGAACTTCCTAAAGTCATGAGGGCTGCGGTTGTCGATACGGCCGGGCCACCCCAAGCAATTCACATCAAAGAGGTGCCCGTACCCGCGCTGGCCCCTAACCACGTAATCATCGCGCTTGAGTATGCGGGCGTGGGCATATGGGACGCTAAGCAGCGCGCAGGCGCATGGGGAGCGGTCAAGCCGGGAACGATCCTGGGCGCCGACGGGAGCGGAACGATTGCTGCCGTCGGTTCTCATGTGACGGGGCTCCACGTGGGCGATCGCGTCTACTCCTACAGTTACGGCAATAGCACGGGTGGATTTTATGCGGAGTATGTCAGCGTTCCCGCTGAGCGGGTAGCGCGGGTTCCAGCACACCTGGAAATGAAGATCGCCGGCGGCATGCCCTGCATCGCACTGACGGCTCAATCCGGACTGGAGACTCTGCAGGCGACCCGTGGGCAAACCATATTAGTGTTCGGCGCCAGTGGCGGCGTCGGTTCTTGCGCCGTCTGGCTGGCGAGCGAACAGGGCGTAACGGTCGTGGCCACGGCACGGCCCGACGCGCAAGAGTACGTTCGCTCGCTGGGGGCGACGCACACTATCGATCCAAACTCCTCAGAACGCGAGGACGTGATCAGGCGCGCGGCCGAGGCCGGATTCGACGCGACTCTGGTCACGGCCAGCAGTGACACGCTGCCTTACTTCTTGTCGCATCTGAAGGCGAAGGCGTCTATTGCTTATCCGAATGGCGTTGAGCCCAAACCACGTTTCCATGGGCATCCGGTGTCAGCATTCGATGGCGCGATGTCCCATGAGGCATTCGAAAAGTTAAATGCGGCGATCGGTTCCCGGACGCTTCCGCTCAGGACCCATGTGTTCCCCTTTAAAGACGTGGTGCAGGCACACCATCGGATCGAAGAAGGACACATCGTGGGAAAGAGCGTGCTGCACATGGGTTCCTGACGAAGAGGCTTAGGGATCTCTGAACCTTTCCCGGGCCGTTCTTGTTGGTTGCATAAAAAACTATCGGGCCGCGCAGCTTATTTACAGGATGTTCATTCAGAGTCAGGACACTCTTATTATTTTAAGAATCGGGCGGGCATAGAGCCGGAACCGGCCAAGCCGACCCGGTTTTAGATCTCAAATTCGAGGCCTGACATGCAGATGACACGTCGCCCCTCAGGGCGCTGCGTTTTGCTAGTGTTCGCACTGTTGATCCTGATCCCATTCGTGAGTTTCCAAACTGCCTGCGCGCAACAGACTTTGGGAGCAGTTCTAGGAACTGTGACTGACCCTTCCGGTGCCGTCCTCACAAGCGCAACGGTCGCATTGAGCAACAACGATACCGGATTGAACCGCCAGACAATCAGCGACAATAACGGTGTCTATTCCTTCCACGATCTCCCCATCGGGGTCTATACGGTCACCTTCACGAAGCAAGACTTTGACACCCAGACTTATCCCTCAATCGAGGTCCAGGCAAACCGCACAGCTACGCTGAATGCGCAGCTCAAGACTGGGCAGGTCTCGACCTCTGTAATAGTCGCTGGAACACCGCTGCTAAATGCGGTGGACACGACCAACGGCTACGTCCTCGACAATACCGAGATCCAGCAGACGCCGTTGGCCACCGGAAGCTTTACCCAGTTGGCCATCCTGGCCCCGGGAACCAACGCGCAGTTTATCAATGGAACCGGCACTAACGAAGGCCTGGGGAACCAAGCAATCTGGGCGAACGGCCAGCGGGCCACAGATAACAGTTTCCAGTTGAACGGTATCGATACCGCCAACTTGTTTAACGGCAACACCACCAGCCAGGTTTCTTCAGGACGCGCGGTTTTGAACACGGGCGAGAACTTTGTTTCGGGCGGAGCCATTCAAACCAATACCTCGGTCTATGATGCCATCGGCAACGCTCTTCCTAGTCCGAATCCTGAAGCCATTCAAGAGCTCAAAGTAAACGCGTCGATGTACGATGCGCAGCAAGGGGCCACCAGTGGTGCGCAAATTTCGGTCTCCACCCTGAGCGGCACCAACCAATACCACGGACAGGTGTTTTGGGTGCACCAGACCAACTGGCTGAATGCGGCGCCCTTCTTTTACAAACAGCAGAGCGAAGCGTTTGGCGGATCCATTCCTGAGAATGAAGTCAATCCCCAGCTCCACCGCAACTCGTTGGGAGCCACGGTGGGCGGTCCGATTATCAAGCAAAAACTGTTCGGTTTCGCTTCTTATAATGGAGTGAGAGTTACCGACCAGTTGAATGGGAGAAGCCCGCTCTACCTGCCGCCCGGCTTAACCCAGGATCGCTCCACGGCTGGTCTGATTGCCGCTGTGAACTCCAGTCTGCCGAGTGGCTCCGCTCCGTTCACGGGCAACTTCGACCCCGCGGCCGTGGAGCTGTTGCAGGCGAAATTAGCCAACGGACAATATCTGATCCCGTCTGTGGTCAGCAACGCTGCCGATCTGCTTGCCGCTTCACAGCCCGACGCCACCCTCTTCGGCCAACCAACGTTCAAGGCGGACATCGTGGCCGGCAGCCTCGATTACAACGCCAGCCAGTCTGATCTGCTCTCGCTCAAGTACTTCTGGCAGCACGATCCGGCGAGCAACCCGTTCACCCAAAGCCAGGTCTCGGGGTTCCAGCAACAGCTTGATGCCGGCGGACAAGTCGGCGCCATCAGCAACTCCTTCACCCCATCCTCGCGTTTCAGCTGGCAACAAGTCGCCGGCTATTCGCGGGAGAAGGCTTACTCGTCCAACTCGCAACCCTTCGGCCCTTCGACGGTCGGCATCAATCTTTTCGGATACAACACCTTTCCCGGAATCACTCTGCGCAACACCAACTCCATTTTCCCTAACTCACTGGGAATTGGACCGACGGGCGACTTCTTTAAGGACGGCGTCTTCCAAAACAGATTGGCCTTCGCTTCGAACGCGATCTCGATTTTTGGGCGCCACACGGTCTCCTACGGAGGCAACTACACCTACACCCAGCTGAACATCGTGAACCGCCGGCAGAATACCGGGTCAATTACTTTCGACAGCTTCGAGAATCTGGCCGAAGGTATTGTAAATACCAGGCGCTCCTCTTTCCTGCAGGGCGCCGCCAGCCGCTATTACCGGGTCAATAACATTGGCGGCTTTGTGCAGGATAAGTATCAGCTGCTTGCCAACCTCAGCGTGACCGCCGGCTTCCGTTACGATTACGATGGGCCTTTCGTCGAGAAGTACGGCAACCTGTTCAGCTTCGATCCTGCACTGTACTCCTACAGCGCCTCTACCGACACAATCGTCAACGATGGCTTCATCGTTGCAGGAAACAACAAGCTCTACCACACGCCGGGCGTGAGCAACTCCACGCTCAAGAATCTGCAGCAGGGTTTTGCGCCTCGCGTCGGTTTTGCCTGGAGCCCGAAACAAAATGGCGGGCGGGTGGTGTTCCGCGGCGGCTTCGGGCTCTATTACAATCGCGGGCAATATTTTACGTATCTTTCCCCGGGCGCAGGCAGCGGCATCAGCGGCCCGTTTGGCGTCACCCAGGAGCCGCCGTTCGTGATTCCTTTCCCCTCGCCCAAAGGAGCGACCCTCTCCAATCCGTTTGGCGCAACGCTGCCTCCGGCGCCAACCGGAAATCCGGCGGAGTTCCTCAGTACTTTGCCGAATGTTGCCGGCCTCCAAAATGGGGACCCGACCTATCCCTTCGGCGCGTATGACATCCATAACAAGCTGCCTTACACGGAAAACTGGAGCCTCGACATGCAATGGCAGCCGCGAGCCGACTTTGTGTTCGACCTGGGCTACGTAGGCAATCGCGGACGTCATGGAGTGGTTCCCATTCCCTTCAACCAGCCGCAGATCGCCACGCAAACAAACCCCATCAACGGAGAAACCGCCAGCTACGGCTACCAGGTGTTCGATACCAACGGAAACAATCTGACCACGGAACCGTTCAACACCTATGACGGGGGTAACACCGATCTACGTGTGCCTTACATTGGTTACAGCGTCAATTCAGTCACCTATAAGGCGGCGGGCAACTCCGCCTACGATGCGCTGCAGGTGCATGCCGAACAGCGTATGCGGTGGGGCCTGAGGTTTGGCGCCTCTTACACCTATGCTCACGCCCTTGACGAGCAGAGCGGCCTGGGTTTGTTCTATACCGGATCAAATCCGCTGAACCTGCGCAGCGGCTACGGGTCAGCGGATTTTGATGTGACCCACGATTTGACCTTTAACTATGTCTACCAGTTCCCGGATGTGATTCATTCAAAAAGTTGGCTGAGCAAGATAACCAATCACTGGGCGCTACAAGGCATCACGGTGTTCGAGAGCGGCCAACCGTACAGCATCTATGACTACTCGGGAGGTATCGCCAGTCTGTACTACAGTACCAATGATGGGATTACTAATCCGATTGTCCCGTTAGCTGCAGGCTATTCCCCGAGACAGGCTTTGACCGGGGCAAAGGGTGCTTTTCAGAGCGGAGGGGTCGCCGTTCCTGCGTTGAATGCCGGCGCGTTTGCACTGCCTTTTGTCAATCCCGGGGACCAGGGAGTACCGGCTTGCGGTGTCTCCACCGGCGGGGCACCGGTTTGCGACGTCTTTGAGACTGGATTCGCGGGGAACGGCCAGCGCAACATTTTCCGCCAATCGTTTCAAAAACGTGGCGACATTTCGCTGGTCAAGGTTTTTCCGGTGACGGAGCGGTTCTCGCTGAAGTACACGTTTGATGTTTTCAACGTGACGAACACTTCGAGTTTCGACATTCCGAACGATACGGTTTCGACGAATTCGAGCTTCAATAACGCACCCACATACGATCCAACACTTTCTAATGCGGCTAACCAGCAAAATCTCTATTCCATCAATTCCAACGGTACCGTGCAGTCAGGGCTTGGACTGGGCGTAGTGCAACAGACCATTGGCAGCCCACGCTTGATTCAGATGTCGCTGCGTTTAGTTTACTGACGTGGATCCGAGGCGATAGACTGACAGAACCGGAACGGTGAAGCCGTTGACTACACCCAAGTTCGTCCCGAGCAGCGAAGAATTGAGCCAGCTTGACCGCGACCTGCGGTTTCATCCTTCGACTACGGAGCGTCCCGCAGCTCTGACCCCGGAGCAGATTGCAGCTTTCAATCGCGACGGTTACCTGGCCGGCATTCGGATCTTCGATGAAGAAGGGATAGCCGGCATCCGCCGTTACTTCGATGAACTGCTGGCCAGGACGCTCGCCGCAGGGGGCGACAGCTACTCGATCAGCACGGCGCACCTCCGCTATGGACGGGTTTACGACATCCTGACGGATGCTCGTATTGTGGCCCGCATCAAGGACCTGATTGGCGAGAACGTGGTTGCCTGGGGTTCGCATTTCTTTTGCAAAATGCCTGGGGATGGCAAACGGGTCTCATGGCATCAAGATTCGAGCTATTGGCCGTTAACGCCGTCGATGGCCGTGACCGCATGGCTGGCGATCGATGATGCCACTGTCGAAAACGCCTGCATGCGGTTCATTCCTGGTTCGCACCACTTGGGCCATCTGACCTACACCCTGAATGAAAACGACGAGGCGAATGTTCTGACCCAAACTGTTCCGGGCGCTGAAACTTTTGGACGGCCAGTCGATGTGGAACTGAAGGCCGGGGAAATTTCCATCCACAGCGACCTGCTATTGCATGGATCCGAAGCGAATCAATCGAGCCGACGACGCTGCGGGCTGACTCTGCGATATTGCCCGGCTATCGTTCGAGCGGGTCTGGGCTGGAACGCGAAAGGGGTCGTTGCGAGCGGGAAAGACGAATCCGGCCACTGGGCTAATCCGCCGCGGCCGCAAACTGACTAGCCGGAATTTCGGCTTGATATAGCGGCAGGCTCGCATGTACGGTCCTGGCTCCGCCGCCCAAAGCGTAATGGGTTGGGCTGCACCCCTAAGCTGAGACACTCATGCCGAGTATGACAAGGGAAGGTGGAAAAAGTGAGTACATCGGCCGCAAACCCTATTTACGGCAAACTAGTGGCAAAAGCGCTCCCCAGGGTCATTCAGTCTGAAAAGGAAAACAATCGCTCTATGGAGACGCTTCTCGTTTTAGAGCAGAAAGACACCCCGACCCCGGAAGAGAAGGATTTAGCAGACTTGCTCACGCTGCTAATCGAGGACTTTGAGGACAGGCACTATCAACTCCCGAAGGCATCGCCGCTCGAGGCAATCTCTTTTCTCATGGACCAGCACAGACTGAAGCAAAAGGACCTGGTCGATGTATTTGGAACGCCGAGTGTCGTTTCTGAGGTCCTGAGCGGGAAGCGCGATCTCAACAAGGACCACATATCTCGTCTGAGCAAGCGCTTTCGTGTTTCGCCAGAACTCTTCTTCTAAGCCGCCACGCGAGCGTGCAGCAAAACGGAGAATTCGTTGACCTGTCCCTCCGCTGTCTGTCCATAGGATCATTTAAGCAACGGTAACGTTCCGTCCCTTCGCTCCGCCGTCCTCCCAGGTATCGTGTCACTGCAATATGCCCCGTCCGAGCAAGGCATCCGACGCCATTACCGGATCGACAACGGGCCACACTTCGGCCATACTTCCTATCCAGGAAAAGGAGAGAGCTAGCTTATGTGCGATGACTTGATTCACCAGGGTCTTATCCATGATCCCACTGTTTCGCGCAGGGCCTTTGGGCTTGGAGCGGCAGCGACGATGGTGCTGAGTTCTTCGGTAGCCGCGGCGCAGGCGAAGGTGGTTCAGAAGGATGTAGATGTGCCCATGGCGAGTGGTGTTGCCGACTCGGCGCTATTCTATCCCGAGGGCAGGGGAAGATGGCCGGCAGTCCTGGTGTGGACCGACATTCTGGGGCTGAGGCCGGTGTTTCGCGAGATGGGGCAAAGGCTCGCCGCCGAAGGCTATGTGGTCCTGGTGCCGAATCCGTTTTACCGCAATGCAAAGGCGCCGGTGGTCGATGGTTCGTTTGACTTCAGCAAGCCGGAAGACCGCGCCAAGGTGATGCCCATGGCAGCGGCGTTGACAGCCGATGCTAACATCAGTGACGCAAAGTCGTACGTCGCCTTTCTCGACGCGCAGCCGCAAACGGACAGGAAGAAAAAGATGGGGGTGCAGGGGTACTGCATGGGCGGGCCGCTCACCTTTCGCACGGCAGCCACCGCACCCGAGCGCGTCGGCGCGGCTGCTACCTTTCATGGCGGTGGTCTGGTGACCGACAAGCCGGACAGCCCGCACCTGCTGATCCCGAAGATGACGGCCGAGATGCTCTGTGCGGTGGCAGACAATGACGACAAGCGCGACCCTGCTGCCAAGGACAAACTGAAAGAGGCCTTCGCGGCAGCGCATCTGAAGGCAAAGGTTGAGGTCTACGAGGGCTGCAATCACGGCTGGACGGTGCGGGGCAGCCAAGTCTACAACGAGGCAGGAGCAGAGCGAGCGTGGGCGGAACTCACCGCACTGTATAAGCGGGACCTCGCC
>CAVWRV010000035.1:0-12647 GCA_963757515.1 uncultured Acidobacteriaceae bacterium | reverse complement strand
ATTGCTAAGACACCGATCATGAACTGGCTGATCACAAAGTCGACCGCAGATGATCAGCACCGAGGAGACCACCACCGCCTGCGTAGTGGATCGGCCAACGCCCTGGGTGCCGCCGCGCGTGGTCATGCCGTAGTAGCAGCCGACGCTGGCGATGATGAAGCCGAAGACGATGGGTTTGACCAGGCCCTGAAGAATATCGGGATACTGCAGCGTCTGGTAAGCAGTGTGGAAGTACTGCGAACCGTCCTGTCCCAGCATGAAGACCGAGACGAACGCTCCCCCCAGGGTCCCCACGGTGTCGGAGATGATGGTGAGGAAAAAGAGCATGAACACCGTTGCGAAAAGCCGCGGCATTACCAGCTTCTTGAGCGGATCGGTGCCCAGCGCGCGCATGGCATCGATCTGCTCGGTCACCATCATCGAGCCCAGCTCGCTGGCCATTCCCGACGCGTTACGGCCGGAGACCATGAGGCTGGTGAGCACCGGGCCCAGTTCCTTGATCATCGAAAGGCTGACCAGCTCCCCGGTAATGGCAGTGGCGCCGAACTGAGCCAGCGAGGACGCGGATTGCAGGGCGAGTACGCCGCCGGTAAAAAAGCCGGTGAGCATGACGATGGGCAGCGACCCGATCCCGATCGAGTCCGCCTGGACGATGAGATCGGCGAAGTAGTGGGGACGCTGAAAGATATTGCCGATCGCCCGGCCGGTGAGCATGGCATAGTCCTGCACCGAGAAGACGACCTTTTTGGCAAGCCTTTCAGATAGCAGTCGATTGGCATACCCAAGCCGAGGGTACCACACGGGCCTTCGCTCCCTAGTCCTTCATGCGCTTCTTGATCTCGATCGAGAGCCGCTTGATCTTCTGGTTGAGGGTGGAAAGCGGGATGCGGAATTGCTCCGCCGCATCGGTCTGGTTCCACTTGCAGCGCTCCAGCTTGTCGATGATGATGCGCCGCTCAATATCTTCCAGAATGTCGAACAACGAGGCATCGGGATTGTGCTCCAGCAGGCTGGAGGAGTAGCTGCGGCCCGTGAGGTGGCCGGGAAGAAGGTCGAATCCAATCGTAGGCGTGGAGGAGAGAACCACGCCGCGCTCGATTACATTTTCCAGTTCGCGCACATTGCCCGGCCAGTCGTAATCCATCAGCACCCGCATCGCTTCCGGCGCCAGCGTGCGCGGCGGCAAATCGTTTTCCTCGGCGTAGCGCTTGAGAAAGCTCGCCGCCAGCAGCGGAATATCTTCCCGGCGGGTGCGCAGCGGCGGCAGATCGATGGTGATGACGTTGAGCCGGTAGTACAGATCCTCGCGAAACTTGCCTTCGCGCACCGCCTGCCGCAGATCGACGTTGGTGGCCGCCAGGATGCGCACGTCCACCTGGATCTCGTGCACCCCGCCCAGGTGCATAAAGCGGCGGTCCTGCAGTACGCGCAGCACCTTGGCTTGCGTGTCCATCCCCATGGTGCCGATCTCGTCCAGGAAGAGGGTGCCAAAATTAGCCACTTCAAACAGCCCCTTCTTCGCCGAAACGGCGGAGGTGAACGCCCCCTTGACGTGGCCAAAAAGCGTGGACTCCAGCAGATCGCTGGGCATGGCGCCGGTGTTGACCGGCACAAAGGGCTTGTCGCGGCGCGGCGAATTAGCGTGGATCGCCTTGGCGATAAGCTCCTTGCCGGTTCCGCTCTCGCCCTGGATCAGGATGGTGGAGCGGGTGGGAGCTACCTGCGCCACCAGGTCGAAAATGCGCAGCATCGGCTCGCTCTTGCCAACGATGTTTTCAAAGTTGTAGCGCTGCTTCAGCGCGCGCTTGAGCTGGACATTCTCTTCTTCCGCCCGCTGCCGGGCGGTCGCGGCGCGGATATCGGCCAGAAGCTTTTCGTTGTCCCAGGGCTTCTGGACAAAGTTCTGCGCCCCGCCATTCATGGCGTCGACCACGTTGCCGACCGTTCCATAGGCGGTGATCATGATCACCGGCAGGTTGGGTTGGCGCTCCCGGATGCGCGCCAGAATCTCCAGGCCATTTTGCCCCGGCAGCGCCAGATCCAGCAGAACCAGGTCATAGGTTCTGGCTATCGATGCATCTGCAGCCCGGCCTGGCCCTCGGGAGCCAGGTCCACGACATAGCCTTCGAGCACCAGCAGCGTCTCCAGCGATTCGCGAATCGCTGCTTCGTCATCGATGATCAGAATGCGGGGTGCCGGTTCCGGGTTCGAAACGGTGGCTTTGCTTTGCGGAACGAGAATGCCGGCCTCAGACATGGGCGGGTTTCCTTGCCATAGGAAATTCGAGATGGAATGTGGTGCCGCTTCCCACCTGGCTCTCTACCTGGATCTTGCCCGCATGTTCCTGGATGATGCCGTAGCTCACTGCCAACCCCAATCCGGTGCCCCTGCGCTGCCCCTCGCTGACCGTCGACTTGGTGGTGAAGAAGGGATCGTAGATGCGCTGCATGTGTTCGAGCGCGATGCCTGAGCCGGTGTCGGAAATGTCGACCGCCACGTGCCCGTTGGCCTGCGTGGCTACACGCAGCGTACCGCCGGCCGCCATGGCGTCCTTGGCATTGAGAAACAAGTTGAGAAAGACCTGCTGCAGTTTGCCGGAGTTGCCCAGAATCGGCGGCAGATTATCTTCGAGCGAAGTTTCCAGCTGAACCTGCGAGGCACGGAACTGGTGTTCCAGCAGCTTCAGCGTGTCTTCGATCACGTGATTCAGATCCAGCGCCGTGAACTCCGCCGCGCCGGTGCGGGAAAAATTAAGCAGGCCGTTGACGATTTCCGAGGCCCGGAACGTCTGCTGCGTGATCTTGTCCAGCAGCGGCGCCACTCGTTGATCTCCCCGCACCTGTTTGGCGAGCATCTGGGTATAAGAGGAAATCACCGCCAGCGGGGTGTTGACCTCATGGGCCACGCCGGCCGCCAGCAGCCCGATGGAGGAGAGTTTGTCGGCTTGCGCCAGCTGCGCTTCCAGCTCCATGCGCTCGGTAATGTCATCCACGATAATGATGCGGCCGACCACCTCAAAGTTGCGCGAAACCAGGGGCGCGATGGCCACATTGGCGCAGCGGTTCTCGCCGCTGCGGGTCTGCAGCCGGAAGCGGTAAAGGTTGTGCACTCCCGGCTCATCTTTCAAGCGCAGGAATTCGGTCACAAAGTTTGCCGGCAGAATGTCGCGCAGATATTGTCCGACCGCCTCCTGCCGCGACATGGCATACATCACTTCCATCTGCGCGTTCCAGCTCTCGACCCGCTCTTCGAGGTCAACCGCGAACACGCCGACATTGATCGACTCGACGATGTTCTCGTTGAACTCCTTCAGCCGCTCGTACTCGGATATCTTCTGCTCCAGGCTGGCATACAGGCGCGCGTTCTGGATGGCGATCCCGATGTAGCTGGCCATCGACTCCAGCAACTCCACGTCTTCGCTGGAGAGGAAGTCTCCATGGGTGGTGCGCCCCAGCCCGATAATGGCGATGGTCTTCTGCTGCAGGCGGCAGGGAAGATAGTAGTTCAGATCGAGCAGCGCAGCGGCCTGGCGCTCCTCGTCGGTGCAGGTGAAGCACCTGCTGCGGGTTCTCGAGGAAGATGTGGGTGCCCGCATCGGGCTGATCGAAGTTGAGAAAGCCCAGTCCCGGATGGCTTTCCCGGCCCAGCAATTGTGCCGGCAGACCGTGAGCCGCCATCAACCGGTAGCCGCCATGCCGATCGGGGAAAAAGATGGCCACCCGCGCCACCAGCAGCGTCTCCGACAACCGGTCCACGATCGAGCTGAGCAGCCTGCCCAGATCGGTCTGCGAGCTCAAGCCGCGGCCGAAGGTGATCAGGGTCTGCCGATAGTCGTAGCGCTTATGGTCGAAGACCCGGTCGACCCGGTCTTGAATGGCGCGTTTGAGCGGTTCGAAAAGCTGCGCGGTGATGATGATGGCGGCGATCAGGCCCCATGCGCCCGCGCTGGGCAGGCGGGTGTGCACCAGTTCGGCCGCGACCGCGACTGCACCGAAGTAAAGCCCGACCAGGGCCGCGGTCGCCAGGGTATAGGTGACGCCGCGCTTGAAGATCAGGTCGACGTCCATCAAGCGGTAGCGAACGATGGCCCAGCTAAAGGTCAGCGGCAAAAAGACCAGGCAAATTCCCCCCAGCTTGGCCAGAACGCCGGGAACCGGAATGCCGGTGAGAAAAGGGATGACATCCAGCACCGTGAAGGGAATGACGGTGAGCAAAGTTCCCCGGGTCAGCCACTTCAACTGCTGGCGGCGAAGCGGGTTCGTCTGGCGCAGATAGTTGCGGAAGAAAACCAGGGCCGCCAGCACGTAGTAGATCGCCAGGTAGCCCATGGCGAGCTGGTCCAGGCGCGTTTTCAGCAGCTCGGTCGCCTCCCATCGCACACTGCGCCACCACTTGCAGCCCGATGACGGCCAAGCCGGGAAGGTAGATGAGGGAGTTGATCCAGTGGCGGCGAGAGGCCGGCCGTTCCTCCGGAAACGCCAGGGCAAAATGCAGAAACAGCGCCGGTTGCAGCGCTCCGGCCAGACATCCTGCCCCAATAGATGGTCCAGTCGAAGGTGTTGAATTTGCCGGTGTAATCGAACGAGTAAAGGACAAACGAGGCCAGGCAAAAGACGTAAAAGTGAGTCGCGCGCGGAGCCGTCCACCGCCGGAACAGGACATACAGGCCGATCGAAAGGTACACCAGCGCAATCAGCCGCAGTCCCTGGTTCTGGCTGCGGTCGGCTTCGGCTCAGATATCACCGAGGCGTGGATGGGAACGCCCGACCGGACCAGGAGGTAGTCCGCTCGTCCGCCAGACACCCGCGGCAAACCATTGCCGGGTCAGGGAAGAGATGCGCGGAGTGGGAACCTTATTGGCCGCAACCAGCAGATCGCCGGCCTTGATCCCGGCCCGTTCGCCGGGCCCATTCTTCAGCACCCGCTGCGCCTTGAGACCGCCGGGAGCTTCCACCCAGATCACCGAGTCCGTGGGCAGGGAAAAGGAGCCTTCTTTGGCAAAATTCAGGGAGGCAAGAACCGCGGCCGCCAAGGTAAACCCAGCGAGAAGAACCACGGCCACCCGAATTTGAAACGACTTAAGCATCGCGTCGGTGCGAAAGAAGAACAGAGACTCCTTAAGAGACAAGAGCACGCTGTGGACCAACAGGAAACCGGCCTGCCCGCCGGCTCCGCCAGGAATCGCCCATTTGCAGCCACCAGTATACCCTTGATTCGATAAGAGATATACAACGATCGATCGAGGGGCTATCGGCCTGGTAATTCCCGTATGTGAAGATCTGCTGATTTCCACCACTCGGATATGACGCGACATATTACGTAATCTTATTTTCGGTAACCTGCAAATGATCCCGATGGGCTCTCTTGGGCATCTTTTGCTGGCCCATTGTGTTCTTACGTAGTTTGAATAGAATGTGAATTCTGCCAATTTGGGCGGTAGCGGTAAAGGCAAGAGGTCATCATGGCATTGGGGCGTTGGATGTTGGACGCTTTCGGGCGTATCCAGATCGAAAAGCACTGGGTCCAGGTGGAAGGGCACCAGATGCACTGCCTCAAGGCAGGGGCGGGACCAGAGCTCATTCTGCTGCACGGCCTTCTGGGTACCGCTTCGACCTGGGAGTTGACCATTCCCCGCCTGGCAGAGGAATCGACGGTTTACGCCGTGGATGCTCTTGGCATCGGCGAATCAGAGCGGGTGCCGGGCATCGATGCCGGGCTCGAAGCCCAGGCTGGCCGGATGGTCGAGTTCATGGATGCAGTCGGGCATCCGCTCCGCGGATTTCCTGGCCACTTCTCACGGCGGCGCGGTAGCCCTGACGCTGGCCGCAAAATACCCGGCCCGGGTCAGAAATCTGGCGCTGCACGCGCCGGCCAATCCCTTCTCTCATCTTGGCGACCCCCTGATCAACTTCTATCTCACCGGGTTGGGAACCTGGTTCGCGCACCACATTGCCACTCTGCCGGAGCCCATGCAGGCGCTCGCCCTGGGCCGCATGTACGGCGATCCCACTCAGTTGCAGGACGGTTCCCTGGCAAAGTACATCGGCTCCCTGCGGGTTCCGGGAACCGTCGACTATGTCCTCGATATTCTGAAAACCTGGTTTGACGACATGGCCAGATTGGAGTGCTGCGCTTGCAGCACGTGCGTCCATTCCCGGCACTTCTGCTGTGGGGAGACCGGGACCGGGCCGTGTCTTTGGAGTCTGCCCAGGACCTGCGCCGCTGCTTCGATCGAGTGGAGTTCGAGCTGCTGCCCGGCACCGGGCATCTGCCCTATGAAGAATGCCCCGAACCCTCGCCCGGATCGTGAACTCCTTTTTGACCAGGATGCGCGAGGCCGGTCCTCAGCTGGTACGAAGCCGACGTTTGGCCTAGCAGCGAACCATCCCACGCAAAACATTTTGCTCTTTTGGCGAAATTCCAGGCCATCGGCTAGCCAAAGCGCGCATACTTGGTCTAATAGCCATAGCGAAATGCGCCTACGGTTATCAGACCAGGTGTAACAAGAGGTTGCGATGAGCAAAATGCTGCGAAGAGCTGATCCCGGCAGAATTAATGGTTGCGAGCAGCTTGCTGCTGGCGCCGGCTTCACCCTGACAGGGTACGGACAGAACAGTCCCGCAAACCAGCCAGCCCGCGGACACTCCGCCGGCCGCTCATCCACCGCAGACACTCCGCCTGCCGCATCCGCTCCGACTCGACCGACCCCCGGCCGACCAGAAAATGCCGGGGGTAAAACCAGGCAGCGTCGACGATGTGAATGCTGTGGGTACGCGCGATATTGGCGGCCGCGGCATGGGCAATTGGTACTCCACCGAGACCGAAATTCGCATGGGCAAGTCCTACGCCATGCAGTTGGAAAAGAGCGTCAAGTTCGTCAACGATCCGGTCGTGAATGAATACGTGAATCGGGTCGCGCAAAACCTGGTCAAGAATTCTGACGCCAAGGTTCCCTTTACCATCAAGGTCATCGATTCCGATGAAGTCAACGCCATGGCTTTGCCGGGCGGCTTTATGTATGTGAACAGCGGTCTGATTCTGACTGCGGACGATGAAGCGGAAATGGCGGGTGTGATCGCCCATGAGATATCGCATGTAGCGGCTCACCATGCGGTGCGGGAGCAAACCCGGATGAACTACGCTCAGTTGGGCACGATTCCGCTGATCTTCATCGGGGGCTGGACCGGCTACGGCATTTACGAGGCGGCGCAGATAGGCATTCCGCTGACCTTCCTGCAGTTCTCTCGCGGCTTTGAGTCCCAGGCCGATTTTCTCGGGGTGCAGTATATGTACCGCGCGGGCTATGATCCGCAGGCTTTTGTAACCATCTTTGAAAAGCTTGAGAACCTGGAGAAGACCAAGCCGCACCTGATTGCCAAAGCATTTTCGAGTCATCCGCAGACGCCCGATCGCATTGAGGCGACGCAAAAGGAGATTGCCACTCTGCTGCCGCCGCGGGCGGAGTATGTGGTGACCACCTCGGAGTTTGACGACGTCAAGGCTCGTTTGGCGCGCATCGAGAACAAGCGCAAGCTGAACGACGGCGGCAAGGGCAACCAGCCGACTCTGCGCCGCGCCAGCAGCTCGAACAACGATCCCAACGCCGCGCCCGACTCCACCGCAGCCAGGCAACGACCGCCCGACCCTGCAGCGCAGGGACGATAACTAGCGAAGCCATTCGGAAGCAGAAAAGGCCACCCATCCTGGGTGGCCTTTCTACGTCCTGCGCATCTCGCACCGTCCTGAACGCTGTCCTAACCGGATTGCTCAGGTCCCGAACACGTGGCTGGCAACATAGCGCAGGCGTAGTTCTGTAAGCGCTAACGTGTTTGGGATGTTTTTCTTCAAGACTCACCACAAAACCGTCATCCTGAGCTCCGCTCAGCGACGGTTTTGTGGTGAGTTGGAGATGCGAAAAAAAGGTCTTCTCCCGGATTTTCTATTGTCTGCCAAACTCCCCGAAAAGCGGCCTGAGAATCGCTTAGCAGCCCTTCTTGCACTTAGCCAGAATGGCCGCCTGCAACCGCTCGCGAAGTCCGGCGCGGCAGCTCATAAATCTCATGATTGCGATAAATCTGGATCGTCTTTTGCGTGGTCCGCATGGTGATCACGCAGTGTTCGCATCCCTCGAGGTGGGCCTGCAGATCGGCCACCAGGCCGGTAGGCACCTGGTTATCCAGAAAATCACCGAGTTGCGCCAGAAACTCTGAGCAGTTCATTTAGTCCCATCCTCATTCTTGCGGAAGTAGCGGCTCAACCGCTCCCGCAACTGCAGCCGCGCCCGAAGCAGCCGCGACTTGACCGCGGGCACGCTCAGCCCGAGTGTTTCCGCGGTCTCTTCCGTCGACAGCCCTTCCACGTCGCGCAACACGAAAACCACGCGGAACCCGGGCGGCAGGCCCTGGATCGT
The DNA here is from genome assembly GCA_963757515.1 of uncultured Acidobacteriaceae bacterium. Lineage (GTDB taxonomy): Bacteria > Acidobacteriota > Terriglobia > Terriglobales > Acidobacteriaceae > PALSA-350. The sequence continues at coordinate 4,237 of CAVWRV010000035.1, read as the reverse complement.
CTTGCGCAGAATCTCTGCCAGCTCCGACTGCCCGTACATCATCTCGGGGTCGGGCCTCCATTCGGCCAGATCGCGCGGCATCGAGCCTTCTTCGGTCTCCACGTCCTCGTCGATCGACACCATCCGCCCGGTGCGCCGTTTGCGCAGCCGCATCAGCGATTCATTGACCGCGATGCGCACCAGCCAGGTATAAAACTTCGAATTCCCCTGAAACTGCTCCAGCTTCTCGTAAGCCTTTAGAAATGCATCCTGGACCACATCCTCCGCATCCTCCCGGTTCTGGGTGATGTGCTGCGCGATGCGGAACACCTGCCGATCGTACTGCTTGACCAGTTGTTCGAAGGCCTGTACGTCGCCTTCGCGCGCCCGGTTGACCAGCAAAATATCAGGGTGAACTTCTTCGGTCCCTTGTGCTTGGATGATAGGCATGTCAGACGGGTTCAGAAATTCGACCTTTCCAGACCGTTCTCCCGCCTGGTGCGCGTTGGCGGATGCGCTCGCAGGGAGAAGGGACATCGATGCTGAGCGCACTGGGTGGGCCGCCCACAGGCGCTGCGCGTCTTCCTCATACTAAATGGGCATGGCGGCGCACGGCAAAATGCGTAATCTGCGAATTAGGCATGATCTGCGCCGTCGCGGCTGCTTGCGGTGCAGGATTCCTTGTGGGCGCGGTCAACCGTCTGCATCGCTCCCGATGTGGGCTGGTAGCGGTATTGGATTGGGTTCCGTTGGCGCTTGGCAGTGGCAGGAAAGCCTGCGCGCAACCAAATTTTCCGCTTAGAGTCTTATTAGGTATCAGGTTGAACTAGGAAACATCCGCTGCAGGCAGGGAAGTGAACGAGTTGGCGGAAGCTATCGATCGAATTACGACAGTACGAACCCTATTGCCCTGGGCCTTGCTGCTTGTCGTAAGCTGGAACCGCGGCCGCGTCGCAGACCGACGCCGGCGCCGCCGAAGCATGCTGCGGCCACCCTCATCACGCAGCCCGCACGGCCGCCCATGGCAAGCACGGGCAACGGCCATGTTCGCCACATCAAAACCCGGCGCAAACCGCGCAGCGCCAGGAGCATTGCCCGCAGCCGCAAACTCCAGCGGGCCTTTGTCGCCTCCTCGCAGCTGCGGCCGATGGCCCAGGAACTGACCACCATGCGCTCGCCCGCGGCCTACGCCGGGGTGACCGCCTATGCCCATGCCCACACCGGAGAAGCAGCCTCCGCGGCCTACCTGGCCCTGGGCCACGCCTACCTGTTGGATCATCGCTATCCCGAAGCCGCCGCCAGCTTCCAGAAAGCGAACGCACTCGGGCAAGACCATGGACGACTACGCCGATTTTCTGGCTGCCCAGGCCGACATGGAAGCGGGCAAGCTCTCGGATGCCGAGGCGCTGCTGACCGGCTTCGCCGCCAAATATCCTGAAAGCATTTTCGTCGGCCGTCTGCCGGTGATGATTGCCAACCTCTCCTTGCAGCAAAACGATCCCCAGACGGCGTTGCGGGTTCTTCACCAGCATGCGGCCGACCCCATCGCGAGCCACGCAGACTTCCAGTTGGCGCTGGCCCGGGCCAACCAGATGACGGGAAGCGTGGAAGAAGCGGCCCGGCTCTATCGCCACATCTTCCTCGGCTTTCCTCTGAGCGATGAAGGGCAGCAAGCCAAGGCCCAGCTGGCCGTAGTGGGCGCCACGCCGCCGCTGACCATGGCCGAGCGCAGGGCCCATGCGGATGCCCTGTATGCCGGCGGCCGCTACGGCGAGGCGGGCGAGGAGTATCGCGCACTGGCCAACGACTCGCAATCGGATCCCCAGGCGAAGAACGCACTGCTGGTGGCCGCCGCCTCCTGCGACCTGAAGACCAAGCGGCTAAGCAAGGAAGAAGTGGATGCGCTGCCGGATACGCCAGGATGAGAGCGGCGCCCGGCGCATGTATCTGGCCGTCGAGTTGGCGCGCAACAAGGACGACGGCAGCACGCCAGCAGGCTCTGGTTACGCAGATGGAACAACGGTTCCCGGACAGCCCCTGGTTAGCCGAAGCGCTCTACACCTCGGGAAACATGTATCTGCTGCGCAAAGACTATCCCCAGGCGATTGATCTACTACAGCGAGCTGGCCACGCGTTTTCCCACGCACCGCTACGCGCCCAGCAGCCACTGGAAGGCGGCGTGGCTGAACTATCGTCTGGGAAACTACTCCGAGGCCGCGGTGATGTTCGACAAGCAGATTGCCCTGTATGCCGGCGGTAAGGAGATTCCAGCCGCGCTCTACTGGCGTGGCCGTCTGTATGCCGACCAGGAGCATCAGCCGGCCATGGCCGCGGCTTACTACCAGACCGTCTCCAGGGTTTTTGAGCATTACTATTATGCCCAGGTGGCCCGCGACCGGCTGGCGGAGCTGGGCCAGGTGAGCCCGGCCGAAGTAGCCATGCTGAGCAACATTCATCGCGAGGAAATTCCCGCGCTCACCGACGATGTGCCGGAAGATGACGAGCATGTCATCAAGGCGCGCCTGCTGGCCAACGCTGGCTTGAATGAATACATCCCGGCGGAAATCCAGGCGGCGGACGGCAGCGAGCAGTGGGGAGCTTTTGCCGAGGCGGAAATCTACTCCTCCGACGGCGAAACCTTCCGCGCCATGCGCGTTTTGAAGCGGGCTCTGCCCTTCTACACCTCGGCGCCCATCGACACCATTCCCATGGGCTACTGGAAGATTCTTTTCCCCCAGCAATACTGGAGTTCGATTGAGCAGCAGGCGGCCAAGAACGGGCTGGATCCTTACATGGTGGCCTCGCTCATCCGTCAGGAGTCGGAGTTCAACCCCGGCGCCATCAGCCCCGCCAATGCTTTCGGGCTGATGCAGTTGCTGCCCTCGGTAGGCCGATCGATGGCCAGGGAAGAGGGCATCCGTCATTTCAATGAGATCGAGCTGCTCAATCCGGAGACCAATATCCGCCTCGGCACGCGCTACCTGAAGCAGACCCTGGACAAGTTTGACGGCCAGGCTCCGTACGCCTTTGCTGCTTACAATGCGGGCGACAGCCGGGTAACGGATTGGCAGTCGATTGGCAAATATCACGGCATGGATGAGTTTGTGGAATCGATTCCGTTCACCGAGACCCGTGACTATGTGCAGGCGATTCTGCGCAACGAGTCGATCTATCGCGAATTGAATGCGCAGCGACGCCGCCGGCGCCATCGAGCACCATTGCGCAGCAGAAGCCGATGGCCGTAAGCAGTAGTGGGTGTGTGCATCTTTGGTGCATAGGCGAAAGGGAATTGATTCGAGCGAACGAATCGTGCATTGACGAAAACAGGGCTCGCGGAAAGAATGAGTTCAATGTTCGGCTGGCTTAAATTCAGAATTTAGCTCGAAAACTTCACCTGGGTAGGTGACTCGGCCAATGGGTAAGCATCCGCAGAACAGATTTCGCAGGCTTGTGATCGTGGGCCCGACCGACAATAAACCGCGGCAGCCAGTCGGCTGCGCAGCGCTGGTGGGGGCCGCAGCGCCCTAAATCGTCAAGCAACCCAAACAACGCAGGCGACCCAGGCGCAATTCAAATCTCTCCGCATGGCGGTGATGCCGACGCTTTCGCGCGGCTTATGGCTGGAGGCGATGGCCTGGATTGGAATTTTCGTGCGCAGCTATTTTGTCACCCGGCCCAAGCGGCAGCGTGGTGCGGTCGTTTTGTCTTTCCGTCGCTTGCGCGCGGCTTTCGCCGGCCGTGGGCGGAAGAAGGCTTTGTAAGCAAGAAAGCCAGCGGCAGCGTCTGTTGGAATAGCGATCGTGAGGTAGCACCCCAGGAGGGAGGCAGAGGATAGCGAGTGCGTGTCTGCGTAGCAGAGCAAGGGTGGGAACCCTGCGCGCTACATAAGTGTGGTGGAGCAAGGTAACAGGATCGCACAGGAGGAATGGCATGTTGACGGATCTTGAATTGCTTGGAGAGTGGATTCCAGAGCAGATGGAACCTGGAACCTTGTTTGTGCTGGAGAACACGGGAACGATGGGTGAGGCAAACAACCCCTACGTTGCCGTTCTGGCTTGTCCTCATTGCGGCGCGTTAGGCTTGATCACGAAATGCAGTATGTGGGCATGGAGTCGATGATATGCGGTTCTGATTACTGCTCGTCGGAGTACTACCTGAACGATGAAGGAATCGAATACCGAAAGCCCCACTAAAGATAAGAAGTAGGCAGACAAAGGAGGCGGCGCTCGCGAGAAACTACCGGGCCGCCTCCTTTTTC
>CAVWRV010000034.1:0-104530 GCA_963757515.1 uncultured Acidobacteriaceae bacterium | reverse complement strand
CGGATTCAGTCACTCGGCGCTTATTTCGTTACGACGGCGGTGCGGTGCTTGCATCCGCAGGAGCGGCGTAACACGATCTCGACCGGCAGTGCGATCCGTGTTCCAGTCTGCGGTAATTCTGCCCGTTCGATGCGCTCGAATAGCAGGCTGGCTGCAACGCGACCCATTTCCTGTGCAGGTTGTCGCACAACCGTGAGTGGCGGAGAAGTCAACTCCGCTAGCTCAAAGTCGTCGAAGCCAACCAGGGCAGCGTCCACCGGCACCCTTACGCCGAGGCTCAACAGCGCGGCAAAGACATATCGAGTAGCCAGGTTATTCGAAGCAAAGAAGGCAGTAGGGCGATTCTTTGCCATTCAGCAGGTCTTCCACGGCGCGCCGAGTATCCTCGCGTGAATTGCAACCGAAAAAGACGCTTCCCGGTAAACCAGCTTCCTGCATAGCGCGGTGATAGCCAAGATATCGGGCATTCATTGTATAGAGATTTCGGCTAAGTCCCATATAGCTGATGCTCTTGTGCCCATGTTCAATAAGATGCTGCACGATGCGTCGAGAGCCGGAGGTGTTCTCCACCAGCACGACGTCGACCGACGGGTCCGAAACCGGACGGTCAAAGGCGACGACAGGAGTCCTTCCAAATAGAGACCGGGTAAGGCGCGATTGGCGAAATCTGGACGGGATCACCATCAATCCCTCCACATGGCGCTGCAGCATTTGCTCGACTTCTGCAAATTCGATGTCCGGATCCTCGTTGGAAGTGGTCGTGATGACCGAATAGCCATGTTCCTTCGCGACCGTAGTAACCGCATGAGCACAGTTAGCAAAGAAAGAGTCGTAGAGGTAAGGGATGATGAGACCGATGCTGCGGCTTCGCTGGCCACGAAAGGCCCGCGCCAGCTGATTCGGGCGATACGCCAGCTGTTCGACTGCCTTTTGTACGCGGCGTGCAGTTTCTTCGGCGACTGGAACTGTTCCGCTGAGAACACGGGAAACAGTCATTGTGCCCACGCCAGCCAAACGGGCGACGTCGGCCATAGTGGGTTTTCGATGCACGGTTATTCCCCTTTTAGCCTTCGGCTCATGGTCGATTGGTTGAGTGCGAGCTCTCGATGCGTCGATTGTGGCTTTCTACTTGGTGAGACGGTAGCGATTTCCTGCCATACCCTTCCCCAGGTGCAGAATGGACCGCCCTGCCCGGTACCGGGCCCTTGCCCTCGAGAAGGGTTAACAGCTGGTCGACCTTAACGCTGCTGAATTTCTCGATCAAGCCGGAAGGCCAACGCACCTCGACCGAGGCGGTGGTAAATGAACCCAGTCCGAAATGCAGGCGCGGGTCGTTGGAAGAAAGATAGCTGCTTTGACTCAACAGCTCCTGAACCTGAACTCTGTTCCCGTAGCGGACCACAACCCGCGCTCCGATCGCGCTACGATTGCTCTTGGTGCCCTCAAGCCTTATCTTCAGCCAGTGATTGTTGCGGGGCGCATCGTTGCGCAGAAGTGACGGCGGCTCGTTCTGATTCATGATCAAGATGTCCATATCTCCGTCGTTGTCAAAATCGCCAAAGGCGCATCCGCGGCTAATATGGCGCGCCATCATAGCGGCCCATCGTCGCCCATTTGCAGGAACTTGCCGTCCCCCAGGTTCCGGAAAAGAATGGCCGGACCTTTGGCGGGATATTTGGCGAAGGTGCGCTCCAGACTGGGATAAACATTTCCGGTGACGCAGAACAAGTCCGGCAGGCCGTCGTTGTCGAGGTCGACGATTCCCGCACCCCAGGAGACGAAGCGACGTTCGTTGCCGATTCCGGCAGCAATCGACACGTCGTCGAAGTCACCTTTACCGGATGAGCGGTAGAGGCCGCTGGGCTGCAATTGGAAATGAGTCTTGAAAACATCTGTGTGACCATCAAGATTGTAGTCGCCAAGTCCTACGCCCATGCCGCCCATCTCCTGGCCATCACCACTCACCGCCAGGCCCCGGACCAGCGCCTCTTCGCGAAAAGTGCCATCGTGGTTATTCATGAACAGGAGACTCGGGGTGGAGTCGCATGCGACAAAGATATCAGGCCAACCGTCCTCGTCCGCATCAAATGACACCGCCGTCATGCCATAGGAAGAGGAGACGCGATCGATGCCGGACGCTATCGATACATCTGTGAACGAGCCATCTCCATTGTTGCGATAGAGGGCATTCCGAGGAGCTTTCAGACCGCGCGGACCGCAATATACCGGCAATCCCTCGTAGGAGCACGTGGCTACGTGGATATCCGGCTTCGGGGCGTGGTCCAGGTCGATCTCCACATAGTTCGCCACAAACAGATCCAGGTTTCCGTCACGATCGAAGTCCAAGAAATGTGCAGCCAGTTCCAAAGCGGTTTCCCGTGTGGAGGAGGCCAGCCTTGACGCGTAACTTCAGTAAAGGTTCCGTCCCCATTGTTGCGATAAAGACGGTTATGGCCGTAGTAAGTGAGAAACAGATCTTCCCAGCCGTCATTGTTATAGTCGCCGACGCAAACTCCGGTCGCCCAACCGGGATCGGCGAGACCCGCTCTGGCGGTGACATCGGTGAAGGTTCCGTCGCGATTGTTGCGGTAGAGGCGGTTTCCGGAACCTGGCAGGATGCTCCCGAGTTGACGGCCGCCAACCAAGAAAATATCCATCCAGCCATCGTTGTCAAAGTCGAAGAACGCGCAGCCACCTCCCATCGACTCGACGATATAAGTTACTTCACCGGGTGTTCCGTAGAGGATGGGTTGAGTGAGACCAGCTTGCACAGCTACATCCGTGAAGCGGGAAAATGGAGGCAGCGTTGCAGGACCGGGGGCGGCCAACGCTGCTGACACGCGAGGGGCAACAGGGAGCCGGCACTCGCAAGCAGAGTATGTAGAAATCGCCGGCGGGAGGGAAAGCGTGCCATGGGGTCTTGTAGATACTTGTTATGGCGTGGGAGCAGCGGATGCGCCCGAAGCCAACATCCTGAGTATCTGCTGCGCAGGCTCGTCTGTGGGATCTATCCGTATCGCATTCTGCGCCGATTCGCGCGCCTCAGTGTATCGTGCTTCGCTGGCCAGCGTGGCAGCGAGATTAGTCCAACCCTGGACTGAACGGGGATTCGAGGCGAGAGCGTCGCGAAATTGTTGTTCCGCTTCGCGATCCTTACCCTGCTGGCCGAGCAGAGTGCCGAGATTGATGGATGCTTCGGCAAAATGCGGTGTGATCCGCAGAGCGCGCCTGAAGTGTTCTTCCGCCACGGCCAACTCGCCGCTCTTCGCGGTCAGAACACCAAGTTGATCCTCGGCCTGGGAAAGATCGGGGTTGAGAGCAAGAGCTTTCTCGAGGACTGCCCGCTCCTCAGACAAATCTCCTGTGCGATCAAGCGCCAAAGCGAGGTTGTACTGCAACGCCGCGCTTTCCGGATCGGCAGCGATGGCCTCCCGGTAAAGCTCGACTGCTCTCGCTGCATCTCTCGCTCTCAAGGCTTGTGCTGCCTCACTGGATTTAGTAATGGAGAGATCGCGCTTTTCGGCCGCCAGCATCTTCTGGCGATAGATGTTGAGTTGGGCCTGCGACTCATCCTTGCGGCCCAAGGTACGCAGAACCTGGGCAAGCTGGAAATACGCCTCTGCCTGGGTGGGATCGAGCTTGACGGCTAACTGCAGCTGCTCCAGAGCTGACTGCGGCTGCTGCATGCGCGCCAGGACCACACCGAGGTTGTAGCGGGCATCGTAGTGTTGCGGATCGAGTGCTATCGCCTTGCGGAGATGCTCATTGGCTGCAGCAAATTCCTGATCCTCCCGCTCCACGAGCCCAGAGAGGTAGAGAACTTCGAAGTTATCGCTACTTGCGGCCAACAGTTGTCGCGCGAGGGGCCGTGCGGATTCGTAGTCGCCCTTCAGAACCAGCAAGCGCAGGTCGAGCAATTGCAGGGCAGTATCGTCTGGATGAGCGGCGCGAGCGGTCTTCAGGGTGGAGATCGCCTCTTCGTAGCGATGCGCTCGGGCAAAGACCGTTGCCAGCGCGGTGGCCAATCGCAATGAGTCAGGTTTCGCGCGGATTGCATCGCTCAAAACTGACGCGGCCGTGTCAAGGTCGCCGGCATTTGAATAGGCAAGAGCCAGATCGAGTGTAAGGTCTTCGTCGGGTGGGACAGATCGCAAAAGATCGATAGCTCCGGCATAATCCCGGCGCGAAATGCGGGATTTTGCCAACCAGTCCAAACCAGTGACGGAGGACGGATCAATCTGAAGAGCTTCCTGCCAGGCGGCCTCGGCTTCCGTGCCCCTCCCGGCCTTGTTCAAGGCGGTGCCGAGCGCCAGTCTCGAGCGCGTGTCGTGGGGGTCAAGCCTGGCGGCGCGATTCAGTTCCGCTGATCGCCAGCTCTGTTTTCCCCGCAGAGTAATAGGTGATCCCCAGAAAGTAGCGGAAGCGTGCGGATTGAGGGTCGAGGCGCACTGCGGCTTGAAAGGCAGAGATAGCGCACGTAAATTGCTGTTGTTCACCGAACCACGCTCCGAGAGCCCCCCACGCCGTTGCCGACGGGTGACTCCGCACTTCCTGCTCCAGCCGTTCCGGTCCTCGGCAAGCCGGTGGTGTAGCTATTCCACAGTGCGCGGCCAAGACCATAACAAGCGCGGTGATGAGATCGCTATTACGCATCAATCAATGTTGCGGGTCAGGCGTGGCGAAGGTCGAATGGCTCGGCGAGGGTCGAGAGGCGCAGTCGCGCCAATACATCGCAGCACCGAGCAAAGGCGCCTTTTCCAGCAGGACTGATGGTACCAATCGAATCCCTAATCCGTTCATCTGATTTCGCGCCGCCGGGAGAAACAAATGAGAAGATCGGGAGATGCCACCCCCAAACACGACGACCTCGGGGCCAATGGGAGCTACGATCTCTTTTAAGACTTGACCGAGGTGGCCTCCAAAAGTATTGAAGGCCGCACGCGCGTCCGGATCGGTCGCGGCCTGCTGGGCGATGGCTTTAACCGACTGATGTCTGGCCGTGCGCGCCAGGTAATCGCCCTCCAGGGCGCGCGATGAAAGCGAGTCTTCGACGATCCCGCCCAGGAACGGAAGATTCCAGATTTCATTGTCAGGCGGAACTCCAGGCGCTGTGTCATTCAGACTTCCGTCCTGGACAAAGGAGAAGCCAATACCGGTGCCCAGCATGATTCCGACAGCCTTCGCGGCGCCTTTGGCAGCACCCGCCCCAGCTTCACCCAATAGGGCCGCGTCGGCATCATTCAGGAAGCGGATTTGCTCCGTCGTCCATCCGAAGCGATCAGCCAGAGCTGTCTTCAGGTCCACTCCGTAAAGGCTCTTCAGCTTGTGTCGCATGTAGCTGATGCCGGTGCCATAAGCGAATGGGGCTGGAAACGCTATCGAGGCTCCGGCGGCCTGATCGATACCCAGATCGGACCGCCGATCAATTGCTGGCCGAGTTCGTGCAGCAGGCCGATGAAAGCATCGCTGGATATAGCATCGGGTAGCGGCGCAACTGCCATGCGCAGAAGGGTCATGGGTTCGAGGAGGCAAAGCCCGACCGTTATGTGACTGCCTCCGATATCGTAGGACAACAGCCGATCTGCCGGTTTGACCGCCAAGCTGACTCTCCGGAAGATATCGATATCATTTGTAGCACGTTTCCCACAGTCGAGTGGAGCTTATAAAAAAATTCCTCTTGACAAGTGTGTTTCGCGGGACGTAGAACTTCCCTCGTCTCATGATATCGATATCATCATAGCTATTCATGATAGCGGTATCACGATGTCGATCGGCGGGCATGACAGATCAGCAGAGTCGAGCTCCAGTGCGCATCCATCCCCGATCAAAACCTTAAGGAGGCAACATGCAACAAATTCGCTGGTTTGTCGGGCTGATCGCAATCGCCTGTGTGGGAGGCCTGGCTATGGCGCAGACACCCACCGGAACCATACAGGGCTCGATAACCGATAGCACCGGGGCCACGATTCAGGCTGCAACTGTTACCGTCTCCAACAATGCGACGAATGAGAGCCACACGGCGACCAGCGACCCGTCGGGCCGCTTTATCCTGCCCTTCGTTGAGCCCGGCACTTATACGGTTACCGTGGACGCCAAAGGCTTTCGGTCAGAACGGCAGGAAAGTGTCGTCGTCGACGTTGCCCAAACACGGGCTGTGGACTTCGTACTGTCGGTGGGAACCGCCGTCCGAGACAGTCCAGGTGACCGCAACCACCCAGGCCCTGGACGTAGACAGTTCGAGCGTTGGCGAGACGATCCAGACCCGTCAGATCCTTGATCTGCCCGATAATGGCCGCAACCCATTCGATTTTGCGCTGCTGGTTCCAGCCGTGAACAACACCGGGAACGCGTCAACCCCGCACATTGGCGGCAGCCGCAATGGCAACAACGAGCAACTCATCGACGGCATGACCAACATCCTTCCGGAAAATAATGTCGGCAACAATTCGAGCGCTTATACCCCCATCATCGATTCGGTGCAGGAAGTAAATGTGCAGACGAGTGTATTGCCCGCCGAATACGGACGTTTCTCCGGTGGCACCATCAGCCTGATTACCAAAGGCGGCACCAACCAGCTCCACGGAACCTTCTACGAGTTTGCTGAGGATACGCCACTGAACGCGTTGCCTTTTGGAAGCAGCAGGACCTCCGTCAAGCCAGATGCCTACCGGTACCAAACCGGCGCCACGGTAGGTGGCCCCATTGTGTTGCCCCGTCTTTACAATGGCCATAACAAGAGCTTTTTCTTCTTCGACTTTGAGGATTCGCGCCAGTCGAACGGAGTGGCGAATCACTATACGGTTCCCAATAAGAATTGGCTGACCGGCGATTTTTCTGACATCAGCGGGAAGATCTACAATCCTTACTCGGTACACCCGGTCACCAATCCCGATGGTTCCACGAGCTATGTGCGCGATCCCTTCCCCGGTAACGTAATACCTCAGAGCCTTCTCACCTCGGCAGGTTCCAAGATCGCGCAAGCAGCATTGGCCTATTACCCTGCACCCAACGTGCCTGGCGCTACCCCTCAATCCACCGGGAATTTTCTCCAGGTTGGTTCCAGTCTGAACAACTATTGGCACTACGACGCGCGCGTAGACCACGATGTCACCAAGAAGTGGCACGCATTCCTGCGCTTCTCGCAGTTTTCCAATGACAGCGCCCCATTGAATGACTACAACAATGCGGCGTCACCCGGCGGCTACAACGGGCCAGCCCATTCCTCGGCCATCAGCGCCTCTTTCAATAACACGGTGAACTTTACGCCTACTTTGCTGGGTGAATTCCGTTATGGTTATTCGAAGTCCAAAGTACTGCGCACGCCATTCCCCTCAAAAGGCTTCACGCTTACCAGTCTGGGCTTCCCACAGTCTGTTGCCGATCAGGCAGAGGGAGGGCTATCTTCAGTTTTCCCGAGCTTTAGCTTCTCCAACAGTTTTTCTGATCTGGGCACGGACGGTTACGTTGCCCTAAAAGAAAATCCGGTGGCGCAGGATGTGAATGGCAGCCTGGTCAAGATCATGGGCGGCCATAGCATCAAGTTTGGCGGCGAGTATCGCGAGTTGCTGCTGGATTTCTACCAGTACGCCTATCCGACGGGTAATTTCTCGTCCAACACCGGCTGGACTCAGCTGAATCCGCAAAATAACGATGGAACGGGCAACCCCATCGCTTCCTTGCTGCTGGGCCTGCCCAATAGCGGCGATCAGCCAAACGAGCCTTCCGTTGTTTCCACCAGTGGTTACATGGCGTTCTATGTGCAGGATGACTGGAAGGTTACCCGCAAACTGACGGTCAACGCCGGCCTTCGTTGGGACGCCGAAATACCGCGGGTTGAAAAGTTCAATCAGTTGTCTTACTGGAATGCCGATGCCACCTCACCTTTGCAGGGATTAGTCGCCTCCAGCGCCAGCTGCCCGAATTGCGGCAACTTGAAAGGTCAGATGGTGCTGGTGGGTAGAACTGGCGCGCAGTACGGCCGCCATCAGGCACCCACGAATTGGAACGATTGGGGTCCGCGTCTTGGGGCGGCGTGGAATCCGACACCCAAGTTGGTGGTTCGCTCGGGTTTTGGCCTCGTCTTTCAACCCTCGGCACTGCAGGCTGCCGGCACCAGCGGCGCCCCTGGCATCGAGGGATTCACCAGCCAGACCAATCTGGCCACAAGTTTCAATAACCAGCAGACGGCTCCCACATTCGATCTGTCGAATCCCTATCCCAGCGGGTTTAACCTGCCGCAGGGCAAGAACCCAGCTTGCCTTGCTGTGACTACTTGCGTTCAAGCAATCGACGTCGGCACGGGAATTGGCCAATCGTATTTCGACTCTCACCGTTCGCCGTACACCATTCAGTGGAATGCCAATGTTCAGTATGCTTTCCCCGGCAATCTGATTTTGGAGTTGGGGTACCTGGGCAACCGCGGTATCTATCTCATCAACGGCGATCCAGGCAAACCGTATGACCAATTGCCTACCAGCTATCTGAGCCAGGGTTCCGCGCTGCAGAATACGCAGGTCGCGAACCCATTTTACGGTGTTATTACCACTCCCGGATCGGATCTTGCCCAGCCCATGATTCAGGCCAGCAAGCTGCTGCGCAAGTGGCCTGAGTATGATGGAGTTATGAGCTTCCGTAAGCCCGGAGCTTCCTCTACATTCAATGCGTTTACGATTCGCGCCAACAAACAGCTGTCAAACGGCCTGGCTTTCACCCTCTCGTTCACGGATGGCCGGGAGTACGACAACTCGGCCGCCGCGGTGACTTATCTGGGCCCGGTCAGCTCGACTTACGCTAACCAGTACAACCCCAAGGGTGAGTGGGCGCTGGGTGCTCAGAATGTCAATTACCAGATTGTTTCCAGTGCTATCTATGAACTTCCGTTCGGGCATGGCAAAGCTTTCCTCAACAGCGCCGGTAAGGGCACTAACCTGTTGGTGAACGGCTGGCAGGTGGCCGGAATCGAAAACTGGAACAGCAGTAATCCGGTGGTGCTGAGTTCGTTCGACAACGGAACCACCGCAGGAAACGATCTTCACCCTCGGGCAGCGCCCAGCATGGAATGGGAAATCGTCGAGCAAGGGTACGGCGCCATACACAAAATTCGATTGGCAGGATTTCGCCAAGCCGGCTCCCTACACCATCGGAAATGCACCCCGTGCGCTGGGGTGGGTGCACAACCCTGATTCTCAGAATTTCGACTTCTCGCTCACCAAGAACACCAAGTTTGGCGATCGATATAACGTCCAGATCCGGATGGAGATGTTTAACGCGTTCAACCATCCTAACCTTGGCTCGGTCGACTCCAATTTCGGCGACCAGAGCTTCGATTCGAACGGCAACCGCACCGGCGGAAACTTCGGTACGGTTCCAACCGGTTCGTTCAGTAACAGTTCCCGGCAGATCCAGTTGGCTGCCAAATTCTATTACTAAGCAACTATGCGGCCCGCGCTATCCTGGGCGGGTCGCATAGTTTTTTGCCGAAGTAAGTGGTCGTTTTCCACTTCGCAGCGTAACTGTGGAACCGCAGTTGTTCCCGCAGAGGCATTGCATATCGAACTTTAACGAGGCTGGGAGAGCTCCTTCATAGGCTCTCCAGCCTCATTTTCATGGGAAGACTAGAATTCGGTCCAAGCAAACTCGATGAATCATCAAGCTCCAGCCGCGATGCGGATTCGTGGTAAGTGGAACAATGAATCGCCTCTCCGTTCTCTTGCCGCCTGGTCTGCGTCTTCAGCATTGCGATTGCGTTTGCAATTCCGATATACGCGCAGTCTCCAGCGGCGCCGGTTGAGACCTTCGGTCCATACAATGTGAACTCGTTGCCGGGTGGACGGGGGTTGAGCAAGCAGCTCGAGGGCGAGCAGTTTTTGTTAGACCAGGGAGCCCGCTGGTCTATGGTGTTCTGGTTCCGCCCCAACGATGCTCTGTCCGGCTCTACGCTGCTGGCAGGCTTCGGAGATCCAGGTGCAGAGAACGCCCGCTATGTTGGACTTTCAGGCAATCACCTGATCCTTTGGCTTGGCCGCGGGAAAAGCCTCAGCTCTCAGTCCGAGTTGACTCCCGGGGAGTGGCATTTCGCTGCAATCGTCTGCGACGGTCAGACCGCGACCCTTTATGGGGACGGGATGGAAGCGGTTAGTCAAGAACTCGGCGCCGGGCTTGCGGCGCCGTTGCTGCGTTTCGCGCCATCTGCTGTGCCACCCACCATCGACAGTCACTTTGGTGGCCAGATCTCGGGATTAAAAATATATGGCATCCCTCTCACGGCTACCGAGATTCAACAAGCCTTCGCCGCGCGGCCGGACATATCGCTGGTGGTTTTCGAAGACGCTTCGCCCTCCTGGCCATTACAGACACGCGAGCAGGCCGGCTACAGCGCGCCACAGGATCCTTCCACCCTGCCGCGCGCGATCGCATCGCCACAGAAGCCAACGGCTCAGCCGGCGCCGAGTGGACGCACGAAGCTGGCAGGTGCGAATCCCTGGTCGATACAGGGTGGGTGGAAGTTACAGCCGGCGCCTCAAGTGAAGGATTCAGGCAAGCAGATCGCGCAGCCGGGCTATTCCGCGAGCGACTGGTATGCCGCGACGGTCCCTGGGACCGTACTCACAACCTTGATCGATCGCGGGGTCTATCCAGACCCCGATTACGGCCTGAACAATATGGCCATTCCAGAGAGTCTTGCACGTCAGAGCTACTGGTATCGGGTTGAATTCGAACTACCGCCGCAGGCGCGAAAACGAACTTTAACGCTCACCTTCCAGGGCATCAATTATGCCGCGGAGGTGTGGCTCAATGGTCAACGTCTCGGCGGTGTCACAGGTGCATTCCTCCGAGGCAGGTTCGACATTACCAAGCTGGTGGCATCCTCAGGACTCAACGCGCTCGCTGTGCGTGTAAGTCCACCGCCCCACCCAGGCATTCCGCATGAGCAATCCATCAAGGGCGGTCCTGGTGAAAACGGCGGTATCCAGGTGATCGATGGCCCAACCTTTTCCGCGACGGAAGGATGGGACTGGATTCCGGGAATCCGCGATAGGAACACAGGAATCTGGCAGGATGTCACACTCACTGCGACCGGTCCCGTCGAGATTGGCGATCTTCAAGTTGTGACCACGCTGCCCAAAGCCGATCGCAGTGAAGCAGATGTTGAGATCGAAGTGCCGTTGAACAACACTCGCACCTCAGCCGTCACAGGTGACCTGTCGGCCACCTTTGACGACGTGAAGATTACCCGGCGGGTGAACGCTCATCCTGGCGAGTCCGTCATTCGTCTCGGGCCAGAAGAGTTCGGTGCACTGAAGGTGCAGAACCCGAAATTGTGGTGGCCCAACGGATATGGCGAGCCTGCCCTGCATACACTTACTGTCGCTTTCCGGTCTTCAGGCACAGAAAGCGACCACAAGCAAATTGATTTTGGGATGCGGGAACTGAGTTACGAGCTTTCGCTCTTCGGCAAGGGCGGTCACCTGAGGCGGGTGGAAGTGCTGCCGGGGCGCACGCACGACGAATCGCTGCCGCTCATCGACGAAACCCACGAAGGTATTCGCCAGATTGACGATCGAACGCCCAATCTCTCGGCTCCCGAGAATCTGCCGTCCGTTTCGCGGTCCGCTTTCGATGACCCGCGGTCAAGCTGGGTGCAATCCTTGCGAGAGAATGCCGAGAGCTCAGCCTCTATTCGCGATGTAGGAGGAGACTGGGCCGGCACCGATCTGGTTATCAAGGTCAATGGGATTCGGATTGCCGCACGGGGCGGGAACTGGGGAATGGATGACAGCCGCAAACGTGTCAGCCTGGAGCACCTTGAACCGTACTTCCGGCTGCACCGCGATGCGCATCTGAATCTGATCCGAAACTGGATGGGGCAGGACACGGAGGAAAATTTCTACGCCCTCGCCGACAAGTATGGCCTCATGGTCTGGAATGATTTCTGGGAATCGACGCAGAATTACAACCTCGAGGCCCAGGACCCACAGCTCTTTCTCAGCAATGCCCGAGATACAATTCTTCGCTATCGTCACCACCCTTCCATCGTGGTCTGGTGTGGGAGAAACGAAGGAATGCCACAGCCAATCGTGAATGAGGGCCTCGCGGAGCTGAACCGTACGCTGGATCACACACGCTACTACACTGGCAGTTCCAATCGAGTGAATCTTCGTAATTCCGGGCCCTATAAGTACCAGGCGCTGGAGACTTACTACCGCATCAACCGCGGCTTCAGTGTTGAGTTAGGCATCCCCAGCGTACCCACACTTGAGAGCATCAAGTCCTGGATCCCCGAGCCGGATCAATGGCCGGTCAGCGACACCTGGGCCTATCATGACTGGCATCAATCGGGCAATGGAGCGGTCGCACCTTTCATGGCGCATATGGAGACCGAGTTCGGCGCTCCCACCAGCCTGGAAGACTTCGAACGAAAGGCGCAGATGCTGGATTATGTTGGGCACCGCGCCATCTTCGAAGGATTCGCTGCGCATCTCTGGCAACCCAATTCCGGACGAATGCTGTGGATGACCCAACCCGCATGGCCCAGTATGGAGTGGAATATCTTCAGCTCAGATTACGATACACAGGCCAGCTTCTATGGGGTGCAGAAGGCTTGTGAACCAGTCCACGCGCAGCTGGACCTGACGAACAACGCCGTCGACGTCATTGATCTGGGCCCCGCACAGTTGTTTCACGTCGCCAGCCAAGTCGAAGGCCTCGACGGGAAGGTCTTGCTGGATAAAACGCAGGATGTGACGGCGGCGGCCAACGCGCGGACGCGCGTTGGAACGCTGGACCTGAACAACCTCGCGGCCGGCCACACCGTGCTGGTGAAGTTGAAGGTTAGCGATGCGGGCGGGCGGCCGGTTTCGGACAACCTCTATTGGTGGTCCGCGCAAGAATCGAGCCTAAGTGAGTTAAATGCTCTTTCGGAAGCCAAGCTCGCCGCTTCGGCAAGCTTGTCTTCCGAAAGTGGGGAACGAAAGGTGACCGTCGAACTCACCAACGGGGGATCAACGCCAGCCCTGATGATCAAATTGACTCTCAAAGATGCGACGACAGGCGAGCGCATCCTGCCGGCCAATTACAGCGAAAACTACCTTTCGCTGCTGCCAGGAGAGACGCGAAGCGTGGTGATCAGTTTCTCGGGAGAGTCAGTCAAGCCCTCAGTCGGTTTAAGAGGCTGGAATCTAAAGACTGAAGACATCCATGTGAGCGGAGCCAACTGAAAGAACCGGCCCAAGGCGCGCTCTTCTACCGCCTTTTCAGCGCCGAAGATCTACGCGCCGAGCACGTCAGTCACTTCGCCTTGTAAGTCCCGGATGGACGGCTGAAAATAGCCCAGGACGCAGTCCTGGGAAGAGATTCGAGCGACGGACCAGTCCCGCAGGGACGACTGAAAATTCCCCGGATGCGGTCCTGGGTACAACCTGGGTTAACTTTCAGCCGTCCCTTGCGGGACTTTTCGTCGTTATGTGCATGGTTCCCAGGACTGCGTCCTGGGCTACTTTCAGCCGTCCCTGCGGGACTAAAATCGGTGAATCGTACTCGCTCTAAGTCGTTCCCTCAGCGGCTGAACCCGCACTATTTCTCGCCCTTACGGGTGGCTACTGACTTCGGACACCGCAGTACCGGTGACCCCCGCTGCATTTGACAGGATCTGCACTTGAACCCGGCGGTTCTGCGCCCGTCCAGCGGCTGTCCGGTTGGTGGCCACTTCCTACATCCTTGCCAATCCCGATCAGGTAAAACTTGTGCGCCGGCACGTTGAACTTGGCCGCCAGGTACTGCACCACGGCTTCGGCGCGGCGCTGGCTCAACTGGTAGTTGTACTCCGCGTTCCCGACCGAATCCGTACCCCCGGTCACTTCCAGGATGTAGCTCTTGGCCGAGGTGAGCTGGGTCCCAAGGGTATCCAACTGCTCCTTGTCGCTCTTGGTCAGCACGCTCTTATCAAATCCGAAGGTCACCGAGACGTCGCCGATCTGCTTGTAATTGTCCAGGTTGGCGACCACGCTGGCCAGTGAGTCCGCACGATTGACCGCTTCCTGTGCGCTGCCCTGAGCCTGGGTCGCAGCCTGGGTTGCCGCAGTAGCGTTTGGGTGGCGGTGTTGGCCGATCTGCTGCGCCTGCTGGATTCCCGCCTGGGCGCGATCATTGGTGCTTTGGATCGATCGGTTATTGGCCGCGACGGCATCGTCCAGTTCGTTGGTCTTCTGCACGAGGGGAGCGGTTTGCGAGCGCACGTAGTTCTTCGTGGAGCAGCCGGCTGTCATCAATAAAGAGACGGCCCCCAACAGGATAGCTGTGTGTTGCGACGTCTTAGCGATTCGGTTCATAAGAGACTCTGCTCCCAAGGGCTGCAATTTGCCCATCTGTACGTATGTAGCACGATTGTTGCCAAAATGCTTCACTTCCGTTACCAGTTTCCCTGCAATCACTTGCGCCGGAAAGTGTACAGCTTGGTGCCGCGTACATCGACCAAACAAGGAAACTTTTACCTGCTCCGCGCGCAATCTGTCGCCTGACCTCGGTAACGTCTAAACTTTAGTTAGGGATTATCCATGGATCTGCACGAAAAGATACGCACCCTGCCCACCAGGCCAGGGGTGTATCTGTACCGCAATGCCCAGGGCGACGTGATCTACGTCGGCAAAGCCAAGAACCTTCGCTCCCGGGTACGCTCGTACCTCCTCGATGGAGCCCAGGCCAACGCCAAGACCGGCTCGCTCATGCGCGAAGCCGTGGACGTGGACTACATCCTGGTGGAAAACGAGCACGAGGCGCTGGCGCTCGAAAACAACCTCATCAAGCAGCGCAAGCCTCGTTTCAACATCCTGCTGCGCGACGACAAGACCTACCCCTACGTCAAGCTGACCCTGGCCGACCGCTACCCCAAGGTATTTGTGACCCGCAGGCTGCGCAAAGACGGCAGCGCCTACTACGGACCCTTTTTCCCCGGCAACCTGGCCCACCGGGTGGTCGACCTGATCCACCGCAGCTTTCTGCTCCCCAGCTGCAAGGTCGATCTGTCCCGCTACCATCCCCGTCCCTGCCTGCAGTACTACATCAAGCGCTGTCTTGGCCCTTGCGTCGAAGCGCTCACCACGCCCCGAGCAGTACCGCGAAGCGGTGCGCGACGCGCAAATGTTTCTGGAAGGCCGCCAGACCGAGCTGAGCCACTCGCTCGAGCAGCGCATGGAGGCGGCAGCGGCCTCGGAGCAATTCGAGCTCGCCGCCAGGTACCGCGATCTTCTCATCACCATGAGCCAGGTGCAGGAAAGACAGCGCATGGCGACCACGGACGGCGATGACGCCGACGTCTACGGTTACCATCACGAGAACGGCATGCTGGCCGTCAACCTCTTCCATATGCGCGGCGGCAAGATCGTCGATCGCCGTGAATTTTTCTGGGAAGAGCTGCCCGAGTTGCCGCCCGAGATAGACGCTGAGCAGAACCGAGGGTCCCAATCCCTGGGCGAGGCCTTTGACGCGTCCGTCTTCTTCTCCGCCCTGCTGAAGCAGCTTTATATCGACCAGCAATATGTGCCGCGCACGGTTTATATCCCGGTCGATTTTGCCGATCGCGAAACCCTGGAGGCGTTGCTGAGCGAGCGTGCCCAGCACAAAGTTGAGCTGTGCGTGCCCCGGCGCGGGGAGAAGCGCTCCCTGGTCGACCTCGCGGGGCAAAATGCCAAGCAGAGTTTCGACCAGCGCTTCCGGGTTTTGCAGCCTTCGCGGAAAGTGATCGAGGAATCGCTGCAGGATTTGTTGACGCTGCCCGATCTGCCCAGGCGCATCGAGTGCTTCGATATCTCCCACATCCAGGGCGCGGAAACGGTCGCGTCCATGGTGGTTTGGGAAGACGGCGCCATGAAGAAATCCGACTACCGCAAATTTCAGATCAAGACGGTCGAAGGCGTGGATGATTTCGCCTCCATGCGCGAAGTCGTCGGCCGGCGCTATCGCCGGGTGCAGGAGGAGCAGCGGGCGATGCCCAGCCTGATCCTGATCGATGGAGGACTGGGCCAGTTGCATGCCGCAGCCGAAGCCCTGGAACTGCTGGGCATCACCACCCAGCCGCTGGCCTCGATCGCCAAGCGAGAGGAAATTATCTACGTCTACGGGCAGGAGGATGAGCCCATCGTGCTTGACCGCCGCTCCCCGGTGCTGCACCTGGTGCAGAAAATTCGCGATGAGTCGCACCGCTTCGCCGTCACCTACCACCGCAAACGGCGCGAGATCCGCGACCGCGAGGCCAACCTGCTGACCATTCCCGGCGTGGGCCCGCAGACGCGCAATCGGCTGGTTGCCCACTTCGGCAGTCTGCGTGGGATTCAGGACGCCAGCCAGCAGGCGCTTGCCTCCGTCGTAGCCCCTCACCTGGCTGCGGCCATCTATGGCTATTTCCATCCCGCGGACACGGTAGCTTCTCCGCCCGAGCATGCCATGTAAGCACAGCATGCTAGACTTCACCAGACTGTAGCGCGAGAGGCCATGCCATGCCGAGCTCGTCCTCAGCACCGGACCTTCCCCGTGTGCTCGGCGTCTGGCACGCCACCGCCATCGTGGTTGGCACCATCATCGGCAGTGGCATCTTCCTCGTCCCCCAGGAAATGATGCGCGCCGTCGGCTCCGGGCGGATGGTTTACCTGGCCTGGATCGTGGGTGGTTTACTCACCCTCTTTGGCGCCATGACCTATGCCGAGCTTGGCGCCATGATGCCGCGGGCCGGCGGGGAGTACGTCTTCCTCCGCAACGCCTACGGCGACCTGCCCGCATTTCTCTATATGTGGACCTGGTTTGCGGTCGCCAAGCCGGCATCGATCGCCAGCATCACCACCGGCCTGGCCCGGGTGCTGGGCATATTCCCTGCATTCGCCTGGCTCGATGGCGTGGCCCTGCGCGCTCCTCTGCTGATCACCTGGTCCCAGATTTTCGCCATCGTTGCTGCCTGGCTGATCACCGGGCTCAACTACCTGGGAATCAAGAAGGCGGGTGACTTTCAGCTCTTCTTCACCTGGCTTAAGGTTGTCCTGGTTCTGCTCATCACCGGCTTCTGCTTCGCCAGTCCTCTCGGTGGGCATAGCCAATTTCCATACCAGCTTCCCCGGCGCGCAAGGCGGACTCTCCGGGTTCATGGTTGCCCTCATCGCGTCTCTGTGGGCCTATGACGGCTGGAATGACCTCACCATGGTGGCGGGGGAAGTGAAGCGCCCGGAGCGAAGCCTACCGATCGCGTTAATCGCGGGTGTGGGCGTCGTCGGGGTGCTTTACATGGCCACCAACGCGGCCATTCAGTACATCCTGCCTGCGGCCCGCATCGCGGTTCCCCACGTCCGGCAGTGGTTGCCATGTCGGTCGTTTCGGGTCATTGGGGAGCATCTCTGGTCTCGGCCGCCATGGCGCTCAGCATACTGGTCACGCTCAACGGAACCACCATGTCCGGCGCCCGCGTGCCTTTCGCCGCGGCGCGTGACCGGCTGTTCCCCGCCCGCATGGCGCACATTCATCCCCGCTTTCAAAGCCCTTCCACCGCGCTGGTGGCGCAGGGCCTATTGAGCACAGTATTGCTGCTGCTGGTGGGGCGCTTTCAGCAACTCTTTGAGCTGGCGATCTTTTCCGAGTGGCTCTTCTACCTGCTCACCACCACGACGATTTTTATTTACCGCCGCCGCATCCCTGCGGCGGAGCGGCCGTTCCGCAGTTGGGGATATCCGGTTTTGCCGGCGCTTTTCATTCTGGCCGCTGGCGTATTGCTCTATTACTCGTTCGCCAGCAACTTGCGCAGCTCCTTGTTAGGAACGCTCATCATCCTGGCCGGCATACCCCTTTATCTGCTCATCCGCGCCAGAACCTGAAAACCGCAGATCCCTGGTCGGGATGACAAAAGGGAGGGTGGCGCTCTCATGGACAGTAGTTAGGAGGGGGAAGGAAACAGCAGGTCCCTCCACTACGCTTCGCTCCGGGATGACAATTTGTTGGGACAGGCATTGCCGCTCAGACAGTTGTCATCGACCGGAGCGAACCAGATTCCTCCACGCACTGGACAATGCCGCGTATGCGCCTTTCCGTAAAAGAAAGGCGCATGAAGTTCGCCAACGCCACCAACTTCAACAGGAAATCTGGGGTAGCGTAGTGGAGGGACCTGCTGTTTCCTTTTACGATCGTCGGCGCACGATCTCCTCGTAAAGCTGAATGTATTCCTTAGCCGGCTTGGTCCACGAATAATCGCGCGCCATGCCGTTGCGCCATCAGCTTCCGCCACTGTTTCTTATCCGCGAACGACGCGAAGGCAGAGCGCAGCGCATTCAACAACTCCTCCGGCCGATATTCGTAAAAGCGAAAGCCCGTTCCCGTCTCCGCCTCTGCTGACCATTCCTGCACCGTGTCATCGAGGCCGCCCGTGGCCCGCACCACTGGGACGGTGCCGTACTTCATGCCATAGAACTGGTTTAATCCACAGGGCTCAGACCGCGAAGGCATCAGGATCATGTCCGACCCGGCTACCACCTTGTGCGCCAGGGTTTCGTCATACGTAATCGCGACTGCGACCTTATTGGGAAACCGTTCCTGCCAGCCGCGCAGCAAATTTTCGTAGTAGGGTTCGCCCGTCCCCAGGATCACCAGGAACATGTTCTCCTGCACCAGCTGGTCGAAGATCTGCGCCAGCAGGTCAAAACCCTTCTGCGTCGCCAGGCGTGAAACCATGCCCACCACGCGGCGTGTCCTCAGCCAGGTTGGAAACGCCGAACGCGTGCAGCAGGTCTTTGCGGCAGGCCAACTTTCCTTCCAGCCGCTCCGGGGTGTAGTGGGCCGCAATCTTGCTATCGGTCGCCGGATCCCACACCTGGTAATCGACCCCGTTCAAAATGCCATGGAGATCCTGCGCCCGGGCGCGCAACACGCCATCCAGGCCGTTGCCGAACTCCGGGGTCTGGATCTCCTGGGCGTACTTGCGGCTCACGGTGTTGATGGCGTCGGAATAGACAATCCCGCCCTTTAAAAAATCAAAGGTTCCGTAATACTCCGCCCGCTCGGTCGTGTACACATCCCACGGCAGCAGCAGCTTTTCGACGGTTTCGCGGGGAAACCATCCCTGGCGGTCGGAGTTATGGATGGTCAACAGGCAGGCGACAGTTCTTCAGGACCGGATCGAAGTAGTAGACCGTCCGCAGCAGAATCGCGAGCACCCCGGCCGGCCAGCCGTGGATATGAAAAACATCCGGCACCCCGAGCAACTTGGTGCTATCCAGCACCGCGCGGCAAAACAACCCAAACCGCTCCGCATTATCGGCATAGTCGCCGGACGGGGTTTCATAGAGAAACTCGCGATCGAAAAGCTCAGGACAGTCGATGAAATAAAACTGCACTCCGTCCGGAGTGCCTCCATTCACTACGGTCACAAAACGGTTGTAGTAAGAAAAAGGAATGGTCAGACTGCGAATCGCGATCTTACGTTCCTTCAAATGTTTTTGCACCTGCCGATAGAGCGGCACATAGACGGTCACCTGGTGGCCTTGCCGCACCAGTTCCTTGGGCAGCGCGCCGACTACTTCTGCAACTCCGCCCGTCTTGGCGTAAGGAACGCACTCCGACGCGGCAAAAACGATATGCATTGCCAACACCCCTTCTCGGTCGAGACCCGCTTCCGTATGATGCAGAGGAGGAACCGTCGCAAGTGCGTAGTCTACCTGTGAGATACGGCCCCAGCAATGCACGGCGCCATAAGCCCAAGCTGGGGCAGAACTTTCTCGTCAGCCCGACCGCGCCGCGCGCGATCGTAGACGCTTTGGGCGATCTGAGTCAGGCTACCGTGCTCGAAATTGGCCCCGGCAGGGGAGCCCTTACCAGCCTGCTCGCGACTCGCGCCAAACAGCTCATCGCCGTCGAACTCGACCCTGCGCTGGCGGCGTCGCTGCAGGGAAGCTCGGTAGAGGTGCTTTGCCAGGACATTCTGACGCTTGACCTGACGCAACTGGCGGCTCAACGCGGCGTTCGCCTGCAGGTCATCGGCAACCTGCCGTATTACATCTCGTCCCCTATCCTGATGCATCTGTTCGCCCATAGTGCGGTGATCGACCGGGCCGTGCTCATGGCCCAGCGCGAGGTAGCGGAACGC
Source organism: uncultured Acidobacteriaceae bacterium (assembly GCA_963757515.1). Taxonomy (GTDB): domain Bacteria; phylum Acidobacteriota; class Terriglobia; order Terriglobales; family Acidobacteriaceae; genus PALSA-350. The sequence continues at coordinate 84,420 of CAVWRV010000034.1, read as the reverse complement.
ATCGTGGCGCCGCCGGGCTCGCGCGCCTACGGTTTACTCTCCGCCACCACGCAGATGTACGCCACGGTCGAAAACCTTTTCACGTTGCCGCCGGAGGCTTTTGCCCCGCCTCCCGAGGTCTACTCCACGGTCATTCGCCTGACCATGCACTCCCGGTTTGAAGAGTTGGGGGTGGAACCAGCCGGCTTCCAGCGCTTTCTGCGCCAGGTCTTTGCCCTGAAACGCAAGACCCTGGCCAACAATCTCCGCGCCTCAGGATATAGCCCGCCGCGGTGGATGCGCCTTCACTCACGTGTGCGGTGGACGCGCAGGTTCGCGCCGAGGCAGTGTCGCTGGAAGCCATGGCGTGCTCTCTTCCGCGCACTGCAAGACGAGGCCCCCTAAAGCTGCAGAAAATACTCTCTGAACGAAGGGCACGGCTTCAGCCGTGCCGTAAACGTCATAGGGTCTACGCGGCTTTAGCCGCTGGGGTACGCTTTTTCGTGACTTGCGGCCCGAAATCTCCTTGTTGAAGCCTCCAACGAAACTGGGATACGGTCATTGAAAATAGCTCGGCACGAACCTTGGGAAAAACCGTACCTCAGCGGCTAAAGCCCTCATCTCCACAAGCCCGGTTTGGCACGGCTGAAGCCGTGCCCTTCGTTGGGAGACCTTTTCCGCAGCCTGTAAGCCGTCCCGGCGATGCCGGACTGAGGATCCCTAATTTTGGGTGCCCCCTCAGCGGTGCCCCCCGGAAGGCGCGGACGTGTGCGAGGGCGGTGCCGGAGCCGAGTAATGAGGCGGCGGCGGGGCCGAATAGTGCGTTGTAGGCGTCGGCCGGGCCACGTACGTCGAGCGCTGGTTATAGGACTGCGCCGGCGGATAACCCACGTTCGGTCGTTCGTTCACGCCTTGAACCGGTCTTCCAAACGTGTTTTCGACCCCACGCGAAGGATTGCCGCCCCAACGTACGAACTATTGGGGCTCACCCGCTGCCCAAACCCCGCGGAAGTCGCCACTCAAAACTGCGCGCGATCCCGGCGCTGTGCCCCTGCGCCGCGGTAAATGCCTGCGGACGAACGTCGACTCGGCTCAACCGGTGTAACCGTGCGCCCATTAAAATTCAGCGCCGCCTGATGATCCGGTCGTGGCGCGGGTCCGTGGTTGAACGCCCACGGGCCCTTCGCCACCGGTCCACGATCGACCGCCACCAGCCGCTGCCCGGGAAGCGGATGCGCACCGCCCGGAGGAGCGTCGGCCGGATCGGCATCGTCCACCCCGGAGGATGAGCTCGCACCACAATCACCGGAGACCACGCCCGGCCGCAACCGCCGCCCGGAGACCATCCCCAACCGAAGGAGTAATAATTCCAGGCGCCGCAATGGTACGGCAGCCAGCCCCACGGATAACTGGAAACCCAGGTGTACCCGAAGGTCGGATAGTAGGCCCAGTAGCCAGCCCCATAGGGATCCCAACCCGGCCCAACGCCGGCAGGAACCCACACATTGCCCGCGCCCTCCACCGGATACCAGTTGCCGTCGGCATCCAGATCATTCCAGTTTTCGTTCTGCGGATTGGCCGAGTCATCGCGCACCGGCGTTTGCTGCGAAGCTTCCTGGGCAATCGCCTGATCCCGGTCCTGATTCCAGTTATCCCAGGAATCGCCATTGATTCCCTGGGCCACGGTGTAGGGAGCCCCGCTATTGTCAGCACCGGAACGGATGCTCTGGTTCTCCGCCACGTCTACGCCGGGAATGCCGTCCCCCTGCACGCTGACCGAGCCGCTGATCACCGCAACTTCCCATCCGGCGTCCAGGCCCACGCGCAGGATCGAGTTCGCCGTCGGCTGCACGGTCAGATTGGCAAATTGCACGCTGAAGGGCGGATGCCCGTCACCCACATTGAACTCGTAATAGCCCAGACCGGACACCTGCTGGAGCTGAACCTGATCCTGCCCCAGGTGATCGAACTGGAGCGAACTGTTGGGGGTTAACCGGGCCACGCTTCCGTCGCCGAACTCAACTTCTGCCTGGCCGTCCCCGCCGGTCTGCAAACGGGAGCCATCCAGCACCGGCATGTTCATCACCGCCTGCTGGAAATCGGTTCCCTGCCCGGCAAGCAGCTGCACCGAGCCCTGCACGAAGCTCACCCGGGCAACATTCGGCGCGGCGTCCTGCGCCGAGCGCAAACCCCATTCCCAGCAGCCAAACCACAGGCAGACGGCAACCACGTTTCTTGATTTTCAGGTGCTGCATCATGGAGCACCTCCATTTCCTGGGGACCTGCCCTAATGACTTCAACAACATTTCGGGCAATAAGTTTCCTGACCCATTAGACGCGCATTTGACCGGTCAATCGCTCTTTGGCCCCCTGCAGCAGAGGCCCGCGCGCGCCGCTGCACCCGCTGCAAAACCGCCTCATCGCCAGCCAGGGTCTGCAGAATCGGGGCGATATTCTCCACCTCAATCGCCCGCCCATCGTGCACCATCTGCTCCAGAATCTCCATTTCCGCATCCAGGCTGAGGCGCCCGTGCTCATACTCACGCTGCAGCTTGCTGCCTTCGTCCAGGGTTGCGGCCATGGCCTCAAACTGGTCTGTAAGCTTATCAATCTGAGCGTTCTTGCTCCAGTTGTACATACAACTTCCCTTGCCTTCGGGGCCCTCGTACTCCAACGTTTTGGTTCCCTGGAAAGCAATGTTCTTTCCCCCGTCATCGCAGGAGATGGCGAAGAGCTTGTTCTTTCGCGCGGTGGCAAACATGGATTCGCGAAGCGCTTTGGAGATGTGGATCGGCCGATCCGAGGGGCTCCGACGCGATGCTTTGGCCATCGGTTGGCACCAGCCCCCTCGGAGCGGAAGTGCCCGCTGCCGTCTTCTCCCACGGTCAGCACATACTTGTGCGGTTGCAACTTGGGGTTCTCGTAGGTAAAGCGGATCTGCGCCGGTTCCGCCTGCGCGCGCCGGGTCCGCCCGGCAAACAGCAAGGGCAACACTGCCCATGCCATGCTTCGCAGCGGAATCAACTGCACCTCAAGCGCGGGATTCCGCCTGCAACGATAAGCGTCTGTGCGGTATGAACGTGGCATATCGCGATGGCCAGGGCGTCGGCCGCATCGGCAGGTTCCGGCGCACGGTCGAGGTTCAGCAGGCGCGCGACCATGAACTGCACCTGCTCTTTTTGCGCCAACCCATAGCCGACGACTGCGGACTTGATGGTACAGCGGAGCATATTCCGCCACCGGCAGGCCCTGCATCGCTGCCGCCAGCAAAGCCACTCCGCGCACGTGTCCCAATTTCAGCGCGGACTTCGCATTCACGGAGTAGAACACCTCTTCCACCGCCACCACGTCGGGCCGATGCAGTGCCAACAGCGCTGACAGCTCGGCTAAAGATATAGGCCAGCCGCATGGGCAGTGGCTGATCCTTGGCTAATCTGAGACCGCCGGCGGCCACGGCAATCAGGCGTGTTTCGCGTCGCCCGGACTGCACCTCCACCACGCCGTACCCGGTGCAGTTGCTGCCGCAATCGATGCCGAAGACGCGCATGTGACCGAGTTTATCCCACCCCGGGCGGCGCCTGTAATAGTCATGTGGGTGCTACCTTGAAAGGCCTTCGAGCGGAGAGCTCGCGGTCGCGTATAGCTTCCGCGGCATCCGTCCGGACAGGAACGACTGCCGTCCGGCGAGCACCGCATGCTGCATCGCCTCGGCCATGAGCACTGGCTTGGCGGCGTGGGCGATGGCCGAGTTGATCAACACTGCATCGGCTCCCATGTCCATCGCCAGGCACACATCGGAGGCCATGCCGACCCCGGCATCGACGATCAGCGGAACCTCGGTAATCATCTCCCGCAGGATGCGCAGCGTAGCCAGGTTCTGCAACCCCATGCCGCTCCCGATGGGCGCGCCCAGGGGCATGACGGCGGCGGCTCCGGCATCGATCAGCCGGCGCGCGAACACAATGTCATCGGAGGTATAGGGCAGAACGGTAAAACCTTCTTTCACCAAAACCCGTGTCGCTTCGAGTGTGGCCTGCACGTCCGGATAGAGAGTTGCCTGGTCACCGATCACTTCGATCTTTACCCAGTCTGAGATCCCCACCTCGCGTCCCAGCCTGGCGGCGCGAATCGCCTCATCCGCGGTGTAGCATCCGGCAGTATTCGGCAGCAGAAAGTAGCGTTCGGGATCGATGTAATCGAGCAGCGACTCCCGGCTGCGATCGAGGTTGATCCGCCGCACCGCGACCGTTACCATCTCCGCCCCTGAAGCCTCGATGGCCGCCTGGGTCTCTTTGCCGTCCTTATATTTGCCCGTACCCACGATCAGCCGGGACTGAAACGCCTTACCCGCAATCACCAGTGGTTCCATGGATTAATTGTAAGCCTGCGAGAAAAGAAACAGCAGGTCCCTCCACTACGCTGCGCTCCGGTCGGGATGACAATTTTTCTTGGCTACCACCTTCCGGCTCCCAAAATGAATTGTCATCCCGGAGCGTACCCGGATTTCCTGCCACGCAGCGCCGGACAAAGCCGCGTATGCGCCTTTCCGTAAAGAAAGGCGCATGAAGTTCGCCAACGCCATCAAGATTCACAGGAAATCTGGGGGAGCGCAGTGGAGGGACCGCTGTTTCTTCCGCCACTATCCGATCCTGAATGGAAGCGCCACCTTCCCCTTTGTCATCCCGACCGTAGTGGAGGGATCTGCAGTTCAGCGGACCTCTCGTGGAGATGTTTTCGACAGCGATCTGCAGTTCCAACGTGAAAGGCCCGCGCCATATTGGCCGCGGGCCTTGATCACCGGTGAAGCTGTTGAGTTTGGCTGAGGCGTCCGCTCTTCCTAAGAAGTGGGCCTCGGCGGACGAATTGCTTTACCGCCAGGTCTAGAGCGAACGCTCTAAGCCTCAGTCACCTCACGTATCGATCTACAACTACCATCAGAAATTTTCATCAGCTGGATCATCCTCCTTTCCCGTGTAGCCATAAATTAAAACGGCGCCCGGGTCGAGGTCAAGCTGTGTTCTTAAATGCATCACCAGGAATGCCAATAACCATTGCGCTCCGTCAATTCAAGTTCCACGCCAAAGAGCTCTTCCAGCCTGGCCGCCTGCAGCAATTCCGTTTTAGGTCCATCGGCAAAAATACGGCCGCCCCTCATCATGACCACGCGATCCATCTCGGGAAGAATATCCGCCAGGTGGTGCGTCACCATCACCACGCCGGTTCCGTGGGCCAGCCACGTCGCGCAAAATCTCCCGTAGTTCGCGCTGCGCCGCCAGGTCGAGTGCATTGCTGGGTTCATCCAGCAGCAACATCTCCGGCCGGTGCACCAGAGCCCGCGCGATCATCACCCGGCGCTTCTCGCCCGCCGACATCTCGCCCACCCAGCGATCGCGCAGGTGCCCCGCGCCAAGCATGGACAAGCGCATCCATGGCGCTGGCGCGCATGGACTCGGTCACCTCAAGGTTCGGCCACAAGGTTGAGCTGGAAAAGAAACCGCTGACCACGGCGTCCAGCCCTCGCGTCACCGAGGTTCGCTCCCCGGGCAATTCCGCGGCCACCACGCCAAGATGCTTGCGCAGCTCCTGCACGTCCCACCGGTCCCGGCCGTACACCTTCATCTCCATGCCTGGACGAACGATGGGATAGCACTCGCAGGTCATGGCCTTGATCAAGGTTGATTTTCCGCATCCGTTAGGGCCCAGAATGGCAACATGCTCCCCGCTGGCAATCCTCAGGTTCACATCCTGCAACACCACCTTCTGGCCGCGCGCAATATCCACATTGCGCATGCGGAGAAACTCTGTTTGCGTCGTCATCATCATGATTGGTTCTTGATAGAGTAAAGGCCACATGGATGACACGTCTCCCGCTCCCCTGATCCGTGATGATCAAGTGCCTCGCGGCTTTTCCTTTGCCGCCGTGCGCGCCGGTTTAAAGGCCAGCGGTAATCCTGATCTTGCCTGCGCGGTGGCCGGCCAGCCGGCCGCGGCCGCCGCCATGTTCACCAGCAACAAAATCATCGCCGCGCCGCTGATCGTCGGCCAGCGCCACCTGGTACGCAGTCAGCATCGCCTCCGCGTCGCGCTGGTCAATGCCGGCAATGCCAACTGCGCCACCGGTGAGGCCGGGGTCTCGGCCGCGCAGCAATGCTGCGCCAGCGCAGGCGCGCTCTTCGGCTTGCGACCCGCATTCCGTCTTCCCCTCTTCGACGGGCATCATCGGCGTGCCCCTTCCGGTGGAAAAGCTGACCGCGGCCCTGCCCGCATTGCATGCTGCCCTGGGCTCTTCCGCAGCCCACCTGCAACAGATGGCGGGCGCCATCATGACCACCGACACCCGGCCCAAGGTTGCGGCGGCCGACTTCGAAGTCGAGGGAGCAACCGTTCGTATTGCCGGCATCGCCAAGGGCGCGGGCATGATCCATCCGCAACTGCAATCCGCACCCGAGGCCGCTCCGCACGCCACCATGCTGGTCTATCTCTTCACCGACGCGGAGCTCGAGCCCGCCGCTGCTTCAGACCTGCTCCACCACGCCGTCAACCGCACGTTCAATCGGATCTCCATCGATGGCGACACCTCGACCAACGACACCGTTCTGCTGCTCGCCAGCGGGGTCAGCGGAGTCACCATCCGTGGCCATAACCACGCCACGGCGCTCACCGTCGCTGACCAGCGCACGGCAGCCTTCTCCGCTGCGCTGGAGACGGTGTGCTTATCGCTGGCTAAGCAAATCGTGGAGGACGGAGAAGGCATTCAGCACGTAGTCGAGCTGGCCATCGCCGGGGCGCTCACCGATGCGGATGCTCTGCTCATCGCTCGCTCCATTGCCCACTCGCCCCTGGTCAAGACTGCTTGGGCAGGATGCGATCCCAATTGGGGCCGCATCCTGGCGGCGATCGGCTATGCTGGTGTGGCCATCGATCCCGCCCGAATCAACATTTCTTTCGGAGAGCTCGAGATTTGTCATGGGGGCTGTCTCTCTCCACGCTTTGATGAGGCCGCCACCCACGACTATTTAAAACAACGCAATCTGACCATCCATGTCGATCTCGGTCTGGGGCCAGGCACCTGCCGCTTTTGGACCACGGATCTTACCACGGAGTACATCCGCATCAACTCGGACTACTCCACCTGAAAACACTTTCGGAACCCTAGCATCGAAAGCAGTGCAGACTGCTAAAACTCCCGTTGATTCATGAACTGCGCGGCATCGAAGACCGGAAATACACAGGCTTATTCACACATCTGTGAAAAACTCCGGGCGGCTTTCCACATCTCATCCCCGAGGAGAACACCCTAAGCATGGCTGGCAGCGCAACCGGCGGCTCGCTGATCGACGACGCAAAATTGAAGCAGCTTTACGCCACCATGCTGCAATGCCGCCTGCTCACGGAACATGCACGCAGTCTGCGTAACCCCCGTAGAGTCCTCTATTCTGCGTCGCTGGGGCAGGAAGCGATCGCTACCGGATGTGCCATCGATTTGCGGTCTCAGGACACCATCGCCCTTGCCCCCCACGATTCAATCGCCGGCCTGGTGAAGGGAGTAGCGCTGAGCGACATTGTCGCCCAGCTTCATGCCCCCAGCAGAGCCGGTAGCCCGGAGTACAACATCATTAGCCCTACATCCGTGCCCGCTGGGCAACTCCAGATGGCCAACAGGGTGGCCTTAGCCAACAAGCAGAAGCGCAACACCAACGTTGTGGTCGCATTCACCACGGCGGCCACCGCCACATCATCCGCCACGGGCGGCTGGCAGGAAGCGCTCAAATTCGCCGCCAGGCGCAGCCTGCCCATCATCTTTGTCGTAGAGAATAATCCCCGGGCCGGCGCCTATTCGAGCAACGGAAGGCTCGGCCACACCTTGAACGCGCACCGGGAAGGCTTGACCAGTATCACCGTCGACGGCAACGATGTGGTGGCCGTCTACCGGGTAGCCTGTGAAAGCCTCGAGCGTGTGCGTCAGGGTGGCGGTCCGGTGCTGATCGAGGCTAAGGCCTATCGTCCGGATGGTCAATCCCTGCTCCGCACCGAGCGCGATCCTCTGGCCCACATGGAGCGGTACCTCAGGGCCAGGAAACTGTTCACCGCGCGGTGGAACGATCAGTTGATGCGCCGCTTCGCGCGAGACCTTGACGCGGCCGTCGCAGGAACTTGGCGGCCGGCCTACCCGTTATCTTCGCGCTTCACAGCCTGTTGCAAACGATTGACCCGTAGTCAGGGTTTCGTTAGCTTGAACAGAGGTGAACGATTCGTCTCTCTGCCAGGCACATCCGGCATCAACCGCGTCCGTTTTGAGGTGTAAGTGGAATTCCCCGTTGTTCTGTGTGTTCTGGTCTTAATGACCACTGGAATCTCAGCCGCCTCCACCACCCCCGCTGCCCCAGATCAGACACCGTCGACGCAAGCTGAATCGGCCCCCCAACAATCCCCTTTGCAGGCCCCGGCGCCAGCGCCGCCGCCTTCTGCCGATCAGCTTCCCGCGCCGCGCGAGACCATTCACTTTGCGCCCTACGAGCCGCTCAAGTCCATCGAGGGCATGAGTTCCACGTATATTCCCCTGGACAGCTGGATCTACCCCGCCGTGATGCGTCTGTATGGCCTGGGCTTTGTCGACACCGTATTTCTCGGTATGCGCCCATGGACTCGCTTGAGCGTAGCCCACATGCTGGAGGCCAGCTCGGACAGGATCACCAGCAGCACCAGCGACGAAGCCATTGATATTTACACCGCCCTTGAAAGGGATCTCCAGCCCGATATGCGCATCCCCATGGACCAGAGGTTTGGCCGCGTCGGGCTCGATTCGGTGTATCAGGGTGTCATGGGTATAGGCGGCACTCCCTTGCGTGACAGCTTTCATCTTGGCCAGACCGACGTCAATGATTTTGGCCGCCCCTATGCGAGCGGCTTCAATAGCTACACCGGCTTGAGTACGCGCGCCCACTACGGCATGTTCTCCATGTATTTCCGCGGAGAATTCCAGCACGCCCCGTCCTGGGAAGGATATGGGCTTAACCTGGCGGAAACTTTGGCTACGATTGATGATTTCGCTACCTTCAGCTCCGTTCCCTTGCCCGGAAATACGACCATCCCCCTGGGCCCGGTTTCTTCGGTCAACAACTTCACGGTCCTCGAAGGTTACGTTTCGGCACACGTCATTGGCAACGAAGTTTCCTTTGGCAAGATGGACAATTGGTATGGGCCGGGCGTGGGCGGTGGCATGGCCTGGAGCAACAACGCGGAAAATATCTGGAGCTTTCGCATCGACCGGGTCGAGCCGCTCTATATTCCCTACATCTCCCGCATCGCGGGGCTCATTCGTTACGACTTCTTTGTCGGACCGCTTAAGGGCCACAACGTTCCGGTAAGCCCCTGGACCCATGCGGAGAAGATTTCCTTCAAACCCACGCCAAACTTTGAATTTGGCTTTCAGCGCACCGTGATTTGGGGGGGTAAGGATCACGCACCCATTACGCTGGGTACGTTCTGGCACAGTTTTTACAGCATCAGCGATACCAACGGATCGGAGAAATTCTCCCGCAACGATCCTGGCGCCCGCTTCAGCTCCGTCGACTTCTCCTGGCGACTGCCTTTCTTCCGCAAGTGGCTCACCTTTTACACCGACTCTGAAGTGCACGATGACGTCTTTCCTATCACGGCACCCCGCCACGCCGCCATCCGGCCCGGTCTTTACCTGTCCCATTTTCCTGGCGCGCCCAAGCTCGACCTGCGGGCCGAAGCTGTATCGACCGATCCCGACACCGGCAAAAGCATCAATGGCCAGAACATGTACATCGAGGTGGTGCAGAGGAACGGCTACACCAACAACGGCTTGCTGATGGCGGACTGGATCGGGCGTGAAGGCAAGGGAGGTCAGGCTTGGTTGACTTACCATCTCTCGCCCCGTGAATGGGTGCAGGTTAACTACCGCAGTGCCAAAGCCGCCAAGGATTTTATTCCCGGCGGCACTACCCAGACCGATTTCAGCGTCGACTTGGTAAAGCGCCTGACTCCCAACGTGGAATTCAAGGCCAACCTGCAATACGAACGCTGGCTAATTCCGATCTACAAGGTTGGCCGGCAGTCCGACACCAGCACCACTTTCCAGCTGACCTGGTATCCACGCTTGGATCGTCGATTCTAGGGAGACAAAAACGTACCTCAGGGCCTAAATGCTGATCGATGTTGAGGTTGGATGTCTGAGCTTTAGATGTGCGTGAGAACTCCGCACTGAAAGTAGCCCAGGACGATAGTCCGGGCAGCCCTGAAAGTCCGTTGCCGGTGCGAAACAGGACGGTATTGTCGGGCCGAATCTCGATCCACGAGGCGGGGAGCGATACGTCGAAAGCATCGCCCTTGATCATCGCAGCGGCTTTCGCGCTTCGTCCTCGAAAGACGCCGAACCCTAGCACCAGCGCACCCTGGGACTTTTTCGATCTTTTCGTGTTTTCTGCATATCCAACTGTATCAACGCTGTATTTCAAGCCCCCGACAAAGCCGTCATCCTGAGCGAAGCGCTTCGCAGATCTATCGCAAACAGAGGGCTTCATGGCGCGGAGTCGAAGGACCCCGGCGATGCTTGTTGGCAGATGCTCTTGGGAGCTTCCGGCCGCAAACACAACGGAAGAAAAAAAGTCATGTCCGTTGATCCTTAAGTGTTGCGGGAGACCAGCAACCACCGTGCAACCAAGTCGTGCACGATGAAAACAAGACAAAAAACCGGGGGATAGCTATCGATTCCCCTATGGCTCCACTGGAGTTCGAGCCAACGGAACCGCCGCCGCAAACTTTGCGTATCCCTCATCGAAAACGCAACACGGAGGAACGCATGCTGGCAGATATGCGCGACGCGCTGCGGCAATTACGAAAGGCCCCGGGCTTCGCGCTGACGGCGATCATCACCCTCGCCCTGGGCATTGGAGCCACCACCGCCATCTTCACCCTGGTGCATCAGGTCATGCTGAAGTCTCTGCCGGTGGTCAAGCCCGAGGAGTTATGGCGGATCGGCGACAAGATTCGCTGCTGCAACTGGGGTGGTTACGTACAGGGGAGCGACGGAAATTTCGCCCTATTCTCCTGGGAGATGTACAAGCATTTTCGCGCCCACACGCCGGAGTTCAGCGACCTGGCGGCTCTGCAGGCGGGCAATGCGCCGCTGGGCGTGCGTAGAGCCGGATCGCAGGCTCCGGCAGATACCCGCAACGGGCAGTACGTCTCCGGCAATTTCTTCCGCACCCTCGGCATCAATCCCTGGATCGGGCGCATGATGACCGATGCCGATGATCAGCAGGGCGCACCGCTGGTGGCGGTGATGAGCTATCGCATCTGGAAAGAGAAGTACGGCGGCGATCCCACCGTGGTGGGCGCGGGCTATCAGATCAACGGGCATCCCTTCACCGTGATTGGCGTCGGGCCTCCAGGCTTCTATGGCGCGCGGCTCGGCGGCGGCAGCATGCCCGACTTCTGGCTCCCTTTGACCTCGGAACTCATCATCGATGGAGCGACGGCACGCCTCAAACGGCCGGACGGAAACTTTCTCGACCTGCTGGGCCGTGTGCGGCCGGGGGTAAGTCCGACCCAGCTCGAAGCCAAACTCAGAGTGGAATTCCACGATTGGCTGGCCAGCCACGTGCCCGATATGCAGCCGGGAGAGAAGCAGCTCTGGCAACAAGACACCCTGCACCTGACGCCGGGCGATGCCGGGGTCGCGGCGATGCGCGATCAGTATCAGGACGGGCTGAAGCTGCTGTTGGTGGCTGCGGGCTGTGTGCTGCTGGTGGCCTGCGGCAACCTGGCCAACCTGATGCTGGCGCGGGGGCTGAAGGATCGCGCACAGACATCGATACGAATGGCCCTGGGCGCATCCCGCCATCGCCTGGTGCGCAAGGCCCTGGTCGAGTCAGTGCTGCTGGCTGTTACCGGGGGCGTACTGGGGATTGCGGTGGCCTACGCAGGAACCAGGCTGATTCTCTACCTGGCCTTCGAGGCGGGTCACCCGAACAACTATGTGCCGGTGAGCGCGTCTCCCTCATGGCCTGTGCTGCTGTTCGCGCTCGGGGTCTCGGTGCTCACCGGCATTCTGTTCGGGGTCGCTCCGGCGTGGACGACCTCGCACGCGGATCCGGTCGAGGCGCTGCGCGGAGCGAATCGCTCGGTCAGTGGGCGTGGTTCCTGGGCACAGAAGTCGTTAGTGATTGGGCAGGCCGCGATGTCGATTGTTCTCTTGTCCGCCGCGGCTTTGCTGGGCAAGAGTCTGCGCAACCTGGAACACCAGAATTTCGGATTTGCGACCGAGGGCCGCTATCTCGTGTCGATCAACCCCTCGCTGGGCCCCTCCCGCAATGCCAAGCCCGAACAAATGGAGCCGAAGTTCCGCGAGATCGACGATCGCCTGCGGCAGATTCCGGGTGTGCGCATGGTGGCGCCTGTGCTCTATGCGCCGATGTCGGGTGATAGCTGGAACGAGGGCGTTCGCATTGCCGGCAGACCCGAGCCCCCGGCCAAGGAAGACACGAGCGCCGGCTGGGCGCGCGCGATGCCGGGCTTCTTCGAAACCATCGGCGCGAAGATGGCCATGGGCCGTCCCTTTACGGAGGAGGACACGGCCACCACCCGCACCGTAGCCGTGGTCAATGAAGCCTTCGCCCGGCGATTCTTCAAAAACGAGAACCCGCTCGGCAAGCATTTCGGGCCGGACAAGATCCAATATGCGTCCAAGTATGAAATCGTCGGCGTCGTGAAAGACATGCGCTACATGACCTACGACTACAAGGACCCGATCGGGCCCATGTACTGGATATCGGAGGCGCAGACCACCCACTGGGACGATCCTGTCTTTGAGGCTGGCGAGATCTGGTCACACTACCTGTACAACATCGTGATTTGGGCGCCCGGCAATCCTCCGGGGATAGAAGAAAAGGTGCGCAAAGCGTTGGCGAGTGTCGATCCCGATCTGGTGCTGTATGGGGTGGACTCGTACGACAAGGTTGTCCGTGGAGACTTTCAGCAGGAGGACATGATTGCGACCCTGACGACGCTTTTCGGTGCGCTGGGACTGGTGCTTTCGGCGGTTGGCCTGTACGGCGTGATGGCCTACATGGTGGAGCAGCGCACGGGTGAGATCGGCGTCCGCATGGCGCTGGGCGCCGATCGCGGAAGGGTGTTGCGCATGGTGCTGAGGGGCGCCTTTTCCCAGGTGGCCATCGGATTGGCGATCGGCATTCCCGCCGCGATCGGCGCCGGCAAGCTGATGACGCAGCAATTGTTCAGCGTAAGACCATGGGATCCGGTCATGCTGGCATCGGCCACGTTGGCGTTAGGACTTGCAGCGTTGCTCGCGTCGGCGCTGCCCGCATGGCGCGCCGCGGGCGTGGAACCCATGGTGGCGCTGCGGAATGAATGAGGGATGGATGACTTGTTTTGGATGAACTTTCACTGCGGGATGTATTAAGGAAAGTTAATCCTTTTCGCGTGATCCCGGCGGCGGGGGGACATAGACTCTCGATCACCCGAGCGTTAGACCTGCAGGGTGGGTCGCTTCTTTACCGCTTCCAGCAAAGTTCCAGTCCCGTCTGACCACACATCTTCTGACCACAAATCTTCAAACGCCTCTTTACGAGGATATGAAACTTCGAATTTCACACTTTGCGCGCAAGAAAGCTTGTTAGTATCCGATACCGATAGGATTCTAGTCACGTGGAGGTGTCATGAAAGCACCGTCAGCGAAGAACGATGGCATGGGTAGCCTACTTTATCCGGATGGCACTGTGCGGTTCCGTGTCTGGGCTCCGTTTGCTCAGCAGATTGATGTGATCATGGATTATCCCGCGGCGAACACGAGCTTCACACTCGCTAGCGAGGCTGGCACGAACAACTGGTCAGCCGACGGGATTGCGGCGAAAGTAAATACGCGGTACCAGTACCGCATCACCACCAGACCAGGGCAGGACAACGACACCTCCGGTCCGCATATGCGAACGGATGCACGAGCTTTGCAGGTTGAGGGGTCTGACGCGACAGATCAGGGTTATGTTATCGATCCAACCCCTTTCACCAAGGCCCGTGCCCCATTTACAACCCCGTCATTTCAGAACTTCATCATCTACCAGCTACACGTGGGTTCCTTTACGGGGCGCAACGATGGGGTCCACGATCCGAGTCCGACCGCGACCTTCGTTGACTTGAAGAACCGTCTCCCGTACATCCGCAACTTGGGCTTCAACGCAATCGAGCTACTGCCCATATCCAACTTCCAGGCTGACGTCCAGAATGGAGCGGGTGAGGGTTATGGTCCTTCGGACATGTTCGCGTCGGAAAACCTGTACGCGACCTCCCCCGAGAAGGCTGTTGCGGAGCTTATTCAACTCATCGATGCGGCCCACAGCATCGGCCTGGCGGTGATCCTTGATGTCATCTATAACCATGCTGCCACGAACAACAACCGATACTGGCAGTACGATGGCAACTGCTCAGGCGACAACGGGATACCGGGTGGCATCTACCACGTTCACGGGCACCACACTCCTTGGGGCGAAGGATTTGCCACATGGCAGCAAGAGGTGAAGGATTTCCTTCTCGACAATGCCCGGATGTATCTGCGTGACTACGGTGTAGACGGTCTTCGCTTCGACGCAGTGCAGGCAATCGATCCCGCCGCGCTCTCAGAAATCATCTGGTCCCTGCGCAATGATTTCCCCAGCAAGTACTTGATCGCTGAGTACAACGGCAACGATAGTGGGACGAGCGTATCCTCTTGGCATGATCCGTGGGGTTACCTTGGGTTTTGCGCGATCTGGGATCTAGACAGCCCGTGGCGGATGTATGACATCCTCAACGGTACCAATGTAGTTGACTTTCTTTGCCAAAGAATTGGGAATTTTTCCGATCCAAATCCCTGGCATGTCGTGAACTATCTAACCGGCTCGCATGACCAGATTTACAACGACCCTAGTGTGGGTGGGCATTATCTTTGCGATCGATATGGCGGCAGGTTAAATGGGTATGCGCGCGCCAAGTGCCGCCTCGCCTGGGCGCTTAACGCAACACTCGCCGGTACCCCGATGCTCTTCATGGGTACTGAAGGACAGATCGATGGCTTCTGGAATCCGTGGGTTGGTCCGGGTTTCGACAACCGGCTCGACTGGCTGCGCATAGGCGACGACCTTGGCGGGCCGATGCAGCGAATGGTGTCGGATGTCAATAACCTCAGGTGGAACCACTCTGCTCTCCGCTCCCCCGCAGGGCAGATTACCCACACCGATAGAACGAACGGAGTCGTGGGCTTCAAACGGTGGGATGATGGTGGCGACGTGCTGCTGGTGGTCGTTAATGCCGGCAACGGACAGTGGAGTGACACCCAATACGCGGTGGATCTCAACGGCGACACCGGTACCTGGTATGAGATCTTCAATTCGCAAGCCACACTTTATGGCGGCGTCAATTCTGTAGGAAACCCGGGCTACGCCTTGAACGCCTCGAATGGGCAGCTATGGATTAACCTATCGATGTGGTCCGTCCACATTTTCGTGAAAGGGTGACGGAAATCGAGGGGACAGAGAAATTAAACCCTAATCTTTAATATTGTGGTTACTCCGGTTGTTCCTGAATGCCTGTCCGTCCAAAGTGTCAGGTCCGTGTCCACGAAACTCCTTCCGAAACTCCGGGGATCGAGTCTGGCCCTACTGCTCAGAATAGATTGGAGGTTACTTCGTCCCTACCAGGTCTCGGTTGTCGATACACTAAACCGATGCTGCGTACCGTCCAGACTATCCGTTACGTCCTCGCACTGCGCGAGGGCGGCTCACTGCCCGCGATCGTCGAGGCGGACGACCTCGGGCTCTACGTTGTGAAGTTCCGCGGAGCAGGGCAAGGCCCGCTGGCGCTGGTCGCGGAACTGGTAGCCGGTGAGATCGGCCGGGTGCTGGGGTTGAAGGTGCCCGAGCTGGTCTTTGCCGAAGTCGACGCAGCGCTCGGACGCAACGAGCCGGACGCAGAGATTCGTCATCTACTCAAGGCCAGCACGGGGCTGAATCTTGCGCTCGACTATCTGCCCGGCTCGACGATGTTCGACCCTGCGGCGGGCGATCGCGCGACGCCCGAGATCGCGTCGATGGCGGTGTGGTTCGACGCCTTCGTGCAGAATGTAGACCGCACCCCGCGTAACCCGAATCTGCTGATCTGGCACCATTCGCTGCACTTCATCGACCACGGCGCGGCGCTGTTCTTCCACCACAACTGGGAGACGGCGGAAGAGAAGGCCGAGTCGCCCTTCCCGGCGATTCAGCAGCACGTGCTGCTGCCGTGGGCCAGCACGATAGCGGACGCGTCCGCGTTGGCCCGTCAACGCCTCACACCCGCCGTGCTGCGCGCGATTCTCAACCTGGTCCCCGATGCCTGGATCGCTTCCGGCGCCACGACCGCGGAGGAACGCCGCGCACAGTACTTCAAGTACCTGAGTCACCGTCTGGCGGCAGCAGTAAACTTCGAACAGGAGGCGATCCGTGCTCAGCAAAGCTTCGTTTGACTATGCCGTGCTGCGATTGGTCCCGCGCGTCGAGCGGCAGGAGTTCCTCAATATCGGCGTAATCGTCTTCTGCCTGGAGAAGCGTCTGCTCGAGGCCAAGGTCCACGTTGACGAGGCGCGGCTGCGAACGCTGTGGCCGATGCTCGACCTCGAAACGGTGAAACAGCACGCAGACGGGGTAGTACGCATCTGCGCGGGCGACGAGACAGCCGGGCCAATCGCAAAGCTCTCGCAGAGAGAACGCTTCCAATGGCTGATCGCGCCGCGCAGCACCATCATCCAGACGTCGGCGGTGCATACGGGGATTCTTACGAAAGACGATTCGCTCGCGGATAGGTTGGAGCGGCTCTTTGAGCAGTTAGTGGGAATTATCGATATCGAAACAACCATGTGACAAACAACCAGGTGACAGACAGGACGTACCCCATACCGTCACAACTACAGCTACATGTCAAATGATCAACTGGCCATTCTCCAACGTAACCGCCAAATCGGGAATTTAGTGGTCACGAATTTAGTGGTCACGAATTTAGTGGTCAGAATTTAGTGGTCAGAATTTAGTGGTCAAAAGATTTGTGCGGGACATTGGTCATTGCGCGCTGGCCGGCGACGCCGTCGCAAAAGCTGATATCAAGCAGGCGGCGATGAGCAACTCAATAACGATCGGTCCGAGGGTGAAATATTTCCAGGACACGATGGCCATTGCCAGAAAGTTCATTGAGAACAAAGCCAGGATTGGCCGCACGGCAAGCGAACTGGCCTTAACTGCAGACGCCAGATACCAAAACAGTGGTACCTGGAAAACGAGGATCGCCGTGAGAAACCAGGCGAAGCCGAGATGAAAATCCCAGTAATTTCGTTGAAAGCCAGAAAAGTCGAACGAATGTGTCTTCATGGTATCGATTACCGCTATCTCTTCGGCTCCATGCAATGGGCCTCTGAAGACGCTACGAGTGTGTCCAATGCAGTGAATAAGCGTTAATACCGATGCGATCCGAAGAAAAATCGTTGGCGTCAAGAGAATCCTCCCTATCATTCATTCCCTATCTCGACTTTTGCGCGGCCGCCTCTATTTGCTTGAGGCAAAGGGGCCTATTTCTTCGATCATTTGCGGAGCTGTGTCTTCGAAGAAGAAGTGGTTCGCGTTGGGGAACTCGACTGTCTTGTGGTTGGAAAAGACCCTTTCCATGCGGTGAAGATCGGGTGGCGGAAATCCCGGGTCCTTCATACCCCAGAAGATGAGTGTTCTTTTGTCGTTGATGCGACCGAGCCCTGCTTCTAACTCCGCGAGGTAGTCGGACGCGGCCAGGATTTGTCCTGGATAGAAAATAGCCACGCCGCGCCGGTCGAGCGGACGAAACGGGTCCATATACACGTTGACAACATCTTCCGGCAGCTTGCGGACAATGCCTTGCTTGAGTGCAAGTAGAGGGAAGCCGTTGAAGTTCATCTGCACGAATTCACCAATTGGACCGCCGGCAAGCTTTGCGAACCCCCCGCGCCCTTCTTTTCGACTTGTCGGCCATGCCCAAGTGTTTCCCAGGATGAATCCACGAATGAGCTCTGGACGGCGCTCGGCCAGGCCGATGCCGATTGGGCCTCCCCAGTCCTGCATCACGAGTGTGATGTCCTGCAGCCCGAGGCGGTCGACGAACTCTTCGACCACATGGCTCTGCTCGCGTGGCGTAAAACCATACTCTGCCGACACAGAGGACATGCCGAAGCCGGGGTAATCGAGCGCGACGCAGCGGAACGAGCCATGAAGCCCATTGATGAGATCGCGCCATTGAAACGACCATGCCGGATTGCCATGCAGGAAGAGGAGTGTCGGGCCTGTTCCTATATCGACGTAGTGAAGGCGCGCTCCGCTGGGCAGGTCGATGAATTTCTGGTCGGCGTCGAACATAGTGCGCGGAATGTTGAAGGCCATGCCGCTGGGGCCTGGAGGTGCGACGCGCTCGCTTGCGAGCGCCGCAATCACGCCAACAACTTCAAGCGCCCCGAAGACGATCGTGGCCGCAATGCCTATGATCCGGCGAGGGCGGTCTACGCGGTCTACGAAGTGCGGCACAAGAAGTGCGAGTACGGCCGCAGCGCATAGGATTGTGGGAGTGGCTGCTCCCGCAAGACCTTTGGGGCCGGCAAGACTCATCAACAGTAATACGGCGAGGGCGACTGCAAACAGAAACCCGCTCAGCACCCATCGCGGCCTGCCAAAGTGCTCTTTGAGAAAGCGATAGAGGAACGCTGCTCCTACTGCACCGATCCAGCATGCAGGCGTTATCAGCGCATACCGGAGCTGAGGAAAAAAGCCGAGCCCACGTGTATGCGGTGTCAATTCTACGGCGATGTTGGCGATTATCACGAGAGGCACGGCAACCGCGCATCCGGCCCAAATCGTACTTAGCACCAACGCTTGTGTCGATCCTGTTAGCGTTTTCGTCTGCCTTGCGGCAATTCCGGTCGTCATCATGCTGCCTCCCTGATGTCTGGAGTACTGGAGGGAACTGATAAAGCCCACGGACGCACCTCGACATTACCCCTTAGCGCAGCGCAGGGTGGGATCCGCAATCTGTACGGCTTCGCTCAGATCGCTGGCCTCTGAGCACTTACTGTTTCAGACTAGTTATGGAAATGATGGTCTGTATTGGAAGAATTCGGCGTTTCAGCGTACCGTAGGTCGGCGCAAAAAAGTGTTTGGCGCGCTTCCGATTGCTCTGCGGAAATCGTTGATGAAATGCGATTGATCGAAATACCCTGCTGCGCGAGCCACTGAAGCGAGATCGGCACCTGCCTGGCGTAGCCGCACTGCACGCTGCAACCGCACCAAGGAAGAGAATCTCTTGGGTGAAAGCCCTACAACCCGGCGGAAACGGCGTTCCAGCGCGCTCTGGCTTAAGCCGATATACTCCGCCAGGTCGTTGATCCGTCTGGTCGTCTGAGCCTGCTCGAGCCAGGCGATCGACGCAGCGATCAGCGGGTCAGGTTCGGACAGACGGATCCGGGCGAGCAAGAAGGCTTCAAGAAGCTTTACGCGACATACATGGTTTTGGGCTTCGATCAGTTGTTCACGGAGTTGCATGAATTCCTCGGGGCGTCCGAGGATCTCTGTAAGATCAGTGGTCGTCCCGGCAAACTCATCGAGCGGTGGGCGCAGAACGGCAGCGGCACCTACCGGCGTAAACTTCGCTAGTAGCACGGCGTGGCCGTCGCGGTGGTCGTGAGCCCGCAACGTTTCACGCGGGCCAGTGAAGACTGCAGGCGGTACTCGATGACCGCCATCGATACGACATTCTCCCCGGAACGAAAACGCCGCCACCGGGCTCGGTTCCGGCATATGCACGTCTTTTTCAGGAGAAGGAAACTCGACAATCATGAAGCAATCGATGAACGGCCGTAAAGCTGTCACAGGGATCTGCTTAAAAACTTGCACCACACTGCGCTTGCTCGGCTGGTGATGCTGCTCGGCAATGGAATCAGATGCGCACATGCTTGGGGACCTGCAGAGCCCAAATCCAACCTATATAGTGTATTTCCTCTTGCGCCGCTAGTGAACCAGCTCGAGCCCCCATTGGTCGCAACTGAATTCCTACCACGTCGGACGCACGCAGCAGTTCGCTACTATTTCACTGGCAATTCGTCCGCGACTTTGAATCTGGCATTTGGAATCCACCATCAAACCAGGAGTGGAGAGGGGGGAAGATGTTGACCAGGGTGAGAAAGCTCAAGGAGACCATCGCTACGTGGCCGCATGTGTCGGTACGTCCACACATGTTTAGCGCGGAGGAATTCCGGTTCGATAAAGCGGAAATCGGTCATGTACATGCTTGGGGAGCCGTCGATATTCCGTTCACGCGCGCGATACGCGAGGTGTTATTGGAGGAACATTTAGCTGCGGAGCATCGCTGGGTGCCGAATTCAGGATGGACGACATTCCAAATTCGAAGTGACAAAGACCTTGAGCATGCACTCTGGCACATGCAGCTGTCATACCTTCGCTATGCGTTGAAAGCCGAGGCACAGCCGTCCGATTTGCTCCAAAAGGAGATCAAACGCCTCCATCTCAGCCCCCGACTCGCGTCTTTGCTAGAGCAATTCGTGCCAACGAGACGAACGGCGACGGGCGTCTCCTGAAGTCCTCCGCCCAGCGGTAGCAGAACGCTGCAGACAAGGTTTCGCGGAGACGCCCATTTCTTTAGTTCCAGTTTGCCTTGGTCCGGCTAAACTCTCGTTGAAATCTGGATTAGCTGAAGTTAATATTCTGCATCTTCACAGCGGCCATGGTGGGGGGCCTTGGCGACCGCAAAGATGCGGCTAAATGAGCAGAGAAAAAGAAGTTGATTGCCGCCTAAGCTCAAGAGGTCTTCAGAAAGATTCATGGGGTACCTCCTGTCTGTCGCCGGGTTTGTGTGTCTTGTCACAGTGCCTTCCATGTGGGCAAATTGATCGGACTTGTTGGGCTTTACCGAGACGACGTCAAATCTGAGAGGAGCGAGCTGAGACTTCGCTTGCTGATAAGACGCGCTTGGGGCCATAACCGCCAAGAATGCAGCTGTGAGGAGTAGAAACATCCCACGCGGACTCCGCTCATGTAGCGAGTAGACGTTCACAACCTGATGACAATCCTCTGAGACACAGACGTTCGAGGACTGATATTGCTCGGAAGATTTATGGGAAGAACGACGTAGTCCAGGATGCGCTTAGTGCTGATAGCTATGAACTCTGTCGCAAATCAAACGGAGCTGGTCTTCGAGATTGCTGCCCTCAATGAGGGGAGCGCCCAGAACAACCAGACGCGCTCCGAACTCAGGAGTGCGGATCGCCTGTTCAACCGAAAGACCGCCAACCGCCTGGACTGGCACCCCCACCGCCGCAACGACCTCTCGCAATTGATCGAGCGGACTGGGATACGGCTTTCCCATCGCCGCTAGGCCGCGGCGTTCGTCGTACCCGATATGGTGAATGACGTAGTCGCAGCCAAGATCCTCGAGCCTTTTTGCGGCCGCGACCCTGTCCTCGGCGGCGAGATTGTCACCCATAACCTTCAGACCAAAATCTTTTGCGGCCTGCACCATCGCTTTGATCGTTTCCGGATGAGCACGCTCCATGACCACGACGTGGGTCGCTCCCGCCTTTGCGGTCATCTGGGCCTCAATCCAACCCCCATCCATGGCCTTCAGGTCAGCCACAATGGGAACGTCGGGAAACTCGGCGCGCAGAGCACGAATACTGTTCATTCCTTCGGAAATGATGAGGGGAGTGCCCGCCTCCAACCAGTCGACTCCTGCACGGACCGCGAGCCGCGCGGTTTCGAGAGCTTTGGGGATGGAGGTAAAGTCTAGTGAGATCTGTACGATGATTTTCATAGTGTCATCACGCAATCAGGCCCGGCTCTCATACAGCAGTCAAAATGATTGGAGATGGAGCAATCTAGACCTCATCTGAGATTGTCTCCACCTTTTCTTTGCCTGGGACTTTCTCGCTCGTGTGCAAGGCTATCATTCCTGCAACCTGCGTAGTAAACGTTGGTCTTTGCAAACGACTATTTGGCGATGGGGAGTGCCTAAGGAGCGAAAGGATCACACTTGTCCGAATTAGGTCGGCGCCTTCTGGATCTGATCCCCACGGCTTTGGGCCGCAGCTCTGCGGAAAGACGCCCAGCATATAATCGGCGGACGAACCCCTCATGACCTTTCGGGACATCCATGATAGGTAACAGTCAAGGGGAAACGGAGATTCCCCTAGACTGTTACCTATCATGGATGTCCCGCATCTCCCCCCGAAACTACCGGAGAAACAGTATTGCTCCAGCGGGCTGAACTGCTCGGTCGTAGGCAGGCTTTCAACCAGGATCAATGTTCTGATTGAGATGAAATAAATTGGCTGGATCGTACCTCTTCTTGATCTGGACGAGACGCTCGTAGTTCGGTCCGAAAACACTTTGTGCAGCCTGCGGCCCGCTTGAGGCCATGTAATTGGCATAGATGCGCCCGCCGGTGTAGGGCTGCAGGAGCCTGAATGTCTCGTTTACCCAGGGCATGCACCTGGAAGCATCTGTGGGACTCTTCCACTCGGTCCAGAAGCCGAGCTGTACGGCGCCTGGCTTGCGCAGCGAGAATGCCGTTGCATTTTCCGGGACCCGGCACACTTGCCCATGCATGTAGTGATCGAAATTAAAAGCCGTTTCGCAGGTAGGCGGTCGCTGTGCGAATCGATCGACGATCAGGTCGATAACTTCATCGGAAACGCGCTCAACGTACGTTGCTTTGACGAATTGGAATTTCCAGGACCTTTCCCAGTCACCCATCGCATACAAGTCTGCATACGCTCGCCGCTTTAACGAGTCGTGATCGGGTGGGCTGATCTTTCGGAATTGGTTGAGCAGGTTCTCGCCTCTGTCCAGATTGCCAGAGTAGACAAACTCCACAGAGAACTGCCCATCGCGATCGGTCCTCAGCTGGCACTCAGCCTGCAGCTCGTCGGGCGCAGTCGACATCAAGTCACGAAACGCCCGGAACAGGTCACGGGCCATTTTGACGGGGTAGATGAAGCTTCCTGCGAGCACTTCGCTGACCGGATGCAGCCGATATTGAAACTGGGTGGCCACTCCGAAGTTTCCACCGCCGCCACGGATCGCCCAGAATGAGATCGGGATTGCGACTGTCGTCGACATCCAAGACCTTTGCATCCGCGGTGATCAGCCGGGATGCCAGGAGGTTATCGCAGGTTGCTCCGTGCAGACCGGAAAGCCAGCCCAAGCCACCGCCCAAGGCGAGTCCCGCGCCGACGGTGGGGCACTCACCGAGCACGGGCGCGAGTCCAAAGCGGGCAGTCGACGCAAGGATCTCCCCGGCGTTGTTCCCCGTGCTCACCAGCGCTGTTTTGCTGGCGGGATCGACTGTGACACTCTTCATGGGCGAGAGGTCAATCACAATTCCGCGATCACAGGTTCCCCATCCAAGAAAGCTGTGGTTACCGGAACGAACAGCAATCTCGAGCTCATGCTCGTGGGCGAAATCGATGGATCGCAGAATGTCCTGCTCGGTCTTGCATCGAGCGATCATCGCCGGCCGCTTGTCGGTTTCCGGATTTTGCGAGGAGACTGCGCGTGTTGTGTCATAGTCAGGATCATCGGGCAGGATCAAGCGCCCGTTCAGCTTGCTCCGGAAACGGTCAATGGATGCAGGGTCAATTCCCGAGCGCAAGCCTGCGAGCCGTGTTCCACGCCCTGCGCCAAGGACGAAAGCCCCTGCCAACAGCGTGGATCGCGTGACAAAAACGCGCCTGCTCTGCATGGTTCTCCTCGTGTGCATGATTATGGAAGATTTGTGATCAGACGGGACTGGAACGTTTCCCTAAGTGACAGTCCCGGTCTGACCACTAAATTCTGAAGGATGGCGGCGGCGGACGATCTGATCTGTTGCAGGGAAATGTCCGGACGGGCGGTCTTATGCGCCCTCCACGATTCGGAAATCACGCTCTGCGCCGGAGTCAAGCGCTTCAAGCGCCTTCCTGTACGCTGGGCTTTCATAAGCGGCAAGCGCGGTTTCGTAGCTCTCGAACTCGACCAGGACCGCCCGTTGCGGCAACCCGGCTTCGTGGGGCTGAACCTGGCTGGTGGACCGGGTCAGAAGGCGTCCGCCGAGACTCTCGAGAGCGGGCCCGGCTGCTGCCGCATAGGCTTTCACGGCTGCTTCATCCGAGATCGAACGATAGACAACAATCCAATATCCCTTCTTCATGGCATCTCCTTTTCAATGGGTTTTGGATGTTTGGGGCATCGTGAAGGTTATCGTGATGGACGACCTTTCGGGGGACCTTTCGGGGACAGACTGGACTGCACCCCTAAGCTGAGACACGCCGAGTTCCGTTAATTGGGGACACTTCAGCGTTTTTCGTTATCATTTTATTGATAAGCAGTCGCCGAGCCGAGGGAGTGTGGAAATCCTGGAGGGATTTCCAAGGCCTGTGGGAGCGGTGGGAAACCTGCATTTGGTTTTCCACCGCTTCCATCAGCGCCGTCACTTCCTCGAGCTTCGCTTGCCCGCTCAAACTCTTCCGGTGTCAGATAACGTAATGCTGAATGCAGCCTTTGGCGGTTATACACCTGCTCCAAGAACTCACCGATTCGACTGCGTGCGTCTTCTAGATCTTGGTAATCCGTTCCGTACACCTCCTCTTCTTTTAGCGTTCGCATAAATCGCTCCGCGCGTGCGTTGTCATATGGATTGCCGCGACGACTCATGCTGATCTGAATCTCGCGCTGCTCCAGTATCTGCGTGTATTCAAGCGACGCGTACTGCACGCCTTGATCGGAGTGATGGATCAGTTCCTCGGCTTTCCAGTTGCGCCCGCTTGAGCGCCATCTGCAAAGCTCCAATCGCCAGCTCCGCCTGCAATGTGCGCCCCAAATCCCAACCGATCACGCGTCGCGAATACGCATCCAAAACCACCGCCAGATAGACGAACTCGCTGCGCAGTCGAATGTAAGTAATGTCGGCCACCCACAGCTGATTCAGCGCCGTCAATGCCACACGACGCGCCAGGTTCGGATAAATCGGCAGATCATGCCGCGAATCCGTCGTAAACACATACTTTATCCGCCGCAAGCTCAGCAGATTGTCTTCTCGCATCAAGCGCAGTACGCGCTTGTGGTTGACCACCTGCCCTTCGCGCTGCAACATTCTAGTCAATATCCGGTAGCCGCGAAGACGATGATGCTCCACCGCTAACTCTTGCAAGCGTGCGCGCAACAATAAGTCCGCCTGTTCAGGCGTGGTCTGCTGCAAATAACGATAGAAGCCCGCTCGACTCACTTCGGCCAACTGGCATTGCCGTTCCACGGTCAGTCCTACTCCTTCGAATGAGAGTGAGGCTTCGATGCTGCGATAGACCCCTTGCCGCCATCGCTGGTACGATTCGCCGCTGCTCCCCTGACCTGCTCGAAGGTTCGTTTGAAAAAATCCAGTTCCACTTGCTTGCGGCCCAGCAGCCGCTCCAGTTCAGCGATCCGCAACTCCGCTGCACCGGCTGCGGGCTGTGAAACTGATTTCGATTTGCTTCCTGGCGGGCTTCCCTGCGCCCGCTCCAACGCCGCCTTGCCGCCAGCCTGCAACTGATCACGCCACTAGTATAAAAACTTCCGCCGGATACCTAACTCCTCCGCCAAGGCGGTGACGGTCTTGCACCCTGCCCCATGCGACTGACCGCATCCAGCTTGAACTCCGCGCTATAGCGCCTCTGTTTGCTCATCGGTCATCTCCATTATGACCGCTGAGTGTCCCCATTTTCCCCCTACCGCCGTGTCTCACTTTTGGGGTGCATTACAGACGAAGTTACCCCCATCGTTCTGCTTATTTTCCCAGCATACGATCAGCATATACGTAACAATAGCTGGATGTATACATTCGTCAAGTTCTTCACACCTTCCTGTCCCCGCATCGTCCAGCCGTGGCAAGCACACACGCCGCGCGCAAGGCCTAGCGAGTACCTCGCGATGGTTTTCGTCGGCGATGGGCCGCTGCCTTTTTGATAGAGGGCTTTTTGATAGACCGCTGCACCATAAATGCCGACCTGGTCATGCCTCTCGCCTCCGCTAGAGCATCTATCTCTTCGATTTGGCTTTCGCGTGCGGTAATGTTGATTCGTACTGTCGCGTCTGTCGCCGGTACACTCACTAGTACGGCAACCGCACCCTCCATGGACGGATCGCCCTCCAACTCATCAAGACTCGAAGGTTCGGGGATCGCTTCGCCGTCTTCCTCCATGCCCTTAATATGCAAACCTAGCGCCTCGGCGGCAAACCGCCGCGCTTCTTCCAGGGATTTCCCCGCGGTGATACATCCCGGAAAATCCGGGAAGCTGACTCCGAAATCCGACGCCTTGGTCTTGTGCAAGTAAGCGATATATTCCATTTGCTTCGCTCCGCGCGGCGGTCATCTAAACTTGAGGCCCGCCTGTTTTTCGATACCTTTTAGTGTTCCTCGTGGAATGTCCCGATTGGGATGCGGCACCGTTACCCTGCCGGGCCTCGTAGGGTGCTTAAACCCTTGTGGCTACCAACGTTGGTTGACCTCCTGCCAGCCCTCCTGTTCTAGCAATCGGATGACCTCTCAACTGTGCATGCTTGACGCTCCTGTCTCGGCCTGAAGCGTACGGTTATTTAACGCGTTTTTCCCGTATTATATCTTCGATAACGCACACTCAATACGCACCATTTTTTGGCTACTGGGCGGGCATTTGCGGGACAGAGACGGAATAACCCCCATCAAAAACCGCGCAGCCGCACAGAAAAAATCCCGTCTTACTTGACCAAATTACACGACGTTCAACTACGCGCTGAACGAGAACATCCCCTGATTGTCTCCCGGCTTCGCCTCTCGCATGATAGTGTCAACCTATGAATATTAGGCGCGTCGTGCCGGACATCAGGTCCAAGCAGATGGATGAGAGCCGCGCGTTTTACGTTGACTTTTTGGGCTTCAACGTCGGAATGGACATGGGCTTCATCACGACGTTCGTATCGCCAAGCAATCCGACATCCCAGATCAGTGTCTTGCATGATGATGGTAGTTCAGCGTTGCTGCCCAATGTGAGCATAGAGGTCGAGGATGTTGACAAGGTCTACGCCGATGCCACGGACCGCGGCCTTGAAATCGCCTACCCGCTGACTGACGAGCCTTGGGGCGTTCGCCGCTTCTTTGTGGTGGATCCAAGTGGAACAGTTCTAAACATAATGAGTCACCTTCCGAGTTGATTGCGGGAAGGCTCGCCCAATCCACAAGTTCGGTGGTGGGAAGTTTGCGGATCGTAAGATTTGTGGTCAATATTTGTGGTCAATTTTGGTGGTCATCCATGATAGGTAATGGTCAACGGGAATCTCCGTTTCCCCTTGACCATTACCTATCATGGATGACAACCAAAATTTCGTCTGACCACCAAATTCTCTGAAATTCTCTGGACCACCCGCTTCCTGATCCGCACAGAAACCAAGGTCTCAAAGATCGATCTCTAAATTTTTCTCATTCTTGATAACGCCACCGTCATTTCCGCGTTTGACCTAAGTAGTATTCAGCACTCGATCCGCGCAACCGTGAGGCTTGCCTGATGCGACCGATTCTCGTCCTTTTCGCGATTCTCTCCGTCTCGTCGCACGCTCAGACTCCAGACGCCCCCAAGTCGTTCATTATCGCCGACGTCCACACCAGTCCGTTCACGTCCAACCCTTTTATGCACGGCAACTCCATCCAGGGCGACCGGTATTTCCTTACCCAGGCCACCATGGCCGAGCTCATTGCCACCGCCTACGGCGTCGATGTAGCCAATTTCGATATCGGCGTTCGTAGCTCCAAAGACGGAAAATCAGGTGCCTGGTGGTGGACTTTGCCCCCTCCGGAGGATTAGAGCATTTTCACTTCTGGTGCATACAGAGCAACCACTTCCGACGTGGCTTTTCCTCAAGAAAAGCCGCACTTCGCGGCGCTTGACTGTGCAGAGTAGAAGTGAAAATGCTCTAGTACCCGCCGGTCAACGAGGCAAGATGCTCAAATGAATTACTTGAGCACCTTGAGCATCTTCATGAAACAAACGACTTATTTGGCAAGGTTGCCAAATCCCAATCTGAAGGCAAATGAATGTCACTGCTTTTGAAAGTGGTTGCCGAAGTAATAGATCTAGAGCAGTTTCGCAATTGGTGTAGTCCGAAGCAACAGGCATTTTCGTGGTTTTCTCCCAAGGAAAACCACACCTCGCGATCTTTTCAGTCCACTGTAATTGCGAAACTGCTCTAGCCATCAGTTATTGCGGAGAGCAATCATCGGATTAATCCGCGAAGCCCTCCGTGCCGGTATATATCCGGCGAACAGCGCCACCATCAGCAGCAACAAAATCATGCTCAGGAACGTAGCCCGGTCGGTGGCCGTGTGTCCCGAACAGAAGCGACGCAATCAAATGAGCAGTCATGAATGACGCCACCGTCCCGGTTGCAATCCCGATCAACGCCAGCAGCATGCGTCTTCCCGATCACTCCCAACTGCACCCGTGCCTGGCTTGCGCCCAGCGCCATGCGAATCCCGATCTCCTGTGTCTGCTGGGTCACCGAATACGAGATCACGCCATAAATTCCCAGCGAAGCCAGAATCAATCCCAGCGCGGCAAATATTCCCACCAACAAAACGAAGAACCGGCGTGGTGAAACCACGTGATCCACCAGCCGCTGGATCGGCCGGAACTCCGTCGCCGGCTGCGCCGGATTGATTTCCCGCAAAGTACTCATCACACTGAACCAGCAAGCGTTTCCGGGGGCAACTTGGTGCGCACCACCAGCTGTGCTCCGTCCGGCCCAAATTGAGAGGCGAAACGCCGGGCAGATACATTTGCCAGCCCGGTCTGCCTTCCACACTGCTCTCGTGGACATCGGCCACCACCCCAATCACGCGGACATCCGTACCGCCCGCACTCGCCATGCGGTCGATGGGGTCCTGCCCCGGCCAAAGCCGGCGCGCAACCGTCTCGTTGATGATGACGACCCCTTCCTTCTTGTCATTGTCGTCCCAACTGAATGTCGCGGCCCTTCACCAGGTGCATGCCGATGGCGTTCAGATACCCGGGCGAAACGATATAGACAAAGGTGTCTTCCAATTCCCCTCTGCGATATTGTTTACCCTTCGCCTGGATGCCCCAGCTTCGATTCCGGCTCATGGGCAGGTTATCGGTGATACCCGCCGTCTCCACTCCCGGAATCGCCTCCACCCGGCGCAGCACCTCCTGCCAGATCGCGCTTCTCTTCGCCGCATCGCCTCCATCGTCGTAATCCACGCTGATCGAAGCGGCCCGGCTGGGCTCGAAGCCAAGATCCACATCGAGAATGCGCAGAAAACTCCGCAACAACAATCCCGCGCCCACCAGCAGCACGCAGGCCAGCGCAATCTCCGAAACGATCAACGCCGAGCGCAGCCCCTCATGCTTCTTGCCGTCGCTCGTCCCATGGCCCGAGTCTTTGAGAGCCTCCTGCAAGTTGCCGCTGGAAATCCTGAGCGCCGGAAGCAAGACCGAAGAAAACCGCCGCGGCCACGGCAACCAACAGCGTCCAGGCCAGCGCAGCCCCATCGATGCGCACGCTGCTCAGCAGCGGCAGCGCGATCGACCCCTGGTGGGCGAGATAGGCGGTGATGGCAAACGCAATTCCCAGGCCAAGGACTGCGCCGGCAAACGAGAGTATCAAGGCTCTCCGTCAACAACTGCCGCACCAGCCTGCCGCGGCTCGCGCCCAGCGCCGTGCGCATGGCAAATTCCTTGCTGCGCGCGGCCGCTCGGGCCAAGCAGCAGATTCGAGAGGTTCACGCACACAATGAGCAGAATCAAGCCCACCGCGCACCACAGCACGATCAGCGACCGGCGCAATTTGCCGCTGACGTAATCCTTTAACCCCAGCAGTTTGCCGGTGTAGCCGCCGCCATATTCGGGATGCTTGAGATCTGCAGAAGCGTGGGAAAGATAAGATCGGCCTCAGCCTGGGCTTGCGCCAGGCTCACTCCCGGCTTCAGGCGGCCGATCAGCGCCATGGTATTTCCTTCGTCACGGATATCGTCGTAGATCACCGGACCGTACATATCGACCTTGTAGCCGGGAGCAAAAATCGAACCGAAGTCAAAGCTATCCGGCAGCACGCCAATCACGGTGACGGGTGTCCCATTCAAGTCGATAGCCTGTCCCACAATCCCAGGATCGCCGGCATACTGCCGCTTCCAAAACGCATGACTCAGCAGCACTACGGGACGGCTGTTGTGCAGGCATTCCTCTGCCGTGAAGAGCCGTCCCAGGGATGGCTCGACGCCCAGCGTCTGAAAGAAATTCTCCGCCTACCGTTAAGCCCGTAACCGGCGTGGGCTGTCCGTTGCCCATCAGCTTGAGGTTGTCAGGGCCAGGAGAAGGCATAAGTAGCCCGATACGGACTGGAACGAACGGTTGCGCCGCTGAAATTCCTCCGTGGCATCCGCGGAATAGGTCATGCTGGATTCGCCACCGGTAGTGTTCTTGGACAGTATCCGAACCAATTGCTGCGGATCGCGCAACGGCAGCGGCCGCAGCAGGATGGTATTCACCACGCTGAACACGGTGATGTTGGCGCCAATCCCCAACCCCAGGATGATCACGGCGATCACCGTAAATCCGCGGTCCCGGCCCAGGGTGCGGAAGGTGAACCGCAGATCCTGCAGCAGCACATCGAGCCACGGCAATCCCCGCGCTTCGCGTTGCTGCTCCTTCGCCTGCGCCACCCCGCCAAAGCGAACCAGCGCCTGTCGCCGCGCCTCTTCCGCAGACATGCCGTGGCGCATATTCTCTTCCACCGCGAGCTCCAGATGCGCGGCCACCTCCGCATCCAGTTCCGAATCTCGCTGCCGCCTGTGAAAGAAGGAGCGCACCCGTTGCAGCGCTTCTCGTAGCGCGCTCATCACAACTCCTCCTTCGGCCGGCATAGCCAACACCCGGCCCATCACCCGCGTCAATCTCTGCCAGTGCGCGGCATCTTCGGCCAGCTGCTTGCGGCCGCTCCGGCGTAATGGAGTAGATACTTCGCCTTGCGGTTGTTATCCGAGGTGCCCCACTCCGCGGCGATCCATCCCCGCTGCTGCAACCGCACCAGCGAAGCGTAAATCGTGCCCTGGTTGAGCAGGATTTCATCGCCGCTGACCTGCTCGATGCGCCTGGCGATGCCGTAGCCGTGCATGGCTCCCATGGTCAACAGCGTCTGCAGCACCATCATGTCCAGCGTGCCTTGCAGTAAATCCAGCTTCGATTCCGTCATCCGCCGCTCCTGTGTCGATACCACATAAGCATGCCACATTTCTCTGTGGTAATGCCACAGGAAACATCGCGGCTGCCCGCAGTGAGCAGCGTTTACAATCATCGGAGGTTCGAAAATCGGGTCGTGGCACCATGCCGGCCACGCCCTATCTGTTGCTACCCAACCGCTCAGTGGAATCGTTCAGGGTCATCCTTATGAGGAGACTGTTACAGAAGACCGGCTTCGCTCGCTCGCGCTCACGTTCGCACGTGCTGCGCACCGGTCGCGGCGGCGGCGGCTCCCGAACTCACCAACTTCCATCACACCATGTGGACCTCCGAGAATGGCCTCGGAGCAGTCGTTGATATCCAGCAGGCCGCCGACGGGTACCTGTGGCTCACCACCTCGACCGGCGTCTTCCGCTTCGATGGAGTGCGCTTCCAATCCGTGGAGGAAGCAACCAACGGGGCCGTACGCAACAGCGAAATTCACGCCGTTTTTCTCTCCTCCTCCGGGGGCCTCTGGCTCAAGACGCGTGCCGCCGGACTTCTCTTCTGGAAAGACGGACGCCTGACCACCTTTACCGACCGGCGTTGCACTCCCGTCCTGCAAATGGAAGGAATAGCCGAGGGTCGCGACGGCTCCTTGTGGTTGCAGGCATCGGGGGGCCTATTTCATATGAGTGGGCCTGTCTGCGAGCAGATCGGTCCGGAACATGGATACCCAGGCGGCTTCCCCGCAGCCATCCTGGTGGATCGTGAAGGAACCGTTTGGGTAAGAACGCTGACCGGTGCTCTGCTCTCGATGCCTCTCGGCCAGTCCAGATTTCAACGCATCGAATACGATCCTGGCGCAGCCTCCCCCGCCTTCGTTCTGGCCGCGGCCACGCATAACACCTTTTTCTCCATGAGGCCCCGGATGGCTCGATCTGGCTTTCCGACGACCATGGACTCCGCCGTCTGACCAACCAGGGCGGCGCTCCGATCCCTCAGGCCCCTCCCGCCAAAGGAACCAGCCAGGATATTCGCTTCGGAGACTTTACCTTCGCCGCCGACGGCGCTATCTGGGCGGTAAGCGATCAGGGTCTGCGACGGTTTGACCACGTTGACCAGTGGCCCAAACCGCGGGCGACCGCCAACGCTCCCGGGGAAAGCTTCACCACCCAGCGAGGGCTCAGCTCCGACGCCGTATGGAAGGTGATGATCGATCGCGAGGGCAGCATATGGGTCGGAACCAACTCCGGCCTGGACCGGCTGCGACGCACCGCCCTCTCCGCCCTGCCGCTTCCCCCGGCCCAGGAACATGACTTCAGCATCGTGGCCGGAGAACAAGGCTCGATCTGGACGGGCAACCGGAGCCTGCCTCTCACCCATGTGGCTGCCGATGGCGCCATCACCAGCTTTCCCTGAGACCGGCCAGATCATCTGTCTTCGTACTCTGTCGCGATGGAACCATCTGGTCTGCCGGCGGAGGGGAAGGCCTCCTGTGGCGTTCTTCAGGATCAGGATTTGTCACCCATGCACTACCCCGAAGATGAGTTTGGCCCGGTCATGTCGCTGGCCGTGGATCGCAACCACGATCTATGGATCAATACCGCGGCCGGCGGAACCTACCGTCTCACACGATGGCCGCTGGAACCGGGAAGATCAGGCGCTGGGCAGAAAGCCTGGCGTCCTGGGAGCGTTAGCCGGCGATGATGCGGGAAACGTCTGGTTTGGCTTCTCCAACTACCTGATCAAGTGGGATGGCAGCGGATTCCAAAGATTCTCCTTTCCCAACGGCACGCGAGGCGTCTCGGAAACGACGATGTCGGTCCGCGGTGACCGCGTCTGGATGGGCGGAACGGGCGGCGTCGAACTTTTCACCAAGGGTCAATTCCACGTGATGCAGTGGAAAGACCAAAACCTGCCGGGCCGAGTCTCCGGCGTCTTGGAGACAGAAACCGGCGACCTTTGGATGAACGGATTCTCCGGCATCACCCATGTCTCTGCCGGGGAGCTGGCGAAGTGGCTCCGCGACCCGGCCTACGCGGTTTCCGCCGAGCACCTCGATGCGCTGGATGGGCTTCCGGGGCTCTCGGCAGAGAGAATTCCCGAGCCCTCGCTGGCTGAATCGCGCGATGGCCGGCTGTGGTTTGCCACCACCCGCGGCATTGCCTGGCTTGACCCGGCGGCGCTGCACAAAAATCTCAACCGCTTGCCGCCCCCGGTGATGATCACTTCCGTAATCTCCAACGGAAAAGCCTACCCGGGTTCGAGCGACCTCACGCTGCCTGCGCACACCGACAGACTTGAAATTAACTACACCGCCCTCAGCCTGGCCATTCCCGAGCGGGTGATGTTTCGCTATAAGCTCGACGGCGTCGATCCCGATTGGCAGAACGCAGGAACCCGGCGGCAGGCGTTCTACACCCACTTACCCCCGGGCAACTATCGCTTTCACGTGATCGCCTGCAACAACGATGGCGTATGGAACGAGACCGGCGCGAGTCTGGGAGTGATGATTCAAGCCGGCTTTCTACCAGACCTGGTGGTTCATCAGCGTTGGTGGTTCTGGCCGCGGCCGCCCTATTGTGGTGGGCGATTCGCCTGCGCATTGCCAGCATTGCGCGCCAGCTTCAGGCGCGGCTTGCCGAACGAGTGGCGGAGCGCGAGCGCATCGCCAGGGAGCTGCACGACACGCTGCTGCAAAGTCTGTTCGGGCTGACGCTGCGCTTTCACACCGCGGCCGGCCGCCTGCCCGCTCGGCGACCCCGCGCGTGAAGCCCTCGATGACGCCTTGCAGCAATCCGACAGGGTGATGCAGGAGGGCCGCGAACGGGTATTGAATCTCCGCGCCGGCACACCGAGAGCGCCAGCCTGGCGGACGCGCTGGCGGAGATTGGCAATCAACTTCGGGTCCATTCATCCGGCGCATTTCCAGGTCTCCGTGCAAGGCCGGCCGCGGCCGCTGGATACCATCGTGCAGGAAGAAATTTTGCTCATCGGCCGCGAAGCCCTGACCAATGCGTTCACCCACTCCGGCGCGCAGAACATCGTGGCGGAGTTGTCCTACCACAGCGGCGGCTCTGCATCTGTGCGTGAGCGATGACGGCCGTGGCATCGATGAGGGAGTGCTGCAGGCAGGTTACCGCAGCGGCCACTGGGGTCTGCCGGGTATGCGGGAGCGTGCCAAAAAAATGCGGGGCGATCTGCGCGTGGGGCGCTCCAAGGACGGTGGAACGCAGATCGATCTGCAGGTTCCGGCGGCCATCGTCTACCGCGCTGAGAGCCCCAAAGGCCCTCGGCCCTGGAATCCGTTTCGACGCAATCGTGACTTTGCTGCGGACTAAACCATGAAAAAAGCCTTGGTTGCAGGAGCGTTAGGCGTCAGTGGGCGGGCGCTGGTCAATCATCTCGTTGCCCTAGGCGATTGGGAGGTCATCGGGTTGTCTCGACGAAAGCCCGAATTCAAAACACCGGCGCGGTATATTGCGGTCGATTTGTTGAATCGGCCGGATGTCGAAGCGCAGGAGCTGGGCGAAATTACTCACATCTTTTATGCGGCGCTGCAGATGCAGGGAAATCTCTTCGAGGAGGTTGCGCCTAATCTGGCCATGTTGCGGCACACCGTGGAGGCGGTGGAACGTTCCTCTGCGGGCTTGCGCAAAGTGGTGCTGCTGGAAGGCGCCAAGTACTATGGCGCGCACCTGGGTCCCTATAAAACTCCGGCGAAAGAGAGCGACCCGCGGCAAATGCCGCCTAATTTTTACTATGACCAGGAGGATTACCTGCAATCGCGCTGCCTCGGGAAAATCCTGGTCGTGGACGGCTCTGCGCCCTTCCTCCATTTGCGGCTTTGCGGTAGGCAATCCCATGAACATGGCCACGGTGATTGCGGTTTATGCCTCGCTGTGCAAGGAGATGGGCTTACCTCTGCGTTATCCTGGCTCGATCGCCTCCTTCGGCGCGATCATGGAAATGACCGACGCTGAACTTCTGGCCAAAGCTATGGTCTGGGCGGCGGAGAGTGACCGCTGCAACGGGCAAGGCTTCAACATCACCAACGGCGACTTTAATCGTTGGCAGCACATCTGGCCGCGCCTCGCCGAATTCTTCAAAATGCCGTACGCCCCGCCGCAACGCTTTCCGTTGGCCCACTTCATGTCTGACAAAGGCCCGGTCTGGGACGCGATGGTGAGGAAGCACCATCTGCTCGATTACTCTTTCCGTGATGCCGCCTCCTGGCAATTTGGCGAAGCGGTCTTCAATTTGGAATACGACGTGATGTCTGACACCACCAAAGCCCGCCGCTTCGGCTTTCACGAAGCCATCGACACAGAAGAAATGCTACTGCGGCTGTTCGCGCAGTTCCAAAAAATGCGCTTCATCCCCGCATAGCAGAACGGAAGCGCTCACGGATTTCGTACTGTGAGCCGGTGGGTCTAGCAAGGCTTTCATAAAGAACGAACTCGTCCGCGACAAAACCGCTAAATCTCGGCTCACGATGGATCCGGCCTTTAAGTTCGCGGAGCCCATGGCTCCTTTGCCCTTGCTGCGCGCCAGAGTGATGTGGGGATGATAAGGACGAGTCTCGGGGATGAACCCGCAAAGGCCCGTCGCAGCGGTGACTCGTTGCTGAAGTGCCTGCAGTTCCGGAGTAAGGCCGACCCCTGCAAAGAAAACCCCGGCGCGTTCAAAGAATCCCAGCCCTTCCAGTTGGATGGGAACGGGCGGCGAGCGCAGCTCGCGAAGTCGCGCGACGATGCATTCGTACTGCGGGGTATTGCCCAGAAATTGCAAGGTGATGTGCCAGGATTCCGGAGCCGACCAGCGCAGGCCATCTGCCATTCGATTGAAGCCGCAACGAGATCGCAGACAGCTCCTCGATCACCGCAGCCGCGAGCGGAATCCCAACAAAAAGCCGCATACTACTCCGCAAACTGCAACATCTGGCAGAGCCTATCGAGAAAAGGCGCCTGGCTTTTCAAAATGCGTTCTCGGCCCTCGGCGATGGAAAACCAACCGCCGCGATCCACCTCGGGAATCTCGATCATACGGCCGGATCGCGGCGGCCACTCCACCTGGCAGCGATTGCTGATTAGTCGCGCGGGGTCGCAATCGCCCTCAAAGGCCCACGCAGAAACAACCTTGCCGCCTGCTTGCTGCACCGTGCCGAGCTCGAGAAAACTCCCGTGCGCAATAAAGCCCGTCTCCTCCTGGAATTCCCGCTTCGCAGCTTCGAGTGGACTCTCGCCCTCAACGTACTCCCCCTTGGAGATGGACCATGCGCCCATATCTTTCTTCGCCCAGAATGGGCCGCCCGGGTGCACCAGGAACACTTCCAGCTCGGCGATCGTGCCACCGATACATCAGCAGACCTGCGCTGCGTTTTGCCATAATATCCGCCGTCCCGCTGCCTATGTTAGATCAGGTCTCCTCTGTCACTCCTAGCGCGCGAGATATGGGGGACCCGGGTTCGTGGCAGGTCAAGATTCTTAACGCCGTTGCGGTGATCCAGGCTGGGTGAGTGACGCACTACACTAGCGATCCATCGGCCTGGCCACGCGATACATCTCAGCCGCGATGCGATCGAACAAACCGTAGCGATCCTCTCCAACCTTATACACATCGAAGTGGGAACGGCCGGGCAGGAAGGTGAACTGCGCATTGCCACCGAGCCGGTCGAGCGTTGACTGCAAACTGTGCGCGGCTCCGTCCAGGTAAAAGGTGTCGTCCGTGCCCACGAAAAGGTGAATCTTTCCCTGAAGGTCGGGCCCGATGGTTTTCCAGTTGCTGTTCAGTCGCTGAACGATGTCGTAGTGGGTACCCCAATAGGCCGCGACCGTCGGATCGATCTCGCCGGTGGCGCGATCGAAGAGAGGAGCCGGCCGGCCATCCGCGCCTCGAGGCGAGAAGACCCATTCGAAAGAGGCCAGCTGGCCACCATAAGGCCCGACCACGGCCTCAAGTCCGGCTAGCTGCTGCATAGTGGCGCGAGTCCGGCCGTGCTCCCGAATGATTGGGCTCGGCGTGCCATCAGGACTGCGGTACATATTTGCGTGCGCGGCGTAAATATCGACCGTGCTGAAGAAATGAAAGTCGCTGGGGTCGGGCGACGTCGACCAGGTGCCTCCAAAGATTTTCGGATAGCGGGTCTGCAGCCACAACGTTGCCCAGCCTCCCGAGGAATGCCCCTGCAGGAAGCGTCCCGACGGACGCGCATCCATGCGGTACTGGCGCTCAATAGCGGGGATAAGCTCTGTCGTCAGGGCTGTACCCCAGGGCCCATTGTTCACCGAGTCAGCAAACTCATGCGTACCCGTCGGGCTGCTCTCATCGAGCAAAACCCAGATCATCTCCGGCATGCGACCCTGCTTCATGCGGTCATAGAGAATCGGTGCGTACCGCTCACGAATTCCGCTCAGTGTGCCGCCGAAGCCATGGGTGAAATACACCGTAGGGTAGCGCTCCCCAGGATGAGTGGCGTAACCGGGCGGCAACAACACCCATCCACGCATATGGATCTCGCGTCCCCAGTAGCTCGTTAGAACCGGGCTGACCATGTCCAGCGGCTTCAAGGCCGAGATCACGTCTGGCCGTTGCGCTAGCGGATCCGGCGGCTCCGGGACTGTCTCTGCCAACGTAAGAGCGGGAACAGAAGAGGCCACCAACGGAACGCTCACAGTGACTGGCGTGCTGAGCAAGTCCCCGGGCGTCGCGACCTTCATAGTTGTAGTTATGGTGAACGTCCAGAACCGCCTGCACCCGATAACTGCCCGCCGATGCTCGGGCGAGGGGCTGCGGGAAGACAGCGTCGTCCGCATCCATATCGACGGACTCGCCAGGAGCTAAGTGCTGGACTTCCTTTGCGACAACATACACGCTCGTGGGAGACATCATGTCCATGTCAACCGATGTCGCCTCCTTCGCATCCCCGGCACCGGGCGCGATAAAGAGCAACAGGCGACCGGAAACCGGGCCGGTGAAACTATCGCCGAGCGAGACGCGAAAGAAATCGTGCCGCGGTGTTTCGTCAGGCGCCTGTGCGGCAACCGCAGTGCAAACAAACGTCTTGGTCGGCCCATGAGCGACGCAGAGAGACGTCGCGAGCAGAAACATTGGAACCATTCCGCGCTTCAGCATTAAGCAAACTCCCTTCTTTGGCGCGGTAAATCTAAATATAGCAAGCGATCCTGTCTTCCTGCTGCCCGTGGGTAGCGAAGCCAACCTGAGGGTGGAGGCGCGATGGGGAAGGGCAACGTAGGATAATCGCCACGGGAGAAGCCCCAAGGCTATGATTCAAACCCCATAAACAACCAACACCCCTTACCATGGGTGACATGGCAAATCGCATCCGGCTACTTATGCTGGGAATAGGCTTCTTCGCGTTTAGGCTGTTAGCCCAATCGACGGCCGACAATTTGGCCTTGCGCGGTACTCTGGTCACGCCCGGCGGCATCGTCGAAAAAGGAACCATCCTGATCCGGCAAGGCAAGATTGTCGCGGTCGGATCCAAGGTGAAACTGCCCGATAAAGTAACCGCCATTGAGGTAAACGGCATTATCGCGCCCGGTCTCATCGACCTGCACAACCATCTCACCTGGAACGTCTTTCCTCGCTGGCACCCGATCCAGGAGTTCGCCAGCCGCTACGACTGGCAGAAGAAAGAGATATACCAGACATTGCTCGAGTCCCCGCATGCGTCCATGGTGGCAAACGGCCTCGAATGCGAGATGGAGCGTTATGCCGAGGTGAAAGCGCTCTCCGAAGGAGAGACCTCGGCCGTCGGCAGCCTGGCCGATGCCTGCAGCCAGGGGCTGGCGCATAATCTCGACACTGAAGACGAGTGGCATGTCGCCTATAACGTCTTTCCTTTGCGGATGTCCGAAAGCGAACTCGCCCCCATTCGCCAGCGGCTGGCAAACCATCAGCTGCACGCGTTTTTGATTCATCTCTGCGAAGGCAGTCACCAGGATGCATCTTCGGCACACGAGTACTCCGTGCTGAAAGAGCGCGGCCTGCTGGTTCCGGGCGTCGCCCTCATTCACGGCGTCGCCCTGCAACCGGAAAACTTCACCGAGATGGCCGCTCACGGGGTTAGCCTGATTTGGTCGCCGCGCAGCAACCTCGAGCTTTACGGCAATACCGCCGATGTGGCCGCCGCCAAGGCTGCTCACGTCCAGATGGCGCTTTCACCCGACTGGAGCCCCACCGGCAGCGACGGCCTGCTCGCGGAACTAAACTTACGCCGCAGCCTGGAACGACACCCAGACCCCGCATCCTTTTACCGATCGCGAGCTCTTTGCCATGGCTACGTCCACCCCCGCCGCTATCGTTGGAGACAGCGATCGTCTGGGCGCGCTCGAAGCCGGACACGACGCTGACCTGCTGGTCATCCGCCCGGAAGCAGATGGGTCCAAGCATGACGCCTGGTGGACGCTCACCCACGCTACTGCTGCCCAGGTCACGCTGGTGACGGTCGAGGGCGAGCCTATCTGGGGCGATCCTGATTTGCTGGATAAATTATCGCCTTCGCACCCCGCTGAACGGGTCGAGGTTTGCGGCGCCAGCAAGGCGCTCCTCTTGACCGGCTTGCACGGACGCGTGGATGCCGCCGATGAAACCTGGGCGCACACCACGGCCACGCTGAAACCGCCCTACGTCACTACGGCCGCAATCTTGCCCCGCTGGCGGAGTGCGGCCAGTAAGGCTTTACAGGCGGGTGCCGATCACTTCCAGGTATTCATTTTGAATCAGGGTCTTTCCGCCGCTTGCCAGGTTATGCTCTGACCAGAGTTTTTCCAGATCATCGCGAAAAGCAGTTTGGCCGGCAGCATCCAAGCGCGAAAACGCGACCTGGGTAGGTCCGAAATATTCGCGAAAGAATTGCACCACCTCGCGAGGAGGACACGGGTATTCAAATAGAATTGTGCGCCGCCTGGTTTCGACCTGTACCCCGTGGGGGCCGAGCCTAAGCCGAGCCACCGCTTCATCGCCCCAGAGGTCGGGTGCAGGGATCTCCACCGGGGGCGCCACGTACCGGCTGGTAAGGCGGAACATTTTTCCCGTAAAACCTTCTGGTGTCCAATTGGCCATGGCTATCTTCCCTCCGTGGCGGCACACCCGGGCGAGCTCAGACGCAACCTGATCCGGGTCGGGAGCGAACATCGCTCCGAACATGCTCATCACCAAATCGAATTCCGCATCGAGGAACGGCAACTGTTCCGCATCGCCTTCTTCAAAAGTTATCTGCAGATCTTCGGCCGCGGCCCTGTGGCGCGCTTGTCTCAGCAGGTTGGTTGCAATATCGACACCCGTAACCTGCGCCCCTTTACGGGCGGCAGGTATCGCCAGGTTGCCCGTGCCACAGGCGACGTCAAGCACCTGCATCCCCGGGGTGATGCCAAGCGACTCAACAAACCCCTCCGCATCCTTAGCAGAATATTCGGCAATCTTCCCGAAATCGCCGGCCATCCACGTGGCGCGCATTTTTTCTTTCAGTTGTTCCATGAAGGAGACTATACATTTCCGCCGGAACACGGCTTCACAGGCTGCGGAAAAAGTCGCTAAACGAAGGGCACGGCTTCAGCCGTGCCGCCCCGGGCTCGTAGAGATGAGGGCTTCAGCCCCTGAGGTACGGTTTTTCCCAGATGGTCGTGTCGAGCCATTTTCAATAACCGTATTTCAGTTTCGTTGGAGGCTAAACAAAGGGAGGTTTCAGGCCGCAAGTCACAAAAAGCGTACCCCAGCGGCTAAAGCCGGGTAGCGCTTATGACGTTTTACGGCACGGCTGAAGCCGTGCCCTTCGTTATCACTTTTTCCGCAGCCTGATCACGCCTCGCCGATGCACTCTTTCCACAGATCCGGGCGCGTCCGCTGAAACTCGGCGATCAGGTCAATACATTCCTGCGAGTGCAGATCGACAACGTCGATGCCCTGCTCCCGCAGCCAGTGCATACCGCCCTGGGCGTTGACGCTATCGCCCACGATCACCTGGCTGGAAGCGGAACTGATAAATCAGGCCGCTGCAGTACCAGCAAGGAGCCAGCGTGGTGACCAGAATCGTGTCGTGCCACGTCGGGCGGCGCCCGGCAGCCCGAAAGGCGTCGGTCTCTCCGTGCAGCGAGCCATTGCCTTCCTGCACCAGCCGGTTGCGGCCCACGCCCAGCAGCGTGCCGTCGGTGCGGAAGATCGCTCCGCCCACGGGAACGCCGCCCTCAGCCAAGCCAATGCGCGCTTGCTCCAGGGCGACCGCCAACATGCCATGGGCATCCAGAGTAGCTCCAACCACAGGTTCCATGCTCGCAGCCTAACACTCGGGAAGGTCTTAGTGGGCGACGACCTTCTCCCCCCCGCGCGGATCATTCTTCTTCAAAACAAACGTCATGCAGAACATGGTGCCGGCGGCAATCGTCAGCAGCCAGAAGGTGTCGATGTACGACAGCGTGGAAGCCTGGATCTGCAAATTTTGATAAACCCGCCCGTAGGCGCCACCGACCGCATCGTGCGCACTCATGCCGCTCTGCTGCAATTGGTGCGTCAGGCCGTCGAGGGTGCTGCGGAACACCGGGTTGCCGGCAGTGATATTGCTGCCCAGCCTCTCCTGATGAAACTGATTGCGCCGCGCCAGCACCGTCGTCACCACCGAAGTCCCCACACTGGCGCCGATATTGCGCATAAAGTTCACCAGCCCGGCAACGGCATTGCTCTTGTCCTTGGGCATGCCGTAATAAGCGGCGGCGGTGGTGGGAATGAAGACCAGGCCCAAAGGAGCGTATTGCGCGATCCGCAGCCAGGTGGCCGAGCTGAAACTAATCAGCAGATCGATGCGCCGGGTCGACACCCACATGCTGCAGGTCAGCAGAAGCCATCCGGTCGCGATCAGATAACGGCCCTGGAACCGGCCCGCCAGCATGCCGATGAAAGGCAATGCCCCCAGCAAAACAAAGCCCGCGGCGGAAAGAACCATGCCCGCCGACTCCGCCGTGTAACCCATGTTGGCCTGCAGAAACTGCGGCACCAGCACCGTGGTCGCAAACGACATGCCACCCACCACGAACATCATCATGCTGGAAGTAGCGAAATTGAAATTCCCAAAGAGCCTCACGTCGACGATGGGGCTCTTCTGGTAGAGCTCCCATATGACCAGCGCGATCAGGCACACACCGGCAATCACGATCAAGGTGACGATAAAGTTTGAGCCGAACCAGTCGTCCTCCTGACCCTTGTCGAGCAGGATCTGCAACGCCCCCACCCCCAGGGCCAGCAACGAGAAGCCAACGTAGTCCAGTTGAACCCGCTTGCCCAGCAGGCGCGCCCGGGTCAGATAAGGCGGATCCTCCACCAGCGTGTAGACCAGAAAGACCGCCAGGATGCCCACCGGCAGGTTCATCAGGAAAATCCAGCGCCAGGTGTAGTTGTCTGTGATCCAACCGCCGAGGGTGGGACCAATCGAAGGAGCGAAGATAGCCGTCACCCCATACAAGGAAAACGCCAGCCCCCGCAGGCGGGGCGGAAACGTGTCCGCCAGAATGGCCTGCGCCATCGGCTGCAGACCGCCCCCGCCGCCACCCTGAACCACGCGCGCGACCAGCAGAATCCCCAGGCTCGGCGCGATGCCGCACGCGAGCGAGCTGATGGTGAAGATGACGATGCAGGTCATGAAGAACCGCTTGCGCCCGAACAGGCTCACCAGCCAGCCGCTAATGGGCAGAACGATGGCATTCGAAACCAGGTAAGAGGTGAGCACCCATGTGCTCTGATCCTGGCTGGCGCCCAGGTTCCCGGCTATATGGGGCAAGGCTACGTTGGCAATGCTGGTATCGAGCACTTCCATGAATGCCGCCAGCGACACCACAAAGGCAATCAGCCATGGGTTGGTCTTCGGCTTCCAGTCGTGGTCTGCCTGTGTTAGTGTGGCGGCGGCGGCGCTCATTCAGATCCCTTAGGA
Source organism: uncultured Acidobacteriaceae bacterium (assembly GCA_963757515.1). Classification (GTDB taxonomy): domain Bacteria; phylum Acidobacteriota; class Terriglobia; order Terriglobales; family Acidobacteriaceae; genus PALSA-350. The sequence continues at coordinate 41,203 of CAVWRV010000034.1, read as the reverse complement.
TGCGCAGAGCAGCCAAGGTTGATTCGGATATTCTGATCGATCCTGAGTACCTTGCAACTCCTGCCGCTGGAATTGACATCGACAGAGTCTCCTTTTTACGATGTTGTTGTGTCGCCACCGCTCGTGCGTGGACTTGTCGAGGAGTTGCAAAGCCGGTTGATCACCATTCAGATCGATAACGTAAATCCCTTGCCAGCGATGATCATAGTCAAAGACGTTACAAAAAGGTACGCCCGCGCAGTTGCTGTTGATCAAATTTCCTTCTCCGTAGCAAAGGGCCAGATCGTTGGCTTCCTCGGCCCCAATGGCGCCGGGAAGACAACGACCATGCGCATTCTCACCTGCTTCCTTTCCCCTACGGCCGGCACCGCCTCGGTCGCAGGCTTCGATGTTCTCGAACAGCCCTTCGAGGTCAAAAAGCGAATCGGATATTTGCCCGAAACCCCTCCTCTCTATCCGGAAATGGAAACCGCCGAATATCTGCGCTTCGTGGGCAAGCTCAAGGGCCTTTCGGGCGCCGACCTTGAAAAGCGCATCGACTATGTGTGTGACCGCTGCTTTGTGGCCGATGTGAAGAAACAAGCTTCTGGGCAAACTCTCCAAAGGCTACCGCCAAAGGGTGGGGCTGGCGCAGGCCATCATTCACAACCCCGACGTGTTGATTCTTGACGAACCCACGGCCGGCCTCGATCCCAAACAGATCAATGAAACCCGCGACCTGATCAAGGGCCTGGCCGGCGACCACACCATCATTCTCAGCACCCATATTCTGCCCGAGGTCGAACAGACCTGCGAGCAGGTCATCATCATCAACAAGGGCAAGCTGGTAGCAACCGATTCCGTGCGCAACCTGCAGGCGCGGACGCGCGGCGACGAATCTCTGTTGCTCGAAGTTGCCGCCCGCGATGGCCAGCCGGACGCCCTGCTGGTGCAACAGAAGCTCGAAGCCGTCCCCGGCGTCAGCCGCGTGCTGCTGAACCGATCGCAAAGACGCAGGGCTGCTGTTTGAGGTGCAGAGCCAGAAGGGACAGCTGGTGCGAGGAGACCTGGCGCGCGCCGTCGTCGCTTCGGGCTGGGATCTCTATGAACTCCGGCCGGCGGCAAGAAGCCTGGAAGAAATCTTCCTCCAGCTCACCGGAAGCGAGGCTCCGGCTGAAGCTGAGAAGGTGCAGCTATGAGAAATATCTGGACCATCTGCGCCAAAGAGCTGAGGAGCTATTTCGTCTCTCCCATCGCTTATCTCTTGTTGACCATGTTTGCCCTGATCTTCGGCTTCTTCTTCTGGAACGCGCTCGGTTATTTCGTCATCGAGGGCATGGAGATGCAGATGCGCGGCCAGACCTTCCCCATGAACATCAACGAGCAGATCATCCGGCCGCTGCTTTCCAACGCCAGCGTGGTGGGGCTTTTCTTTATCCCCATGATCACCATGCGCCTCTTTGCCGAGGAAAAGCGTTCCGGGACCATTGAATTGCTGGCCACCTCTCCGGTCCGCGACATCGAAGTCATCCTGGGAAAATGGCTGGCGGCCATGATCCTCTACGCCTGCCTGCTGCTCTTTACCGCGCTCAATTTTGCTTTCCTGTTCCGCTACGGCCACCCGGATTGGAAGCCGCTGGCCGTCGGCTACCTGGGCCTGCTGTTGCAGGCGGGCACACTGCTTGCGCTGGGAACGTTCATCTCGACCTTAACCAAAAATCAGATTATTGCCGGAGCGGCCACCTTTGGCGTTTGCCTTTTGCTCTGGGTGCTGGAGTGGACCAGCGGCTATGAATCGGCAACCTGGGCCCATGTGCTTGCCTATCTCTCGGTCATTACCCACTTCGAATCCTTCGCCAAAGGCGTGATTGAAGTCGAAAGACGTCATCTTTTATCTCAGCGGGATCTTCCTGGGGCTCTTTTTCACCGCGCGCTCCATGGAATCCCTGCGCTGGAGGTCCTAGATGGCGAGTCAGTGGCTAAAAGCGAGACAGACAAAGTACGGAGCGTACGCAGCGGTTTATATCCTGGTGGTGCTCGCCATCGTGGTGGTGGCGAACATGCTGGCCGACCGCTACAACAAGTCTCTACGACACCACCTCGAACAAACGGTACAGCCTGTCTGACCAGACGAAAAAGATCATAGCCGGGCTGAAGCAGAATGCCACCATCACCTACTTCAACCAGAGCACCCGGTTCCAGCGAGGGGAAAGACGTGCTCGACGCAGTATGCGAACCTCTCCCCCAAGATACGCATCGCGTACGTGGATCCGGATAAGAATCCGCAGTTAGCGCGCGCCGCCGGCATCCGCGACTTCGGCACTGCGGTGGTGCAGATCGGCGACAAAAAAGAGACCGCGAAAAGTCTGACCGAAGAGGGCATCACCGGAGCCTTCATCCGCGATCTCAAGGGCACCACCCGCACGGTCTGTTTTGTGACCGGCAGTGGAGAGCATGCGATCGACGACACCGAGCGCGACGGATTGTCACAATTCAAGGATCTTTTAGCCAAGGATGAGTATCAGTCCAAATCCATTGACCTGCTGCAAAAGGCGGAGGTGCCTGCCGATTGCACGACCCTGGTGATCGCCGGCCCCACGCACGATTACCAGCAGCCGCAGGTGGACGCGATCAAGACCTATGTCGAGAATGGCGGGCGCGCATTCTTCATGCTCGATCCGCCGATTCAGTTCGGGCGTTCGGAAATTGCCGCCAATGATGCGCTGACCGGCCTGCTGCAGAGCTGGGGTGTGACCCTGGACAAGGACATGATTCTCGATCTGAACCCGGTCGGGCAGATTGCGGGTCTCGGGCCCCAGGTGGCGCTCGTCACCACCTACAGCAGCCAGCCCATCGTGGCGCAGATGCGCGGCAGCGCCGTCGGCTTCCCGCTCTCCCGCTCCATGGAGATCAAGGATACCGGCAAGGCGAGTGTCGAGAAGCTGTTCGATTCCTCCAGCAGCAGCCTGGCCACCTCCAACCTTAGTTCCCCCGAAGTCAGCGTCGCTGATCCCAACAACAGCAAGGGACCGCTGACCATTGCCGCAGCGGGCACGTACAGCACCGGCAAGCAAAACTCGCAGGGCCGCTTCGTCGTGACCGGCAGCTCCTCATGGGCTGCGAACCGCTTCCTCGGTTTCAATGGCAACGGCGATTTGGCGTTGAACGCCGTGAACTGGCTTTCGTCCGACGAGGATCTGATCTCCATCCGGCCCAAGCCGCAGGAAGACCGCCGCATCACCATGACCAGGGCGCAGTTGAACCTGGTGCGGGCGACCAGTCAATTCGTGTTGCCGCTGATGGTGGTGCTCGCTGGAACTCTCGTCTGGTGGAAGAGAAGACGATGAATTCCCGTGGTCTGATCGTTGCGGTTGTTGTTCTCGCCGCATTGGCCGGCGTTCTTTACTGGTCGCAGCACCGCAAGCCGCCTGAAGAGAGCGCCGCCGTCTCCGCCAATACCGCGCCGGTGATCCTCAAAGTCAATACCGCCAGACGTAACCGAGCTCGAGATCAAGCACAAGGGCACAGATCCAGTCACGCTCAAAAAGACGGAGGCGGCAAGTGGCAGATTACCGAACCTAAGCCATACCCGGCCGATCAGGAGGCGGTGGCCGGTGTGCTCTCGACCCTGTCCGCGCTGAATGCAGACCGCGTGGTTGAGGATAAGGCGTCCGATCGCAAGCAATACGGACTGGACGCGCCCGCAGTCGAGCTGGACATTACCGGCAAAGGCCACGGCGTCGCAGCAGCTGCTGCTGGGCGACGACACGCCGGCGGGTGGGGATGTCTACGCCGCGCTGGCCGCCGATCCCAGGGTTTTCACCATCGCCAGCTATAACAAGAGCAGTCTGGATAAAGAGCCTGAACGATCTTCGGGATAAGAGCCTGTTGATCCTTGAACGCCGACAAGGTAAGCCGCGTTGAGCTGCTCAAAAAGGGTCAGACGATCGAGTTCGACCGCACCAAAGACGGCTGGCAGATCCTGAAGCCCATCTCCTCGCCCGCGGATAGCACCGCAGTCAACGATCTTGTCCGCACTCTGACCGAGCGCCAAAATGGACCTCAGCGCGACCGGCGATGCCGCCGCGGAATTTGCCCGCGCCACGCCAGTGGCAACGGCGAAGCTGACCGGCGACACCGGCACACAGACACTCGAAGTGCGCAAGAACAAGGACGATTACTACGCGAAATCGAGCGCCGTGGACGGAGCCTAAAGGTTGATTCCTCGGTGGACAGCGCTCGATAAGAAGCTCGACGACTTCCGAGCTAAGAAGAAGACCTAGAGTTCCGCAACGTCTACTGGGTGCCCACTTCGCAGAGCGTCACGCTGGAACTGACGAAGATCGGCGAAGCCCAACGATTGGCTTTTCTATCGTCTTCCCACTAACTCGCGGGCGATCAGTAAGGCTTCGCAGGACTTCTTCGGCCCAGGTACGCTGTGGCGAACCTGACCCATGTATCCGATGGTTACGCGCAGATCGCCGCCGGTCATGCGTGCCCGGCTTTTCCAGTCCTAGCATGCCCAACAGAGTGGGAGAAATGTCGCGCAGCGAGCCCCCTCGCGCAGCCGGTATTTGCCCGCATCGTCGCTGACCAGAATCACCGGCACCGGGTTGGTGGTATGCGAGGTGTGCGGGCCGCCCGTTACCGGATCGATCATCAACTCGGCATTGCCATGGTCGGCGGTAATCAGCATCGAGCCGCCCCGCTGCTTAAGCGTCTGATAGATGCGGCCCAGGCAGGCGTCAATCGTCTCCACCCCTTGAATCGTCGGCTCCAGTTTGCCCGAGTGCCCCACCATGTCGGCGTTGGCAAAATTCACCACCACCAGGTCGAACGCCGGATCGCCAATCGCCTTGATCACTGCGTCCGCGATGCCCCGCTGCGCTCATCTCCGGCGCCAGATCGTAGGTCGCCACTTTCTGCGACGGCACCAGCACCCGGTCCTCGCCGGCAAACGGCTTTTCGATGCCGCCGTTGAAGAAGTAGGTCACGTGGGCATACTTCTCCGTTTCGGCAATACGCAGATTGCGCAGATTGGCCTGGGCCAGCATATCCGCCAGCAGATTCTCCATGGACTCGGGCAGGATCACGATGGGCAGAGAGAACTGCTTGTCGTACTGCGTCATGCACACGTAGTGCAGTTGCTTCGGCACCTCGGCCGGTGGAATCATCCGGTCCAGATCCTCCGCGCCGGGCAGTCTCTTGCCATCATCTTTCGTCAGCCCGCTGTTGCGCGCCAACACCCGCGTAATCTGCCGCACCCGGTCGGCGCGATAATTGAAGCAGATGCAGGCATCTTCATCGCGCACCGGGCCCACCGGCTTTCCCTGCGGCGTCGACCACCACAAATGGCTCCACGAACTCGTCGGTCACCCCGTTGTGGTAACACTCTTTAACCCGCGCGATGGGATCGCTATAAGCGCCGCCTTCGGTCTTGCCCACCATGGCGTCGAAGGCCTTCTTCTCCCGCTCCCATCGCCGGTCCCGGTCCATGGCAAAGTAGCGGCCGCCCACGCTGGCAATCTTGCCCACGCCAATTTCATCGATCTTGCGCTGCAGCTTTTCCAGATACCCCACGCCGCTGGTGGGCAGCGTATCGCGGCCATCGAGAAAGGCATGGACAAAGACCCGCTCCACACCATGTTGTTTTGCCGCCAGCAACAGGGCGTACAGATGCTCCTGCTGGGAATGAACGCCGCCATCGGAGACCAGCCCCAGCAGGTGCAGGGCGCGTCCCTTTTCGCCCGCATGCTTCAGCGCCTGCACGATCACCGGATGGCGGAAGAATTCGCCCGATCGAATCAGATCGTCGATGCGGGTGATGTCCATGTGCACCACGCGGCCTGAGCCGATGTTCAGATGGCCCACTTCGCTGTTGCCCATCTGCCCATCGGGCAAGCCCACGAAGTGATCCGAAGCATGAAGCAAACCATTAGGAAATTCCGCTAACAGCTTGTCGTAAGTAGGCTTGCGCGCCAGCGCAACGGCATTGGCAAACTGCTCCGCACGATAACCCCAGCCATCCAGAATCGTGAGTACCACCGGTTTTTTCAGCGCCACGTCTTACTCCCCAGCGTTGACTGCTGCGCGGCCGAGGAACTCCGCCCCCTGCCCCAGTTCCTCCTCGATGCGCAGCAACTGGTTGTACTTGGCAATGCGATCGGTGCGCGAAGCGGAGCCGGTCTTGATCTGGCCGGCGCCCGTGGCCACCGCCAGGTCGGCGATGAAACTATCCTCGGTTTCGCCGCTGCGGTGGGAAATAACGGAGGTGTATCCATAGCGGCGGGCCAGCGCGATGGCCTCAAAGGTTTCGCTGATCGTCCCGATCTGGTTCACCTTGATCAGGATGGAGTTGCCCACGCCCTCTTCAATGCCCCGCTGCAGCCGTTCCGTGTTGGTCACGAACAGATCGTCGCCCACCAACTGTATCTTCTCGCCCAGCTCTTTGGTCAGGAACTGCCAGCCGGCCCAATCGTCTTCTGCCAGCCCGTCTTCGAGCGAGATGATGGGGTACTGCCGCACCCAGCTCTCCCAGAAGCGCGTCATCTCTTCGCTGGTCTTCTCGCTCTTGTCGCTCTTCTTGAAAACGTACAGCCCTTTTTCCTTATCAAAGAACTCGCTGGCTGCCGGATCGAGCGCGATGGCGATCTCTTCGCCCGCCTTGTATCCCGCCAGCTCGATGGCTTCGAGGATCACCTCGATGGCTTCCACATTGGATTTCAAAGAAGGAGCAAAGCCGCCCTCGTCGCCCACCGCGGTGCTGTATCCCCGCTTCTTCAACACTCCCTTCAAGGTGTGGAAGACTTCGACCCCCCAGCGCAGCGCATCGCCAAAGCGCTCCGCGCCTACCGGCATCACCATGAACTCCTGAAAGTCCACGTTGTTGTCGGCATGCGCTCCGCCGTTGATGATGTTCATCATCGGCACCGGCAGCACCGACGCATTCACCCCGCCCAGGTAGCGGTAAAGCGGAATCTGCAAGGCGTTGGCCGCGGCGCGTGCGCAGGCCATGGAGACCGCCAGGATCGCATTGGCGCCCAGCTTTCCTTTGTTCTCCGTGCCGTCCAGCGCGATCATGGTGGCATCGATCAGCCGCTGGTTGGCCGCATCCATGCCGGCCAGTTCGGGGGCCAGCACGCTCTCCACATTTTCTACTGCGTGCAGCACTCCCTTGCCCAGGTAATGCGCCTTGTCGCCGTCGCGCAGTTCCACCGCCTCGTGCTCGCCGGTGGAGGCTCCGCTGGGTACAGCCGCCCGGCCCATGGCTCCGCTCGCGAGAAGCACATCGGCTTCTACCGTGGGATTCCCTCGGGAATCCAGAATCTCGCGCGCGTGAATGGCAACAATCTCGGTCATATCACTCCTTGTAATGTGGTGTCGTAAACGATCTTTGAGAGGGGCCCGGCGATCGACGGCAATCGCTTTTCCATCTGCCCCGCCAATCGTGCTGATGAAACTTCCCATCTTCGCGCCAGACCGAATTCTAACAAAGCCAGATGCGACTTCCGGTGAAGCGTTTGCATGCTCGCATGTTACCCCCGTGGTTCTTTCCTTCTCTTGTCAGGCTTCCGGATGTAAGCTTGGACTAATCTGTAAGTGCAGTGTTAGTGCACTTTGGTTTGCAGGTTAGGAACAGCTATGAAAAAGACATGTTTTTCCTTGGCCGCCGCGGCCACCCCGCTCTGAGTTCTCGAGTTCCCCGTTTCTTCTGGCGCAAGCCAAGCCAAGTCCTTATGAAGGCGTCTCCACGCCGCCCGCGAGCGATGCCATCACCACCACCGAGCAGGCGCCTGCCACTCCTCCGCCCGCAGCTGCTGCTCCTGCACCGGCGCCCCGGCCTGCGCCAGCACCGGCCGCGCCAGAGCAATCCCGATGCGGGCATTATCGAAACACCGCTGCCGCCTCCGCGAAGACTACACGCCTCACAGCGCGTGCCCTGCATGCCCGCAGTTTCGATTCTTCGGCCGACAATCTGATGACGGCATCGTCACCTATGTTCCCGGACCGGCGAATGCGTTGCCCGCAGGAACGGTGTTCAAGGTTCGCATGCTGCAGGATATCGACGCCGGCTCCACTACCCCGAACACGCCTTTCAAGGGAACGGTCACCGAGGACGTCATGCGCAACGGCAAAGTCGTTGTCCCGGTAGGTTCCGAGTTGCGCGGCAGGGTGGTATACGCCACTGCCGGCAATCGTCTCAACGGGGGCTCTGTCATCCACCTCCGTCCCGATGAATTCGTTCTGCCTGACGGCACCCGCTACCATCTGCACGCTCAAGTCATCGATACCTTTGGCTCCGACACCAAGGCCAAGGGCGAAGGAAACATCGTCGCCAATGAGCACGGCAAGCGGACGATCGCTGAACTGGGCCTGGGCGCCGGCAGCGGAGCGATCATAGGCGCAGCCGTCGGCGGCGGAGTCGGCGCTGTCGTGGGCACGGCCGTCGGCGCAGGCGTGGTCACCGCCCATTGGCTGCGGACCAACTGGTCAGCAAATCTGCCGGCTAATTCCACGGTGGTCTTCAGCCTGACCGATCCCATGTTTCTGAACCCGGCGCAAGACCAGAAGACGGAGTTGCTGCCGCAAACCTTTTAGATGATAGAGGGAGGCTCAGCAGGTGCCACATTCCACGTCCGCGACTGCAGCGGCTTTGCTCGGTGAGGATGACGAATTTCCATGGTTTGGGTACTCCACGCGAGATTGCCATTCGCGACCCAAAATTCCAGCACCCAGCACTGAATTTGTCATCCCGACCGGAGCGTGGCGCAGTGGAGGGATCTCGTGATGTTTCTCGCCGGATACCCATGTCTTCGACAAAACCTACCCTAAGCCAATTTCTCCGTAGGAACCCGCTCCAGCAATCGCCGCCAGGTCTTCTGGTTAACCCTGTGGCTCTTCTTCAAATCCTCCAGAATGCGCTCGAAGTCGGTGTGCCCATGCAGCCTGTTCCAGGCCGGATTTTTTGAGAACCAGGGATAATTCTCATTGCCCAAATAGATCGCGCGCCGCAGCCAGTGCAGCGCCTCGCTCTCATCCCCCTCCACCGCAAAGTAGGTCGCCAGGCGATACGCCATCTCGCTATCCGCCTCCGCGGCAGAAAGCGAATCTTCTTCGATCAGCGAGGTAGCCCGCTCCCGCTCCCCTACCTGCACATAGCACAACGCCAGCGTGGGGAAAGCAATGCGCATGCTCTCATCGTCGTGAATCACCGCTTCCAGAATCCTGATCGCCTGCTGCATATCTCCCTGGCGCATTCTCTGGTAAGCGACCGAGGTGCGCAGCAAAGGATGCCTGGGTTCCAGGGTCAATCCTTTCTGCAGCTCTTCCTCCGCCAGTTCCAGCTGGTTCTGATACTGGTACACCCGCGCCCGGTGGTTATAAATGATCGGCGCGTTGGAGGGATTCAGCTGCAGGGACCGGTTGAACTGCTGCAGCGCTTCTTCATACATCCCGTCCAGGCGCAGGGTCTGACCGGCCACCAGGTGTACGTTCCAGTTGTTATCCGCCGTTAGCAGCAGATGCTCGATGCCATGGCGCGCGCTTTCCTTCTCTCCCCGCGACAGCAGCATGTACACGCGATAAAGGTTGGCCTCGATCGACCCGGGATCGATCTCCAGTGCGCGGTCGAAGCTGCGCCGCGCCGCCAGCAAGTGCAACTGCCCGCCAAACCCGTGGCGCACATATTGCAGATGGGTAATGCCCAGCCCGCTCCACCCCGGAGCAAACTCCGCGTCGCGCGCCACCACGCTTTCGAACATCTCCCGCGCCTTGTCCAGGTCGCCGCGGGCGCCGGACCGCGACATAAACGACGACAGCAGTGCCCGCGCCTGCAGGTATTCCTCCGACAATGCCTCCGCCATAGGCGCGCTGCGGGTCGACTCGCCGTTCTGCTGCAGCTTGCCCAGCCCCTGCAGGGTGGCGAACACCTCGTTGCAAATCTCCGTCTGCACCGCGATCAGGTCGAAGGAAGGCACGCTGATGGTGCCGCCCGGCGCGCACGCTCTGCCCCGGCACGTCCAGCAGCTGCCAGTTCAGATCGAAGCCCTTTTCCGAACGCATGAAGTTCCCCGCCAGCACCCACTGCACCAGCAGCTTCTTCCCCACCGACAGCGGATCCATCTGCTGCATGGGCACGGGCAACTGCATCAGCGAACTGGAAGGCCGCACCACCAGCGAAGACATGCGCGCCAGCCGGGCGGCAATGGCGTCCGCCAGCGCATAGCCGTACAACGGGGATTCGCCCGACTGGCCAAAGTTCTGGAACGGCAGCACGAGAATCGTATTCTGCTTCTGCTGCACATCGGCCGACTCGCGAAAGCGCTCCGCCAGCATGGAAAGAAATCCCGTTGCCCGCTGGGCGCGCTCGGCGGCCGGCACCTGCAGGTTGGCCGCCGTATCGCCGGGCAGAAAACCGGTTTCGAGCTGCATCGTCTTCATGATGGTGCGCAACGCTTCCCGCAGATCGGCGGCAGAGGAGTAGCGCCCGCTGGGCGTCTTCTGCAGGCAGGTGGCGATCACACTGGCCAGCTCGGGCGGCACCTGGGGACAGCACTCGCGTCAGCGGCTGGGGTTCGGCGAACTGAATCGCGCGCACGCTCTGAAACTCTTCCGCCTCCGGCCGCACAAACGGATGCCGGCCGCTCAACAGCTCATAGAGCGTGACGCCCACCGCGAAGATATCGCTTTGCACGCTGGTTTGCCCGGTCACGAACTGCTCCGGCGCCATGTAGGCGATGGTGCCGCCCCGCGCAGTGTAGGTGGTGCGCGACTTGCGTTTGGATGCATCCTGGGCCCGGCGCGGCTTGGCCGGATCGAATTCGGCCTCGGCGACGGAGATTCTCCGCGCCAGGCCAAAGTCCAGAATCTTGACCACCCCGCCATCGGTCAGCATCACATTCGCCGGCTTCAGATCGCGATGGAAAATCCCCAGCCGGTGCGCCGCGCTCAGACCGTCGGCAATCTGAATGCCCACCGAAAGCCCCAGCTGCACGCTGGCCGCCCCGTTGGCGATAATCTTGTCCAGCGATTCTCCCGGCACGTACTGCATGACGATGTAGGCTTCGTCTTCGGAATCCCCCACCTCGTAGATTGCGCAAACGTTCGGGTGTTCGATGGCCGAAGCCAGCCGCGCCTCGCGCAGCACCGTACTCCGCATCTGTTCGATCGACAGTGCGCCCCGCTTCAATATCTTCAGCACCACTGGCCGCATCAGCAGCGTGTCGTTGGCCAGGTACACCACTCCGCTGCCGCCGGCGCCCAGCTTGCGAATCACTTCATAGTGCTCGATGAGTCGGCGCTTCATGCTTCCAGTCTATAATTCTTCGCATGGCGACACCGGCAGCAAGAAGCGGAGCGCTCACTGGAACTGGCTTCTCCTTCTTCCTGCCCTCGGGCTGCTCTTTCCCGCCCTCTACGCCCGCCAGACCCCGGCGCTCTTTGGTTTCCCCTTCTTTTACTGGTACCAGTTTGCCTGGGTGTTTCTCACCGCCGCGATCACCGCTTGGTCTATTTCCTGGCCCGAAAGGAGTTATAATTCTCCATAATTGGAGAGTTAAGTTCCATGCCCAAACCGCGCCCCGGCGCCCTGGCCTATCCCGAAACCCACTACCACCGCTCCGGTGCTGCCTGATCTTTCTCGTCCGGAAGAGCGCCGGCGCCTAACGGCCGCCGGCCTGAAGGCCCTGTTCAAAATCGTCGAACGCTGGAAAGTGGTGGATGAGGATGCGCGTCAGCTTCTCGGCGGCATCTCCAATGGAACCTACTATCAACTCAAGGAAAACCCTCGCGCCGCCAAAACCCTGGACCAGGACAAGCTGGTCCGCATTTCTTATCTGATTGGGATCTTCAAGTCGCTCAACATTCTTTACAGCCAGCGGCTCGCCGATCAATGGATGCAGTTACCCAACACCAACCCCATCTTTGCCGGCCGCACTCCGCTCGATTACATCCTGCGCGGAGGCGCGCCCGCTATGGACACGGTGCGTCGCCTGCTCGATGCCCGCCGCGGCGGCCGGTGAGCATTCCCTTAACCGATCTGCGCCGTTTCGATACCCATCGCTTACTGCCGGCCAAATACTCTCCTAACTACGATTCCGTTCTCACCGCGATCGCCGATGATGAAGATCTGCCGCTCATCTTCGAGCTCGACAACGCGACCAATGCCCGTTTGCAGGCCGAAGAAAACCTAAGCCCCGGCATCAGCTCCCGCGAACTGGTCTTCCATGTGCCGAATTATCGCGTGATCAACGCCGCCTTCACCCACGCCAATCCACTGGGGGCGCGCTTCTCCACCCCTGAGCGCGGCGCCTGGTATGCCGCGTTCGAGTTGGCCACCGCCAAGGCGGAGGTGCTCTTTCACAAGAGCATTGAATTCGCGGAAATTGATTGGAAAGAGCGGGAAGAGATTGGCTACGACGACTACCTGGCGGATTTCACTGCCCCCTTCCACGACCTGCGCGGGATGAAGGACGAGGCCCTCAGCCCCACCAGCTATGTGCGCTCCCAGCAATTGGCGGTGGAATTGATGGAGCTTGGCTCGCTGGGCATTGTCTATCCCAGCGTACGCCGCGAAGGCGGCACCTGCCTTGCCTGTTTTCGTCCCAGCATTGTTGCCAATGTACGCAAGAGCGCGCGCTACAAGCTAATCTGGACCCCGCTGCGGGCCCGGATCATTCGCGGCGAGGATCGTGCTCGGTGAGACAGGTTTACTGCCCGGACCACCGGACGTCGTTACGCCTCACGTCGTCGAGGGTGGAGGGCTGCCACGTCTTCCCCCGGTCCACGCTGACCCAATGCAAGGCAGTGGTGCTCTTCAGCAGCACGGCGGCATAGGTTTCCTGCTCGGCGCTCGACCTCGGGGCCTGGCCGCTTCCCGGTGCGGAAGTCAAGGCAGGTATCCCTAACAGCTCAACTGCTTTGCCATCCCATTGCTGTTTGACCTGATGCCAATGCTTCCCCTGGTCGTCGGAGCGAAAAAGCGTCCCATTGCTATCCAGCGCCAAGTGGGATCCGTCGACCACCAGCTGGCTCACGGGAGAAAGTCCGCTCGGGAGCGCCGGAGCCTGCATGCTCGTGCTGGCCGCCACCGCTGCGACCTGGGCCTGGGATGGATAGACACCGGTGGATGCGAGGACGCCGAGCGTCAGCAGGGCAACCTGTAAAGAGCGTGGCCTGAAAGCAGAGGGGAGTCATAGGTTGAGCTTACCGGCCACGAAAAAACCCGCAATGCCCCTTCAGTGGCGGTCCTGAAATCACCCGAACGTAACGCACCATCAACAAGCTACCGCCCACGTGACTAAGCCCAGCGTGCTCAGGTACTTCGATCCGTGTCTGCAGGGCAAAACCCTGGCTCTCAAAGAGCCCCCGGGCGGCAACGTTGTCTGCCCATACATTGGCGCTGAGCCGGGCGAAGCCGCCTGCCTTGGCCTGGTCAATGGCCCACTCCAAAAGCCGCTTCCCTACCCCTTGCCGCCGGTAGGGCGCACGAACCGCTAAACCGTTCACCAGGAAGCTATCCCAATCCTGCGAGTCGTCGATCGGCTTAAGGATCTGCACCCGGTCCTGGGGAAGAAGTTCTGGCTCCTCGTCCCGCAGCCATGCGGCAGGAAAGGCGTTGATCATCCCCACTACACCTTTGTCGTCGGCGACAAAACAGTGGCGCCAGCAAAATCCACCCGTATCCTGCTTCATGCTGCGCGCCATCAGCCCCGCCAGCATCTCTTTCGGCGCCATCTCTTCCAGCAGGAATTCATACATGCCGTCGCCGGCCATGATCGACAATTCGGCCAGCGCATAGGCATCGGCGGGCAACGCAGCGCGAAAGACTATTCCTGATGGCATCAGCAGTCCCCTTCACCATACATATGAAAGGATCATGGCTGTTGCGATGCTGCGTGGAGTCAACCTCGCCAGTCACCAGAAAATCAGCATGCCGGCGCTCAAGACCCTCTGTACCTCCCTTGGGCTGCGGGACGTGCAAACCTACATTCAAAGCGGCAACGTCGTTTTTCGCGAGGACACGGAAGATCCTAGTGTCGGTCGCGCGGAGGCTCGAGGAGAGGATGGAAGCCGAATTTGGCTTTCGGCCCGCAGTCATCGTTCGCACGGCTGCTGAGCTGCGCAAAGTGATTGCCAAAAATCCCTTCGCGGGGCGTGCTGGGATTGAGCCCAACAAGCTGCTGGTTGTTTTCATGGACAGGGCTCCCACGCGGCAGGCCCGCGACCAGGTCCTTGCGATGCCTTGCGAACCTGAGGAACTACGCTATCTCAACCGCGAGCTCTATATCTACTATCCCGACGGAATGGCTCGCCCGAAAATACCCTTGGCCCGTCTGGAGAAGGCGCTGCAATGTTCCTCCACCGGCAGAAACTGGAACACCGTCAACAAGTTAATGGCCATGGCCGAGGCACTGGAGGGGCCCCGGTAGGGATTTGCCAAAACTTCATAGCAGAGTTGGACGGGTGCGGAAGAAACAGCAGGTCCCTCCACTACGCTACGCACCCGTCCATCTCTGCGATGACTTGCTTTAGACTGAAGACGGCATGATACCCACCCTTGAATGGACCGCCGACGGAGTTCGCTTCCTCGACCAGACGCGCTTACCGCTGGAAGAAACCTACGTGCTTGCCACCACCAGCGATCAGGTGGCCAACGTAATCACCACCATGGTGGTGCGCGGGGCCCCGGCGATCGGCGTTGCCGCCGCCATGGGCGTCGCCCTGGGAGTCAAGAACAGCTCCGCCACGACCTTCCGGCGCTTACCAGCGAGTTGGAGAGCCATCTCCAAGACCCTGGCCGCCACCCGCCCCACGGCGGTGAATCTCTTCTGGGCTATCGAACGCATGCGCCGCCGTTTCTTCTCGCTCGCCGCCCAGCCCGGCATCACCATTGCCGCCATCAAGGACGCGCTGATCGCCGAGGCCCGCACCATGTACGACGAGGACATCGCAGCCTGCCGCACCATGGGCGCGCACGGCGCGGACGCTGATGCCTGCCGCGGGTGGAGTGCTCACCCACTGCAACGCCGGGGCCCTTGCCTCCTGTGGTTACGGCATGGCGCTGGGAGTGATCCGTGCCGCCGTCGAACGCGGCCACCAGCTCCACGTCTACGCCGACGAAACCCGGCCGTTCCTGCAGGGCGCGCGCCTTACCGCCTGGGAGATGATGCATGACGGCATCCCCACCACCGTCTTGTGCGACAACATGGCTGCCAGCCTCATGCGCCAGGGCAAGATCCAGGCTGTGATCGTGGGCTCCGACCGGGTCGCCGCCAATGGCGATGTGGCCAACAAGATCGGCACCTACGGGGTCGCCATCCTGGCTAAGGAACACGGCATCCCGTTTTATGTCGCCTGCCCCTGGTCGACCATCGATATGGCAACCGCCAGCGGCGACGCCATCCCCATCGAACAGCGGCCGGCGATCGAAGTAACCCACCATGGCGGCAAGCAGATGACCCCGCATGGCGTGGGGATCGAAAACCCGGCCTTCGACGTGACCCCGGCCCGGTATGTCACCGCCATCATTACCGAGCGTGGCATTCTCCGTGCGCCCTACGGAGAAGCGCTGAGGGGGCTGGAGACCGGCGCAACCGCCTCGGCATTCGGGGTAACAATAGCCGGCTGTCGCATCGACTGGCAGTCAAGCCGGCCGCAGGCTTGTAGAGTGAATCATGGTTTTCAGCGCTCTGAACCCGCGCCATCGCTCACTGCCCCGAGGAATCGCGCTGGTTCTCGGCAGCCTGGTTCTCGCCTTCCTGCTGGCTGGCTTCCCGGATGATCGTCCCTCGCTTAAGCTGCTCATTCCCACGTTCGCCGCCGCGCTGGGAACCTGGGACACCATACGCTGCCTGCGCCATCGCTGGAGCTTCTATCACGGCGCAGTGGTGGTGCTGATCTACATGGACATCATGGCCCTGTGCATGATCCTCTTCCTGCTCCTGTACCCCTACGGCCGCTGGCTGTTGTAGCCATCAACATCTCGTTTCAACATTGGGTGTAGGAGCGCCTGCTCACGCTGAAGTAGAATCTTCGGGCAGACCGGCCAAACAAAATCCCTCTAATCAGGAGAACCAATGCTTAAAGGATTTCGCGACTTTATCCTGCGCGGCAACGTGGTCGATCTTGCCGTAGCCGTCGTCATCGGCGCCGCATTCACGGCCATTGTCAACGCTCTGGTTGCCGATATTATCAACCCGCTGATTGCGGCCATCGTCAGCAAGCCGGATTTCTCCTTCCTGACGCTGCATGTCCACGGCGGCGTGATCAAGTACGGCGACTTTCTCAACGCCCTGATCTCTTTTCTGATCATCGCCGCGACCATTTACTTCCTGGTCGTGCTGCCGGTCAACACCCTGCTGAACAAGTTTCGACCCAAGGTTGTTGCGGCGCCCACCACCAAGCCGTGCCCGGAATGCCTGAGCGATATCCCGATCGCCGCCAAGCGCTGCTCGCATTGCGCTCAACTGGTAGCCTAAATCAGTCTGCCGAGGGACTGCTTCCAGCGGCGGCAGTCCCTTCGTTTAAACTTTGATATCACCTGCTCATTGCCAAGACGATTTGTCTTCTCCCTGCTGGTCCTCGCTCACCTCTCCTGTCCTGGCCCAGGTTTCTCCTTTTCCCGATCGCGTTTTGGGGTACCGCGACTTCAGCCGGCAGGCCAAAATCGACCAGGATTTCCTTGCCGTTCCCGATCGCCAAGCTGGCCCAGGAAGAGCTCAAAACCCTGACCGCCGCCCCCCATGTGGCCGCCAGCAAAGAGGACTACGACACCGCCCTGTATGTGGCCGGCAAGTTCAAGGCCGCCGGCCTCGACACCCAGATTGTCCCTTACAAGGCGTGGCTGAATCTTCCCCAGGAGGTTTTTCTCGAGGCCACCAACGCCGACGGCAAAATTCTGATGAGCGGGCCCACTCGCGAGCATGTCGACAACGATCCGTACCAGGACGATCCCCGCGTGCTGCCCGCCTTCAACGGCGGCTCTCCCTCCTGTGATGTGACCGCCGAGGCTGTCTATGTCAATTACGGGCGCCCGGAAGACTTCAAGAAACTGGACGACCTGCACATCAGTGTTGCGGGAAAGATCGTTCTGGTTCGCTACGGAATGAACTTCCGCGGGGTCAAGGTCTACCTGGCGCAGCAGCGAGGAGCAGCCGGAGTCATCATCTACTCCGATCCTGCCGATGATGGCTACTTCCAGGGTGACAAATATCCCCATGGCCCGTGGCGTCCGGATACCGGGGTGCAGCGCGGCTCGGTGCAGTACATGTTCAAGTATCCGGGCGACGCCACCACGCCGGATGTCGCCTCTACGCCGGGCTTGCCTGCATCGCGGCGCTTGCCGCTCGTCCCAGATAAGCAGCCTGCCCACCATCCCGTCGATGCCGCTCTCCTACCACGATGCGGCGCCGATCCTGGAAAACCTGGGCGGCCCGGTCGCGCCCAGGGAGTGGCAGGGCGCCCTGCCGTTCAGCTACCACGTGGGCGGTGGCGGCTCCGATCAAAGTGCATATGCGGCTGAAGATGGACTACGCGCAACGCACGGTGTGGGACGTGATTGGCAAAATCCCCGGCACCGAACTTCCCGATGAGTGGGTGGTCGCCGGCAATCATCGCGATGCGTGGGTCTTTGGCGCCGTCGATCCCGGCAGTGGAACCGCGGCCATGCTGGAGGCCGTCCATGGCATTGGCGCCCTGCTGGCGCAGGGATGGAAACCGCGCCGCACCCTGTTCTTTTGCAGCTGGGACGCGGAAGAGGAAGGCCTGATCGGTTCCACCGAATGGGCCGAGGAACATGCCAAGCAGCTGGCTCACGCCGTGGCCTACATCAATACCGACGCCAGCGTTTCCGGGCGTTCACTTTGAAGCCTCCGCCGTGCCCTCGCTCAAGCAGTTCATCCGCGAAGTCACCATGGAGGTGGCCAGCCCCAAGGGCGGTTCCGTCTACGACGAGTGGAAAAAGGATCTGAGCGATTCTGCTGCGCGGCGCCACCCGGGCAAAGAGTTCAACGATGCGCCCGATGGTCCCGTTAGTGGGCGGTGAGGTCCGGGTCGGAGATCTGGGCAGCGGTTCGGATTACACGCCTTTTATCCAGCACCTTGGTGTTCCTTCGACCGATATCGGTTCCACCGGTGCTTACGGCGTGTATCACTCCGTCTTTGACAACTACGCCTGGTTCGTCATGAATGCCGATCCGACCTTTGTCTACGAGCAGCAGATGGCGCGTGTTTTCGGTCTGGAGGCGCTGCACATGGCGGATACCGATGTGCTGCCCTACGATTACGTCACCTACGCCAGGCAGATACAGGCTTACCTGTTCGCTGCGCAGGCGCGCGCCCGGGATGCGGGCATGGTGAGCGTCGACTTCGACGCTGCCCTGGCTGCGGCCAACCGGTTTGCGGCCGAGGCTACCGTCGGTGTTGGCCAAACAGCTTGCGGCGAAAGGGAACTCTGACCGCGCTGAATGCCTCGCTTGCGGGCGGTGGAAGGTGATTTGCTCGCGCCGGAGGGGCTTCCGGGCCGGCCCTGGTTCCGGCACACCATCTTTGCTCCCGGGAGAGTACACCGGCTATGCCGCGGTGGTGATCCCGGGGGTGAATGAGGCCATCGACGCGCGCGATCCGGCGCGAGCCCAAGCACAAATGGCGAATGTAACTGCTGCGCTGGTGCGGGCCACGGAGACTCTGGAAGAAGTGCAGTAGGAGCGGTGAACCGACGCTAGGGCCTACAAAGACTGCGGAACGGCTCGCACTCGAGGTAGTCGGGCTTGGAAGTCTGCGTGAGAGCCGACTCAGACCCTAGAGCCCGGACCTACCCGAGTGCACACCTTCCGCAGTTCTGTTAGGCCCTACCCGCGGCTAGCCAGCGTCTCCGCCTGCAGGGTCACTAGCTCGCGTCAGGTCCTTCTTTTCCAGGCCGTGGACTTCTTTGTTGAACGCATCCACCTTGCTCGACCAGTTCATGGAGCAGAACTTGGGACCGCACATGGAGCAGAAGGCCGCTTCCTTGTAATAGTCGTCGGGCAGCGTCTCGTCGTGCATGGAACGCGCCGTCTCCGGATCCAGCGACAAGCGCGAACTGCTTATTCCAGTCGAAGGTGTAGCGGGCGTAGCTGATCGCGTCGTCCCGGTCCTGCGCCCCCGGCCGGTGCCTGGCGATGTCGGCCGCGTGGGCGGCAATCCGGTAGGCAATCATGCCGTCCTTCACATCTTTTTCGTTGGGCAGCCCGAGGTGCTCCTTAGGCGTGACGTAGCAGAGCATCGACGCGCCATGCCAGCCAATCATCGCGGCGCCGATGGCGCTGGTGATGTGGTCGTACCCGGGCGCGATATCGGTCACCAGCGGTCCCAGGGTGTAGAACGGAGCGCCATCGCACAGCTCTACTTCCTTCTCCACCTGCTCCTGGATCTTGTCCAGCGGCACGTGGCCCGGGCCTTCAATCATCACCTGCACATCGCTCTTCCACGCCGTCCTGGTCAGCTCGCCCAGCGTCTTCAACTCGGCAAACTGCGCTTCGTCGCTGGCGTCGGCGATGCAGCCGGGCCGCAGCCCGTCTCCCAGGGAGAAGCTCACGTCGTACTTCGCCATCACCTTGACGATGCGGTCGAAGTGCTCATAGAGAAAATTCTGGCGATGATGGTGGGTCATCCATTGGGCGAGAATCGCCCCGCCGCGGCTGACGATGCCGGTGATCCGCTTGGCCACCATGGGCACGTACTGGATCAGCACGCCGGCGTGCACGGTGAAGTAGTCCACCCCCTGCTGCGCCTGCTCCTCGATCACTTCCAGGTACACATCGATGTTCAGATCTTCGAGCTTCTTTACCCGGTTCAGCGCCTCGTAGATCGGCACCGTGCCGATGGGCACCGGGCTGTGGCGCAGAATTGCCTCGCGGATCTCCGGAATGTTGCCGCCGGTCGAAAGATCCATCACCGTATCGGCGCCGAAATTGACCGCCGTATGCAGCTTATCCAGCTCTTCGCGGATATTGGAGGTCACGGCGGAGTTGCCGATATTGGCGTTGATCTTGCACCGGGTCGCGACCCCAATCCCCATCGGCTCCAGCTCGGGGTGGTTGATGTTGGCGGGAATGATCAGCCGGCCGGCGGCGATCTCGTCCCGGATCAACCCCACGGGAATCTTTTCCCGCTCGGCGACAAAGGCCATCTCTTCGGTGACCTGCCCCTGACGCGCAAAGTGCATCTGCGACATGTTGGTGTCGCCCGTCCGCGCCGCTTCGAGTTTCCGCTTTACGATCCACTCAGCCCGCGGCTTCAGAATCTCGTGCGTGCCGTTTCCATTGCTGCTCATTGTCGAATCGCCTCACGAGGAATTATACGGTTAGATGCGGCGCTTGACGGAAGGGACCTAGCGCTCCTACCCTAAGAGTAGCGATGAAGATCTCCGTGCGCAGACATTTCGCATCGGCGCCGCAGCCATCATCATCCTGGGCACCATCGCCTATCTTGCGGTCAGCGGCGTCGCAGGCGGACAAGAGCTACTACGTCACCATCGGCGAGCTGCAGGCCATGGGCAACAAGGCCTACACCCGTCATCTGCGCGTGGCCGGCGATGTGGCGCCCAATTCCATCGAGCGCAGCGGCACCAACGCGCATTTTGTCCTGACCGAACAGGGTCACACGCTGCAGGTCAGCTACCAGGGCATTGAGCCTCCGCCCGATACCTTCAAAGATGGCTCCCAGGCGCTCGCCATGGGCACCTACGGCCGGGATGGCGTCTTCCATGCCACCGAGTTGCAAGCCAAGTGCGCCTCCAAATATGCGGCAGCCAAGCCCGCGCCCAACACCGCTTCCCTCAAAGCCCGGTGCGACGACCAAGTAGAGTAAGAGCCTCCCCGCTCTATACTCCAATGGGATGGCACCGGTTCTAGCTCAGCTCGACAACGTATCACGCATCTTTGGCCGCTTTCCTGCGCTGCGCAAGGTCTCTGTCAGCTTCAATGCCGGCCGCTGTTACGTTCTGCTGGGAGAAAATGGCGCCGGCAAATCCACCCTGCTGCGCATTCTCGCCGGGCTGCTGGAGCCAAGCATCGGCACCGCGCGCATCTTCACCGCCGGTAAACCGGAAAAGATTGCCAACCAGCGGGCGCGCATCGGCTACATGAGCCATGCGCCCGATGCTCTATGACGAACTTTCCGCCACTGGAAAACCTGCGCTACTTCGCCGGTCTCTACCGCACCTGCTCCTGTCTTACGCCGGCCGAGGCGCTGCTTTCCGTGGGTCTCGATCCCGCGCTTACCCGCCCCGTGGGCCAGTTCTCGCAGGGCATGCGCCAGCGCACTTCTCTGGCCCGGGTGCTGCTGCCCCAACCCGAATTGCTGCTGCTGGACGAGCCCTTCTCCAACATGGATGCGGCCAGCGCAGCCAGGATGGTGGCTCTGCTCGGCCGGCTGCGCGCCGCGAACCGCACCGTCGTGCTCACCACCCATCAGAGATCGCTCGCCGAGCCCCTGGCTGACTACTTCCTGACCATGGAGGCGGGCCAGCTGATTTGCGACCACCGAGGCTCCGGCGCGATGAAGACCAACGCCGCCCGCATCCTCGAAGGCCTGGGCATCGCCTACACGCTGCAGGAGTACGAAGTCGATCCGGAAGACCTCTCCGCCATCAACGTGGCCCGGAAGATCGGTCTGCCGGTGGAACAGGTGTTCAAGACCCTGCTCACCATCACGGGTCCCGGACCAATACGCCTTCGCGGTCATTCCCGGCGACGCGGAGCTGGACTTCAAGAAGCTGGCCCGCGCTGCCGGAGCACGCAAAACCGAGATGGTCTCGCTGAAGGACGTGCAGCCGCTCACCGGCTACATCCGCGGCGGGGTCACTGTCTTCGGCGCGAAAAAGGATTTCCCCGTCTTTGCCGACGAGACCATCGAGCTGTTCGATTTCATTTCCGTCTCCGCCGGCCAGCGCGGCGTTCAGATCCTGCTCGCGCCCCAGGACTACCTGCGCGCCGCCAATGCCACGGTCGCCGCCCTGACCAAGGGGCAGGCGTCCTCGTGAGCTATCTCCTCATCCATCTGGCCAAGGACCTGCGCCTGGAATGGCGTTCGAAAGACGCCATCAATGGCATGCTCTTTTTCGCCTTGATGGTGGTGGTGCTTTTCAGCCTGGCCTTTGATCCCACCGCGGCCATCTCGCGCCAGATCGCCGGGGGCATCCTGTGCGTTGCCACCTTGTTCGCTTCCGTGACCGCGCTCAATCAAGCCTGGACCCGCGAACTGCGCCACCAGGTGCTGGATGCGCAACGCATGGCGCCCGCCCCGCCGGCTGCGCTCTTCCTGGCCAAGGTGATTGCCAACTTTATCTTCGTGACCGTGGTGCAGATTGTGCTGGCGCCCCTGTTTGCCATTTTTTACAACCTGCATCCGCTGGGAGAGAAGTGGCTGCTGCTGCTGGTTCTGCCCCTGGGCACCTGGGCGCTGGTGGTGAACGGAACCTTCTTTGCCGCGCTCTCGGTCCGCACCCGAAACCGCGAACTGCTGCTTCCCCTGCTGCTTTTTCCCATCTTCGTCCCAGCGCTGCTGGGCATGGTTGAGGCGACGACCGCCATCCTGCTGGGCGATTCCGAACCCGCGCTCTGGATCAAACTTCTCGCCGGCTACGATGTGATCTTCACCACCGTGAGCCTGCTGCTCTTTTCCACCGTTCTGAACGCCGAATAATTTCAGCTGTGATGGAGAACGATCCGGCCCACCGCCATAGCCATCAGCAACAGGCCGGCGAGAAACAGCAACAGCCGGGTAAGCACCCGCCAGATGCGGGTCTTTGGGCGGCAGAACCCCCGCTTGGTCTTGAGACTGTAGGCCTGCCCCAGGATCCCGGACATCAGCAGGAAGAAACCCACCGCAAGCATGAACCAGGTCATCGCTGTTCCTCCGTCAAAAGCTTCATTTTCGCCTCTGCGCGACCCCGGCCAGAATGATCTAAACTGATTTTGTTCGCATCAGGAGTTGTGTGATGAAGATCTTCCGCTGGGTCTGGCTTGCATTCACCCTTGGCCTGCTTGGCTACGCTTTTTACCAGGGCATGTATGTCGCGCCAACCGAGGCTACCATGGGCGACATCCAGCGCATCTTCTACTACCATTTCCCCTCGGCGATGATGACGTTCCTTTTCTTCTTTATCAGCTTCGTCGCTTCCATCGTTTATCTTGCCTCCCGGCGCAATCATCCCCAGCGCGCGCTTAACGCCGACGCCGCGGCCCTCGCCTCGGCAGAGATGGGAATGGTCTTTTGCACCCTGGTGCTGATCCAGGGCCCGCTCTGGGCCAGGCCCGTCTGGGGCATCTGGTGGACCTGGGATGCGCGTCTGACCTCTACCCTGGTGCTGTGGCTCATCTACGCCAGCTATCTGCTGCTGCGTAAGTTTGCCGACGGTCCGCAGATGCAGACCCTGGCCGCGGTGCTGGCCATTTTTGGCTATGTCGATGTTCCCATTGTCTACTTACTCCACCCCTGGTGGCGCACCCAGCATCCTGCTCCGGTGATCGGAGGCGACGCTAACTCCGGACTCGATCCGGCGATGTGGCCTGCGGTCTTATGGAACCTGGCTGCCTGGCTTGCCTGGGGGATTCTGCTCGCCGGCTGGCGGTACAGCATTGAGCGCCGCCGGCAAGTCGCAGAACAGCATGCTGCGCTGCACGCTTTGGAAGCCAGCCTTGAAGTGACCCTTTAAGGATCTTGGATATTTTTGCAGGGACTGAACGAAGCGGACGGCTTCACAGTCTGCGGAAAAGTCGCTAAACGAAGGGCACGGCTTCAGCCGTGCCACCCTGGACTGCGGCGCGATCAGGGCTTTAGCCCCTGAGGTACGTTTGTCCAAGATTTGCAGTTTCGCTGGAAGCTGCCAGAAAGGGAGATTTAGCCGCAAATCACAAAAGCGTACCCCAGCGGCTAAAGCCGCGTAGATTCGATGACATTTACGGCACGGCTGAAGCCGTGCCCTTCGTTCAGAGACTTTTGCCGCCACTGAAAGGAAACCATGGCGCATAGACATCTGGTTCTCGCCTACGTCATCACCATCGTCGGCCAGCTTGGCTATGCCGGCTGGGTAGGTTTGAAATACCGGGCTACCCGCAAGCTGGAGCGCGAATTTCCCCCTTACCCTTCCCTCACAAAATAGTAAGGCGGCGGAGCTTCCCTCACTTCCTCGCCCATCAACTCGCCCGGGTGACTGCCTCCCAGCAGCTCTTCTTCTGGCTCGATGTGCACCAGCACCTCAGCGATTTTGTCCACCTGCTCCCGCACCTGGTCGGCCACCGCATGGGCGATGAGGTGCCCTTGGCGCACCGTAAGGTCGCCCCGCACCACCACATGCAGATCCACGTAGTAGCGGAAGCCCACCTTGCGCACAAAGCACTTTTCTACTCCGAACACGTCCGGCACCGCTGCCGCCACGCGGCGCACATGCTCTTCGATTTCCGGCGCCGGCGCCGTGTCCAGCAGCTCGGCCACCGGCCTGCGCAGCTGCTGCCAGCCCCCCAGAAGGATGACAGGAGCGGCGCACAAGGCCGCCCAGTCATCCGCCGTAGGATCGCCTGTCCAAAGCGCCGCTGAGATACCTACAAAGGCAAATGCGGAGATGATCGCATCGCTGAGATGATGCCAGGCGTCCCCTCTCAGGGCGGAGCTCTCAATCTTCTGGCTGACTCCGGAACGTACCTGGACAGCAAAGCTTTGATCGGCACCACGCAGATCAGAACCAACAGCGTGTAGGCGTGGGGCAGCTTATGCGGAGTGCGAATCAGGTTGATGCTTTCCGCGGCGATGCCGATCGCGGCCGCGATCATGGCTACGCCCACGATCGCGGCCGCGATCGGGTCCGCCTTTCCATGCCCGTAGGGATGATCCTTATCCGGCGGCTTGATGGCCAGCCGCAGCCCCCAGTAGACGACCGACGAACTGATCACATCCAGGAACGATTCGATTCCGTCGGCCAGCAGGGCAAAGGAATGCCCGATGAGCCCGGTCAGGCATTTGACCAGCGCCAGAGTCAGGTTGATGACGATTCCGAGCAGGGAGGAGCGCAGCCCGCCTTCCACCATCTGTTCGGTTGTCGGCGAAGCCGTCATGGCTGAATTGTCTCTTATTCGAGCTGGCGCCGCGCGGGTAACGCACCCGAAGGTTTTCTTTTTTTGGAATCCGCCTTGCCCCATCTGGACGATCCTTACTAAACTTAGCTTGGAAAAAGCAATTTCACGATTTCTGTGCCCGATCGGCCTCAGACTGGGGCTTTCCGGCGGAACGCCTCGCGCGGGGCATTCTCTCGGCTACACCCATCGTGAATCCGCTTCAGGCCCGGGAGGCGTCCGTTGCTGCGCTTTTTGAAGCTCGCTCTCATCTTCGAACTATCCACCATACTTGGGCTCTCGGTACTGACGGGCCAGTTCTTTTATCGCGCATACAACAATTCCAGCCGCGAGCATCTGCCGGTTAGTTTTCTGGCCGCGCTGGTCATGCTGGTTCTGGGTACACAGCAAACGGCGATGTCGTTTCGCCGGGAAAAAATCCGGTTGGCTTTTGGCCGCCCTTCGGTCAAAGAAAAGCTTCGCCTGAGAGTGGCCTACAGCACGCTGACGCTGCTGCTTTTCATCGCCGCCGGAGTTTTGCTGGTCATTCTCAAGAGCCATCTCCAGTAGAAACATCTACCGCACCGCGCCGACGGCTCTTTTCTGCCGCGGAGCTACCGATTGCGGCTTTCTCGGCTGCGCCACTTCCGGCGGCGATTCCGCCTTGCGCGGCTGCGCGCCCTGAGACGACTGCTGATCCATCCATTCATCCAGGCGAGAGCGCTTAAACCGCCAGCGATTGCCCAGCTTGAACGCGGGCACGAACCCGTCCGAAGCATATTTGTAAAGAGTGTCAGGACTGATGCCGAGATAGTCGGAAGCCATGCGGATGTCCATGACCTCGCGAACCTCATCCCTCGCCGGTGTGGTTCTCATCGAAGCGCTCTCCTCTGGGAACTGCGGGACCGGGCGAGAGTACAAACCCGCCGTTGTGCTTATACCGCGTTTTCACCCTGTAATACAAGAAATTATCGCGTATTGCTGAGTCTTCCGGGTTTTTGCGGTTTTGTTTAGTTCCGTCAGGAGCGTAGCAGAAATTGCGCCCGCGCGAAGCATTACCTGTGGTGCGCATGCAGTTACCAAGGACATCGTATCCGACCTGATCCCTGATACAGGATGGTTAATCCTCAAGTTTCTATATCTCCGATTATCCCGCTCATTCCTTGAGGTTAATCGCGATGCACGATTGCGCAACGCTGCCGGCTAAAATTCCGGCTGCAAACCCGCGGCGAGGGCAATCAAGTCGTCACCTATGGTTCGTGTTTTTGCGATCGCATCTTCGAGCGGGATGTGAGTAATCTCCGTGCCGCGAAGCACCACCAGCCGGCCAAACTTGCCTTCATGCACCAAATCGATCGCAGCCGATCCATAGCGCGTGGCCAGCATGCGGTCATAGGCTGTTGGCGTCCCGCCGCGTTGCGTGTGTCCCAAATTTACCGAGCGGGTTTCATACCCGGTTTTTTCCTCGATCAATTCTGCGATGGTTTGCCCGATGCCGCTGAGGCGGGCGTGACCGAAGGCGTCCAGCTTAGCTCCCTGGGTAGCCTGCTTGTCAGTGCCGGGCAGCTTGGCGCCCTCGGCAACCACCACGATGGAGAACAACTTGCCCCGGTCGTGCCGCTCTTTGAGGATCTTCACCGCGCTCGTCGATGTCGATCGGCTTTTCCGGAACGAAAATAACGTCCGCCCCTCCGGCGATGCCGGAGGTGATGGCAATCCAGCCGGCATCGCGTCCCATGACCTCGCAGACGATCACTCGATTGTGGGCTTCGGCGGTGGAATGCAGCCGGTCGACGGCTTCGGTGGCGATGGAGACGGCGGTATCAAAGCCAAAGCAGGCGTCTGTTCCGCTGAGGTCGTTGTCGATGGTCTTGGGAACGCCCACTACCTTGATGCCCTTCTGCACCAGCGCATTGGCCACGCCCTGGGTGTCATCGCCTCCGATGGTGATGAGCGCATCGAGCTGGTTGGCCTTGATGGTGGCCAGGCACTTGTCGATGCCGCCTTCCATCTTGCGCGGGTTGGTGCGCGAGGTGCGAAGGATGGTGCCGCCCAGTTGCAGGATTCCGGACACCGTATCGAGGGTCAGAGGCTTGGTCTTGTTTTCCACCACCCCCCGCCAGCCTTCGATGAAGCCGACGAATTCATCGTTGTGGTGGAAAATGCCTTTGCGTACAGCGGCGCGGATCACCGCATTCAGTCCGGGGCAATCGCCGCCGCCGGTCAGTATTCCAACTCGCATTTCGTTCTTCTCCTGAGGGGTACGGGACTTTCACCCCATATATCAACCCTACCTACAATACATGGGCTTTCGTGTTGGTAGCATCGTGGCTCTCCATGTAATTTCTAACCTTTTATTTAACAGGTCCTTACCTCAACTAACCTCCACCATTTGGTTAGATGTTGGCCTCAGCGATGAGCCGTAGGTTCGTCCTGGTAGAAGGCGGCAATCTCATGGGCATAGCGCTCGACCACCACCCGGCGCTTCAGTTTCATGGACGGCGTCAGTTCGCCGGAAGCCATCGACCATTCATCGGGAACAAGGTGAAAGCGCTTGATGGTCTCGAAATTCGCCAGTCCCTCGTTTACGCTGTTGACCAGGGCATGGTACTTCCGCTTTCACCGCCGGATTGCTGACCAGTTCGGCGCGCGAAGAGAAGGCGATTCCCTGCTGCCGCGCCAGGTCCTCGAGCGCCGGAAAGTTAGGCGCGATCAGCACGCTTAGAAATTTGTGCCGATCGCCAACCACCACGGCGTTGGCCACCAGCAGGCTGCTGTTCAGCTTGCTTTCGATTGGCTGGGGAGCGATCATCTTGCCCGCCCGAAGTCTTGAGCAGCTCCTTCTTGCGGTCGGTGATGTACAGAAACCCATCCTCGTCGACCCGCCCAATATCGCCGGTGTGGAACCAGCCGTCGGCTTCGATGGCTTCGCGGGTGGCTTCCGGTTTGTGCCAGTAGCCGGCAAAGACAAACGGCCCCCTCACCAGCAATTCGCCATCGGGAGCAAAACGGTATTCCACCGATTCGATCGGCTTGCCCACCGACCCGATGCGGTGATTTTGTGCGTTGTTCAGGGCCAGCACGGGTGAGGTTTCGGTGAGGCCGTAGCCCTCGAAGATGCGAATGCCGACATCGGCAAACCAGCCCGCTGTGTCCACGCCCAGCGGGGCTCCCCCGGCGATAAAGTCGCGGACCTTGCCGCCAAACGCCTGCTTTGACTTTCTTGAACACCAAAGCATCGGCCAGTCGCCAGCGCAGAGAACGAGGGCGTCTGCCCGCGCAGAATCTCCTCCCGATGGCGGCGGCCGGTAGCCAGAGCCCAGGTGAACAGCTTCTTGACCACGGGTTTGCTGCCCGCACGCCGCTGGACCACCTCGCGAATCTTCTCGTAGACCCGGGGCACAGCGACGAAGACCGTGGGCTGGAGGGTAGTGAGGGCGGCGGGTAAGCGGTCGAAGTTTCCGCAGTACGCCAGGGTCGCGCCGTAACAAAAGAGCGCGTAGTCGAGATGGCGGGCGGTGATGTGCGAGAGGGGCAGAAAGGAGATGCAGGAAGAGTTGGGGTCCCAGGTAAACGTGCGGGTGGAGTAGTTCAGGTTGGAGGCGATGTTGCCGTGGGTGAGCATGACGCCCTTGGGCTCGCCGGTGGTGCCCGAAGTGTAGATCAGGGTGGCCAGATCCTCCGGCTTGACGGCGAAACTGCGCAGCCACTGTTGCATATCGACTGCGGAGGCGCGGCATCCTGCAGCAGAGACGAGAGGGCGACTGCCGTGCCTTCCAGGCCCGCGATGTGGTCCATGACGACGATGTGCTCCAGTTGTGTCCGGCTGCGAATGGAAGCAACCTTGCGATATTGTGCCTCGGTCGACACCACCGCCACGCGAGCGCCCGAATCAATCAGCAGGGCGGCGATCTGCTCGGCAGTAAGCGTGGGATAGATGGGCACATCGGCAGCGCCCAGCACCAGGGTAGCGAAGTCCACCACTGGCCACTCCCAGCGATTCTCCGCCAGCAGCGCGATGCGGTCGCCCTTGACGATGCCCCATGACTGGAAGGCGTTGGCCAGAGCGTAGACGCGAGCCATGAGTTCGTCGCTCGAAATCGGATGCCAGTTACCCGATGCATCCTGCCACAGCACAGCGCGCTCGCGCTTGCCGGCCGCCACCAGCCCGACGACATCCACTAGGGTCTCAAGTTTGAACATGAACAGCAGATCGCAAACGCCTGTAGATTGTAACTCGCGGTCACTGGGTTGGCGTAAGGCTGAATGCGTGTGACAACAGCAGGTCCCTCCACCACGCTACGCTTCGGTCGGGACCTGCAGTTGCCTTCTTCAGCAACTGCTCTCAATGGAAGCGCCGTCCTCCCCTTTGTCATCCCGACCGGAGCGCAGCGTAGTGGAGGGACCTGCGGTTTTCCCTCAGGCCTGAGGGATCGGCGTCAAGCGCACGAAGCGAGAAGAAAGGCTGGACCAATCGGAGAGGATCCAGCGGGCCCGCGTGCTGGCGGTCTTTTCCGCGTGCAGCAGAATGAGCTGACGCAGCTCCTCGACCGCCACCTCGTCCAGCTGAGACAAGGGCTCCGGAGCAAGAAAGCCGGTGTGATAACGGGTATGGGAAACGAAAGTCCCGTCCTCATCGAAGACCCATGCCAGACCGCCCGTCATGCCCGCGCCAAAGTTCTGCCCCGTGGAGCCGAGCACCGCCACCAGGCCGCCGGTCATATATTCGCAGCCATGGTCTCCAATGCCTTCGACCACCGCCAGTGCTCCGGAATTGCGCACCGCGAAGCGCTCCCCCGCCCGCCCGGCGGCAAACAGCGAGCCACTGGTAGCCCCGTAAAGCGCGACATTGCCGAGGATGACGTGCAGCTCGCTTTCCCGCGCCGCGCGCCCCTGGCCGCGGAGAATCAGTTCTCCTCCGCAAAGCCCCTTGCCGACGAAATCGTTGGCCATGCCCTCCAGCACCAGCTGCATGCCGGGCACGGCGAAGGCGCCGAACGATTGCCCGGCAACACCCTGTCAGCTTGAAGTTCAGCGGAGTGTCTGGTGTGATGCAGCCCATGCCACACCAGCTCCCCAGCCAGCCGCGCACCCAGCGTGCGATGCTTGTTGGCGATGGTCTCTTCGACCGCAAAGGGTAGACCGGCCGCGCGGGCGGCAAGCGCCGGCTGCACCCAGGCATTATCAATGGCGGCATGATCGCTGGGGCGGCGGTTGCGCTGGCCCTGCCAGCGCACGTGCCCCTCGCGCAGCCGGCGCCAACAACGCGCTGAGGTCCAGTCCTCCGGCAGCGCTCACTTGCTCCAGCAGATCGACGCGGCCGATGGCCGCCTCGAGCGAGGGCAGGCCGAGCGAAGCCAGCAGCATCTGCAGGTCGCGCGTAAGCTCCTCGAAAAAGCGGATGACGTTGGCCGGCTTGCCGCGGAACTTGGCCCGCAGATCGGGCCGTTGGGTCGCAATGCCCGGTAGGACAAGTGTTGAGGTGACATTGGCGCGCCATGTCGCAGCCCAGCGCGACCAGCACCGCGGTGCCAAAAGCAAATTCGTCCGCGCCCAGCAGCGCGGCGATCAGCACATCGCGGCCGGTGCGCAAGCCACCATCGCAACGCAGGCGCACGCGCCCCCGCAAACCGTTCTGCATCAGCACCTGTTGCGCTTCCGCCAGACCGATCTCCCACGGGTTGCCGGCATACTTGATGCTGGAAAGAGGCGAAGCGCCGGTCCCCCCGGCGTGACCCGCGATCACGATGTAGTCCGCGTAGGCCTTCGCTACCCCGGCGGCGACCGTGCCCACGCCGCACTCGGAAACCAGCTTGACGCCGATGGCGGCGCGAGGATTCACCCGCTTGAGATCGAAGATCAGCTGCGCCAGATCTTCAATGGAGTAAATGTCATGGTGCGGCGGCGGGCTGATCAGCGCAATGGTCCGCGTCGAGGCCGTGGTCGAGATAGAAGTGGCGGTAGTGCTCGGCCTCGAGCGCGCCGGGGTCGAGATGGATGTTCAGGCTTTGCAGATATTCCGTCGCCGACATGTAAAGCGGCACGTCGAAATGCTTCAGCAGGAAGCCGGCAGCGCCGACATGGTCGGGATGAAAGTGCGTGGCGATGATCCGGGTCAGCGGCCGTCCGCGCAGCACCCCGTCGAGCGTAGCGACGCCGCCACGCCGCCTGGGTCGCCTTGTCGCCGAGCCCGGTGTTGATCAGCGTCCAGCCGGCGGCGTCCTCGATGAAGTAGATGTTCACGTGGTCGAGGAGGAACGGCAGAGCGAGCCGCGTCCACAGGATACCGGGTGCGACCTCAATCGTGGTGCCGGCCGCAGGAGCTTCAACGTGCGGAAAAATGAGCTGTGCGCTGGCGGCGGGCTGAAGCTTGGGTGTGCTGTGCATCGTGCGGGGTGATGGCCCACGCGCCGCGAAGAGTCTAATGGAGGGAACGCGCAAGGCGTGTCAGAGGCCGGCTGCACGCCGCAGCTTCGCCGGATACCACGATGTGAATGCGACCGCGCCAGCGAACGCCAGGATCGAAGCCACGACATCAACCGTCAGGGGGACCGCGGGCAGATATTCCGCCGCCGCATCGGCGGCGACCAGCACCGCGAAAGCAGCGGCCCAAACCGAGGTGATCACGCGGTTGGCGTGCAGGAAACGCGGCGCCGCCCAGAATTCTTTCGGCACCCGCTCGCGGGCGTACGGCAGTGTAAACGGACGGCCGATCGCCAGCGAAACGAGCACGATCGCCAGAAGGCCGGCATCGACGACCAGGCGGACGCTGGCCACACTCCACGCCGGCGCAGCAACAAGCGTGTAAAGCGTCAAACCGGCAAACAGGATCAAGCTGCCGATCTCGAGGATCTTGATTGTTTCGCCGCGCCACCACATGCGCACGCCGAGCAGAAGGGAAACAACAAGGCCCGCCGCCAGCCCAGCGAGCGGCGACACCAGCCGCATCAAAGCGAAAAACGCAATGAAAGGCGCCAAACCCAGCAGGATGCCCATCTCAACCTCTTGGCCGACGGACCGGCCGGCGATCGTTGTTACGCCCCGGCAACCGACTATCTGCAAAAGAATGCGCGATCAATGATCGTTCGGTGCGCACGGCGGAACGCGGAGGCGTCCGCCTCACACTTCGAGCCAGGCTTGGCGCACCGGCATCGGCGGCAAGCTCGGAGGGGGTGCCCTCGAACACCATGCGGCCATGGCCCATCACATAGACGCGATGCGAGATGCGCATGGCGATGGTGAGCTTCTGCTCCACCAGCAGGATGGAGATGTGGCGTTCCGCGATGCTCTGCAGCAGGTCGGCGATGCGTTCGACCATTTGCGGCGCCAGGCCCTCGGTCGGCTCGTCGATCATGATGAGGTCGGGATCGCCCATCAGCGTGCGGCAGATCGTGAGCATCTGCTGCTCGCCGCCGGAGATCACGCCGGCCGGCGCCTTGGCGCGCTCCTCGAGCCTCGGGAACAGCCGATAGGTGTCGGCAATGCCCCAGCGCGCCGCCTTCTGCCGGCCTTGACGCCGAGGATGAGATTCTGCTCGACGGTCAGCGTCGGAAAGATGGCGCGATCCTCGGGGACGTAGCCGATGCCGCGACGCGCGATCTCGAACGGCTTCAGCCCGGCGATGGCTTCGTCCTTGAAGGCGATCGAGCCGTGCGGCGGCACGTCGCCCATGATCGCCTTGAGGGTGGTCGAGCGGCCGACGCCGTTGCGGCCGAGGATGCTGACGATCTCGCCGGCGCCGACATTGAGCGACACGCCCTGGAGGATGTGGCTCTTGCCGTAATAGGCATGCAGATCGCGCACGTCGAGCATCATGCGGCAGTGCCCAGATAGGCCGTCTGCACGGCGCGGTCCTGCTTGATCCGCGCCGGCACGTCGCTGGCGATGATCTTGCCGTACACCAGCACGGAAATGCGGTCGGCGAGGTCGAACACCACGCCCATGTCGTGCTCGATCATGATCAGGGTGCGGCCCTCGCTGACGCTTGCGGATCAGCGCGACCGCGCGCGCCGCCTCGGCGACGCTCATCCCTGCGCTCGGCTCGTCGAGCAGGATGATGTCGGCGCCGCCCGCGATGGTGATCGCCGATCTCGAGCGCGCGCTGCTCGGCATAGGTCAGCACGCCGGCCGGCACGCGGCGGCGGTCGATCAGGTCGATCGCGCGCAGAATGCTTTCGGTCCGCTCGCGCACGTCGGCCAGTCCGTCGATGCCGCGCCAGAACGCATACCTGTAGCCGAGCGACCACAGCACGGCGCAGCGTACGTTCTCCCAGACCGACAGCCGCGGAAAGATGTTGGTGACCTGAAAGCTGCGGGAGAGGCCGCGCCGGTTGATCTGGTGCGGCGGCAGACCGGTCACGTCCTCGCCGTTGAGCCGACCGTCGCCGGAGGTCGGCGTAAGCCGGCCGCTGATCAGGTTGAACAGGGTCGATTTGCCGGCGCCGTTCGGCCCGATGATCGCGTGCCGCTCGCCGGCCGGCACGGGCAGGCTCACGCCGCGAATGATCTTGGTCGCCCCGAAATTCTTGTGCACGTCGATGAGCTCGATCGCCGGCGCGGTCATTTCGCCTTCCCGGCGCCGTGCGCCGCGCGAACGCATCTGCCAGGCGGCGCCCACGACCGGCCAGGTCAGGCGGAACAGGCAGAACCCGCCGACCGACAAGCACCGCCGCACCCAGCCCAGGCGCACGCGCTCGCGCTGTCGAGCGTGAGGTGGAACACCGTGATCGTCGGTCCCTCGGAGGCCTTGACGCTGAGACGGTAGGTCATCTCGATGACGAGGATGAGGCCGGCGAGCAGCACGAGCGCCGGCCAAGCGCAGCAGATAGGCGAGAGCGAGCCGCGCAGCGATCCATAGGCGCGGGCCTGCCACAGCGGCTCGTGCATCATCAGCAGGCCGGCGATGCCGCTCGGCGCGAACATCACCATGCCGATGAACAAGAGGCCGAAATAGAGCTGCCACACGTCGGTCACGTCGCTCAGCATCACCTCGCAGCCAGGTGACCAGCACCGCGCCGATCACCGGACCGATGAAATTGCCGACGCCGCCGATATAGGCGGCGAGCAGCACGTGCCCGGACTGCTCGGCGCCGACCGAAGCGGAATTGACCAGCTCGAAATTGATGGCCGCGAGGCGCCGGCGACGCCGGCGAACAGCCCGGCGAGCGA
Source organism: uncultured Acidobacteriaceae bacterium (assembly GCA_963757515.1). GTDB lineage: Bacteria > Acidobacteriota > Terriglobia > Terriglobales > Acidobacteriaceae > PALSA-350. The sequence goes on along the minus strand of CAVWRV010000034.1, from coordinate 6,968 downwards.
GAAGGCGATAAAGCGCACCAGCGCGGATTGTAGCCGACGAATTGCGCGCGTTCGGCATTGTCGCGCACCGCGTTGCACATGCGGCCGAACGGCGTGCGCGTGAGCGCATACATGGCCAGCATGGCACAGAAGGCACCAGGCCGCGATCAGATAGTAGACCTCGATCTGCGGGCCGAAATTGAGGCCGAACACGTGCAGCAGCTTGGTGCGGTTGGTGGTCACGCCTTCCTCGCCGCCGAAGAAGCCGCGCAGGATGAGCGAGCTCGAGGCGACGAGCTCACCGAGGCCGAGCGAGATCATGGCGAAGGCGGTGCCGGCGCGTCGCGTCGATACCGAGCCGAAGATGATGCCGAAGAGCAGGCCGCCGAAGCCGCCGACCAGCGGGATCAGCGGGAGCGGCACCGGCAGCGGTCGTGGATCACCGTGTTCATGGCGTGCACGGCGAGGAAGCCGCCCAGCCCGTAATAGACGGCGTGGCCGAACGAGAGCAGGCCGGTCTCGCCGAGCAGCATGTTGTAGGAGAGCGCGAACACGATCATGATGCCCATCAGGCTCAGCATCGTCAGCGCGGTGCCGGAGGGAAAGATCATCGGCAGGGCGGCGAACAGGAGCGCGAGCGCGATCCACGGCGCCGCAACCGCGAACGCCGCCGCGGCGCCCGGCGAACCGCGCGCCGCGACGCGCCGGCACGCTTGCCGTATCTGCTGCCACGTCGCTCAATGTTCGCGCGTCCCCATAGACCGGTCGGCCGGAAGATCAGGATCAGCACCAGAAGCAAATAGGGCATGATCGGCGCGATCTGCGCCACCGTCACGTTCCACACGTCGAGCAGCGCGCCGCCGGCTGCGGCGTGACGCCGATGCCGCCGAGCACGTCGGCCACCGACAGATTGATCGAAACCGCGAAGGTCTGCACCAGCCCGATCAGCAGCGAGGCCACGAACGCGCCGGCGAGCGAACCCAATCCGCCGACCACCACCACGACGAACAGGATCGGGCCCAGCGCCGCCGCCATGTTCGATTGCGTCACCAGCGCCGGCCCGGCAATCACGCCGGCGACCGCCGCCAGCCCGGTGCCGACGCCGAACACCAGCATGAACACCCGCGGCACGTTGTGGCCGAGCATGGCCACCATGGCGGCGTGCGTGAACGAGGCCTGGACGATGAGGCCGACGCGGGTGCGCGTGAGCACGCCGAGCAGCACCGACGAATATCGCCACTGCGGTCAGAAGCTCGAACATCTTGTAGGCGGGATAATTGGTGGAGAACATCGTGAAGGCGCGGAAAGTCGAGCGAGGCGGGCACGCGATAATCCACCGGCCCCTTGCCCCAGATCATCTGCACCATTTCCTCGATCACGAAGGCGAGCCCGAACGTGAACAACAGCTCGGCGACGTGGCCGTGCCGGTGCACGTGGCGCAGTCCGTAGCGCTCGACCAGCGCGCCGATGCCGCCGACCAGCACCGGCGCGATGACGAACGCCGGCCAGAAGCCGACCATCTGGCTGATCTGGAAGCCGAAGAAGGCGCCCAGCATGTAGAAGCTGGCATGGGCGAAATTGAGCACGCCCATCATGCTGAAGATCAGCGTGAGCCCGCTCGCCATCAGGAACAGCAGCATGCCGTAGAGCACGCCGTTAAGCGTCGATATGGTGACGAGCTCCAGCATCCCCTTGAGCCGCCGGCCGAGGTCAGCTCGGGCGGTTCATCTTGCAGCTGGTCGGAACGATGGTGTCCGCGGTATCGATCTTGCCCATCATCTTCCAGCCCCAGCCGGTATTCTCCTCGTCGAACGGCTGGTTCTTGCCGATCGGGCCGAGGTTGGCGATGTACATCGGCTGGAAGAACTGATGATCGTCGGCGCGCATGAAGCCTTCGCCGCCGTCGTAGACGGTGACCTTCATGCCGTCGAGCTTGGCAGCGACCTTGATCGGGTCGAGCGAATTCGCCTCCTCGGCGGCCTTGACGAACATGCGGATCTCGTTGACCGCGCGCGGATAGAACAATGTGATGTCGACCTTGGCGCGGAACGCTTTCTCGAACTCTCTGGGCCGGCGCATAGGGCTCGTTGGCCACGCCTTCGGCGATCTGGAACACGCGGTCCGGCAGGTTCGCCTGCTTGATCGGCGGTCGGGCCGCCGGTGCCGCCGGCATAATAGGTGTACCAATCGACCTGCAGGCCGGCGTCGGCGGCGGCCTTGAGCAGAAGCGCGAAATCCTGGCCCCAGTTGCCGGTGATGACGCTGTCGGCGCCGGAGGCCTTGATCTTGGCGATGTAGGGCGAGAAGTCGGTGACCTTGAGCAGCGGATGCACCTCGTCGCCGACGATCTCGATGTCCGGCCGTTTGGCGGCGAGCATCTTGCGCGCCTCGTTGCGCACCGCCTGGCCGAACGAATAGTCCTGGTTGATCAGATAGAGCTTTTTAATTTTCGACGCGCGGCTTCATGTAGTTGGTCAGCGCGGCCATCTTGATGTCGGAGTTTGCGTCCCAGCGGAAGTGCCAGTAGCTGCATTTGTCGTTGGTCAGCACCGGATCGACCGCGGCATAGTTGAAGTACAGGACTTCCTTGCCGGGATTGCGCTCATTGTACTTGGCCACGAAGTCCTCGATCGCCGCCGCGAATGCCGAGCCGTTGCCCTGGGTGATGAAGCGGATGCCGGAGTCGATCGCCTTCTGCACCTGGACCAGCGCTCTCCTGGGCGTTGAGCTTGTTGTCGTAGGGGACGATCTCGAGCTTCTTGCCCAGGACGCCGCCTTGCGCGTTGGTGCAGTCGGCGAGATACTGGAAGGTCTTCAGCCCGATCTCGCCGATGCTGGCGCCGCCGCCCGACAGCGGATCGATGTAGGCGAGCTTGACGGTGTCTTCGGCCCCCGCCGGGGCCGGCATGATGAACGCGGCTGCCGCGGTTGCGGCCGCTGCGGTGGCGCAAAGCATGGCGGTGATGCGCGATGTCATGGACGATCCTCCTGATTTATCTGAGTTTGCGCCTTCCGGCGCTGATTGACGCCTACATTCCCGGTTTGGCCGCTGTTCGTCAAGAACTCCACTCCCCGCTTGCTTCCGGGGCGCGACAACGATGAAGTCACCCTGGTAGCCCGCATGGAGCGAAGCGGAATGCGGGGCGGCTGGAAACGCCGTTCCCCCACCCCGGATTTCGCTGCGCTTCATCCGGGCTACGCTTGCTACGTTTGCTGCATGCCGCGCGAACATCGCAACAAGCGCCGGCCGCTCATCCCGGCGCCGTTCTTCGCGCCCGCTGCGCCGGATCATAGTAGAAGCGCTCCTCGACGATCCGTTCGCCGCGCCAGAGCTGAAAGGCAAGCTCGTCGAGCGTGTAGGCGCGGCCCTCGTGGTCGACGAACTCGAAGACCCAATTGATCACGGCGCGATCGCCCTCGACCATGAAGGTATGCACCGGCCTGGTGCGGATCGAGCGATGCGCCCCGATGACGCGCCGTTCGCCGGTGACTAGACGATCGATTTCATGAAAGTTGTCAGTTGTCATAAGGGGGGATTTATCTTGGTTTTCGGATTCCCACATATGTCGCGCGTGCCCACAAGAGAACGGGATGAGAAGTCATGGCAGCGTGGCGGCGGGCGATTGAGTTGTCGCTTGGAGAAGCTGATACGGCGAAGTTGAGATCGATAGCGCAGTCGCGCACTGAACCGGCGAGCCGGGTGGAGCGGGCGCGGATATTGCTGGCTTATCGAGAAGACCCCTCGTTTTTTGCGGTCGGCCGGGCACTCGGGCTGCATCATCAAACGGTCCAGCGCTGCGTCGAGCGCGCCGTGGCCGAAGGCCCGCTGGCTGCGCTGGATGATCGCGCTCGCCCCGGTAGAGAGCCGACGATCACTCCCGAGGCCAAGGCATGGCTGGTGTCGTTGGCGTGCCGGAAGGCGAAGGAACTTGGCTATCCCCACGAACTGTGGACAACGCGGCTTCTGGCCCGCCACGCTCGCGAGCATGGACCCGCGGAGGGACATGCGTGCCTCGCCAACCTCGCCCAGGGCACAGTGTGCAAGATCCTCGACCAGGAAGAGGTGAAACCGCACAAAGTGCGATACTACCTGGAACAGCGCGATCCTGACTTTGCTGAGAAGATGGCCGAAGTGCTGTGCGTTTATCGCCAAGTGAGAATTCTTGAAGCAGGCCGCAGCCGTCTCGAAGAAGAAGCTGAGCGACGCGATGGCGATCATTTCCTACGACGAGAAGCCCGGCATACAGGCCATCGCAACGACCGCCCCCGACTTGCCGCCCGAGCCCGGCGTGCATGCGACCTTCGCACGTGAGCATGAATATAAACGTCACGGCACGATCAGCTTGCTGGCCGGCATCGACCTCGTCACCGGCAAGGTCCATGCGCTGGTCAAGGATCGCCATCGCAGCCGCGAATTCATCGAATTCCTCAAGCTTCTCGACGCCGCCTATCCGGCCCACACAGCGATCAAGTTGATCCTCGACAATCATTCCGCGCACATCTCCAAAGAGACCAAAGCCTGGCTCGCCGATCAACCCGCGCACCGCTTTGAATTCACCTTCACTCCCAAGCACGGCTCCTGGCTCAACCTCGTCGAGGGCTTCTTCTCTAAACTTGCCCGCTCCGTCCTCCGCCACATCCGCGTCGCGTCCAAACAGGAACTCAAGGATCGGATCATGGCTGCCATGGACTATTTCAATCAGGAGCCCGTCGTTCACACCTGGGCCTATAAGCTCGACAAGGCGGCCTGAGATGATTTCGAACTTCGAAAACGCTGGTCTAGGGTGACGCGGCCGTGGCGCGGCGGATCGAGGTTCTCCTGCATCGACGCGTCGTCGTGATAAAACGCCTCGATCGCCTCGACGTAGCGGCCGCCCTCGACCAGGTCGATCAAAGCTTGCACGCGTTCTCGTGCGGGCATGGTGCGTCCTTCTACTAAGCTGATCTGACCGAGCTCACGGCAGAGCGCGCCGGCGGTCGCGACCGGGCGGCGCGGGTCTTGCTATTTGTCGCTTTTTCATTGACGTCTGACTCTGTTTCAGAGCACGGCGCATTTTGCGCTTCTCCGCTGGGACTACGACGGCAAACACGGCAAGAGTTAAGACCTACTCAATCCCCGCCCACCTCATGCAGCTCGAAACGCGGAGCCGGTTCATGGCAACTCTGCGCCATACTCCTATAACTTCACGGAATACGGCGTTCCGGAAGGCCGCTACAGATCAGATCGCCACAAGTTCGGCGGTGTGCCAAACCCCGGAGCATCCGGGTTGGCCAAAGGGAACAGAAGGGGGATCGGTGGGGAATTTCGTCCGAAGGATGGAGCCCGAGCAGTAGTCACGTGGGAGGCTAAGGGCCGCATCATGCGGCGCGCCCTCCGGACCAGCCTGCTTGCGGCCCTGTGTATTGGTGTCGAGACTTTAGCCAGTCTCGTCCCGGGCGTTGACTTGGTGTGGGCGATTGGGACCGCCCGGCGGAGGCTGGGAGGCGTTCTGTAATGGTCGAGCGAAGCCATGAGCGAGAAGACACAAAGCCGCCGCACCGTCATCGTCGAGGGCCGAACCGTCGTCACCCGAGAGGTGGTCGAGCGGCCTCCCGCCCAGCGGCCGACCCACGACACGATCGACGCCATCGCCGAATGGCTGATCGGCGAGGCGCGCCGCATCGCCACCCCGGCGCGCGCGATCGACGAATATGCCTGGCGCCTCTTTGCCGCCGGCATCCCGGTCCTGCGCGTCAGCCTTCATAGCGGCACGCTGCATCCGCAGTTTCTCGGCGCCGCCTATTTCTGGTGGCGGACCACCGCGCAGACCCAGGAGATCATGGTCATGCACGAGATCGCAGACCTGGTTCACTACGAGCAAATCCGGTGCTGCGGGTGCGCCGCGGCGGCGAGACCCTGCCGCCGCCTCGAGGGCGCAGAGGCCCGGCTCGATTTTGCCGTGCTGCATGAACTCAAGGCGAGCGGCGCCACGGAATATTTTGCGCTTCCGGTCGGCGGCGCCTATGGCCCGCACTCCTACATGGTCATCTATGTAACCGACCGGCCCGGCGGTTTCTCCGATCGCGAAATTGCTGAACTGACCCGCGTGACCGAGCGGCTCTCGATCGCAGTGGATATGCACAGCCAGCGCATGATCGCGGAAAACGTGCTGAAAGCCTATCTCGGCCCGCTGACCGGCCCGCGCGTCTTGGCGGGCCAGATCCACGCGGCACCGGCGAGGCCGTTGCCGCGGTGTTGTGGTCGTCCGATCTGCGAAGCTCACCCAGCTGTCTGATCGCGTTGCCGGCGAAGAGGTCATCGCCATTCTCGATCAGGTGTTCGACGCCCAGGCCGGGCGATTGCGACCCACGGCGGCGAAATCCTGAAATTCATCGGCGACGGCCTGCTCGCCATGTTTCGGGTCGCCGCCGCTGCCGACGCGGCGCAGGCCGCAGCCTTGGCCATGGCGGCAGCGACCGAGGCGTTGGCCGCCGTGCAGGCGATCGACCGCCAATCCGCGGGCGGCGACGCGCTCAGGATGGTGATCGCGCTCCACTACGGCACGGTGATCTACGGCAACATCGGGGCCGCGGACCGGCTCGACTTCACCGTCATCGGACCCGGCGTCAATCTGGTCAGCCGCATCGAAGCGGTGGCGAAGTCGCTCGATTTGCCCTTGGTCGTCAGCGACGATTTCGCGCGCATCCATGGCGGAACGCTGCGGTCGCTCGGGCTGCACAGGCTGCGCGGCCTCGACCAGCCGCACGAACTGTTCGCGCCGCAGGAGGAGGGAGGCGAGTAGGAAAGAGAACCCGCGTGTCCGGCTCGGATTTTGCCGCCGGCCCGGCCATCGCCCGCACACGCCTCTCATGGATGATTCGATTTTGGCGGTTGAACGAACGCACCGAGGACAATCTCGGCGCGGCGGCCAAGCACCCACAACGCCGCGATCATCGTGCCTCCGGCCTGCTAGACTTGTCTTCGATCAAAGTCCATCAAGCGAGCAGAA
>CAVWRV010000033.1:0-103115 GCA_963757515.1 uncultured Acidobacteriaceae bacterium | reverse complement strand
TTTCATTGCGGCTCGGCCAGCGGCGAATGGAGAATGTCAAAAGAGTCCAGACGCACCAGCTCCTGGCTGGGCTTCTCGGCGTAGTGGGCACGGACGTGCGTCATCGGCTCCAGCGCGCCACCGAAACGACGCCGCGACCTGGCCGCTGACTTGGCTACACCCTTGATCTTTCCGTAGTCCCGGGTGAAGAGCGAAACGATCTGGTCGGCTTCATGGATCGGCCAGGTACGCAACACAACCGCTTCCACCTGGTGAACGATCATGGCTCACCGGGCACACGCGCACACCGGCCTAACGGCCGAAGTGGGCGGAGTTCTTGTCAGCAAAGCTCGACCACTTCTCGGGCAGGTCGTCTCCGGCGAAAATGGCCGACACCGGGCAGACCGGAACACAGGCGCCGCAGTCGATACACTCCACCGGATCGATGAAGAGCTGATCGGTCTCAGCGTACTTCGCTTCATCCTTCTTGGGATGAATGCAATCTACCGGGCAGGCATCGACGCAGGCTGTGTCCTTGGTTCCGATGCAGGGTTCTGCGATCACGTATGTCATAAGTACCGATCTCCCGAAGGCGAATAAGTGAAACCAAATTGTACAGCAGGAACGAGCGAAACTGCTAAGATTCAGCGCGCCAATCTGCCGTGCGGCGAACTCGGCGGGCGTGGGCACGGGCTCAATCCCGCGGCCGGCAAACATGTCCTCAAAGAAGCCCAGGATCTCGTCTGTGAGCAGACCGTTGGTGGCCAGAACCTCCTGGCTATCGAGGCGAAAGGGCGTGCGATCGAAGCGCAGCATGGCCCCACCCGCCTCCAGCACCAGCAGCGCGCCCGCCGCTGTATCCCATGGGTTCAGATTGAATTCCCAAAAGGCGTCGACCCGGCCGGCCGCGCAATAGGCCAAATCGAGCGCCGCCGCGCCCGCCCGGCGAACGCCGTGAGAACGCAGCGTCAGTTGTTGATAGAAGTGGATGTTGGGGTTCATGTGGCGCTTGTGGCTGGGAAAGCCGGTGGAGAGCAAACTCTCCTGCAAGTGCCTGGTACGCGAGACATGCAGCCGGCGGGCAGGCTCTGAAGACTTCAGCAGCCAGGCTCCTCGCGCCTTTTCCGCGGCGAAGAGTTCGCCGTGAACGGGATCGTACACCACGCCGGCCACGATTTCCCCATCCTGATCCGGCGCCAATCCCGGCGGGCGATGCTCCAGGCCCAGCGAAACATTGAAGAACGGAAAGCCGTGGGAAAAATTGGTGGTGCCGTCGAGTGGGTCGACATACCAGCGATACGCGCGCTCGAGACCGGAGCGGGTTCCCTCTTCGCCAAAGATGCCATGATCGGGAAACTGCTGGTTGAGCCGGCTTACGATGAGTTTTTCCGAGGCGCGATCGGCTTCGGTCACCAGATCCACATCGCCTTTATATTCCGTGGTGACGCCGCGCTCGAAGTAGCCGCGAAGCAGTTCACCGGCCTCCAAGGCAATATCCGCTGCGCCGGCGGCGAAACCAAGATCAAGCTGCGCGGGGAAAGTCCTTCAAGGCGTATTTCTCTCAACGCCGTTGGCGCGGCGGCCGCGTTCGCTGATGGTCCGGATCTGGTGCTTGTAGATGAACAGATTGGGCAGGCCTTCGCGGGTGAGTCGGATCATGGTGTCGTCGAAATACTCGATCCACCCGGAAACATTCTCACCGTCCCGCAGTTTGACGTTCACTTTCACCTGCTTGTCGCTGAGAAACCGCAGGTAAAGCGTCTCCTGGCCGGTTTCGCCAAGAGGCGGCTCTTTCTTACCCCGCCGGGATGGATTCTGGGTTGCCATGCGTGAATGATAACTGACAGAGAGATGCCGAATCGGACTGGCGGATGCACCTAAAAATCCACATGAGCCCGCACCCCGGGAACGACCACCGGGCCCCGATCCCGATTGTAGCCGGATTGTTGACAAACCAGAGCCTCTTCCTTAATGAATCCTGGCGATAGCAGCCTTTTCCTTAATGGCGACATCCTTCGGGAGAGGAAGATACCCCAACGCGGCGGCCTGCCGCTGGCCCGGGCCTAACATCCACTCAAGAAAACCGGTGAGTGCATTCCGTTTGGCGTCGTCCGCACTACGGGCAGGAACAACAATCCAGGTAAAGGAACTGATTGGATAAGCGCCTGCACCCGGAGTATCCACGATAGAGACTTTGAAGTCCCGGCTGATTTTGGAGGCGCTCGGCAGCCGCGGCGATGCTTTCCAGGCTGGCGGGGACAAACTCGCCGTCCCGATTTCGCACTCTGCCGTAGCTCAAATGATTCTGCAGGGCAAAGATAAATTCAACGTATCCAATTGAGCCGCTCCTGCTCCTTTACCAGTTTGGATACCCCGTCATTCCCGTTTGCCTCCAGCCCTACCGGCCACTTGGGAGCCAGGCTCGTGCCGACCTGGGCCTTCCACTCAGGGCTGATCTTTGAGAGGTAGTCCGTCCAGGCATAACTGGTGCCGCTACCGTCCGCGCGATGCACGACCGCAATGTCGAGATCGGGAAGGCGAAGGCCCCGATTGGCTGCGGGTTAAAATCGGGTCGTTCCATTTCTTGATCTTCCCCAGATAAATACCGGCCAGCGCCTCCGGAGTGAATGCGATGTCGCTGGGCAATCCGGGTAGGTTGACGACAGGGACAACCGCTCCTACCACCGACGGAAAGAACAAATAGCTTTCCTCATCTCGCTGGGGCAAGGTCGTGAATCACCTCCGGGCTATCCGAGGCTCCGAAATCGACGCTGTTTGCAAGCAGTTTGCGAACTCCTGCCTCCGACCCGATCGGATCGTAGGTTATCTCGCAGAGCTGGATTTTCGCGCCGGTAGTTTGTGAACCATTTCGCATAGACGGGAAAAGGGAAAGTTGCCCCCGCCCCTTTCAGGATTGTCGTGGGTTGAGGTAGAGGAGCAGTGTCGGGATGGCGCTTCGCCTTGTTCCAGGGCTTCGACTAGTTTCTTTACAATGAGCTTCGAAAGATCTTTCGATACGTCCTCCGACGCCGCTGGCGGTGTTGCCAGATACGACCATAGCGTCTGGCCATTCTTGTCTTCTCAACTCAATCGAAAGGAAGCCGGTATAGATCGCCGTCCCGTTGGCAGGCACCTTGCCCAGCTGCGGGTTGTGACTGCGGTATCCTTTGATCCAGATCTCGCCGCCGCCACCCAGGATTGCATCCGCGCTCGATTCGTCCGCAGCCAGCGAAACCGAATTCAGTTTTTGGAGTTCGGTGATCACATCCTCACGAAACTTCTCGGAACCTGCCTGGGTAGCGAACGGCTCAACATAAATCCGTCTGATTTGATTGGCTGGCGCCGTCTGCCAAGCGAGGGCGGACCCCAACATCGCGCAGCAGAACGCAAAACAGACGGTCAACCGGAACGGGGTAACGCTCATGGTAGGGATTATCCTCCAGCTCAAGCCGGTTCGATCTACTTGTGCCCGAACAGCTCCACACCAAATACGATTCGCCATTGCGCTGCGCCGAAGTTTTGCTCAAGAGCGTGGCCGACGCCCAGCTTTATCCGCAGATTCCGTCCTGTACCGGTCTGTTCTAAACGCCCGGTTAAGAGAGCCTCCGTACCCGTCTCCCCGCTGAAGAAAGAGCGAAAAGCGGTTTCGCCGTAAATCTCGGGACCGGCAACAACGAGCCCAACCACTGGGCCCGGCGAACTTGCGTCCCCCGCTGATGCCGTAGAGGAACTCGCTTCCGTTTGGACTGCCGGGCACGGGCGCATCATTGAGCGGACGAACATGGACACCGAGCTGGCCCGCATAGGTGAAGGCGCCGGCGTCCCCGGCAGCGAGAAATCGAAACATGGCGCGGTACCGGGCGTCGGTCACGTAATCGGCGCGGTTTCCGGAGGGAAAGATGAGTTGCGCGCCCGCACCCAAACGAAGCAAGCTTCCCGGCTCTCCAAGCAAGCGAACGTCGACGCCGATGCGAGGATCGGAGATGGTATCGGGATTGGTCCCCAAGCTCACTGACGGGGCGGTGAAGCTGATACGGACCAAGCGTCCCGCTGGTTCCGCTGACCAGAAGGGGCATGGGAAAGTTGATGTAACCGCGAAAGCGATCATAGGTAATGGCGGCGCCGATATCGACGAATGCCTCTTCCCGCACAACCGCGAGCTTCTGCTTGCCATCTGGACCTGTGATCACCAGTGGGTTTCGCGCGTAGCCAGAGGTGAGTGCGATGGCGCCCCCGAGCCGGCCACTGATGTCGAGGTCGTCCATGACGAACCACCCGCCGCCGGGAGCGGACTGATAGAAACGCTCGACTGCGAAACCGGCCGCCTGTTGCTGCGCATCGCGCGAGCGGAGGCCAGAAGGCTTAAGAGAACACAATCCAGCAAGCAACGCGCAGGCACAGCTACGATGTGATTCAAAACTCGCCATGGATTCTCACGGTGAAGATGTTGACCGGGCCACGGGCGGCATTGAAGCCGGGATTCACGATGTGCTGGTAGTCGCCGGATAGCCAATATACCTTGCCGAAGTGCGGCACTGTAGAACAAATCAAGAGACTCTTCCGCGGCAGCCGTGATGGCGCCGTCACCGACAAATCCATCTACGCCGCCCATTCCGCAGGTATTTCGCGTGTACTTCGAGATCCATCCGAGGTTGCCTCCGAGGCCCGCGACGTCCTTTGGGCGCGACCAGGCGGAACCTTTCGCCAGAACGCCCACAGCTTGCAGAGCGATCATCTGACGTGTAAGCGTACACTTCGGTCTGCCCATCGGAGTACATGCGCGCGTCCGAACACGCCAATGTCGTGTCCAATGTACTGCTCTGCGAACGCGCCGATGCCCTTCTTCACGTTCGGTTTTCGGGCCCAGCAAAGATCCGGTGCGCCCGCGTTCTGCGATCCGTAGTTGAATGCCCGTGCAGGTGGTGGCGTTCTCTTCTGGGGTCTGCTTCGAACGCGGCTATGGCGTCACTGAAGCGCCCCATGTTCTCGCGGTTGCGGTAGGCCAGTACGCGAACCATGCCTTCCTGCCCGCGAATTGTGTGCTTGTGCTCGACTTCCATCTGGTCTCCGTAGTATTTGAAGAGCCTGAAGTCCACGGGGAGTTGGTTGGGATCCTTCGGGGGAGTGATGCGGCCCACGCGCACCGCCCAGTCATCCCAATAGAATTCCCCGAGGCCCCCCCACGAGTAACCGCGCGCGTCGGATGCAAAGTCATAGGCACGCGTAAGTGAGGAATCCCAGGCTGAGAAAACCCTGGCGAGGGTCGACGTCAAAAGCGTTGGTGTCGAAGAAGTCGAGAATACTAAAGTTGCCGGCAACAAAGACAAGTCTCCTGCTGTCGTAATGGGTTCCCAATTGCAGGGGACCTGACTCCTCCACCACGCTTTTGCCGCCGAGTCCGACCGTCTGCTTGAGGAAAAGCCGGGAACGATAGATCTGGGGCGTCGGCGAGCCTCCCTTTTGCAGCTCGAAATTCTGGATGGCTCCGCCCAATCCTCTGAGCTGAGAGAGCGGGCGCTCCGAAATGAGTTCGGGAACCAGATAGGCTTCTCCGCCTTTCCAGAGGCGTAGCCCAAGTAAAGAGTCGCAGTCCCGGTGAAGCTCCTCTCGGCAGTGGGAAGCAGCGAATTGATGCTGCCGTTCAAGTTGGTATAGGGGGCATAGAACGACGGCTTCCAGCTCGAGATATAAGTGAACTGTCCGTAGGCGTTCCAGCTTTCGTTCTCGATGTCATGCAGGCCTTTGTCCGCCAGCATTTGCATGAAGCTAAATTCATCGCTCGGTCGAGGTGCTGGGGCGCCGTTTTGGGCGCCAGCCAGCGAGGACCCAAGCAGAAAACCTGTCAGCATCGGCACAATGGATCTCGCGATACGGAACGCGCTCACGAGATTCGCTTGCCCGAGGTTCTGGTCGGGAATGGCGCAACTGTGTCCCCCATGGCGTGTTGCGCACCGCTCACGGTTGCTGATGGACCACACGGCGGCGGGGATCAACAGCCAAAGACGCATCAAAACTCCGCGAAGGAATGACAACCTCGCAAGAGCTTAATTGACAAGACCGTAACAAATGTAACGGGTCCTTGAATTCTTCAGTCTGCGCAGAAATTGAACCAATGATCGAGCCGCCCTGACCTATGGCAACGGCGATGGATAATACCCAGGGCGATTACGGACTATGTAACCGGCGCTTTCGCCGGACCACGCAGCTTGACCGAGATGCTGCGAAAGCCGCTGCCCGACCGGTTCGATGGATAGTAACCGAGCAGGTATTGCGTCCGCAGGTCTTCCGACAGCTGGGCAAAGGTCCGGTCCAGCGAAGAGGAATCGGCATAGTAGTACTTGCCCCCGGTCTGCTGGGCCAGGGTGATCAGGGCGTGTTCCCCGGCGAGGTCGCGGCCGGCACTGGCAGAGATGGGAACATCGATGATGGGATAGACCATAACCTCGCCGCGCAGAGCCTGTTCCAGCGCCTGGTCATAGGTGGTGCCTTTGACGGTATTCCCACCGTCGGAGATGATCACCAGCACCTTGCGGCCGGAGCGCGGGGCCAGGCTTTGCGAAGCGAGATAGACGCCGCTGTAGAGCGCGGTGGCCGCGCCCCGTCCCATGTCGTTCAAGCCGCGGTCGATGCGGCCGGCATTGTTGGTGAAGAAGATGACCTCGCGCACATTGTCGGCAAACTCCATCAGGTCCAGGTGATCGACCGGGCGCAGCAGCGAATGCACAAAATGTTTGGCCGCCTCCTGCTCCAGACCAAGGTCTTTATGCACGCTGCCGCTGGTGTCAATGGCCAGGACAATCTCCAGCGGAAGTTCGGACTGGCGCTCAAAGACAGCGATCTTCTGCGGATGATCATCTTCAGAGAGCAGGAATTCGTCCCGCGTCAGGCCAGGAACCGGAGCGCCTTTGTCATCGGTAACATTGACGAAGACATTCACCAGCCGGACATTGACGCTAATGGTGGGCGCCTGAGCGAATCCGCTAAGAGTAAAAGGCGCAGCAAACTGCCGCGCAAAGTGCTTTCACTTCTGCACCAGGTCAGGTGGAAACGGTTCTCCGTCGGCCCAAACCGCTCCATCTTCGAAATGTTCCTTCTTCCAGATGGGCACGGTCTTCTTGAGCGTATCGATGAGCCAACGGCAGGCTTCGAATGCCTGGGCGCGATGGGCGGAAGATACGGCAATCAGAACGCTGGTCTCGCCTACCTCCAGCCGTCCCAGGCGATGCACCATGGCAACCTGGCGGACGCCATGCACGGCGATGGCCTCCTGGGCCAGGGCTTGCATCTGGCGCAGCGCCATCTCCTGGTAAGCCTCGTAGACCAGGATAGAGTGTTCGCCTTCCCCGGGTGTTGTTGCGAACGATGCCGTCAAAGACCACCACAGCGCCGTCCTCCCCCTGCTTGATATCTCTCACCAGCGACGCAGAATCGATGGGCTCGGTGACCAAGGCGATCGACCGGAGGGCAGCCGCCGCTGACCGGAGGCAGCAGCGCAACTTCATCTCCGTCGCGCAACAGGCAGCCACTGGGCGCGTAGCTCTGGTTCACGGCGATGGCCAGCGTTGACCATAACTTTGGCTGCTGGGGCAGCAGTTCGCGGAAGTGTCCAAGCACCGCATCCACCGTCGCGCCCTGGGGCAGATCAAGGGTCTGGCTTTCGCTCGCCAGCATCTCCTTCAGCACTCCAAAGAACAGGACCGTGACGCGCATGGAAAAAGAATATCCGAAGGTCATGCTGACTTGAGGTTAGACGCGGCCATGAGCAAAATGGCGCGGCTTCAGACCAGGACGGGTATGTTGGCTACTCCCGCGGTGCCAAAGACTCTGCGGTAGCGCGCTATTTCCGATCGAAGCCCGGTCGCCTTGGCGAAATTATCCGAGAGTTTGACCGCCGGCCGGCCGTCGGCCTCGGTCATCTTGCAGATCAGGCTGGCGGGATGGAATCCGTTTCTGCCGCCTGGGGTGGCAGCCGCGAAAATCGTTGGTCAGCAAGGTGCCCCATCCGGCGCTGAAACGGATGCGCCGGCCGGGAGTCCACTTGGCCGGGTCATTGAAGTCGGCCGCGCTGCTGAAAGTCCCTGGGCGCCAGGCCGGGCGCCATGGTGCCCATGAAATAGGCATGCAGGCCGAGTATGTCTTCCACGTCCATGGCGTCGGAGGCGATGATCAGTTTCTGTTTTGGGTCCCGGCCCCGCTGCTCCAGCCAGTCGATGTACTCGTCCCCGGCAACGTAGGGATCCTTGCTGTCGATGCGCTGCCCGGTCCAGTCCGCGGTCCAATCCGGAGCATCGGCGAGGAACTGCGTGGTGCCGTAGGTATCGGGCAGCATGATACGGATCTCGCGGCCATAGGTGCTTTGCCAAAGCTCGAGAATGCGATACTGCGAACTCTTCAACTCCGCGTCGCTGGTGGCCATAGCAGCCAGCGCCATGGGCAGTTCGTGGGCATTGGTGCCCACCGCTTCGAGGTTGTGTTTGTAGGCCAGATAGGTATTGGAAGTGCCGGTGAAATGCTCGGCAAGCGCCGTGTTCATGGCCATCACGACATATTCCTGCCACAGGAAGCTGTGCCGGCGCCGGGTGCCGAAGTCTGCCACCCTTAGCTCCGGCACGCCGGTCAGCCGCTCAATCTTGCCCCACAGCTTGGCCTTGGCCTGGGCGTAAAGAATGTCCAGCTCGAATTCGCTCATGCCCTTGAAGGCGGCGCGCGATTTGAGCTCGTTGACGATGGAGAGGGCGTAAATCTCCCACATGGTTGCTTCCGTCCAAAGCCCGTCGAACTCCAGGTGGAATTCTCCGTCTCTCACGGTGAGCCGATAGCTGGAGAGGCGGAAACCGTGGCCCAGCCACTCTAGAAAGTCCGGCTCGAAGATGCCGCGGCGGCCGAAGAAGGTGTTTCCTGCCAGCCAGATCAGCTCCGATTTCAGAAAGCGCAGGCTGCGCACGTGCTCCAGCTGCTGCAATACCTCTTCGCGCGCAATCACGTCGGCCAGGCGCACGGAGGAAGATCGATTGCTCACCGAGAACGATACCTGGGTGGTGGGGAAATGCTTCCAGATGAACTGCAGCATCAGCAGCTTGTAGAAGTCGGTATCCAGCAGGGATCGCACTACCGGGTCCAGGTCCCAGTTGTGGTTATGCGCCCGCTCCGCGAAATCAATGATCATCGATGTCCTTGAAGGAAGACTCTGCTTTAGATGTTAGCTTGAGCAGCAGACGCGCAAAAGCCGTCCAACTGCGGTTGCGAGTTGAGGAAGACCGCAGATCTCTCCACTGCGCTACGCTCCGGTCGGGATGACAATTCATATTGGAGTCGGAATGTTGGTACCAAAAATGAATTGTCATCCCGACCGAAGCGTAGCGCAGTGGAGAGATCTGCGGTCTTCCTCAATCAAGAAAAAGGCCCGCTGGTTAGCGGGCCTTCTGTTGGGTGAGTCCGATGTCAGACCCCGGCGTGTTCGATAATGTTCTTCCCGGACTGCCTCGTCCTTCTTCTCTTCGCTGACGGACTTGGGCAGCGCCACGGCCAGGACATCTTCGATACGGCTGGCGTAGTGGATGCGCACGTTCTCGATCTGATCCGGCGGTCAGGTCCTCCTCGACGCTCTGGCGATTTTCCGCGGGCAGGATGACGTCCTGCACACCGGCACGCTTGGCGGCGAGAAACTTCTCCTTGATGCCGCCTACCGGCAGAACATTGCCGCTGAGGGTGATCTCACCGGTCATCGCCGTCAGCGGACGAACCGGCGTATCGGTCATCAGTGAAACCAGGGTGGTTGCCATGGTCACACCGGCCGAAGGGCCGTCCTTGGGGATCGCTCCAGCGGGAACGTGGATGTGAATGTCCAGGTCCTTGGTGAAGTCCTCCTCCAGGCCCAGCGAGGCGCGCGTTCGAACGTACCCAGGTAAGCGCAGCCTGCATGGATTCCTGCATGACCTCGCCGATCTGCCCGGTCATCTTGAAGCCGCCCTTGCCCTTCATCCGGTTGGCTTCGATGAACAGCACATCGCCACCAGCCGGGGTCCACGCCAGACCGACCGCTACGCCGGCACGCCGTGTGCGCTCGGCCAACTCGGTGTCGACGCGCACCTTGATGCCGCCCAGGAACTCCTGGATCACCGCCCGGTCGACGATCAGCGTGCCGGTCTTGCCTTCCGCGATGCGCCGCGCCTGCTTGCGGCAGACGGTGCCGATCAGCTGCTCCAGTTTGCGCACGCCCGCTTCCCGGGTGTAGTGGCGCACGATGTAGCGAACGCCTTCCTCGGGAAACTCGATCTCGGCTTCGCCGCCTTCCTTGGGCTCGATGCCGTTCTCCTTGATCTGCCGCGGGATGAGATAACGAAACGCAATGTGCGTCTTCTCGTCCTCGGTGTAGCCCGACAGGTCGATGATCTCCATGCGGTCGCGCAACGGCTCCGGGATGGGATCGAGCATGTTCGCGGTGCAGATGAAGAGCACCTTGGACAGATCGAACGGAACGTCGAGGTAGTTGTCGCGGAACGTGTTGTTCTGCTCCGGATCCAGAGTCTCCAGCAGCGCCGATGCCGGATCGCCGCGGAAGTCGCGTCCCAGCTTGTCGATCTCGTCCAGCATGAAGACCGGGTCGTTGGCATCCGCGCGGCGCAGCGCCTGCATGATCTGCCCCGGAAGGGCTCCGATGTAGGTGCGCCGGTGGCCGCGAATCTCGGCCTCGTCGTGCATGCCGCCGAGCGAGATGCGCTGGAACTTGCGGCCCAGAGCGCGCGCGATGCTGCGGCCGAGCGAGGTCTTGCCTACGCCTGGAGGTCCGACAAAGCAAAGGATCGGCCCCTTCATGTCCGGCTTGAGACGGCGCACGCTCAGGTAGTCGAGAATGCGATCCTTCACCCGCTTCAGGTCGTAATGATCGAGGTCGAGGATCTCCTTCGCCTTGGCGATGTCCACTTCGCCGCCGGTGGACTTGGCCCACGGCAGCACCGCCAGCCACTCCACGTAGTTGCGGGTGAGCGAGTAGTCGGCCGCCATGGGAGACATCCGCGACAACCGGCTGAGCTCCTTGGTAGCCTCCTTCTTCACCTCGTCCGGCATGCCTGCGGCTTCGATCTTCTGCCGCAGTTCCTCGATATCCTTTTGGCCCTCGTCCAGCTCGCCGATTTCCTTCTGGATGGCTTTGAGCTGCTCGCGCAGGTAGTAATCGCGCTGCGATTGCTGCACCTGGTCCTGGACTTCGGTCTGGATCTTGTTGCGCAGCTGCTGCACCTCGGCTTCCTTGGCCAGATGCTTGTTGATGCGCTCCATGCGCAACATCACATCGGGGGTTTCCAGCAGTTCCTGCTTGTCGGTGGTGGCCAGGAACGGCAGGGAGGAAGCAATGAAATCGACCAGGCGTCCTGGATCTTCGATATTCAGCGCGATGGTCTGCAGCTCGTCGGAAAGTGTAGGCGAGGTGGTGACGATCTGCTGAAATTGCGCGATCACATTCCGCTGCAGCGCTTCCAGCTCGGCGCTCTTGCCCGGATCCACTTCCGGCAAATGATCGACGGCGGCCATCATGAACGGCTCAAGTTGGGCAAATTCTCCCAGCTTGACCCGCTCCGTGCCCTCGGTAAACACAAACAGGCTCTGGTTGGGCATTTTGACGACTTTGTGCACCGTCGCCAGGGTGCCAACGGAATACAAGTCGCTGGGTTGGGGGCTGTCCATGCGTTCGTCGCGCTGCGCGACCACCACGATGGTCTTCTACTCTCCCAGCGATTGAATGAGTTGAATCGAGCTCTCCCGGCCGACGGTCAGGGGCAGCACGGCGTGGGGAAACAGCACCGTGCTGCGGACGGGCAGAATGGGCAGGACCCTCCCCTGAGAGCCGCCCTGCTCACGCCGACTGGGGTCGGTTGGATTGATAATGCTTAAGAAATCGCTAGCCATGAGTATCCTTCTATCAAATTATCGTATATAAGATGCTGCAGGTCTCGAAAAGTCGCAAAAGGCCCCTCTCTATCTTCTATCGACGTGGCCCGTGCACCCCTCAGGAGAGCACCAAACCCCCGTCAGGAAGGCAACTGGGCCGCCGGGTAGTGCCCCAGTTCTTTAACCACCAGGCACTGGCGGCGAAGTTGCTCGAGCGCTGCACTGGTTGCCGCCGGGTCGGACGACCTGGTAGTCGACGTAGAAGACATACTGCCAAGGCTGGCCGTGTACCGGACGGGATTCTACCTTGCACAGGTTGGTATTGTGTTCGGCGAACACCTGCAGCGCCGAAACCAGGGTTCCGGGGCGGTTTTCGACCGTAAAGGCGATGCTGACTTTGTCCGGATCCGGAAGCGGCCGGACCTGGGCGCTGCTGCGAATCAGAAAAAAGCGGGTGTAGTTGGCCGGATTGTCCTCGATGCCGGCAGCCAGCACCTCTCCCCCGTAGGCCAGAGCGGCCTGCTCGCTGGCGATGGCGCCGGTCTTCTGTCGCCCAGGGCGGTTACGTGCTTGACGCTGCCGGCGGTGTCGTAGAAGGCGGTGGGCGTCATGTCCGGATGCTGGGCGAAAAAGCGACGGCATTGGGCCAGCGCAACGGGATGGGACAGGACCTGGCGGATATCCTCGATCGCTGCTGCCGGGGACGCCAATGAGATTGTGGCGAATGCGCAGCAGGGATTCGCGCTCGATTTGGACATCGGACTGAAAGAGAAGGTCGAAGTGTTCCACCACGGAACCGGCGAGAGAATTCTCAATCGGGATGACCGCGGCGCAGACCTCAGCGCTCTCGACCAGCTTGAAAACCTCTGCAGAAAAGGCACAGGGAACAATGGTTGCCTGCGGCTCCATCTGTAATGCGGCTTGGTGGCTGAAAGAGCCGAGCTCTCCCTGGATGGCGATCCGCATCTCTGCCCCGCAGACTTAATTTTGATGATACGGCAACCCACTTCAGTCGCAAACGCACCAAAGTACAGCGTAGCAAGACTTTATGGTAAGGAGAAACACACGATGCTTTGGACAATTTTTCTGGTGTTGCTGGTACTTTGGCTGGTCGGCTTTATTGGATTCCACGTGGTTGCGTGGTACATCCATATTCTGCTGATCATTGCGCTGGTGGTTCTGGTGATCCAGTTGATCGGCGGCAGACGAGCAATTTGAAACAAACCGATTACCTGCGGCATTTTTTCCGTCCCGGCAGGTATGCGGGGAGCGAGCTGGGAGGCATCTCAATGTATGGTGCCTGCGGAATTTGCAGGCACAAGGAGACAAGACCATGAACAAGGATCAAGTGACCGGCAAGGTGGAGCAGGCAGCGGGACGCGTGAAGCAAGGGGTGGGCGAGACTTTAGGCAACCAGAAGTTGGCCAACCAGGGCGTAGCCGACCAGGTGAAGGGCGCCGCCAAGGAAACCTGGGGCAACGTAAAGGATGCTGCCGCAGTTACCGCAGATCGCCATCAGAAGGAAGCGGAACACAAGGCAGATGAAGCACGCGCTGGAGTCCGCCAGAAGGTCGATGAAGTTCATGACAATGTGAATGAGAGGATCGACGCCCACAAGGCGAGCGAACGTAACAAAGCCAAGACGGCCTAGTTAGCTTGATTTCTCCTGGATGACGAACGCACCCGCTGCGACTGGCGGGTGCGTTCGCTTTTTTAGCGTGATTGACGCACAGGAGCAGTAGGGCCGCCGCGACAAAGAAGAAGAAGACCATCGAAATGATCCCATTCATGGTAAAAAACGCGGCATTCAGGCGCCGCAGGTCGGTGGGGGAGATGATGAGATGCTCGTAGAGCAGCAGAAGGGCGACCGCCGCCACTCCTACCCAGGCGATGGCATTGAGCGCAAAGAGCTTCAGCAGCCAGCACAACAGGCCCAGCATGATCAGGTGCATAGCGCGCGCAATCCAAAAGGCCGCCTGAATTCCCCAGGTTTCGCGGGATGCTGTTCAAGCCGGCTTCCCGGTCGTGGGCCATGTCCTGGCAGGCGTAGAGCACGTCAAATCCTCCCACCCAGAAAAGCACCGCCGCGGTGAGCACGACGATGCGCGGATCCAACGTACCGCGGATCGCGATCCAGGCGGCTGCGGGGGCAATTCCCAGCGCCAGGCCGAGCACCAGGTGTGACCAGCGGGTGAATCGCTTGGTGTAGGAGTAAAGCAGGAGCACGGCGAGAACCAAGGGAGAGAGCAACAGCGTCTCCCGGTTCAACTGGGCCGCGGCCAGAACAAAGGCCAGCGACATAACCACGGTAAAGCCGGCGACAAAGCGGCGGCTCAGCAAGCCGGCCGGAATGGCGCGGGCTGCGGTTCGCGGATTGGCAGCGTCCAGGCGGGCATCGGCCCAGCGATTGAATGCCATGGCGGCCGACCGCGCAGTGACCATGCAGACCACAATCCAGAAAATCTTTGTGCCACGCCGGCCAGCCGGCGGCGGCCAGCATAGCGCCGGAGAGAGCAAAAGGGAGGGCAAAGATCGAGTGCTCCCACTTGATCATTTCCAGCGTAGTGCCTACATTGCGCAGCAAGGCCATGAACCACACATCCCGGTTAAGTGTACCGGGAGCGGGGACGCCGATTACGTACATGTGCAATACCGAGCGAAACAGCAGGTCCCTCCACTACGCTGCGCTCCGTTCGGGATGACAATTCTGTTGCAAGAACTTTTCCTGTGCTGTCAATAAATCGTCATCCGACCGGAGCGCAGCGTGGTGGCAGAGACCTACTGTTCCGCGGACCTGCTCGTGGAGAGTCTCTCGACAGAGCGAACCTGGTTCACCCATGAAAGAGCGTGACCCAGTCCGCCCCATGGTTTGACACTAAGTTACTTTTCGTTCGACGAATTGGCTACCTGGAGGTTGTTGGTCACCTTGAAAACGCCCGGAACACTGTTGGCGCGAATGCCCGCAACATCTTTGTCTGCCTGGCTCAGGACCACGCCATTCAGGGTGACGTTGCCATTCACCACCGTGATGCGGATGGGCTGCGCCGGGTCGATGGCATACTTATTCAGGCTGGGAAAGCCGTAAATGGCCCGATACACCTGCATGCCGGGTGCGATCATCCATGGGCGACAGCGGATCGACCTGGATGTTATTGATTACGTCCTGCACGCCGGGGAAATGGCTGGCCAGCGACACCGCGGAGTCAGCCGCAACCGGCCCCAGCGCATTGCCGGCCAGAGTGACCACACCGTCCTGCACGTTGACGCTGATGGCGTTGAACGCATTGCCATAACCCACGCGATCATATTGCAGCTTCTGCACGATTTTCTGCTGCAGCTGCGCGTCTGAGATCTCGCCGGCCCCGGCAATCTTCAGCTTGTTGCGAACCGCGACCACGTTCTTGACGCGGTGCGCTCTTCTTATCGATCTCTTCCTTGGTCGCGAAGTCTTTGACCGTGCCTTCCAGATCGACGACCCCATTCTTGAACCGATACCTGTACGTCCTTGAATTTCTTCAATTGGTTCTGAGTTCAGCCTGAATGTTGTTATCGGTTTGCGCGCTCTGTCCCAGCGGCATACGATGCACTGCGGAATAACGACCTGAGAACCCAGAACCAGAACAGCAGCCAGTGCCAAAGTTAGAACATGTCTTGCCTTTTTCATTTCTATCTCCTGTTTTTTCGCGCGCGTAACTGCTTCGCGATAAGTCCACTTATATAGACACAAACCGGGGCCCTGGGTTGCCCTCCCTGTTTACTACGACTCCTGGACGGCCGTCAACGATAGCGTTTGTGAACTTTCAGCACCATGCTGAAGACGCCCGCTTCGTCGCGAACGGCAAGCACGGAGACGCTTTGCGTGATATCCACCTGGGCCTGGATAAGCTGTTGCGCGGTGGCATTTACGTTAGTGGCGTAGGTGACCTGAACGTTGCGGGAAATATTCTGCTGCACCGTGATCCGGGCGCTCGAGCTGCCAATGCTGCCGACATAAGTGGGATCGATCTTAACGCTGCCTCCGCCAAAGAGCTTCGCACCCGGCTGCTGACGGCAGCATTGAGAGCGCCTCCGAGCAGCGCATTGGTGGTGGAGTTGGCGCCGATGGACTGCTCCTGCTGCGAATACAGCGCCTGCTCTTCCTGGGTGCGGCCCAGGGCCAGCAGGGAAATGACGTCGGCCTGGGGCAGCGGGGGCTCGGAACGAAAGGTCGGCGTTAGCTGGTTGAGGTTGCCGTGCAGGCCGATGGTCACGTCGTATTCCTCCACCCGGGTGGTGGCATCGATGTCGATGATGGGCTCGATCATGACCGGGTTGGTGAAGAAGATTTCGCCGTGCTGCAAACGGTAGGTGGTGCCGGCAAAGTTGGCGGTTCCATCGGTGATGTTGATGCGCCCGAGAATGGCCGGCTGGGCCACGGTTCCGCGGATGCGCAGATCGACGCTGCCGGCCAACTGCGCGTAGGAGTTCTGAAAATCGAGCTGGGGCGCGGAAAAGATGTGCACATCCAGCCGCACGTGGCTGGACGGCGCGCTTGGGATCCGGCGGCACGTTGGCCGCTGGACTGGGGGCAAAGCTGGCAAAGTCCACATTCCGGCCGATGATGAAGCGCGTGATCTGAACACTGCCGCTAAGCAGCATGTTGTTCTCTGAGCCCTGCAAATGCAGGGTGGTGTCGGCGGTGGCGCTGATGCCGCAGTAGCGAACCCGGATATCTTTGCCGGTAGCCGTAAAGTCTCCGTATAGGCCCTGCTGGTAAGTTAAGAAAGCCGCCGAATTTGAGCTGGCCGCCTCCGGTCGTACCCACCAGGTCCTGCACCTGGAGACGGTTCTGATCGAAGATCAAATTTCCGTTCAATTTGCTGATGCCGTTGGGCAGGTCATTGAGCGCCATGAGCGACATTGGTGAGGTGCACCCGGCCGGAGAACAACGGCTGGGTGAGTGTGCCGCTGGCTTTGACATTGAAATCCATTTGGCCGGAGGAAGTAATGTCGGGATCGAACGTCTGCGCCAGCTTCATGTTGATG
Source organism: uncultured Acidobacteriaceae bacterium (assembly GCA_963757515.1). Classification (GTDB taxonomy): domain Bacteria; phylum Acidobacteriota; class Terriglobia; order Terriglobales; family Acidobacteriaceae; genus PALSA-350. The sequence goes on along the minus strand of CAVWRV010000033.1, from coordinate 86,225 downwards.
GAGCCGCTGCCGGTGACCGCCAGCGCCTGCGTGCCCGTCAAAGCCGCCGTACCCGTGACCTGCAAATTGGTATCCGGTCCGGTGATGTGGGCCTGGGTCAGATGCAGCACCCCGTTCATGCAGCGATGCGCGCAGCGGTCCCGCGCCCTGGAGCGCGATGCCCTGCAGAGTGACGGTGAACTGGTTGATCTCCGCGTCTCCGCTAAACTGCTTTGGCTGCCGCAGCGGACCGGCAACGTTGATCGTGCCCCCGATCGACGAATTGCCGCTGACACTCTGCACATGAAAGGCGCGCAGAAAGGGCGCGATATTGAGGTTGGTCAACACCATGTTGGCCTGGGTATCGAAGTTGCCGTGCAGGCTGTCTGGCCTTTGACCTGTAGCCGCGCCGTCGCCAGGCTGTTCTGGGCGGTGAAATAGGCGGTGCTCCCCTGGGTGTGCGCGATGACTTCCAGGGCGCCGGCGGGCTGGCCTCCCAGGACCAGGTTGCGCAGATGAACCCCAGCCAGAATGGAAGGGGAATCGAGGGTGCCTGAGGCGTGTGCGTCAAACTTCAACGCGCCGGCTACGGAGAGCCGGGGATCCTTGGATTGCGGGAAATGAGCAAGTTCGAAGTTGGTTCCGTCCAGATTGCCGAGGAAGCTTTGCGTCTTCAGGTTGTAGGTCCCGTTGCCCTCGACCGTGCCGCCATCCTGAAGCAGGGTGAGTTTCGTCAGGTTGACGTCCTGCCCCGATAAGCTCACGGCGGCGGTCAGGCTGTGATAAGGCTGACCCTCGATGGCACCGCCCAGCAGGGTCAAGATTGCCGCCTCCGTTCAGATCGCCCAGCATCCCACCAGCATGGGCCTGCAGGTTCAGGGTGCCGGTGATGGGCAGGTCCTGGCCGGCGAGGGCCAATAGATCGGTCAAGCGACGCGTTCTGCACCTGGGCGGTGGCGTTGATGGTGGCCTGGTCATCGAAGGCCTGGCTGCCGCCGGCTGATGCGATGCGCCTGCAGTTGACCCGAGGCGTGAATCACTGTCTTGCCTCGGGTGAGCGTTGCGTGATCGACGGAGATGAGGCTCGAGGAGTAGCTGGCATTGGTGTCCAGCCGGTCCCAGTGAAATAGTGGCTGGGGAGCATTGGCGCCGGCTTGGCCGCAGCGCAGCCGGAATGAGTGAAGACGGTGGAGAACTGAGTTGGCGGTCAGATGACCCTGGAATGCAGGATCGACCAGGGAGCCGGTCGCCGAGCCGTCGAAGGTTGCCTCTCCATGAAGCTGAACGGGAAGCCCGGAAATCCCTGGCTTGCCGAAACGCCCAAATCCAGGACCTTCAGCACGTCGATCGAACTCGCCCAGATTGTGGTTGACCAGATGGACGGAGAGATTGGAAGGCTCCTCCACTGGATACACGCCCGAGCAAGCCGGTGACGTTGAGAGTGGTCGCGGGGCTATGCGCCTCCAGTTGATTGATCTGCACCCTGCCCCCGCGCTGGAAGTACTTGGCGTCGACCGCTCCGCTGAGCGGAAGCTTGCCGGGAGCGGTCGTCTGCGGGAACGCTCATGGCCAGCACGGCTCGCGACGGTAAGATCATCCGGCGAGCCCGTCCAATCGACACTGACGCTGCCTTCGCCGGCGGTATCGAAACCCAAATCCCGGTAGTGGCGTGGGACCACGCTCTCGAGAACGGTGGTCAGGCGGACGCCGTGAAACCCGGGCGCGAATGCTCATGACCTGCGCCCCTGGCGCCTTCGCCGGAGCCGAACGGAGCGCTCCAGTGAAGATAGCGAAAGGCGGCGTTGACGATGCCGCCCTGGCGCGGGCGGGCGACCAGATCGGGCAGCGTGATCTCGTCCGGAGTAATGTGCAGGCCGAGTGGTCGCGTTCACTCCGTCAATCCAGAAGTATTCAATGGCATAGCTGGCGTTGACCACTTTGGCCTTGCCATCCAGCACATATTGATCGCTCCCGCTTCCCTGGCCGCCGTCAGCGCAAGGTCCACGCTTCCGCGGCGGAAGCCGTCGACCACGCCCAGTGCTGTCACCTCCGCCAGGTCCACGGTGCCGTCCGCAGTCCCCGTCCACTGCGGATGAGCAAAGTGGGCCAGGCTTCCGGAGGCCTGGAGACTGGTCTTTTCGGTGGTAAAGTGCAGCGTCTTGAGATCGACCGCATCCGGGGCCAGCTCCACGCTCAGATCCAGTTTGCTGCGGACGGCCGCGGCCTTTGCCTGCTGCGCAGTGATATCGGAGCAGGCAATTTCGCCCAGATAGTGACCGCTGGCCGGCGCATAGGTGATCACCACCCCCAGATCGTTGGCGGCCAGCTGGAACGGGAATGGAGCGCTGATTGACCAGCGCCATGCCGTCGTGAACTTCAACCCGGCGGGCCTGAAGATCAAAGATCGTCTGGATCGCCGGCCCGTTGTTGTTTTGTTTGGCCTTGGGCGTGGGCTGGTTGGTGCGGCCATCGGGATAAATGATGAGATGGATCGCCGGGCGGTCGACCTCGAGAAAGTCGAGGCCCAGCCTGGCATCGAAAAAGGAGAGGATCTTGGCCCGCGCATAAAGCCGGTCGATGTGGGCATAGGGCAACTTCACCCCGCCCCTCCAGGCCATGGATGGTCAGGCCATCCACTTCCACGGCGAGATGGCGCAGGTTCCAGCGCAAAGACTGCATCTCCACGCGGCCACCGGTGGCGTCTTCGAGAACGGTGATCACCTTCAGGCGGACGATGTTGGCAAAGTGCGGGGTCGAAGCATAGAACAGCAGTCCGCCGACGACCAGAACCAGCAGCAGCACCAGGACCCCGCCAACCCTCCAATACCCAACCCCAGGCGCTCATGCGCTGTCCTCCGGAATCGGATTCGTCGCCGGAACCGGTGGTGCCCACCTTGCCCGTAAGCGGGATCCAGAATGCTTACGCTGCCTTCGCTCTTCAGGCTCTGCAACCATTCGAGCAGCAGAGAGCTCACCCGCTGTTGCAGCAGGATCTCCTCGATCCGGCTGGAGACGGCCGCCAGGGCGGGCGGCTGGACCTTCTTATCCTGGAACTGGGGCAACAGGGTCTTGTTGTAATAGTCCGCAATCTCGGCCGGGGTAATGCGCACGCCGGAGCCGAAGCGCGACTGGATAAATGACAGGATGAGCATGCGTTCGGCTCCAGTGCGCCTCGACCTCCTTCTCCGTCAGGCCTTTCGCTTGCAGGAAGGCTTGCCAGCCGGCATCAGTTTCGCAGTGGTACTGCGCGCATTCGGGAATCACGGCGCGCAGTTGCGTAATGCGCTGTTGTACCTCCTCAGGGGAAGGCGGGGTAATGCGCCTGCGCGGTCTCCATCTGTTGCAGGATAAGGTCGCGATCGATCAGGCGCTGCAGCGCACGTTGGGGGGTGTTGCGCGCGCTATCGACACTGAATGGCTGCAAGCACGGCATAACGCATCTCTTCGTTCACATCGCTCTCCAGGATGACGCTGCCATTGATGACCGCCACCACGTGATCGAGGACCACCGCACCCTGTGGGATCGGAGCGCGGCGGGTTGCTGCGCCCATGCGCTCGCGGCATGATCGCGCCAGACAAACCAGTCGCACTGGCGCAGATTTTGGGTTTGCTATATCTCCGCAGTGCCTCCGACTTAGGTGCGCGTCTCAACATCAGAAGCTCTGTCCGATGCTGAAGAAAAAGTTGAAGTGCCCGGCTGAACCGACGTGCGGGTTCGGAGCCGTAGCCGCCGTGGTGTAGTCGTACAAAAACGGGATAGATCGGCGGATTCAGGTTATAGCTGAAATCTCCGCGTACCGGCCCAATGGGCGTGTGGTAGCGCAGGCCCAGCCCCAAGGCATGGGAGAAGTCGTTGAAGTCGCAGGTATCCGGCGTGTTGTAGGTGGTGTAGGGCACAGTAACATTGCGGCAGGTATAGCTGTGTGGCTGCTTGATGCGCAGAGCGCTGGGCCAGACCTGGGAAGACGTCTGGAAGGCGTTGCCCATGTCATGAAACAGCACAAAACTGAGATCGGTGCCCACCCAACGCAAGGTGGGCGGCGGAGTGCGCAGCTCCAGCGGTATTGACGAAGACACCTGCCCCGCCCACCGGATAACCGGTCTGCGGATCGCGCGGCCCGGCGGAATTGATAGGAAAGCCACGATGAGAAGTGGCGCCGCCGGCATAAAGCCGCTCCGGTAAGGGGAATCAATTGCTCATCGCCGTTGCCGAAAGAGCGCTCCTGTCCATAGCGAGTCTGCCGCGCAATCACCCAGTGATCCCGGCCCAAAGTCGTAATAGCGTGGAATTGCTCAGGTCGACTCGGGCGAAGTTGGCTTGGGAGCCGAATTTGCCATCCGACAGAAAAACTTCCCCGGTATTGAAGGTGCCATGGTGGGCATCGAGCGGCACATCGCGGGTGTCGCGGATATACGTTATTCCCGGCCCCCCCACCCGCACCGGTTGCGCCACAGTGGGATCTCCGGCAGGCTGACTTGCAGGGTGTCGGCGTTGACCACACCCGGCGGTAGGACAAGGAGTAGATCAAGGTGGTGGGTTTGGTGACGCGCTGCGAGAGGCGCAGTCGCGCCGGAAAGAATCGCGGCCCGGTAGGTGGTGATCACGGCGCTGTTGTTGTAGCCGCCGGAAAGGGTCAGGTTGAGCGATGGCTTATTGAGGAAGTGCGGGTCCTGGTAGCTGAGCAAGGCAATCTGCTCCAGGGTTCCGTAGTTGGTGCGCAGGGTAATCGACTGGTCGGTGCCGCGCAGATTGGTGCGGCTCACATTGAACAGGATGCGAGGACTGGCCCCGGTATGGCCGTTGGGATTGCATTGTAGCTGTCGGATGCCCAGCAGCACCTGATCTGCGGGAAGACAGTTCTGTGAGGGCGCGCCTGTCTGCACCTCGAAGCCGAAGCCGTAGCTGATATCCCAGCGCTTGGCTTCGGTCAGATTCAGCAGGACGTTCTTATAAGTTTCGTCGCCGTTGGGATTCTGAATGGCGGTATTGACCTCGTTGAACAGGGCCAGGTCATAGAGCTTGCGCTGCATTTGCAGCAGGGCGGTTTGATTGAGAGGGTCGCCGGGGTTGAGCGGATCCGCTGCTGCACCACCGACGGCTTGGTTCGTTCCAGGCCGGAGACGATGACCTTGCGCACGAAGAACTGCTTGCCGGCCACCATGTTCATGGTGAAATCCACGGCATCCGGGTTGATCCGGCTCGGTTTGCTGGAACAGGTTTACCTGGGCGTTGTCATAGCCCTTGCTGTAGTAGTAGGTCTGGACCAGATTACGGTCCTGGTTGATATTCACAGCGGAGTAGGGCTGCCCCACCTGGGTATTCAGGTAAGGGCGAAAGTCACTCAGCTGCTCGGCGGTGGCTCCCTCGATGTCATATTTGCCGATGCGGCGCTGGGTCCCTTCGTCGATAACATACTCGATTTTGAAGTGAGAGATCTTACTGGGCTTGCCCGCGGCGGTATCGCTATCGGTAAATTTTGGGGTGACCTTGACCGCGCTGAAGCCGTTGCTCATGTAAAGCGCCTTGATGCTGGAGACATCCTGAGCCACCAGCTGCTGGCTGAAGGCACCGTAGCGGTCAAGAAAACTGTTTGGCCGCACGCTGAGGCGCTGGGTAATCAGCTGGCGTGCCGAAATACTTATTGCCGGTAATCGTGACGGTGTCGACCACGTGCCGCTTACCCAGCTCAACGGTGTAGAGCGCGGTCACATGCTGGGCATCGGTGTGCACCGGCTGGTGCGAGACCTTTACATCGAAGTAGCCATGGCCCTCAAAGTAGTTGCGCAGGTTCTGCGCGCCTTCGTTGAGCAGGTCCTGGTCCACCGTACCCTCCTCGTAAACGGGCACCAGTTTTTCCAGCTGGCCGCGGCTGATCTTTGCCCCTTCGCACCTTAACCAGAACGATCGGGCCCTGGTGGGCGAGAAAGGTATAGTTCAGCCGGTTGGTGGGAGGCACGTACTCTTTGGAGGTGAGACTTACGGTCGCGGCCAGCCGCTCCCGCTTGTTGTAGTGCTTGCGCAGGTTACGCAGGGCGCGGCTGACGGTGTTGCGGTTGACCTTGGAGTTGCGCTTGAGTTTTCCCTGCTTGCGAAACTGGGCTTCGGTCAGCCCGCTGTCGCCGGTCAACTCCACGTCGCCGATCCGGGCCTGGATTGCCGGTGGTGGTATAGAAATTGATGTCGACCAACGAGTTTTCGCGGTCGATGACCTTGGTTTGGGCAATTTGGCCCCGGTAGTAGCCATTGTTCTCGAGTGCGGTCTGGAGCGCCGGCTCTGCCAGGGCCGCCTTGCTGTCAGAGTAGGCGGTTCCCGCCTGTAGTTGGGTGGCGCTGTCCAGCACGGCGTCGAGGCGATCGTCTTTCACCCCCTCCACGTTGACCCGGCCTAAAAAGAGGCGTGGAACCCCGGAGAAGATGATGGAGACATTGTCCCCGGCGCGTACCCCGGCCACCTCAATGGTTTGGTAGAGGCCGGTGGCGTACAGGCTGCGCAGGCTCTCGCGAATCTTGTCCGGGTCCAGCGGAAGCACCGGCCTGCTGCGCCAGCTGGCTGGGCAGCGGCTTCAGCAAATCTTCGCGGACGCCCTCGAAGGTAATACTCACCACCTGCAGGCCGGCCCAGTCGAGCAGCAGGCCTTGGCGGGGATCCTGGGGAGCGAGAGGATGCAGTCGGCGCTGCCTGGGCCTCGCGACGGCGGGAAGCATGCTAGCCTGGGCGCACCGCGAGCGGAGCCAGCGCAGCGATTGAGCGAAGCAGTAGCGCAGTTGCTTAGACAGACGACGAGCGGAGCGGCCTGGTAGAGCGGTCCAGTTTCTGCAGTCGGCGCGCCGATGGAAGCAATGGTGTCAAAACCAACAAAGACCCTCTCAGGTGGGCAGCCGCCGCCGCGGCTCTCTCTATCCGAATCTCTATACTAAGACGTGATCCATCAATCAGGATGTTACGGGAGAGCGCAGTGGAACCAATTGAGGAGCGTTACTCGCGCCAGGTGCTTTATCCCGGGATTGGTGAGCGCGGGCCAGAGGCGGCTGGCCCAGGGCCACGTGGCGGTGGTGGGCTGCGGGGCCACCGGGGCCGCCGCGGCAGCGCTGCTGGCGCGGGCCGGGGTGGGCACCCTGACCCTGGTCGACCGCGATTTTGTGGAGGAGAGCAATCTGCAGCGGCAAGTCCTTTTCGACGAGGCCGATGCCCGCGAAGCACTGCCCAAGGCCGAAGCCGCCCGGCGCAAGATTGCCCAATTCAACAGCCGGACGGAGGTGCATGCGCATGTGGCCGACCTGGTGCCCTCGAATATTCACGCCCTGCTCGGCGAGGCCGCCATTCTGCTCGACGCCACGGATAATTTCGAGACTCGCTACCTGCTCAACGATTACGCCGTCGAACAGGGCCGGCCCTGGATCTACGCGGCGGCCGTAGGAGCTTACGCGGCCACCATGAATATCCTGCCCGGGAGAGACGGCTTGCCTGGCATGCCTCTTTCCCCGGCCGCCGGCGGGCATGGTGGAAACCTGCGACACTTCCGGCATTTTGAACACGGCGGTCAATTTCGCCGCGTCGGTCGAAGTGACCGAGGCGTTGAAGTTTCTGGTGGGCGCGCAGGACAAAATGCGGCGCACCCTGCTGGGCCGGGATCTGTGGACCAATGACCAGGCGGAGATCAACGCCGCCACGCCGCAGGGCGCAGTGCCCGGTCTGCCAGCAGCGGGATTTTGCCTATTTGCGGGGAGAAGACCGTCCCCAGATCACGCTGTGCGGGCGAAATTCGGTGCAGATCCATGAACATCATCGCCCGGTTGATTTTGCCGAGATGCAGCGCCGCCTGGAACCGCACGGCAAGGTGAACTTCAACCGGCTTCTGCTGCGTTTCGAGCGCGGAGACTATACCGTCACCGTTTTCGCGGACGGACGGGCGCTGGTGCAGGGCACAACCGACGTTACCGTCGCCCGCAGTCTGTATGCGCGCTTTATCGGCAGCTAGGGACCTGGCAAGCAACTTCAACCCCATATTGTGCTTCCCAGCTGCTAGGTTCCCTTTTTAAATGAGTGATTTCCAATGCTGAAAGCGAACATCCGCCGGCCAGCAACGATAGCGGTGGTGGAACTTCTCTCCTAGAGGTAGCAATGTCTATACCCAGTAAGGACTTGGCGACGACGCCCGGACCAACAGCGCCGGCCAAGACGCCCAACCAGCATCTGCGCCGCAACCCACCGATCGCCGGCGAAGCCGAGGCCATCCAAAAAGCCCAGGCCGGCGACGGCGCCTCGTTCGAAATGCTGTACGCGCTGCACAAGCGGCGGGTTTATTCTCTGTGCCTGCGCATGCTGGGCAATGTGGCCGAAGCCGAGGACCTGACCCAGGAGGCCTTTCTCCAGCTGTATCGCAAGATTGCCACCTTCCGCGGAGACTCGGCATTTTCCACCTGGCTGCATCGGCTGGCGGTGAATGTGGTGCTCATGCATCTGCGCAAGAAGGGTCTGCCCCAGGTTTCGCTGGAAGAGACGCTGGAGCCATCCCAGGAAGATGGGCCGCGCAAGGATATTGGCGCCCGCGACCTGACGCTCTCCGGTTCTGTTGACCGCGTCACCCTGGAGCGGGCGATTGAAAATTTACCTCCTGGCTATCGGCTGGTATTCGTATTGCACGATGTGGAAGGATATGAACACAATGAGATTGCCGGCATGCTGGAGTGCTCCATCGGCAACAGCAAGTCGCAGCTGCACAAGGCGCGTATGAAGCTTCGCGACCTTTTGAAGTCGGGCCAAAGGAAAGAGGCAGTTCTATGAACAATGTCCGGAAAGCAGCGAACGGAACCACCGTCGATTGCGCCGTTTTTCAGGACCAGCTTCCGAGCTTGTTCGAGTCGGGTGAAGATCTGAACACGCAACCACACCTGAAGACCTGCGAGAACTGCAGCGCGCTGGTGCGTGATCTCGAGTACATTGCGCAACAAGCCAAGCTGCTGCTGCCGATTCACGACCCCAGCCCTGCAGTTTGGGAAAACATTCAGACTGCGCTCAAGAAAGAGCCTTCCCGCGTCAAGTAGTGCGCAGCAACTTCCACGGAGCTAGAGTCCGCGTGCGATCCCGAGAACGGAAGGCGCAGATCCCGTCGACTAGGCTCCCCGGATTTCCTGTCGACAGGAAAGTCCGCGGAGCGTAGTGGTAGGACCTGCTGTTTTCTTGTCTCGGGTTCGCATGCAGACTCGTTAGCCGCAGAGTTGTGTGGCTCTATAATCCGCAGATGGCATGAGTAAGCAGGCACCACGGGTTTCGCGGCTGATCCTGACCGGTTTCATGGGCGCCGGCAAGTCCACCGTCGGCGCGATCCTGGCCCGCGAGCTGGGCTGGAGGTTCATTGACCTGGACCAGGTAATCGAGGCCTCCAGCCAACGCACGGTGGCGGAGATATTTCGCGACTACGGCGAAGCGGAGTTTCGCCAGCGAGAGCGGCAGGCGGTCCAGCAATTGAGCAACGAAGAAGAGATCGTGCTGGCGCTCGGCGGCGGCACGGTAGAGGACGAATCCACCCGGTCCCTGTTGATCCATTCGCCCGGAAACTGCGTGGTTTTCCTCCACGCTGAACTGCCCGAACTGCTGGCGCGCTGCACGGTGGAAGGGAAAACGCGCCCTTTGCTGGCCGCGCCAGAAGCCCTGGAAGCCCGTCACACCCGGCGCCTGCCGCATTACCGCGCAGCCCACGTCACCGTGACCACCACAGGCCTGGCACCGCAGGAAGTCGCCGATCGAGTACTTGCGCACGTATCCCAGGAGTGGCTGAGTCGAAGCATGAAAGAGCTGAGTGCCGTGGAACCCGTCGTCATCCAGACCCAGACGGCGCGATCGCGCTCGGTGCGCGGCTATATCGTCTTCGCCTTTGCCGTCGCTTTGGTGCTGGCTGACCGCATACCTGATGCGCGAGATCCTGTTGCTGCTCTACGTAAGCGCTCTGTTCGCCGTCGTCCTCTCCCCCGTGATCCGCGGCATTATGCGCATCCACATCGGGCAGCTGGCATCCCGGCCAGGGGCTGGCCATCTTTCTCCTGTTGCTGAGCCTAGCGGCCGCCGCCACCCTGTTTTTTGCCTTTGCCTTGCCGCCGGTCCTGCACGATGTGCAAGCGTTGATCGCGGAGCTGCCGACACGCGGACCGCAACTGCTCGACCAGCTGCATAGATTCCCTTTTGTTTCTCACGTCAATCTTTCCGGTATTGACCGCAAAGCTGCAGGGATTCGCCTCCAACTTCGCGGAATATCTGTTTCTCTCCATCAGCGGCTGGGCCGGCAAACTGGCCGATGTCGGGGCGGTCATCTTTCTCACCGTCTATTTCATGCTGGAAGGCGATGAGGCCTATCACTGGGTGCTCTCCTTCTTCCCCAAGCCCGCCCGGGGGCGGCTGAACGATACCCTGTTGCGCGCCGACGCGCGCATGGGCAAATGGCTCCTGGGGCAAGGCGGACTCATGCTTATCCTGGGGCTGTGCAGCCTTATCGTCTTTGTGCTGCTTAAGGTCCGTTATGCCTATGCGCTGGCGGTGCTGATGGGCGCTTTGAATATCATCCCCATCGTCGGCGCCATGGTCTCGATGGCCCTGGTATTGCTGGCGGCGGCCACCGACTCCTGGGAAAAAGTGGTTGGGGTGGCGGTTTTTTATGCCATTTACGCCCAGGTTGAGACCTCTTACCTGACGCCGCGCATCATGAAGAGCAGCGTAGATCTTTCCGCGCTGGGGGTTCTGGTCGCGCTGCTGATGGGTTCGAAGCTGGCCGGCGTCCTCGGGGCCATGATCGCGGTGCCGACGGCGGTGCTGGTGTCGGTGCTGATCCAGGAGTACCTGGTGCAGCATGACGACCCTGAACCAGTACCCGAGGCAGCGCCCGTCGAACTGGTGCGATAAGACTCTGCGCCTGGATGACACGTCAAACGGCCCTCCGGCCGCGAGGAGCTTGCTTGCTATCATGAAGTCAGCCGCGTCGATGAATCCTAACCAGCCGCAATCCAGGACTTCGCTCCTATGACCCCAGCCGCCCACGCCGTCGATCCCGTTCCGGCCGGGGACTTGGCCGTGCCCGGCTTGGCGTTGGCCAAGCCGCAGACGCGGCATTCCCGTTGGGCGGATTATCAGGAGCTGTTCAAGGTCCGCGTGACCTCGATGGTGGTGATTACGGCGTGGGCCGGGTTTTACCTGGGATCGATGCGCTCCGGCATCACCAGCATCCATTGGGGCCTGTTCCAGGCTCTGTTCGGCATCACGCTGGTATCCTGCGGGGCCAGCGCGATGAACCAGGTCATCGAGCGCAAGACCGACGCCAAAATGGTGCGAACCGCGCAACGCCCGCTGGCCGCCGGCCGCTTTGGTCTGCTGCATGGCCTGGTCCTGGGCCTGGCTTGTTTCGCCGCCGGCGCCCTGGTGCTGGCGTGGTTTACCAACCCGGTCACGGTGATGCTGACCCTGCTGACGGGATTTACCTATGTCGCGGTCTATACCCCGCTCAAGCGCTATACCACGCTGGCTACGTTCATCGGCGCCTTTCCCGGCGCCATGCCTCCGCTGCTGGGCTGGACCGCCGCCCGGGGGGTGATTGAGTGGCCGGCGGTGGCCCTGTTCGCCATTCTTTTCGTGTGGCAGTTTCCCCACTTCATGGCCATCGCCTGGCTGTACCGCGAGGACTACGCCAAGGCCGGCATCCGCATGCTGCCGGTGGTGCAGCCGGATGGCTGGTCCACGGCCTGCGAAGCGCTGATTTATGCGGTGCTGATGATTCCGGTCAGCGCGGTTCCCTTCTATCTGCACCTGACCGGGCGGGTTTACCTGGTCACGGCGGTGCTGCTGGGTCTGGTTTACCTGGCCTACACCATTCGCTTTGCGCGCATCACCCGGGCGCTCAGCACGGCTGAGTCGCGCGGGTACGCGCGTGATCTGCTGCGGGCCAGTGTCATCTACCTGCCGCTGCTGCTCACTGTGATGATGCTGAACGCAACCGGAAGGAGATAAGCGCATGGCGACCCTGAGCGAACATCCGGCAGCGAACATCCGGACCGGCGGCGCCCTGGAGAGGATGCCCATTGAACTCGATCGCCTTTCCCATAACTACGGCGATCGCCTGGCGCTCGACAACCTGAGCTTTGCCGTGCAGCCGGCAGAGATCTTCGGCCTGCTGGGTCCCAATGGCAGCGGCAAGACCACGCTCTTCCGCATCCTTTCGACGCTGATGGTGCCGACGGGCGGAGTGGCCCGGATTCAGGGCTTCGATGTGGCCCGGGAACCGAACCGGGCGCGGCAGCAGACCGGCATCGTCTTTCAGGCCAGGAGCCTGGACCTCAAATTGACCGTCGCCGAGAACCTGAAGCACCAGGGACACCTGTACGGCCTGCGCGGCGAGGCGCTCAAGAAGCGGAGCGAAGAAGTGCTGCGCCGGGTGGGCCTGAGCGACCGGGCGAAGGATTTCGTGGAAACACTTTCCGGCGGGATGCAGCGGCGGGTCGAGCTGGCCAAAGGCCTGATCCATTCGCCGGCGGTGCTGCTGCTGGACGAGCCATCGACCGGGCTTGATCCCGGCGCGCGCCGCGACATGTGGCAGTACCTGCGGACGCTGCGTGACCAGGAGGGGGTCTCCATCCTGGTGACCACGCACCTGATGGAGGAAGCGGAACATTGCGACCGGCTGGCCATTCTGAACCAGGGCAACGCTGGTCGCGCTGGGTTCGCCGGCGCAGTTGAAGTCGGCCATCGGGGGCGACGTGGTGCTGTTTGAGACCGCGAGCGCAGAGGCCGCGCGCTCGCTGGCGGAGCGCATGGGAGACCGTTTTGGAGTGCAGCCCAGCGTGCTGGGCAGCACCGTCCGCCTGGAGCGGCCCGAGGGCCATCGCCTGGTGACCGCCGTGGTCGAAGCCTTTCCCGGCGAAGTCGACGGCATCTCGGTGGCTCGTCCCTCGCTCGAGGATGTGTTCATTCAACGCACCGGCCATCGCTTCTGGGCCGATGCCGCAGAAGGAGAAGGAGGACATCCATGGCAACCATAGCCGCAACCGCGCCGCGCGCGCGCCAGACCGTATCCCCCGGGATCTGGCTGCCGGCTTATAGCTTGTGGCTGCGGGAGATTGTCCGTTTTTATCGCCAGAAGGCGCGGGTGGCGGGGGTGATTGCCTCGCCGCTGATCTTCTGGGTGGTGCTGGGCGCGGGCTTCGCGCATAGCTTCAATGCGGGCGGGGGAAGCTCCTCGCATTACCTGGCCTACTTTTTCCCGGGATCGGTAGCCATGATTGTGCTCTTTACCGCGATCTTCAGCATGATGTCGCTGATTCAGGACCGCAATGAAGGTTTTCTGCTCTCGGTGCTGGCGGCGCCGGTGAGCCGGTCGTCCGTGGTTCTGGGCAAGGTGCTGGGCGGCGCTACCCTGGCCGCGGTGCAGGGCATCATCTTCCTCGTCTTTGCGCCCCTGGTTGGGGTGCACATGACGCCGGCAGCGATCGGCTTGAGCATCCTGGCCATTGTGATGATCAGCTTCGAGCTGACCGCGCTGGGCTTTGCCATTGCCTGGCCCATGGATTCGACGCAGGCCTTTCACGCCATTGTGAACATGCTGCTGATCCCCCTGTGGCTGCTCTCCGGCGCTCTGTTCCCGCTGAGCGGGGCCGCGGGCTGGATGCGCTTCTGCATGATGCTCAACCCCTTGACCTATGGAGTGGAAGCATTGCGCGGCAGCTTGTTTCCCGATGCGCCCACGCAATTTTCTCTGCCCGTCAACCTGGCGGTGACGGCGGCCTTTTGCCTGCTGACCTTTGCCGCCGCCTGGGCCATTGTGAACCGGCGCACCAACCGGCCGTCAGCCTAGAAAGGAAGGTCGAACATGTTAGTGGCGGAAACCAACCAGCGCCCTTCCGTTGCGCTCCCGGTGGCCCTGATCGTCGCGGTGAGCGCGGCCGCGGTTTGCTTTTTGCTTTGGCTGCTTTACCTCCATCATCCGCTGGATGCTTCGGCGGCGCGGTTTCGCTTTCTGCCCGCGCTCAATGCGGTGCTGAACGGGCTGTGCACGATTGCTTTGCTCACTGGCTTTTACTTTGTCCGCCGGCGCAATATTCCCGCCCATCGCGTGTCGATGATGATCGCGTTTGTCTTCTCTTCCCTGTTCCTGGTCAGCTACATCACCAACCATGCGCTGCATGGAGAGACGCATTTTCCCGGGTTGGGCACGGTGAAGACGGTTTATCTAAGTATCCTGGCCAGTCACGTGGTGCTATCGGTGGTGGCGCTGCCGATGGTGCTGACTACTTTCTTCTTCTCGCTCAGTGGCCGCATTCGCCAGCATCGTAAGATCGCGCGTTTCACGCTGCCCATCTGGCTTTACGTCTCCGTCACCGGCGTGGTGGTGTATGCCATGCTGGCTGCGTGGCGATGAACGCAGCCCCGCTGGTGATCCAGCAGGCGGGACCACGGCTGGTCAAGCGGATGCCGGATGACGGCACCGCGCAACTACTGCGCGCCGGCATTTGGATCCTGGTGGTTGGGGGCATTGCCGCGCTCGCGACCGCGACCGTCCTGGGCGGCATTGGAAAGCACGGTCCCCATACCAACTCCGGCTGGCTGGCGCTGCTGCTGGCGCTGATGTGCCTGCCCTTCGGCACCATGCTGACGTTGTTGGGGGCGGCGAAGTGGCTGCGCAATCGAAGAATCGCAGGTATGAAACAAAATTAAGTTTTCTGGAAAGAATGAGGAGGACCCGATGGCACCCGTCCGGTTTGGAGTGACGATTAAAAGCGGTGATTAGGATGGAGTTTACGGCAGAGTTGTTCTCGTCAGTCTTCACCGGCTTTGCTGACCCGTGGGGTGAGACGGATCTTTGGAGTTCTGCTATCCTTCTGCCTTACCCATGACAGAGGGAGCATCATGCCAAAGAGCGTTAATAAAGTCATTCTCCTGGGCAACGTAGGCAAAGACCCGGAAGTCAAATTTTTACCCAGCGGTTTGCCGGTCGCCAACCTGACCCTGGCCACTTCCGATCGCTTCAAGGACAAAGCCGGCGAGTGGCAGGACCGCACCGAGTGGCACAACCTGACCGCTTACCAAAGAGTGGCGGAAATTATTCGCGACTACGTGAAGAAGGGCAACAAGCTGTATGTCGAAGGCCGGATCCAGACCCGGTCTTGGGACGACCAGGCGTCGGGCCAGAAGAAGTACCGCACCGAAATCATCGTCAACGATGTGGTGCTGTTGTCAGGCCGAGGCGAGGGAGAGAGTTGCGCTGGCAGTCCGCGCTCGAACACCAGCTCATTCGATCAGCGGGCCCGCGGTGCAGCACGAGGAGTTTGCCGGCACCGAAATTACCGACGACGATATTCCTTTCTGATCAGGTGGCGGAAGGATTCAGCTTGAGTAGCCGGCGGATTGCGTTGATATCGGGAAGAAAACATCCCGGATCTGTGATTGTTTCGTTTCGACGCTCCCAGTCCAAGAGCAGGGACTCTACCATTTCCTTGCCGTCCGCCGTGCCTACTGCTTCAAGGGGAGTGCGTCCGCCTAGCGCCGGAACTTTCTGGAGGATCCAACTCTCCACCAGTCGTTGCATTTCTGCCTGCATCTCCTGGTTGAATTCAGGTTCGGGAGCGCGCCCGTTCGACCCCACTCCCGGGACTGCCCTGCGCGCGGTCCTTCCCGGCCCCTGTTTCTCCACCGTTGCTTGAGGACTTTGCGTCACTGTCTTCTGGTGAACCGCCAGAATACCCAGACGCTGTTCGATCTCCTGGCGAATTCTCGTGGCCCGCTTCTCGGAATTCACGTCCACGACCAGGGACCGGCCGGAAATTCTTAGCTGGCCCAGGACGGTGGTCTCCCACTCCTTGTGCATTCGGTTTCCTTTCTTTAGCCATGGGATCTCCACGCTGCGCAGCGCACCGTCGGCGTCCAATTTCGCGCCTGCCAAGAGCTCCTTTTTGGAAACCCCCCGCGCCAGCGGAGCCAAGGCCTCGAAGGCCGCGTGCGCAGAACCGACGCGAAAGGTCAGAGTGTGAGAAACGAAAAGGTCCCCGTCGGTGTTGGTCAAGCGCGGCGGTACGCGCATGGCGTCCCGCATGTCCAGATATGTGGTGCGAATCTCCTCCCGATAACGGTTGAGGTCGGCCGCCGTCAGCTCTCGATTCTGCTTTGCAATCTTTTTCCGCAACCTTGCGCGAAGTTTGACGATCGCCACTTTCTGGCCCGGAGGGAGAGAAATGGGAGCCAGCCTGCCCAGGGTAACAACCTCTGGCAGCCTGCATAGCTGTCCGTAGGCAAGATCTCCCGGGCGCAAAGTCCGGGATGCCGTGCGCTCGATAACCTCTGTCTCTCCGCCGATCAGGACGTCGCGAAGCACCATCCGGTCTCCGGGATCACAGCGAACGACTTCATAGAAGGTGACCGGCTGGGTAGTGGCCTGGTCCAGAATCAGGCGTTCCAATTGGGCTAAACGGCTTCCCTTCGTCAACAGAAAAGATCGTGCGACAAGGCCCATCCCAGGTTGGCGGCGCCGCCGCGGTTCCGGGTCCCAATCGAACAAAAGATAGGGAGAAAAAATCTGGCCTTCTTCCATATCTTCCTCGATCGGGAGGGGTGATTCATCCTGATTAAAATCCAGCCACGCATCAAGAACGTCTTCGGCAAAGTTCTGCCTGGCGAAGGTCAGCATCTCATGTGCGAGCCGGCCCGATGCATCGCGTTGTTGTCTCCATGGACTGTCATCGGAGCTGAGTGCAGCCCTCAGGCAGCAATGCTTATGCTTCTTTCCGCTGCCACAGGGGCAGGGATCATTGCGGCCTGGCTTGTTTTGTCGATGATGTGGCATTGGTCGAAAGCTATCGCGAAACTCCGGGGAGGACAAGGGACCGCTCAAACTGAATGGCAGTGCCTTTTTTCCTCAGCCTCCGGGCTGAGCCGAGTGCTCTTGCCGGACGGTTAGGATTATGGCATTTTCCTCGCACCACTCGCGCAGGATTTCCCCAAACGCCTGGCGACGAAACCGATTCCATTGGTCCCACAGATTGTGGTTCGCGATTTCGTCCTTGAATCGGCGGAAAGCACGATTGCCCTGGGTCGCTCGAAGAAGCCTTATCCGGATGTCCTCTTGCTTTACCTCATGACAAAACTCGTTCATGATGTTCCACTCGTTCACCTCGAACCGATCAGGAAGCCGGAGATACCGGTCTGAGTTTTCAATAAGGACCGCCAGCTCGGCTTCCTCTTTTTGCCAGTCTGGAAGCAAATCGATCTCCTCCGGTTCAGCATCCGCGAAAGAGAGCGACTCGTCCGAGATCAATTGGACTTCACCCGTTTCGCGATCGAGGAAGGGAAACAAGGTGTCAGATTGCTCATCGAGGGCATCGATCAAGTCGTCGAGTACGGCTGCGGTTGGCATGAAGAAACTCTTATGGAGAATTACAAAACCAACTCTGCGGCTCTGTCAATCGGGGATGAAGCTGGTGCGGCCGAAATCCTGCAGCAATTCAGCGAAGTTCGGCACCAAGAATCCTGGAGGGGCGAGGGTCGTCCCCTCAGCGGTCGGGTAGGACGATGGCGCGGACCGGGCTTCGTATGATGCCGACGTTTCCATCGTCCCCCCTAAAATTCCGTACGGCGGGTTTTCCCCAGTACGGCTTCAAGGCTGGCGTATCAGCAGGCGCCTTCCCGCGAGCGGCGCCCACGTGTCGCGCCCTCCCGGTTTGCATCCTGCCTTCGTGCCCACCGCTGCCAGCGTTTCTGTTCTCCGCTCTGTGTCGGAGTAGCTGTGCGCTCAAGCACCGCCATTCAAGCGGCTACGCCGCTCTACCCCAGGGGCCCTCGCTCCGGTCCGGGTTCTGCTGTCCCGGTCCATCAACACTTATGCGGCCCCATCCGCCCCACTCGCAGGCACAGCGCGATTTCACTGCTCTGCAGCTTATACGCCCTGTCTTCGCTGTGCGTTTCCGCCTAGGCGACCCACGACTGGTTCCGTGCTTTCACTGCTCATTCTTTCTCAACATGTCGCCCTCTACGACTCCGGGGAGTCCAGCGGCTGTATACACCCAGTTCCTTCACCGCCAACGCTGGCCTTCGTCCCTTTAGCACAGACTCGGCACTCCCAACATTCCCACAAATCCGTTTCACGTGGGGGTGCATTTCGGAGCTTCACTACGGTTCGCTCGTCGCTACAACCTGCTGATTTGTTCACCCTCCTGACGGATCGGACCGGGCTTGCACCCAGCCAGCGAGGATTTTTACTACCGGGCTTCCGACGGTTCGGTCACCCGCTCCGTCGCCGGTTATCGCTACAGTGGCAACTGGGTAATTTCCACCGGCGGGACTTACACCCGCTAGAATGGCAGCTAGCATCGCTGCACGCTAAAGCCGCACCGGTTTGCAATAGTTTCTGTACGACCTAAAGGTCGTACCCATCAAAAACATCTTGCATTGTATCAAGGCACGGCTTTACAGGCTGCGGTCTTCATGGATACAGGCGGGTGCTCTTCCAGCCACTGGAATCGCGGGTAAATAAGAACCGGTCGTGAAGGCGGTTCGGCCCATTTATCCAGAACTCGATCTGCTCTGCATGGACGCAGAACCCTTTCCAGTAGGGCGGCCGCGGCACCTCTCCCGGATGCTCCTGGGAAAATTTCCGGAACCTGGGCCTCCAGTTCCTCCCGGCTGCCGAGCGGGCGGCTCTGCTGGGAAATGGCCGCACCTATCTGGCTGCCGCGCGACCGGCTGTGGAAATAGTCATCCACATCGGCTGCCTCCATCTCAGTGACCGGGCCCTCCACCCGTACCTGGCGGCGAAGCGTCTTCCAGTGGAAACAGAGCGCTGCCCTGGGATTCGACTGCAGCTCCAGCCCTTCCTGCTTTCCGCATTGGTAAAGAAGCAGAAGCCGCGCTCATCCACCCGCTTCACCAGCACCATGCGCACGCTGGGGATGCCCGTCCGGCGTAGAGGTCGCCAGGGCGGCGGCATTGGCATCGTTCGGTTCGCTCGCCTCCGCCTGCTTGAGCCATAAAGCGAACACTCGAGCGGATCCGCGGACTCCAGGTTGTGCCCCGTATTCATGCTTCGATGGTAACTCGGCCGCTATTCGCGACATCAATGTCCGGCGGATAATGAGGTTCTATGTTGACTGAAGAACAAGTGCGGGCGCTGCTCTCCTACGAGGAACTGATCCCTGCGATGAGGAAGGCGCTGATGGATTTTTCCGCCGGCCGAGTGCGGCAGCCTTTGCGCACCATCCTTCCGGTGGCGGCCCATGGCGGCTGGTTCGGCGTCATGCCCGCAGTCTATGGCACGGTGATGGGCGCCAAGATGGTCACCTTCTATCCCGGCAATGCGGATCTGCAGAAGCACACGCATATGGCGATGATCCAGCTCTTCCGCTCCGACACGGGAGAGCCCCTGGCAACCATGGACGGGCGATTGATCACCGAGATGCGCACGGCGGCCGTGTCCGCGGTGGCCATCGACCATCTTGCTGCTCCCGGGGCGAAGGTGCTTGGCATTCTGGGCAGTGGGGTGCAGGCGCGCTCGCACTTCCGCGCGCTGGCTGGTATTCGTTCCTTTACGGACGTCAGGGTGTGGAGCCGGTCGCAGGATCATGCGCAGCAATTCGCGAGCGAGATCGGAGCACGGGTGACCACGGCGGAGCAAGCTGTCTCTGGCGCAGATGTTGTTCTGTCCCTGACCAGCTCACCGGAGCCGATGCTTCGCGGAAAATGGCTGAGCCCGCACGCCATGGTGTGCGCCATCGGCGCCGCCACGCCGGAACGCCGGGAATTGGATGAAGAGGCGATGCGCGGCGCAGTGGTGGTCGAGTCCCGCGAGGCGGCGCATGAAAGAAGCGGGCGACATTGTTCTGGCCCATGCGCAGGTGACGGCGGAGATTGGCGAGCTGTTGAACGGCGCACCGATCGAGCGCGGGGACCGGCCGGTGGTGTTCAAGTCTGTGGGTATTGCGGTTGAGGATATTGCGGCTGCAAAACTGGTTTACGACAAGTTTGCTGAGCAGATGGATCGATAGTGTTTACCGCATGCCATTGTTCGTATTCCGGGAACGAATTTTGCCCAGGGACTCACCACGGCGCACCTGGGAGTTCCCCGCTATGACCAGGTGCTCGCAACAGCATGCACGCTACTGCGAAGCCCTGCGGGAATGCGGCCTTACCATTACCACGCTGGACGCCGATCTCGATCATCCTGACTCCACGTTTGTCGAGGACACAGCCGTGCTGACTGCGCACAGCGCTGTCCTCACCCGGCCGGGCGCTCGCAGCCGCGAGGGCGAAGTGGCGGCGATGCGCCCCACCCTGCGGAGTTTTTTTCCTGTCATCAGAGAGATTGAGGCGCCTGGAACGCTGGATGGTGGGGATATCTGCGAAGCTGGAAAATCATTTCTTCCTTGGTGTTTTCGCAGCGAACCAATGAGGAGGGCGCGCGCCAGTTGGCGGCCCATCTGGCTGCAGAGGGCTGCACCTCGGCGGTGATCGATGTGCGCGGAATGAACAGCATTCTCCACCTGAAGAGCGGCATTTCCTACATCGGTAAGAACA
Organism: uncultured Acidobacteriaceae bacterium; assembly: GCA_963757515.1. Taxonomy (GTDB): domain Bacteria; phylum Acidobacteriota; class Terriglobia; order Terriglobales; family Acidobacteriaceae; genus PALSA-350. The sequence continues at coordinate 65,709 of CAVWRV010000033.1, read as the reverse complement.
CCCTGGTGGTGATGGAAGAGATGGCAGGCCAGGAGCTGTTTGCAGGTTATGAACTGATTCCCGTCGCTGGGGAAGAGAGCTATGCCGCCAATTGCGTTCGCGTCAATGATCGGGTGCTGGTGGCGGCCGGATATCCGCGGCTCACGGCTGAGCTCACCGCGCGTGGATTCCATCCGCTGGAGTTGGAAATGTCAGAGTTTCAGAAGATGGATGGCGGCCTCAGCTGTCTTTCGTTGCGGTTTTGAAGCTGCAGATCTCTACTCGGTTCGCTTTGTATAAGGGCACGACTTCAGTCGGGCACCGGGCCGCATGAAATGAGTTGAGCTTCACAGGTTGCCGGAAAAGGCGCTCGCTTGGTCAGTCCAGAAGGGATGGCTTCTTCCAGGAGAAGTGGCGGCCGAGAATGCCTTTGATGATCCAGTGATCGGTGCTGGCTGTAGGGCCTACACCCACGCCGATATTGATCTCCCATTTGGGAGAAACATTCAGGTCGGTCACCACAAAGATCTGCTGCTGCTGGTCATGCAGGGAATCAAATCGCACCCAGCCGGCCGTAGTCGGCGTAGTATTCGATGCCGCCGCTGATTTGCCGGTTGAAGTCGTAGCTGACCTTCGCCGCCGGAGAAAAACCCACGCCCTGTTTGACATCAGGACCATGCCAGGTACGTTCGAACGCGGGATTCACCGCCACATACCATCGGCCCATGTACTTGTCGACAATCGGCCTTATCTCCCAGGTCCAGGTATCGGGCGAATAGACCGCCCGCTGATACCCGACCTCGGTCGACAGGCTGACCCCCACCGGCCAATGCCACGAATCCGGCACCCGCACACGCGGCCGGATGTGGTCCCCCACCCATTGCACGCCATGGCCGTTCTGCCGCTGGTAAAGACGTAGAAGCCCACTTCCGACCAACTGGTCAGGCCCTGCGTAATCTCGAGCGTCTCGTGCAACTGGTGGTTGGTGGGATAGACCCCATCGATCTGGTCCTTCTGCCCGTCCAGGGTGTAGTTGGAATGGAGCTCAACCATGGTGCTCTTTGGTTCTACCGTGCCGGCGCCATAGACCTGGATCTCGTAATTGCCCTGGGCGCACGCGCGGCCTCGCGCTCGAGAGCGCGGCCAGTACCGCGACCACGCACAGCCAATTACGCATATTGAAAGAGCATCATGAAGCCCGCATCCATGTGGTTCTGCTGGTGGCAGTGAAAGAGCGTCGGGCCGGGATCGTTGGCGGTGAACTCCACCTCGACCTGGGTGCCGGCATCCACCAGGATGGTGTCTTTCATGATGCCGTGGACCTCCGGATGGCCGGGTAATCTTCGCAGCTCAAAGCTGTGCCGGTGCAGGTGAACAGGATGATCGTTGGTGCTGCGATTGATGAACAACAAGCGATAGCGCTGGCCCGCGGTCAGGATCGGGCTGGCTGTATCCGGATAAGACTTGCCGTTGATGGTCCAATGATCCATGGCGCCGTGCCCGGCAAATTTGGATTCAAAGACCAGCGGGATGGTCACCGCGCCGGGCTGCTCGCGGAGACGGCGGATCAGCCGCGGCAAACGGCAGATAGTCCCAGGAAAGCTGGTCGGGCTGATCCCATTGCGGCTTTCCGCTGCTGCCGGCGTACTCCACCACAATGCCCATACCGGCTGCCATGATGTGCTTGCGCACTTCGCCCATCACCCAGACACCGGGATGATTCATCTCCACCAGCGCCGTGACCCGCTCCGCAGGAGCCAGGCGGAGCATAGGCACAACCTGCGGCTGAGGAACCTGGTTGCCATCCAGCGCGATGACCTTGAACTGATGTCCGGAAAGAGCGATCCAGTGCACTTCGGTAGGGCTGGAGTTAAGAATCTGTAAAAGCACCCGCTGGCCGGCCTTTACCCGCAGCGGCTCGCCGAAGCCCAGCACGCGGCCGTTGATGGTCGAGACGCCGTAGACCGGATCCATGGAACCGTCGCCGCTCGCGCAGCAGTTCGCCATCCCAATCATGCAGCGCGAGGAAGATCTCCTGGTCATAGCGCGCCGGATTGTCGCGCGGTTCGATGAGCAGAAATCCGTGCTCGCCGGTGTATTGGCCCCTGGTGCAGATCTTTGCCGGCAAAGGTATGGGTGTGATACCAGCGAAAGCCCGCAGGGCGAGGGGTAAAGGTGTAACGCGCCCGGCCACCGGCAGGGATGAGCGGAGTGCCTTCTTCCATCGCGCCGTCGACTTGCGGGCGGCAGAAAGAGGCCATGCCAATGAACCACTTCGCTGTTGCCGGTCTGGTTGGTCACATCGATGGTGACCGGCTGGCCTTCTTTCAGCCGCAGCAACGGGCCGGGCACCTGGCGGTTGTAGGCAATCGTCTTGATGGTTCGGCGCGGAGCGACCTCAAGCTCATAGGCTGCGATGTCGAGGGTGTAATCAGCGGGAGCGAGTTGCTGGGCGCGCGCGGCCAGCGCCGCGGAAGCGACGGTCATGCCGGACAGCCTGAGCATTTGTCGCCGCGTAACCAAGCCTCAGCTTAACAAATTAAGAGAGGGAAATCCTTTCGCGCCGGGACGAAGAGATTGACATGCGCGACAATCGGCCTTAAGGGGCACGCGGCCGCGGCCAGCAAAGCAACCGCGTCCTGCACGCTTAAGTCCGGCTGCACGGGCTTAAAGGCCGAGCGCACCTCGTCGCTGATCCTTGCTGATGGCTTTGAAGAAGACGATGCGCCCGGAGATGTGGACGTCCAACAGGCTGGTCTTCCATCGGGTGTCGCTGACCTGCTCTCGCGCTATCTGAAACGTGCCTCCCTTCTCGATTTTGCCCAGCAGGCCGAAGCCGAAGTCGATCTCGTTCATGATATGGGCATCCATTTTCACCAGCCGCTTTAGCTGCGGCTGGATCCAGATCTCTCCCGCCAAGGCGTGATAGACGCGGGTCTCGTAGGTGGGCGGATTGTAAGCGGGGTTGGGCGGAAGGAAAGCCGCAGGTTGCCGTCGGCCATGCCGTCGTAGGTGTAGAGTGAAGGCGTCGGGCATGGCGGCGATAAGCCGCTCCAGACGCTGTTCCTCAGCCTCATGGTCCTGCTTCATCCGGGCCTGCTCGGCGGGATTGCGCAGCAGGTTGTTGAGGCGCTCGGTTTCCTTTTTCTGCGCCGCCTGGTCGAGTGGCTTGCCCTGGCGCGCGAGCACGCGATACACAGGTCCGGAGACCGTCTCCACCTCCTGCTCGACGGTGGTCTGCGATGCCACCCGTTTTTCCACCCGGTATTGCCACAAGCTGACCTGGCGGCGTTCCTGGAGTTCGTTGTAAACCACGTCCTTGACCAGGTCGTGGGCGGATTCGGTGGGTTTGCGCCCGGAGGGTTGGCACAGCACACAACAACAGCGCCCCGGCAAGGGGGAGAATGGCTCTCTTCATGTGCCTTGTTACACTCAACTCATGCTAGACGAGACGTACATTCCGCCGCCACTGCGATGCCGCGATGGAGGCGCTCAAGAAGAGCCTCATCGAGCGCGAAGAAGAGGGCGGTTTTGAAGTGGAAGAACAGAATGGTGTGCTCAATATCCTGTTTGAGGAGCCGCCGGGCAAGTTTGTGATTACTCCCAACACGCCCCCACGCCAGGTATGGATTTCCGCGCTTTCGACCAGCTTCAAGCTGGACTGGTCGGAGACGGCGAAGAACTTTGTGCTCCCCAAGACCGGGGAAACGCTGCCCCAGGTGGTGGATCGGGTCATTCAAGAGCATCTGCAATAGAAACACAGGAATGCGCAAAACGCTCTCCGTCGCCATCATCACCCGCAATGAAGAAGCCAACCTCGAGCGCACCCTGGGCAGTGTGGCCTGGGCGGATGAGATCGTGGTGGTGGATTCCGGCTCGCGACGATCGCACCGAAGAGATTGCGCGCAGCTTTCGCGTCCCGCTTCTTCCTGGAAGAGTGGAAGGGGTTTGCCGCGCAAAAAAATTCCGCGCTGGAAAAATGCTCTTGTGACTGGATACTCTCGCTGGATGCGGACGAGTCCCTAAGCGACGAGTTGGCCAAGGAGATCTGGGAGCTGCTGGAGCGCGATCCCCCGTTTGATGGGTATGCGCTGCCGCGGCGGAATCTTTTTCTGGGGCGGTGGATGCGGTTTGGCGGATTTTATCCCGACCCCAAGCTCAGGCTGTTTCGCCGCGGCGCAGCCGAGTTCGAGGCTCGCCCGGTGCATGAGACGCTGCACTTTGTAGGCAAAGCCGGCCGCCTCAAGGGCGATATGGTGCATGATGCCTATCCCACGCTGGAAGCCTACATCGCGCACATGGACCGCTACAGCACGCTGGGAGCAGAGCAGGCGGTGCGTGAGGGCAAGAGCAGCCTGCCGCTTGGGCGTTCGCGGTCGAACGTGGTTCTGAATCCCGTGGCCACCTTTGTTTATAACTATTTTTTTCGTTTGGGTTTTCTGGATGGACGCGAAGGGTCTGTTGCTCCACCTTTACCACTCGGTGTATGTGAGCTGGAAGTATGCCAAGGCCTGGGAGCAGGCGCGCAGCTAAGGATATTCCTCTGCCAACGACGATTGGGTGCCCCATATCTCGCTCGTTCTTTGCGAGATGTGGGATACCACCGCGGCAAACCTCAAGCCTTCGGCCCGCCAATTGGCAGTGTCAGGTCAAGTGTCGTGGAATCCCACATCTCGCAAAAAACGAGCGAGATATGGGGCACCCGGGGTCCGTTGCGGGGGAAGAATTCGGCCCAATGCTTGCTCCGTCCCGGACGGTCGCCTATGCTGATCAGTTTGAGGTGCGGCTATGACGAATCGACAGCCTTCGGCGGCGGAGCAAGCCTGGGAGGCGACCACGCTGGCCGTCAGCGCTCAAAGAGAGAATGCCTGAGACGAGGCGCGCTTTACCAGCATCTCTGGCGTTCCCGTGCGCCGGCTCTATACCCAGGCTGATCTGCCGCAGGACTGGACGCGCTGGGCTTCCGGGCGAGCCCCCTTACACGCGCGGGATCCATAGCACCGGCTACCGGGGCAAACTCTGGACCATGCGCCAGTTCTCCGGCTTCGCCACGCCGGAGGAGACCAACGCCCGCTATCGCTACCTGCTGGCCAATGGCGGCGGAGGCCTTTCCGTAGCCTTCGACCTGCCCACCCTGATGGGCTATGACTCCGACGCCGCGGAAAGCGAAGGAGAGGTGGGCAAGTGCGGCGTGGCCATCGATTCGCTCGAAGACATGGAGGCTCTGTTCTCGGGAATCGACCTGGAAAAGACCAGCGTTTCCATGACCATCAACTCCCCCGCCAACGTGCTCTGGGCCATGTACCTGGTGACGGTCGAGAAGCAGGGCGGCGATTGGAAAAAAGCGGCGGGCACGCTGCAGAACGACATCCTGAAGGAATATATCGCGCAGAAGGAATTCATCTTTCCTCCCGCGCCCTCCATGCGGCTGGTGATCGACACCATTGAGTTCGGATCGCTCTTCACCCCGCGCTTCAACCCCGTCTCCATCAGCGGATATCACATTCGCGAGGCCGGATCGACGGCGCTGCAGGAGCTGGCCTTCACGCTCTACGATGGGGTGGAGTATGTGGAGTGGGCGCTGCGCCGGGGGCTCGAGATCGATGATTTCGCTCCCCGGCTGAGCTTCTTCTTCAATGCGCATAACGATTTTTTCGAGGAGATCGGCAAATTCCGGGCCGCGCGCAAGGTCTGGTATCGGCTGATGACCGAGCGCTTTGGCGCCCAGGATGTCCGCTCGCACCGGATGCGGTTTCATACCCAGACGGCGGGCGTGTCGCTGACCGCGCAGCAGCCAAAAAACAATATCGCGCGGGTGGCGATCCAGGCCCTGGCCGCGGTGCTGGGCGGCACGCAGAGCCTGCATACCGACGGATTTGACGAAGCCCTTGCCTTGCCCACCGAAGACGCGGCCCGCATCGCCTTGCGCACGCAGCAGATCCTGGCCTATGAATCGGGCGTAGCCAATACGGTCGACCCTCTGGGTGGGTCCTATTTCGTGGAACGGCTGACTCTCGATATGGAGCAGGGCGCGTTCGACTACTTTGCCAAACTGGATGCCATGGGCGGCATGGTGCGGGCCATTGAACGCGGCTTTCCCCAGAAAGAGATTGCCGATGCCAGCTACGCCTACCAACGGGCGGTAGAAAACGGGGAGAAGATCATCGTCGGCGTGAATGAATACCTGGTGGAGGAGGAAGCCCCCGGAGATCCTGCGCATCGATGAGTCGGTGCGCGATTGGCAGACGCGGCAAGCTGGAGCGGCTGCGCGCCCGGCGCTCCAGCCAAGCCGTCGCGCAAAGCCTGGACGCGCTCCGCCGTGCCCTCGAGCTCGAACCCCGGGCCAGCCGCGGCAGCCTCTCCGCCGCCAACACCATGCCCTACCTGCTGGATTGCGTGCGCGCCTATGCCACCCTGGGCGAAATCTGCGCCGCCATGCGCGGGGTGCTGGGCACCTATGAAGAAGTCAGCATCTCCTGAGCCGCGTTACCATAGAGCGAGGAAAGCGGTGACCCAAAACCGGCGGGAATACCACCAAAGGGTCATCCGGCTGCAACTCCTGCTTTCGCTCCGGCATCCCAGCGTGTTTAGCTAAGTCAGTTGGAATCTTTCTCTCCCGCAGGCTCCTATGAACAACCATGAAGCTACGTTGTATTCGTTGCAGTTGCGGCTGGTGAAAGGTCTGGCGGACGATCCCGCCGGGCAGAAAGTCGAATTGATTGCCTTGCCGGAGGGACCGGGCGAGCCACGCCGGGCGCACTTCGAGCATTGGGAGCCGTTGTCGCACCGCTTATCCGCGGTGGCCAGCAGCACTCCTTTTCACCTCAAAGTGATTTACCGGACCCTGCATCGCCGGTTTAACCGCGTCTCTGATCGACCGGGCCACCGGCCACCGGCAAATCTTTTCTCTCCACCAATTGAAAGACCTGGGGCTAGCCAGCTAGTCTCCGAGTGTTCTCCCTGGGGGCCATAGGAAATCCCAAAAGCTGCTTTACGCCGGGTTCAGGACAGATTATGGTGGCACAATTACGTGCGGTGGCCTCACAGGGAGGTGCAGAAAATGCAGAGAGTGCTGGAGTACGAGGCAGCCGGTGCGTCCGATCAGGGGCGAACCCGGAAAAGCAATGAAGACGCCTATGGACTGAACGTCAATAATCGCGAAGGCGCCTGCAATTTTGTGGTTTGCGACGGCATGGGTGGCGCAGCCGCAGGTGAAGTCGCCAGCCGGATGGCGGTCGACGCCATGCTGCGCGCCATGAGCCAAGGCCCGCTGACCCGGGAAACATTCCAGCATGCGGTGGACGCGGCCAACCATAGTGTGCACCGCAGCGCAGAGCAGGACCCGGCCCGCGCAGGCATGGGAACCACGCTGGTGGCCATGGCTACCCGCGACAACCGGGCCTGGGTAGCGCACGTGGGAGACAGCCGCTGCTATCGCCTGCGCGACGGCAGGCTGGAACGCCTGACCCATGACCATTCGCTGGTGGATGAGCAGGTGCGGCTGGGGCAGTTGACCCAGGCGCAAGCCGAGACCTCTCCTATGCGCAATGTCATTACCCGGGCAGTGGGCACGCAGGATGAGGTCGACGCGGACGTGATCGAGTTTGTGGTCGCACCCGGAGACTTGTACCTGCTGGCCTCCGACGGCCTGATGCGCGAAGTCGATGACGAGCGTATCGCGGACATTCTGCGCGCTTCAGGGGAGCTCGAGGAAACCTGCGCGCAGCTGATCGGGGCAGCGAATGAGGCCGGGGGCCGGGATAACATCACCTGCGTGCTGGCTCGGGCACGGTAAAACCTATTCAAAAATGAGCGAAATCAAAGTGGTGGGGGTGGTGGGCGCCGGGACCATGGGCAATGGGATCGCGCATGTCTTTGCCCGGGGCGGGTTTCAGGTGGTGCTGTGCGAGGTCGAACAGCGCTTTCTCGATCGCGGCCTGCAGGCGATTCGCAGGAATCTGGAGCGTGAGGCGGCCAAGGGCAAACTAACCCCTGCCGAGGCGGAAGCCGCCCTGGGTTTGATTCGCGGCACCCTGCAGGCGCAAGACCTGATGGCTTGCGACTTTGTGATCGAGGCGGCGCCGGAACGCTTCGCGCTCAAGCAGGAAGCTGTTCATGCGAGCTGGACTTGCGTGCTCAAGCCGGAGGTCATTCTGGCTTCCAATACCTCTTCCATTTCCATCACCAGGCTGGCGGCACAGACCCAGAGACCGGGCCAGGTGATCGGGATGCACTTCTTCAATCCCGTCCCGGTGATGAAACTGGTGGAGGTGATCCGGGGCCTCGAGACCACCGATGCGACCTATGCCCAGGTGAAAGCGCTGGCCGGAAGCGCTGGGCAAGTCCCCGGTCGAGGTCAATGACGCGCCGGGGTTTGTCTCCAACCGGGTGCTGATGCCCCTGCTCAATGAGGCGATGTACGCGGTGATGGAAGGCGTCGCCACGCCCGCAGCCGTGGACCAGGTCTTCCATTTGGGCATGGCCCATCCCATGGGGCCGCTGGCGCTGGCCGACTTTATCGGTCTCGATGTCTGCCTGGACATCATGCGGGTGATGGTGGAGGGTTTGGGCGACCCCAAATACCGTCCCTGCCCGCTGCTTATCCGGATGGTGGATGCCGGCTGGCTGGGGCGCAAGTCGGGACGCGGGTTTTACCAATATTGAACGGATGGGGGTGCCGCGGGTGGCACCTGTTGGTGTAACAAGCCCTTTATCAAGAGCGAGACGAGCGTATGCTTTTTGCATGATGCGGATGACGGTGCTGGCCTCAGGCTCCAAGGGGAACAGCACGCTTGTGTCGAGCAGCCGGACGCGCATCCTGGTGGATGCCGGGCTCTCCTGCCGGGAACTGCTGAAACGCATGCAGCATGGCAGATGAGGATCCGGCGGCCATCGATGCCCTGCTGATCACCCATGAACATCAGGACCATGTGCAGGGCGTCTCGGTGCTGGCCCGCAAGCTGGGCGTGCCGGTCTACTTTACCCAGGCAACCCATCGGGCCTGGATGCGCTGGATGATGCCCCAGAAGCGGTTGACCTACGCGGCTTGGCTGGCCCGGCGGCAGCAGGACCTGGCCCGGCGGCAGGCGGCAGAAGCCACGCCCGAGACGGCTGTTCCGGTGGCGAGAGGAAGCGCTGTGCGCCGACGAGTCTCCTGCCGTCTAACCAGAGGGCAAGAAGGATCCTTGCAGCCTTCCCGGGGTGGAGTACTTTAGCGCCGGCAGCGGATTCTGGATTGGCGACATTGCCATCACCCCGTTCACCATTCCCCATGATGCGGCCGACCCGGTGGGTTTTGTTTTTGAAGCGGACGGGGTGCGCATGGCCATTGCTACCGATCTCGGATACATGCCTCCGAACGTGAAGATGGCGATCCGAAACTGCGACGTTCTCATGCTCGAAAGTAACCACGATCTTGAAATGCTGCGCGATGGACCCTATCCCTGGTCGGTCAAGCAGCGGGTCATGTCGCGCGTGGGCCACCTATCCAATGAAGCCGCCTCCGACTTTCTGGAGAAGAATTACGATGGAAACGCTTCTTATGTCGTTCTGGCGCATCTATCTGAATGTAACAACCTGCCCGAACTGGCACGAGTTACGGCGGAGAGGGCGTTGCGCGACCGCATGAGCCTGTTGGCCAATAAGCTGATTCTGGCCCAACAGGATGCACCGCTCGAGCCTATTTGCTTATAATCGAGTAAGTTCCATTGGCCGTCTGGTTTTCTTGCCACCCGATTTTGATAGCCAGACGACGGGTAAAATGTTACTATGGTGTTTCGCGGCTAAATATAACAATGCAAACGACAGCATGCACCGATCGAGTGGTAGGCGACATACTTTCCAGCTGGAGATATGACATCTCGGGGATTACCCCTGAGATGCGCCGAGATTACGAACAGCACCTGGTGGAATGCGCGCATTGCCGCTCCCGGCAGCGGCTGCATCGCACCATCGATGTGGTTCTGATTGCCGTGAGCACGGTTCGATCGCCGCCTTTCTGTTAGGCTTGGCGGTCATCCACCGGATGCAGCCTCTGCAGCACTGGGCGCTGGTGAATCTCCACGTTTGGCAGATGTCGTTTGTGCTGAGCCTGCAGGCGGCAGCAATTGCGGGTCTGCTTTTTTCCCTGCTGACATGGGTGCTGGTCGCGGTGGCCACGCCGGCGCCGGTTTATCTTGCTGAAGTGGCCATGGCGCAGGCGCGGGTGCTGCAGGATCGTATCCCTGAGGAATTGCGGGAAAGATTGATGCGGAACGTAGCGTAACTCAAGTTGTGGCGTTCATAGAAAAAGCCCCTGCGAGCAGGGGCTTTTTCTTTGCTCGCTTTCTCACCTGCAACAAATGTTGGTAAAGATCTCTCAAGCATTCGGCAGTCGCGACATTATTCGTTCACCTGCACGGCGCCGATCAGATCCTTGACCCGGGGGATGCGATGACGGGCGCACCAGCGCTCCAGGGATTCTGCGATGCGCTGCACAGCCCGCGGATCGGCATAACTGGCGGTGCCGATCTGGACAGTGGTCGCTCCCGCCAGCAGAAACTCAACCGCGTCTTCCGCCGTGGTGATGCCGCCCAGACCACAGATCGGAATGGAGACGGCGTTCGCGGCCTCGTAGACCATGCGCACGGCGATGGGCTTGATCGCCGGCCCGGAAAGACCTCCGGTGTTGTTGGCAATGCGCGGGCGACGGGTCTCGACGTCGATGGAAAGGGATAAGAAGGTATTGACCAGGGAAAGCGCGTCCGCACCGGCATTTTCAGCACAGCGCGCCATCTGCGCAATCGAAGTGACATTGGGCGAAAGCTTCACGATCAGGGGGCGCCGCGAAACCGCCTTGGTTCGCGTGACCAGTTGGTCGAGGATCCCGGTATCGGTGCCAAAGACCATTCCGCCGTGCTGGGTGTTGGGGCAAGAAGCGTTGATCTCGTAGGCGGCAATGCCGGGGGCGGAATTGAGCGCTTCAATCACCGCTACGTAGTCGCGTATCTCGTAGCCGAAAACGTTGGCGATGCAGGCGGTGCCGGAGTGAGGCCGAAGGGCGGGAAGCTTTTTCTCGATGAAAGCCCTGACCCCGATGTTCTGCAATCCGATGGCATTGATCATGCCACCAGGGGTCTCGATCAGCCGCGGCGCCTGGTTGCCGGCCATGGGCTCGAGCGACAAGCCCTTGGTGATAAAACCACCAATGCGATCGATCGAAACAACATCTTCAAATTCAACGCCATAGCCGAAGGTTCCGCTGGCGGCAATGACCGGATTGCGGAGCAGAAGGCCGGCGAAGCGAACGCTCATATCGGGCTTCACGGGCTGGCCGGGCCCTCTGGACGGGGACGTTCTCGCCACCCGCGCGCCGGGTACAGGCGGCAGCGTGTGAATGGCTTGGGTGAGCACGTTACCGACGGAAGCTGACGGCTGATTGACCCCCAGCAGCGAAGCCAGGGTGGCGGCCAGGTCCACCGGCTGCACCCGGCCGTGGTAGATGCCGGGGGTGAAGGGTGCACCGTAAAACCCCAGCGGGACGTGGCGGTCATAAGACCAGGGACTGAAATGCGTGGTGCCGCCGCTCAGGGTCTGCATCTGGTACGCCGCAGGAATCACCATGACATACCACCCCCCGTTGGGGCTGTAACTGTGCGCCAGCAGCAGGCCCCACTCCGAGGGAGGCAGCTGGCCAGAGGCAAGCTGTTGGCGAGTGTAGGTGTGCACCACGATGGGGAGGGCGGGCTGGCGGGTCACGGGTGGCGGGGGGCTGACCGGATTGCCGTGGCGGTAATGGATCGGGTCTTGGAGCGCTGCCTGGAGCCGGCTGGAGGAAGAGTTCGAGCCAGAGGAGGCGGGGCGGGTTGCGTGGCAGCAACCGGGGGCGGGCGGAACGGGGGCCACTTTAGCCGGCTCGCTGCCCGGCGCCGGAGCAAGCGCAGCCACTGCGGCCGGTATGGCCTCCTGAATTGCCTGCTCCGCTTCCTGCTCATTGATGCCTGCAACGTCAAAAGACGGGCGATTGAGCGACAAGTAGGGTAGCTCCTGCTGCGGCAGCAAGTATTCGATTTTCTCTCCGGGAGAGAACTTGGCGTTCATCGAGTCGTTGAGGCTGGCGAGGAACTTGTCCATGTCGAAAGTGGCCGCCGGCATCCCCAAGGCGAGAGCTGGGGCGGGCATAGGCGCGACCCCGTGATCGGCGGAGAGCGCGATCCACATATTCGCCAGGCCGCCGGGAACGTTCTTGTCCAGCCAGGAGAAGAAGCTGTCCAGCTGCAGGTCGAGGGTGTCCACCATCTGTCGTGCCTGGGGCGAGTCCGGCCCCACATGGTGACCGAGCAGATCGTTGGCGGAAAGACTGATGACCAGCATGTCAGTGACCGGATGGCTGCCGAGTTGCTCCCCGGTAATGAGCGCGCGCGCGAAATCGAGCTCGTAGGCGTTGGCCGCCGGGGTGGATCCCACCGCGTCATAGAACTGCCGTGTACCCGGGTCGCCGGCTTCCTGCTCCGCCTGCGCAGCCCGATCCCCGGAATTGAAGGCTGTCACCCAGTCCGGAAGCGCGTCCATGTAGTAGCTGGAAGTGATGAAAGCGCCGGAGGCAGGCTCGATCCAGTAGGCGCCATTGGCTGAATAGCCGGCGGGCAAAATGGCGGCGCGATCCTTGAGCGAGATGCCGAAGACTTTCGCCTGGCCCTGGGTCGCCAGGCGCAGCGAGTCGCCAATGGTAGAGGCGCGAAGATTGAGCGGGGAGGCTCCGGGCTCCTTACCGGAATGGATCGCGCCCAGGATGCGGTAGCGATCGTCCTCAACCGAGGAGACGGGACGGGTCTTGTTGCGGCTGAGGTCCCACCACGAATTGGCCGAGATGCCGTGGCCGTCGGTGTAGGCCCCGGTTCCCAGTGTGGCGTGGCCAGGAGCGGTTTTGGTGTTGGCGTAGTCGTAATAGCAATCTTCAAAGTAGGCGCCCTTGTCGAGGAACAGGCGGAAGCCCCGGCCTTTGAAATCCGAACGGTATCGGTCAAGGTAGTCGGCGCGCAGCTGGTCGACCACCAGGATGATGACCAGCCGGGGATGTCCATCGTAGGCGCTGGCTCGGCTAAGGGCGCCCATGGAATAAGCAGTAAAGCGACGAGCAACTTGCAGAAAACACGCTGGGGGGAGGACATGGTGGCTTGGACTAGTATCGCAAACATCTCGCTCAGGGGCTAAAGGGTGGCTGAGAAGGAGAAGAAGAACACAGCAGGTCCCTCCACTGCGCAGTGGAGGGACCTGCTGTATTCTTCTTCTCCTTCTCAGGCGCTTCCTTTGCTTGTGAAAGCGGACGGCACGTGTAGTCTCAGCTTATGCCGCGCAGTCTCCCCTTCCTCCTGGCCACCTCGATATCTGGCAGGCGGTCTACGGCCCGGTGGGCCCGGACGGATACCCGGCGCAGATCTTCGACAGGCAAACCGGGGCCATCGACCACCAGGTTGCCGCCTATTGGCACGATCACTTTGACCTGAACGCCATGCTGCAACGGGATTGGGACAAGCTGGGCCCCCAGCTGCAGGGCAAACTCCACCTGTACGTGGGCTCCGCCGACACCTACTTCCTTAATGACGCCGTTTACCTGATGCAGGATTTTCTGGACAAAACCGGCACCCCTGGCCATGGGGTCCCATATGAGGGCGAGGTGAAATACGGGGACCGGGCCGAGCACTGCTGGAACGGCGACCCCAACCTGCCCAATGCCCTCTCGCGGCTGCACTACAACACTATGTACCTGCCAAAGATCATGGAGCGCATCCAGAAGACCGCTCCGGCCGATGCTGACATGAGCTGGACGTACTAAGCAGCAAGCAGGGTTCCGGTAGACTTGAGCCTTATGTTGGATTTGAATTTTGTACGGGCCAACCTGGAGCTGGTCAGAGAAAAGCTGCGAGCCCGGGGGCTGGATGCGGCAAAGCTAGTGGGCGACTTTGGTGTCTACGACCTTACCCGGCGGGACCTCATCACGAAAGTCGAAATGCTTCAGGCGCAGCGGAACAGGCTTAGCCAGGATGTAGCGCACAGCCGCAAAGCCGGCGCGGACACCTCAGGCCTGATCGAACAGATCCGGCAGCTCAAGCAGGAGATCGAAGAGTTGGAAGGTGACGCGGCGCGCGCCGAAGAGAACATGCGCGACCTGCTACTCAGCATCCCCAACCTGACCCAGGACAGCGTACCCGCGGGAAAAAGCGAAGCGGAAAACGTGGAGGTGCTACGCTGGGGCCAGCAGCCCACTTTTGATTTCGCGCCCAAGCCTCATTGGGAGTTGGGTGAAAGCCTGGGCATTCTCGACTTTGCTCGCGCCGCGAAGATCTCGGGTGCCCGCTTCGCCGTGTACTGGGGTCAGGGCGCCCGGCTGGAACGGGCGCTGGCCAGCTTCATGTTGGATGTTCACACGCGGGAGCACGGCTACCTCGAGGTGCTGCCTCCCTTCCTGGTAAATAGCGACTCATTGTTTGGCACCGGCCAGCTGCCCAAGTTTGCCGAGGATCTCTTCAAGTGTGAGGGGAGCGACCATTGGCTGATCCCTACCGCCGAGGTGCCGGTTACGAATCTGTATCGCGACGAAGTTCTCGAACAAGCGCACTTGCCCGTGAGCCTGGTGGCTTACACCCCTTGCTTCCGTTCCGAGGCCGGTTCCTACGGCAAGGATGTGCGCGGCATCATCCGCCAGCACCAGTTTCAAAAGGTCGAACTGGTCAAGTTTGCCCGCCCCGATCAGTCGAATGAAGAACATGAGAAGCTTACCGGGCATGCTGAGCGAATCCTGCAGCGGCTGGAGCTGCCCTATCGCAAGGTGCTGCTGTGCGCCGGCGACACCGGCGCGGCCTCGTCCAAGACCTACGACCTCGAGGTCTGGCTTCCCGGGCAGGGGCTGTACCGGGAGATCTCTTCCTGCTCCAACTTCGAGGCTTACCAGGCGCGGCGGGCCAATATCCGCTTCAAGCCGCAGGGCAAGAACAAGACCGAACTGGTACACACACTCAACGGCAGCGGCTTGGCGATCGGGCGCACGTGGCTCGCCATCCTCGAGAATTATCAACAAGCCGACGGGACTGTCCGCATACCCAAAGCGTTGCAGCCGTACATGGGCGGCGAAGACGTGATCGCGCCACGATAGAATTGCAGGAGAAATGCAGCGCATTATAAAGAGCTATTTGTTCTGGACTTACCCTCGCGGCAGCTTCCATTACGACGTGATGGTGACCCTTATCCTGGTGTTTCTCTTCGTCTCACCACGCCTGATCAACTATCGCGATCGACCCCAGGAAACCCTGACCTCCACCAAGGACATCCTGGTCCGGGCCAATGGCCCCAACGCATGGACTTACCAGATTGGCGCCGACCAGTTAGCCGATACCAGCAACGATGAAAAACTCAAGGCGGAGTTGCTGCAGCGCATCCAGGCTATTTCCGGCAACGTGCAGATCGATCGTTACCGGGAGCAGAAGGACGCGAGCGGCCAGGTAACCCAGTATCGGGTGTGGGCCCATCGCTAGCAAAAGGAAACCCGGGGCGGCTACACCTCGTCCAACAGCCGACAAGGAGATCCATGGTTGATGCAGGAAAGAGAATTGCGCTGCTGTGCCTGGGGCTGGTGGTTTCACTCACAGGTTCATTGAGGGCTCAAACCGCAGCGCCGGCCGGCAACGCAGATTTGCAGAAAGTCATCGACCAACTGAATGCCGCGGCAGCGAAGTTCCAAAGTGCGCAGGCGGATTTTAGCTGGGACCAGTTCCAGGCAGTGGTGCAGGAACACGATGTGCAGACGGGCACCATCTATTACGAGCGCAAGAAGGGGGCCACGCGAGTGGCTTCGTACATCAAGCAAGACAACGGGAAAGATGCGCCCAAAACGGTGACTTTCGACGGCGGAGAAGCCAACTTTTTTGAGCCCACCATCAAGCAGTTGACCGTCATTAAGGCGGGAGCCAACCGTAACCAGTGGGAAAGCTTTCTGACCCTGGGCTTCGGCGGCAGCGGCACCGACCTGGAGACCAATTGGAAAGTGAGCCTGCGGGGCACCGAAACTATAGATGGGGTCTCGGTGGCCAAGCTTGACCTGGCGCCGGTGCAGCAAAACGTGGCCAACATGTTCAACCACGTGACCATCTGGCTCGATCCCGCGCGGGGGATCAGCCTCAAGCAGATCTTCTATCAGCCTTCCGGCGATATGCGCACCGCCATCTATAAGAACATTCGCTACAACTTACCGATTGCCGGCACCGTCTTCCAGCCCAAGTTTCCGCCGGGCACCACCCGGGTAGTGAAATAGCAGCCAGCCAGGACGAATAGCAGCGGAAAACACTCCAGGGTGTAGCGCGCTTCGGGCGCCTCCACAGTAGCAAGCAACAGGCTGCGCAGGGCGATCAGAGCCACCATGGCGCCTGCCATCCGCGGCCAGCGGAGAACCCCCAGAAATGCCATCGCCAGATAGGCCAGGTTCAGTGCGCCGTAGAGGATGGCGGCCCAAGTCTGCGCAGGATGCCGGGCGTACTGCCACCAGCGCAGGGCAGCGTTCCCCGTTTCCACCCTTGGGCGAAGCCACATATCGGCCAGCCGCAACAAAGGCAGAGTGACGTAATAGCGGAAGGGATGGGCGCTGATGCGCTCCTGAGCCAGCTGGGCGAAGCGGGCATCGAGGTCCGGGGTTAGGGTGGTGGTGGCGTTGTAGTCCCGCAGGAGGCGCTGGGTTTCGTCGTATTGGCTTGAATTGTCAATGGCGCGCGCAGGGAGACTCCTGGGATCGATACGGTCGCTGTTGCCGTTCCAGTAAATCTCGCTGGTGGTGGTGAAGTCGGCAGCAAAGCTTCTTACCCAGCGCACAAAGCCGGGAGCGCTGAATTCTGCGGGATCGTTGGCGTAACGCGGGGCGAGCGGCTGGAAGACGTGGAAGGTGCGCCAGTTGCGTACCGTCCATGCAACAAAGGGGAGCAGCGAGAGCAGGCCGGCTATCACAGCGAGGCGGAAGGCGGATGCGAGGCCTAACGATGGCGACCGTAGACAAGCAGCGCGACCCATAGGACCACGGCCAGCAAGGCGCCATCGGGACGGAGCAGAGCGGCGAAGCTCCAGGAGAAGACGAGCAAGGCGGTCCACAAAAGCGGGGGCTTTCTACGCACTTCCGCAAGGGCGCGGAAGCCCAGGGCGACGCAAAAGATGGAAAGCGTTTCGGTGAGCGGGAAGGCGACGTAATTTGCGGTGAAGGGACAAAGGGCGGCCAGCAGCAAGGCGATCCGGCCGGCGCGGGGTCCGCAGACCTTCCTTGCCAGGCCGGCGATGAGCAGGCAGGCGCCGAGGTCGATGAGCGCCTGTAGATACACCACCGGGCGATAATCTGCCACGCCAAAGAGCGCAAAGCAGAGCGCCAGAAAGGCCGGATAGCCGGGCAGGCGCACCAGCGTAGGCTGAATGGTCGTGAGGCCTGATGGGTGGCCTACGGAGTGGCCGTAGACACCATGGGTGAGCCAGTTGGTGGCAATGTCTCCGTAGAGCAGCGAATCACCCTGGACTTGGGGGTGCGCATGGATAAACCACAGGCGCAGAGCAGCTCCGGCGGCAAGCACAACCAGGGTGAACAGCGAGGGCATTCACCAGCATCCCACGGAGGCTCCATCCTGGCCCAGCTCCAGGTTGTAAAAGGGCGACCAACGGTCGCCCCCATATCTCGCGCTTGGTGCGAGATGTGGGAAAGAGGCCATTCCATCTACGCAACTCCTTCCCACATTTCTGTTCCCACCTTGGGTTCCTTCCGAGGGATCGGGCCCATAACACAATGGGAGAGTTCCTGTAAGCTTTCTGCAGGCATGAATCGCCAGATCTTCTTCGATCCCCAGCGGAAACGCTGGAAACGCCTGCGGCGCATTTTGGACGCGGTGGCGGTGTTCTCCACCGTGATTCTGGTGCTGTTTTTTCTCAACGTAGTGAAAAATCAGCATCTGCCGGAACTCCTGCTGCCCACACCGAAGCGAAACTACCGGGCCATCCAGGAACAAGCCGCCGCGATCAAGGCCAAATATTTGAAGCCGGCGCGGCGTAAGACCAGCCGGAAACCCTCGGAGATTCCATTCAACTCCGGCGAAGGCCTGCGCGCCGCTTACTACGTCAATGATGACGCCGGGAGCTACGCCTCGCTCAAGAACCACATCCACCAGATCGATATTCTCTTCCCGGAGTGGCTGTACGCCACCAAGCCCGACGGCATGCTGCAAGGCGCCATCACCGCCGAAGCGCCTTTACGGATCTTCGACGTGGTCGATGCCCACGGAGTCCACAGTGTGGACCCGCAGAACAAAATTCATGACCTGATCGCCGCCGCGCACGAAGACACGGAGATCTTTCCCCTGGTCAAGAATTACGACGTGCTCACGCAGCAATGGGACCAGGGTGTGGCCGCCATGCTGAAGGATCCCGCCGCGCGGAAGAACCTGGAGCGCCAGTTGGGGCTCTTTCTGGCCGCCAACCCGAACTACCGGGGCCTCAGCCTCGATCTTGAGGACCTTCCCGACGATGCACAGGCTGACTACAACTCCCTGATCGAGGAGTTGCACAGCCAGATGCACCCTAAGAATCTGCGCCTCTTCGTCAATGAGAGCGTGGGCGTGGATGACAGCGAGTTTGCGGAGCTGGCCAAGAACACCGACGGCATCCTGTTGATGAATTATGACCAGCACGAAGAGACCGGCTCGCCCGGCCCCATCGCGGCCCAGGACTGGTTTGAAAACAACCTCAAGCGGGTGCTCAAGATTGTGCCCAAAGAGAAGGTGATCTGCGCCATCGGCAATTATGGGTACAACTGGACGATGTCTCTGGCCAAGCAGGCACCACCCGGCGAAGGTGCTGGACACCGAAGACATCTCGGTGCAGGACGGATGGCAGGCGGCCTCCGATGCCAATGCGGACCTGCGCCTGGCCGGCGATGAGCTGAACCCGCATTTTACCTACGACGATGAAGATGCCCATGTGCGGCACCAGGTCTGGATGCTGGATGCGGTGACCGCACTGAACGAGCTGCGCGCCGCACGGCAGATGGGGCTGCAGACGTTTGCGCTGTGGCGGCTGGGCGAAGAGGATCCCTCGCTGTGGTCGATCTGGGACCATCCCAGCAATCTGACGGCGCCGCAGTCGCTCAAGCAGATACCGCCCGGCGACGATGTGGTTTCCGATGGGGATGGAGACATCCTGCACATCACCGGAGAACCGCATCCGGGCTCGCGGACCATCGACATGGATTCCTACAACTGGACCGTGACCGATGAACACATGCTGACCTATCCCTCGCCCTACACCATCGAGTATTACGGGTATAAGCCGGGAGCGGTCGCGCATCAGCTTCGATGACGGGCCAGATCCAACGTGGACCCCCAAGATTCTGGACATCCTTAAGGAAAAAGGGGTGAAGGCGACTTTCATCATGATCGGCGAGCAGGCTCAGGACAATGTGAGCCTGATGAAGCGGGTGATGGCCGAGGGACACGAGATCGGAAATCACACCTGGACCCATCCCGACATCAGCGAGATATCACCCGAACAGGTACGGCTTGCAGCTGAACCTTACCGAACGGCTGTTTGGCAGCAAGCTGGGCGTCAAGCCGCTCTACTTCCGCCCTCCCTACTCCATCGATCAGGAGCCGGATACCAACGACCAGGCAGCACCCGCCTATCTGATCCAGAAGATGGGCTACACCATCATCGGCAACAAGATCGATACCGGCGATTGGGACGAGCGGCAGCGTAAGACTCCGCAAGGCATCCTGCAGGACGTGCTCGATCAATTGCAGCTGATGAAGACCAAGCCGCAGTTCCGCGGCAGCATCATCCTGATGCACGATGGAGGCGGCAACCGCAGCGTGACGGTGGCGGCGCTGCCGGTGCTGATCGACGGGCTGCGCGCGCATGGCTATGCCATTGAGCAGGTTTCCGACCTGATGGGCAAAACGCGAGCGGAAGTGATGCCGCCCCTGAACTCCAAAGAACGCTGGCAGGCGCGGGTGGATTCAGTTGCCTTCTTTGCCTGGGCCTTCTTCAACCACTTTGTCGTCACGCCTGTTCTTTCTGGGCGATATCCTGATGAGCGCCCGGCTCATCCTGGTGGGCATCTTCGCCCTGATCGACCGGTTGCGCCAACGCCAGATTCCGGAGGTGGCGGGTGGATTTCTGCCCCGGGTGGCGGTACTGATTCCCGCCTATAACGAAGAGAAAGTCATCGTGCGCACCATCCGCTCGGTGTTGAACTCGGACTATCCTCATCTGCGCATCATCGTGATCGATGACGGGTCTCCGGATCGAACCTCCGAGGTGGCGCGCGCCGCCTATCCGGAGGAGATCGCTGCCGGCATGCTCACCGTGCTGCGCAAGCCGAATGGCGGCAAGGCAGAGGCGCTCAACTTCGCGGTCGCCGATCTGGAAGAAGAGTTTTATGTGGGCATCGACGCCGACACGGTGATCGCGGCGGATGCGGTGTCCAAGCTGGTCTGCCATTTCGCCGACCCGAAGATCGGCGCCGTGGCGGGCAACGCCAAGGTGGGTAATCGGATCAACCTGTGGACCCGTTGGCAGGCGCTCGAGTACATCACCAGCCAGAACTTCGAGCGCCGGGCATTGGATCTATTCGATGTAGTCACGGTGGTTCCGGGCGCGATTGGCGCCTGGCGTACCGAGGCCGTGCGCCACGGCGGATGCTACCCGGTCAATACGGTGGCCGAGGATGCCGACCTGACGATGAATCTGCTGGAGCAGGGCTACAAGGTGATCTACGAAGATCGCGCCCTGGCATTCACCGAGGCCCCGGCTACCGCTCGCGGCCTGATGCGGCAACGCTTCCGCTGGTCCTTCGGAACCCTGCAGGCGGTGTACAAGCACCAGGCCGCCTTCCTCAAGAACAAGGCGATGGGGTTGTTTGCTCTGCCCAACATCCTGGTGTTCCAGATCCTGCTGCCGCTGGTCTCTCCCTTTATCGACCTGATGTTTGTGGCCGGCGTCTTCCACTACCTGCTGGACCGCCACTTCCACCCCGAGGCCGCCAACGCCTCCAACTTCGAGAAATTGCTGACCTTCTTCCTCGCCTTCCTGATCATCGACTTCGTTACTTCGGCCCTGGCCTTCAGCCTGGAGCGGAAGCACGCCGCCAACAAGGGCGATGGCTGGCTGCTGTTCCACATCTGGCTGCAGCGCTTTGCGTATCGCCAACTGTTTTCGCTGGTGCTGTTCAAGACGGTGAAGCGGGCGATCGATGGACGGCCCTTCAACTGGGACAAGCTGGAACGCACGGCCAAAATGTCGGCCCAGACAGAGCGGCTCACCGCCACCCGATAGAGCAGTTTCGCAATCATGCAGACCAGGAGCGACAGGCCTTTTCGTGGTTTTCTCCCAAGGAAAACCACTCCTCGCGATCTTTATCAGACCATGGCAATTGCGGAACTGCTCTAAAGAGTAAAATTGGGCTGTTATGCCAACTGCCCAGATCAGCACCGTCATTCAGCCTGTTGCGCCCCGCGGACCCTTCCACAACGAACCCTTTCATCGATTTCCACGACCCGGAAAACGTGCATGCCATGCAGGCCGCGCTGACCCGGGTGGGAGATATGCTCGGCCACGAGTATGAACTGGTCATTGGCGGGGAGCGGATCGCGCACCGCGGATAAGATCCAGTCGCTGAATCCGGCGCGGCCGGCGCAGGTTGTCGGGGTGCACCAGAAGGCTGGCCTGGAACACGCCGAACGGGCGATGCGGGCTGCCCTGGAGGCGTTCGCCACCTGGCAATATGTGGCGGTTGAAGAGCGCGCGGCGTTGCTGCTGCAAACGGCAGAGCTGATTCGCAAACGCAAGTTTGAGTTCTGCGCGTGGCTGACCTACGAGGTGGGCAAGAATTGGGTTGAGGCGGATGCGGATGTCGCCGAGACCATCGACTTCCTGGAGTTCTATGCGCGCGAGGCGCTGCGGCTGGCTGGGGCGACGACGCCGATCCAGTATCCCGGGGAACGCAATCAGCTGGTGTATATCCCGGTGGGCGTTTGCGCGGTGATTCCGCCGTGGAATTTTCCTTTCGCCATTATGGCCGGCATGACTGCGGCCGCGATCGTGACCGGCAATACGGTGATCCTCAAGCCTTCGAGCGATTCCCCGACGATCGCAGCGCGGTTTCTGGATGTGCTCGAAGAGGCGGGTATGCCCCCTGGGGTGGTGAACTTCTGCCCCGGCTCGGGCAGCACTTTCGGCAACGCGATCGTGGAGCACCCCAAGACGCGCCTGATCGCCTTTACCGGGTCGAAGGAAGTGGGCCTGGATATCCACGCCCGCGCGGCCCAGACCAGACCGGGACAGATCTGGATCAAGCGCACCATTCTCGAGATGGGGGGCAAGGATTCGATCATCGTAAGCACGGATTGCGATCTTGACGCCGCGGTCCAGGGCGTGGTGGCGTCGGCTTTCGGCTTCAATGGGCAGAAGTGCTCGGCGTGCTCCCGCGCCATTGTCGAAGATGCGGTCTACGATGTTTTTGTCGAGCGGGTGCGCGACCGGGTGCAGACTTTGCAGGTAGGCGATCCTGCCACCAACGCAAGCATGGGGCCGGTGGTAAACCGCTCAGCGATGGATACGATTCTCTCCTACATCGAGATCGGCAAGGGCGAGGGACGGCTGCTCACGGGTGGCCACGCGGTTGCGAACGCGGAGGGCGGGTACTACCTGGAACCAACGGTGATTGCGGATGTGGCGCCTACGGCGCGCATCGCCCAGGAAGAGATTTTCGGACCGGTGCTGGCGGTGATCCGGGCCCGGGATTACGACCATGCACTGGAGATTGCGAACAACACGGAGTATGGGCTGACCGGGGCGGTGTATTCCAGTTCGCATGAAAAGCTGGACCACGCGCGGCGGGCGTTCCATGTGGGGAATTTGTACTTTAACCGCAAATGCACCGGCGCCATGGTGGGAGCGCATCCCTTTGGCGGATTCAATATGTCCGGAACCGACTCCAAGGCCGGCGGCCCGGATTATCTTGTTGTTGTTCACCCAGGCGAAAGTCGATCGCCGAGAAGATTTACTGATGTAGGGCGCCTAAGAATCTGCGAAGAACATCACGTAAGAGGGACCTGCTGTTATCTTCCTCGAATTTTGCGCACTTTCCTTGGGCGAGCCTCACCCTGACAAAATTCACTTCATGGGAACATCGGGCGGCGGCGGAAGATTGCGGTTCTTGAGCCACTCCGCGCTGACGCTCTGGGGGGTCTGCTGAGGCGGGAGTTCGTCCAGATCCGGCATGAATATTTCCAGTCCGGCTTGCGGGGTCATGCGGGTGTAGCCATTTACCAGCTGCGCCTGGTAGTTCACCAGGTCGAGATCAAACCAGGCATCTTTCGATGCATCGATCATGATGAGGTCGACATGGTGCATGGTCAGCTTGCCGAAGTCCAGCGTGCCGCCCTTCAGCGCCAGAAAGTTGTGCCATTCTTCGGTACGGGCAACGTCATTCTGCGCATCGCCGTACATCACCTCAATATCCGGGTTCACAACGCCGCACGCTGGTAAGCTGCCCGTGGATATGCGGCGCCGGAAGCAGCTTTTGCGTGTCGAAGTAAATATCGTTCTGCGAGGCTTCGACGCCGGCAACGCTGGTTTTTCCCATCAGGTCCGCGATGCTGACGTGAAAGTCACCCAGCAGACCTTTGACCGGAAGCTTCAATACTGACAGCCGATCCACATGCAGGTGGATCCGGCCATCGGGTGAAGGAGGAAATTGTCCCATCCAGTCCGATGGGAAGCGGAATATGCAGCTTGTGAATCGGTGCCGTGCAGGGATATCTGGTTTCCGTTCCCTGTGATCGAGATGTTCTGTGAGCGGAGAACCCGGGACCGTGCCGGCATTGAGGTAGTGGCTGATGTCGCCGATGTTCGCGTGGATGATGCCCCTGTTGCACCTCAAGGACGAACGACTCCGGATCGTCGAAAGATGGATTGATGTTCTTCTTCGTCCGCCCCATCTGCCCGTTGAGCCAGCGAACGTAGATGCGGAAGTCCGGTCCCTTTCTCAGCATGAGGTTGTGCGCATACATCCGCGTCGGGGACGCCTCGTCTGCTCCGCCGGGTGCTGGAGCGGCTTGGCTGGCGTCGGCGGTCACCGCCGGCGGCGCCGGCTGCATATGTTTGACTCCGGCGTACCAGGCAACGCAGGCCACAAGTATCAGGCCCACGATGGCACCGCCGAGTATCAGGTGAGAACGCTTCACGCTGGCGTCGGATTTCGGCGGGGACGGCGATTGGCCTGGAGAATTTTCTTGCGCAGGCGCAAGGACTTGGGCGTAACCTCCACCAGCTCGTCTTCGGCAATAAACTCGATCGCCTGCTCCAGGTTCATGGGCTTGAAAGGCACCAGGCGGATGGCGTCGTCGGCGCTCGAGGCGCGCATGTTGGTGAGCTTCTTTTCGCGCACCACGTTCACGTCCAGGTCGTTGTCTCGTGAATGCTCGCCGATCACCATGCCTTCGTAGACGTCAACGCCGGCAGTCACGAAGAGCACTCCACGATCCTGCAGCCCGTTGAGCGCGTAAGCCGTAGTAGCGCCGTTGCGGTCGGAGATGAGCGCCCCGCTGGGCCGCTGCGGTATCTCTCCCTGGTAGGGCATGTAACCGTCAAAGAGCGAATTCATCACGATGGTGCCGCGGGTCTCGGTCAGCATCTCGCTGCGCAGGCCGATGAGGCCGCGGCTGGGCACCCGGAACTCCAGACGCACGCGACCGTAACCGTGATTGTGCATCTTCAGCATCTCCCCGCGTCGAGGCCCGAGGCGCTCGATCACGGTGCCGACAAAATTGTCGGGAACGTCGATGGTGAGATGCTCCACCGGTTCCAGGACTTTGCCATCGACCGTTTTGGTGACAATCTCGGGCCGGCCCACCATCAGCTCAAAGCCTTCACGACGCATCATCTCGATCAGGATGGCCAGCTGCAGCTCTCCGCGGCCGAGAACCTTGAAGCTGTCGGGGCTGCCCGTTTCCTCGACGCGGATGGAGACGTTGGTGAGCAGTTCCCTATCCAGGCGCTCGCGCAGATTGCGGGAGGTGACGAATTGTCCTTCCCGTCCCGCCATGGGCGAGTTGTTGACGGAAAACTGCATGGCGATGGTCGGCTCGTCGATGACGATCAGGGGCAGCGGGGCGGGATTTTCGATGCCGGTGATGGTCTCGCCGATGGTGATGCCGGTGACCCCGGCGATGGCGACGATGTCGCCGACCTGGGTCACTTCGGTGTCGGTGCGCTTCAATCCGTTGAACGTAAACAGCTTGGTGATCTTGGTCTTGGTCAGCGATCCGTCGCGCTTGGAGATGTTCACCTCTTCCCCGTTGTGCAGGGTTCCGTTAAATACGCGCGCGATGGCCAGGCGGCCCAGGTAGTCGGAGTAGTCGAGGTTGGTGACCAGGATCTGCAGCGGCCCGTCAGGGTCGCCGCTGGCCGGCGGAATGGTGGAGATGATGGTTTCAAAGAGCGGTTGCAGGTTTTCTCCGGGCGTGTCCAGAGGAGGTGCTGGCAGTGCCCAGCTTGGCGTTGGTGTAGAGCACGGGAAAATCCAACTGGTCTTCGGCCGCGTCCAGATCGATGAAGAGGTCGTATACCTCGTCGAGAACCTCTTTAGGGCGGGCGTCCGGGCGATCGATCTTGTTGATGACCAGGATGGGCAGGAGCTTGGCTTCGAGGGCCTTGGAGAGCACGTAACGGGTCTGCGGCAGGGGGCCTTCCGAGGCATCCACCAGGAGCATGACCCCGTCCACCATCTTGAGGGCGCGCTCGACCTCGCCCCCGAAGTCGGCGTGGCCCGGGGTATCGACGATGTTGATCTTGGTGTCCTGGAACTGGATGGCGGTGTTCTTGGCCAGGATGGTGATGCCGCGCTCCTTCTCCAGTTCGTTCGAGTCCATGACCCGTTCGGTAAGGGCTTCGTTGGCACGGAAGGTGCCGGCCTGGCGCAACATTGCATCCACGAGCGTCGTCTTGCCATGGTCGACGTGGGCGATGATGGCGATATTTCGAATGGGCGTGCTCACGGGCGCAGGAATTCCTATTCTTCCGGGTCGCGGAGAGGCGTTGGTTGAGATTGACTAGCCTTGCTTTGACGAGCTGGCTGGAAATGACAGGCAGGACAACCGGGCAATGCCTTGCCTATAGTCTAACAGCCCGCCGGTTCCGGGGGTCGAGTTGAGCGCAGGTCTTCCACATGCTCGCGAAAACGGAGAGATGACAAAGTTGGTGGCAGATCCGGGCGAGCTCGGAAACGCATGCTCAAGGCATTGCCTTAGGCCCTGGAGCACGGTTCCCGTCATCGCTTCTGCGGAAAGCGATGAGCGTAGGGCCGAAGGACCTGCGGGTTGACGTCCGGGCTGAAGCCCGGATCTCCCGACAGCTCTACTGCGGGAGCGGGACCCCGGACTACCTGGACGAAATCGTCCAGCCGGAGATGGCGGGCAAAGGCTGCCTTGACCTGATCGGCGTTGAGTTCAAAGTACTTCTTCGCCGCCACGATGGGCTCGTCCAAGCGGCAGGCCAATCACGGCCCGGCGCAGCAGACCCTGGGCTACTCCCTCTTCGCTCGACTCGCCCAGAGGAATCGACCGCAGAAGCATGGCCTTGGCCAGGTGCAATTCGTCGGGCGAAACGTCCTGGGTGCGCATCTGGTCAAGATCGCGCTGGACCAAAGCCCTGGCCTTGGAGACCTTATCCGGATCGCAGCCGTAGGTGACGGTGTAGCTGGCCCGGGTCTTCGATGCCTCCATGCTGACGTCCACGTTGTAGACGTAGCCGGATACCTGGCGAAGATCGTGGTAGAGGCGGGTGGCGTAGAAGCCGCCGCCAAGTACGTGATTGCCCAGCTGCAGAGGATAGTAGTCGGGATCGAAACGGTTGAGGTTCAACTGCTGCGCCAACATCACGGAGTCCTGCACCGCCTGCGGATCGGGTACGTTCGCAGCCGAAGCCTTGTTTACCGGAATCGCGGGCAGAGTGGTCTCCGGCTTCGGGCCCTCGGCCTTCCAGTCCCCAAACCACTTGGTGATCACCGCCTTGGCTTCGTCCGGCGTGGTGTCGCCGATGACCACGATGGTGGTCAGGTCGGGACGCATGGTGGTGGCGTGATATTGCTTTACGTCGTCCAGCGTGACGGTGCCCAGTGTGGCCGGGGTCGCCTCGCGCAGCACCGGGTCGCCAGGCGGCAGCAAGGCGATATCAAGCGCGCGCGAGGTGCGGTAACCAGGGCTCTTCAGGTTGCCGGCAACAAACTGCGTGGTCTGGTCCTTGACCACGGCAAAGGCTTCGGCCGGCAGCGCGGGATGCAGTTCGTTGTCGGCCAGCAATTCCACTCCGCGGGAGAAGTTCTCTTTCAATACCTGCACGGAAAAGTCGAAGCCCGCGGTCTCATTGGCGGCGATGTCGTCCAGCGCCTTCTGGAAGGCCAGGCGGTCCAGCGTCTGGGTGCCGTAGGAGTAGAGGCCGTCGAGCACATCGGAGACCCCCTCCTGGCCCTTGGGTGTCTGCAGATCGGCGTTGTTCTTGACCGTACCGACTACGGTTACGGTCGGGCTGGTGTGGTCGGTCTTGACGATCAAGCGAAGGCCGTTGGGAAGCGTCGTGTCGGAGGCGACGATGTAGTCGGCCGGGACCTTTAGCTGCGAAAGTGACGCCCGTAGCCCAGTCGGGCAACACGACCGGCTTGGTGGGAGCGGAGGTCATCTTCTCTCCGCCGCCAAAACCCTTGGCGGCGACGGCCTCGCCGGAAGGCGACGGTTTCAGGGTGGCGGTGATGGAGTTCGCGCTGACCAGGTATTGTTTCGCCACCCGGTTCACGTCCGCCAGGGTGACCGCCCTGATGGCCTCGATGTCGTCATCCGGGAGAGTTGCGGCCTTCGGCGGCAAGAGCTTCCGACCACACCGAAGCCAGCCCGGGGATGGAGTTGCGCTGAAACTCGGCGGAGGCAATCTCGCTCCGCTTGGCAGCGTCGAAAAGGTCCTGGGGCAAGCCCTTTTGCGCATAGCCCTCGACGATCTGCCGCATTTCGTTGATGGGGCCGGCGGCATCGGCGCCGGCAGGGAGAGCAATCTCGCCATAACCCACGCTGGCCTTGGGATAACTCTCGGCAATGCCGAAGGCGGCATAGAGGGCTTTGCCCGCGGGCACCATGCCGTAGACGTCAGCACGCTGGCTGGCCAGTATGTCCGCCAGGATCTGGGACGCCGCATAATCGGGCGAATCGGTGCCCGGCATGCGATAGGCGATGAAGCCCAGAACGTAAGGCAGATTGCTGTCGAGGGTGAAGGTCTCCGGCTTAACCGGGGTAAGGTTGATCGCCGGGTGCTCGGGCAGCGGGTGGTTGGGAATGTCGCCGTACAGTTGCTTGATCTTGGCCAGGGTGGCCGCCGGATCCACGTCGCCCACGATCACCAGGATGGCGTTGCCGGGGGTGTACCACTTCTGGTAAAAGTCCTTGAGCATGGCGCCGGTGGTGGCATCGAAGGAGGCTCTGGTGCCCAGGGGATCGTGGGCGTACGGCGTGCCGGCAAACATGTCTCCGTTCAGACGATCGACAAATTTGTAGGTGGGATTGGAGAGGTCGCGCGACACCTCCTGTTCGATCGCGCCCCGTTCGTGGGCCCACTCTTCTTCAGAATCGTCGACGCCGCGCAGGCAGGCGGCCTGCGCCTGCAGGGCCACATCCAGATCGGCGGCGGGAACGGTGGTGAAATATTGGGTGATATTTTGCTGGGTGTCGGCATTGTCCCGGCCGCCCAGCTGGGCGTAAATGGCGGCGGTTTGATCCGCGGTCATGCCGGTGCAGCCGCGAAATGCCATGTGTTCCTCGGCGTGGGCCGATCCCTGGGAAGCCGGGCGGCGTCTCATCCCCGCCGACCTTGAAGTTCAGCTCGACCGTGACCACGGGCGCCAGCGCATTGCGCACGATGACCACCTGCAAACCGTTGGAAAGGGTGGCGCGGGTGACGTTACTGGGGTCCGCGGCGTTCAGCGCGCAAAGCGGTAAGCAGGAACAGCAAAGACAGCAGAGCTTTTAACTTCAATTCGATTTCTCCAAGGCGAATTCTCGCCAGGTGACTTCCAGTTTGGCACGCCGTGGCTTCTCATTCCAGCGGCATGACATCCACTCCCACTTTCAGGCTGTGTTTGGCGCCACCGAGCAGAACTCCGCGAATGGGGCTGACGTCGCTGTAATCCCTGCCCCACGCCAGGGTGATGTGGCCATCGGAGGGAACGCAGTTGTTGGTGGGGTCGAAGTCCACCCAGCCAAAGCCGGGGCACCAGGCGGAGCACCAGGCGTGGGAGGCGTCGGCTCCCACCAAACGTGCGCGGCCAGGCGGGGGAACGGTGCGCAGATAGCCGCTGACGTAACGCGCCGGAAGCCCCAGCGAGCGCATGCAGGCGATTTGCAGGTGGGAGAAGTCCTGGCATACTCCGCGCCGCTTCTCGAAGAAGGTTTCGACCGGGGTGGTCACTTCGGTCGCCTTGGGGTCGAAGCGGAAATCCTGATGGATGCGGGCGGTCAGATCGAACACCGCCTCCAGCAGCGGACGCTCCGGGGGAAATGACTCGAGGGCGTAAGCGGCCAGCTCCGGCTTGGCCGAGACGCGGATCGAATCGAAGACGAACTGAAAGGCCTCCAAGCCCTCGTGGCTATGGTCGGACGGCACCGTGTCACGAACTGTTTCCCAGGCCGGCGATTCGGAGAATATGGGGTGAGCCAGTGCCTCTACTTCCAATTCGCTGCTCGCTTCCACGCTCATCCGGGTGTGCGACTCGGGCAGAGTGAATGAGGTGACGGTGTTGCCGAAATAGTCGATGTGCGTGGTGGCGTGGTAGGGCGGTAGGGGCCAAACGGATAATTCCATGGTCCGGCGCCTCTGCCCGCGAAGATCGCGCGGGGTGAGGCGAACGACGTGATGGGATACCGACACTGGTTGGACGTAGTCGTAGATGGTTTGGTGCCGCACACGGTACAGCATATGTTCTTGCCTTTCAATGGACGCCAAGCGTGAAGGAAGAGTGGTAAGCAACGATTGAGTCCCGAAGGGACGGTTGAAAGTAGCCCAGGACGATAGTCCTGGGTAACCGCCACGAATCTGGGTAGTCCCGCCAGGGTTTATCGACGTCCTGCGGGACTGAAACCTTTTACCCAGGGCTCCCATGGGCACTTCAGCCGTCCCTTCGGGACTCAGTGCAGAGTTCTCACGCAGACTCTAAAGCCCGTACCTTTCAGAAAAAACTGGTTCACTCTCACGTCGCGCGCTCCATTTCGGCGTGGCTGAAATAGGTGTTGGCGATGGCTTCTGCGAAGGCGGGCAAAGCGGCCTCCAGGTCCTCGAGCAGGCTATCCAGGCGGGTGCGGTTGCTCCCCGTCGACGCCTCGCAGAGCAGTTCGACATCCGCATGGAGCAGCCTGGCCGCTGCCGCCTCCATCTGCCTCTGCTTCAAAACCGGCCAGCCCGATCCGGAGGGCATGCCGGAAAGCGCAGCGCAGTGCCGAGCCAGATCTTTCAGCTGGAAGGCGAGAGAGCGCGGATTGGCTTCGTCATTCATCAGCAAATCGACCACCGGCGCAGCCTGCAAAACATGAAATAGCGCGAACGGTAGGTGATGGAACTGTCCGCCACCTCCAGCAGCATCTCCAGGGAAGGCCAGTTCTCAGGGTCGATGGGAACCACGATCGAGCGCAGCAACTCCACTAACTGCACCGAACGCTCAATGCGTCTGCCAATGTTGAGAAAGTGCCAGCCCGGGCCGCGGGTGATGTCGCCCTCTTCAATACCGCGCAAGGCGGCAAGGGTCAGGATACAGCTGTTCAGAACCGCCAAGCGCGTCCGCTGCCGACACATAGCCCCAGGCGACGCGGTCCGAGGCGCGGGCAAGACTGCCCATCTGGCTCACGATGCGCAGCAGGTCGGTCGAAAGACGATCCCGTACCTGGGCCACGGCACGCGTGGCCCGGCTGAGATTGGCGTTGAGACTGTCGCTGCGCTGTTCTTCAAAAATGAGCGAGAGTATTTCCTTTTCCAGGTCGCCCTGCTGATCAAGATGCCCCTGGGGATCGTCTTTCGCCAGGCGGGAATAGGGAGACTCCAGGCACTCGTACAACTTCATCAACGATTGCCACCCTACCGTCTCCGGCCCCCAGGATTCGCCAGTCATGCGGCCGAGGATGCAACGCAGGACGCGGGCCAGGTGCTCACACCGTTCCGCATAGCGGCCCAGCCAGAAAAGATGCTCGGCGGCACGGCTGGGCAGATCGCTGCTTACCCCACGATGCAGCTCAACCGGCAAATCGCGAGGACGGCGCAGGGTGAAATTGTCCACCGGCTGGGAGGAAAGAACCCAGGTGTCCTTGCTGCCGCCGCCGTGCTGCATGGAGACGACCGGGGTGTCGGGAGACGGGGAAACGCGGGTTAATCCACCCGGCATAACGATCCAGCTGTCCCCTGCGGCCGCGATGTAGACGCGCAATACCACCCGCCGCGGCATCAGGCTGCCGTCAGACCACACCGGGACGCTGGACAGATTGAGCAGCTCCTGTCCGACAAACTCGTTCGGCCGCTGCTCCAGTTGCCCCAGCAGCCGCGAACGTTCGGCAGGGCCAAGCCGGCCCCCGAAAACCGGCTCCATGCCTTTTGCCGGGTAAGCCGGCTTGATCACCAGAAAATCCAGGTTCTGGCGCACATAGCTGAGAGCCGCGCGGCTGGCCGCACCACCAGGTAGCGACCGAGGGCAGCGCCAGGCGCTCGCCCAGCAAGCTTCCGGCTGAGGCCGGGAAGAAAGGGAATAAAGGCCGAGGTCTCGAGCAGCCCGCTGCCCAGGGCATTGGCTACGGCTACGTTCCCGCTGCGGACGGCCTCAACCAGGCCAGGCACTCCCAGATAGGAGTCGGAACGCAACTCCAGCGGATCGCAGAAACCATCGTCCATGCGGCGCAAAACCACGTCCACCGGCCTAAGCCCTTCGAGTGACTTGAGGAACACCCGATTCTCCCGCACCGTCAGGTCTCCCCCCTGGACCAGGGTGAAGCCGAGATAGCGGGCCAGGTAGGAGTGCTCGAAGTAGGTCTCGTTCAGCGGTCCGGGGGTGAGAAGTACGACCCGCGGATGGGTGCGTGCCGAGGGCGAGAGGCGGAGCAGGCTCTCGCGAAAGTCGCGGAAAAAGGCGGCCAGCCGGTGCACCTGAGCCTCACGAAAGAGGTCGGGAAACGTCTCCGCCATGACGATGCGGTTTTCGAGGGCATAGCCGGCGCCGGAGGGGGCCTGGGTGCGGTCGGAAATCACCCACCATTGCCCATCGGGCGAGCGCGCCAGGTCGACGGCCAGCAGGTGAAGGTAGTTCGAACCCGGCACGGGAACGTCATGGCAGGCGCGCCAGAAGGCCGGGTTGCCGAACACCAGGGCGGCGGGAAGATCGCCATTCAGGAGCAGCTTCTGGGGACCGTAAAGATCGGCAAGGATGGTGTTGAGCAGGCGAGCGCGTTGGATCAGGCCGGCTTCCAGGTAGCTCCATTCCGCAGGCGGGATCAGCAGCGGAATCGCATCCAGGCTCCAGGGGCGGTCGGTTCCCAGCGGATCGCCATAGACGTTGTAGCTGACGCCGTTTTCCCGGATACGCTGCCGCGCGATCTGCCAGCGGTGGGCCAGCTCCTTGCTGCCCAGCGAAGACAAGGAAGCGATATAGCGGTCCCAGTGGGGACGAAGAACGCCGGGCTCCACGCACATCTCGTCGTAAACGCCAGGGGCCTGGCGATAGTCGGCGGTCAGTAACGGGTCATCCAGTATCTCGGCCATGCTCATGACAGCTTGACGCAGCTCCTTACGGGCTCCGGCGCAAATCCAGGGTCAAGGGGAACTCCACGTTGGGCCTCTCCTTGGGAACGGAGATAGGGCCGGGGGTGTGGCCAAAACCGCTGAACCTGGCTAAGCGCCGGCTCTCGGCTTCATACGCATTGACCGGGTATTGCTCGTTGGCGCGTCCGCCAGGATGCACCACGTGGTAGGTGCAGCCCCCGATCGCGTGACCCGACCAGGTATCCACAATGTCAAAGACCAGCGGGCTGTGAATGGGAATGTCGGGATGCAGGCATGAGGTGGGCTGCCAGGCCCGGTAACGGACACCGGCGACGAATTCGCCCGCTGCCCCGGTGGGATGCAGCGGCACCGGCCGGCCATTGCAAAGCACGGCAAAACGCTGGCCGACCATCCCGGTCACCTTGACCTGCAACCGCTCGACGGAGGAATCCACACTGCGGGCGGTGCCTCCGCTGGAGGCTTCTTCGCCAAGAACATTCCAGGGTTCGAGCGCGTGGCGCAGTTCCAACTGGATTCCGCGCGCGGTCACCGAGCCGATGGGGGGAAAGCGAAACTCGAAGTGGGGAGCGAACCACTCGCTGCGGAAAGCCATATCCAGCCCGGTTGAGATCGCTCACCACGTCCTCCCAATCAAGCTGCACGAAATAGGGCAGCATGAAGCGGTCGTGCAGGCTCGGTTCCCCAGGGGATCAGTTTTTGCCGGTAGGGCTTGCGCCAGAATTGGGCGATCAGCGCCCGTACCAGCAGTTGCTGGGTCAAGCTCATGCGCGCATGGGGCGGCATTTCAAAGGCGCGCAACTCGAGCAGGCCGAGGCGCGTCCCGGCGCCCTCCGGCGGATCGAGCTTGTCGATGCAGAATTCGGCGCGATGGGTGCTCCCCGTCACATCGGTAAGCAGATGGCGGAAGAGGCGATCGGTCATGCGTGAATGCAGCGGGGCCGAACCTCTTTCGGGAATCTGGTCGAAGGCAATTTCCAGCTCATAGAGCGATTCGACCCGGCCTTCGTCGACCCGGGGATGCTGGCTGGTGGGACCAATGAACAGCCCGGAGAGCAGATAGGAAAGCGAAGGATGGTTTTGCCAGTAATTGACCATGCTGCGCAGCAGGTCGGGCCGGCGCAGAAACGCGCTGTCATCGGCGGTGGGGCCGCCAATCACCAGGTGGTTGCCGCCGCCGGTTCCGGTGTGCTGCCCATCGAGCATGAACTTCTCCGTCCCCAGGCGGGTCTGGCGAGCCAGCTCGTACACCGCGGTGGTGTTTTCGACCAGTGCGTCCCAGCTGGCGGCGGGCTGGATGTTGACTTCGATCACCCCCGGATCGGGAGTGACTTTGAAGACCGAGATACGGGTGTCGTTGGGCGGGGTATAGCCTTCGATCGACACCGGCATGGAGAGATGCGCTGCCGTGTCTTCGATGGCGGCGACCAGGTCGAGATAGTCCGGCGAGGTAGTCGACCGGCGGCATAAAGATACAGAGTTTGCCCGCGCGCGCCTGCACACAGAGCGCTGGCCGGGTAAGGGTGAGCGCTCGCTCGTCTTCAGGCTTTCGGTTTGCCTTTGTCAGCGTCGGGCACCGGCTCATCCGACATGGGGGGCATGGAGAACAGGACCATGCGCCGCTCCGGCCGGGGCGGCAGCTTGTCGCGCCGCCGGAATGGGTCGGTATCGAAGGCGTAGGTGACATCTTCCGGCTTGGTCCAGGGCAGCGCTTCGAGCGGCAGACGATACCCCATGGGCGAGTCGCCGGGGGTGAGAAACATGCGTTCCGCCAGCGGAAACCAGGGCTGGCTGGTCCATCGCGGGGTGCCGGACCGGGTCGGGATCCTGCGCAAGGGAAGAACAAAGCCGATTGGCTGCTCCGCGGCCTGTTCAAAAATCTGTGCCAGGCGGGCGCGTTCGCCAAATTCCTTGAGCTTAGGGTCGAGCGGATCGACGAGTTCGGGCAGCCGCCGTTCCTTCCACAAGTGAAAGAAGATGTCTTCGTAGGCGGTGATGGTGAAAGAGGAACTCACTTGCAGGCGGCGGGTGAGGGCTTCGAGAAACTTGCGCGCATCCGCCGCGCCGTAGCCATAGTCTTTGCCGTCCTCGGCAAACAGGCTTTGGTTCTCCCAGATGGGCACCCCATCCTTGCGCCAGTAGCAGCCCAGGGCCCAACGAGGCAGCTCCTCGCCGGGGTACCACTTGCCTTGGCCGAAGTGGAGCAGCGCACCGGTGGAGAAGCGGTCACGCATCCTGAGCAGCAGCTCCACCGCGAGCCGGCGCTTGGCCGGGCTCATCGCGGTGGTCGACCATTCGCTTCCGTTGCGGTCATCGAGCGAAATGAAGGTCGGCTCGCCGCCCATGGTGAGGCGCACGTCTCCTACCTGCAGATCCACATCCACCTGGTGGCCCAGGGCTTCGATCTGCTCCCATTGCTGGTCGGTGTAGGGCTTGGTGACTCGAGGGGATTCGAAGATCCGCTGCACGGTCATCGAGAAGCTGAAATCGGTCTTGCAGAATTCCAGAGGGCCGGAGATGGGAGCGGCGCTGCCTACATCGGGGGTGCAGGCGAGAGGGATATGGCCCTCTCCGGCCAGCAGCCCGGAAGTGGGATCGAAGCCCACCCAGCCGGCGCCGGGGAGAAAGACCTCAGTCCACGCGTGCAGGTCGGTAAAGTCGCTGGAGGCGCCGGCGGGGCCCTCGAGCGGCTTCACGTCCGCGGTGAGTTGGATCAGGTAGCCGGAGACGAAGCGGGCGGCAAGCCCCAGGTTGCGCAGGATCTGCACCAGCAGCCAGGCAGAGTCGCGGCAGGAGCCGGTGCCCAGGGCGAGTGTCTGCTCGCAGGACTGCACCCCCTGCTCCAGGCGGATGACATAGCCGATATCGCGTTGGACCCGTTGATTGAGGCTGACCAGGAAATTCAGGGTGGGAGTGCTGACCCGCGGTACCTGAGCCAGGAAATCAGCCAGCCTGGGACTGGGCACCTCCGCTTCAAGAAAGGGGCGCAGTTCCCGGGCCAGGGAGCTCTCGTAGGTGAATGGGATTTGCTCCGCGTACGGCTCCAGGAAGAAATCGAAGGGATTGAAGATTGCCATTTCGGCAACCAGATCGACCTCGACCAAGAACTCCGTAGTCTTTTCCGGAAATACCAGGCGGGCGAGGTAGTTGGCCTGTGGATCCTGCTGCCAGTTGATGAAGTGAGTTTTTGGGAAGCACCTTCAGCGAGTAGGCGAGGATCGGGGTACGGCAATGGGGCGCCGGGCGCAGGCGGATGGTTTGCGGCCCGAGCATCACCGGACGGTCGTAACGATAGTGGGTCTTGTGATTCAGCGCAATATGAATTGCCATAGGTCGGAGTTCCTATAGCTTACATGCGCGCTTTGCGGAATCTGCACCTGCAAGTCGATTGCAAGGAGGAATGAGGATCGAACGCAGGGATACCTCAGGGGCTCGCCGCAGTTATGATGTTTGCATGTCACCGACTCCCGAAGTTCTTGACCGCGCGCGGAAGATCAAGCTGTTCCTCATGGATGTCGACGGCACCCTCACCGACGGTAGCGTCAACCTGATTTCCCTGCCGGGCAATGGCGGCGTGGCGGAGATGAAGGCCTTCAACTCTCAGGATGGAGCAGGGTTGAAACTCGCGCATATTATGGGGATCCGCACCGGCTTCATTACCGGAAGAAAATCTCCCGCGGTGACGCAGCGCGCCCAGGAGTTGAAAGTGGAATTCGTCTACCTGGGCCAGGAAACAAAGATGGCCGCATTTAACGAGTGCCTGCAGAAAGCCGGAGTGAGCGAGGACGAGGTGGCCTACATGGGCGACGATCTGCCCGATATGCCGGTGGCCAAGCGCGCGGGACTGGCCGTTGCCGTCGGCAACGCGGCCCCGGAACTCAAGGCCATCTGCCACTACGTAACCAGTTCCCCGGGTGGCGGCGCAGCGCGGGAGGTAGTGGAGCTGATCCTGAAGGCCCAGGGAAGATGGGAAGAGGCGGTTCCCAAAGCACTGGCGTAATTCCTTCAGGGGCTGAGTATTCCTCAACGCTGCTGAGCATCCCAGCCCCGGGCACCGGCAGCAACGACCGTAATCCTCCCCGGATTGCACAACGGAATCTCTTCGACGCCTCCGTTGGCGAAGACAATCTCTTCAAAGGCGATCGATACAAATGGAGTCTGCACGTCACCGGCGTCAATCTGACCAACAAATATGCGCTTTATAACTTTTTATCGACCTTCAGCGGTACGCATTACGTAACGCCGCGCACGCTCCCGGCAGAACTTGGATTTCATTTCTAGTCGTCCCGCGATTGACCTGCCGCGAACCCGGGTTGAGAACAGCAGGTCCCTCCACTTCGCTACGCTCCGGTCGGGATGACAATTCATTGGGATCACGCAAAAAGGCTCCAACACTAGAATTGTCATCCCGACCGGAGCGTAGCGAAGTGGAGGGACCTGCTGTTCTCAACCCGGGCCAAGATTCTTAACGCCACTGCGCGATCCAGGCTGGATCCGCCACATCACATACACGATGCTATGAGCGACGCACTCATGTATGGTTGAAAAAAAGCTTTCTTACCCCTGGGCGACTAGAGAGGAATGACCAGATGACTTTGAAAGCAGAAGATGTCTCCTTGAATGGAGCCGGTCTCACCGTCAGCCACCCGCTTGATCCGCTCACCGCGGGTGAAATCACCGAGGTCACACGCATCCTCCAGGACCACTTCCAGTGGGGCCAGGATTTACGGGTGGAGACCATCGATATCAACGAGCCGGGCAAAGAATTGGTGCGCTCCTATGCGCCCGAAACTGCGCCGGCGCGGGTCGCTCGCTTTCATGTGTATCGACGGGGGGTGATGGGGGTGTGGGATGGCCTGGTGGATCTGGGCCGGGGCAAGGTGATTTCAGCGGTTTTCAAGGAAGAAGCGCGCCCCATGATCGCCATCAAAGAGATCCTGCAGATCGAAGAGACAGTCAAAGCCGACGCTCGCTTTCAGGAAGCACTGCGCCGCCGCGGCCTG
Source organism: uncultured Acidobacteriaceae bacterium (assembly GCA_963757515.1). Classification (GTDB taxonomy): domain Bacteria; phylum Acidobacteriota; class Terriglobia; order Terriglobales; family Acidobacteriaceae; genus PALSA-350. The sequence goes on along the minus strand of CAVWRV010000033.1, from coordinate 27,886 downwards.
CTCGGGGACCTGGAAAATATGTGCGTCGATCCCTGGACCGTGGGCGACTTCAACCTCCCGATGGAGCAAGGGCGCCGGGTTCTCATCTGCTTCATCTGGATGAGGATGTTTCCCCTGGACAATTTTTATGCGCACCCGGTCGAGGGGGTGCACGCGTTCATCGATGTGAACACCCTTGAGGTGATGGAAGTCCTGGATCACTTCGCGGCCAAGGGAGATTACATTCCGGTTCCGCGCACCCTCTTGAATTACGACGCGGAGCTGGTTACTGCGTTTCGTAAGCCGTCGTCACGTCTGGATATCGTGCAGCCCGATGGCGCCGGTTTTGTGGTGCAGGGCAACCAGGTGACGTGGGAAAACTGGGACTTCCGCGTGGGCTTCAATGGCCGCGAAGGGCTGGTGCTTTATACCATCGGCTATACGCAAAACGGCAAGCGGCGCCCGATCGTTTATCGCGCGTCGATTGCGGAGATGGTGGTCCCTTACGGCACTCCGGAGCGCAGCCACTATCGCAAGAATGTTTTCGACAGCGGCGAACTGGGGTTCGGCCGCATGGCGAATTCCCTGACCCTGGGCTGCGATTGCCTGGGCGTGATCCACTATTTCGATGCGGTGGTGGCCGATCTTTTCGGCCAGCCGTACACCATCGAGAGATGCATCTGCCTGCACGAGGAAGATGCCGGCATGTCGTGGAAACATTTCGATATGCGTACCGGCCGCACCGAGGTGCGGCGGGCGAGGAAGCTGGTGATCTCGTCGATTTCGACCATCGGGAATTACGAATATGCGTCGTACTGGTATCTGCACCAGGATGGACGCATTGAATATGAGATGAAAGCAACCGGGATTATCAATACCGCGGCCTGCCGCCCAGGGGAGCCGGGCAAATTCGGCACCGAGGTGGCGCCGGGGATCGTGGGCCACATCCATCAGCATATCTTTTCCGCCCGGCTGGATATGGAGGTAGATGGACCGAATAATACAGTGACTGAATGCGACACCCTGGCGCTGCCGATGGGACCGGAAAACCCGTATGGCAATGCCTACTATGTGCAGGAGACGGCGCTGAAAACGGAACTCAAGGCGCAGCGCGACTTCGAATTTTCCAGGATGCGCTACTGGAGGATCACCAACCCCAACAAGACCAACTGGGTGGGCAAGCCGACGGCGTACAAGCTCGAGGCACGCTCCGCAGTGCAGCCTTTTACGCACCCGGATAGCCCATCGGGCAAGCGGGGACGGTTCCTGCAGCATCAGCTATGGGTGACACCCTATGACGCGAATGAACGCTACCCCGCGGGCGAGTTCGTGAACCAATCGACCGGCGATGATGGCCTGCCGGCGTGGACCGCCAAGGACCGGCCGATCGAGAACACCGATGTCGTCCTGTGGCATAGCTTCGGGGTGCATCATCTGCCGCGGCCGGAAGATCATCCGGTGCAGTCCTGCGTCGTCTGTGGCTTTACGCTGGCCCCGTCGGGCTTCTTCGACCAAAACCCGGTGATCGATCTGCCGCCGATGAAGAACGCGGCGAGCTGTTGTGCCCATTCCGCCGACTGAGAGAGCGACTGCTAACGCGTCAGGGCCAACGCTTCTTCCGCGCGCAGGGCCAGGCCGCGGGCTACCGAAATGAACTCGTTGCCGGTTCGAATGCGCTGTTCGCCAAAGCGCAGCTGGAAGATGCGACGGACGGCGGGGACAAGCGAACTGCCGCCGGTGAGGAAGACTCGATCCACCTGGCGACGGCTTACGCCCGAAGTTTCGAGGAGCGAATCGACACACTGCTCAATGGCCAGCAATTCTTCGGCAATCCAACCTTCAAAGGCGTCGCGGGTGACGGCGATGCTGATGTCCATGCTGCCGTCGCGAAAATGGAACTCCGCCACCTCGGCATGGGACAGCTCGAACTTCACTCGCTGAACGGCCTGGTGAAGGTGATAGCCGAGGTCTTCGTCGATCAGCGTGATCAGGGCTTCGATCTTTTCCGGCTCCAAAGCGCGCAGGCGAGCGGTCTTCAAGATTTCCATCACGTTCGCCGTTCGCAAGAACGACAGGTAATGCCAGCGCTCGAGGTTGGCATAGATCCATGCGGGCACGGCAGGCAGAAGCTTGTTGAGCGAACGCGCGAAGGACTCCGATCCGAGTGCGGGCGAGACGAGCTTGCGGACAATCCTGGCGTCGAAGGCGTCACCGGCCAGACCGACGCCGCTGTTGCCGAGCAAATCCTGCGGCTTGCGGCCGCGCTTGCGCACACCGGGGCCAACGTGAAGCAGGGAGAAGTCACTGGTGCCGCCGCCGAAGTCGCCGATGAGGATGAGCTCGTCGTGATCGAGGGTGGATTCGTAGGCGTAAGCTGCCGCGACTGGCTCCATTTCAAAGTCCACCTGCGCTCAAAGCCGGCTTCCGCGAAGGCCTGGCGCAGGCGGGAGAGAGCAAAAGCCTCATCCTCTTCGTTCTCCGCGCCCACAAAACGCACCGGCCGGCCCACCATGGCGTAGCGGACAGGGGTGTGAAACTGCCGTTCCGCGTGCCGGCGCAGATCGGCGAGTATGCGGGAAATCAGATCTTCGAGCGTGCAATGGCGGCCGAACACCGCTGTTCCCGTCAGCGTGCGATCGGACAGATAGGATTTGAGCGATTGAATGAGCCGGCCCTTGTTCTCCGCCGCCAGGTAGTGCTCGATGGCAGCGGGACCCGTCCAGGTATGCGTTTGTGCCGCGTCCGGCGTGTTTGATCTGCTGCAGGTAGAGGACGGATCGAAAGGAAAAAGTCTCGCCCGCGCGGGTGGGGAAGGCGACCAGTTCCACTTGCGATTCGCCCGAGGCGCGCGCAACCGTGCTGTTGGTGGTGCCGAAGTCGATACCGATTGCAGGGACCTGGTGTTGCGCGTGCCGCATTCTCTCCATTATTCCAGCAGCACGCTTAACCACTAACAATGCGAAAATGACATCATGCAAAGATCATGTCAGAACGGCGACAAGCATTCTGGCTGCCGGTCTTGTTCTCCTGGGGAGCGCCGCGGCCCAGCAGACGCCGGCGACGAACACCACACCAGCCGCAAAACCGCGGCCGAGCACAGCAACGTCGACCCAGCACGCCAGCACGGCGACAAAACCTAAACCTCTGGTACTCGAGACAGAGAAAGACAAGCAAAGCTATGCCATCGGTTTAAACTTTGGGAAGAACCTGCACCGGGACGACATCGACGTCGATCCGAAGATTGTGCTCCAGGGTTTACAAGATGCCCTGGCCGGTGGCAAGGTCCTCTTGACCGACGATCAGATTAAGACAGTGATGACTGACCTGCAGAATCAAGTGCGGCAAAAGCGGGAAGAGAAGAGGCAAGCGCTGATCGAGAGTAACAAGAAGGATGGCGCAGCATTCCTGGCTGCGAACGCTACAAAAGAGGGCGTCGTGACGCTGCCGAGCGGGCTTCAATATAAAGTCCTGGTGGCTGGGACGGGCCCCAAGCCTTCCGCTACCGACTCCGTGGTTTGCAACTACAGGGGAACGCTGCTCGACAACACCGAGTTTGACAGCTCCTACAAGACGCGGGCAGCCGGCGACTTTCCCTGTCGGCGGAGTCATCAAGGGATGGACAGAGGCTCTGCAACTGATGCCCGTGGGATCGAAATGGCAGCTGTTTATTCCAGCGGATCTTGCCTATGGAGAGCGCGGCCAAGGACCCATCGGGCCCAACGCCACTCTCATCTTCGAGGTGGAGTTGCTCTCCATTCAAGCTAAGGCGCAATAGAGTGCTGAAACAGCAGGTCCCTCACTCCGCTACGCTTCGGTCGGGATGACAATTCATTGGGATCACGGAAGAAGGTTCCAACTAGAATTGTCATCCCGACCGGAGCGCAGCGGAGTGGAGGGACCTGCTGTTCTTCAACAAGTAGTCTGCTCACCACGGAGAAGAATCATGCGGAGAGAAAACCTGACCCTTGTCCTGCTGTTGATCATTGCCATTGCATTGGTTGCTATTGCCGTGCAACCGATTCTCACGCCACGCCCTGCGGAGGCACAATCGACGATTTATCCGCTCTACATTGAGCCTGGTTCTGAATTGCTGCGGGCGCCCGATGGCAGCAGCCAGGTCTATGGAAAGGTGGTTGTGGACATGCGTATCGGGCAAAATCTGGGGTTTCCCGACACTTGCACCGCAGTCCTACCCCAGCAATGGATTGCAGAACAAGCCGCCAACTTCGCGCCCCTTCGAACTGGGAAGGTTCGCGTTTGAAGATATTAATAAATAGCAGGCAGCGGCAGCGTGAGCAGCACGACGGGGTCAACATACTCGCCTTGCCAACGCACTCCCAGGTGCAGATGCGGGCCGGTCACCCGGCCGGTCGCCCCACTGAGACCGAGGCGTTGGCCCTTTCTCACCCGCTCTCCCACCTTCACCTCTATTTTGGACAGGTGCATGTAGAGGGTACTGAACTGCTGTCCGTGATCGATCACCACCAGGTTGCCCTCATAGAACATACCCTGGGCAATCATCACCTCGCCGTCATTCGCGGCCACCACCGGCGTTCCTGAAGGCGCATGAAAGTCGGTTCCGCGATGGATGCTCGCGAGCTCGCCGTTGAACATGCGCCGGGTGCCGAAGGAATCGGTGGCTGCAAAAGGCACAGGCGAGCGAAAGCTGCCCCTCCATAAGGGCTGGCTGATCTGATGAGCGAACGCCGCATCCTTCACCGCTTTATCCGCGGCGATGCGCTGTTGGGTGGCGGCATCGGGCTGCACGTACTTTTCCGCTACATGGAGGGTAGTGGTCTTGTATTGCCCGGCAAGCACGGCCACTTCCTGTTTGACGTGCAGGGCCGAGCCATCGGTTGCGCTCGCGGTCAGCTCCAGGGCATAGGTTCCCGGCGCCTGCTCCACGTCGATACCGGCGAGCGCGTACCAGGTATTCCCATTCTGGGCCTTGGTGAACACGATTGCGTGGTTAAGCCAGGCGCCATGTACTTCGCTGGCAGGCTGTTCCAGATCGATCCTGAAGAGCACGGGCGAGCCGCTTTCGAGGCGCAGCGGCGACCAGCTTATGGCTTTCTGTGCGTTTGCCGCCGGAGCACACAAAAGCAACAGAACGAAAATGACCCAGGAGTTGATTTTCACCTTCTGAGCATAGAACCTGTTCCGCCTTGAAGGCCACCGGCAGCGGTAGCATACTGGAGGACGAGGATCGACGATGCGACGCAGGACTTTTCTCTCCACTTCCGCAGTGCCGGGTTGAGTGCTTTTACCTGGGGCGCCGGCACCCTAACGGCCAAGGCGGGAGACATACCGAAGCGTACTTTCGGGAAAACGGGTGAGCGGCTGACCATCGTCGGCCAGGCCGGCGGACGGTTTCCCCTGTGCACCTTCGAAGAAGCCAAGGCCGTTACCCTGCGCGCCTACGAACTGGGCATCAACTATTTCGACACCGCGCGCATTTATTGGGACGGCAAATCGGAAGAGGTCTATGGCGCGGTGCTGCCGCCATTCCGCAAGAACATTTTTCTGACCACGAAATCTCCCCAACGTACGCGCAAAGGGGCTGAAGCGGATCTGGAGTTGTCTCTGCGGGCGCTGAAAACGGATCACGTCGATCTGTGGCAGATGCACCAGGTGAGCACACTCGATGAAGTGGAGCAGATTTTCGCGCCCGGCGGCGCCATCGAGGCGTTCGAAGCAGCAAAGAAGTCGGGTAAGTGCCGGTTCATTGGATTTACCGGCCACCATGATCCCCAGGTCCACCTGGCGATGCTGAAGAAGTACGACCAATACGACACCATTCTGATGCCGTTGCACGCGGCAGATCCCGCATACCTGAGCTTCGAGAAAAACGTGCTGCCGGTGGCCGTCGCCCGCGGCATGGGCATCCAGGGAATGAAGAGCACCGCCAATGCGAAGTTGCTGCAGGCCATTGCGTTGAAGGATTGCCTGTCTTATGTGCTAAGTCTGCCTGTACACTGCGTTGCGCTCGGCTGTACAACCATTGGACAGGTGGAAGACGATGTTCGCATCGCGCAGGAATTCAAGCCCCTGGACGAAGCGAAGCTTGACCTGATCCGCGAGCGAGCAGCGAAACTGAAAGGGCCACAACTGGAAGACTGGAAGATCAACACTGAAACTGCGGCAGTTAGCACTTACCGGGACGGTGGATACGTTTGAGGGCCGCGCTCGCTGCTCCTAAGTACAACTATCGTGGTAACGATTGCACCAGGAAACAAATATCGCAACTTTCACTGGTTTGTTAGGGTCTACTCGGTCGGCTGCGGATCTTGCCGCGGCCGTACTTAGAGGTTACTAACTCCCCCTAACCGGAAAGAAGGTACGATATCGTGCGCATACGAATGGCAGCTGTCACTATGCTTCGCAGCGCTTCTGGGAATCTTAGTCATTAGTCCCAAGGCAGCTTCCGCCCAACAAGTTCCAGGACCACACCCGGCATACCTCCACGCGCTGTCCGATTTACGTCTGGCGCGCGCTTATCTGGACCAGATCGCATGGCCGCCCGTTCAGCGGGATGAAGAACATGCGATTCGTGAGATCGATGCAGCCATCAATGAGATCAAGCGGGCCTCGATCGATGACGGCAAAAATCTCGCAGATCACCCTCCCGTCGATGTACGCATGCGTCCCGACGGCCGCTTCCGCAAGGCTTTGGAGTTGCTGGATAAGGCGCATAACGATACCGCGCGGGCAGAAGACGTGCCCCAGGCCAGAGGGCTGCGGGATCGCGCTGTATACCACATCGACCAGGCCCACGGAACGGTGGACGATGCCATCCGCAGGGTCCGTTGGGAAGAGTGGAACGGTTATGTAGAAGCACTCCAGATGGGATGACAAACCGCAGCTCTGGTTAGTCATCCCATTGTGCAAGAACTACTTTCCCATGGTGAGAACCACCCGGAATCTCGCTTTTCCCTGCATCATCCGCTCGTAAGCCTCGTTCACCTGCTCCAGCGGGAAGCTTTCGTTCATCGGCCGCACACCGGAGAGGACGCTGAAATGCGAGCGTCTCCTGCGAATCGAGCGACGTTCCCGAATACCAGCCTTTGACCTGCTGTGACTTCAACAGCAGCTGCAGCGAAGGGACTTCCAACGAGGGTACGGCGCCGATGATCATGAGCGTCCCGGTCGGCGCAAGACCGCCGATGCACCGCCTTCATTGCGTCGGCGCTGGTCACGGTGGCGAGAATCACCTTAGCTCCGCCAAGCTTGAGCAGCTCCGCTGCCGGATCCTGCGTCGCGCTATCGATATAGTGCGAAGCACCCAGCTTTTTTGCCAGCTCTTCTTTGTCTTTTCCACGACCGATGGCGACGGTGTTGAATCCGCATTTGGCCGCAAACTGAATACCGAGATGCCCCAGCCCGCCCAGACCGATCACGGCCACCATGTCGCCCGGCCGCGCACCGCTGTTGCGCAGGCAATTGAAGGTGGTCACGCCGGCACACATGAGCGGGGCTGCCTCTACCGCCGACAACTCTTCGGGCACCAGGGCGAGGGCCGAGAAAGGCGCCACCATATAATCGGCATAACCGCCGTCCCGCGTGACCCCGGTGACCTGGGTGCTGGTCTCGCAGGCGAAAAAGTTTCCCCGGCGGCAACTGTCGCAGTAGCCGCAGTAGCCGCCGTTCCAGCCCACGCCCACTCGCTCGCCAACCTTCCATCGCGGTGGAACGTTGGCCCCAACCGCGTCAATCAGCCCAATCACCTCATGGCCGGGAACGCGCGGATACTGGATCCCGGGAAATTGTCCTTGCTTGGTCACTTCATCGCTGTGACAGACGCCGCAAGCCTGCACCTTGATGCGCACCATCCCGGACTCGGGCTCCGGAATCTCCCGCTCCACAATTTCAAAGGGCCCTCCCGCCTTAACAACTTGCACTGCTCGCATCTTGCCATAGATCCTCCAACATCGATTGCTAATTGTAAGGACCGCCTGTTACAGCGGTTTCACAGTAGATGTATACCGGAGGAGAAAAGTTCCTTACCTGACCGGTTTGTAGGTGCCGGCGATGAAGGCGGCGACGTTGTCGTGGAGCTCTTTGAGCGATTCTTCATGGGCGTAAACCATGTGGCCGGACTTGTACCAGGAGAATTGAATGTTCTGCCTCAGGTTGGCTTGGAGCGGCAAGTGAGACATCTCGTACCGGGCGGCGAAATACGGTGTGGCGAGATCGAAATAACCGCCGTTCAGCATGACCTTGAGGCGCGGGTTGTACTTCATCGCCGTGGCCAGGTCGGGCATGACGTTGGCGCCATACGATTCGCCGGGCGCGCCGGGCGCCTTGTGCTTGAATTCCCAGGCCTTGGCGATGGCGTCCGTCTCCGGCAGGTAGGTGAGGCCTTCGCCAAATTTGAGCTGGCGCCGGACATAGTCGTTGAAGGCAGCAATATAGGCCGATGCAATGGAGGCGGCCTGCGGATCGTAGGCAGCCTCTTCGGCGAGCGGGTCGATGGTTGGGCCGGAGAAACGGCTGTCAAGGCGGCCGGTGGTGAGGTCTTCATTGCCTTGCAGATTATGGTTGAATTGCCCGGTGTTGACGCGCAGGTCGGCCTTGAGGATGTAGGCCACGGGCAGGCCAGTGTACTGGTGCAGTTTTTCGGCGATGGCCTGGCGGGTAGCCTCAGGCAGCTGCGAGCCCTGGGCCAGGGCCGACGCATAGTCAGAAAGGGCGAATTGCTCTACCTCGGCGAGGAAAGGCTCGAGCGCGGGAGGTTGCGTGGGCAGGCGCTTGTGGTAGTAAGCGGTGGCGGCGAAGGTGGGCAGCGCCAGTTCATACGGAACATCGATGCCCGGGTTCCATTGCGGCCCATCGGCGCTGTCGTCGAAGTTCAGGATTTGCGAAAGCAGGATGACGCCATTCAGGTCGATGTGGCTTTCTGTCTCCAGAATGCCGGCCACGACCGCCGAGCGGGTGGTGCCGTAGCTTTCTCCGAAAAGGTATTTGGGCGAGTTCCAGCGCTGGTAGTTGGAAAGAAAGCGGGCGATAAAGCGGGCAAAGGCGTGGGCATCCGGATCGACGGCCCAAAATGCTTTTTCCTTATCTTTGCCGAAGAGACGGCCGAAGCCGGTTCCGGGTGCGTCAATGAAGACCAGGTCGCTGACGTCGAGCAGGCTGTAGGCGTTGTCGACCAGTTCATAGGGCGCGGGGCTGGTGTGCTGGTCGTCGGCGGTAATGACGCGCCTGGGACCGAAAGCGCCCATGTGCAGCCACATGGTGGAGCTGCCGGGGCCGCCGTTGTAGATAAAGGTCACCGGGCGTGATTCCGGCGGGACGTCTTTCTTGAAATAAGCCACGTAGAACATGCGCGCGGTGGGCGGGGCGTCGGGGGTTTCTTTGACCGGCGGCGCAGTCATGCCCAAGGCGGCGTCGGCATCGTTGGTGGCTGCCACCAGGATGGTTCCGGCGACGGCCTGGTAGTTGATGGTGTGGCCGGCAACGCTGACGGAGCCTTGGGTGGTGGAGTCCTTGGGGATAATGGGCTCTGCGGATTTTGTATCGTCTTTGCCGCCTGCGTTTGGGGGGTCGTCTTTGCCGGCCTCCTGGGCCGCGGCGGACCACAGAGATGCGAGCAGCAGACAGGAGCCAATGCAGGTGAGAATCGAACTGGGATTTCAGCAAGGGTAACAGGTTCCTTTAGTGACGGAATTCATTCGCCAATGCTTTGAGTTTAACCGTGCGAGGCTCGGCGGTTGCCTCGGTTCGATCTGTATTTAATAAGTTGCGGAGATTCTGTCACAGGTTAAGTTACCAAAGATGCGGCAACTCCCGTGCCTGCATGGTGTCTATGTGGAGCGAGCGGCAAGGATCTGAAACCAGCCGCCAGAAAATAGGAGAATCACCATGAAAGTTTTCACGGCTGTTCTTGCATCCGCTCTCTTCATCGCGCCTGCGGCAATGTTTGCCCAAACACCGACGCCTGGCGCACACGACTATAACATCAACCAGCGCAAGGTCGATCAACAGGATCGCATTGCCAACGGCGTCAAGAGCGGCCAGCTGACCGCGGGCGAAACCGTCGCGCCTGGAACACCAGGAAGCCGGCATCAACCGGGAAGAGCGCGGTATGCGCGCGCAGGATAACGGGCACCTGACGAAACAGGATCGCAGCGTCATCCACGCGCAGCAGAACCAGGAATCCCGCCGCATTTATCGCGACAAACACAACGCAGCGGTTCGTTAAACTCAAGACGGGTGGCCGTTCCGCCAGGAATGGCCACCTGTCTTCTGGTGATTTGAGAAGCTCTGAAGCGAGCGCGCTCAGCAGGTCTGGACCGTTCAGCAGCCAGCACCCTGATCGCTTCGAGCAACCGATCCTCGACCCTGATACCCATCCCAGATCTCTGAAGATGACAGGACCGCGGGCTTTGGCGTAGACTCAATCCCACTGCGCCATATTGTGACATAGCCAATGTCTCGTCGATGCGCCGGGCATCGCGGCTACCTCTGGTTAGTGTTGTCCCCAGTTGTGCACGGGCCCTCTATTCAATGAGAAAGGGGCGCCATGCCCTCAATGCAAGATCCACGACTCAACGTACTGCCCAGCGCACCGCCATCGATATCCTCTCTTCCAGTACTCATGCCCACGCCAGAACCGACATCCGACGATCTGCCCTACACTCCCTTGCCGCCCCTTGGCTCGAATATCAAAGTCTTGATGGTGTGGCCGAGTTTCCCCCCGTCGTTCTGGGGATTTGAGGGCGTACTGGAGATGATTCCCGAGCGCGCGATGACGCCGCCGCTGGGCCTGATCACCGTCGCGGCGCTTTGTCCGGCGACCTGGCAGATCCGGCTGATCGACCACGCCTTCGAGGAGTTGCGGGATGAGGATCTCGCAGTGGGCCGACCTGGTGATGGTGAGCGCCATGCATGCCCAACGCGCCGACGCACTGCACGTCCTCGCCCGCGCCCGCGCCTTTGGCCGACGCACGTTCGTGGGTGGCCCCTGGGCAAGCACAGACCCCGAGGCCGTGCTGCGGGTGGCCGATCACGTCATGGTAGGTGAGGCCGAAGAGGCCTTTCCTGGAATCGCCACTGCACTCGAAAACGGGACCGCACAGCGCGTTGTACCGCATTGTCGACAAACCCGACATGACGCGCAGCCCGGTGCCTCGCTTCGACCTGCTGCACCGCAACAAATACACTTCCATGCCCATCCAGTTCTCCCGCGGATGCCCCTTCCAGTGTGAATTCTGCGACATCATTACCATCTACGGCCGCCGGCCGCGGGCGAAAACGCCCAAGCAAGTGATTCGTGAGCTCGATGTGCTGCGCAAGTTGGGCTGGCGCAACGAGGTATTCATCGTCGACGACAACTTCATCGGCAATCATCACCAGGCGTTGCAGCTTTCGCGCGAGCTGATCGAATGGCAGAAGCTGCATCAGCAACCGTTTTCGTTCTATACCGAAGCTTCGATCGATCTGGCGTCCCGCCCGGAACTCATGGATGCCATGGTCGAAGCCAACTTCATGTACGTCTTCATCGGCATCGAGACACCCTCGGCCGAAGCACTGAAGGAGTCGCGCAAATTTCAAAACCTGCGCAAAAATAATGTCGAGCAGGTGCGCATCATCCAGGAAAAAGGCCTGTGGGTGCTGGCCGGGTTCATTGTCGGCTTCGACTCCGACGACGAAACCATCTTTGCCCGGCAACAGGAGTTTATCGAACTGACAGCGATCCCCTGGGCTATGGCTGGCATCCTCATGGCTCCGCCCACGACCGCTCTCTTCGATCGCATGAAACGGGAAGGGCGCCTGATTGAGGACAGCCCATCCACCACCCAGTTTGGCCTCCCGAATTTCCGCACTGTTTTGCCGTTGCCCATCCTGCTGCGCGGCCTATGCACTTTGCTCGAAGGCTTGTACGAGCCAGATGCCTTTTTTGAGCGCTCGTATAACTCCTTGAAAGTCTGGAACCCTAAACCGACGCAGAAGCCGCCGAACCTGGGGATGACCTACAACTTGCGTGTACTTTTTTCTTCTATGTGGCGCCAGGGTATGCGCTCCAGCTACCGCCGCAGCTACTGGAAATTCCTTTATAGGATGGCTTCTTCGTACTGGCGGTCGCCGGCAAAGATCTGGCTGGGCTTCACCATGTTGCTCTCCGCACATCACTTCGTCCTCTACTCCAAGGAGGTGATCGACCACCTCCAGGAAGAAGCAGAACTTGTGGAACGGCGTGATCGCAGGCTCGCCGGCACTGCAGCAAGCGACTTTGATAGGGTGGCGACTGCCTAGAGCAGTGTTAGCCGGCAAAGTCGAGCGCAACTACCTCATGCACTCCGATGGACGGCACCCCGAGGCGAATGAACCCGCCATCCGGACGATAAGGCGCTTCTCCACCCGCCACCAGCAAGCGCGCCCGGGTGACGCGCCGCCCAGCGGGGATACGAATGCGCAATTGCTGGTCAGGAAGCGGAATGACCTCACGCAACGGTCCCTTCATCATCATGGGATTCGTCAGGTTGACCAGGTGCACGGTCATCGAATTCTTCTGGCCCCATACGGTGATGTCCAGAACACCCTTGCCCTCGACCGTCACGGGAGCAGGCTCGTTGGTGGCCCAGTCCACTGCGTTGCGGAGCAGCTTCGCATGGTCCACGTCCAGCACTTCCCAGAATGTGCGATCGATATCCGCCGGGAAATAAACCACGCGGCCGGGGCCGATCTCGCGCACGCAAGACGCCCGGCATGTCGCGTCTTTACCGGCCGGGTAAATACCTCCTCCATGGGCAGGTCAGGGTAGCTGCGGGATCAGTTCGAGCGGCGAGTAGCCGGCCGCGTTCAATGGCGTGACGGTCACGCGATGAGCGCCGTTGATGATCCGGGTGGCGTCTTCAAAGCCCGCCAGCAGCGGGTGATGCCGATGCCGGTCTTTCAGTGACAGATACGAATTCAGCATGGGCCCTTTTACCTTGCCGGTGAAGGAGGTGCCGAACAGCGAGGCGAGGCCGAAGTCGTTGCGCCGCACGCCCCACTCGTCGTAGAGCGAGGTCTCGTAGGTGGCGACGATGCTGCCGCCCTGCTCCACGAAGGCGCGAATCTGATCGCACTGGCGTGGAAAGCGCCGCGATATTGGGCAGGATCAGGGTCTTGTAGCGGTCGATGTGCTCCGGGTCGAGCAAGGTGATCGTGCACCATTTCGAAGGGGATCCGGGCTTCGACCAGCGCCTGATAAAAGCCCAGTGCAGGATCTTCTACCTTGGCGCGCGCCTCCGGGCCGCCATAGAACGCGCCGTCTGCTGCGAGTAGACCATGGCCACGCGGGCGAGCGACTCTCATTGCGCAGATAGCGCTCGTTGGCATAGTGCCATTGATAGATTTCCTCGACCACCGGCAGCCAGCGCTGGTCGATCGGCTTGGCGTTGAATTTGATGAACCAGGGACGAAGGTCCTGGGCGATTCCGTCGGCCACCCAGAGGCGGATCTCGTCGCCATTCTGCACCGAGTCTTTCCAGCGATACTTCTCTTCCAGGCCCACGCTGAAGATGCCGGCGATGGCCTTTTGCCCCAGGGTGGCGCGATATTCCTTGCCGTTCTTTCCATTGGCCCAGGGAGGCATCAGCCCGCTGCTGCCTGGCGATCGGCGAACAGCGTCGGGGCCAGCTCGCCGATGGTCTTCATGTCCAGGTCGCTGAGCGCCCCGCCGCCGGCGTTGGGAAGATAGCTGGCATTCGGGATTGATCTGCCTGTATCTTTTCATTCCACAGCCGCCAGAGTTCGAACAGGCGCTGCTGGTGCCATTCGATATATTGCCGCCGCGCTGGGTCCTGGGGATTGAGGGTGCGCGGCAGATCGAGGCCGGAGAAGGCATGAAAGTTCTGCTGGCAGTGCTCGCAGTAGCACATGCCGGAACCGGCCCAGCGGTTGGTGAAGATGCCGTCAGGCCTGTACCTGGTCATGATCTCCTCGTGCACCTCGGTCATGAAGTCGAAGTTGTAAGGGCCGAAGGCGCAGGTGATCCAGAAATCCGGGTCGGAGGGATGGCGCTTCTTGTTGCCCTTTGCATCGACGGCGATCCAGTCGGGGTGGGCGTCGTAGACGTCCTGGTGGGCGGCGTGCGGATCGGTGCGCGCGACGACGTTCATGTCCAGCTTGCGGCAGCCGGTCACGATGTCGCCAAAGGGATCCATGTTGCCCAGCCACTTGCTTCGGTAGTGCAGCGGAATTTCGGTGGGATAGAACGCGACGCAGCCGCCGGCGCTCAGGCAGGCCGCATCGGCGTGGATTCTCTGAAATAATCGAGCCAGAAGGCGAGGTCGTAATTGCCCGGATCGTCTTCGACGAAGGCCAGTTGCGCCCAGCGCATGGGGCGGTCGTACCATCCTGGGTTGCTGCGGCTGGTTGCTACGCCCGCGAGCGGCGCGGCGCCTCTAAAAAATTGGGCGGCGGTAACCCCCGCCGCCTGCTTGAGAAAAGTTCTCCTGTTGCTCGCCACTCAGCACCCCATTCAATTTTCCTTGCCACCAACCCGGGTGCCCCATATCTCCTTTTTCGCGAGATGTGCGGGCGACCGTTGGTCGCCCCTTTAGACCCCGGACAGATACCAGTCGTAGCGCTGTGGAATCCCACATCTCGGGCTAGGCCTTGACTTCGCAGCCTGCCAGCTCTTCCAGCACACGGATAGAGCCGCAGATATCGTCTTCGCCATAACCCTTGGCCATCGCGGATTGATAAAGCTGCTGCGTCAAGCCGGTAAGAAGCAGCGGAACTCCGATCTCGGAACCGAGGTCCAAGGCCAGACCAATATCCTTCTCCAGCCATTTGACGGAGAAGTTGGTGGAGAAGTCGCGCTTGAAGACCATGGGCGCCTTGGCGGATATCAATCCCGAGCGGGCCGCGCTGTTGTTCAGGATGTCAAGCATGAGCCCGGGTTCGACGCCCGCCTTGGTGCTCAATACCAGGCCTTCGTTGAAGGCCTGCAGCAGATTGCCCAGGATCAGATTTTGGGTAAGCTTGGCGCGCAGCCCCATGCCGGACTTGCCGCAGTAATAGAGAACCTTGCCCATCGCCTCGAAGAACGGCTTGACATGCTCAAAGACCTCCTTCTTGCCGCCAATCATGAAGGTCAGCGTTCCCCCTTCCGCGCCGGCCTTGGAGCCGGTACAGGGAGCGTCCAGAAACTCGATGCCCAGTCCCTCCAGTTCCTCCGCGATGCTGGGTGCTCTCCAAGGGAGAAACGGTGCTGCAGTCGGCGATGACGAATCCCTTCTTCGCGCCCTTGACCAGGCCTTTTTCGCCCAGGATTACCTCCCGGGACATGGCCGTATCGCCCACGCAGAGAAAAGCACATTCACTGTTCTGAGCAACTTCCGCGGGGGTGGCACAGAACAGTGCGCCCGCGGAATCGGCGAGTTCCTTTGCCTTCTTCTGGTTATGCGACCACACGGCCACGTTGTGGCCGCCCATAACTAAATGACGGGCCATCGGACCACCCATGATGCCGAGTCCTAAGAATCCTAGCTTTGCCACGAGATGTCGCTCCTCATTGAGTTTGCTAACGAACGTGGAAGACATAGGCATACAGCATGACTTCGATGCCGATGGCTGTCGCCATCACGATGCTGTGCCGCAGAGTAAAGCGAAAGAGTTTGGCCTGGTCGGCGACGGTCATCGCGGTGGCGGCCGCCGCGACCGCGATGTTCTGCACGCTGATCATCTTGCCCACCACGCCGCCGGCGGAGTTGGCGGCTGCCATGAGCGTGGGCTCAAATCCCAAACGGCCGGCAGTCACCACCTGCAGGTTGCCGAAGAGCGCGTTGGCCGAGGTGTCCGAGCCGGTCAGGAAGACGCCCAGCCAGCCGAGCAGCGGGCTGAAGAAAGGAAAGAGCCTGCCGGATGCAGCAAACGCAAGCCCGAGCGTGGCGGTGGCGCCGCAATAATTCATGACGAAGGCCATGGCGAGGACGGCGGCGACGGTCACGGTGGGCAAGAAAGAGTTGGCGGCACACGGAGAGCAGAAGGCGGCCAAAGGCCAGCGGAGACATGCGCAGCAAGCAGAGCCGCCAGCAGGGTCGCGAACATGCATGCGGTACCGGCAGCGGATAGGAAATTCAGCTGATAAATCGCCTTATAGAGAGTGGGCCTGGCGACCACCGGCGGCATCATCAGAACGTGATTGTGCAACAGAGGCCAGCCGACGCTGATGGTGGCGTAAATTCAGCATAGCCTGGAAAGGCTTGAAGCCCCACAGCAGCACCAGGATCACGAGCAGACCGTACGGCATCCAGGCGCCCAGCATCTGTCCGCGCTGTATGCTTGCGATCGCCGGAACCGGGGGCGAGGGCGGTGAATTTTTTCTCTTTCCCAACCGGGACCACCGGCTCCAATTCCCTGTCCCACATCTTGGCGGGTCGCCAAAAACGCAGCAGCAGCAGCACCGCGCCCATGGCGGAAAGCGAAGCCATAATATCGGTAAGCTGCGGGCCCACGAAATTCGACATGAGAGAACTGCACCGAGGCAAATACTCCGCCCACCACCACCACGGCGGGCCACACCTCCAGCATGCCGCGCCAGCCGACCATGATGCAGACCAGGTAACAGGGAACAAACAAGGAAAGCGGGGCGCAGAGCCGGCCAACCGCGCCGCTCAGTTTATCCAGCGGCAAGCCGGTGATCCCGGCCAGGGTGATCACCGGAATCCCAATCGAGCCAAAGGCTACCGGGGCGGTATTGGCCACCAGGCAAAGCGCCGAGGCGTAAAAAGGAGAGAAGCCGAGGCCGACCAGCATGGCCGCCGCAACGGCGACGGGGGTTCCGAAACCCGCTGCGCCTTCGACAAATGCGCCGAAGGCAAAGGCGATCAAGAGGGCCTGCAGACGAGCATCGCTGGTCAGGTTGCCCATCGATGACTTGATAATTTCGAATTTTCCCGTTTCCACGGTGACCTGATAGAGGGTGATCGCCCAGAACACAATCCAGGAGATGGGAAACAGGCCAAAGCCGGCGCCGTAGGCCGCGGAGCTGAAGGTAAGCGTGGGGGGCAACCTGTAGGCAAAAAGCGCAACCACGAGAGCTACGAACAGGGCGAAAAGGGAGGCGAACCATGCCGGCTTGCGGCGGACGCCCAGCAGAAAGAGCAGGGTAAGAATGGGTAAAGAGGCAATGACCGCGGAGACGGCGAGGCCACGCCCGAAGAGGGTGTAGCTTTGGGACCAAACTGGGCTCATTTCGGGCGGCTCTCTCTCCGGATTTAGCAGTACGAATTCTCACGGCAGATCAGCGACAGGAGTGAATTAGGATATTAGCAATGCTCTCTGCCGCCATCCTCGCCGAATTACGAGATGCCGTGGGCGCCGACGGCCTCATCATCGAGCGCAACCAGCTGCAGACCTACGAGTGCGATGGCCTGGCCAGTGCTGCGAAGCCTGCCGGCGGCGGTGGTTCTGCCTCGCTCCACGGCCCAGATTGCAGCCGTCATAGGTATTTGCGCCCGGCACCATATACCTTTCGTTGGCCGCGGCGCCGGCACCGGGCTTTCCGGGGGCGCGCTGCCCGATGACCGGGGCATCGTGATCAGCTTTGCGCGCATGACCCGCATTCCTGGCCACCGACATTCCCAACCAGCGCATCACCGTGGAAGCGGGCGTGATCAATGCCCACGTTACCCAGCGGGTGACTGCCGCCGGTCATTTTTATGCGCCGGATCCGTCTTCGCAGACGGTGTGCACGATTGGAGGCAATGTCGCGGAAAACTCCGGCGGCGCGCACTGCCTCAAGTATGGCTTTACCACCAACCACGTGCTGGCGCTGGAGGTGGTTCTGCCTACCGGCGAACTGGTCCACCTCGGCTCGCCCACGCTCGATGCTCCCGGTTACGATCTGGCCGGGGTCTTTGTCGGCTCTGAGGGAACGCTGGGGGTCGCCAGCTCCATGACCCTGCGTATTGTGCGCCGGCCGGAGACGGTGCAGGTGTTGCTGGCGGCCTTCGACTCCATCTCCGCTGCCGGACAGACTGTCTCGGACATCATTGCCGCGTCGATTCTGCCTGCGGCGATGGAGATTATGGACCGGCTCGCCATCCAGGCCGCCGAAGCTGCGGTGCACCCGCACTACCCCGAATGCGAGGCTCTGCTGCTGGTGGAAGTGGATGGCCCTGCTGCCGAGGTCGATCTGCATATGAAGCAAGTCCGTGAGCTGTGCAAAGCGAATGGCGCATGGGAGGATCGGCTGGCACAGAGTGAGCAGGAGCGGATGCTGGTGTGGAAGGGCCGCAAGGCAGCGTTTGCCGCCGCCGGCCGGCTTTCTCCCGACTACATCGTGCAGGATGGAGTGATCCCGCGCACCAAGCTTCCCATGGTGCTGGAACAGGTTGCAGAAATGGCGGCAGCGGCCGGGCTGCGGGTCTCGAATGTGTTCCATGCGGGCGACGGTAACTTGCATCCCCTGGTGCTGTATGACCGCTCGATCCCCGGCCAGGAGGAGATTGCCATCGACCTTTCGATGCGCATACTCTACCTCTGCGTCGACCATGGCGGGTCGATTACCGGGGAGCACGGAGTGGGCCGGGAGAAGCAGCAGGCCCTGGGGTATATGTACTCCGAGCCCGACCTCGATACCATGCAACGGGTGCGCTGCAGCTTCGACCCGGAAAATATCTCCAACCCCGATAAGCTCTTCCCTCGTCCCCGGCTTTGCGGGGAGAAAACCGGGCAAGTATACCCCTCACCCACTGGAGACAGCAGGCGTCGCAGAGTTCTTTTGATCTGTCTCCGAGACGGTTTCCTATGCAGGACATGACCGCTCCTCTGGCGGCCATTACCGGTCCGGAACACCTGCGCGACGTCAGGGGAGCGCCATCGCCGTCGCTCCGGGTAACAGCGAAGAGGTTGCGGCGGTTCTTCGCCTGTGCGCAGGAAAATCGTTGCGCCGTGGTGGGCTATGGCGGCGGCACTAAGCAAGGCTGGGGTTACCCGGTGGCGCCGGCGCTGGTGCTGGAGATGCATCGCCTGAACATGCTCCGGGAACATACCTGGCAGGATATGACCTGCACCGTGGAAGCCGGCTGCACCTGGTCGGCCATGCAATCTGGCCTGGCGCAACATGGCCAGTATGTCGCGCTCGATCCGCTTTGGCCCGAGCACGCCACGGTTGGCGGGATCGTCGCCACCAACGACTCGGGCGCGCTCCGGCTGCGGTATGGAGGCCTGCGCGACCTGATCATCGGGATGACGATTGTGCTGGCCGACGGGACCATTGCTCATACCGGCGGTAAGGTAGTGAAAAATGTCGCCGGCTATGACTTGCACAAGCTGATGATCGGGGCCTTTGGCACGCTCGGGGTGGTTACTTCGGTCAACTTCCGCTTGCACTCCATGCCGCAGTGCACGCAGAGTTTTAGCGTGTCCGCGGCGGCTGCCGAACCGCTGGGCAAGCTGATGCTCAAGCTGCTCCACGCGCAGCTGTAGCACGGTGGCGATACAGCTCCGGGGTTCGGCGGAGGGATTCGAGCTTGATATCCAACTCGCTTCGCTTGCCGAGGTGCTGCATACGCAGGCTGCTGCGCTGGAGGCGATGGCGCGAGAGTGAAGGTCTTCGTTCACGAGGCGCTGCGGATGAGGTGTGGAATGCCCGGCAGCGGCAGTTCGGCTAAGGATTTTGTCTGCAAGGGCACGATGCTTCCTGTCGGAGGTCGCGCGGTTTGCCGAGCGTGTTCGGGGCTTGGGTGGCGAGTCGGTGACGCAGGCTACGGGCATCATGATTGCCGGCTTCCCTGCTGCGGCCGCCGAGCGCCTGCCGCAGTTGCGACGTGAGCTGGAAGAGGCGGGTGGATCGCTGATGGTCCTCAAACAGCCCGCGGAGGCGAAGCTCGATTGCTGGGGAACTCCGCCGGATAGCCTTCCCCTGATGCGCGAGATCAAGCGCCGCTTTGATCCTGAAGGGATTCTCAATCCCGGCCGCTTTCTGGGACAGGATTTGAGAGGCGCGTAAGAGGCGCACTGCAGATCCCTCCACTACGCTCGGGATGACAAAGCGGACGGATTGGCTACTTCGCGTCCACGCATCGGTCAGCTGACCGGGAGAAACAGCAGATCCTCCACGTCCGGGTCGGGACTGTAAATCCTTGGGAACCAGTATCTCGGCTGCCCCAGCAAAATTGTCATCCTGACCGGAGCGTAGCGTAGTGGAGGGATCTGCTGTTTCATCCTTCCCTAGGATGTAATCTACTGGAGCGCGCCATGGCTCAACTCACACAGCTCGAACCAGCGAAGCCTTCGAATTTCGACGCCCATAAGCCGCCGGAAATGGCGCTGATCGAGGACTGCGTGCACTGCGGCTTCTGCCTCCCCGCCTGCCCCACCTACGTGCTCTGGGGCGAGGAGATGGATTCGCCCCGCGGCCGCATTTACATGATGAAGAAATCCGCCCAGGGCGAGGCTCCGCTCGACCAGCGGTTCCGCCTGCATATGGACAATTGCCTGGGCTGCATGGCCTGCATGACCGCCTGCCCCTCAGGAGTGCAATACAACAAGCTCATCGAAGATACGCGCGCCCAGGTGGAACGCAACATCCCGCGCACCACCGCCGATAGCCTCTTCCGCAAGCTCCTCTTCGCCACCTTCCCCTACGTGAAGCGCCTGCGCCTGCTGGCGCTCCCCATGCTGATCTACCAGCGCTCCGGCCTGCAGAAGCTGCTGCGCGCCACCGGCCTGCTGCGGCTTGCTGCCGAAACGGCTGGCGCAGATGGAGTCCCTGTTGCCCCGCGTGCCCACAGGCTTTCTGCAGGGTCTGCCCGCCCAGGTCTCACCCGCCACGGAGCCCCGGCGGCGCGTTGGCATGCTCTCCGGCTGCGTGCAACAGGTTTTCTTCCAGCACGTAAACCAGGCCACGGCGCGGGTGCTCGCCGCAGAGGGCTGCGAGGTGGTCATTCCCCAGGCGCAACAGTGCTGCGGCGCCCTCATGCTGCACTCCGGTCTCGACGAGCAGGCCGCAGCGCTCGCGCGAACGGATGATCGCCGCCTTCGAGGCCGCCAACGTGGACACGATCGTGATCAATGCCGCAGGCTGCGGATCGACCATGAAGGAGTATGGTCATCTGCTGCGCGACGATCCAGCGTGGGCCGCGCGCGCCGCTGCCTTCAGCGCCAAGTGCAAAGACATCTCAGAGATTCTGTGCGAACTGCCCGCGCGCTCGCCGCGCCACGCTCTGCCTATGCGCGTGGCCTACCATGACGCGTGCCACCTGCGCCACGCGCAAGGCATCCACGCCGAGCCGCGCCGCCTGCTGGCCACCATTCCGGGCCTCGAAGTCGCGGAGATCGAGGAGGCCACGCTCTGCTGCGGCTCTGCCGGCGTCTACAACCTGCTCCACCCCGAGCCGGCGAATCAACTGGGCGACCGCAAGGTAGAAAACCTGCTCGCCACCAAGGCAGAGGCGGTCATCTCTGCCAATCCTGGTTGCCTGCTGCAACTGATGAGTGGGCTGCGCCGCCGCGGGCTCGACGCGATGCCCGCCTACCACATGGTGGAGTTGCTGGACGCGTCCATCCGCAACGTTCCCCTGGCCAGAGAGTAAAATACCGCTTGCGGAGATATCATGACCAACCCAACGGCAACAGTTCCCACAGTCACCATCAAAGGCACCGCAGGGAGCGGCGGAAGCGGAGATCCTTACCCCGCAAGCGCTCGAATTTCTTGGCAGCCTTGCCAGCCAACTTCGAGGCCGAGCGCCAGCGATTGCTGGCGGCGCGCGTGACCCGGGGAGAAGCGTTGCGCAAGGGACAACTCTACGATTTTCTGCCGGAAACGGCTTCCGTTCGCCAGAGTGAGTGGCGCGTCGCTCCGATCCCGGCCGATCTCGAGGACCGCCGGGCGGAGATCACCGGCCCGGTCGACCGCAAGATGGTCATCAACGCGCTCAATTCCGGCGCGAATGTTTTTATGGCTGATTTTGAGGATTCGACTGCGCCCACCTGGCGCAACGTGATCGATGGCCAGGTGAACCTGCGCGATGCGGTGCGCCGCGAGATCAGCTTCGTCAGTCCTGAAGGCAAGCAATACCGGCTCAACGAAAAGACGGCCACGCTTTTCGTGCGGCCGCGCGGCTGGCACTTGCCGGAGAAGCATCTTCTGGTCCAGGGCCAACCCATTTCCGGATCGCTCTTCGATTTTGGTTTGTACTTCTTTCACAACGCCGCGGCGCTCAAAGCACGCGGGACGGGCCCTTATTTTTATCTGCCCAAGATGGAGAGCCATCGCGAAGCGCGCCTGTGGAACAGCGTCTTCAACTTCGCGCAGGATGCGCTCGGCATTCCCCGGGGCACGATTCGCGCCACGGTGCTCATCGAAACATTGCCCGCGGCGTTTGAAATGGATGAGATTCTGTTTGAGCTGAAGGACCACTCCGCCGGATTGAATTGCGGCCGGTGGGATTACATTTTCAGCTTTATCAAGAAGTTCAGTTATCGCGAAGATCTGGCGCTTCCCGACCGCTCCACCATCACCATGGACCGGCACTTCCTCAAGTCCTATGTCGAGCTGCTGATCGAGACCTGTCACCGGCGTGGTATCCACGCGATGGGCGGCATGGCGGCGCAGATTCCCATCAAGCGGGATCCGGTTGCCAATGACGCCGCCATGGAGCGCGTGCGCCAGGACAAGCTGCGCGAGGTAAAGGCCGGGCATGACGGAACCTGGGTGGCGCATCCCGGACTGGTGCCGGTGGCCAAGGCTGTCTTTGACGAATACATGCCGGCCCCCAACCAGATTTCGCGCCGCAATCCGGGCATCCATGTACAGGCGTCTGACCTGCTCGCCGTGCCTGAGGGCGACATCACGCGCAAGGGTTTGGAAATGAACATCGATATCGGCTTGCGCTATCTGGCGGCGTGGCTCGATGGGCTGGGATGCGTGCCGATCTATGACCTGATGGAAGATGCGGCGACGGCGGAGATTTCGCGCGCGCAACTCTGGCAATGGGCGCACCATGCAGGCCGCATGACCGATGGCGTTACGCTGGATGTTCCTGTGGTGCTGGCGACGATTCCCGTTGTTCTGGACCGAATCAAGCAGGAACTCGGGGAAGAACGGTTTGCCGCCAGCAAGTTTACCGCGGCCGGCAAACTGTTCGAACAGATGACCGCGGCGAAGGAACTTCCCGAATTTCTAACCTCCGTTGCTTACGCGTCGATCGATTAGACTCCGGGAGCATTTGATGGATATGCTTGATGCTTTCAGGATGCTTGCCCGCTACAACAGAATCGCGAATGAGCGACTCTACGAGCAGTGCGGCAAGCTGGACCTGGCGGAGTATCGACGCGAACGCCGCGGCTCCTTCGGCAGCATCCACGGTCTGCTGAACCATATCCTGCTGGGCGATCGAATCTGGATGTCGAGGTTTGCCGGGGGAGGCAATACGACACCACCACTGAATTCTATTCTGTTCGAGACCTTTGCTGAACTTCAGCTCAGCGCGAACCGAACAAGACGCGAGTATAGAAGCGTTCTTCGAAAAAGTCGGATGACGGTTTTCTCACCAGGTCACTGCGCTTACACAAATAGCCAGGGCAAGGATTACGTGGAAGCAGCGCCCGAGCCGTCCTTCATTTCTTTAATCACCAGACGCATCATCGAGGCCAGGTGCATGTGATGCTCAGCCAAACCGACGTCAGCCGCCCTCTCTCGATATGCATCGCATTCTTAATCCGTAGGTGATGACCCCAGCGCGCCTTTTGACCCTCACGTCACAGGCCCGGGTGCCCCATATCTCGCTCGTTTTTCGCGAGATGTGGGATACCACCGAATGCTCAACCCAGTGCGTCCGATGAATCGAGAGCCGGAGGATGAAGGTGCTGCATCCACATCTCGCGAAGGGCGATCGTGGAGCACCCGGCCTTCGTCAGTGAACCCGGCTACTCTCGCTTCGGCAGTGAGTTATCGGTCGGCGCGGTCATCGTCGGGCAGTACGTGATCGGGATCTACTTTCACCGACGCTACCGGCTTATCGCCCTGCCAGACAGCCTCCGCCTTGGATTCCCAGGTCTCGACCGGCAGACGGAATCGTGTCGTCGTGCCGTCGGTGTACCGCACCTCTACGGTTGCCGGCAGCACCAGCTGTCCCTTGTTCACGAACGTTACCTGGTCACCGTCGATTTTGGTGACGGCCAGATTAAAGCGCCAGTTGTGCATGTACCAGCCACGCCAGAACCAATCCAGATCCTCGCCACCTTCGCTGCTCATCTCGCGGAAGAAGTCCGAAGGCGACGGATGCTTGAACGCCCAGTCGCGTATGTACTTGCGAAAGGCCCAGTCAAAACGCTCCTTGCCCAGGATCTGCTCGCGCAGCAGCACCATTCCATACGCTCCCTTGAAGTAGCTCACCGGATGGGTGATCGGCCAGGTATACGCATCCGCCGGCATCAGCAGGACAGGCGCAGCCGGGTCGTCCAGCACTTTGAGGATGGTGTCGGGCGGCTCGCCTCCCGCCGAGTATTCGGAATCTCGCTTGGGCCCGTAGACGCCGCCCTGAAACGCCGCCGACTCATCGATGTCAATGAAAGTGTTAAATCCTTCATCCATGAAGGCATTTCGGCGCTCGTTCGATCCCACGATCATGGGGAACCAGGTGTGCCCGATCTCGTGCGCGGAAATCCAGAACAGCGTCTTGCCCTTGTCGTCGATGCCATCGAAGATGATGCCCGGATACTCCATGCCGGTCGAGAAGCCGGCCACGTTGATGGCTGCGGGGTAGGGATAGGGAAACCAATCCGTGGAAAATCGCTCCACCGCATCCTTCACGTACTCGGTCGATCGCCCCCATGCGCCGTCGCCCACGCTCTCCGGCGGATAGACGCTTTCCGCGAGGCTCTTCTTCCCGTCCGGCAGATTGATCCGCGCCGCATCCCAGACAAATACCGGGCTCGCGCTCCAGACACGTCCCGGGTGTGGTCCATATGAAAGTGCCAGGTCAGCGTGCCCCCAGCCTTCGGCCTGCTTGCAGGATCGTTCACCTCATCCGCGGTGCGGATCATCACCGTCTTGTCGCTATTGCGGGCCTGCTCCAGGCGCGCCATCTGTGTTTTGGTCAGCACATCTTTCGGATTGACCAGTTCACCCGATCCGGCAACGATCATCTCGCTGGGCACGGTTACGTAATAGTCAAAGTGACCATACTCAAGGTAAAACTCGCTGCCGAGATAAGGAAGCGTGTCCCAACCGCGAAGATCGTCGTAAACGCACATGCGCGGATACCACTGCGCCATGTCGTAGATGTCTCCCTGCTTCGACGGCCCCCACGAGGTGCGGCCGCCCCACACGCCGGGTATCTGGTAGTGATACTTGATGTGGATTTTGAGCTCGCTGCCTTTGGGCGCCATCGGCTGAGGCAGCCGGATCTGCATCCGCGTATCGTCCACCAGGTAGTCGGCCTTCAGCATTTCCTTGCCGTGCTCGATCTCGACCGATTCCAGCACAAACCCTTCGCGTCGTGCGCCCGTTGGGGTTCTCTTCGCTGTCCGGTACCGGGGTTCTTGCGCCGCAGTCCTCCGTTTACCATGCGACCGCGCGAATCCTGGCGATAGATGTTCTGGTCCAGGTGGATCCAAAGGCTGGTCAGCGAGTCAGGACTATTGTTGGTGTAGGTGATTACCTCGTCGTTGCGCAAAACCTTCGCCGTGGTGTCCAGCGCTGCGTGCATCTCGTAGTCCGCTTCGTTCTGCCAGTACGCCGGCCCGGGAGCCCCATTGCTCGAGCGATACGCGTTTACCGGATCGGGCAGAGTGAGCGGCGCGAAGGTGACCCGCGGATCATAAGCTGCTGCGGCGGGCAGGTGCCTGCGGCCACGCAACCGGAGCCAGCAAGAGAACAGAAACAGCCATCAACAGGCGGTCAAAGCGCATCGATTCGAAGCTCCTGGCTAAGCAGAGTGTCCAGAGGTTCTCTCAGCATGAAACGCCGTATCACCAGCTGAAGCCTCCGGAGGGCGGCGGCCACGCTTGACAGAGCTGGCGAAGCAGAACGATGCGCCCGAAATGATAGGCATTGTGAGCTGCCAGGCTCTCCAGTTGCTCGCGGACGGTCATGATGCGGACGGGATTGCCCGGCCGTGAGGGACAACGAACCGGTTGGTCTGCAATCGAGTCTCATCAGCGCCGCCACAGCAGCGACCTGCTGAAGGCCGCGAAGAAGCGTTGCCGTAACTGATCCCAGGGCTCGAGCGCCGGCATCGCCATTTGTGGGAACCCAGCTGAGGGCTGAGCCGGGAAAGGGCGTCTCAATACCGTTCACCCAGTCCAGCGTGACCTGCTGCCAGAATGTGATATGCCACAGCTCCTCGTAGATCGTGTGGGGAGCAAATTGCAAAGCTTGATGCGCGAGATCCTCGGCAACGCCCTCAAGGATGTGGGCCGGGGGCGCTGCTGCGCTGTCGCCGATAAGGGCCTGCGCCAATTCGTTCATGGATGTATTTTCTCGTGCTTTTCGGCATGGCAACAAATTGAGCAAATTTTAGTGCCCGCAGTGGCGGAACCTTGTTTTACCTGTTCCAACCTTTATATGCTCGCAACCTACCTTGGCCGTGGCATCGAGGTAAATGTATACTCCCGCCACTTGGATCAGGGCCAGTTTGAAATCCCGGTCCAATTTCAACTTTCATAGGAGTCGTCCATGGCTTTACGCCGCTTCCCCCAACACGCGCCTCTTCTCGGTCTGCTGACGATTCTGGTCTGCAGCGTTTCTCGGGCTCCGCCCTTGCCGCTAACCAGGCCGGATCGCCGACCGCCGCTCCACGTATCGTAGATGCAGTTGACGAGACAAAGTTACTCTCCGCTCGCCGGCCACACCCACCCGCTCGCCGTTCCGAAATACGATCAGGGACCAGTATCAGACAGCTTCCCCATGGAGCACATGTTCCTTGAACTGCGACGCAGCGCGGAGCAGGAAGAGCGTTGGAGCGCACTCTTCATGAACTCCAGGATCCGCACTCCGGCACATATCATCCTGGCTCACCGCCGAGGAACTGGGAAGGAAGTTCGGCCCCGCGCAGCAGGACATCGATACCGTTGTCGATGGCTAACGACATGGACTCCAGGTGAATCAGGTTTCGAAAAATGGACTGACCATCGATGTCTCGGGCACAGCCGGACAGGTGCGGGAGACATTTCACACCGAGATTCACAATTACCTGGTGAACGGCAAACAACATATCGCCAATGCGAGCGATCCGCAAATCCCCGCGGCCCTGTCGCCGGTGGTAGTGGGTTTCGTGGCTCTGCATGACTTTATGCCGAAGCCGGCGCTGCGCAAACCGGCCCCAAACTTCTCTTTTCCCTGCAACGGATGTCCGGGTGGATTTAACGGCATCCAGTTCTACGACGAAGCGCCTGCGGACCTGGCCACTATCTACAACGTTACCCCGCTGTACAACGCAAGCAAACCGATCACAGGCAAAGGACAAACGGTCGTGGTTCTCGAAGACACGGATGTCAACCCAGCAGACGTGGCTACTTTCCGCAAGCATTTGGCCTGTCTTCATATACCGGCACCTTCACGCAAATTCATCCCGGCACCGGATGCACGGATCCCGGCACGAATGCTTCGGAAGAAGAAGCGCACTCGATGCTGAGTGGGCCGGGGCAGTGGCGCCCGACGCAGCGGTCGAGCTTGCTTCCTGCGCCGACACTGCCACCAATTTCGGAGGCTTTGTTGCTGCCCAGGGTCTGCTGGACCTGGCAAATCCTCCATCCATTATGAGTCTGAGTTATGGCGAATGCGAAACCTGGGAGGGACCAAGTGGCAACGCCTACATGTTTGGTCTATGGCAGCAAGCAGCGGTGAAGGCGTATCGGTGTTCGTTTCCGCGGGGGACGGCGGTGCGGCCGGTTGCGACAACTTTGCTTTGCCGTTCCCAACTGGGCGATGACCGGCATTGCGGCAAGCGGTTTTGCCTCAACC
>CAVWRV010000032.1:0-196249 GCA_963757515.1 uncultured Acidobacteriaceae bacterium | reverse complement strand
ATATCACCCAAACTCTCGTCAGTTCGGCGGAGAGGCCTGGAGGAATATGGCCAGGTGGCCAGGAGCCTAGCTGAAGGCTCCCACTCCAAATGGATTCGCGGACACAGGGGCGAAGAAGAGGCGCTTATCAGCTCTACCTGACCCCTCGGCCCTAGCTGACTATTCGACTTGCTTTAACACGATTCGGGATATGCAGGTCATACCAATCACTCGGGAACCCTTAATTCAAGTAGCTGCGCTAGCCGGGTTACCCTTCCTGATCGTGGTACTTGTCGGGACACCAATAGAACAGATCGTAGCCTGGATCTTCAAGATGTTCCTGTAGTTGAACCTCAGTTGTTGTCAACAAGCGGTACCTGTCAGCGGGGCGCGTCCTATCCCCGTCAACATCGAGTTCCGGACGGATTGTCGGCAAACAGGAACTAATCCGGCCGGCCATGGCCGAATAAAGGCCTTCGGCGGGGACCGGACGGACTTACCCCCATCGAAAACTCCCAGGCGCGCAAAGCGGAAGCGTTGTATCGGATGGAAGCAGGCCAACCAGCTCGTTGAGGACGGTGCCATATTCCCGTTGTCCCCTCTAAGCACGGTCCCAGTTATCGATCACAAGTGCAATCCCGATGTCGATCGGCAAAAACCACCGATCAAATCTGCCGTCCGATCCCCCAATGATGGCCAAAGGGAGCCACGAGACCACCAACCCGCCGGCCGTGGCCTTCCACAACAGCCTGGACGACGGCAACGCCAGCATCACGCCGGGGTACCCACAAAACCCGGTTTGCCACCCATTTCATCCCGCTGCCAACGCGCACACCAAACCCGAGTGACCTTTGGGCTTGTACTCCTGTGCCGAAAAAAGCATCTCAGCCACTTACATCAAACCTGGAAAGGCTCTATCTCTTAGAGTAGAAGATATCGGCAGGCGACGGCTTCTCACGCAACCGCGCCCTGGCCGGCAGTTGCCGGTAGTTTCGGCCTTCCGCGTGAGCGAAGGATAGCTTCACCGCTGTCCGGTGCCTCACCCTATCCCTGTCACAAAATTAACCAACACCAGCCCAAGACTACTCGATGACTGGCCCACCGCGGCTCTCAACCCCTTTCTGCACTAAGAGAGCAGCAAACAAATCCATTTCAATCTCCAGCAAACCACCAAACCAAGGAACGAGACGACCTATGCCCAAAAATACTGTCAGCGATCCCATCACCGATCAGGAAATGGCCTTTGCTCACCTGATCATGTCCGGAACCATGAATGACCGCCGCGCCGCAGAAGCCGTCGGTCTCAATCCCGAAACCGCCGCCTACACCAAAGCCAAGCCCCGCGTCCGCGCCTACATGATCGAGCACCGCGCCGCCGTCAGGGAAAGGCTGGTGGACCAGGAAGCCGAAGGGCTGCGCAAGCTGAACCTTGGTCGCGACCAGATCCTGGCCCGGCTCTGGGAACTGGCCACTCTTAGCCACGAAGTGACCAGAGGCATCATCGCCGGCCAGATCAAGGCTCTTTCGATGATCGTAGCCATCGAAGGCCTGATTCCCCGGACCGCCGCCTCTCCCCATCCGCGACCGCAACCCGCGGCCCCGCCCGTCGAACCAGATATCTACGAATCGCTAAGTGGCGCCGCAAACAGCAGCACCAACCCGTCGGTGAGGAGCCAGCCGATCCCGTTGCCGCCGCGAAAACCCAACCCGCCGCGCCCCAGGTCCCCGAGCCGGAGCCTACTCCCGAGCCGGCCCCCAAACTGGCTAACGACACGTCGTCTCCCAACCTTGACCGGAACCAACCCAGCCTCGCCAATCCCTTCATCAACCCCGAAAAGCTGAACCGGGTTCCCGACGCGACCGGCTACGCCTTCGATGCCGTTCTGGACAAAGCCAACTCCCTCAGGCTGTCCTTTTCCCCAGATAGACGCTTCTCTGGGCGGCGCCGCTGAAGTCAATAAAAAGCCAAATTTTATCGAATTTTATGAAATATCCCGCTCACTTCACTCGGACGGAGTCTGGCGGGAGCGTCGCTTGACCCCGCTGAAGGGAGGTCAGACCGAGAAAGAAAGCTACAGAGACAAATCAAGGAACACTCGATTGGTGAGAGACAATCTTGTTTATGTAACAGTAAACGTTCTATCCTGTCCCGGGTTTCCACGCTTCGGTCGGGATGACAATTCTTCTTGGGAGCCGCAGTGTGGTGCTCAGGAAGAATTGTCATCCCGACCGAAGCGTAGCGTAGTCGGAGGGACCTGCTGTTTCTTTTTCGTTTTTCCGCAGCCTGTCATAGATGGGGACTATGATGGCGTGGCACTGATCTTCCACTCGGCTCATAAGAGTCTATCCATCGAGCAATACAATCAGGCTCATTTCGGGCGACGGGATTTCGCCTGGCACATGGACTCCGGCCCTGCGAGTTTGCAAGATGTTCTCCCAGCACGGTCCGGTCCGGTTGATGGCAAAGTATTGGCTTTCCACTTTGGCCGCCACCTCAGCCGGCGGGGCGGGCAGGTGGCTCAGCCCCAGGCCGGGCAGAGCGCGCTTGACCAGCTCCACCACAAACCGTGAGGAGCAGACTTTCACCAGTTGCGGTACGCGCGCGATCAAATCGGCTTCGCCGATGGGGGAGCGAATTTCCAGCAGCCAGCGCGAGGGTCCGATACAGCGTTCGTCTTTGATCTCGCCATCGTAGAGAGAATTTCCGATCGCGCCGCAAGGGAATCGTGATCGCCTTGGAGGGCATCACGATCTCCAGATGGCGGCGGATGTGCCCGTCCAGAGCTTCAAAACATGCGCCGATATCGCGGTGGTCGTAGACCGGCAGCGATCGCGGATGCACTTCGAGGCCGAAGGTACAAAGAGCGCCGGCCAAGCCGCGACATCTCGCGAAAAAGTTCCTGCGGATGCACGTGCTTGGACAGAAGGAAATGCCGCAAGCATGGAGACGCTGGAGTTCAGCGTGTGCAGAAACCAGTATTGCGCTACATGGCGCGATGACATACCCGCCTCGAACTGTCCACTGCGCTGCTGCTGCTCCCGGGCAAAGCGGCGCTCTTGTCATCCAGAATGTCGACCAGGCGGCTGAGCATGCCAGTGAGAGAGCCACTGGCGCTCAAGGTAAGGCAGGGCGGCACAAACGCGGGATCGCTCTCGAAACGGCCCGAGCCGTCGCGCACGATGCGTAACAGGGGCAAGCTCACAAACTGATCGGTCACTTCGCTTTCGGCGAGCAGCTGCAGGTTCTTGCGCCCGACCTTGATTTTTTTCTCGTCGCGGCCGGTGTTTTCATCCGGCAGTATCTGCTCCATGCTGTGATAGCGAACCGACGCCGGAGGCGCCATTGTCCAGACTTGTATTGCGGCCCTCCGCGCAGATTGACAGGAACGGCAAGGTGCATGGTCAGATGGTCGGCGACCGGGGAAAACAGAGCGCGCGAACTCGCGCGGCGGCGGAGCGGCATCCGATCCCGGCAAATCAAATGCCAATCCATCTTCAAAAAGGCCGCGGCCGCTGGTCATGGTGAGTGTGCCGTTGCGCAGAGCGTCGCTGTCGAATTGCAGTGCCGGCGAAGCCGTACGCATCACGCCAAAGACTGGTGGTGACGAAGTTCAGCGAGTCTTCGAAATAGCGGCTCTGCGCCTGAAAGTTATGCGGGCCGAGATACATGCCTTCCGCCCAGACGGGTTTGTTCAACAGTTTCATGGCTTTCAACCCGCCTGCGGCAACAGGATTAGCAACTCCATCTGCGGATTGGGAAAATCTCCCGGAACATGGACGGCGAAATTGCGCGCGCGGGTGACCGCCTCCCACGCGGCTCCGGACTGGTTCAGACTGAAATATTGATACTTCATCTTAATCGGAATCGCGCTGGGCGGGTTAGGCAAGTGACGTCAGCGTGACGACCCCGGGCAACGCAAGGCTGATGAGCCGCTCGATGTCGGTCGCCGAGCAGACCTTCACCATTTGCGGAACCTTGCGGATGATGGAGTCTTCGCTGTCTCGGTGGAGATGGCCAGGTACATTCGGGTGTTGTTGAGGTACTTGTCCTGGTCGATCGCGGTGGCGTAGATGGTGTTCTTTACATGCTTGAGGGGCAGAGAGACGACATTGGTCGGCACCACGGTTTCCAGCAGCAGGCGTAGTTTCTGATCCAGATCGGTGAAGACCTTGCTCAGACTCGAGATGGTCGTACAAGGGCAGATCGCGCGGACGGATGGTGCGCGGAAAAGGTGGTGAGCGAAGCGCCGAGCGCGGTGAGCGCGGAGAAGAGCTCTTCTGGATGGCAGCGCTGCCCCTGCAGCAGGTGGCTGAGCACGGGAATATGCGAATTGACGGTATACAGCAGCCAGAAATTTGCGATGTCCGATGCGCGTGAAGTCGGCCAGGCTGAGGTTCTTCTGCCGCCGGCTGGCGGCAAGCTGGCGTGCTTTTGGCGGAGAGAATTTCCAGCAGCCCGTTGACCAGGCCGAGCAGAAAGTCGCTGGCGCGCACTTCGAGCAGCGGAGGAACAAAGCGGGTATTCAGGCGGAAGACGCCGGCATCGGTGCGTTCCACGTTGGCGATGCGCAGGGCGGAGCTTCCTTCGCGGGTCTCATTGGCCGCCAGCAGACGCAGATTCTTGCGCGCGATCTGGATCGGCTTTTCTCCCGTCCCGGTGTTTTCGTCGATGACGGTCGTGATCTCCGCCAGATAGCGTGAGCCGCGGATCGGCCCACGGGCGGAGACGTTCAAGCCTTTCTGCCGGTAATCGGGCACGGTGAGATAAATGTCGAGGTCGCGAACGCCAGGATCGAAGAACTCCGCCAGGGCCTTGGAGGGAGGCGGCTGATCCGAGCCGGGAATATCGAAGAGCAAGCCATCGGGAAATATGCCCGAGGCGCGGGAGACGGCCAGGTGCCCGTCCGCCAGCAATTCCTGGTCGAGCACGACTTCGCTGAAACCCCAGGCGCAGAACTTGAGCGCCTGCAGCCGGAAATTCAAGCTGTCTTCGAGGAACCGGTCCTGTAGTTGCAGGTGCTGCGGTGTCAGGAAGGTGCCTTTGGTCCAGAGAACGGGTTGCAGTTGTTTCATGGGAACTGTTTATCGTGACTCCGACAAGAATAAGGGATTAAAACCCGATCGCAACTTTTAACGGGATTTCCTGGCGAACAAAAATCGTCGAGCTCAGAGCAGCAGCCGAGTCTGCGTTCAGCGGACCTTTCTGGAGATGTTTTTGACGAGCTACAGTCTCATCAGATCTGACAACGTCTGCATTAGTTCATCTTGCCGCCCTTGCTGCCATCATCCGCCTCATCGGGCTTTTTGGGAGCGGTGGGGCTGGATCCGCAGCCCGAACCAGCTGCGCCGCCGCTGTTGATCATCACCATCGTCCCGACGATGGAGACGCCAGCGGGATTGATATCGATGAAATTGCCGCCAACTTTCAGCGTCAACTCGGCGCCGGCCTCCAGAACGACGGTCATTCCGGCTTTCAAGTGAATGACCTGACCGGCTTCATGGGCAAAGTTGGTGCCCGACTTCTCGTACAAATTCTGACCCACCTGGAGAGACAAGTTCTGGCCGACCTTCTGGTTCAGATTCCCAGTGACCTGGCTGTGCAGGTCTCCACCGGCTTGCTCCATCTGGTCCTGGGTCACGATCAGGCTGCGGTTGTTGCCCGACCCATTCCCGGATGTCGTTTTTCATCCGGGTATCGAAGTCCTTTTCTCCGCGCAGGAAGATCTGCTCGCTCTCCCGTCTTATCCTCAAAGCGCAGCTCGTTGTAGTTGTCCGCGCCGCCGCCCTTGGAGCTGCGGGTCTTGAATGTACTGCGGGTCTGGTTATCAGGCAGAGGATAGGGAACCGTCTGATTTGCGTTATAGACGCGGCCAGTGATGATCGGGCGGTCCGGATCGCCTTCGAGGAAACTGACGATAACCTCCTGGCCAACGCGCGGGATGGTGATCGCGCCCCAGCCCTGCCCTGCCCAGTCCTGCGAGACGCGGACGCGGCAGGAGCACTTGCCGGCACGGTCCCAGGGAAAGCGGACGATGACCCGGCCGTATTTATCCACCCAGATCTCTTCGCCATCGCCCGCGCCATCGTCGCCGCTGGTATCGGAATACTGCGCTCTTGCCGACGACCACTGCCGTTTGCGGCCCCTGAACGAATGGCTTGGGAGTAAGGCGCGCAGGCCGAAAGGGAACTGTCTCGGGGATACAGGTGAAGTGGTTGGAATAAGTGTCTCCGCTCCCGCCACTGTCCATGGCTGTAGCTGTCTGCAACCGACGCAATGTGCTGGACTTCGGTGAGCACATAGGAGGTATTCATTGAGCCTGATAGTGATCGGTAAGAGTCGAATTTGTATCCGCTGGTGAAAGCGCGGCAGACACTCGATCCGTTGGCAACCAGGTGACCGGCTTCCTCTTCCTGCATGCGAATCTTGGCAAATGTCGTGCCGTCGCCGCGGGTCGGCGTATTCGCCGGGAAAGTCGAAAATCTCGAAATTGCTGTTGCCTCCAACTCGATGACGCTGGTTGGCTCCGTGGCCAGCAGGTTGGTGGAAGGGGTCTTGAAGTTATAGTCGGTCAACGTGTACTTGCCGCTTCGCAACTCCTGCTCGAGGCTCCAGGAATTGATAACGTCGGCCTCGTCGATGCCGCCGCTTACCAGGTTGTATCCAGCTTTCTTCTGCCCGGGGCACGCCTCATGGGCGCTGGAGGAGTCGGCAATGACCATGGTGTGCTTTCCTTCTCATGCTGGAAGAAGTAGAAGATGCCGTTCTGCTCCATGAGACGCGAGATGAAGTTGAAGTCTGTCTCCCGGTACTGAACGCAGTACTCCATTGGCGAGTAGCTGCCGTTGAGCGTGAACTTATAGTCTGGAAAGCCTCGATCGTTGAAGACCTGCTTGATGATATCCTGGACCTTCTTGTTGTGAAAAATCTTGCAATCGGCGTATCGGGTCAGCATCCATGTCCAGGGAACCACTTCCATCTGGTAATGGGTGAAGTCGGCGTCAGAGCCGCTTTGGCCAAAGTGGCTTACCATGCCATTGAAGTAACGAGGTGTGTTGTCCGATTGAGTTACTGAAATGGTTACGTTCTTGCCGATGATTTCGGCGAATTCGATGGGTCCTTGTTCCGAGAGCAGATCCAGATGAAAACTAAACAGGCGCGAGATGGCTTCATGGCCGGTGAAACCAGCCAATAGCAATACGTCCTTGCCTAGCGGTGTGGTGAGGGCAATAAGACGGTCTTCTTGAGAATATGGCATCGATCTTCTCTAAAGAGCCAATCGTCTTTCTTTAATGCCACTTCAGGCCATAGCCTCCCGGCGCTGGTTCTCCCGGCATCTGCATATACAAATTCGCCATTGTCCCCGATGCCTACATGAATGGCGCTCATCTTCTCGCCTTCGGCCATTCCGCCCAGGATCTTGCGCGAGATATCCGGGCAGCAAGGAATTGGTGAGGATGTTGTCCACGTTGCGCGCGCCGCTCTCGACTTCGGTGCAGCGGCTGGCTACTTCGTTCAGGAAGGCGTCGTCCTAGGTCAGCTTGATCTTGTGGTTCTCCAGGATGCGGCGCTGGATCTTGCCCAGCTTCAGGCGGATGATCTGCTTCAGCGCCTCGTCGCGCACCGGGTAATAGGGGATCACCACCATGCGCCCAAGAAACGCCGGCTTGAAGATCTTGTTGAGGTCCGGCTTGAGTGTTTCGACCAGCGCACGCGGGCTGGGCGCAGTCTCCGGATCAGCCACCAGCTTCATCAATTGATCGGTGCAGGCGTTCGTCGTCAGGATGATGATGTTGTTCTTGAAATCGATCTGACGGCCTTCTCCGTCCTCCATGTTGCCCTTGTCGAAGACCTGGAAGAAGAGCTCCAGCACGTCGGGATGGGCCTTCTCGACCTCGTCCAGCAACACCACCGAATAAGGCCGGCGGCGGACCGCTTCGGTAAGCACGCCGCCCTCGCCGTAGCCCACGTAGCCCGGAGGCGAGCCCTTCAAGCGTGGAGACGGTATGCGGTTCCTGGAACTCAGACATGTTGATGGTGATCAGGTTGTGTTCGCCGCCGTAGAGCAAGTCAGAAAGCGCCAGCGCCGTCTCCGTCTTGCCCACGCCGCTGGGACCAACCAACATGAAAACGCCGACCGGCTTGTTGGGGTCGTCGAGCGAGGCGCGCGAGGTCTGGACGCGCTGGCTGATGATCTCCATGGCGTGCGGCTGGCCGATGACGCGCCGGCCCAGGTGCTCCTGCAGCGCGAGCACGGTGGTGATTTCATCCTTGAGCATTTTGCCGGCGGGAATGCCGGTCCAGGCGGAGAGCACCTCGCCCACAATCTGCGCATCCACGCAGACGCGGATCAGGCCAGTCTCGCCTTGCAGCGCAGCCAGCTGGCCTTCCAGGGCCTGCAGCTCCGATTTCAGCCGCAGCCGAGGTGGCTGCGGCTGCGTCCCAGCGCCGTTGCCCCGTTCGCCGCATGCCCCGCTCTCCAGCTTCTCGCGCAGTTCGCGAATCTTTGCTACCAGCTCGCGCTCCTTGTCCCAGCGCTCCTGCAACGCCTTGAGCTTGGTGGTGGCAGCCGTCTTTTGCTCCTCAATCTCGGCCAGCTTCTCCTGGTGGTCGGCGCCCACGACCGTCTCGCGGTCAAGGATCCGTTTCTGCACTTCGAGGGCGTCAATCTGGCGAGTGGTGTCTTCGAGCGCAGGCGGGGTGGCGTTCTGTCCCAGCGACAAGCGAGCGCACGCGGTATCGAGGATGCTCACTGCCTTGTCCGGCAATTGGCGTCCGGCGAGAAACCGGTGCGAGAGACGGACGCTGGCATAAACCGCTTCGTCGAGTATGCGGACGTTGTGGTGCTTTTCGAGCGAAGCCACCAGCCCGCGCATCATGATGAGGCATTGGTGCTCGCTGGGCTCCTCCACCTTGACCACCTGGAAGCGCCGGGCGAGCGCCGCGTCCTTCTCGAAGTACTTCTTGTACTCGGACCATGTAGTCGCAGCGATGGTGCGCAGTTCGCCGCGGGCGAGCGCCGGCTTGAGCAGGTTGGCGGCGTCGTTTTGCCCCGCCTGGCCGCCGGCGCCGATCATGGTGTGAGCCTCGTCGATGAAGAGAATGATGGGCGTGGCCGAGGCTTTCACTTCTTCAATCAAACCTTTGAGCCGATTTTCGAACTCTCCCTTGACGCCGGCGCCGGCCTGCAGCAGCGCCAGGTCGAGGG
The DNA here is from genome assembly GCA_963757515.1 of uncultured Acidobacteriaceae bacterium. GTDB lineage: Bacteria > Acidobacteriota > Terriglobia > Terriglobales > Acidobacteriaceae > PALSA-350. The sequence goes on along the minus strand of CAVWRV010000032.1, from coordinate 187,064 downwards.
TCCGCACATGCACGTTCTTCAGCGGCGGAGGTACGTCGCCCTGGGCCACGCGCAACGCGAAGCCCTCGACCACGGCGGTCTTGCCCACACCCGCCTCGCCGGTGAGGATGGGGTTGTTCTGCCGCCGCCGGGTAAGGATGTCGATGACCTGGCGAATCTCCGCGATCACGGCCCAGCACCGGGTCGATCTTTCCCTTGCGCGCGTTGCCGGTGAGGTCGACCGTGTACTGGTCGAGGTTCGGCGTCTTGCCGCCGGCAGGCTTCGCGGCCTCGCCGCGCCGCGCAGCAGCAGCGGGTGCCGTAGTCGTCTTCGCTGGAGAGAGCAACGATGCCCAGCAGGTCTTTGCGCAGCGCGTCGGCGTTGATCTTCTGGAACTCGCGGCTGACGTCGTTGATCAGCCGGGAAAGTTCCTCGTCCGAGACCAGCGCGAGGATGGTGAAGCCGGTGCGCACCTGCCCCGCATTGAAGTCGATGGAGCCGATGGTCCACGCGGTGGTCAGCATCTTGAGCACCGTCGGGCTGATCGCCGGCGTGCGCGCGTTGCCGGACTTCAGCTTGTCCATGCTGCGCGCCAGATCCGCGGTAAGCCGCGACTTGTCGATCTCGAAATGCTTGATGATGGCGGCGAAGTCGCCCGACGGCTGAATCGAGCAGCTTGGTGAGGTAGTGTTCGACTTCGACGTCGTAATTGGTGCGCGAGAGGCAAAGGCCCGCCGCACCTTCCAGTGCCGAGCGGGCTGGTTCATTCAATTTGCCGATGAGTGCTTTCAGATTCAGTCCCATATCGTTCCCCTTACAAAGTCAGAATTGTGTCGTCGGGATCGACTTCCCAGCGGCGTGTTCTTCACCCAGGAAACCCAGCCGAGCCGCGAGCCGGATTGGCTGCATCGAAATCGAGCTCGGTGCCCGGCGCCTGCGCCCGATCGAGCACCAGTTGTACCTCAAACTCCAGGCATTGATTGCTGAAGAACCGGGTCAGGGCGCGCAAGGCTCTGTAGGCGCTCGCCTCGGGCAGAAAGTCGCAATAGCGTTCCATGCTGAGCGGCCCGAGACGGATACGCACGCGCGCCTGCCGGTCCCAAACCTCGTCGCCCACCACTGCGCCGACGCCAATCTGTCGCGACGCACTGTCCGTCGTCGGTCATCGCACACTGGGTCGGCGTGTCCAGGCCATACCAGGCGCCGGTGAATTGCTGAACCTCCACCGGCACCTCGAAATAGTCCTCGATAATCTGCTCCAGCGCCGTCGCCGAGCGCGACTGCATCGCCAGCAGCGCGACGTAATGCAGCAGAGCCTCATCCTCAATCTCCTGGCGGTCGCGCAGGCCCTCGTGCCCAGCCGATCAGGTCGAGCAGATAATGCGTGAAGTGATCGTGCGCGCCGGCGGAATAAGTGACCGGAAAGCGCGACTTTTGCCAGGCCCGATAGAAGAGCGAGATGGCGCGATGATTGAAAATATCAAGGAACGTCGGCCAGCGCGTGGTCCTTGGCCCGGCTACGCTCCAGGATCAACTCGCTGTAAGTGTAGGGCAGCACGCCCAGGGCCCGGTGAGCCCCATGAAGTTCACCGTCATCTCCGGCGGAGCCGTCCTCGGCAAGTTCCAGCGTCTGAATCTGGCTGGCGGGAAAGCCCAGCCGGGGATTGACGCGGAAATGCACCGCTTCCTCCTCCGGATTGGAAAAGCCTCCCACCGGGCCGCAGCCGGCGCTGAGCCGCTGCAGCAGCGTCACCGCCTGGAAAAATTCAAACGAGCACGCGCTCTTCGGCGAGCTTGCTCGCCCAGCGGCGAATCTCTTCAGACGAGCAGGTTTCCGGCCCGATCGTGGTTGCCATTCGTGCAGGCCCTCCTTTCTCTGCGGAGTCGTGACGCTCAGCTGGGTAAAGCTGTTCAGCGATGCGCTGAGACCAAAGAATCGTTCCAGCACATTGGCAAACAGAAATGCGCCGCCGCCGATGAACTGGTCCTCATCGAGTTCCATCTCGATGCGCAGCCCGCGCGCGAAGCTCACTCCCTGCTCGGAGACGAGCCGGGTGAAATGCGGCCGGCTGCGGATCTGCAGGATGCTTTGGATCACGTTTTGCGAATAGGCCGTGCGGCCAACGTCGTAGAGGCGCAGAATTTCCTGCAGCGCCTCCTTGCCCTGTTCGACCAGCGAAAGATAGTTGAGTGACAAGTGGGAAACCAGGCGCCAGAGCGCACTCTTGCCCAGTGCGGGACGCACCGGCTGCGTGGGCTTGCGCAGGGCGACGATCCGCTTCATGGCTGCCGTGCCTTCCATCTCAAAGTCGCTGTCCTGGTTGCCAAAGGGCAGACGCGACGGCAGGTCGCGATTGGTGCAGGTGGTGCGCACGGAGAGCACCGTGGCGTCCGGGTCGACAGTGGCGGTGGAGAGATCGATCAGCGAGAGCGACACCTCCGTGCCTTCATCGTTGGGCCGGCTCGGAGGCGCGGCGCCGCGCCAGCCAGAAGCAGGCGCGGTCCTCGCTTCGCGCGGCATGGCGAAGGGAGTAGAACGGCTCATAGCGGGTGATCTGCTGGTTGGTGGAGTTGATGGCGCCTACTTCGTCGATGGAGAAGACCTCCATCGAGTACGGCCGGCGCACATCGGGGGTGACCGCGTATTCATACTTGCGCCGGTCGAGCTGGATCGGCTCGGCGACCTGGGGAAAGAGGTTCACCACGGGAGAGCAGCCCAGGCGGAAGGTCTTCTTCGACAGCTCCAGCTCCAGCCGCTGGACGCGGCCGTCGCCCTTCGACTCCGAGAGATGAGAAAAATGATTTCGACGGCATTCTTGAAGCCGGCCGCCGCATACGCTCTCCAAACCGGCAAAGATCGATGAAGAAAAATTTTTCCGGAAAGGCGAAGTACTCCATCAGCAGACGATGGCCGGCGAAAGTAGAGGGGGAATAAGGGAGCATCCCCTCATCGGGGCGAAGCCGACGGCGCGCAGGGCCGAGGCGGGCAGGGTCACCGGGGCGAGCTCGCGATCCCGGCGGAAAGATCGCGTACCACGATGCGGTTCAGGCGGCTGAAAAGCAATTCGTAGAGTATGTTGACCAGTCCGCTCTCGCCATCGAGGTAGAAGCGAAGCTGGTCCAGCTTCAAGTGCCTGGAAGTTGACGTCGGGTGCGCAGCGAAGCTCCAGGCGGATGGCCCACGCCGAATCGCTGGTCTTAACCGCCGGCTGCAGGCGGCTGGGCGCGCGCCATTCCGCGGCGCTGACGGTCAGCGGCCACAAGGTGGTGTCATAGCAGGTGCGAAAGGTGCAGGGCACGCCGCCGACGGGTTTGGAATAGAGCGGCGAATGCCGCTCGATCTTCAATCCGCTGGTGAGCTTGCCCTTTTCCGGATCCAGCTGAAACTCGACCACCGACATCGAAGGAAGCGGACGCACCAACTGGGGGTAAACGACGGTGAGCAGCGCCTCGGTGATCTCGGGAAACTCGTCGTCCATCTTGAGATGGACGCGGGCCGCCAGAAAGGCAAACGCCTCCAGCAGCCGCTCCACGTGCGGGTCTTCGCATTTAGTTGGCTCCAGCACCAGGCGCGAAGCGACCTTGGGGTGCTTTTCGGCAAACTGCGCGGCAGACTTGCGCAGATAGTCCAGCTCCCGCTCGTAGTAGAGCAGCAGGTCATCGCGCATCGTCGCCTCCGGAGAGGCGGCAGTTGCCGCTCTTTAACTCGATGACGGTGTCGAAGGAAATAGGTTCCGGCGACCGGGTCCATGCGCAGCATGGCCTCGATGCGCAGACGCACCTCCTGCCTTGGCAGCGTCTGCGGTTTCGACCAAGTACCACGCGCACATTCGCCAGCCGCGGCTCAAACAGATTGATGGCCGCTACCATCTGGCGCGACAGCTTGTTGCGGTCTCCGGAGGTGGCCATGGTCAACGCAGAAAGGTCCGGCAGCCCGTACATGTAGGCAGAGCGGTTGACTTCCTTCAAGCCGTCGTCGGGAAAATCGAAGATGCGGCGCGTGTTGAGCAGCCACTCCAGGTCGCGCCGCACGGCGCCCTTGAGCAGCCGCACCGATTGCGAGCGGCTCGAGGGAGTCTCGGCGTTGTTCTCCAGGCTCGAGATCGATGAGCCGGTCGAGGACGGAGATGGTGACGGTGGTTTCGCCGAGGTTCCTTGCCATCGCTTACCCCACGCTCAACGCCTGGACAGGGTCAAGGCGGCAGATTCGTTCGAACATCTTCTGCTTATCGCCGGCGCTGTCCTGAATCTTCTTACTGTTACGCATCAGCTTCAGCAGGTCGCTGGCGACCAGCTCAGGGTCTTCCCAGGAGTCGAGCTTATGGTTTTCGATCATTGCCGTTACATCGTCGAGTAGCGGTTGAGCGATTGCATCCTTCCCCGCAGCCACCGCCAGATCGATCAACTGCATGGTGCGGCGGAAGCGGCCCCGCCCGGAACGCTGGCGGGCGATTTCGGCACGCATGATGGCGAATGCCTTCTCCTCCTGTCCGGCAGCCAACGCTTCCTTCGCCAGGGCATATGCATCGGCTGCTTGCGCGAGCCACGTGGGTGTGCCATTGAGCTCGCTGTTGCACACGGAATTCGATCTCGTCGCCGGGTAACACGACGGCGTGCAGAGGCGCCTGCAAATGCTCGCAGCCATGCTTTGGTCTCCGGATTCGCAGCCGGAGTATCGTCGAGCAAAGTCGCATCCAGTAATTCGGGAAGATCATTCAGCAGCGCCCGAAGTTCCGACTGGATGGCGGTCGCGATCGGTTGGTACTCAGTCCCCCAGGGCCGAGCAGGCGGCGACGGAGAGCCGCTGCAAGTCGAGCCAGGCGCGGCTGCAGGGCAAAGCCATAGCGTCTTCGCAGGCGTCGAGTAGCTCACTCCATTTCTTGCCCAGCGCCAACCGCTTCACCTTTTGGCGAAGCTCGGTGGGCGGCGCCTCGAGCAGCGTGCTATCGCCCAATCGCGATGCGGTGCGCAGCTCGCCCCAGCGCAGACCCCGCAGAATGAGATAGGGCGCGGGGCTGAGCGGCTCCTGCTTGCGCAGGAAGGCCGCGGCTGCGGCAATGCCGGCAACCGCCTGGCGGCGGTCGGCGGGCTCTGCTAAACTGCACGCTGTGCAAAGGCTCCCGTCGAAGCCGGCGAGACGGTGTCCCCGTCTCGGCCTTTGCTTCGCGCAGCGGCGGCAACCGGAATCTCTTCCACGGGATCCGGTTCCTTCTCACGCTTTTTGTTGAGCAACGTGTGGACCGTGTGCCGGACTTCCGTAAGCGCCGTTCTTCAGTTTGCTGAAGGCGGGAGCATCGTCCTCAAAACTTCTCGTCGCAATACCTCTCCAGGCTCTCGAGCGCCTGCAGGCAGCGCATCCAGGTCTTTCTCCGCCTGTGAGATAGAACGCTTTCGGAGTTTCAGCGAAGGCTTTGTCGAAGATCTTCCGGCGGAAGCTTACCCGCCGTCGATCAACTTCGGATCGAGTCTGACGCTCCTTGTCGGTCTTGACCTGGTCTTCGTAGCCGACGGACGCGAGATCCTTGTACACGAACCAGGAATATCCGGCGCTGACGAGCGGCACTGAGCGCAAAGGAAAGTCGAGCATGGAGCCGATCCAGGAGAGCGGCTTGGCCCGCAGCTCGCGGTCTCCATCTTCGATGACCGGATAAACCGTATCCCAGAATTGAGTCAACAAACCGTGGCATAAAGTGATCCCCTGGCAAAGACCGCCAGTAATGCTCTGTCACCAGCAGGGCTTCGGTGAGCCATGCGGCCAGTTGGAGATCTTTCGAGACGGTGGCCAGGGTGTCCTGCGCCAGCTTGATCACCAGCGGGTAATTCGCCGTCTTCCGCTCGGTTTGCCAATCACCCTGCGCCAGCTCGTCGTCTTTGCGGCGGGCTTCTTGTATTTTGTCGTAGATCAGCAGCTTGGTGTCGTAGCGAAGATCGATGCCACTGGGGTTGTCACCGGCAATCGGAGCGAGGATATCTTCGCGCAGCGGCATATGTGGAACGACCTAACTAACGACGAGCTTTACGGCTCAGACGGCGCAACCGCCGGTTGGGCGAACTCGATCGACCGCACTTCGAGGAAGGGAACTTCCTCGCCGTCGACCAGCAGAATCTTCTGGCCCGACGGATATTCGCGGCCTTCGTCGTCAGCCGCCCAATCCGTCATTCTCCCCAGCCAGACTGCCTCGTCCGCATTCTTCCAGGAGAATGGATAAATCGCCGGAATCAGCACTTCTCCGAGGTCCTTGCCTTGAAACGACGGCGCGGTCTGCACCAGGGCCGGGGCCCAAAGCGTGTCGCGCAGCCGTTGCGGCGGTCCCATTTCGATCGAGGCCACGTGCTCGAAAGGAATCCAGAGATAGGCGCCGGCGGCGAAGACTTCGAGCCGGGCGCCTATATCCGGATCCGCATCGCGCAATTCGGTGAAGGCTTTCCCGTTCAGCTCGCCTCTGGGGGAGGTGGTAGGGTGCGCCGGAAAAGTCTGCTTTTCAAAAATCTCGTGCCGCGTCTTCTCCGCATGGAGAGCCGCGTAGTAGACGATCGCCCCGGTTTCCGCTTCAGCGTTTTTTCCCGCGAGAACAGCGAGCTGCTTTTCTGCGCGGGTATATTCCCCCGCGAAGCAAAGCAGCTCAAACAGAAAAACACGTTGCGCTGTGTCGGCCGGGTGCTCGCGCAAGTGCGCCGTGAGCCACTTTTCCGCTTCCCGCACCTTGCCTGCCGCAAACAGCTCTTTGGCGGTTACCGGCACCGTTTCCCTGCTCGCCCGCGACTTACCACGGCTTGAGTTTGAGCACGTCGAAGCCCTTGTCGATGAAGCCCTTCAGCTTGCCACCCTCTTCAGGGTTATAGCTGACCTTAACCTTGTTCGAAAGCGAAGCTGATCGATTCCGTCGGGTTCTCGGCTGAACCGGACTCGTCTGGATGGAAGTGATCAGAGCTTTCTCCATGTGAATCTTGAAGTAGTCCTCCTGGCTCTTCGCCCATCGGCTTGTCGTAAATGATGTCGACCTCATCCAGGTAGGTTCCCGGTGACGCAATCGTCAAAGAGCGCGGGAGTAAGTCTTGTCGAGTCACCTTCATGATACTGACATTCGCTCAAATCGGCTCGGCCTGCCCGGGCCTCGCCTCCCGATGAACCGGCGCCGATCACCGCCGTCTGGCTTGCGCCGAAGCTAAACGAAAGGATGTCGATCGCGTCCTTCTTGCTGGTGCTCGGTCCTGGACGGCCTTTGATTACGCAATACGCATTGACTGCCATTGTTCTTTCTCCTTCAAAAAGTTTCACGTCAGGGACCCGGCATTAGGAACTACAGCACATCAGTTTGTGTCCAGGGATAGTGCGCACAGGTCTACTTCACCGAGGCGGGCAGTTCAGCCACCAGCCGCAGAGAAACGGTAAGTTCATCCAGTTGGAAGTGCGGACGAAGGAAAGCCACCGCGCGATAGACACCGGGCTTGCCCGGGACCTCCGCCACATCGATGCGCGCTTCACGCAGCGGACGCTGAGCCTTTGCCGCCGGAGAAGCGGAGTCATCGGGAGTAACGTAATTTGTGATCCAGCGGTTCAGGAACCTCTCCGCCTCTTCACGCGACATAAAGCTGCCGATCTTGTCGCGCATCATTGCTTTGAGATAGTGGGCGAAGCGCGAGACCGCCATGATGTAAGGCAGCTGGGTGGACAAGCGGGCATTCGCGTTGGCCGAGTCGGTGTCGTAGACTTTGGCTTTCTGGCAGGTTTGCACGCTGAAGAAAGCAGCGTAGTCGGTGCCCTTGCAATGAACCAGGGGTACGAAGCCAAGGTCGGCGAGCTCCTTTTCACGACGGTCGGTAATCGGTACCTCGGTGGGGCACTTCAATGCGATATCGCCCTCGTCGGTGGCGAAGTTATGCGTCGGCAGACCCTCGACCAGCCCACCACCCTCGACGCCCCTCATCGCCACACACATGCCGTAAAGAGAGAAGGACTGGGTCATCTTCGTCCCCAGCGAATAGGCGGCGTTCATCCACAGGTATTTCGAGTGGTCGGTGCCGTCGACCTGCTCTTCATAGCTGAACTCGTCGATCGGCTTGGTTTCCGCGCCGTAAGGCAGACGCCCCAGTGTTCGTGGAAGCGTGAGCGCGACATAGCGGGAATCTTCGCTCTGGCGGAACGACTTCCATTTGGCGTACTCGGTGCTGTCGAAGATTTTTGCCAGATCGCGAGGAGCGTCCAGTTGGGTATAGCTTTCCAGGTTAAGCAGGTCGGATGACGCAGCGCTGACAAATGGAGCATGCGCCTGGGCGGCGATATGAGAGACGCCTTCCAGCAGGGCCATGTCTTCAGGATGTTTGCCGAACTCGTAATCGCCAATCAGCGCTCCGAAGGGAGCCCCGCCGAAAACGCCGTACTCTTCCTCGTAAATCTTTCTTGAAGAGGGCGCTCTGGTCGAACTCCGGAGCCTTCTCGATGTCGCGCAGCAGTTCCTTCTTGGTGGCGTTGAAGACGCGAATCTTCAATCCGACGCCGGTCTCGCTGTTGTCCATCAGGTACTTCAACCCGCGCCATGAGCCTTCCAGCTTCTGGAACTGGGGATGGTGCATGATTTCGTTCAACTGCAGCGAGAGCAGATGATCGATTTGCGCGATGCGCGCATTGATCATCATCTCCGCGTCTTTGGCGACGGTCATCGAGCCATCGAGTACCTGGGCTACAAATTCCTTCACCAGGTCCTTACCGCGTTCGCGAGACGCGGTCTCTTTGCCAAACCGGCCCTGCTCGACGATCTGATCGAGCAGGCTGGATTCCTCGGTCGTCAACCGCGGGCGCCGATCCCTTTTGAGCGGCCGCCGCTTCAGCCATTGGAGCCTCCCTCATTGGCGCCGATTTCGCCCTTCAGCTTTTCCAGCTTCTCCGTATTTCCCACCGCCTCCAGGAGCAATTCCTCAAGCTTGTCGTTGCCCTGCAGGGAGCTGCGAAGGTTCGCCAGTCTGCTCCGCAGATCGAGCATTTCTTTCAGCGGCTTGACCTGCTTGGCCACATTGCCCGGCTCGAAATCTTCGAATTTGCGAAACTTCAGATCGACTTTCAATTGCGCGGCATTGGGGTCGTCGCTCAGCTTGTTTTCCACCGCGAAGGAGAGGTGCGGCTTCATGCCCTCCAGGACGGTGTCGAAATTGTCCGGATTCACCTCGACGAATTTGCGATCCTTCAGCTTGGGCAATGGCTGTTCCGGGTTGCCGGTGAAATCACCAAGTACGCCCACGACGAAGGGCAGTTCCTTGATTTCGATGGCGCCGCCTACTTCTACGTCATAAGTGATTTGCACCCGGGGAGGCCGCACCCGGTCCAGTTTGTGCTGTGCGCTTTGTCTAGCCATGTTGGCTCCTTACCGCGAATCGTGATGGAGAGCGGGTGAACATTACAAGATGAATCTCGCTCGAGATCCGTTCACGGATTCAAGCAGAGAGTTGGTAGCCTGGTTGAGGGCCGATGTGATCTGCGCTACGTTGATACCACCTCACTAGCCATGCGTCAAACAAAAATAGCTGCGACGACTCGCGACACTGACGACTGAAGCAGGCGAACTTGTCTCCTCATGCCGCATGGCGTATGCCGTCGATGTTATGGTGTGAAGGCGAATGCTCCAGCCTTTGTCCATTGACGATTCCCGGCGGCTTCGCGACTGGCTTCGAAGAGGCGGGTTATACCGAAGCCAACCTCCAGAAGTACCTTGGTGCCGCGGAGTTACCTTCGCATCGCTTGCGCAACGAACCCCGGCTGCTGGATCGCACCCGCGAAGCACACGCTGCTCAACGCCCTGCTGCGCTGGTTTTGGCTGGGACGCAGTCAACCCGCGGAGGCGTCCAGCCGCGTGGTGCCGCAATCGCTGCTGCGCTTGCTGCTTGAATCAGGTTTGCTGAGGCCGGACGGGAGACCTGTCTGGCACCAACCGATGCTGTTGCCGGTGGACAAGTTTCTGGTGGCGTCCGATCATCCCGTCAGCGATCGAACGCGGCGACTCGGAGATGGTGCTGTGGCCGAATCCCACCAGCAAATTCCTGGCCGGTTCGCGGTCAGGCGCCACTCGCGCGCCACTCTCGATCTTGGGACCGGGAGCGGGATTCTCAGCCTGGGCGCGGCAGGGCACAGCGACTGGTTGTGGCCACCGACGTCAATCCCAGGGTGCCCTGCTTTGTAACCTTCAACGCCCGTCTGAACGGAATCGAAAACATTGAGCTGCTGATGGGGGATGGCTTTGAACCGGTCGCCGGACGCAGCTTCGATCTGATCCTCTCCAACCCGCCTTTCTTCATTACCCCCAAGAACGACTATTTGTTTTGCGATAACCCGCTGGAGCTGGACCAGCTCTGCCGCCAGCTGGTCCGAGCAAGCGCCGGCGCATCTTAACGAAGGCGGCTATATGCAAATGCTGTGCGAATGGGCGCAGGTGAGCGGACAGCCCTGGGAGGAGCGGATCGCCGAATGGCTGGATGGCATCGGATGCGACGCATGGGTCATGAAAGGGCTGACCCAGTACCCTGAGGAATATGCACAGCACCGCATTCCGAGACGACGCCAGGACACCGGCCGTGATCAGGAGCTCTACGACGGATATATGGCCTACTACCGCAGTCACCAGGTGGAGGCGATTCATGATGGCATGATCGTGATGCGGCGCCGCAGCGGGAAGCAACTGGGTGCGCATCGAAGAAGTACCCAAAGACGACAATACGGCGACTTGGGAGAACTGATCCTGTCCACGTTTGCTGCGCATGATTTGTTGCTGGAGATGGAGAGCGATGAAGCGCTGCTTGCGATCAAACCCAACTTTCGGCCCACGTGCGACTGGATCAGATTTGTAACCAGGCCGGCGGACGTTGGCACGCTGAATCGCTTACCTTGCGGCTGGCTCGCGGCTTTCCTTTCCACTGGAAATGCAACCGCTGGTGGCGGAGTTCCTGGCGACTTGCGACGGCACGCGCACCGCCGGGCAAGCGGTTGAGGCCTTCGCAGTCAGCGCCAATGCGCCGATTGAGACAGTGAGGCGCGAATGCCTGGCGATGATCCGCAAACTCATCGAGCGTGGGTTTGTGGTGGTGACGCCCGACTGAAAAACTCTGAACGAAGGGCACGGCTTTCAGCCGTGCCGTAAACGTCATAGGCGTTGCGCGGCTTTAGCCACTGGGGTACGCTTCCTTTGTTGTAGCCTCCAATGAAACTGAAATACCGTTATTGAAAATAGCTCGACACGAACCTTGGAAAAAGCCGTAAATCAGGGCTAAAGAGTTTGCGTGAGGACTCTGCACTCAGTCCCGAAGGGGACGGTAGTCCTGGGTAAACATAAGCCATTCGAACAGTCCCGAAGGGACGGCTGAACATGGGACTAAAATTTCAGCCGTCCCTGGCGGGACTGTTCCGATTCGTGGCGGTTACCCAGGACTATCGTCCTGGGCTACTTTCAGCCGTCCCTTCGGGACTGAGTGCAGAGTTCTCACGCAGACTCTGAAGCCCTCATCTCGATAAGCCCGCGGTGGCACGGCTGAAGCCGTGCCACTCGTTTAGAGACTTTTTCCGCAGCCTGTTAAGGAGCCCACCATGGCGAAGGTCACCGGTAATATCCGGATCAACGCGAATCCAGGGTCGTCAGGTGCGGTGGGACACTTTGAGGTTGTCTTCGTTCCTTATGCCGGCCGGCTTAACACCAAGCCGGTGAAGCTAACCGCCCTCGACGACCTGGTGACCCTGCTCATGAACTTGAAGTTCGACGAAGATGAGGCGACACGCTGGGCGGGCAAGGCGCGTACCCAGGGCGTTGTCCTGATTTCGGCCGTTGAGCGGACAGAATCGCAATTGAAGGAAAACGGCCTACTGTCCTGACAGTTGCGAAGGCTACTTGCGCAGCAGAACGAAGACCACCAGGAGAATCAGAACCACCAGCAGGAAGGAGTTGAGCACCAGCAGGATGGGCAGCATCTCCTGCAGCTTGGTTCGTGGCGCGGCAACGGCGGGGGCAGCTACCTGGGGCGGAGCAACCTTAGGCGCCTCCATCACCGGCACTTGAACTTTTGCCGGCGCCTCGCCGGCAATGATACGGGTGTATTCCCCGGAAACTGTCGCAACCGGAGCAGGCGTAGCAGGCTGTGGCTTTACCGCAGGCTCCTCCTCCGACAGCTTCCTCATCCAATCCGTGACGCTTCCGGGCTCCGGCGAGGGGTGGGGATTTCGATCCACTGGCGGCCGGTCTGCTGCCGAGAGCGCGCGAAAAAGATCGGTTGCCCCGGGAGATTTCGCGGGGGAACTCGGCCAGCCGCCCTTCTCCACCGCAGGAGGCAAACTGCTCGCCTGTGGCGTCAAAGGCTGAATCGGCCGGATCTGAGGCGTAGGTGCAGGAGATGCGGAAATCGTGCGGAAAACCTGGGTGAAACTTCCTTCGTCGGACGCGGAGTCAGAAGCACCAGGGGAAGAAAAACCCTTCATTCGCGGAGGATTGGCGGGAGAAGCCGGGGGAACGGCCTTCCGCTCAGAAATGCGTGCGGCTTCTTCCCGCGGCGCCGGGGCCGGTCCGGCCGGGTTCAGCGCCCCAAATATTTGCGTGAACTCGCCGGGTGCGGGCGCCTTCGATTCGCCTGCGGCCGGCTTGGCAAAACTCTCCTGCGGCTCCTCCGCAGGACGCAGGAAAGCGTCCAGAAACATGCCCGTCGCGCTCAAAGGATCGGCCGGGCCTGGGGGCGGCGCTCCGGGTTTGCCGTCTTGACTCATATAGGCGAGAGCTTAGACGGTAAACAATCCGGCAGGCAAACGCAACCCTTCTGCACCCGTCCGCAGTCTCCGAAGTTTTTCTCTGTCTTAGCCGTGCTTGAGGTATGCTCACGATGATTTAATTGTGGCCATTGCCGCTTGCAGGGGAACGCACGCATGAATGAAAGCCCGCCGCGCACCCAAAGCCTGGCCTCCTGCTATGAAAACTCCTTTACTACCATTCTGCGGCTCGGCTCCCAACAGCAGGCGCTGCAGAACTCCCAGGTTTTTCGCACCAACATCCGGGCGGCGCTGAAGGCCGCAATGGAACAGGCCAAGGCGCTGGGGTACTCGAGTGAGATGATTCAGTTGTCCTTCTCTGCCGTGGTCGGCGTTTCTCGATGAGAGCGTGCTGATGCTGCAAAACCCAACCTTCGCGGACTGGCAGCAGCGCCCGCTGCAAGAGGAACTCTTCGGCCACCATCGGATGGGTGAGGTCTTTTTTGAGAACCTGCGCAGCCTTCTCGCCCGCCCAGGACACGCATGAAACCGCCGACTGCCTCGAAGTCTACTGCCTCTGCCTTCTGCTCGGCTACCGCGGCCGTTACGCGCTGGGCGGGGGGGGAGAGATCGAGACCTTCGTTCGCCAGATACGGGACAAGATCGGGCGCATTCGCGGCGCAATGCTCTTTCTTCGCCCCGACGCCCCCCCACCGGAGGTCAAGCGCAGCCGGGCGATCGACCGCTGGAGCCGGGGACTGGGCATCGCCGCGCTTTGCCTGCTGCTGGCCATGCTGCTGGCCTTATGGCGGCTTCTGGTTCGCCCTAAGCTCCGGGGTATCCCAACTGGGATAACCCTGACCGGCGCCGGGAGGATTTTTGCTCATCTATCTGCTCGCTCTTGCCGTTTTCCTGGTTGCCGGGCTGCTGGCCTATGGCGCCGTAGCCTTGCTTCATTTGCACGGCACTGCGCTGATCCTGCTGGTGACCCTGATTCGTGCTGGCTGGGGTCGCTGCGGCGGTGGCCATCCTGGTCATTCATTTCCGCGCCAAGAAGCGCCAGCGCAGGGAGAAGAAGTATCCGGCGACGGCGAGGGAGCAGTGAAATCGACGTTCTCCTGAACTGACGCCAATCGCAAACTCCGGCCTTCGCAACAGCAAGGACCGAAATCGCTCGATGGGCTGCCCCTCCTTTACCTGCTGGGGGAAGCCGGCTCGGCCAAGACCACCACTCGTGCTGCGCTCCGGCCTGGACCCGGAACTCATCGCCGGTACGGCGCCGCGGGAAGGCGATGTTTCCCCGACACCGCTGCTGAACCTATGGTTCACCCGCCAGGCAGCCATCCTCGAAGCCGGGGAGGCCATACGGCAGAACGCCGGGCATGCTCAACCGGCTGATCGCGCGCACCCGCCCCAAGGCTTACCGCTCCACCTTCGGATCGGTTGCGCCTGCCCGCGCGGTGGCCGTGTTTGCGTGAGCGCGGAGCAGTTTCTGGTGGGCGACGCCCCCACGTCATCTCTGGCCTCTGCCCGCGCCATCAGCGCGCAATTGCGCCAGATCAGCCGGCTGCTCGGCGCGGCGCTGCCCGTCTATGTCATTGTCACCAAGCTGGATCGTGTCCCTCATTTTGCCGAGTACGTCCGCAACCTATCGAATGATGAAGTACGGCAGGTCCTGGGCACACTGCTTCCCAGGAGTGACGCTTCGCGCCGGCGTTTATGCCGATAAGGTTTCGCGCGAACTGGGGAGCGCGCTCGATGCGCTCACCTATGCTTTGGGCGAATTTCGGGTGGAGGTGTTGGACCGGGAGACCGAGCCAAGAAATGCTCCCGGGGTGTACGAGTTTCCGCGTGAATTTGGCAAGCTGCGCAAGAACCTGAGCCAGTACCTGGTGGAGCTATGCAAGCCCAGCCAATTAAGCGCCAATCCTTATCTGCGGGGCTTTTACTTTACCGGCTTGCGCGCCCAGATGGTGGAGCAGATCGTGGGTGCGCCGCCCCGCGCCGGTCCAGAGCGCAGCCGCTGGACGTAGGCGCGACAGTTATCTTTTCCAGGCAGGAGTTGCAGGCTGCCGCCGGCCCGCCGCACAGCCACATGAGGATATCCACCCGCGCGCCGCAATGGACATTTCTTCCCCGGCTCTTTCCCGGAGATAATTCTGGGGGATAAGAGCGCTTTGTCGGCCACGCAGCAGACCGCGCCCGCGCGCCTGTTTCGCAGAATTCTCTTTGCCTCGCTGGCGATCCTGTCTTCGCTCTTTACACCGGCCTGCTGTTGCTCTCCTACCTGAATAACTCGGCGCTCGAAGCAAAAATTGATCGGTGCAGCCCAGGCATTGCCGGTAGTTCGTGCCGCCTCGTCTTCGGCGCCCAGTCTGGGCGATCTGCAGGCTCTCGATCAGCTGCGTCTCGCGATCGTGCAGCTGGACGGCTACCAAAAGAACGGTCCGCCGTGGAGCTACCGCTTTGGACTCTACCAGGGAGACAAACTGGCCGCGCGCGCGCGGCGAATCTACTTCGACCGCTTTCGCCCGATGCTGCTCAATCCCACCCAGGCGAACTTTGTCAGCTATCTGCGCGGCTTGCCCAATGCGCCGGCGCCGGGCGCCGACTATACCGCCGCTTACAACCCGCTCAAGGCGTATCTGATCACCACCAGCAATCCAGACAAAAGCGTACCCCAGTTCCTCACTCCGGTCTTCCTGCAGTATTGGCCAGCATCCGCGATCGATGGATCCCGCGCAGCCCCAACTGGCTCGTCAACAAATTGATTTCTATGCGAGCGAGCTGCTTCGCCAGAACCCTTACACGCATCAATCCCGATGCCGCGGCGGTGGATCACGCGCGCACCTATCTGGCTAACTTTGGCGCCGTGCCGCGCATTTACCAGGACATGCTTACGGCGGCTGGGAAGGCCAGCCCCCGCGGTCGATTTCAACCGGCAATATCCCAACTCCGCCGCCTGGGTGGTCGAGCCGCATATTGTGCCCGGCGCATTCACTCGCTCCGGCTTTGCCTTTATGCAGGAAGCCGTCCGCCACCCCGATCGATATTTTCAGGGCGAAACCTGGGTGCTGGGCAACCAGGCTGCAGGTTCGCTCGATACCGCGAGCGTGAGCAAGCAATTAACGGCATCGTATAGCGGTGACTTCATCAAGCAGTGGCACGCCTTTCTGACCGAGGCCCGGGTTGCGGGTTGTGGATCGATTCACGAAGCTCCCGGAAAAGCTGAACGCGCTCGCCGGACCGGAGTCGCCCATCCTGGAGTTCTTCTACACCGTCTCCTCCAACACCGCGGTGGCCGACCCGCAGATCAAGGCCATCTTCCAGCCGGCGCAGGTGTTGGTCGATCCCAACGCGACCGCCCGCTTCATAGGGCCGGGCAATACCGAACTATGTGAATGCGCTGTTGTCTCTTTCCGTCGCCGCGAACCAGTTCAATCAGAACCCGGACACGTCGCGGAGATATGCTGAACTCGGCTGTTTCGGCGGCCGACCTGGCGATACAGCAGACAGCGCAGGCGTTTAACGTTGATCCTGCGATGCATACCGAGAAAACCGTGATTTCCCTGCTGGGGTCGCCCATCAAGTGCGTGTCGCCGCCCCCCCACCCCCGGGACCGCCCGGGAACGACCTGCACCGTGTTGGGCAAATTCCCCTTTGTGGCCTTGTCGAAAACCCAAGCCAGCAGGGATTTGACCAACAATGAACAGGCCAGCCTGGAGGACGTGAATGCTCTCTTTGCACCCGGCACGGGCAAACTATGGACGTACTATAACCAGGATCTCAAGCAGTGGCTGGTGCAGCAGGGCACGCAGTATGTTCTCGCTCCCAACGCGGCAGGGCACGTGGGCCCAGCGTTTGCGCAGTTCTTCAACCGGGCAGCCGGGATCTCCTCTGCGCTTTACCCATCCGGAGCGGCCGTCGCCGGCTTCAACTTTACCCTTCGTTTTCTGCCCAGCAGGGGAGTGGATAACGCCACCCTGGTGGTGGACGGCCAGCGAATCCCTAGCGGCTCAACCCTGCAGCAGTTCAAATGGAATGCCGCCACCGCTCATCAGGCTTCCCTCGCCTACAACGGCGCCGAAGCATTGCAGTTCCAGGGGACCTGGGCGCTTTTCCAACTGGTGAGCATCGCCCATGTAACCCGGACGGCTGCAGGGATACAACTGGAGTTCCCCATCCAGGTATCCGGCCGCCCCATCACACTGCCGGATGGCACTCCGGAGGAGGTCCGCTTTGAGGTCTCTGGTCCGGGCGCACCGTTGCTGGCGCCCGGAGGGTTGTCTGGACAACCCTGCGTCACGTCCGTGCTCAAGTGATCAACGGGTTTGTTACTGGACGGCGGGAGCCGCTTCGGTGGCGCGCAGCACGATGCAAGTGATGTTGTCCGCGCCGCCACGCTGCTTGGTAACTTCGACCAGGCTGTGACAGATCGCGGGTAATTCCACCCGTGGCGGATGCGATCGACGCGATCTCCTCCGGCTGCAGATAGCGGGTAAGGCCGTCGGTGGCAAGCAGCAGGATATCTTCCGGCTGGAGGTCGGCGGCAAAGAAGTCAGGCTCGACCGTCTCTGCTGCGCCGATGGCCCGGGTAATGACCGATTGCAGGCTTGAGTTGGCAGCCATCTCCGGCGTGATCATGCCGCTGCGAAGTTGTTCGTCGAGCAGGGAGTGGTCCTGCGTAATCTGCAGGCAAGCGCCCTCGCGAATCAGATAGGCGCGGCTGTCGCCAACGTTACCAATCAGGATTCGACTTCCATCCAGGCAGGCGCATACCAGGGTTGTGCCCATATTCTGGAAATCCAGGTTACTTTGGGCGAGCTTCGCGGACGATCCGATTCGCCTCCTGAATCGAGTGAAGCAATCTGCTTTCAATGGGCTGTGCCTGTGCTCCATCGGTTGCCAGAGATTGCGCCTCGAACGATTCAATCAGGGTCCGTACCGCGGTGCTGCTCGCGACTTCTCCCGCAGCGCCGCCGCCCACGCCATCGCAGACTACGTAGAGGTGTGGCGTCGTTGTCGTAGCCGTAGCTATCTTCATTATTAGTTCGTCTGCAGCCGATGTCGGTTGCAGCCGCAAACGCCAGGGACAGTGTTGCGAGTTCGTTCATGGCGTGTGTCCGTGAGCGAAACGAGGGTAACACGAACCCTAAACCATTTCTCACTGAAAATCGACGGGATTTTTACGGGACCGCACTCACGGGACCTGGACAGTTTCCTCGCCCGCGTCGGTGAATGTGATCACGCCGCCCCAGATGCACATCAATTGCGAAACATTGTCCAGGGTGGGAAAGTTACCCAGCAGCACGGTTGGCGCTCCGGCGATCCAGGGAGCCGGAGTGTTCGGGATACACGGCATTGGTGTGAGCACGCCCAGGGCGGCCGCCGTGGCTGCGGCTACCACTGGGTTGGCCGGTGACTGACACATGCCGAAGGGCATGATATTGACCATCGGAATATGGTCCATGATGTTGGCGTCCGGCACCATGTTGGTCAAGACCTTATTGGTAGGCAGCACCACCAGCGAACTCGGCGCCATGCCGAAGCTGCATTGCATCATCGCTCCCATACAGACCTGTAGAGGCATGATCCAGCTCCTTGAAATACGATTTCGAGTCTACGCCGCGCAGTCGATGCACGTTTATCCCGCGGCCCTGTGATGACCTGTCACGAACCCCGGGGTTCCGGTCTGGGATGGAGAAAAACAGCAGGTCCCTCCACTACGCTCCCCCGGATTTCCTGTTGAGTTTGGTGGCGTTGACGAACTTCATGCGGCTCTCTTTACGGAGATCCGCACACGCGGCCCCGTCCAGTGCTGCGCGGCAGGAAATCCGGGTACGCTCCGGTCGGGATGACAATTCAGTTGCAGGAACAAACTTTAATCTTCCCAATGAATTGTCATCCCGACCGGAGCGTAGCGTAGTGGAGGGACCTGCTGTTTTCTTTTTCCCAGGTTCGTAGCCTGGTAAGCTTCCGAACCATTGCGCGATCCAGGCTGGATCCGCCACCTCACATCATCATCCATTGAGCAGATCGATGGCCTTCTTCAGGCTGGTGTGCATGCGATAGAAGGAGCGGGTTACCTGCGCCACCTCGTCGTTGCCGCGGACCGGCTCCTGCTCCAGGTCCATCTCGCCTTGACTGATGCGGTCTGCGGCATTGGAGATCTTGCGCAATCTGCGGATGACGATGAAATACAGTCCGATATCGATCAACAGAATCGTCGCCAAAAAAATCACAGATAGGTTGATCAGTAGCTGAGTCAATGCTTGCCGCGCCATCTTTATGGGCACCGACGTCGGTATCGAAATAACCTGGGCCCCGATGACCTCGTTCAGGTTCCAGCCGAATCCATTTTGCGCTCCGTAGTGCTTGATCATTGCCTTCGGGGCTACGCCTGGCTGGCTGTGGCACGCGAGGCATCCACTTTCTACCCGAATCGGGTGAGCCAGGGAGAGGCTCGGTCCGGTCGCCGCATCGCGCAATCGCACCAGCTCGGTTTCCTTGGGGGAATTGCGGAAATAGTTAATAATGTCCGCCTCCCAGTCCGTGGCGCGATCGCGGAGATTGGTCGGGTTCAAAGCCGCTTCCTTATAGGTGTAATCCGGATAAGTACTGCGGATCTCCTCAAAAGTCGTGGTCGAAGCAAAGAAGGGAATGGCCTGCGGTAGAAAGGCCGTGGTGTGCTCCGTGGTCTTTTCGATGACCGGAGTGATGTAATGCTCGGTGTAATTCCGCGTCGCCAAGGCACTGGCCGCCATGAGGCCGGCCTGGCGAAGCACCTCGGCCTGGGCCTGCTCTTGCAAAAACCCTTGTGCCTGGAGGGCGATCAGCAATAGTCCCAGACTGAAGACGGCGATCAAAAGAAGGTTGAACTTTACCAGCAGCTTCATGCGGAGTGCTCCTTGGCGCGCGCACGTCCATTATCATGCACCGGCAGGACTGGAGTACGCGCCTCTCAGCTACAATGTTGCCCACGCTTGGAAGGACATGACATGGGACACAAGGAAATCGATCAGAGAACATCGGAGCTAACGAATACCGGGTTTACTCCCGACCGGAGAGAGTTCGTCAAACTAGCTGTCGGAGGCGCTCTGAGCGCCGCCGGAATTTTTTCCTCGCCGCGAACCGCCTCCGCCACCGTGCATCCCAGTGCTCCGGGCATCAAACTGTGCGCGCAGTCTACGGCCAAACCCAGCGACGATGATCTGCTTTTCCTTAAGCAGATGGGCGCCGAGTATGTCAGCGTGGCGTCCACCCCCGACCTGCGGACCGCCGAAGGCTTCCTCCAGATCAAGAAGCGCTATGCGGATGCGGGCATCACCGTCTGGAACATCGGCAACACCAGCGTACATAACATGCCTGAGGTCACGCTCAATCTCCCCGGCCGCGACCAGAAGATCGAGGAATACAAACAATACATACGCAACCTGGGCCAGGCGGGCATCTACTACACTACCTACGCCCATATGGGCAATGGCATCTGGAGTAGCGGCAGGGCCGAGATTCGAGGCGCTTCCGGCCGGGAGTTCGATATGGCCAGCCCCAACAAGGTGGGCGTCTGGGAGGATAAGAAGTACTACGAGCCGCTCTCCCACGGCCGCGTGTTTTCCAAGGAAGAGATCTGGGAGAACTACACCTATTTCATCAAGCAGGTCGCACCCGTCGCGGAGGAAAACAGTGTACGCATTGGGATTCACCCGGATGATCCACCGGAGCCGATACTGGCCGGCGTCCCACGCTGCATCTTCGCCAATTTCGAAGGCTATAAGCGAGCCATGGAGATCGCCAACAGCCCTAACGTCG
Organism: uncultured Acidobacteriaceae bacterium; assembly: GCA_963757515.1. Taxonomy (GTDB): domain Bacteria; phylum Acidobacteriota; class Terriglobia; order Terriglobales; family Acidobacteriaceae; genus PALSA-350. The sequence continues at coordinate 166,563 of CAVWRV010000032.1, read as the reverse complement.
GCATCTGCTTATGCTGCGGGTGCTGGAACGAGGGCGGTCCGGCGCTGATGCATAAAGACCCGGCAGAGATGATCCGCTATTTCGGCGCGGAAAAGATCTGGAAGATCCATTTCCGCAACGTGAGTGCGCCTCTGCCGCACTTCGTGGAAACCTTCATGGACAATGGCTATTACGACATGTCCAAGATCATGACGGCCTTGGTGGAGGTCAAGTTTGACGGCATCGTCATCCTCGACCATACGCCCACCGTCGTAGGCGGGCATTACCCGGAACAAGCCTATGGGTTCGCGTATATGAAAGCATTAAAAAATCGCGCGCAGGCGGAAGCGAAAGGTTAAATCGGAAACTTACCGGGGGTTCTGCGCGTCAATCTCGTAAGGCCCGGGCGTATTCCCGCAACCCTGATGAAAACAAAGTATTTGTTGATTCTGATCGCTGTCTTGCTGGGCGCTCTTACCTTACCGAAAATGCTTCTCGGTCAAGGGCCAACCGGCACGCTGCAGGGGCGCGTTTTAGATCCCAGCGGTGCGGTCATCCCCCAGGCACAGGTCACAGTCACTTCAGCGTCAGGAAAAGTAGCCACCGTGTCGTCGGATGGCGCGGGTTCTTACCAGGTGCGGGGCCTGGCTGCCGGAGTCTACACCGTGAATGCCACCACGGCAGGCTTTGCTCCCTTTACCTCAACCGTCACCCTCACCGCCGGGCAAGCGAAGACGCTGAATATTGCGCTGCAAATCGAGACCCAGAAACAGCAGGTACAGGTCGAGGCGGAAGCGGCGACCGTCGATACCAGTCCGGATCAAAATGCTAACGCCGTGGTGCTCAAAGGTAAGGATCTCGACGCACTTTCTGACGATCCCGATGAACTGGAGAATCAACTGCAGGCTTTGGCCGGTCCGGCGGCGGGTCCCAATGGGGGCGAGATCTACATTGACGGGTTTACCGGTGGGCAGATGCCGCCCAAGTCTTCGATCCGCGAGATACGCGTCAACCAGAACCCATTTTCCGCCGAGTTCGATCGCCTGGGTTATGGGCGGATAGAAATCCTCACCAAGCCGGGCACAGATAAGCTGCACGGCCAGATCGAAGCTCGCGGCAACGATTCCTCGTTCAACTCGCGCAATCCGATCCTGCAGACGGCCGAACCGTCCTACTACTCTTACAACCTGGAAGGCAATGTAGGCGGCCCTATTTCGAAGAATGCCTCCTACTTTGTGAGCGTGTTCGGGCGCAACAACCAGAATGTGAGCGTGGTGGATGCGGTTGATCCCGCCAGCGTTACGCCGCAGAACCCTGCCGGCGTTCGCCTGAACGAAGCTTTCCCCAACCCAAGCTCGCGCATCGACGTGAGCCCGCGGCTTGACCTGCAGCTCGGGCCAGCGAATACCTTGACCCTTCGTTACGAGTTCTTCCGCGCCGTGACGACCAACGGCGGAGTCGGCCAGCTGTCTCTGCCGACGCAAGCCACCAACACCCAAAGCATGGAGAACACGCTGCAGGTAAGTGACAGCCTGGTGCTGAGCAAGAAGATTGTCGATGATATCCGTTTCCAATACCGCCGCTTTCGCTATCAGAACATTGCGCAAAACGATTCGCCCACGGTCACCGTGCAGGGCTCCTTCAACTGCAGGCGGCAACAACGGTGGCGTGGTGCGCGACAACCAGGATATCTATGAATTGCAGAACTACTTCGCCGCTGCCGAGGGCAATCACTCCTTAAACTTTGGCGCCCGCCTGCGTGCTTATCGCGACGCGAACTACACCACCGGAGGCACCAACGGCCAATATAACTTTCAGTCCTTGACCGCTTATCTCGACCAGACCCCTCAGACCTACCAGGTCACGCACGTCAATCAATACACTGCGCGCGCGATCCTGTTCGATGCCGCGCTTTTCTACCAGGACGACTGGAAGGTAAACCAGCGCTTTACCTTCAGCTACGGGTTGCGTTGGGAAACGCAAAATCGTATCAACGATAAGAGTGACTGGGCGCCGCGGCTTTCCTTCGCCTACGCGTTGGGTCGTCGGGATCGCAAGCAGCCGCCGAAAACTGTGGTGCGCGCGGGTTATGGCTGGTTTTATCAACGGTTCACGGTCCCCAATAGCTTCGGCTCCAACGCGGGTACCCCGTATGTGATCCAGGCCATTCATCAGAATGGAATCAACCAGACGGTTTCCACCATCACCGATCCCACCTTTCCGGTCACTTCGGGCGCGGTCGCGTCTGCGAATACCGCGCAGACCCTGTACACCATCGACCCGCATTTCCATGCCGCTACCGATATGCAGGCGGCCGTGGGTATCGATCGTCAGTTGGCCAAGAGGATTACCGGGAATGTCACCTATCTTTACGGGCGGGGAGTCCACCAATATTTCACCAACAACATTGGAGCTCCGGAGTTTGCCACTGCGGATCTGGGCATTTATCCCGACATGCCGCTCCCGCCCGCGGAGGAGAACAATCTGCAATACCAGTCCGGAGGCGTCTACCGGCAAAATCAGATTATCGTCTCCGGCAGGGCCAGTTACCCGCATGTCAGTTTCTTCACCTTCTACACCTATAACGTCGCTAAAGCGGATACGAATGGCGTCACCTACACTCCTTCCGTAGCCCAGAATCCCGGGCTCGACTACGGACGATCCAGCTTCGATGTTCACGACCGCTTTGTGATCCTGGGCAACTTCTCTGCGCCCTACGCTATTTCGCTGACTCCTTTTTTCGCCTATAACTCCGGCGCGCCGTATAACGTGACCGTGGGCAGCGATTTGACCAGGAACAACCAGTTCAATGCGCGGCCAACCTTCGCCGCGAGTTGCAGCCAGCCGGATGTTGTGAGTCACACGCGTTTGGCTGCCTCGACACCAACCCCTTCGGCACCAACGAAAAGATCATTCCCTATGGTATCGGCACGGGTCCTTCGAATGTCAGCTTGAACATGCGCGTGAGTAAAGTGATTGGGATTGGGCCCAAGGTGGAAGGCGGCCGGGCTGCCAGGGGCTGGAGGAGGCGGTGGCGGCGGTCCCCGCGGTGGCGGTGCCGGACTCGGCTGGCGGTGGCCTGAGCGGTAACCGCGGCGGGCCTGGCCGTATGGACCAGACTACTTCGCACAGGTACAACCTGACCCTCACCGCATTCGCGACCAACCTGTTCAATCATCAGAACCTGGGGTCGCCCAATGGCACGCTTTCGTCGCCGTTCTTCGGTGAATCGCAGTCGCTGGCGGGCGGCGGCTTCTTCGGCGCCTCCACGGCCGGGAACCGCAGCATCTTTCTCCAGGCGGTCTTTAACTTCTAGCAGCGGCCCATCGCTTGCGCCCGCCTCCTTCGTCAGGTAATCGCCACCCTCCAATAGCGTCAAGAATCTTGACCTACTACGAACCCGGGGTGCCCCATATCTCGCTCGTTTTTCGCGAGATGTGGGATTCCACTGCACTGCGACTGGAATCCGTCCTGGTAGTAAAGGGGCGACCAACGGTCGCCCCCCACATCTCGCGAAAAACGAGCGAGATATGGGGCACCCGGGTTCGTGGCGGGTCAAGATTCTTAACACTAGGACCTCGGCCTCTCGTGGAGATATTTTTTGACAGGGCGTAGCGGTCTTAGGCTCAACAGTTTGTAATGATTCATCACGAAGTTTCGTGAATTCCCGAGCGGACCGGGAATCGGGACCATCGTAAATCATTCTCTTTAAAGCGTTTAAGTTTTGGCTACAGGCTTGCATTTAGAAGCCACAGATATGAGTTCGGTACCAAGCCAAGCTCACATCGCCACTTTTAAACGCGGAGAGAGAGAAATGATTTCCAGAACATCGCACCAGGTCCTTTCAATGTCGCTGTGCGCGATTCTGCTTGTGCAGGGAGTGACCGCCCAGACTAACCCGCAACCTTCATCAACAGCTGCAGCACCAACAGTCGCGCCGCTAACCGCAGATCAGCTGGATTCTTTGGTTGCCCCCATCGCGCTCTACCCGGATGCATTGGTGGCCCAGGTCCTTGCTGCCGCCTGCTATGCAGACGAGGTGGCGTTCGCGGACGACTGGCTGGCGCAAAATCAGAATCTGCAGGGAACCGCACTCACCCAGGCTGTGGATCAACAGTCGTGGGATCCGAGCGTGAAGGCGCTGACCCAGTTTCCATCGGTGCTTCATGATCTGGCGAAGAATCTTTCCTGGACATCCAACCTGGGGCAGGCATTCACCAATCAGCAATCAGACGTGATGGCCGCGGTACAGGTCATGCGCGCCAGGGCGCAGGCCGCGGGTACTCTGCAGTCATCGTCTCAGATCAAGGTGGTTCAGCAGGGCGCACAAACCATTGTCATTGAACCAGCCGACAGCAACGTGGTCTACGTTCCGCAGTACAACCCGACGGTCGTCTACGGTACGCCGTTAATCGTGCCGGCTTACACACCGCCCGTTGCCGTCGCGGCCGGCGTTTCCTTCGGCGCAGGGGTAGCCATCGGGGCAGCGATCGGCGGGGGCGGCTTTGTTGCCGGCGGCTTGGCGGGGGCTGGGGCTTCGGCGCCTGGGGAATGAATTGGGGAGGTGGGGGTGGTGGTGGAAACATCAACTTCAACCACAACACTTACATCAACAAGACCATCATCAACAGGAACAGCAACAACAACAACAACAACGGTAACAGAAACAACAACAACGGCAACCGCAACAACGACAACGAAGCCAACAACAGAAATAACGGCAACAGGCCGGATGTGCCCAACGGAGGACGCAACGGGAATCACGGCCTGATCGGCGGTAACGGAGGAGTTCAGCATCAGCCGGGTGACTCAATCGCGCCAACGCAGTTCGGCGCCAACCGGCCCCGCTCTGCCATGAGCGGCAACGGTAATCAGGCTCGCGCCGAAGCTGATCGTGGCCGCACCAGCATGCACCCGGCGTCTTATCAACGTCAACAACGTGCAGGCCAGCAGCGCCAGCAACATTTCAATCAACAACGCCAACAACACCAGCAACACTTCAATCAGCCGCGTGGCGGTCAAGTGGCGGCGGAGAACGTGGTGGGGGGCGGCGTTAAGCCGCCCACAGATTGCTTCACTCACCATGAATCTCAACCGAAAGGAACATAAGAACATGAATTCGCAACTGAAAAGCTCGACCACGCACCGAAATTATCGATCTGGCTGCGCTGGCTATGTTGGCGGTCGTTTTCATCCTCGGCTGCTCGAAGAAACAAACCAACACCGCGACGGAAACATCCCAGAAAACCTTCGCCACCCCGGCGGAAGCAAGGCAGGCGTTGCAAACGGCAGTGCAGGCCAAAGATGACAAGGCCATCACCCAGGTCCTGGGGCCGAAGGCGAAAACTCTGGTAAGTTCAGGAGATCCTGCAGAAGATGCGACCGCCACCGATTCGTTCGCCAAAAAGTATGACCAGATGAATCGGTGGGTGGCGATGACGGATGGCAGCCAGGTGCTTTATGTTGGAGCCGACAACTATCCCTTCCCCATTCCTCTGGCTCAGGATGGTTCCTCGCGGTGGTACTTCGACGCCGATGCCGGGGAGGAAGAACTCCGGGCACGCCGCATTGGAAGCAATGAACTCACCGCGATGGATGCATGCAGGCTGATTGCGAACGCTGAGGAGCTCTACCACCAGGCACGCATCAGTACACCGATACGATCATCAGCACTCCGGGTCAGCAGGATGGGCTCTATTGGGAGGTCTCCGAAGGCCAGGCTCCCAGCCCGCTGGGCAGGCTCAACCAGTTTGCCAAGGGTATCTTTGCCGCCGGCGCCCCAGCAAAACGGCGGTCTCTCATGGATACTCTTTCCGCATTCTCACCACGCAGGGGGGATTCACGATCTTTGCCAGTCCCGTCAACTATCAACACTCCGGCATCATGACGTTCAGCCTGGGCCGTGACGGCGTTGTTTATCAGCAGGACCTGGGCCCCCAGACAACGGATACGGTAGAGGCCATCGATCAATACAACCCAACAGACGGATGGACGCAAGCGGAATAGCTTGCGTCCAGTACGTTCACTCACTGGAGGAATTCATGAAGAGCTATAAGAGTTTTCTCGCTTTCCTTGCTTTCCTGTTGCTGACCCTGGGCAACAGCTGTTGCCCAGCAGCTACCGCAGGACCGCCCGCCGGCGAATGTGGCCGGCACCTGGACCCTCTACACCAAAGGCGACGATGGCAAAACCGGCACGCACACGGTTGACTTGATACAGAATGGCAACACGCTCACCGGGCACTTTAAAGGTCCGTACCAGTCGGGAGGAATCGAAGGCACGATGAACGTACGTCACATAGTATTTCGCACCAAGACGCGGAACGTGTTCACCTTCCGCGGCATGATCGACGGCAACACCATGGAAGGGAACTTTGGTATCCGCGGGCATCACGGAACCTGGGAGGCAAGACGCGCCGACTAATTGGTATCCACGACAGAAAGGAAGTCAGCAACTATGTTGAGTAGACGTTTGTTGCTTAAGAATCTATTAGGCGCGGCCGCGGTGGGGATGGTTGACTGCCCATGCAGGGGCTTTGGCTCCGCAGGGCAGACAGCCACAGGCATCGAGCGCGGCGAAATGGGGCGCCTTGCGGCCGCATTCAAGAGAAGTTTCAATGTGCCCGCACTTTCTGTCGCCATCGCACGCAATGGTCAATTCGTCTTCGATCAGGGGTTTGGGTTCAACCAGGGATTTCGGATGGGCAACGCCAAAGATCTGGGCCCGACGAACATGTCGAGCCTGTTCCGCATCGCAGACGTGACCAAGCCCATCACCGCGGTGACCATCTTCACTCTGATCGAACAAGGCAAATTGAATCTTACCGACAAGGTTTTCGGCGCATCCGGCATCCTGGGGACTAAGTACGGCAAGAGTCCCTACAAACAATACGTGACCGACATCACGGTGGACCACCTTCTGACCCACACCTGCGGCGGCTGGCCCGGCGATTCGACCGACCCTATGTTCCGGTTTAACTCCTGGGACCAGGCCAAGCTGATCGGCTGGACCCTGGAGAACCTGCCGCTCACCTATCCACCCGGAGAGCACTGGGCCTATTCCAACTTCGGATATTGCCTGCTCGGCCGGGTCATCGAACAGGTCACGGGCCAGCCCTATGCCGACTATGTCCAAAGCGCGATTCTCGCGCCTTGCGGCATCAGCGGTATGCGCATCGCGGGGAACACCCTTAAAGCAGCGTGCTCCCAATGAAGTGGTGTACTTCGGGCAATACAACGAGGACCCTTACAAGATGAACGTCGCCCGCATGGACTCCAACGGTGGATGGCTGGCCACTCCTTCCGCGCTGGTTCAGTTTCTGAACCACGTGGGTGGGTCGGGGACCATCCCCAGCATTCTGAAACCGGAAACTATCCGGGTGATGACGACTCCCAGCCCCGTGTTTCCCAGTACCTCGGCGGCAAAGTATGCCAGAGGCTGGATGGTGGGCGAGGGAAACTGGTGGCATAACGGCAGCTTTCCAGGATCGACGACCATCATGGTGCGAACGGCGACCGGGTTGTGCTGGGCCGCCTTGGCGAATACCCGGACGGAACCGCACGATGAGATCGACAACGCCATGGACGGAATGATGTGGAACATGGTCCGCAAGCAACGGCTGGGCCTGAGGACTTTAGTCGTGCCGTAAATGCCTGAGCAGAGTCGGGCTTTAGGTATGCGTGTGGAAGTTCCGCATTTATGCGGGGAAGGAGCGCTTCAGCGCCCCGGGAAACAATCTCGACTCGTTCACGCGCTTTAGCGCTGGCGATGCTAGGGCTGTGCTGTACGGGCTTTACAGGTTGCGGAAAAATCGCTTTTGGGTAGGTCCGGCTTCAGCCCGGACATTAACCGGGCAAATAGTGTGGCCTTCAGGCCCTGAGGTATGCTTTTCATTCAATTTCCGCGCAGCCATGAAGAGAAAGGCACACCTCAGGGCCTGAAGGCCAATGGGTTTTGAGTATGGGTGTCCGGGCTAAAGCCCGAACCTACCCAACGAACCAGACTTCTAAACGCTTTGGAACTGGCGCTTGTTTATCTTTAACGATTTAATTTTGGAGTCCAGAGTGGAGGCCGGCATACCCAAACGCGCAGCAGCTCCTGTGGGCCCGGAAACCCGGCCGCCGGTTTGGGCAAGGGCGGCCTCGATGATTTCCTTTTCCTGAGTCACCAACTCATCCGCTAAGGGCCGGCTCGAAGTGCGTTCGTGAGAGAGCCAGCTCTCGTCCACCGAAAAATCCTCGGTATCGCACACAATGACCGACCGCTCGATGATGTTTTGTAACTCGCGAATGTTGCCCGGCCAGGGATACGCTTGCAGCCGGTCCAGGCTTTTCTTATCGATTCGTCTTATTTTCTTTCCCGACTTACTGGAGAATCGGGCGATGAAATATTCAACCAGCAGACGAATGTCTTCTCTTCGCTCGCGCAGTGGAGGAGTGTGGACAGGAAACACATTGATGCGATAGTAGAGGTCGCTGCGGAAGGTACCGGCAACAATGGCAGCCGGCAAGTCGCGATTGGTCGCGGTGATCACGCGCACATCAGTGCGTATGGGGCGGCCGCCCCCCATGCGCTCAAACTCCCTTTCCTGCAGCACCCGCAACAGCGCGACCTGGGTCTCTGCCGGCAACTCGCCAACTTCATCCAGAAACAGCGTTCCCCCGTCTGCCAGCTCAAAGCGTCCCAGTCGACGTTGGAGCGCACCCGTGAAGGCGCCTTTCTCGTGACCGAACAGCTCCGACGCGATCAGATCTCGCGGGATCGCGGCGCAATTCACGCTTACAAAGGCACGCGAGGCGCGCGAGGATCGTTTGTGGATGGCGCGTGCAATGAGCTCTTTCCCCGTGCCGGTTTCGCCGGTGATCAGAACCGTCGAGTCGGTTCCCGCAACCTTGGCCACGCGCGCCAATACTTTTTGTATGGCCGGAGATGTGCCCACGATTTCCTCAAACATCGAAACCTGTTCAATCTCTTCGCGTAGAACCAAATTCTCTCTCAGGGTTCGGTCTTCGCCTCGTTTGCGGTCGTCGACATCGATCCGCGTGCCACACCAGCGAACGATCCGTTGCTGCTCGTCTCGTAGGGGGCTGATGTGGTAAAGGAACCAACGATATTCACCGTCGTGTCTCCGCATGCGCGTTTCCATGGCGAAGGGTGTCCCACTCAACAGTGCGTTCGATAGGCCTGCCTGGAGTTTCTCCAAATCATCGGGGTGAGCGACCAGCGCGAGAAACTCCATCGGCGGCATCGGTGGAATGGGTCCAAAGTAGTCCGTGCGATGCCCGGTTCCCGTAGGAGGCGCTGGCATCGGCCTCCCAGATAAACATCTGCAAAGGATTGAGATCGATGACCTGCTTCAGCTGCCGGGCGTGCTCTGCCAGTATCTCTTCAGCGCGCTTGAGGTCTTCGATGTCGGTATCAACGCCATACCAGCGAACAATCTCTCCTCGCTCATCGCGAAATGGCAAAGCACGGGTCTGGAACCAACGATAAGTGCCATCGGCGACGCGCAACCGTTTTTCGACCTCATACATCTCCCCTGTCGCCATGGCCGATTCCCACTTCTGCGAAACAATCGCCGCATCCTCCGGATGGAGAATGCTCTTCCAGTCAAACGTTGCCGCGTCTTCTGCTGCTACGCCGATTTGCTCCATGACCTGCTGATTGCAGAAATCGTTCTTACCGTCCTTGTTATCACTCCAAACCATCATGGGGATCGAATTCAGGACGAGTTGGAGTTGATCTTCCGACTTCTTCGCCTGATCAAGAGCACTTTCTAAAGCGGACGCTGCGCGTTTTCGCTCACTTATATCCTGGACGACTGCCTGGCGCCCTCCCGGCAGCATCGCAGAAAGCGAAATTTCTACCGGAATGCTAGTCCCGTCTCTGCGTAAGAACCTGCGCTCGAAGCGGAATAAACCACCCGTCAATTTCTCGGCCGGTACCTGGTGCCGGGAGAGTTCCTCTGGCGGGTAGGTGCTGAGGATGTTGGTGCCCAAAATCTCCTGCGCAGAGGACTTTAACAGCTGCACGCCTGCGGGATTCGCCGAGAGAAAGTTGCCTTCGCCGTCCAGCAGGTAAATGGCAATCGGAGAAAGTTCGAACAGCGAGCGGAATTTGGCTTCGCTCTTTCTCAACTCCTCCTGCCTTAGGTCGTCGCTAAGGTGGGCTGTGGTCATTTCGTTGCCAGCTTCCCCAAGTTGCCGTTTTGGATGTAATGAACATAACCCAAAACCCGCCCCCGAACCTAGCTCCTCCAGCGCCCGCTCCCGCGTTCTCCCGGTTCACGAGGTTTCGCGAATTCCCGAACACTTCGTTGCTCCGTTCTGGCCTAACCGGCATAGTTTCCAATGATTTAGGTTTGGCCACTGGGATGCAATTAAGAATCGTGAGGCATAGGTCTCGAAGAAAGGGGAAATGCAATGCGGAACCACTCCATGGCAGGGCAAATCATGGGCACGTTCGCGTTTAGTTGTGCCATGAACGGGATCGGCGTGGCCATTGTCACCCTGGCGATCCTCGCATGGAACGCCAGGCAAGTGTGACCGCCGAATATCAACCGAAGAAAGAAGGCAATCGATGTGGAAAGTGAAAAGAACGGATGACGGCGGGCTGGTCGTACTGTTGGTGAGCGGTCGAATTGAGGGCGAGCATTTAGCGGAACTGCGCAAGGTCTTCACCGCAGAGGCGAAGAATCAGAATTTCATATTGGACATGAGCGAAGTCAGACTCGTCGACCAGGACTCTATCGAGTTTCTCTCGCGTTGTGAAGCGAATGGCGCGGAGCTGCGAAACTGCCCGGCGTATATCCGGGAGTGGATTGAGCGGGACCGAGAGAGCGCAAACTCTAAAATCGGGTGGCTACCAGAGGTGGATGGTGATGCCGGAGGAAATGCGCAGCAGATTCTGATCGTTGCCGGCAAGGTTGGGCAGCCGGGTATATCCGTAGTCGGCCTGGATCGCGCGGAAGGAGAGATGCCTTCTGTACTTCACATCCAGCCCAATGCCCACCAGCAACGCAAAGGAATTCGCCGTAGGTTGAATGAATCCTGCTTTGTCAGGAAAAGCCGAATCAAAGCCGTGGGCAAAACCCACCAACCCTTGAACAAAAGGTTTGATGTTGTGGTAGGTATCCCACCCGTCTGTGCCGCTGGTGGCCAAACCTGAAATTGATGCGCGTTCCACCAGTCGCCATGAGCAGCGAAAAAGGTTGACCCGTGTTATGAATATTGCCGACGTGCGCGTAAGTTACATCGACCACCGTGGTATAGGCGCGATAAGTGCGAAAGTTTCCTTCTGCGCTGGCGCCGTTGGTGAAAAAGCAACCGCATTGGCTGGGCCCGGCGTTTGCTTCCGTCGCACTGTAGGCTGAGCGAAACCTCGGCACGCGGCAGGGAAAAATCTCTACCTCCTGGCGCGACTTGGCCGTGGAGGCTGGGCGCGTTGATTCCCAGCATCGTTCCCATCAACAATAAGGCTGCAGATCTATACATACCTTCTCCCATACCCGCGCCTACTGAATCGCAAGTGGCACCTGGGTTGAGCGCTGAACTGTTCCTTCGGTAGCGGTGACCGTGATCGAGTAGGGAACTTTTCGCGCCGCGAAAAGGCCCGCACCCGAGCACCCGCTCAGGCCCACGACCGCGGCCAGGCTAAGCGCTGCAAGCAACACCACTGCCAGAAATGGGGGAATCTGTCGCAGACGCCTGCGCATTGCCTTGGTCCCCAACAGGGGAAGCAAAACCCCGAGGGCGAGCGACAGACGCCCGAAGGGTGACGTTGGTAGCGTGTTCGAGGAGGTCCCGGCTGTCTCGACGGTCATGGTGATATTCGTCGTTTTGCCGCCCGCGGGCAGAGTCACGGGAGAGAAAGTAGCGGTTGCTCCGGCCGGCAGGCCACTCGCCGCAAAGCTCACGTTGTACAGGAACGTATCCACCACCTGCGGCATCACCTGGAGGGTGTACACAACCGTCGTGCCAGGCAGTATGGTGGTGTTGTTGTTGCCCACCCGAAGGATGCGCAATTCGTCAATCGTGACCGTTATTGCATTCGCTGAGCTGGGCAGGAAGGTCGGGTCGCCGCCATAGCTGGCGGTAATGAAGTGCGATCCCGGGCCTATGCTGGTGGTGGTGTAGACTGCCTGTCCGTTTGCCCCCATGGGCGCAGTTCCGAGCGTGACACCGAGACTCTGATCATAGAAGGTGACCGTTCCGGTTGGAGTGGCGAAAGGAGGCTCGTTCGAAAGCGAAGCCAGTTGGGCCGTAAACGTCACCGGCATGGTGATCATTTGCTGGATGGGATTGGCGCTCAGGGTTAAGCTGGTAGCGACCTGCGAGCCCTGCAGAGGAACCGTGGTTGAGATGCTGGAGGCAAAGGAAGTGTTCCCCAGGTAGACGGCGTCCACATAATGTGTGGCGGTGCCGGCAACCGTGATATTCGGCACACTGGCGGTTGCCGTTTGGGTGAAATAGTACAGCAAAATGCTGGTGTTAAAGTCGGCTAACTCCGGAATGGCCAGGTCGGTGGTGCCATCTCCGTTGAAGTCCGCGGCCGCCAGATCGTTGGGAGAATCTCCCAGTTGGGTCGGCGGCCCGGCTTGCGTAAATCCGCCCTGTCCGTTTCCCAGAAGCAGAGTCAAGGTCTGGGTCGTGGGTTGATTGATGATGCCATAGTTATCGACCGCAAGGTCAGTGTTGCCGTCCTGGTTGAAATCTGCGGCAACCATGGCCAGGGCGTACAATCCCACCGCAATCGGTGAACCCGGGGCCTGGGTAAAGGTACCGTCTCCCTTGCCCAGCATGACGATTACGTTGCTTATTTGGTTAGGTATGGGAGGGCTTTGGTTGACGGGGATGAAGTTTGCTACCGCCAGATCGGGAACGCCATCTCCGTTGAAATCGGCGGCGACAACCTGGGCGGGACTGTAGTTGAACCCAGGAATCGGCGAACCGGCAGCCTGGGTGAAGGTGCCGTCTCCGTTGCCCAGTAGGACGTTCACCGTGCTATCCCCTTCGTTGCTCACCGCTAAATCGGCCAAGCCGTCACCGTTGAAGTCTGACACTGCCAGGAAAAATGGAAATGCACCCACCGGGACGGGCGAGCCGCTGGCGGCTGTGAAGGTGCCGTCTCCATTACCCAGCAAAATACTTACGGTATTGTCCTCGGAGTTGGCCACCGCCAGATCCAGAAGACCGTCGTTATTGAAATCTCCGATTCTTACCGCTTCAGGAAAATTCCCCACGGAAATCGGGGAGCCGGTGGCTGGCGTGAAGGTGCCGTCTCCGTGGCCCAAAAGAATGATCACCGTATTGTCGCCCTCACTGGTTTCAACCAGGTCAGCATTACCGTCCTGGTTAAAATCCCCCACGGCCATGGAGCAATTCGTCGGTATGGCGGCGGGGTTGACGATACAAGGAGTGGTTCCGATTCCCTGGATCGGGGATCCGCTGGCCTCGGTGAAGGTGCCGTCTCCATTGCCCAGCAAAATGGTGATCGCATTCTGATACGCATCCATCACTGCCAGGTCTGGTTTTCCGTCCCCGTTGAAGTCTCCGTTACCGACCGCTGCGGGTTGGTTGCCGGTGGGGACGGGCGAACCGGGCGCCTGGACGAAGCCCTGGGCATAGGCCGGGGTTCCGAGGGACGCTGTTCCCAGAACGAAGTTGCCATTGCTCGTGTCCTGAAACGACACGGTGCCTGCCATGATCGGCGGATGGTTGGCGAAGCCGGTCACCGTCGCCGTTAGCTGATAGCCGCTCGGGTTCCCGCTCGCGGCAATGGCCGTGGTCGTTGGATAGAGGCCAGTCACCGTCAAGGTTTGCACAGAAGAGATGCTGCCGCCCGCGGCCGCAGTGGCATTGAAGATCGCTTTATAGTTATGAACGCCAATTGCGGGAATGAACTTGAACCGCGCGCTGCCCCCATTCAACTGCGCCTTGCCCACAATGGCGGCGTCCTCACAGTAAGTTGCAGCAGCATTGCAGAAGGTGACAGTGCCGTTGGCTACCGGTGCACCGCCCGCTGTGACTGTGGCCGTGAGAGTCACCGCCGCAGGCGAAGCTACCGATGGTGAAGAGAGCGCAAGTGTCGTCGCCGTAGACAATGCGCCTGCCTCTGCCGCGTTGGGCAGGATGGCGCCGGCGATAGTCAGCAAGGCAGACAGGAGCAGCCTGGAGTTTCGGCCCATAAATAAATCCTCAGAGCGCAGTTACAGATACATGTCAACACTTAAGGAACGGGAATTGACTGTGGGGGGAGAACCGGTCCAAAGCATGTTGCTGACATACCGCCCGAACCTCGTCTTTTGGAGGCTCATTGCTGCATGACAAAGCGGATCGTATACCACTCGCAAACCGCGGAGGGATACCCATTTCGTCGCAATTCTAAAGTTATCGGCAAAACTGTCGAATAGCATTACCGGTCCGCATTCCTTCAGTACTGAGCGCTCCACTCCGGTGCTTCGTACTTATTGCGAAGATAGGCTTAACCCGGTATCTACCCAGGCAAAGGTTAATTCTCTCGATCGCTGCGAGTTAGGAAGGTGCGGCTTTTTGCCTTGGCTTCTTAGCTAGCTGAAAACCTTATCGGCTGTAAATCGGGTAGCAATATGCTCCAACCTGGTTACTAATTGGCTACAACTTTTGTGTAGGCTGAGTTGGCCGGAATCCAAACGGGCGAGGTTTCACGCCGCCGCGATTTACGATGTAGGTGATGAGGCCGGAGAATCGAACGCATGGCCGCGGCAACAGTCTTTTGTCGACCGGTCTGTGCCTCAGTACTACACTCCGGTTACCAAGGGGAGCGGGGCCGGCAAAAAGTCGTAGTCTTCCACATCACGTTCGACCTAAAGTTACTTCAGAAAAGTAGCTGACTGCCTTGAACTCGAACAGGCCGTCCTTCAAAATGGCGCGGAACCCAAGCGGTCAGGGGAGGGTCTGCAAAGCCTTTTAATGCTGGTTCGATTCCGGCCCGCGCCTCCACCCTCAAATGCCCTTCCAGCTTTCTTCATCTTTGCCGTGCGATATCCTTTCCCAGCGGCTCCATGGCTGCTGACGGATGGGGCGGGGGAAAGAACGTGGAGAAGAAGTTGTTGGTAGTGGGCAGCATCAACATCGACCTGGTGGCGTGCGCCAACCGCCTCCCGGCGCCGGGAGAGACAATTCTCGGCAGCACCTTCGACGTGTTCAACGGAGGCAAGGGCGCCAATCAGGCGGTGGCCGTCGCCAAACTGGGTGCGCCGGTGGACATGATTGCGGCTCTCGGTACCGACCTTTTCACCGAGAGGCTGCTGTCTGGCCTGAAAGCCGCGGGTGTCGATACCCATGCCGTACAGATGGTGGCCGGTCCCTGCGGAGTGGCGCACATCTCGAGAGCCGACAATGGGGAGAACTCCATCATCGTGATCTCGGGAGCGAATCGCCTGGTTTCCGCCGCGTATATCGATGCTCATGTGGAGGCTGTGCAGCGGGCAAGCATGATTCTGGTGCAACTGGAAACCCCACTGGAGGCGGTGATCCGCCTGGCGGAACAAGCCTGGGAGGCGAAGACTCCTCTGATGCTGGATCCTGCTCCCGCCAGGCCGCTGCCGGAAGCCGTGCTCAGCCGTACCACCTGGCTTACGCCCAACGAAACCGAGGCGCAGATCCTGCTGGGCCGGGTGAATCATCGATCCCCCCGCGGCTGCCGAAAAATTACTGGCCATGGGGGTGCGGAATGTGGCCCTCAAGCTGGGGTCCCAAGGGGTTTTCCTGGCGGGCCGTGATTGTATTGCGCAACAGGTTCCAGCATTCCCGGTGAAAGCGGTCGACACCACTGCCGCCGGGGATTGTTTCAACGCAGCGTTTGCCGTGGCCCTCACCCGCGGAAAGCCGCCGGTCGAAGCTGCCCGATACGGGGCCGCGGCCGCGGCTATTTCGGTTACCCGCGCCGGCGCCCAACCCTCGTTGCCTTCTTCCGCCGAAGTCGAAGCCTTTCTCGCGCAGGAGCTGAAGGTCGCACCCGGCTTAAGAGACTGGGTGAGCTCTGTACTGAGTACCGAGGGGACGGCTGTCCTGGGTAAACATAAGCCATTCGATCAGTCCCGAAGTAGTCGGTGTCAACCTCTACCAAGGACGTCTCAGCCGTCCCTGCGGGACTCAGTGCAGAGTTCTCACGCAGACTCTTCAGCCCCGCCCTATTAGGTTCACGAATGAGCGGCTTAAGCGGCGCCCCGGGCGTGAACGGGAAGGGCCGCCTGGAAGACCACCAGCTCTTCCGCTCGTGTCTCCATGACAAATTCCGTACCGCAGGGCACCAACGCGATGGACCCACGGCCGAGCGATGTGCCTCGCCCGGCCGCCGTAATCGTGGCGCAGCCCTGCAACACCAGCAGAGCCTTAGGGCCGTAGGTCGCCTCGCCGGCGTATCGGCTGTGCGGCCCCAGGCGCGATGCGGCTCAACTCAAACTCTTCCGCCGGGGTACGATAGACCCTTTCCTGGGCGCTCACCTGGATCCCATCGAAGACCTCCGGAGTGCCGCCTTCGAAGGTAAGAATTTTGAGCAGTTCCGCGACGTCGACATGCTTGGTGGTCAAGCCTCCGCGCAACACGTTGTCGGAGTTGGCCATCAACTCGACGTTCACTCCCTCAAGATAGGCATGCAGAACTCCGGCCGGTTGGAAGGTGCCTTGCCCCGGCCGCAGATGCACCAGGTTGAGCAGATAGACGCTGAAGATACCGCGATCGCGGTGCCCGCCGGGTAAGGGGAAATTCTCCGCCGCCCGCAACGCCCAGTAATCCGCGCTGTCCTTATCGGTGACAGGCTTTGCCTGCAGCCGGGAGAGCAGCCCATTGAGCAGCGAATCCACCTGTTCCTGGGGCATGGTCATCACGTTGCTGTAGAGCTCGCGAAGCAAGCCGCGCCGGGCCTGGTGATCGTGGCCAGCCGCGGCCAGCCGTTGGCGAAAGCCGGCCATCAGGGAACCCAGCTCTGGAGTATGTTCCAAGGTACCGGCAATCTGCTCCAGCGGGCGAAAGCCGTGCAGCATCCAGAACTCGGTGAGCGCCACGCCAATTTCCGGTTTGTGGTTATCGTCCTTATAATTCCTGTCGCTGGCCTCGAGGCGGATGCCCTCGGCATTCTCTCCCGCAAAACCCTCTTTGGCCTGGGCGAGTGTAGGATGCGCCTGGATGGAGAGCATCTTGTGGACGTCCAGAATTTTAAGGAGGTAAGGCAGCCGGCCGCCGAAATGAGCCTTCGCAGCCGGCCCAAGGATAGCCTCAGGCTGCTCGGCAATCAGCTCGTCCAGCGGTTCCTGCTCGCCCTCAATCTCGACCATGGAAGGGCGCCTTGGCATGCGCGCCAATCCACAATTCGGCAAAGGGTCTGCGGGTTGCGTTTTCTATGCCCAAAAGATCCGGGATGAAGTTGTGGCCGCCCCAATCGTAGTGCTGAACCACGCCGTGCAGCGTCAGTACGCCCAATTCAGCCATGCACAGCTTTCTCCATCCGGCGCAGGATACCCGACGGGCTCTTCGACTCCCATGGCGGCAATTGCATCGGCGCGGCTTTGCGTATCGGCGACCGCGTAGATGCGCAACTCATCCGCGTTTCCTGAGGGCCGCACGTGGGCTACCTCGCCGTTGGCGAACAGAATGCGCACCCCATCGGTGTAGTCCACATGAGAGATGCTGGCGAAGCCCAGCGCCGGGATGAAGAACTGCGCCAGATCCTCCTGGATCGTCTGGCCTGGGGACGGGAGGAGAAAATCGGGCGACGATTTTCAACGCCGTCGCTCGCGGGAATTGCTTGAGCAGAGCGGCGCGGCTGAAACGTTTGGGCAGGCGGGCGAAAAGATCGACCAGTGAGAGCCCGCTCTGTTCCGCGGCGAAAAGCACGCCCAGGATAGGCAAACCTGCGTCCCGGGTGGGAAGCGGTTGCAGCGTGGCGCCGTTGCGCGTAATCGGCGAGCCGGTCAGGAAGCCGCCGTTGGGCTCCCATCCGCACACTCGTTCTTTCCCTTCAGCCAGCGCCGCTTCCATGCCGGCGATCACAAAGGGTGAGCCGATGCGCGTCTTCGGTTGTACCACCGGGGCCAGCTTTCCCCGGTCGATGGCGTCGTTGCAACTGATGGGAACCACCACTGCGTCCGCCTGCAGGTACTCTGCCACCACCATGCCTACCAGGTCACCGCCGAAGAATTGCACCCGAGCTGGTTCCCGGGGCGATTCCTAAGACCAGGGGGCGATCGCTGTCGCCGTCTGTGGAGACGACTGCGTGGAGAGGACCGTCGCTCGCGCTGGCCTCATCGGCCAGAGCCTGAATCACGGCCAGCTGCGCGGTGTCGATGTTTTCCGTGTCAATGGGGACGAATGTTTCGCTGCGTCCTCCGGCCACCACCTGCGCACCCAGCCGCTCTAGAATCTCCACCAGCAAATCGCGGCCCACTGCCGAGTGTTGGTAGACCAGGATCCGCTTGCCCTTGAGGGTGGAGCCGGCGAAGAAATCAGTGAACCGCGCAAGGTAAGCGGCGCGGGCTTCGTCGTGCTCAACCGGCAGCGCCTGGTGACCGCTCTTGAGCATTCCCCGCTGGTCGAACCGCGACTGGTCCCAGGGCTGCTCGTACAGCCTCTTGCGTACCTGTCTCACTTGCTCGTTAATCGGCGCTTCCTGTTCCTTGAGCAGTTCACCCCGGCTGCTGTTGGTCTTGTAACCGTTGCGGTCGAAGGGAATGTGGCTGCCGGTCACCATGATGCTGCCTTTATGACGCGACAAGGCAAAGCTGGCCAGCGCGGGGGTGGGAATGCGGCCCAGGTTCACCGCCAGCATCCCGGCATCGCCGATGGCCGCGACAATGGCTTGGGCAAGCTCCCCGCGGCCTTGTTCCCCGGCGGACAAATTCGCTGGAGCTGGGGCGCAGGTCATAAGCGAAATAAAATGGGTCGCCCCGCTCAATGCCACCCTCCGAGGGGGCCAGCGACTGCAGGTACTCGAGCTCCGCCAGCGCGTTGAGGTAGACCTCCAGTTGGGTCAGGTCCACTACCTTGCCGCGCCGCCCGCTGGTTCCGAAGCCCAGTTCCTGCGGCTCGTAATTCAGCCGCGATCGAAGCGTATCCATTTTTGCAGCTACGCCCATATAGCTAGCCCGCCCGCTCGATCAGGAACTGATGGGCGGCGATGCTGGCGGCGCCGCGCACCAGAAAGTCCATTTCCACCGACCGGAATTCAAGCCGGGTGGTGGAAAGCATGTGCGGCATGATGTTGCTCTCGATCGCCTGCCGGGCACTGGCGGTAAAAACCCCATCGCCGAAGCCAACCAAATCGGCAAACAACACCAGCTCGGGATTGTTGATCTGTATGGAGTTTGCGACCGCGATGCCGAGGGCGGAACCGGCGTGGCGAAGCAGCTCGATCGCCTTCTTCTCGCCCTTCGCGGCGAGCGACTCCAGCTCCCCAATTTCCTTAACCTGCAGATCGAGCTCCGCGGCCCTCCTTAGAAGTGCAGAGCTCGAGGCAAATACATCCACGCAGCCCTCTTTCCCGCATTCGCAACGGGGTCCTCCGGGGGCCACGGTGCAATGGCCAATCTCGCCCGCGGCGCCAGTATGTCCACGGTACAGCCGGCCTTGCATGTAGCTGCCGCTACCGATCTTCTTGCCCAGCATAATGACCATGAAGCTCTTGAGTTCGCGCGCCAGTCCGAAGAGCTTCTGCCCCAGGGCCACTGCATGGGCATCGTTATCGATATAAGTGGGCATCCGGGTTACCCGCTCGACGATTTTCGCGATCGGCACATCATGCCACCCGAGCAGGTTCGAATGCAGGCACATGCCCTCGGGCATGGTCGACATGCCCGGAGAGCGCAACCCCGATGCCCAGTACCTTTTCGCGCGAAATATTGGAGGCGCGGGTGAGATAAGGAATGCCTCGCGCGATGGCCGCGGCGACCGCTTCCGGCTCCATCACCATGCCGATTTGGTGCTCCGCCAGGACGTTTCCATGACAATCCGTCAGCGCCATCAGGGGAGGGTCTTCGGTCAGGCCGACGCCCACGAAGTATCCGTATCTGGCGTTCAACGACAGCATGATGGAGGGCCGGCCCTTCCGTTGCTTGTCAATCACGGACGGCGATTCCTCAACAAACTGATGCTGAATCAGGACCCGGCTCATCTCCGTCAACGCCGAGCGGCTAAGCCCGATGGAGCTTGCCAGCTCGGAACGCGACATCGATCCGTTCTCCAGCAGCGCTTCGATAATATTCACGTACGAGGAGGTTGCCACCGCAACCGGCCGCCCCCCATCGCCTTCCGCTGGGCGCGATGACCCCTTGCTATCGCGCTTTCCGTTCTGTCGTGCTGTACCCATGCAACAAAACACTAGCATGTCCGGAGTGGTTAGACATGTGCGCCCCTGGTTACCTCGGAGCAGCCTGGGTACCCTCAACAGCTACCCGGAGGGATAAAGAAACAGCAGGTCCTCCACTACGCTCCCGGGGGAGCGTAGTGGAGGGACCTGCTGTTTCTTTATCCCCTAAATCACACTGTCCTTTCCACGGTCCGGAAAAATGGGGCACCCTGGCTATGTTACTTGTCCAAAAGTTGCGCTTAGTTACCTTTGGGCATGAACTGCAGGGTGTAGGCAGTGGACGGATCGAACGGCTTCTGGATCACCTTCAGGTCCAGAAGTTGCTGGTACATGCTGGTCCAGCGGGCAGGATCGAACCGGCCCAGGTCAGCCCCGTTGGGAGCGTCACCGGTGATGAAGTGCTGGTCCCTCAACCCTTCGTAGCTGAACTTCATCTGCGGCACGCTCATCGCCGGATTGAGCTTGGCGATGGCCGCATTGATGTCATCCGGGTGAATCAGGTAATCGCGCCAGCCGCGCAGCGAAGCGCGCACGAACTTAGCCACTACTTCCGGATGCTGTTGCAGAAAGGAGCGGGAGGTTAGGAAGACACGGTAAGGGTTGTAGCCCGCTTCGCTGATGAGCAAGGTGCGCACCGGCACTCCGGACTGGCGAGCGAAGAAAGGTTCAGAGGTGACAAAGATCTGCTGAATGTATCCCGGGTCCTGAAGAAAATTGGCCACGCTGTAGGTTGCCGGAATCTCGCGCACATTTTTGAGTTGGTATCGCTGGACCAGAAACTCAAACCAGGTCGAAGCGCCTAACCTGATCGCGACCGCGTGGCCATCCAGATCCTGAAAGCTATGAACGGGTGAATCCTGATGCACCATGATGGCCTGGGGGTCGTGTTGCATGGTCGCAGCCACCGCTACCAGCGGCACGCCATTGCCGATCACCTGCAGAATATGATCGGAGGATCCCATGGCGAACTGCGCGTCGCCGACGGAGACTTCCTGATCGGAGTTGACGTAAGGGCCGCCGGGAAGAATGGTTACGTCCAGACCTTCGTCTTTGTAATAGCCACGAATGAGCGCGTCATAGAAGCCGCCATGCTCCGGCTGCGGATACCAGTCCGTTTGCAGCTTCACCGGTGTGAGCCCGCTCGGGGCGCGCTGCTTTCCGCAGCCCCCCAGTACCAGGCAAATGCCAAGCAAGCACACGCTGATCGTTCGCAAAGTCACGATCTTTCCCCCAGGCTGGCCGCGAAAGCGAGCAGGCGGGCGTCGCTGCCTCGCGCAGCAATCAACTGCACTCCGCCCCCGGGTGCTGCCAGCGTGACCGCGGGCGTACCCGCCAGGCTGGCGGGCGTGGTGTAGCGCAGAATCTTCTGCCGCGTGGCCGAGTGATCGGCGCCTGCCGGCAGTGCGCTCATGGGAGCACAGGGCAGGATGAGAAAGTCATGCGCTTCGAGCAGGCGATCCATCTGGTCGCGAAATGCCGCATGGCGCTGGCGCAAACCCTCGACCGTGGCGGCGGAGAGGGATGCGCCCCAGGCCAGCCGCTCCGCGATCGGCCGCTCAAAATGCTCGATATTTCCCGCGATGCAGCTCGGACGCTTCGTGGCCCTGGATGCCGCAGAAAATCTCCCGCGAGTCCGCCCAGAAATCCGGCTCGAAGTCCTTGATCTGCGCGCCGCTCCGGCGCAGCTTCTCTTGCCAGCCACGGTAAACCTCGAGCACCGCCGGTTCGCAGTCGTGCGAGAAAAGACCCTCCCACGGCGGCGATGGTTACGCCTTGCGGCGCTGCGGCCTGGTTGCACGCCAAACAATGCAGCCGCCAGCACAGGCCCATCGCGCAGGTCGCGAAAGAGCCATCCCACGGTGTCAAACGAGACCGCCAGATGCACCCCGCCTTCCCATATTTGGGCGCCGCCGAGGCCGAGGGTGGAGCGATAGCCGGCCAGCCCGCAGAGCGCCGCGGGCACGCGGATGGAGCCCCCGGTATCGGTGCCGATCGCGGCCACTGCCGAGCCCTCCTGCACGCTGGCGGCGCTCCCGCTGGACGAGCCTCCGGTGAGTAGCTGTGGATCGCGGGGCTGAACGCAATCGCCGTAATCGCTGTTCTCGCCGGTGATGCCGTAGGCCAGCTGATGCAGATGGGTCTTGCCCATGATCACGGCGCCGGCCTGGCGCAGCCGCGCAGCCACGGCTTGAGTCGGCGCGCGCGATGCCGTTTTTTTCCGCATAGAAGCGGGAGCCGCAGGTAGTGGGGTAGCCCGCGACGTCGAAGCAATCCTTGATGGCAACGGGAACGCCGAAGAGCAACGGCCGTTGCCCCGGTTGCGGAAAGCGAGCATTGAGCGCCTCTGCTTCCGCCAGCGTGCGTTCCTGATCCATGGCCAGATACACATTCCGGCCCGCATTGCTGTTGGCGCGCGCAAACGCTTCCCGCGCCAGCACCGGAACGCGTGCACAACGCGCTTGTAGTTCCGTCAAAGGAGACATCTCGGTTCGTGTATACCACGCACTCAACCCCCAGCGAAAATGATTTAAACTGCCCCATGAACGTTGAACAATCCATCATTAGGACGCTACGGCGGCGGATGAAACCCACCTTAAAGCGCTGGTCAAATTTACCGCGCTTAGCTTCCGCACTCCCGCGGCCGGTGCCCTTCGGCGCCCTGATCGTCGACAGCCAAAGCGGAGAGACGCTCATGCGGGGGCGCAATGCGGTGGCCCTGGAAAACGACCCCTCGGCCCACGCCGAGCTGCGCACCGTGCGCCTGGCATGCAAAAAACGCAAGAGCTATTCGCTCCGCGGATATACACTTTATTCCACCTGCGAACCTTGTCCCATGTGCATGGCCAACGCCCTGTGGGCAGGTCTCGACCGGGTGGTCTACGGGGCAACCATCGAGGATGCGAATCGACATTGCCGCCAGATTCAGATTCCGGCCGCCGAGCTTGCCCGGCGCAGCGACATGCAATGCATCGTAATCGGGCCCTTCCTGCGTGAACTCTGCAACACCCTGTTTACCGACCCGCGGATGCAGGCGGCCTTCGCCACCTGGGGCACCCGTAAGGAGACTGCATGACAACGCCGCTTGAAGTGTCCCTGGCCTCGATCGTGGCCGATCCTGCGCGGGTGTCGACCGTCCCCCAGGTGGTGAACCGCCTGTCGCGCGACTTTTACTGGTACTCGCCGGTGCTGCGCAAGCAGCTCGATGGCAAGATCGCCGACGTGGTTGTGCACCCGCTGACGGTCACGGAAATTCAGGATGTGCTGCGTTATTGCTATGCCAACGATATTCCCGTCACGGCGCGGGGCGCCGGAACAGGGAACTACGGCCAGGCCGTGCCCCTGCACGGGGGAGTGCTTCTCGACCTCTCGCGCATGGATCAGATTGAATCGATCGCGCTCGATGGAGTCGCGGTGTGCCAGCCCGGTGTGCGCCTGGGCGTGCTCGAAGGCGAGGCCCGCAAGGCGGGATGGGAACTTCGCTGCTATCCCTCCACCGTGGTCAAAGCGTCGGTCGGAGGCTTTCTGGGCGGTGGCTCGGGAGGCATTGGCTCGGTGGCGCATGGCGGCCTGCGAGACTTCGCCACCGTGCGCGCCATCGATGTGGTCACCATGGAAGACCCGCCCCGGGTCGTCCATCATGAAGGCGAAGCCGTTCACGAGATCCTTCATGCCTGGGGCACCAATGGCATCATCACCCGCATCTGGCTGGCGCTGACGCCCAGCTGTGGAGTGGGGGCAATGTGCCGTCGCCTTCGACACCTTCGACCAGGCCTTTGATTTCAGCGAGCGAATCGCCACTTCAGAAGAATGGACCAAGCGGCTGGTGACTCCGTTCGAGTGGCCCATCCCCTCCTTCTTCAGCCCGGTGCACACCCTCGCGCCCAGAGGGCAAGGCGCTGATATTTTTTATGATCGCGGAGGATCAGCGGACCAGCCTGGAGACGGCCGCCCGCGAAGCCGGAGGGGTGGTGACTTTCTCCGCTCCCTACGCGGGCTTGCGCACCGTGCCCTTGCTTTCCGACTACACCTGGAACCACACCACGCTGTGGGCGATGAAGTACGATCCTGAATACACCTACCTGCAATGCGGCTTCGACGCGGTGAACGCGCGCAGCCAGTTTGCCCGGCTCAAGCAGCGCTTCGGCGACGAGTTTCTGTTTCACCTCGAGTTCATCAAGAATGCGCCAGGGCGTGGTGTTCCCGGGATCCATTCCTGTAGTCCGCTTCAGCACGGAAGAACGGTTGAACGAAATGATCGACTACTGTCGCGAGATTGGAGTGAGCGTGGCCAATCCCCACGTGAACAACGTGGAGGGCGGAGGCCGCTATCGCAGCGACAATGTGCAACTGCTGGCCAAACATAAGTACGACACCAAGGGGCTTTTGAATCCGGGCAAGATGGTCACCTTCGAACGGCACTCCGTCGGAGCGCCCCTATCGTGAAGAGCTGGATTCCGGATGCCCGCAACTTCGCCTATCTCACCTGGAAGCAGGTCGACGCTCTTTCCCGGGAGACGACGGTTCTGGTGCTGCCCACGGCGGCCATCGAGCAGCACGGCCAGCATCTTCCGCTGGCTACCGACACGCTGATTAACAGCATTCTTCTCGGCGCTGCGCTGGCGCGGCTGCCGCAGGAAACACCGGTCTATGCGCTGCCCGCAATCTGCTACGGCAAGAGCAACGAGCATATTGGTTTTCCCGGGAACGCTTTCTGTCTCCGCTTCGACCTTCATGGCCGTGGTGCGCGATATGGGCGCCAGCATTGCTGCCTCCGGCTTCAAGAAGCTGGTGCTCTACAACACCCATGGAGGCAACTCGTCGCTGGTGGACGTAATGGCGCGCGATCTGCGGGCGGAGTTTGGGCTGCGTGTCTTCTCGCCTTTTTGGCTCCGGAGGCGCTGCCTTCACCGGGCTTGGGCGAACAGGAGCGTACCTATGGCTTCCACGCGGGTGAAGTCGAAACCTCATTTCTGCTCAGCGCCATTCCGGAGCTGGTTCACACCAGTGAGTACACCGTGAACTACATCGCGGATATTGCCAAGCCCGAGCTGTTGCGTCCGGAAAATGCCCCCGCGACTTTTGCCTGGCTGACTCGGGACATTGCGCCCAGCGGAGTCATGGGCGATCCCAACCCGGCCAGCGGCAGAGAAGGGAACGCTCTGGATTGAAGAAGCGGCGAAAAAAGTCGCGGCTGCTTTGACCGCCATGGCCGCGTACGAGAACTGGCATAAACCCTGAGCGAGTCAGGGAGTGAGTGCTGTGCATGAGCAACATTTTGTTGAGCAGCAGAACTGGACGGGTGCCCCATGTTCGCACCAGCGTACGTGGGCCGATAGAGATGGGCGGAGCGCACCCCAGTTTCGCTAGCTACGAGCCAGTCCTAGCTTTGTATCGCGGCACGAGTTGTAAGTCCCGCACGTACGAGCCCAAAGTCTCGCAGGACAAAGTCCTGCTCGCTGGACTTGAAGGGTGGGTGCAGCATATCTCGCGCTTGGCATCCAGTGTGGTGTTCAGCGGCTCGTTACGCGACGGGTTCTGTTTTCAAATCCTGCCCAGGACTGTCGTCCTGGGCTATCTCGCAAGCAGTCCGCGAGATATGGGGCACCCATGAGTTCTTACGAGAGCGACTTTGTCCCTGCGATGAGCCAAGAATCATGAGCACAATGATCGACTGCGGCTCCGGCGTTCGTCTCGAACGCGCCCTGCACTGCACCATGTCTGACGGCGTCGTCCTGGTCTCCGATCACTACTACCCGCCGGAGCCCGGGCCGCACCCGACCCTGCTCATGCGCCAACCTTATGGCAGGGATATTGCGTCGACCGTGGTCTACGCTCACCCCGTCTGGTTTGCCGCCCACGGCTACAACGTCGTCATCCAGGATGTGCGCGGACGCGGCGATTCCGAAGGCGACTTCTATCCCTTTCGCAACGAAGGACGCGACGGAGCGGAGACCATCCGCTGGCTGCGCACGCGCAGCGAAGTCGAACGGCAGCGTGGGCATGTATGGCTTCTCCTATCAGGGCATGACCCAGCTGCTGGCCGCGGCCGAGCAGCCCGAAGGCCTGGTCTGCATCGCGCCCGCGCAAACCGCCTGCGATCTCTATCACGGCTGGTTCTATCGCCAGGGCGCACTGCGGCTGGCCTCGAGCCTGGGTTGGGGCCTGCAAATGATGAAAGCCGATGCCCGGCGGCGCAAACTCCGTGCCGCCAGCGATGGCCTGGAAAAAGCATGGGCCGACCTGCGCAGTCAACCGCTGGTCACGCCCTATGGATTGCATCCTCAGCTACAGCATGAGGGAATGCCGTCCTACGTGCGTGACTGGTTCACCCATCCGTCTACCCGGCCCTTACTGGTCGGCCCTGGATGTGAGCGAATCGCTGGCGCGGATTACGGTGCCCGCACTGCACCTCTCAGGCTGGTTCGATACTTACCTGTCGGGCAGCGTAGCCGGCTTTCTTGCGATGGCCGCGCATGCGGAACACCAATACCTGGTCGCCGGTCCCTGGATTCACATCCCGTGGGGCGAACTGGTCGGCGAGCAAAACCTCGGTCCCGAGGCGTTGCTCGATACCGATTCGCTGCTGTTGCGTTGGTTTAACCATTGGCTGAAGGATAGCGGCGAGTTCGCCTGCGCAGCCGCGCATCCGCCACTTCGCCTTGGGCGCCAATCGATGGTTCGATGCGGAGAGCTTTCCCGGAAGAGAGCCTCTCCCTTTATCTGCATAGCGGCAGGCCGCGCCGACTCGCGCAAAGGAGATGGCCTGCTCTCGACCACGCATTCCGACTACCTGAGCCCAACCGCGCGATGTCTTCGTCTACGATCCGGAGATCGCCGGTGCTCGCTCCCGGCGGTGCCGCCGCGCTCAGCGGTCCCGTTCAATCAGGCCCAGCTCGAATTGGGCAACAACCTGCTGGTCTACACCACGCCTCCGTTGACTGCAGCCGCTGCACGTGTTTGGATCACCGCGAGCTCACGCTCTACTGCGTCACCTCCGCCGCCCACGCCGACTTCACCGGCAAGCTGGTGAGACTCCGTCCCGGCGGACAGGCTGATTTTGTCTGCATCGGCATCGCGCGCTCCTCGCTATCTCTTTCGCGACTCCGGCTACACCGCGGATGCCATTCACTGCTGGCAAATCGAGCTCGAGCCAACCTCCTGTGTCTTTGCCGCGGGCGATGCCATTCGCCTGGAAGTGGCCAGCAGCGCCTTCCCCTTGTACGACCGGAATCCATCGACCGCGGTGCAGCCCTGGCTTGCGGATTCGTGGAACTGGCAGCGCTCCACCCAGATGGTGCTGCATGATGCGGACCATCCCTCCCGGCTGGAACTGCCACTGGCGGTCACCTCATGAGTGCGGAATTCCAAGTCCCGCAGGTCACCCTCTCCGGCGTAAGCAAGACGCTACGGCAGCAGTCCGCCCGTGCTGCAGCAAATCGATCTCACCATCGCCAAGGGCGAATTTGTCAGCCTGATCGGTCCTTCCGGTTGCGGCAAGTCCACTTTGCTCAAGCTGATCTCCGGCCTTACCAGCGCCGACCTCCGGCAGCATCCTGGTCGACGGCATGACCCCGGTCAATGCCCGAGAGACCATCTCCTACATCTTTCAGGATGCGACCCTGTTGCCCTGGCGCACGGTCACCAGCAACGTCGGCCTGGGGCTGGAGCTGGAGCACGTCAGCCGTGAAGTCAGGAAACAGAAAGTGCAGTCGCTGCTCGACTTGGTAGGTCTCGCCCACGTGGCGCGAGCCTACCCGCGGCAGCTCTCCGGCGGCATGAAGATGCGCGTCTCGGTGGCCCGCGCACTGGCCACCAGACCGCGCCTGTTGCTGATGGACGAACCCTTCGGCGCGCTCGACGAGATGACCCGCGATCGTCTCAACGAGGAACTGCTTCGCCTGCGGGCGGAACAGAATTGGACTGCCGTCTTCGTCACCCATTCTGTAGCGGAAGCTGTCTTTCTTTCCACCCGCATTATTGTCCTCGCGCCTTCGCCGGGCCGTATCGCGCAGGAAATAACGATCGACTCTTCCTTTTCCCCGAACCAGCGTCGACGCGCGAGAGTCCGCAGTTTGAATCGTTGGTGACCGAGGTTTCGCGAGCTCTTCGCGGAGTGCACAGCGCATGAAGAAGTACGCCGTCACCCTGCTCAACGCGCTGGCCGTCTTCGCCGCGCTGCTGCTGTTGTGGCAGGGGCTCGACCTGCTTCTGCATCTGCCTCCCTATATGCTGCCCACGCCGCTCGCCGTGGGCAGGGCGGTGGTCGCCCGCTTCCCATCGTTGATGGCCTCGCTTGCCATCACCTCTGAGGAGGCGGCCGGCGGCCTGGCTGCCAGCATTGTTGTGGGGGTGCTGATCGCGTTAATCTTTGCCCAATCGCGCTGGATACGGCGCATGCTCTACCCCTACACCATCCTGCTGCAGACGGTTCCGATCGTGGCCGTGGCTCCGCTGATCCTCATGTGGGTGGGTCCGGGCACTTTGTCGGTCACGCTGGTGGCCTTCATCATCTGCCTGGCGCCGATTATCGCCAACACCACCCAGGGACTCATCAGCGTGGAGCCGAATCTGATCCATCTCTTCCTGATGCACAATGCGTCGCGGCTCCAGATCCTGACCCGGCTTCGTCTGCCGCACGCCGTGCCTTCGCTGTTTGTCGGTATCCGCATCGCGGCCGGCATCTCCGTGATCGGCGCCATCACCGGCGAACTGTTTGCCGGTTCCAGCAGGGTGGGCGAGGGCGGTCTGGGCTACTCTATCCTGTACGCCAGCGCCCAGCTGCAAACCGATTACCTCTTCGCCCTGGTATCTGGCTGCGACCGTGCTGGGCTTTGCTTTCTTTTTCCTGGTCATGTTTCTGGAGTGGTATTTCCTGCACAACTGGCATGAATCAGCGCGCACAATGACGGATGAATAAGGAGACTCGAACCATGCTTCGTCTGGAATCGGAAACCGGCTGGTGGTTGGTGACCCACGTGGACCATGCGCACCTGGCGGGAGCCTTCGCCGCGCAATGGGGCAACGATCTGTTTCTCGCCGCCTGAGCCGCGCGAGCGAGTATTGCGCGGCGTCAGCACCCACGACGACGGCTGGGCGGCGCGCGATCAACAGCCGCAAATTACGCGGCAGGGAAAGCCCAGCGCGTTTTCTGTCGAGCTGGTAGGGAAGTATTCCGCCTTTGAAGAGATCGACCTGCCGACTATCTGGCCGTGCGTGAGCGGGCGGTCCGCATGGTGGCCGAAGCGGATCCGTATGCCGCCCTGCTGGTCTCCATGCACACCTACAACCTGCTGACGGCGCGCGCCGATCGCACCACCATCCAACCCGGCACAGCTTGCCGCTGCTCGACGCATTTCTGGCGCGGCAATTGGAGTTTCAGCAGGATCAAGCTCGAATGGCGCGGCTTGCGGCGGAAGAGATCTCGCCGGCCTGGGTTGAGCATCACTTCCATCTGCTGCAGGCCATGGACAACTTGTCGCTGTTGAGTTGTGTCGACTATCCAAAACCGTCGGATCTGTTGCACCCGTTGCCTCGGCGCGATGGCGGGGAGAGCCGGGTGGCGGTTGAGTCGCTGGGGGAACGTCACTTTCGCCTCGCGCCCTATCCCTTCGCTGCGTCGCCGCTGGTCTTCCATCTGCCTGCCCGCCACGTTGCAGGCAAGCACTTCGCCACGGCGGAAGAACTGCAGAAAGAGTTTCACGCCTCAGCACTGGTTCACCTGCAGGTCACGCTCACCCGCTAACGAAAGGAAGAAGAAAGTGAAACCAACGAAGAGCTTGTCTGTTGCTAGCGGTGCTGCTCACCTCCGCTTTAGGCCTGGCCCAGCAAACCGCGGCCCGGCAGTTGGTCGAGCGTCAGGCCAGAGCCTGGGAGAAGCAGGACTTCACGGTCGCCGCGTCTGACTGGCTTCCCACCGCGGTCTTGATTTCTCCGGAAGGCAACACGCCCGCCCCCGAAATGCCGGCTTCGATGAAGGACTACTTCAAAGATTTCGCGATCTCCACGTGACCATAAAAAACGTCTTCGCCTCCCCCGACGGCAAGAAGGCAGCCATCGAGTGGGATTGGGCCGTGACCCGAAAAAAGGACGGCAAGCGAGGCACCTCGCACGACGCGATCATCGTGGATCTTGTAGGGGGCAAGATCGCCTCCTGGCGCGAATACTACGACCCAGCCAGTTCCGTCGAAGGCAAACCCTAGCTGGTGAACACCAGCAAACGCGTACTCGGCTCAGCGCAAATTAGGAAGCAAGAGGGTGGCCGTCCTTGAAGGGTACGGGCTTCACAGGCTGCGGAAAGAGTCGCTCAACGAAGGGCACGGCTTCAGCCGTGCCGCACTGGGCTTGCGGAGGCGAAACGTCTGCGTTCGGAAGTTCGTTCAGGGGCGGAGGATGGGGTTGCCGAGGGGAATGACCGTGCGGTTAGCAGTGGCGTTGAGGATCTCGATAAAGGCGACAAAGAGGGCGTCGAGGCCGGTGATTAGGCCAAAATAGCCACCGAGTCTACCAGTGCCATAGCCGAAATCGCCTGCGGCGAGGAGGAAGAAGGTGATCCAAAGGAAGAGGAAGATGCTGAACACGGCTTTGCTGGCGCGGAAGGTGACGATCCAGAGCAGGAAGGTGAAGATGCCCCACATGAGCAGGACTGCGGCGACAGCGGAGGAAGGTGCGGGCTTGAGCCATCCGGCGCCGACGGTCCACTGCAGGAAAGCAAACCACCACCAGAAAAGGCCGTAGGAGGTGAAGGCAACCATGCCGAAAGTGTTGCCGGTGCGGAACTCCAGGATACCGGCGATGATCTGGGCAACGCCTCCGTAGGCGAAAGCGAGCGGAACCACTACGGGCACGGCCTCGTGCGGAAGCATACCCGCGTTGATGGCGGAGAGGACGCACGTCGTGAGGCCGAAGCCGGCGAGTCCGAGAGGTGCAGGGTTAGCGATCTTTGGCAGGATGAGGCCCGGCGTATCTGCGGCTTGCGGCATTTGGAGGTCGACTCCTGCAATGGTCTGGAGGTGCTTCCGATGCAGCGACCATCCTACATGGGCATGTCTGGGTTGGGGATTAATTTGTGAGAGACATCTGCAGCTCCTGTCCGGGCAGCAAGCGCGGAAGCCTCCCGGCAGCGAGAGGATTTGCCAAGGTTGCCAAATAAGTTCTTTGGTCACAAAGATGATCAAGATGATCAAGATGATCAAACAATTTAATTGATCATCTTGCGTGCTGTTCTGCCGGGGGAGGCAAAGCCCAGCACCAGGCACCTCCCTTTCCATCTTTGGAACTACGAACACCGAGATCGAATTTGGCGCGGCGCAAAGTGATGATGCAGACACCATCGCGCTGGGCGGCTGTCTCGACGGCGCCCTGCGTTTGGCTACCATCCTGCAGGTACTGGCGCAGCCATTGCGCGGCAAACTTGCGCTTGGGCAGACCGGCACCGGTGGGACGGTCGGCAAGGAGTTCGTCCGGGGTGAGGCTGCTGAGGCCCGTCCATTGGAAATTTCCGACTTCGTTAATTCTGTAATCGAGCGGGGGAGCAAGCGGTCCAAGGTTCGATTTGATGTGCAACAGAGCGGGTCGCGCCTGTGCGTCGAGCGAACTGCCGGCGAGAAACTCCGTGCGGAGGGCGGAGGAGAGTTCGATGGATGCCTGGCCGCGACGGATAGGCCGGCCGGAGATACGTTTGCTGAGATGACGGATAAGGAGAATGCAGCAGTGGTGTCTCTCTGCCAGAGCGGCGAGGCGGTCGAGGAGGGGAAGTGTTTCCGAAGCCCGATGCAGGTCGACCTGGGGGCCCAAGAGGTCATCCCAAGGGTCGAGGATCACGAGGCGGGCCTGGGTTCGGGGGAGCGCGTCTTCGAGTAGAGCTCCGCGCAGGACGACCAGGCGTGCGGGATCTCCTTCGAGCGTGGCGAAGCGAGGGTGAATGACCTGGGCAGCGGTGTGTTCCGTCGAGGCGTAAAGGACGGTACATGGTTTGAGTTTTTCGCCGGTGTATGGAGCGCGGCCGTTGGTCAGCGCCGCCGCGATGGCCAACGCGACCCAGGTTTTTCCCGATCCGGGCTCGCCGGAGAGCATGGCTAACGTGCCGGCAGCAAGCCGGTGTTGCCAGAGCCATTCCACGGGTTGGGGCTGGAGGTCGGAGAGGTAAACGATGTCTGTGTTGGTTTCGATTGCGGCTGCATCCGCCGGCAACAGGGGCTGAGTGCGAGGCGAGAGTGCGTCTTCGGTGGTGGCTTGCTGCGGCCGCAAGGCTTGACTGGAGAAGCGGACGTTGAGTCGGTTGATGGTCATAGAGTCTGTCTTACCGCCAACGCTAATACGCGCCCGGAATGGCCGTCCATGGGCCTAAGCAAATAATCATGTGGAAAAGCGGGAGGTGAATTCCCGATGGTAGGTAAGGATGGGATGAACGCCGCGCCTTGGGATCTCTCCCTGCCACAAATCAATGGGTGCCCCATATCCCCGATTTCCTGTGATCTATTGGGTTCCGCGCACTGACGGAATTTGTTCACAATGACGCAGACTGAATCAGGCGGAGAAGGGTAGGCGGCGTAAAGGGACCATCGCCCGATAATTGAATGCCGAGAGGCGCCAGGGCATCGGCGATCGCGCTTGCAATGGAGCCGACCGCCCCCACGGTGCCGCCCTCGCCTGCCCCCTTCATCCCGAATGGATTGAGCGGGGAAGGGCTGGCCATGCTCCCGCTGAGTATGTGCGGCATGTCCCCGGCTGTCGGCAGCAGGTAATTGAGAAACCCGGCGGTTAAAGGATACCCAGCGTCGTCGTAACAAATCTCTTCAAAGAGCATGCCTCCCAAGCCCTGCGCGACACCCCCGTGAATCTGACCCTCAACGATCTTGGGATTGATCACGGTGCCGCAATCGTGAAAGGCCGCGTAGTGAGTCACGCTTCGCTCTCCTGTCTCCGGATTGATTTCGACCTCTGCCATGTGCACACCATTGGCGAAGGCGATGCCCGGGACTTGGTGATTTACCATTTCTTCGATCGAGTTGCCCGCCGCTCGCCGCGCAATGGCAGCGAGCGATAGCGGAGTGGCCCTCTTGTTCCGGATCCGGGCGCCTCCCTCAGCCCATTCGAGGTCGGCTTCGGCAGTTCCGAGCATTTCGGCGGCGATGGTCAGCGCCTTTTCTTTGACCCGCCGGGCGGCCAATCGCGCGGCCGCACCCCCTATCGGCGCCGCCGCGGCTGGCAAACGTTCCCAGGCCGTCGGGCACGGCGTCTGTATCTCCATGCTTCACGAAAATGCAGTTCAGTGAGATCTGCAACTCGTCGGCGACCAGTTGAGCGATGGCGGTCGCGGTCCCCTGGCCATGCGGAGACGCCCCCGTCAAAACTGTAACGCAGCCGGAAGAATCGACGTTAACGTAAGCGGATTCGTATGGCCCAATTGCTGTTTCTTCGACCAGGCACGCGATTCCCAGTCCGACGAGACGGCCCTCGGCGCGTGCTGCCGCTTGCCGGGCCTGTCTTTCCCGATAGCCAAACAGGGCGGCAGCCCGGTTGAGTGCCTCGGGATAATCGCCACTGTCGTAGATGACTTTTCCGGCCAGCACAATTTCCGTACCGCGGTCCGAAGGAAGCTCAGCGGGACCGAGCATATTTCGTTGCCGAACCTCGATACGGTCCATACCCAGATCGCGCGCGATTCGATCCATGATCTGCTCTATGCCCAGCACAGCTTGCGGGTGACCCGCCCCGCGGTAGACGGCGAGTGGAGTTTTGTTGGTCAGAACGGATAGGGATTTGGCACGGTAATTGGGAATGCGATACGGCCCGCGGAACATGGCGGAAGAAATGGAAGCCGGGGTGGTGGACAACGTTGCCATCGCGGCTCCGTTGTTGGTCAGGCTATTAAGATCTATCGCGGTTACAATGCCATTGGCATCGTAGGCGGCGCGCACGCGGTGGACCTGCTCCCGCGCCTGCGTCGTCGCCAGAAAACTCTCGGCGCGGGTCTCGATCCAGCGCACCGGCTGTTTCAATCGCAGGCAGGCGATGGAAGCCAAAACCTCTTCCGGATAAAACTCGCATTTGGCGCCGAAGCCACCCCCGACATCTGGAGCCACGACCCTGATATCGGCTGCAGGCATGCCTAGCACGCCGGAGAGAAACGCGCGCACCAGATGAGGAAATTGGGTGGAAGTATAGAGGGTGAATCGCGAGCCATCAGGCTCAGCCACGGCGCCGCGGGTTTCCATGGGCGCTGGAGCGGCGCGGTGGATACGAAATTCGGCTTCGATCGTATGTTGCGCGTGCGCGAATGCCAGATCGACATCTCCAACTTCCTGGCGGCAGATATTGGCAACGTTGGTCCCATACTCCGGATAAAGCAAGGGTGCATCCGGATTATTGGCCGCCTCTTCCGGATCCAAAACCACCGGCAGATCCTCATATTCCACGTTGATGGCCCTAGCCGCAGATTGAGCAACCTCCAAATTTGTCGCCACGACGATGGCGATTGGTTCGCCGACATAGCGAACCCGATCGATTGCGAGGGCCCGCATGAGCGCCGGCTTGGAGTCGGGAAATAAGTCGATCGAGGGAAGGGGATTGACGCCGCTGGCGATCTCCGCACCACTTAACACCAGCGCAACGCCGTCCTGGGCGACGGCCGCAGTTGGGTCAATACATTGGATCACTGCGTGGGGCCGGGCAGAGCGCACGATGGCCATATGAAGCATGCCAGGGAGCGAGATATCGGCGACGAAGCGTCCCGCTCCGCGCAACAGCCGGTCATCCTCACGCCGGCGCACCGAAGATCCAACCAGCTGAGTGATCGCCATTTTTAGTGCTCCGCTTTCGAGGGCTCATGGATTCCCGCGAGCTTTTCCAAGGCCTCGATGATGTTGCGGTATCCGGTACAGCGGCACAGGTGTCCCTGCAGCATGGTCGCAATCTCGCTGCGCCTGGGATGAGGGTTGGTCCGGAACATGCCCACGGCAGACATGACCAGACCCGGGGTACAAAACCCGCACTGTAGCGCGTGGTGCTCGTGAAGCGCAGCCTGCACTGGATGCAATTCAGTATCGGTACCGACGCTCTCGATAGTTTCGATGGAACAGCCCTGAGCCTGCACGGCAAGCATCAGGCAAGACCGCACTGCTTCACCGTCGAGCAAAACGGTGCAGCTCCCGCAGGGTCCTTCCCCACAGCCTATATGTGTACCCGTCAGACCCAATTCGTCGCGCAGGAAATCGGCCAGGCGAAGGTTTGACGGAACGGCCGTGGCTATTGCCTGCCCGTTCACCATCACGTTCAGGTCATGTAGCGAAGAGGACATACCGTGGGCTCCTGTCCGGCCTGAGATAAAAGCATGGTGCTATATCACTCAAAAAGTATGAGCCGCGGAACATGCATCGCGCACTGCGTCGCGTAACAGGACCGGCAGAACCGCGATTGCGTATTCGGCGTCCAAGACTCCTCTGCCCTTTTCCGGCGGATGTGCACGCAACGCCTCGGCTGCTACACCCGGCGCATCTGCCATCGACGACCCGATCAATTTTGATTCGGCGATCGCGCAGCGTCTGGGAACATCGCCACATCCGCCGACAGCCAACGAGGCGCGCTCGACCCGACCCACAGCATCGAGCGTTATCACCGCCGCGGCGGTTGCCAGTGCACGGGAGTTTTGCCTCAGCGCCACGTCGGAGAGGCTTGAACCCGTTCGTTCTGGAAATGCCTTGACGTGCAGGTGCGTGACCATCTCGTCCTTAGCGACGGCTGTGCGATTGGGGGCGGAGAAAAAGGCTTGTGCCGGAAGTAAACGATAGGCGCCTGATCGGGCGATACGAAACACCGCGTCGATGGCGAGCGCGACCACCGGCAGCTGGCTGGCTGGATCGGCCCAGGCTAAGTTGCCGGCCAGGGTTCCGCGATTGCGGATGGAAGGCGTGGCAGTTTTTTCCGCACCCTGCGGCAGCAAAGGACAATGCCGCCGCAGGGTCGCCGATTGCACCACGTCCGCGAGGCTCACCCCGGCCCCGATGGTGACCTTGAAGCCATCCACGTCAATCAGTTTCAGTTGGCGCAACCCGCCAAGATCGACCAGGACTCGGGGGGTATCGATGCCGGCAGTCAGACGGGGAATCAGTGTCTGGCCGCCGGCAAGCACCTTGGCTCCCGCTTCTCCCATGAGCGCGAGCGCCTCTTCGAGTGTCGATGGACGCGCATAACGAAAACCTTTGGCAAGCATTGTCATGGTGAAGGCGCCACCGGGGTCTCGAGCATCTTGGTGAAATAGAGGACCGGCAAACAAGAAGCCGGATGGCTAACTACGCCATCCGGCTCTTACTTAACGTCGAGCCACGCTAGAACGTGAGTGCCAGCGACATCTGTATCTGTCGTGGGGCGCCAATGGTATGGGTTACATAGCCTAAGCCAGCCGGGCAGTTATAGAAGCTGCTGTTGGTCTGGTTGCCTGTCGAGTCACATCCGGCGGGCAATGCGGTCTGACCCGCGGACGGGAATTGGTTGAAGTTCTGATTCTGAAAGACCTGGTTGCCGGGGATGTCAAAACTTGTGGTGTTGGTCAGGTTGTACACGTCGAAGGTGTACTTGAGGTTGTAACGTTCGGTGATGTTGGTCATCTTGACCAAGGATATGTCTGCCCGCTTCTGGGAGGACTGGCGGAAGATGTTACGCTGACCGTTGGTGAAGCTGGTCTCGACCGTATCTCCCGCGGGCACCGCCGATGCCAGAGGGCTCGACGAGGTCACCAGGGGAACAGTAAAGCACTGGGGATTGAGGGCGGGAAGATAGTTAACGCCAAACGCTCCGGAGTGCCCGGTCTCCGCCTTTTTCGGAGAGCAAGCGGAGTAGTTCAGGGGCACGATGGGATTGGTGATGCCGTCGAAGATGCTGTAGTAAAGGCTGCCGACGGCGCCGCTATAGTCAACCACGCTGAAAGGCTGTCCACTCTGCAGAACCGTCAGCCCGACCAGCGACCACCCATCCGTCAAGCGGCCCACCAGAGTGGATTTGCCGTAGAAGTCAGGCAGCTTGTACACGTAGTTGAAGTTGAACACATGCGTGCGGTCATAGTCAGAAGAAGCGTAACCGTCACGGAGATTGAGCGGGTTATTGCCGTTGTAGAACAGCCCCAGCGCGCTCTGCTCGTCCAGGGCATGGGAGTAGGTGTAGGAAGCGCCAACCTGCAGCCCGTGGCTCATGCGCTTCTCCACGTGCACCTGCAGAGCGTTGTAAGCCGAAACGCCGGCTGCCTTGTAGGTGATGGACTCGGCCGCGTATCCGATATAGGGAACGCGGAGGTCGATGTTGCCGCCTTCAAAGTTGAGAAGCGCCGTCGAGCCGTCCCCTAAGGTGATGAAGCTGCCGTCCGGATTGGTGGGCGTGTAACCGTAGGAGTAGTTCTGCGAGTGGACTGCACTCGTCGGTGACGCAATGTTTGGCTGGTTGAAGGGAACCGGGATTACCTGGTGCCGGCCCAGGTTGCCAACGTAGCCGAAGTCGAAGGCCAGATCGTTGCGTGGCTGCCACTGCACGTCGAGAGTGTAGTTAATCGAGTAGGGCAATTTGTTCTTGCGGTCGTAGACGCCAAGAGAGACCGGTTGAGCTCCGTTGGTGATCGACGTCGCATTGGGAAGGTATGCTGCGAAATCCGACGCCTTGGGATTGGTCGGCGCTGGACTTTGCACGTTGGTGTAAGGAAACTCCAACGAACCGGAGGTGCCACCGCCGCAGGTGGGGATATAGCCGTATTGGTAGTTTGCGGCCGGGCAGGTCTGGGCAGTGACGAAGGGAACCTGTTGCACCACGCCGAATGGCCCGCCCGTCACCAGGCCGATGGCATAGCCAGGCGAGAAGTAGCTGAAGAGCTCGCCGCGGTCGTAGTACAGGCCCATGCCGGAGCGGACCACGACTTTGTTGTTGAACCTGGTTGGCTGCCAGGCCGCACCGAGGCGCGGAGCAAAGCCCCACTGCCGTCCGGTCAGCGTCGTCTTGCTTACGCCCTGCGGTTCCATTCTTGTTGTTGCCGGCGATGATGAAGCCGCTCTGTGTCGGCCCCAGGGTCCCTGGGCTCTCGCCCGTAGGCACAGGACCGGTGGGCGTGACGTAGGAGTAAAGCGAAGGATCGAAGTTGAAGATGTTCCCGTTTTTCTCGCGTCAGCCCGCCGTCCCAGTCGTAGCGGACGCCGGCGGTCAGTGTCAGGTTAGGCTTGATCTGGAACTTGTCCTGCAGGAACAGGCCAAGCTGGTTGGCCCGGTAGTAGCGGTTGGCATTGCCTTGCAGGAAGGTGGTGACGTTGTAGCTCGTCGTTCGGGGTCACCAACCCCTTGCAAGAACTGGCCAAGATCGTTGCTGGCAACGGTGCCCGTTCCCGGGCGGCGGTCGCGGATGTTGAGCTGGGTGAAGCTATAGCTGCCACCGAAGCCGATGCTGTGTTTTCCATGCACCCAGATCGCGTTTCCGGAGGGCATGCAGCCGATTCTGGAAGACGCCTGTCAACGAACCCTGTCCGCCGGCGCCGGGACCGATATTCAGCGTATCGCCGATCCCCGGTACCTTACTGTCGCCCAGCACATGAATAATGGAAAGCCCGGGAAAGTAGTTTGACCCGAAGGTGTCAATCGAGGCACTCGGGTAGCTTCCACCGGGAATGTTCGCAGGCCCAAAGGGCTGATCGTTGGTGTTGTAAATCTTCTCCCGTAAGTAGCCCAGGGTTTCCTGGGTGCTGAGGTTCGATCCGACCAGGTAAGTGTTGTTGATGGAAAAGACCTGCGACCCGGCGTCCAGCTTTTGCGTGAACCCGGGAACGTTGGAGTAGGCGTAAGGAGCGACCGTCGGGTCGTGCTGATAGTAGTACTTCAGCGCAAGGGTGTCTTTGCTGGTGGCGTTGTAGTCGAGGTTGGCAACCGCCTGGTCGCCGATAAAGTAGGCCGTTCCGGGGATGAACGCGTTAAAGACATGTGTCGGATCCAGGGTGACGTTCTGCGCGTTGGGGATGAGCCATTTGCCGGGTTCTCCCTTTACTGCGGGCGAATTGAATAAGGCGAGCGCGACCGGATCGATCGCCCCCGTGGGCGCATCGTAGCCCGCCGCACTGGTGATGGCGGCCAACGCCTGCGGGCTGCGATCGTCGGTCAGGCCCACCGGCACGTCGAGGAAGGAGTCGCCGATCTCAGCATCGCTGACGTGCAGGTGTTGGTAGGCGAGGAAGCCGAAGAGCTTGTCTTTGATGATGGGGCCGCCGACCACTCCGCCCAGGGTGTAGCGGTGCAGCTGCGGATTCTTGTCGTTCGCAGGAACAGCGTTGTCCTGATTGAAGAAGAACGGCGCGGCATTGAGCCAGTTGGTGGCGCGATGCAGATAGAGATTTCCGTGATAGTCGTTGGTGCCGGAGGTGGTGCTCAGGTCGATGTGCGCGCCGCTGGTTGCGCCCT
The DNA here is from genome assembly GCA_963757515.1 of uncultured Acidobacteriaceae bacterium. Taxonomy (GTDB): domain Bacteria; phylum Acidobacteriota; class Terriglobia; order Terriglobales; family Acidobacteriaceae; genus PALSA-350. The sequence goes on along the minus strand of CAVWRV010000032.1, from coordinate 126,824 downwards.
GTTGCGCGTCATACATCGATGCGTTGACGCGGACCTCCTGGATAGTTTCCGGAGCGGGCGAAGGAAGCGCATTGCCGATGGAGAGATAGACAGAGGCGCTGGATTGAATGACGCCGCCGCCGCCGGTGTTCCCCACGCCGGTGCTCGGGCCCACGCGATACGACGCTACCTGGCTGGTGCTCTTGCCGTTGAACAGGTTGCTGCCGTCGACGCCATTGAGCAGAAAGCTGTTGCTGGTATCGCGCTCGCCGTTGGCCCAGATGGGAGCGTTGCCCAAGCCGGAGTTGACGCCCGTGCCTCCAGGCAGTTCCGCGTTGACTCCGGGCGTGAGGATGGCGACCCCGGTGAAGCTGCCGGTGGGCAGCGGGATGGCCTCAATCTGCGCCCTATCGAGAACATAGCCGTTCGTGGTGTCGACCGCGTTGAGCAGTGGGTTCACATCGACTTCAACCGAGTCCGCTACGGTGCCCACTTTAAGCTGCGCCGGAAGCGAGACGGTGCGGTCGGCCTGCACCAGGATGCCCGGATAGCGCTCGGTTGAAAAACCTTCCAGGGTGAAGGTGACCGTGTACTTGCCGATGGGGAGGTCGTTGAACGCGTAGGTGCCCTGAGCATTGCTCTTCGCGGTGCGCTCCAGCGAAGTGTCTTCCGATGTCGCCTTCACCTCTACTCCGGGAATGGCGCTGCCTGAAGGGTCAATCACCGTTCCAGTGATTCCACCCAGTGTTTGTTGGGCCTGCATGAGCTGTGGCTGCAGCACAGGGCGACTGAAAACAGGACGGCGACGAGCGAAAGTCTTCTGGAAACTAGATACATCTTGGACATGCCTCGCGTGAGAGAGAAGCTGGGACCGTACTCTGATTTTTTGTCTATGCGACTACGCGGTCGATGCAACCAGAAAGGTCACGACAGGGTGACAGCCCAAAAACTCAACCGGGGAAGAAGAGCGGTGTTGTTAGAGCATAGCCCAAAGTCGATAACGGAGCCAAGCAAAATGCGCTTAGATTCAGCCGCGAGTCCTGCACCGGGAAAAGTGCATCATGGCAACATGGAAACGTGGGCAAAAACGATCCGCCATCCCTCTGCCAGGCGGACCCAGGTCTGGCTCTGGCGGCCTCGAGTGACCCGGCCCTCGATTTCCCGCTCGAAGGCTACGGTGATGCTGGCAAAGTCCTTGCCGAATGTAACTATCTCCAGCCGGGTGATGGTTCGCGCCAGGTTCGCCGGGGAGCGCCCTTTGCGAAAGGCTTCAATCTCGGTGATGCCGTACAGGCTCTCGGTGGGGCCAAAGCGCGCGACATAGGGCGAGGCCCAGAACATGCCTATCAGGGTCTCTACATCGTTCGCGACCAGGGCCTGCTCGTAGCGGGGATAGAGCTCGCGCAGCTCGGCAAGCGTTGCAGGGTCGTTGATCACCATGGTGGTTAAAACATCTTTCTGCTGGGCAGCACGCATTTGGGCATGGCGGCGCTCACCGTAATCATGGGTTCGTTGACCACCTGGCTGATGCGCAGTTTCATCGCCACGCTGCACAGCAGGTAAGCCTGGACGGGTGCAAACGACCACCGGGCGACCAGCAGCTCCACCATGCGCAGGGTGGCGGAGCGGGCTGCCTGCATTGCGTCGGGATTTGACTCGATCACAATCCATGCATCCGCAGGTGCGTCTGGTGAAAGTGATTCTGCTGATTCGAGCAGCGGCCCGGAGAGCGGTTGCTGGCGGTGGACACGGAAGCGCAGCGATACTTCCGCCGGGCACTCGATGCCGTTAATGCAGACTTCGCCATCGCCCTGGGCCGCGTGTGCGTCTCCGGCGGAAAACAAAGCGCCAGGGTTCAGCACTGGCAGGTAAAGGGTGGCTCCGGCACAAAGCTCGCGCACGTCCATGTTGCCGCCGAAGGGGCCCGGGGGGCGGGTTCTGAACTCGCCGTCTTCTGCCGGGGCAACGCCCATCACTCCGCAGAAAGGGCGCAGCGGAACCACGGCCGGTCCCAGCGAACGGCTAACCTCGGGGTCCAGCGCCCAGTGAAAGAGATACGGCTCACGAAACTGCTCTTTCAGAAACCCGAGCCCCGGGATCACGCTCGACCAGCCCCAGCCCACGGTGCTCCACTTGCAGAACTTGAATCTCGAGCACATCGCCGGGCTCGGCGCCGTCGATGCGGATGGGGCCGGTCAAGGCATGAATCCTGCCTCGGTCGATGGCCAGAAAATCCTCCACGCTCGGCGCCTGGTTTTACCTGGCCGCCGCTGGCGTCGAGGCAGCTCATGTGCACCGTGTCCCCGGATGAGATCGTCAGCCGGGGTTCGAGGGCGCGGTTCCAGCGCGAATGGGTGGGCTCAGCGGTCAACCGGTGTTCGGCCATGGGCTCCTTATACCGCCACGATCATCTGCAGCTCAACCAGCGCGTTGCGCGGCAAGGCGCTCACGCCGATAGCGGCGCGCACGTGGCGGCCCGGGTCGCCGAATACTGCCACCAACAGATCGGAAGCTCCGTTGATGACCGCGGGCGGATCGGGAAAGCCCGCGATGGCGTTCACGTAGCCATTGACGCTGACAATCTGCTGTACCTTGTCGAGCGAACCCAGTGTATGCTTCAGCACTGCGAGCTGGGTCAAGGCACAGGCGCGGGCTGCGGCGTAGCCCTCGGCAATAGCTGCGATCGGCCCCGGCCGTGCCGGTGATCACCCCGCCGGCGTCGGTCGAAATAACGCCGGCGAGATAGAGCAGATTTCCTAGCAGCTTTCGCAGAAACGTAATTGCCTCCGGGCGCGGGGGGGTCCGGTAAAGCAATCCCAAGCTCCAGCAGCTGCTTCTCAGCACTCATGTGTTGGTAATCTATATCACTTGTTAGTATGAGCCAATGAAACGAGTGGTTGCCGCTCTCCTTGCCGCCGGCAGTTTGTTATTTGCCGCGCAAACGCATAGTCCACTCTTGCATCCGTCGCGGCAGGCCCCGACCGACCTGGAGATCGGCACTGGGCAATTCATCTCCTACCAGGATCTGCTTCGCTTGCCCCAGGTCAGTTTCACCACCTCCGATGACTCCAATTTTCCCGTTCCCGCCCGCGTCAGTGGCGTCCCTCTCGACCAGTTGAAGCGTGCGTTGGGTTCGGATGCAGACATGGTGGTGGCTATTTGCGCAGACGGGTATCGCAGCAACTACCCAGCCTCCTATCTCGCCGCGCACCATCCGGTGCTGGTGCTGACGGTGGACGGCAAAGCGCAGCAGGGCTGGCCGAAAACGCACGACGGCGGTGAGCTGGGACCTTACGTGATCGCCAACCCCAGCTTTACGCCATCCTTCAAAGTCCTTTCCCACAGCGACGAAGCACAGATTCCTTTCCAGGTCGTGCGGTCTCGACTTCCGCAGCGAGAGCCAGGTGTTCGGCGCCATCGCACCTCATGGCGACTTCGCTCCCGGCTCGCCGGTGATGGACGGCTATCGGATCGCACAGCAGAATTGCTATCGCTGTCACAACATGGGAGCTGAGGGCGGCCATATGGCATCGATCCCCTGGCCCGTGCTCGGCGCCATGGCAAAGACCAGCCCGGACTTCTTTGCCAGGTATGTGCGCAATCCGCAGGCGCTCAACCCACGCAGTAAAATGGCCGCCAGCCCCGGATATGACGACCAGACCATCGCTGCTCTTCAGGCCTACTTTTCTACTTTTGCTGCAGGAGGACAATAATGACGATTCGTGCCTCGAAGGCGCTGCTTCTCTTTGCGCTTGGTTTCTATTACGCGCTGGTGGTGTTTAACAATACCAACGACTACCACTCCAATCTGACCTTTGTCGCGCCACGTTCTGCTGATGGACACCACCTACCCGGGAAACAATGGCATGTGGCGCGCCATTCATGCGCCCGCGGTCCGCTCTGGTGTTCTTTGTGTCCATCGTCCTGCTGGGAGATTATGACCGGCGTTCTGCTCTGGTGGGCAGGCTTTCGCCTGATGAGCAATTTGCGCAGAGCGCGGCCACGTTCAACGCCGCCAAGAAGCTGGGAGTGGTGGCGCTGACGCTGAGCCTGCTGATGTGGCTGTCGGCCTTTCTGAGTGTAGGCAATGAGTGGTTTCTGATGTGGCAATCCAAGGAATGGAGCGGCGAGCAGGGCGCCGATCACATGTTCGCGATCGCGGGCATTATCCTGCTCTACCTGGTCATGCCGATGTGGAAGGCCAGGCGTAGGGAAGAAACAGCAGGTCCCTCCACTGACGGTCCGTGAAAATGAGCAACCGCTCACCGTCACGTCTGCTGCTTCGCGGTCGCGAATTGACAGTCAAGGGTCGGGCATCCCACATCTCGCGAAGAGCGGTAGCGAGACTGTAGGGCTCCCATTCATACTGTGGCAGCGAAATATCACCAAAGGCGGCAGCGTCTCATTCCATCCTTCACACTTGCCAGGCAAGTCAGTGCGCTTCGGGATGACAAGGCGCAAGGACGAGCGCTTCCAATCTCCATCGGATCCTGCGTGGAGGGACCTGCTGTTTCGCCTTAGCTCTCCGACAACGACAATCTGGCCAGCGTGCATGCCAGCACCTTGACCCCATTCTCGATTTCCTGCGGCGCGGAATACTCGTCGGGGCGATGACTGACTCCGCCGCGGCAAGGGATGAACACCATCCCTACCGGGGCAATCCGGGCCATGAACAAAGAGTCGTGATAGGCGCGGCTGACCATCTTTTTGTAAGCAAGTCCATTCTCCGCGGCGGCCTCAACCATCGCCTCGATGATGCGCGGTGAGCAAGCCGCCGGAGCATCGGCATTGATCGGGCGTAACCCGCACCTGCACCTTTCGCCTGGCCGCCACGTGCGTGCAGGCCTGCTCGATCTCACCGCAGCACGCGGTTTCTGCGCTGCTCGTCGGTGTCGCGGATATCAACTTCCATCTCCACCCGGCTGGGAATACTGTTCACCGCGCCGGGATAGATGTGGCACTTGCCCACGGTAGCGCAGGTGTCCACCGAGCCGGTGGCCAGCGCGCGTTCTTCGACGGCCAGCACGATCTCCGCGGCGGCACAAAAAGCATCCTTGCGGTCGGGCATCAGGACGCCCCCGGCATGGCCTCCCTCGCCCTCTACAGTGATGCGCAATGCAGCGGGCGCGGCGATGCTGGTGACAATGCCCGACGGCCAGGCCTTCCTTCTCCAGCAGCGGTCCCTGCTCGATATGCAACTCGACAAAGGCGGCATAGTAGCCATCCTGCAGACGCACCTGGTCGAGTGAGCCATGGAAGCCGGCAGCCGCGCGCAGTTGGGCCAGCGTGCTGCCTTCGGAATCTTTCAGGTGCGTGTCCGCGGAGCTATCCAGGCCGCCGCTCAGCATCCGGCTACCCAGGCAACCCAGGCCGAAGCGCGTGGGCTCCTCCGCGGTAAAGAGCAAGAGCTCGATCGATCGTTGCGGCGCAAAGCCACTTTGCTGCAAAGCGCGGATCGCCTCCAGGCCGCCCAGCACACCGACCGTGCCGTCGAATTTGCCGGAGTGGGGAATGGCGTCGATATGAGAGCCGGTGCCGATGGCTGCCAGCTCGGGCCGCGCCCCAGTCCAGCGGGCAAACATGTTGCCCACCGCGTCTTCGCGCACCGCCAACCCGGCGGCGCGGCATTGCGACTTTGAGCCATACGCGCGCCTTCTGGTCCGCCTCGGCAAAGACCAGCCGGGAAATACCCGGCGGCGTGTCGTCCGTAAACGAGGCCAGCGTCTCAAGGTCAGCCAGCAACCGGTCGCGATCGATGTGCATTGTGTGTTTGCATAGTTTACCGTCCGGGGAGCGGGTGGCGATTCCAGTCTTTGTAGATCAGATACTTTGCCGGGGTTTTGCCCAGAGCGCCGAACCACTGCGGGCAGTAGGGCGCCATCCAGATAAAATCTCCCGTCTGGACCGGATACCAGCAGTTTCCGAGCCGGTAGATGCCACCGCCCTCGAGCATCAGCAGCCCGTGCTCCATCACGTGAATTTCGACCAGGGCCAGCGAAGCGCCGGGCTGGTAACACATGGTGTTGACGGCGTAGTCCAGGCCGGGCACGGTGGGCAGCAGCTGCTTTACCTGGAGCGCGCTGTCGCCGCCCAGGGGCTGCGACTCGACGGCGTCTTCCTGGCCAAAAATCGCGGGCGCGGGGGCTTCCTGCAGCAGCGAGATCGCCGGCTTCTCGATCACCGCACACGCGGCTTTTAGCCGATGCCTTCACGCTATGCTGCTGGTTGGCAGGCACGTGGCCATATTCGCCCGGGCCAAGCTGGCGCGTCTTGCCATCGAGAGCCACCGATACCGCGCCTTCGAGCACGTAAAGAAAGCGCTGCCCATGCGCCGGCCCCAGCGAGCCCCCGGGTTCGAACTCCGCGGTGTACTGGGTGAAGGCGGCTCCGATGGCCGGCGCCGCGTGCACAATGACGGTTACAGAATCAAAACCGGGCAGGGGCATGCCCACAAAGGTATCCGGCGTCTGCAGCAGATGGGTGGGTTGGCGATCGCTGCGGGTATGTCCCAGGTTATACACGCTGCTCCTTGCGTACTTCCTTGAATATGTGACGCAAAAATGCCAGTACCGGCAGCCAGCGCATTCTCCACATCCTGGGGACGAACCGACTCCTCGGGATGATGGCTTACGCCTCCGGGGCTGCGCAGAAAGATCATCGTGCTGGGAACGCGCTCCTGCAAAATCATGGCATCGTGGCCGGCGCCGCTGACCATGGAGAGCGGCGCAATCCCCATGTCGCGAATGGCATCCGTCGCCAGCGCGCACATGCCGGCATCCATGGCGACCGCGGGCTGGTCCATCAGCATTCTACTTGCAACCGTGAGGCCGCGCCGCTGGGCGATCGCCTGCCGCCTGGGCCAGCAGGCTGTCCACCGCCCGGTGGCGAATGGCGTCATCCCCGTGGCGCACATCGAGGCTGGCGCGCAACTGCCCGGCAACCACATTCCCCGCGCCGGGGTGGGTGCGCAGATCGCCGACGGTGGCCACCAGGCCTGGAGTGTCGAGCGCCAGCCGCTCCACCTCGACCACCCACTCCGCCGCGCCCGCCACCGCATCGTTGCGCAGCCGCATCGGTGTCGTGCCTGCATGGCTGGCCCGGCCGGTAAAGGTGATTTCCGCGCGGCTCTGGCCGGCAATCGCGTGCACCACGCCGAGCGACAGGTCTTCGCTTTCCAGCAGAATGCCCTGCTCGATGTGGAATTCGAGGAAGCCGGCTACGTCCTCGCCCACCGCGGCAGTCCTTGATCTTCAGCGGATCCAATCCGAACGACTGTCAACGCCTGCGCGATCGAAATTCCGTCGCCATCCTTGGTCGCCAGCAATTCAGAGTCCAGGCGCCCAACCAATGCCCGGCTGCCGATGAAGGGAAGGTGGAAACGCACACCCTCTTCTTCGGAGAATCCGACCAGCTCGATGGAAAATGGCAGCCGTTCTCCGTTCAGCGCCTCAACCAGGGCCAGTCCCAGCATCACGCCCAGCACGCCGTCGAAGGCGCCGCTATTGGGAACCGTGTCCAGATGCGAGCCGATCATCAGGCAGGCGTGCTGGAGGTCGCCGGATATCGCCCGCGGAGATTGCCCGCGGCATCGGTTGCGACCTGCATGCCTGCAGCTTCCATCCATCCTTGCACCGCCTGCATGCAATCGCGCATCGCGGGGGAAAGAAAAGTACGCTTGATCTGGCCCGGCTCTTCGCGTAAATTGGGCGAGATAGCGGCAGCGGGCAATGACCTTGTCCGCCTGCTCTCGCAGGTCATTCGGCATCACTTATTCCTGATGATACGAGCCACGATGTTGCCATAGGGCTCATCGGTGGGCACGAAGATTTCGTTGGGATTGGTCTGCCCGAAGCGGGAGAGATCGACCAGCAGACAATGTTTATTGGGCATGGCCAGCTCCATGTCCATGATCTCGGGTGCGGCGTCGAGCGCCGCCTGGGCCATGGCATACAGTGTGTGCTGCACCGACTTGCTGTCGTGCTCGGCGAAGGCTTCGATAAGGGTGTCACGCAGTTTGCTCCGCAGACTGGTCGAAGGGCCGCACAGCGGACTTGTATTTCCATTGCGCGCGCATCGAGGTCCCGAAGAGGCGGTCTGCCGTCTCCGGCAGAGTAGTCAGCGAGTCGCGTAGATAGCCTTCAAATCCTGAGTTGGCTGTTTTCAGAATAACCAGGTTCTCCAGGCCCGAGGTGACCGAAGCCTCCCCACCCTGGGCACACGTAACAGCCGTAGTTTGTGCTTCGCTGGAGCCGCGAATAAAGGTCGAGGGATGCGGCTTACCCTCGACCAAAGCATGCTCCCAGGAGGTGCTGGCGATATTGATCGCGACGTGCTCGACCTGCGGATTGCGGGTAAGAAAAAACTGCGCCCAACTCCAGGGCGAAATCTTCGATACACTCGGCCGTGCTCTCGCGGGCGCGTGAATAAACCGTGTTCTTCATCGTGTCCGTGGGCAAGATCGCGCTGTTATCGCCGGCGGTGAAGCAGCTTTCGAAGTCGCCGGAGAGCAGCACTTCGACTTTCCATTCCCACACGGTATGCAACGGACGGTCGCGCTTCACCTTCATCACGCGCACGCTCGATTTTCCGTACGAATTCTCTGCCAGGGCAATCACCGGCTAGCTCCCCCTGTAGGTGGTATAGCCATTGCGGACTCAAAAGCAATGGAACGTGCAAGTGGGTATCGCCGGGCCGCACGGTCACCATGATCTCAACCGTGAGGTACAGCCCCTTGACCGATTGCGCCGCGTGATAGGTCCCGGTTTCGAAGCGCAGCCGGTATTGTCCGGGCTGCAAAGCCGGATCTTCATTCGGCGGCAAAAGATTGGCGCAGCGGCCATCGCGTCGGTCTGGCATGCGCCCAGCTTCTTCCCATTGGCCAGATGGGCTCGGCATATTCCAGGTGCACCATCATGCCGGCGGCCGGCCTGCCGAGCGCAGTATCCAGCACATGAGTCGAGATGCGGCTCATGCGGCCCCAGCCACTTGCGCAGCCGGAGCTGCATGATCTGCTGCTGTTGCGCGGCCGATTCCAGCAACTCCTGCGCCGGATCATTGCTCAGGCGACGCTCCAGTATGCGCAGCATTTCCGCAGGCTGCTTGCCGCTGGCGCATACGATAAAGATCCGTCCAAAGCGCTCTTCGTACTCGCGGTGACCCTCTCGCATGCGCAGTAGGATAGCAGCATCGGCCTCTTTCATCTGGCTCTGCTCCGACCGTGACCACGCAGCGGAGGCAGCGGTGGTCTTGTTCTGCGCGTGCTGTTCTCCGATGCGAGGATGGCTGCGGAAGGCCTCCAGCCAATCCGCCTCCGGCAGATGCTGCCAGCAGTCGTCAGCGGCGGCGAAGAGACTTTGCTCGTCCGCAAACGGGCGCATAGCCGCCAACTTCGCGGCCCAGGCGCGGGAGCCGCAGCAGGAGAGAATTTCCGCCGCTGCCTCATCCGGCGGCAGCGCATGCCAACGCGCCAGCACTGGGATTCAAGCGAACAGGCCCTCGAGAAACTCCTGCAGCAGATTGCCCGCGACGTGGAGCCGGTAAGGGGCGCTGGAACGGATGTCATCGATGGGAGCGACCTCTGCTTCCAGTGCTTGCCGGGCTTCGCGGATCAATGCCGCACTCTAAGGGCTGCCCCAGCAGAACCTCTTCCGTCCGCCGCAGCCGCAACGGAGTCACCGCCATGCTGCCGATGGCCAGCCGCACGTCCTCAATCTTGTTGTCGGAAACTTTTCCCAGCGCCGCCAGGCAGAGCTTGGCGATGGCTTGTGCATTGCGGGTGCCGACTTTGCGCGAGTACGAGTAGTAGTCCCGCAAATCGCGGTTGCAGCGCGATGGCGCGGATGATCTCATCGGCAGCCAGCCTGGTTTGCTTGTAGCCGGTGTGGAACTCGACATAGGGAATGCGCCGTGTCCCGCGAGCGGAAGCCAGCAGCAGTTCGGCCTCGTAGACCATCAACGCGGGCAGGGAATCGGCGGCAGGGGATGCATTCACGATGTTGCCGCCAAGAGTGCCGCGGTTCTGGTTGGCAATGCTGCCGGTCCAGGACGCCGCGCGCGCGAGCAGGGGAAACTCCCGCGCTACCAGAGGATGATTTCTCAGGTCGGTGTAGGTGCATCCGGCGCCGATGAGCACTTCCTGCGTCGGTGCTTTCGATGCGCCGCAACTCGGGCAGTCCCCAAAGGCTGACCAGCTTGCGCGCTCCAAGCCTTCCCGCGCCGTACTGCACCATCAATTCAGTGCCGCCGGCAATCGGCATCCACACTCCCGGTTCACTGGCGAGCAATTCCAGCACCGCGGACAGTTTGCCGGGCGCTACCAGCTCATACTCCGACGGACGGGCCCTCATGTCTGCGACTACCCGCCGCTTCCATCACTGCGTGTCGAAGATGCGCGTATAGCCGGTACAGCGGCACAGGTTTCCACCCAGCCCTTCGCGAACCTGCTCCAGGGTGGGCGTGGGATTGTCGGCGCAGAAGATGAACGGTGGCCATCACCATGCCCGGGGTGCAGATGCCGCACTGCGCCCCGCCGCATTTAAGAAACGCCTGCTGCACGGGATGAAGGCCGCGTCTCGCCCGGCAAGCCCTTCAATGGTGCACAGCGTAGCTCCCTCGTGCCTGCAGCACCGGCACCAGGCAGCTGTTCACCAGCTCACCATTCATCAGCACCGAGCAGGAACCGCACTCCCCCTCGCCGCATCCTTCCTTGGTTCCGGTAAGGCCAAGCTCGGAGCGTAAGACGTCGAGCAGGCGCTCCATAGGATAAACCGACACCGTGTGGGCGGCGCCATTTACGGTGAAGGAAACCTCGCGGCTGGCGGTCATTGGCTTCCCTCCGCTGCCAGCGCGATCTCGAGCGATTCTGCCGGGCGCTCCGGCTTCCGCGGTCAGGCCGCGGAAGATATCTTCCGGCAGCAGCGGAATGGAGTTGAAGTTGATCCCCGTCGCCTGCACCACCGCATTCATGATCGCCGGCGCGGGGCCGTCCATGGGCAACTCGCCGATTCCCTTGGCCCCATACGGGCCGTACTGGTAAGGCACTTCTTCGAAGTACACGCGGATGGGCGGGATGTCTTCCGCGGTGGGCATGATGTAGTTGGTCATCTGGTTGTTGATCATCCGCCCGTCTTTCCAAACCACCTTCTCATAGAGCGCATAGCCAATTCCCTGGGCGACCCCGCCTTCAATCTGCCCCCCGGCGAGCACCGGATGCAGTACCTTGCCAATCTCCTGCAAGGCAACAAAGTCATCGATGGTGACGCTGTAGGTCGAAGTATCGACCGTGACTTCAGCCACGTAAACCGCCCAGGCATACGCGCGATAGGCCTCGCCGCTATACAGCTCATCATTCCAGAAAATATTGGGCGCCGCCTCATAGCGGCTGAACGACTGCAGCTCGCCAAATTGCTTGCGGTAAGCCTGGCACGCGGCGAGGAACTGCTCGCGGCCCGCGGAAGGCTCGAGCAGCCCGCTGTCGATCAGCGTTTGCCGCATCTTCAACGCAGCGGTCTGCACAATTCTGCCGATGATCATCGCCGTGCGCGAAGCCACCGTCGGCCCGCTGTTGGGGCTGATGCTGGTATCGACCGGCGCCATGCTGACGTCGTCGTACTCGAGGCCCAGCGTCTCCGCGGCAATCTGGCAAAGGATGGTGTTTGTTCCCTGACCGAACTCGGTACTCGACACCAGCACCCGCAGGCCGCCTGCCGCCGTTGCTTCCAGCCCCACCAGCGCATTCAGATAGCGTTCCCCGGAGCCGGTAAAACCGGCGCCGTGCAGAAAGGCAGCCATGCCGATGCCTTTCTTTTTGCGTGCTGGTAAGGTTGTGCGCGGCGAACTGCTTCACCTTGGCGTGGTAGTCGGTAAGTTCGAGCGCGCGTTCGAGCATTTGATCCATGACGATCGGATCATGGATCACCTGGTTGGTCGCGGTGCGTCATTCCCTGGCGCAACAGATTGCGCCGCCGGAATTCGTCCGGAGCCATGCCGATCGTCTTCGCCACCACATCCATGTGGCGCTCCAGCGCAAACAGGCTTTGCGGAGCGCCGAACCCGCGGAACGCGCCGTGCGGCGGGGTGTTGGTGGCGTACGCCTTGGCGTTGACGCGGATGTTGGGCCAGTAATAAGGGCCGCCGGCGTGGATGGTGCCGCGCGAAAGCACCGTCGAAGATAAGGTTGCGTAAGCGCCGCCGTCGGTGACGAAGTCGATCTCCGCGGCCAGAAGCTTACCGTCGGCGCTGACCGCGGTGCGGTGCCGGGTGCGCGAGGGATGCCGCTTGGTGGTGGCCGCCATGTCTTCCATGCGGTCATAGATCATCTTCACCGGGCGTCCTGACTTCATGGCCAGCAGCGCGGCGTGGCCGGCGATCATGGAGGGATATTCTTCCTTGCCGCCGAAGGCGCCGCCGGTCTCGGCCTGGATGACGCGCACGCTTTCCGGCGGCAGGCCGGTGAGCGCCACCAGGGCCTTGTGCACGTAAAACGGGCATTGCATGGAGCCCCAGACCGTCAGACCTCCCGTGTCGCCGGCCTGTGCGATCACTCCGTTGGGTTCGATGTACAAGCTGCTCCTGGGCCCCGGTGCTGTATTCCCCTTCGACGATCCAGGCCGCATCCTTCCAGGCCTGGTCCACATCGCCCTTTTCCATCCGGTAGCTCTTGAAGATATTGTCCTTGCCCCAGATGATCAGCTCGCGGCGCTCGCTTTCTTCGATGGTGTGCAGCGAGGGCGCGGGCTTATAGGTGATGTTGACCGCCGCCACCGCGGCCGCCAGGGCGTGCCGGTCGGGATGCGCCAGCAGCAGGATCGGCTCCTCCGGATGATTGACCATTCCGTCGGCCAGGCAGGGCTGGTCATCCATGATGAGCGAGACCACATTGCGGCCCGGGAATATCTTTGGCGGTCACGATGGTGAACTCGTGCCACGCGATCCCTTCACCAAATTTGATCTCTTCAATCGCGCCGCGGGCAATGCTGCTGCGCACCGTGGCGCCGAAGATCATGCCCGGCAGCGAGAGATCGTCGATATAGCGAGCCTGCCCGGTTAGCTTGGCAGCGCCCTCCTTGCGGGGAACGGAGACGCCCACGACGCGGGTTTGCAATTGGGACCTCCTCCTTAGCGATAAGCTTTGATTCTAGCCTCGCGCCGCTGCTCCATGCCCACGGGTGCGTCCGGGAACGCGCCTTCCTTATAGACGGCGGCGCCTCTTACGAACGTAGCTCGCACCTTGCCATGCAATCTTTCCCCGAGGTACGGAGATACGAGGTGCCGGTAATGCAGGTCGTCGGTGCTCAAGGTGAACTCCGCATCGGGATCGAAGACCACCAGGTCCGCGTCGTATCCCGCAGCGATGGCCCCTTTGCGTTCGTCGAGGCCGGCAAGTTTGGCCGGCTGTGCGGACATCCAGCGCGCCAGGTTTTCAAGGGGTAGACCACGCTCGCGCATCTCTGTCCAAATGACGGAGATGGCCACGCTGAGGCTGGCAATCCCTCCCCACGCCTGGCGGAAATCTCCTTGCTTCATCGATGGCGGGCAAGGGGAGTGATCGGTCGCGATCAGATCGATGACTCCATCGCGAAGGCCCTGCCACAGCGCTTCGCGGTTAGCTCGCGAGCGGATGGGCGGCGCGCATTTGAAGAGCGTGCCACCGGCAGGAATCTCTTCGGCGAAAAAGTGCAGGTAGTGAGGGCAGGTCTCGACCGTGATGGGCAGTCCTTCGGCGCGGGCCTGGGCCAGTTCCTCGAGCGCCAGCGCTGTGGACAAATGAACGATGTGCAGCGGAAACGAATATTTGCGGCAAAGCCCGATCAGCATGCGGATGGCGGCTAACTCCGCCTCATCGGGACGCGAGCGCAGATAAGTTGCGTACTGCCGCCAGTCGTCCGTGTCGCCGCCCTTGGTAGAGATGCTCCGCCAGCTCTGCGTGCACCAGCAAGGGCAGGCCGGTGCGGGCCAGGGTTGGTAGCGCCGCCTCGAGTTCCTGCTTGCCGATCATGGCGAAACCTTCGATGCCGGGATCGATCAGGAAGCATTTGAACCCGGCCACGCCTGCCTCCGCTAAGGGCACAAGGTGTCGCGTGGTTGAGGCCGGTCAATCCGCCCCACGGCGCCCAATCCACGCGGCATTGGCCGGCGGCTGCCTTACGCTTGGCCTCGAGCGCGGCAACCGTGGTGGTCTCCGGCAGGCAATTGAGCGGCATATCCACCAGCGTGGTGTATCCGCCGGCCGCCGCGGCGCGGGTGGCGGTGGCGAAGCCTTCCCATTCCGTCCTGCCTGGTTCGTTCACGTGCACATGCGAATCCACCAGGCCGGGCAGCAGCACCAGGTCGCCGAATTGATGCAGCAGGGCTGCGCGCGGGGCGTCTGCGGGCTCGCGCACTGACTGAATGCGTCCCTGCTCGACGACGACCGCGGCCGGCCGCACTCCCTCGGGCGTAACCACGCGGCTGGAGATAAAGGCCTGTGTCATACTTCGGATATTCGGGCACCCCTGTGGAGAGTGCAAGCGAAATGAACATGAAGGTGAGAATGATTTCATGCAACTCGCCATCCGGCTGGCCACGGAAAACGTGCGCAGCGGGGTAGGCGGCCCTTTTGGGGCGGTCGTGGTCAGAAACGGAGAGGTCGTTTCCACCGGAGTCAACCGGGTTACCGCGGACAATGATCCCACGGCGCATGCCGAGGTGAATGCTATCCGCGAGGCGTGCAAGGCGCTGGGGACGTTTCAGTTACCGGGTTGCGTGCTTTACACCAGTTGCGAACCATGCCCCATGTGCCTGGGCGCGATCTACTGGGTCCGGCTGGACTCAGTCTATTTCGGCAACACCTGTCATGATGCGGCCGAGGTTGGCTTCGACGACCACTTCATTTATGAGGAACTTACCGTGCCGCGAGACAACGCAAGTTGCCGATGGTGCGCTTGTTGCCGGAGCAGGCGATCGAGAGCTTTCGCGCCTGGCAGGAACACCAGTCAAAAATCGCCTATTAGGGGAAGACGTTTTCTTGATTGCGGTTTTCTGTTGGTTCCCGGGCCGTCTTCCGTCTATGCTCCCGTATGAGCACTCGATTGCTGGCCCTCCTCTTCTGCATCTTGTCTGCTGCCAGCGCTGATGCGGCCGCGCCCATCCCCGTCAAAGTCGTCGTGATCGCGCTGTTTGAGACCGGAGCCGATCAGGGCGACACTCCGGGCGAGTATCAATACTGGGTCGAACGCGAACACCTGACCCACGTCTATCCGTTTCCCCAGGGCTACCACGACCTGCGCATGAACGATCAGGGCGTCATGGGAGTGCTGGCTGGGGTTGGGACGGCCAGAGCCGCCGCGTCCATCATGGCGCTGGGTCTTGATCCCCGATTCGATCTCAGCAAGGCCTATTGGCTGGTTGCCGGCATTGCCGGCGCCGATCCTGAGGATGCCTCGCTGGGCTCGGCCGTCTGGGCAGAATGGGTGGTGGATGGCGATCTGGCCTATGAGATCGATGCCCGCGAGATTCCTCCGCAATGGACCACCGGTTATGTGCCGCTGGGCAAGACAGTGCCTTACGAACAACCGCGTACGCGAGGAATTTACGCCGTCTTTCATCTCAACCCGGATGCTGAGGGAGTGGGCATACCAGCAAACGAAAGCAGTCAAGCTCGACGATTCGCCGGCGCTGGAAGCGGCTCGCGCGCACTTCGCAGGAGCGAGCGCCCACCGTCCGCCGTTCGTTCTCAAGGGCGATACGCTTTCCGCCTCCACCTTCTGGCATGGCAAACTACTCGACCAATGGGCGAACAACTGGGTCAGCTATCAGACCGGCTCGAAGGGCAATTTTGTTACTTCCGCCATGGAAGATACCGGCGTATTGCAATCGCTCAGCTTTCTTCATCATGCTGGACGCGTCGATCTGGATCGGGTCATGGTGCTGCGCACGGTCAGCAACTTCGATCAGCCGCCGATTGGGTTGACTGCCGCCGAAAGCCTGGCCGCCAATGCAGGGCATCGCTACAGCGCTTACCTGCCGGCGCTCGAAGCGGCTTACCGCGTGGGCAATGTTGTCGTCTCTGAGATTGTTACGAATTGGGACCGCTACCAGGATCACATTCCGGGCCAGTGAGCGAGGACAAACCATGAGCACCACGATGCCGGGGCCCAGCACCGGAACGTTGAGTTATCTCGAGCGAACGTTCCACATCCAGGAACGCGGATCGACCTGGCGGACCGAGATTCTTGCCGGGGCGACTACGTTTCTCACCATGGCGTACATCGTGTTTGTGAACCCGGGCATCCTGAGCGAGGCGGGCATGCCCGTGCCTGCGGTTGCCGCCGCCACCTGCCTGTCGGCAGCCATCGGCTGCATTCTGATGGGGCTCATTGCCAACTATCCCGATTGCGCTCGCGCCCGGGCATGGGACTCAATGCGTACTTTGCCTTTACCGTGGTCAAGGGGATGGGTGTTCCCTGGAGAACGGCGCTGGGCTGTGTGTTTATCTCCGGCTGTGTTTTTCTTCTGTTGACGGCGGCTGGAGTTCGCCAGTTGATCGTGAATGCCATCCCGCGAGAGCTCTTCGCGTCGGTAGCGGCGGGGGTGGGGCTGTTCGTCGCCTTTGTCGGCTTGCGCGACGCGGGGATTATTGTGCCCAAGGCCGCGACCATCGTGGGCATGGGCAATCTGCGTGCGCCCCAGACTGCCCTGGCGTGCGTCTGCCTTTTATCGATCGCTGTACTGCAGGCGTGGGGGGTGCGGACCGCCATGCTGCTGGGGATTGTGGGCACCACGGTCGCCGGCTTCGCCCTTGGAATCGTGAAGTGGCATCCCGTCCACTATCGCCTGGCGGATTTGACGGCGACCGCATTCCAGCTCGACATTCGCGGAGCTCTGCACTTAGGAGGAAGCTTTGGGGCTGGGCTGCTGGAGGTTGTCTTCGTATTTCTGTTCGTGGATCTTTTCGATAACGTCGGCACCCTGGTAGCAGTGACCAAGAAGGCGGGACTGGTAAACCCGGACGGCGAGATTCCGCGCTTGAATCGCATTCTTTTTGCCGACGCTACGGCGACGTTGGCCGGGTCCATGGCCGGCACCAGTACGGTGGTCAGCTATATCGAGAGCGCGGCCGGAGTCGCTGTTGGCGGCAGAACCGGCGTCGCGTCGATCGTTACCGGCCTGCTGTTCCTGATGGCGCTGTTTGTGGCGCCGCTGGTGGCCAGCATTCCGATCGCGGCTACCGCGCCGGCGTTGATCCTGGTAGGCGCGCTGATGATCTCGGCGGTCACTGAGATCGAATGGGCAGACCCGATGGTGGCGGTGCCGGCATTTCTCACCCTGATCACGATTCCGCTGACGTTTTCCATTGCCAATGGTCTGGCCTTCGGCATTACGTCGTTTGCGGTGCTGAGGCTGTTGCGCGGTCAGGCCACGCGCAAAGACTGGATGCTCTTCATCCTGGCGGCACTGTTTATCCTGCGCTTCATCTACATGGCGAAGAGCAATTAAGTAGGAGTCTGTCCTTACCGACGAACATGGTGGGCGGATACACTGCGCTGCGACTGGTATCTGTCCAGGTGGTAAAGGGGCGACCAACGGTCGCCCCCACATCTCGCAAAAAACGAGCGAGATATGGGGCACCCGGATTTGTTACATGCCTGGATAAACGGTAAGAGTCTCTCCGTTACCCACGCGGGGAAAGAATGGATTAGTGGATGGTCCGCATTTTGCGCGACATGTAATCCATCAGCAGATATTCGCCCAGAGTATCCGGAGTAGTGAAGTAAGCCTTGCCGCGGCACATCTTGGTCATCTTCTGCACGAACTGCACCAGGCCCAGATCCGAAGCCAGCATAAACGTATTGATCATGATGTTAGACCGCTTGCACCGGGCTACTTCCTCCAGCGTCTCACTTACCACCAGAGGATCGAGCCCGAAGGCATTCTTATAAATGCGCCCATCCGGCAGCGTGAGTGCCGAGGGCTTGCCATCGGTGATCATCACAATCTGCTTCATGTCTTTACGCTGGCGCTCGAGGATCCGCTGCGCCACCCGCAGACCCTCGCGGGTATTGGTGTAGTGCGGTCCAACCTTGACCCGCGCAATCTGGGAAATGGGCACTTCCTCCGCCGAATCGTGAAACAGCACCAGCGAGAGCGAGTCGCCAGGGTACTGGGTGCGAATCAAATGGGAAAGCGCCATCGCCACCTTCTTGGCCGGGGTGAAGCGGTCCTCACCATAAAGAATCATGGAGTGAGAACAATCCAGCATCACCACCGTGGCGCAGGAACTCTGATACTCGCACTGGTGCACCTGCAGATCGGAGTACTCCAGGTTGAGAGGCATGGATATGCCTTCGCGGGCAATGGCCGAGCTCAACGTAGCGGTCGTATCCAGATTCAGCACGTCTCCGAATTCGTACGCCTTGGAGGCGCCGCTGGCTTCAATGCCGGTGGCAAAATGCCGGGTATCGTGGCGTCCAAAGCTCGATTTGCCCAGCGAGCCAAGCAGATCGCGCAAAGTCTTGAAGCCCAAAAAGTCCAGACTCTTGTCGGTCACCTCGAACCGCACCTGGCCCTCGGCCATACCCGCCTGACCGCCTGTCGATGGCTGGTTGGGATCCTGCCGTCCCTGGGTGGAGATATAGTTCTCCTGCTCCATGCGCTCGATGAGCTTGTCGATTAACTGGTCAAGCTCGCCGTTCTCGGCCATCTGCTCGATGCGCTGCTGCATTTCGCCGTCGAACAGATCGCCCGCCTCCAGGGCCTGGCGCAACGCCTCGCGCAGGTTGTCCATGGTGTGCTCGCCATCGAGCTCGGCGAAACGCGACCATGGATCCTGAAAGCCGGAATCGAGCAAATACTCCGACAGCGCCTTGAGCAGGTCTTCCATGCTCATCTCCGAGGCCGGGTCGCCGGTGTATTTGGTGTAGCGGATTCGTTTCATCTAGTTAAAGCCGCGACGGCTGCGCCGCTGCTCCTGGAATTCGTCGTACTCCCGTTCCTCCGCGCGCTCCTGCTTGCGCGCGGTCTTCTCCTGGGCGCTGAAGCCGCGCTCTTCACTGCGGCTCAGCCGTTTGTGAGCGTACATCCCTTCCAGCAGGAATTCCGCCGCGGCCACCGCGATCTCGGGCGCGTCGGAAACCTTAACCGACACCGGCGACAGCTGCGCAAACAGGCCCTGAATCTGCTTCAGTTCCTCCAGGATGGCCTGCGACGGCTGATCGTCGTCGATGCGCACCGTGCCTCCCAGGTTGAACCATTGCTCGATTTGCTGGGTATTGGTGCCGGAGAAATACTTGTCGAAGATCTTGCCGATCGCGGTGCGAATCAGCTCCCGCACCACCACATCGGCGCCGCGCATCTCTCCTTCATACTCCAGTTCGAGTTTTCCGGTAATGCCCGGCATGGCGGAGTAGAGGTCGCTCACCCGCGGCACCACCAGCTTTTCCCCATGCAGCAGCGCCCGCCGCTCGGCATTGGAAACCACCAGCTCCATGGTGGAGATGGGCAGACGCTGGCTGACGCCGCTGCGCTTATCCACCTTCTTGTCTTCGCGCGCAGAGAACGCCACCTGCTCGATCACCTCGCGCAAATAATTGCGGAATGGTGATCTTGGTCGCACCCCGTTCGCTCCAGGCTTCCTGAGCGGTGATGGCCATGCCTTCTTCGATGGTCTCGGGATAATGGGTGCGGATCTCAGATCCGATGCGGTCCTTAAGCGGAGTGACGATTTTGCCGCGTGCGGTGTAATCCTCGGGGTTGGCGCTGAAGGCAAGAACGATATCCAGTTCCAGGCGGACTGGATATCCCTTAATCTGCACATCGCCTTCCTGCATGATGTTGAACAGCGCCACCTGGATTTTGCCCGCAAGATCGGGCAGCTCGTTGATGGCGAAGATCCCCCGGTTGGCCCGGGGCAGCAGGCCGTAGTGCATGGTCAACTCATTGGACAAGTCCTGGCCGCCGCGCGCCGCTTTGATGGGATCAAGATCGCCCTACCAGGTCAGCCACCGTCACATCGGGCGTGGCCAGTTTCTCCACGTAGCGGTCCTGCCGGCGGAAGGAAGGCGATCGGCGTTTCCGCACCCTTTTCTGCGATCAGATCGCGGCAGCGCCGGCACAGCGGGTGATAGGGATTGTCACGTATCTCGCAGCCGGCGACATAAGGCATTTGCTCGTCGAGCAGTTCGGTCAGCCCGCGCAGAATGCGGCTCTTGGCCTGGCCGCGCAGGCCGAGCAAAATGAAATTCTGTTTAGACAGCACCGCGTTCACAATCTGCGGAACAACCGTATCTTCAAAGCCGACGATGCCGGGGAAGATCGGCTGCTTGGTCTTCAGCCGGGCAATCAGGTTCTCGCGCAACTCGTCTTTGACGCTGCGCTTCTTCAAGCGCGCTTCGTAGAATTCTTTGCTGCTCTGCAGCTCACCCAGAGTTTGGGGAAGACGGGAGGACATAAGTGTTGCTCCTTGGAGCGAATTTCCTGTGCTGACGAACGCTTGCCCTTGTTGATCACCTTACACCATCAGGCCTACCCTGCTGCTACATGACGTGTCCATTGCGGCCGGCCGTAGCGCTCGCCTGCACTCCCCGGCGCAGTTTGGGCAACATAGCGGTGTAAAAAGCGATCAACCGTTCCGTGCGCTCGGCATCCGATCGCATCGCCAGCAATTCAATACGGAAGGAAAGATCGGTGGGCGAGGCCCACGCCAGTCGAAAGGCAACCGGTTCATCCAGATCGAAGGCCCGGTGCGCCTTTTCGCCACCCATCAACTCCAACACTTCAAAATGCAGCGCTGTGCATTCCTCGCGCATGGCGCGGGTGGCGGGCATGCCCTCGTCCCCGAAGAAATCAACTTCCGCCTGCAAGAAGCTGCGTGAGTTATCCAGGTTTTCAATCTCGAAGCGCTTTGCTCCCTGGCACAGGATGTCCATCCGTCCGTCGGGATACGTCTCCAGAATGCGAACGATCTCGGCGGTGCAGCCGACCACCGCCAGGCCTTCGCGCTGGGCACAGACCACTCCGAAGCCTATCTTCTCCGCCAGGCATACGCCGACCATCTCCTTATAACGGTCTTCGAAAATGTGGAGCGGTAGCGCTGCTTCAGGAAACAGCACTACTTCCAGCGGAAACAAAGGTATCTTCATTCTGTTGCTATTATGCTCGCCTTTCGAGCGCCGCGGCCCGGTGTCAAGGTCCTGGTTTTGATCCCAAGCGATGAGCCGTTAGCTATTTCACAGCCAGGTCCTCAAGCAACGCCTCCATTTCACTCAGCGCATGTTGATTGCCGGTCCGCTGCGCGCTGGCTATGCCTTGATCGAGCCGCGCCTTGGCCTCATCCGTGCGCCCGGCCTTCACCAGCGTTTGTGCCGCCATGAAATACCCGGCGGTGTAATCAGGATGGGTCGAGAGCAAGCGGTCGAACTCCGCCAGGGCGGCATCCGTCTGGCCCTGGTTGGCATGTTCCATGGCTAACCCGTAGCGCGCAAAGGCGTCTCCCGGGTTTTGCTCCAGGATCTGTGTAAGCATCGCAATCTTGTCCATAAGTTTCTCTCTGAATCATATGCCTCGATCAGTGGACTGAGACTCTTCAGATCCCGCACAGCCTCCAGGCCTTTCAAGCCTGTGTATTTGCATTCATCGGGCGCAATTGTCCACACTTAAACATATGGAATCTGGCGATCCTCGTGCTTCCGCCCCGCAAGGTTGCGGACTCACGGTCTGAGATGACCGAGCTGGTCTTGCCCAACGACGCCAATACGCTGGGCAACCTGCTGGGCGGCCGGCTCATGCACTACATCGACCTGGTGGGCGCGATCGCGGCCTACCGCCATGCCAGGGCGCATGTGGTCACGGCTTCCATGGACCACATCGACTTCATCGCGCCGGTTCATGTGGGGGATCTGCTGATTTTGAAATCCAGCCTCAATCGCGCCTTCCGCACTTCCATGGAAGTGGGCGTCAAGGTGTGGGTGGAACATACCATCGACGGCAGCTTGCGTCATGTTGCGTCGGCGTATCTCACCTTTGTCGCCGTCGATCCGCAGGGAGCGCCGGGTGCGGGTTCCGCCACTGGAACCGGAGACAGAAGAGGACAAACGCCGCTACCATGACGCAGGACGGCGCCGCGAACAAAGCCAACAAGAACGCGAGCGCAAACTGAACGCGCACGCAGGCACTTAGAAGGGGATTTCATATGGCACACATGCAAACGCCGCCAGGGCCGCAGACCCTGCCGGGTGTAGCGAACATCATCGCCGTCGGGTCGGGCAAAGGCGGAGTGGGCAAGACCACGCTCGCCGTGAATCTGGCCACTGCATTGGTCAAGATGGGCTTTCGCGTCGGTCTCATCGACGCTGACATCTATGGCCCCAACGTTCCTCTCATGATGGGCATCGGCCAGCAGCCGCGAGTGCTCGAGAACAACCAGATCGAGCCCCTGGTGGCCCACGGCGTCAAGCTTATTTCGGTCGGATTTATCTCCCCCGGCGATAAGCCGCTGGTCATGCGCGGTCCCATGTTGCACCAGATCATTCGCCAGTTTCTGCAGCAGGTGCAGTGGGGCGAACTTGATTTTCTGCTGGTCGATCTTCCCCCGGGTACCGGAGATGTCGTCATCTCGCTGGTGCAGACAGTTCCGCTCACCGGCGCCGTCGTCATTTCTACGCCGTCCGATGTCTCACTCCAGGATGCGCGCAAGGCTCTGGAGATGTTCCATCAGGTCAACGTCGAAGTGCTGGGGCTGGTGGAAAACATGAGCCAGTTCACCTGCCCGCACTGCAACCAGGTGATCGACATCTTTTCCCGCGGCGGTGCGGAGCGGCTGGCCAAGCAAGCCAACCTGGCGTTCCTGGGGTCGATTGAACTGGATTCGGAAATCCGCCACGGAGGCGATCATGGATTGCCGATCGTGCTGGCCGGAGAAGGCAACCCGCATGCCCGGCAATTCTTCGAAGTAGCGCGCAAAGTTGCGGAACGCGCGCTCGCGCAATCGGCGAAGGATGAGAATATCTTCGAGATCACCTAGCCTCACCAAGCTCGCCGCGATCTTGACAGTGCCACACTCAAGCTTCTAGAATCCGTATTGGCAAGTCTGCGCTGATTGAGATTTAAACCAGTGTGGAATGAGCGCCTTAGGGCAGGTGGACAATGTCTTCCGACCTTCGGATCAGCCCGCGCGACCGGCTGGTCCTGAACGCGATCATCGAAATCTATATTGCGACCGGGGAGCCTGTCGCCTCCCAGACCGTAGCGCGCCAACTAGACAATAAGGATGGGATGAGCGCGGCGACGATTCGCAACGTAATGGCTTCGCTGGGAGAAGCAGGGCTGCTGGAGCAGCCGCATACCTCGGCCGGACGCTGCCCCACCGCGAGTGCTTTCCGCCTCTATGTCGAGCAGCTTCACGGAAGCACCAAGCTGGCGCCGATCGCGCTCACCCAGGAACGCAGAGATCAGATAGAGGATAGTTTTGCCGGCGTGAGCAGCCGGCAGCAATTTCTGGAACGCACCTCGCACGTGCTGGCATTGATTTCGAGCGGAGTCGGCGTGGCCATGGCGGCGCAATCGGAGACTTACTGGTTGGACCACATCCATTTTTCGCGAATCTCGGCCGGGCGTGTGCTGGCGGTCGTGGTAACCAAGTCGGGAGTGGTGCTGGATCGCGTTCTGACGCTGGACCGCGATCTCTCCCTGGCTGAACTGGAATCTGCCGCGGCCTTTCTGAACCAGAACTTCCGCGGCTGGTCGATCGAGCGCATCCGCGCCGAGCTTGCCCGCCGCCTGGAGCAGGAACGAAGCGAATACGACCAGCTGATGCGTTCGATCGACGAGCTCTGCCGCAAGGGTGCTCTGGAACAGGACACTGCGGTGCAATCTATATTTATTGTTGGCGTCGCCAACCTGGTTGCGGGCGAGGCGGACGGAGAGCGGCTGCGCCGGCTGCTCAGCGCGCTTGAAACCAAGCAGCGGCTGATCGAGCTGCTGGATGCGTATGTAGATGCCCGCCAGCAATCGGTGCGCGTAGTGGTTGGCTTGGAGGAAACGATTCCGGAGATGCGAAATCTGGTTCTCATCGGTGCCCCGGCGCGGTTAGGCACGCAGAGCCTGGGAACGGTTGCGGTGATTGGTTCCACCCGCATCGCGTACCAGGAGACAATCAACGCAGTGTCGTTTATCGCCCAGCTTTCAGACCGCATACTACCAACGCAATAGAGCATTCCTCTTATGGGTGTAGAGCCTGCGCGATAGCGTCCGGCCAGCTCTGCATCGTTGTTGACGATCCTGCATCAAGTTAATGCGAAAGGCTTTTTTACCCAATTCACTATGGTGCACGTAAAATCACCGACCCGCGAACGAAGAGCAACTGAATAGCGATCCGGTCGCAGACCCCATCGACACGGCCGCAGCCGCAGTCGAAAGCCGGGACGGAGCCCAGACCAACAGCGGAGAAGCAACGGCAAATCTGCAGAGCGAGGTCGATCGCCTCAAAGCGCGAGCGCGACCAATTGGTAGACCGGCTGGCGCGTCTGCAGGCTGAGTTTGAGAATGCCCGCAAGCGCGAAGCGCGCGAACGGGCGGACTTCCGCGATTTCGCGGTTTCCGGCGCGGTGGAGCAATTTCTGCCTGTCCTGGACAATTTTCAGCTGGCCCTGGGATCCTCCGGCTCGCTGGAGCAGCTGCGCGACCGGAATCGAACTCATCGTCAAACAAATGGAAGATGTGCTGCGCGCGCTCAATGTGCAGCCGGTGGAGACGGTAGGAGCGCAATTCGATCCTCGCGTCCACGAGGCGCTCGAGAGTGTCGATCGCAACGACCTTCCCGACCACCAAGTCCTGGAAGAGGTTCGCCGGGGATACCGTATCCGCGACCGGCTTCTTCGTCCCGCCCTGGTTCGTATCGTAAATAATCCGCAACAGAAAGAAGCATGAGTACTGCATCCAAAGTGACCAAAGTCGAATACTACGAATTTCTGGGTGTCTCCCGCGACTGCAACGATCAGGAGCTCAAGACCGCCTACCGGCGCCTGGCCATGCAGTTTCATCCCGACCGCAACCCGGATAATCCGGCAGCGGAAGAGAAGTTCAAGCAGGCCAGCGAAGCGTACCAGGTACTTTCCGACCCGCAAAAGCGCGCCGCCTACGATCGCTACGGGCACGCGGGAGTCAGCGGTGCGGGAGCATCGGGCTTCGAGGGCTTTGCCAACGCCGATGTGGGAGATATCTTCGGAGACTTCTTCGGGGAAATGTTCAACATGGGCGGCGGCGGCGTCGCAATGGCCGCGCAGCAACGCGGCCGCGACATTCGCTACGATCTCTCGCTGGAGTTCGAAGAGGCCGTCTTCGGCAAGCAGACAGAAATCCAGATTCGCCGCGCTGAGGTTTGCGCCGAGTGTCGAGGCACCGGGGCGCCGGCCGGCCGTGGACCGGAAACCTGCCAACAATGCGCCGGCCGTGGACAGGTTCGTTACCAGCAGGGCTTTTTCTCCATCGCGCGCACTTGCCCTATCTGTAATGGGGCGGGGCAGGTGATTACCCATCCCTGTCTTCAGTGCAACGGTGCTGGGCTCACGGACCGCCGTCACACCATCAGTGTCAGCGTGCCGGCCGGCGTGGAAGATGGAACCCGCATTCGCTACCAGGGCGAAGGCGACGCCGGGCGTGCCGGTGGACCTAAGGGAGACCTTTATGTCGTGCTGTCGGTAAAGCCGCATGAGTTCTTCGAACGCGATGGCAATGACCTTCATTGCGTCATTTTCGTTTCCTTCCCGCAGGTTGCGCTGGGCGATGAGATTCAGGTACCGACGCTCGAAGGAGACACCACGCTGCGCATCCACGAGGGCACGCAGTCGGGCAAGGAGTACCGCCTGCGCGGCAAGGGTGTTCCTCATCTCAACGAGCATGGCCGTGGAGACCTGGTGGTGCAGATTGTGGTGCAGACGCCGAAGAAGTTCACCAAAGCGCAGCGCGATCTGCTGCGCCAGCTCGGCGAAACCATGCACATCGAGAACAAGCCCACCTCGCGCAGCCTGCTGGGCAAGATGAAGGATCTGTTCAGCTGATTTTGTCCGGTAGGGTCAGGAAATTGCGGGTGCCCCATATCTCGCACGTTTTCGTGCGAGATGTCGGAAAGACGGAGCTCCACAACAAGCCGCATCCCAGCTAATGACCTCCCTCCCACATCTCGCGAAAAGCGCGAGATATGGGGCACCCACAATTTCCTGACCCTACCATATTTCCTTAGCCACCCCGCCGAACTTCAGGTAAGCATCGCGGCAACCACAGCCATGGCAGTAATCCCTGCCGTTTCGGCGCGCAGGATTCGCGGGCCCAAACTCACCGCCTGCCAGCCCTCTGATGCGAAGAGAGCTTCTTCCTCCGCCGTCCACCCGCCTTCCGGTCCCACAGCGAGGTACACTGCCGGCTTTTCCATGGTGGGTTGCCGCAGCGCCGCTTGCATAGCCGCATACAAGGTAGTCGATCGCTCCTGTTCGGCCAGCAGCAGACTCAATCCGGGCTGGGCCGCCCTGTTGTGCACCGCCGACTTCAACGACACCACATCTTCTACCACCGGCACATCCGATCGGCGCGATTGCTTCGCCGCCTCGCGCGCAACCCGGCGCCAACGCTCCACGCGGGCCGGCGCGGCCTGGGCCAGATGCTTTTCACTGCGCCGCGCAGTCATGGGAATAAACCTCTCCGCTCCCAGCTCCGTCGCTTTCTCGATGATCCACTCCATGCGGTCGAACTTGAACACCGAGAGCAAAAGCGTTACCGGAAGCGCGGGCTCCGCTTCCACTTCGGAGAGCAGCGTAAATTGCACCGCATCTCCGCTGACGCCGGAAATGACCGCGCGCCACACGCGATCCCCCGCCACCATGTCACACTCCATGCCGGTTTGCGCGCGCAGCACGCGAATCAAGTGAGCCGCCTGCTCCCCCTTGAGCGAAGCGCTGCGGTCGTCCCAGTCGTCGGCAATCCACCGTCTTCGCGTCATCGCTTCACCGTCTCATCTAAAGGTGTCATGGCCCAATACCACTTTGGTAAGGAGGTTCGTTTGCTTCGCCTCGGTCGAGCCGCCGCGCTTTCCACGCCCGTCAGCTCCCGTAGCGGCGTCCGCGGCCAGAACGGGAGAAATCATGACAAGGAGACTCGCTGGTACCGAACGAGGGAAGAATGGCGGCGGCGCAAATTGCTCGACTCTCGGCTGGCGCGCAATGTGCACTGGGAGCCGCATAAACACTGGCGATCCAGCGTTCGCCAAAAACACATCGGGGGACGCTTTTGGCGTCCCCCGATTGTGTTGCCTGTTACGTTGCCTGCTTACTTCTTCTTTGCTGTTTTCTTGGCTGCCTTCTTCGCTGGCTTCTTTGCTACTGCTTTCTTGGTTGCCATTGTTTCTATTCTCCCTTTGTCGAGTCGACATCGAACCTGCAAGAGATACTTTGCAGTTAACGAATGTATAGAATCCTAAAAAAATAGTGTCAAGAAAAAAATCGCATTTCGTGAAGATCAATTCGACTGATCGGAATCGATGAAGCCAACCGTCGACTTCCCCACGCGCTCACTTTCCCGCGAGATGGACACCATAATGTCGCAACAACACCAGCGCGACGCCGCTGATGGAATCATGCCAGGCATGCGCGATCATTCCTGTCCGCAGTCCTCGCCGCAGCAGCGCGAGCACGCCAAACATAGCGCCATACGCGGCGATCAGCACGATTCCGGCGACTCCTTCATAGCCGTGCGCACCGCCAAACACCAGCGCGGAGAGCGCGACGCCGGCCCACATGCTGCGCCCCATGCGCGCAAACTGCTGCTGCAGGTAACCGCGGAAGACCAATTCCTCGCAGATGCCGGCAGAGATGCTCAGTACCAGGAACAGCATCATCTCGCACTCCCGTGACCGGCGCGAGTTTCTGGGTCACGTCCCCGATTTTCTGCGGATCGATGTGCGATCCCGAGATTTTCACCAGCACGTTGCCCAGCAGCGCGAGCACCAGAGCGCAACTGCCCAATAACCGAGCGCCACACCGAGATCAGCCAACCACGCCCGGGCACCGGGCCGTTGCTCCCCCAGCAGTTGCCGCAGGGGAACCTTGCGCATATGGATTCCCCACAGCGCCAGCGCCTGCCAGAACCCATTCATACGCAATGGTCAGACTGTAGTTCGCCACCAGATGCAGGGGCTGGTCGCCAAAGTTGCGCAGTTGCCTCACTCCGGCCACGGAAAGCCCGAGGATCACCAGCACCATCAGCGCGGTATGCCACCACGGCGCCAGCAGCCCGCCTTGCTCATACGTTTGCCCGCGGGTAGATTGCGCCGGTTCCATCGTCGTCATGGTATTGTGTT
Organism: uncultured Acidobacteriaceae bacterium; assembly: GCA_963757515.1. Taxonomy (GTDB): domain Bacteria; phylum Acidobacteriota; class Terriglobia; order Terriglobales; family Acidobacteriaceae; genus PALSA-350. Next base: position 98,524 of record CAVWRV010000032.1, on the reverse strand, counting down.
CCGTTGTTTCGGCATCTAAAAAGTGAGGCCGTTCGTTATGGAAGATGTAGTCATTGTCGCCGGAGTGCGCACCCCGGTTGGAAAATTTCAGGGCGCACTCTCCAATTTTTCTGCTGTGCAACTGGGTTCATTGGTGGTGCGTGAAGCCCTGAGCCGTGCACGGCTCAATCCCGATCAGGTGGACGAGTGCATTATGGGCAATGTCGTCTCCGCGGGCCTGGGACAGAATCCAGCGCGCCAGGCTGCGATCCATGGCGGGCTTTCTCCCGCGGTCAGCGCCATGACCGTCAACAAGGTTTGCGGTTCCGGACTGAAGGCGGTTGGTCTGGCAGCGCAGGCGATCCAGACCGGCAACGCGGAGATTGTCATCGCCGGCGGCATGGAATCGATGACCAATGCGCCCTACCTTCTGCCCCAGGGGCGCAGCGGCTTCCGCATGGGCAATGCAACGGTGGTTGATTCCATGATCCATGACGGGCTGTGGGAAATCTACAACGACTACCACATGGGCGTGACCGGGGAACATGTAGCCGAGAAGCACGGCATCACGCGCGAAGAGCAGGATCAGTTTGCGCTCAACTCCCACCGCAAGGCCGCTGCCGCCTGGCGCGCGTGCTACCTGCGATCACAGATTCTGCCCATCGACCATCCCGGCAAAGAAGAAGGGCGAACCGTCCACCACTTTCGATCGTGACGAGTCGGTGCGCGAGGATGCCTCGATGGAGGCGCTGCGCGCGCTGAAGCCGGCTTTCAAGAAAGATGGAACCGTGACCGCCGGCAACGCCCCCGGGGTAAATGATGGTGCTGCGGCAGTGGTGGTGATGTCCGCAGCGAAAGCTGCATCGCTGGGGCTTGCGCCGATGGTCCACATCCGCGCCCAGGCCACCAGCGGCATCGATCCTAAATGGGTGATGCTCGCTCCCGTTTTGGGAATCCAGCGCGTGCTGGCGAAGGCGGGCTGGTCCACGGAGGATCCTGATCTCTACGAATTGAACGAGGCGTTTTCCGTGCAGGCCTTAGGGGTGATGAAGGAAGTTGGCATGGATCCGGCCAAGGTGAACGTGAACGGTGGAGCGGTTGCCATCGGACATCCCATTGGCGCCAGCGGAGCGCGCATTCTGGTGGCGCTGATTTATGAAATGATCCGCCGCGACGTGCACCGGGGAGTCGCGGCCCTTTGTCTCGGCGGCGGCAATTCCGTCGCCATGGCGATCGAACGGTAGAGTGTGGATCATGAACGCGATTTGTAGAAACCAGCGCCCCTGCTATACTCGCGGCACCTTATCCACTGGAGCCGCCATGCTCTTCAAAGCACTCAGTGCGGCGGTCTATGGCATCGATGCCCACATCATCGATGTGGAAGTCGACTACTCCGGCATCAGGACGATAGAAGACCGGTTTCACACCGTAGGCTTGCCCGACGCTGCGGTGCGCGAAAGCCGGGATCGGGTCCGCGCCGCCATCAAGAATTCCGGCTTCGACATTCCACCCGACGCAAATCACCATCAACCTGGCTCCGGCCGATCTCAAGAAAGAAGGATCGGGTTTTGATCTGCCGATGGCCATCGGGATTCTCGGCGCTTATGGTGCGCTGCAATTGAAAGACCTGGGCCAATTCCTGCTGGTGGGTGAACTGGGGCTTGATGGCACACTGCGCGGGGTTCCTGGTGTGCTGCCCATTGCAGTCGCTGCGCGTGACGCGGGGAATCGCCAACCTTATCGTGCCCGAGCGCAACGCTGCCGAAGCGGCGGTGGTTGAGGGAGTGAACGTCTACCCCGTCCGCACCCTGATCCAGGTGCGCGAGCTGCTGAACACGCGGCAGGCGGCCTCCATGCCCAGCCCTTTCGGGTGAACTCGCAGAGTCTTCTCGGCGAGCAGCACACGTTTCGCGCTCGACTTCAAAGATGTTCGCGGGCAGCAGACGGCGAAACGCGCCTTGGAGGTCGCCGCCGCCGGCGGACATAACATTCTTATGATCGGTCCGCCCGGCTCCGGCAAAGACCATGTTAGCCAAGCGGCTGCCCTCGATCCTCGCCCCGCTCCGCCTGGAAGAGGCGCTCGAGACCACCAAGATCCATTCGGTTGCCGGCGTACTCGATGCGGAGGCAGGCTTGGTCACGCAGCGGCCTTTTCGTTCGCCGCATCACTCCATATCGGACGCAGGACTGATCGGCGGCGGCAGTATTCCCCGTCCCGGTGAAGTTTCGCTGGCGCATAATGGCGTGTTGTTCCTGGATGAGCTTCCGGAGTTTCCCCGCAACGTGCTGGAAGTGATGCGGCAACCGCTTGAGGATGGTACTGTCACCATCTCCCGCGCCGCCATGTCGCTCAGCTTTCCCGCGCGCTTCATGTTGGCGGCGGCGATGAATCCTTGCCCGTGCGGTTATTTCAACGACAAGTCACACGAGTGTCTTTGCACGCCGCCGATGATGCAGCGCTACATCTCAAAAATCTCCGGCCCGCTGCTCGACCGCATCGACATTCATATCGAGGTTCCCGCGGTGCAGTACCGGGAGCTTCGTTCCGGCGCGGCCAATGAGGGTTCGGCAGAAATCCGCGCCCGGGTGTTGGCGGCGCGGGAGAAGCAGCACCAGCGTTTCACCGCCGATCATATCTTCACTAATGCGCAAATGAATACCCGCCAGATCCGGACTTATTGTGAGCTCTCACCGGAAGCCGAGCGTCTGCTGGAGAGGGCCATGCAACAGCAGGGCCTGAGCGCGCGAGCCCACGACCGGATACTGAAGGTCGCCCGTACCATCGCTGACCTCGACGCCCAGCCTGGCATCACGGTAGGGCACATTGCAGAGGCCATCCAGTACCGCACGCTCGATCGCAGCTTCTGGAGTTGAGTGGGACCTGCTGTTTTCTCCCCCTAAACGACTAGAGCCGAGTTAGCTCTTCAATAAGCTTCCTGTGAGCTGGATAAGCACGGATGAGTTCTTCTCTCGCGGCCAGCTCAAAATCTGCAAATTCGAAGCCGGGCGCGACTGTGCAGCCTACCAGCGCAAACCCAGCCGCATCCTTTAAGCGCGAGGCAAACCAGCAGCCCGCTTTCACCACGCCCTGAAAAGCTTCGCCGGCGTCAGGACGATCGCCCAGGTGCAGCTCGGAATAATTTCCTTCCCCATCGATCACGTAGACAATCAACGCGTTGCCGGCATAAAAGTGCCACACCTCATCGCCGGCAATGCGGTGGAATGCAGAGAAATCTTTTCCCTCCAGCAAAAAGTAAATTGCTGTCGACGCCGATCGATCGCCGTGGAATCTGTCCGGCAGGGCACTCTGGACAATCGTCAGGTCCGACTTGTACGTGGCGCGGTAGTAGCCCCCTTCGGGATGGGGGCTCAGTGCGAGGTGATCGATCCAGTACTGCGCCTTCTCGTGCAAGATGTCCACTAGTGGGCCGCTGCTTCCGCCTGTTGTCGCAAAGCGTGGACGACAACGCGCAGCATCTCATCTTCCGGAGCCCGTTTGCCGGTCCAGATTTCGAACTGCCGCGCGCCCTGCTGCACGAACATCTCCACCCCGGTCACGACGGGTATTCCTTTTTGCCGAGCCATGCGCAGTAAAGGTGTATCCACCGGGTTGTAGACCAGGTCGAAGACCAGCCGCGCGTTGATCTCTTTCGGTTCCAGAATGTGCTGTGGCTTAACCCCGTGCATCCCCACCGCGGTGGCGTTCACGATCACATCGAAGCTGCTCTTGGCCAGCAGCTCGCGGCGAATGGTTTTGGCTTTGGCTTCGCGCGCCAGCTTCTGTGCCGTCTGCGGAGTACGGTTCAGGATCAGAACCTCGGCTCCCTTGTTCACCAGGCCAAAGACCGCAGCCCGGGCCGCACCGCCGGCGCCCAATACCAGGATCTTCGCGCCGGCCAGCGAAAGCCGCTTCTCGAGCGGGCGCACAATCCCTCCAACATCGGTATTGAAACCGTAAAGCTTTCCATCATGCGTCCGCACGATGGTGTTGCATGCGCCCACCTGGGCCGAGATGGGGTCCATGTTTTCCAGGTGCTTGAGCACCTCCTGCTTGAGCGGCATGGTTACGCTTAAGCCGGACAGGGGCACCTCGCGGACCACGGTAAGCAGGTCCGTGAGCTTGCTGGTTTGCAACGCCAGGTATACCGCGTTCACGGTTTCGCGGTGGAACGCAGTGTTCATCATCAGCGGAGAGAGCGAGTGCTTGATGGGGTTGCCCACGACACCGTAGACGCGCGTCGCGGTATCAATCTGGGCAATGCGAAAGGTGTCGGTAAGGGTGCGCGCGGCAATCTGGCCCGGAGCGGTCTCTTCGCCCGCGGTGGCGGCGGCAAAGGTAAATACACTCCCGGCGCGAATGCCCAGCACCCGGCTGATGATTCCCTGATCGCCCATGCAGAGGCCGATCATGTTGGCCATGTCCCCGGTGCGCTCGAGAAAGTGCATCATGACCACGTTGTCCGCCAGTGCCTTGGCGGTGGTTACGATCTTGATGAACTCCGGCTCGTAGGGCCGGATCCGTTCGAAGATGCCATCCAGATCCTTGGTCGTCTGAAAATCGTGCCAGGAGACGATCAGCGCCGCGCCGCGGGTGCGCAACTTTTCCAGTTCCGGCGCTTTGATGGCCTCGGCCGTCTGTAACTCCAGATCCACAAGATGAAAACCGGAAGCGGTCGCTTTCTGCAGCACTTCCAATTCGGCTGCGATCGCGCCCTTGAACTTTCCCCCATTGGCGGCCCGGCGGCAGGTGGCGATCGCGGTGACCACACTGTTTTCGGCCAGGAATTCCTTTAGCTTGGGGAGCGCGGCGAGAGGCTTCTCCAGGTAATCGAGGCGGAATTCCAGAAAAGGGCTGTCGCGGAGGGCTTCGGTGGCGCGGTCGACCATCTCGCCGGCCGTGGATCCAATGATCGCCACGCAGACTTTGCCCATACGGGAGCGTAAGTATTGCTGCGACAGAGATGGAGCAGCAGTATTCATGATGACAATCTGGGCATCTTAATGCACTTCCACTTCTACGCTGCACGCGCAAGTTGAGCGATGTGCGTCTTTTCTTGACGAAAAGCCGTCAGGATTCGCTCCTCCCTTTACAGCAGAAGTGGCTATGCTACCGGCCACACCCGCACTATGCAAGAGAACCGTATCTGACTGCCCTGGAATCTGCCGGGAAGGCTGGGGTACCCTTGAGATGGAGTAAGGAGCAGGTACACTTGAACCATTTATCGGCAGTGGAAACGGCAGGGTTGCATCCCTGGAGCGAAAGCGGAGCACATAGACGCCCAAGGACTGGAAATCTGGGTCCAGGGGCGCCTGGCACGGCAGCGCCAACAAATTGATGCCCTTTTAGCCGTTCAGGATCGAGAAAACCCTGGAAAACACCCTTCGTCCCTATGACGATGCCGTGGCCACGCTGAGCGCAGCCGGCTCTCTGGCCTCGTTGCTGGATAGCGTATATCCGGATAAGGCAGTGCGCGACAAAGCGCGGGAGCTGACCCAAACCGTGGCCGAAGCTGCCACCGCCTTGTCGCTGAACCGGGAGGTATACCGCGCCCTGGCAGCCATGGATATGACCCTAGCCGACCCGGGAACCACGCACTATGTGAGCCACACGCTGCTGAACTACCGCCTGGCGGGCGTCGATAAGGATGACGCAACGCGAGCCCACCTGCGTGAGCTCTCCGATAAAGCCACGGAGATCTCCCTCACCTTTGCCAAGCATGTACAGGAGAATGTTAACCGAGTCGAAGTGCGGGATGCCGCCGAACTGGACGGGCTGCCCGAAGACTACATCCGCAACCATCCGCCACAGGGCGAAGGCGATGACCGGGGCGTCATCATTCTGACCACCGATTTCCCGGATATGCAGCCGGTGATGACCTTTGCCAAAAGCGCAGATTTGCGCCTGCGCATGTTTCGCGCCTACAACACCCGCGCCTATCCGGCCAATCGCCAGCTATTGCTGGATCTGCTCGCGGTGCGGCAGGAGATGGCCTCCATCCTGGGATTTGCCTCCTGGGCCGACCTGGCCACAGCCAACCAGATGATGGGCTCGGCGGCCAACATGAAGAAGTTCATCGGCGAGCTGGAGCAGGCTTCGCGCGCAGGCGCCAAACAGGAATACGAGATGGTGCTGGCCTTTGCCCGCCGGCAGCAGCCCGGGCTCACGGCGCTCAAGAGCAGCGACCGCGGCTATTGGTATGAGCAATATCGCCGGGCAGCCTTCGATTTCGATTCGCAATCTGTCCGTCCCTATTTCCCTTATGCTGCCGTAGAGCAAGGCATTCTCGAAACCGCGGCCCGGCTCTTCCACGTCAGCTTCGAGAGAACCAAGGACGCCGCCGTCTGGCACCCCCAGGTAAGCGCCTGGGACGTCTATGACCGGGGCCGGCTGTGTGGCCGTTTCTATCTGGACATGCATCCCCGCGAGGGCAAAGACAAGTGGTTCAGCGCCGCGCCCCTGATTCCGGGCATCGACCGGCCGCCAGATCCCGGAAGCGGCGCTGATCTGCAACTTTCCCGGCGGCAAAGCGGACGATCCGGGGCTGATGCAATACAGCGACGTCGTCACCTTCTTCCACGAGTTTGGGCACCTGATGCATGCCATCCTCGGCGGCCAGCAGCAATGGGCAGGGGTGAGCGGCATCGCGACCGAAGGGGATTTTGTCGAAGTGCCGTCGCAGATGCTGGAAGAGTTCTTCCACGACGCCAAATTGTTGGCGTCGTTCGCCCGCCACTACCAGACGGGCGAGCCCATTCCGCCGGCGTTGGTGGAAAAAATGAATCGGGCCAGTGCTTTTGGAAGAGCCGATGGCGTGCGCACCCAGCTCTTCTACACCAGCTACTCGCTCGACGTGCACAACCAGCCGCCCGAAAACCTGGATCCCGATGCGCTGCTGGAGGAAGGCTACAAGCGCATGATGCCCTACGAGTGGGTCGACGGCAATCGCATGTACGCCAGCTTCACCCACCTGATTGGCTACTCCTCGAATTACTACACCTACATGTTCGACAAGGTGATTGCGCTGGACTTCTTCGGCCAGTTCGATCGCTCGAATCTGCTCGAGGGACCGACCGCGATGCGCTACCGGCAGGCCATTCTCGAGCCCGGCGGATCCAAGCCAGGCGCACAGTTGATCGAGGACTTTCTCGGCCGCGAACAAAGAATGGACGCCTTTGCCGAGTGGGTGGGCGAGGAATTCGCCGGCCTCCCGGCGGGGGAGGGAAGCGATGGCATCGGCCATTCTGCGTAAGGCATGGCAGGGCAAGTGGGCGGTGGTTACCGGCGCCAGCGCCGGCATTGGGGAAGCGATCGCGGTGGAGCTGGCGGAGGCGGGCGTGAACCTGGTGCTCACCGCCCGCCGCCGCGAGCGGCTTGATCTGCTGGCCGAACGGCTACGCAGCCGGCATTCCATCCAGACGCAGGTGATCGTCGCCGACCTTTCTCGGCCGCAGGCGCCGCAGCAGATTTTCGATGCTACCGAGGGAGCCGGCCTGCAGGTGGATGTTCTGGTCAACAATGCCGGCTTCGGAGAGTACGGCGAGTTTCTGCGCTCCAAGCTCGAGATGCAGGTAAGCATGGTCCAGGTGAATTGCGCCGCGGTGGTGCATCTCACCCGGCTCTTCCTTCCCGGCCATGGTCGAGCGCCGGCAGGGCGCGGTGATGATTGTGGCGTCGACCGCCTCCTACCAGCCGGTTCCCTATCTGGCGACTTACGGAGCGACGAAAGCCTTCGATCGCATGTTGGCGGAAGCCCTGGCTGAAGAAGTGAAGCGCTCACGGAGTCCGGGTGAGTGCCCTGTGTCCTGGACCGACGGAATCGGAGTTCAACCAGGTAGCCGGCGAGCGCGCGGGTGACAGGCGGAAGGCGCAACCGGCGGCGGAAGTAGCCCGGCGTGGTCTGGAGGGCCTGGCGGAAGGCAAGCCCTGGGTCATTCCGTACCTGGCCGGCCGGCTGCAGGTCTTCGCCCAGCGATTCGTTCCCCGGCGGGTCGTAACTAGCGCGGTCGAGCGGATGTTCCGGCCGCCGACCCTAAATTAATTACCATCGAATTATTTATTTTCCGAAACGGAACAACTTTGCACCAGAAGCTGCATTCTTAGTAGATAACCACAGAGGCTACTTCAATTTCGTCCAACCTAGGTATTTTTTCACCCCAACGAAGCTCCGCCTCGGCGAGCTCTCCTCTCAAAAATCCCTGATTGCCCCACCTCAACAAGCCTCTTGAAGCGGGCCCGCCGGAAGGCGGGCCTTTGTCTTCAAGCCGTGCCCCTGGGTCAGAGACAGACGTAACATGGTCTGCATGGCATCTTCGCAAACCCGGCGACTGGAGGTTGTACGCGTACCGGCCTGGGCAGAACTCCCCTGGCTCATCCATGGGTTCAGTACTCGGCTCGGTGGAGGAACTACCGTCTACCGGCCCGGGGCCACCGATCTCAATCTGGGTTTTACCGATTCCGATGACCGGGACGTCGTGGCTGCGAATCGCGGGCTATTTGTCACCGCGGCCACCGAGGGAAAGGAAATCCTCGGAATGGTTACGCTGCGGCAGATCCATTCCTCGTTGATCCGGAGAGTCTCGGCGAAGGATGTGGGCCTGAACGGGATGCCGGCGGTGCTCAAGGGTGATGGCCTGATGACCGACGAGCCCGGCGTGCTGCTGGGCATCCAGACGGCGGACTGCATACCCATTCTTGTAGCGGACCGGAAGAACCGAGCAGTCGCAGCCTTTCATGCCGGTTGGCGCGGCACCTTGGCGCGCATCGTGGAAAACGGAGTGGGACGCATGCGGCTGGAATTCGGCTCCAGGCCGGAGCATTTGATTGCCTCCATCGGGCCGGGAATCGGGCAGTGCTGCTACGCCGTGGGAGAGGAGGTGCGGCAGCAATTCGAGTCGCAATTCATCTATGCCCCGGACCTCTTCCGCGAGGTGTACGACTCCGACCCGGTCAGGGAGAAGTATCCCATGCTGTTTCTGACTGCCCGCGCGCCCGGACATAGCGACATCGGTCCCGGCCAGGCACCTGGATCTGGCCGAGGCCAACCGGCGGCAGTTGCTGGCGGCGGGGCTGAAGAAAGGCGCAATTTTTCTCACCGCGCAGTGCACCGGCTGCCACACGGATCGTTTCTTCTCGCATCGCACGGAACGTGGATTTACCGGGCGGATGATGAGCGTGATTGGCATTGCCCGGCCTGAAGTTTAGACAAATCTACGCGGCGGATTCCGGCTTCGTCTCGTCCGGCTCCGGTGCCTTGTCCTTGGGGTTGACCAGGTCACGCAATTCCTTGCTGGGCTTAAAGTAGGGCACTCGCTTGGCGGGCACGTCGACTTTGGCCCCGGTCTTGGGGTTTCGTCCGGTTCGGGGCTTGCGTTGACGGATGCGAAAGCTGCCAAAACCGCGGATTTCGATCTTGTCGCCGGAACGCAATGCGTGAATCACGGAATCGAAAATGGTATCCACGATCATTTCCCCATCCCGGCGCGTCAGATCGCCCAGCTGGGTCACTTCCTCAACGAGGTCTGCTTTGGTCATGGTCCTATCTTCTCCAAAGTATAAAGGTAACCCGTGTCAGCTATAGTAGATGCAGCAAATTGATGGTACATCGGAAACAATCGCAGCTACGCCTTTCCCTGTGGATCGCAGCAACTTGATAACCAATACCGGCCATTTAGCGTCAAAGTGAAGATTGCCGTCCGAACCTGCAGATGCACCGGGTTGGAGCAGAGTAGCGTAGAATTTACCGCGTATCAATGCAATGCGTTTGACAGGAACAGCTTTTGGAAAGACCTTTCATCAGCATCGTGATTCCCGCTTATAACGAAAGCGCCCGCATCGGGAAAGCTTTGGACGAGGTTCTGCGTTGTGTTCATGAGCGCGATTGGCACGCCGAGATCCTGGTCGTCAACGACGGATCCACGGATCGTACCGCTGCCATTGTGGAGGAATTTGCCCAGCTCCATCCCGAGGTACGCCTGCTCAGCAATCCGGGAAAATCGGGGCAAGGGATTTAGCGTGCGCCACGGGGTGCTCCATGCCGTGGGCGAGATGGTGATGTTCACCGATGCCGACCTCTCCGCGCCTATGGAGGAAGCGGAGCGATTGTTTGCAGCGCTGCGTCAAGGCGCCGATATTGCGATCGGTTCCCGCTGGCTTGAACGCAACCGGCAGATCCACAAGCAACCACTCTACCGCCAGTTTTTTGGGCGATGCTTCAATGCCATTACCCGTTTGGTGATGGGGCTGCCCTTTGCCGACACGCAATGCGGGTTCAAAGCGTTCCGCCGCCCCGTGGCGCAGACGATCTTTCAATTGCAACGCATCGAGCGATGGGGATTTGACCCCGAGCTGCTTGTTCATTGCGCTGAAGCGCGGTTACAAAATTCAGGAGGTGCCCGGTTACCTGGGGACACGATGAACGTTCGCGCCTGAGCTACCTCAAAGACGGCATAAAGATGCTGGAAGAGATCGCCTACATCCGTTGGGAGGCGTTCGCGGGGGCATATGACCGGAAAGTGGTTGAATTCACCCCGGAGTGGCCAGTCGTCAAAGGCTAAATCTATAGAGCGAGCGAACCGGGAAGAATCTCCGCCTTCCCTGCCTCCATCTTGCGCGATTTCACGGCAACTTGAATCTGCATTTCGCCGGTCTGCTCCATCACCATGGTTTCCGAACAGGGCCCGCAAAGCCAAAAGTGCTGCAGACGGCGGGCACGTCCACCAGGCGCCGGGACGGGTACGTTCGGATCCGGCAGATCGAATACGAAAATTCGTCCTTCACGAAGGTAATGGAGCGGCTTGCCACAATTCGGATTTGCGCACTGATTCACCATGGATTACCCCTGATCCCTGATAGGAGCGGATAAATGGCCAAAGGGTTTTCTCGCCGGCCGGAGATCTGGACGCCGTGTGCGAAAATAAGCAGTTCCCATGCCCATACTGCGGTCGATCTTCATTGCGCTCTCCCGAAATTCCTCCCTGCGCCACTTCATGGAAAATTCCACCCTCGGGGGGCGGATGTCTTCCCGCTTCGTGGCCGGCACCAGCGTCGAGCAAGTGCTCCAGGCTGCCGCGTCCGTGAACCGCCAGGGCATCTCGACCTCGCTCGATAGCTTAGGAGAAAATGTTCGTTCTCCCCAGGAGGCGCAGCAGGCGGCCGAAGTCTATCACCGCTTGCTCGACGCCATCCAGCAGCGCCGGCTGGATGCCAACGTGAGCGTGAAGCTTACCCAGATGGGCATGGATCTTGACCCCGAACTGGCCTTTACCATGGCCGCCGGCCTGGTGGAGCATGCGGTGGCCGCCAACACCTTCGTGCGCATCGACATGGAGGGCTCTGCCTACACCCAGGCCACCGTCGACATGGTGTGCAGGCTGCATGCCATGGACGCCAACCGGGGCCGCGTAGGGGTGGTGATCCAGGCTTACCTCTACCGGAGCAAGGCGGACATTGACCGCTTGCTGGCCGACGGAATTCGCATACGCTTGTGCAAAGGGGCCTACCAGGAGGCGCCCGACCTGGCGTTCCCGGACAAGGCGGACGTGGACAAAAACTTCGTCAGGCTGATGCAGATCCTGCTCCCCAGTGGTATCTACCACGGCATCGCCACCCACGACGAAAAGATGATTGACGCCACCTGCCGCTTCGCCAAGGAGCGCGGGATCCCGCCGGACCAGTTTGAATTCCAGATGCTTTACGGCGTGCGCCGTGACCTGCAGCGCTCTCTGGTAGCCGCGGGCTATCGGGTGCGGGTTTATATTCCTTTTGGGACCGACTGGTATCCCTACTTTATGCGCCGGCTGGCGGAGCGGCCGGCCAACCTGCTATTCATAGCCCGTAATTTCTTCCGTCAATGAAGGAGATGATGTGAAAACCAAGAACGCCCTCGAACAGGCTGAACTCATTCTTAAGCTCTATGAAATTCGCCGGGAGACGGCGTTGCGCGCCGCGCGCGATTATGTGGGCGGGGAGTTCATGCCCAAGTCGGTGGACGAATTTGTGAGCCTGGTAAAGGATGGCGGCAAGCCGAGTGGGCACATTCTGCAGGTCTACGGATATTGGGACATGGTCGCCGCTTTTGTCGTCCATGGCGCGCTGGACGAATCTCTGATCTTCGACACCTGCCAGGAGATGTACTTCCAGTTCGAGAAGATCCAGCCTTACCTTGCAGGCTTTCGCGAAAAGATGAACCTGCCGGAGTTTCTAAGAAGCATGGAGACCGTGGTTGCAGCCTCGCAGGAGAGGCGAACCCGGTTCGTCACCAAAACCAAGAAGGTCCGTCCGCAGGCAACTGAGCCTGGGGAACCCGAGCCTGCCGCAGAGCCACCCGCGGCGAATCGCTAACGTTTTTGGCACGGTAGGGCGGAGACAGATTTGTCTCAGTGACTGTTCTCGAGCGCCAGCACGGCAAAACCGGTCGCGGCGTCGCTCATGAAATGCCCGATATCGGACGAAGGATCGCGTTTCTTATTCAGTGACCAGGCAGACCACTTTCCCTCATCCTGGCTCTGATTCTGCGCCAGCCAAGCCAGCCCTCGCTTGGCTGGGGCCGCGCCCACGCCCGATTGTTCCAGGGCCAGGACGGTCAGACCGGTAGCCAGCCCGTCGCTCTTCGTTTCCTCAGGGGTATCGTCTCCTCTTTTCCACGTGCCCAGGTCGCTAACGCTCCAGCCACCGTCCGGTTGCTGCTTGGAAACCAGGGTCGCCACCAGGGCGGTTCGCTCCTTGTCGTTCAACAGCCCGGGCAGCCTGGAGGAAGCCCACAACAGGTAAACCTTGTTGAGCAACGGCTGGGCAGCGTATTCCCGGCGCAGAAAGCCGCGCAGCAACCGTAGATTCTCCTGAATCTTGGGGTCGTGCTGATAATTGTCGGGAGCTCTGCCCACCGCGATCGCCGCCAGCACGGCGCCGTAGTATTGGGACTCATTCGATTCCCACGGAGCCAAGTGGAAGTTCTGCCAGTTCCACGCGCCGGCCTGCTCACCGGACTTGATCTGCAAGGCCCACATGTTGTCAAAGGCGCTGCGGGTAATGTCGGTCAGATGGTTCTTTTGCTGGTCGTACGTCGACAGGATCAGGGCGTTGAGCACCGACTCCGTAGCCGCGCGAGTCCGTTGCCAGTCGTGGGGCCGGTTTTGCTATTGGGATAAAAGGGCTGAACCTGGTTCCACATGCGTGACCCGCCGCAGCACGTTGTTGAGCATGACGTGCTCCTGTTCGGTGGGCGCCGCTTCGCCCAACGAGCCCCGCAAGCTGGACCGGGAAAGCGCGTAGGGCAATACGGTATGGCACGAAACACAAACCGTCGTATGATCTCGCTTCGCCGCATCCCAACTCTGCCACCATATCTCGCGGCTATCGAGGTAGTGAGCGGCGGCCGCCTGGTTCCAGGTCGAGGTGGGCGTGGCCTTTTCAACATCGCCGGCCGATGCGCCATAGCAAGCGGTTGCCAGACAGGGAGCGACGAACACCAGGGCGAACAGGCGGGCGGTTTTCACGCGAGCACATCTCCTTTTCAGGCGGGTGTGAATAAAAGAGACATAGCAATGGACCCTGTGGACGTAGCCTATCACACGGTTTTTCGCCGGGATTCGATCTCTTCCATCAGTTCGGCGACCTGTGTCTTGCGCTCATCCTCGAGTCCCCGCAGTCCCTCGATAACCCCGATTCTGTCCTCGACGGAACGATTCTGGTTGAACTTCTGCTTGCCTTCCAGGCGCAGGATCTGAAATTCAAAACCGACAATCGCTTTCAGCTGCGAGTCGATATACGCGGCCGGCGCATCCGTGACTTGCCAGGGAGCAGGGAACGAGGCCTCGTGCTTGCTTGGTAAGCTCGGTGACCACCGTCCTGAGCCGCTCCGCGTCCTCAAAGAAGGCGATGCGGCCATAGGCATGAATCGCGGCGTAGTTCCAGGTCGGCACCACTCTGCCTGTCTCCTGCTTGGCGGGATACCAGTTAGGAGTCACGTAAGTATCCAGGCCGAGGAAAATGATGAGCGCCTCGGCCTGAGGATCGGTTTCCCGCCACTGCACGTTGGCGCGCGACACATGTCCGGTCAGGGTTCCGTACTCACCCCTGGTCTCATCGAGCAGGAGCGGGAGATGCGTGGCCACCAGCCCGCTGGGGGTGATGGTGACCAGCGTTGCCAGCTCGCTCTGCTTCATGGCCGCATGGAGCATGGGGAGGTCGGTTACCTCAAAGGCTTTGGGCGTATACATGCGTGCCTCCTCCGGCTTTTATCTGTCTTATACCATTTAGACTTCTTCACAGGGGGCGCCATGTCGAGCAACAAGCACGCGGGTACAGGGGCGGCGGCCACTCAGGCGCCCATTCCCGAGCCATCGTTCGCGGAGCGGGCGCGTACGCTGCTGCATCTGGGCCGCGTCGGCAGCCTCTCCACCCTTTCGCGCAAGCGGCCGGGCTTTCCTTTCGGGTCGCTGATGCCCTATGCCCTGGACGGTGAGGGACGGCCCCTCTTCCTCATCAGCACCATGGCTATGCACACGCAAAATCTGCAGCAGGATGCGCGCGCCAGCCTGCTGGTGACGCAGCCGGAAGCCGAGCGGCGATCCGCTCGGGGCTGCGCGGGTGACGGTGGTGGGCAACGCCTCGGCTCCTTGCCGGGCCCGAGGTGGGAGAAGCGCGCCGGCTCTACCTGGAACGTCAGCCCAACAGTAAGTACTGGGTCGACTTCGACGATTTTTCCTTTTTCCGCATGGATGTGGTCGACGTTTATTACGTAGGCGGTTTTGGAGTGATGGGTTGGGTCGCTGCCCCGGACTATAGTCAGGCGCACGCCGACCCGCTGGCGGATGCGGCCGCCGGCATCCTGCAACACATGAATGCCGATCACCAGGACGCACTGATCCTGCTGGCCCGTGTTTTTGCCGGGATGGAAGCCCAGGAAGCGGCGATGACGTCGGTCGATCGCCTCGGCTTTCACGTGCGCATGAAAACCGAAGACGGCATGAAGGGTGCCCGCCTGGCATTCCTGAGTGAAGTGAGCACCCCGGCAGAAACCAGGAAGATGCTGGTAGAAATGGTGCAGCAGGCGCGTCGCTCGTGAGCACGCTTTCGTCCTGAACTGCTCTATTCCCACGGGCTTTACCTGGGCAGGCCTTCTGTCAGCCCGGAGGTCAGCGCCGTGCTGGCTCCGTGAGACTCCGAATCGATTTGCCGGGAAGGGCGCTGGTTCCCGGCTTTGTCAACACCCACTCTCATTCCTTCCAGCGCCTGATCCGGGGTAAATCGGAGTCCAGGGCGATGAGCGGCCGCGATTTCTGGTCCTGGCGCGGGACCATGTACCATGCCGCCGCACAACTTGATCCGCAAGACGTTTACGACGTCGCGCGCATGGCATTTCTCGAGATGCTGCTGAGTGGAACCACCACGGTGGGAGAGTTCCACTATCTGCACAACGCTCCCGGAGGGCGTCCTTATGACGACCCAAACCTGCTCGCTAAGCAAGTCATCGCGGCCGCCCAGTCTGTAGGGATAAGGATTGTCTTGCTGCGCTCGGCGTATCTCCGATCGGGATACGAACTGCCTCCGGATCCGGGGCAGATCCGGTTCTATGAATCTGCCTCCGCAGTTTCTTGAAAATATGGAAGCGCTTGCCGCTTCCACCGAAGTGCCCGTTGGCGTAGCCCCGCACAGCCTGCGGGCCGTGCCCCTGCGTGAGCTCAAAGCAGATTGCTGCCTGGACGCCGGGAGCGGAAGCTGCCTCTCCACATGCACGTGGCGGAGCAGATCGCGGAGAATGAGGCCTGCTTACGCGAATATGGGTTGACTCCGGTGGCGCTGCTGGGCAGGGAAGGCCTGCTGGGGCCTGACTTCACCGCGGTGCACGCGATTCATATCACCGCGGAGGAGATCGGCCTGCTTGCCCGGTCCGGCTCCACGGTATGCTCCTGTCCGACTACCGAACGCAATCTTGGGGATGGTGTGATCGTCGCCGACCAGCGTCATGCGCGAGGGCATCCCGATCGCGTTGGGATCCGACAGCCAGGCGCAGATCGATCCGCTCGAGGACGCGCGCGAGCTCGAATACCATTTGCGGCTCGAGCGCCAGCAACGCGCCATCCTTGACCAGATTGGAGATCAGACCCTTGGCCTCGCGCCTCTTTGACTGCGCCACTGTTCATGGAGCCCGTGCGCTCGGGGTCTCCGTCCGGTCAATTGGCCGCCGACTTTTTCACCGTGGATCTGGACGATGTATCGATCGCTGGCGCACTCGGGCGAAGATCTGCTGCCGTTGGCTGTCTTTTCGCTCAACCGGTCAGCGATTCGTGATGTGGTGGTGAATGGCCGCTGGGTGGTCCGCGACGGAAGGCATCCCCTGCAGGAAGAGATCGTCTCCCGCTTCAAGGAACTTCACCGCAAGCTTTGGGAGGCTGCAAGGTAAGGGTCAGAGCGGGATGAACAATCGCTTACGAACATGTCCAGGACATGTTTCGACGCCCCTGGAGCAGCAGAGTTGACGGTGAGCGTAGCGTATGGAGGTATATCTGAGACAATGCCCGGGCTTAGGTGAGGTGCTGGAATAATGTCTCGAAGCCAGCGGAACGCTGGCTGCACATAATCCTTCTGTCGCTCGCGCTCGTTCTCTGCCTGATGCGCTTCGCGTGGTTGCGGGCAGATTTTCCCAACCACTCGCCCTGGATGCTCGACGAGGCAAAGTTCACCGATGAAGGCTGGTGGGCAAGCGCGGCAGTCCGCCATTTCCTCATCGGCCACTGGGAAGTCGCGGGGGACTACAATCCGGCGGCTGCGGTTCCGGTGTGGCCCGTCCTGCTGACCATGGTCTTTCAGTTTCACCGGCGTCAGTATCGTGGCCGCGCGCGCAGTGAATGTATCTTTCTCCATTGCAACCGTTGTCCTGGTTTACTTATTGGTGCGGCGCTACGGCGGCGCCGAGACGACCGCCGCAGTTGCGGCGCTGCTGTTGGCCGCAAGTCCCTTCGCCTTCGCTTTTAGCAGGCTGGCGACGTTAGACACCATGATCGTCTTCGAGTGGTGCTTATCGCTGTGGGTCGCTTCTTACGCCGGCCCAGGACGGATTTGGCCCCTGCTCACACTGGGCCTCCTGATCCCCGTCATGCTGCTCACCAAGACCACGGCGCTTGTCTTGCTGCCCGCAGTCCTATGGTTGCTGTGGAAGAAAAGTCCGCGCGCGATCCTGGCGGTGAGCGCCATGGCAGGCGCAGGCGATCGGCCTCTACCTGTCCATCGTCTTACGACTCCAGATACGCCGATGATTACCACTACTTCTTCGCTATCAATGCACTGGCAGACGTGGAATTGAAGCGCACCGGTTCTTTCCTGCTGCAGTTGTTGCGTCACGGCCTGTGGATTGATCGCATTTTGTACCCGGCCGGACTGGCGGCGCTTCTGCTCTCGCTGGTCTGGTTGCGGCGGCTTTGGAGAAACCCTCTGTTTGCCGCGTCCTGGATTGCCTTCGCGGGGCAGCGCCATCTTTATCCTTCGCCGCCAGGATGACTATGCTCCCAGATATTTCCTGGTCATGCTGGTGCCGTTGATCCTGGCCCTGGTTCTCACTCTGCAGGAACTCGAGATCCGCAATCGCAGCCTGGCCTCGCTACTGGCGGCCACGCTGGCCGTCGCCGTAGTCCTCGATACGGCGCAGGTCTTTGGGTTCCTGGCCATCGCCAATATCAGTTCTACGCCGCGGCGAAATCCATCCAGGCCATTGTGGATGCAGATCCGGCAGCACACCGCCTGCTGCTGGGTTCGAGTGGCGACCAGCTTTCCCTGATGATCGGTATCCCTGCGATCAATGACGGATACAGTAGCCAGGACCTGGCGCAAAAAGCATTGCTCTACCAGCCCGGCTGGTATGTAGGATGGAACGACCTCGACCAGGACATTCTGGACTCTCTATCGGCCTTTCGCCTGGACGAGGTCGCGAACTTTCCCGTCTTTGACCGTGACAGAGGAACCGATTAAAGCTGTATCGCATGGTTCTTCTGAAGGAGGCACGCAAATGATGAAGATTTTTCTCGTCGCCCTGCTCGCCGTGGCGATCGCTGCTCCCGCGTCGGCGGCCACGCCGCTCCATGTGATCTTCGACACCGATATGGGCAACGATGTCGACGATGCCCTGGCGCTGGCGATGCTGCATGCCTTTGCTTCCAGGGGAGAAGTGAAACTGCTGGCCGTTACCGTGAGCAAAGACAATCCCTGGGCCGCCGAATACGTTCGCATGGTGGACGAGTACTACGGCCGCGGCACCATCCCGGTCGGTATCGTCCACGATGGTAAGACGCCCGAAGACGGCAAGTACGTCAGGCAGGTATGTGAACTCCATGGCCGCCACCCCGATAAGGCGATGGTTTCCGATGCGGTGCAGCTGCTGAGGAAGACGCTGGCCGCCGAACCGGATGGCGCCGTTACCCTGATCCAGGTGGGCTTCTCCACCAACCTGGCGCGGCTGATCGACTCAGCGCCCGACAGCTACAGCCATCTCAGCGGGATGGAGCTGGTAAAGAAAAAAGTTCGCCTGCTCACCGTGATGGCGGGCAACTTTGCCGATAGCAAAAACCTGAATACAACGTGATGACCGATATTCCCGCGGCCACCAAACTCTTTGCCAACTGGCCCACCGATATCTACTTCAGCGGCTTCGAAGTGGGATTGGCGATTTTGTATCCCGCTTCCAGCATCGAGCACGATTTCCCGGCGGGCAATCCTGTTGCCGAGGCCTACCGGCGTTTACGAGAAGATGCCGTATGACCGCCCCAGCTGGGACCTGACCACGGTCGCTCTACGATCTGCGGCCCGATCGCGGCTATTTCGACGTGTCCCCGCCGGGCGATGTAATGGTCGCGCCGGACGGTTCCACCAGCTTCCAGCCCAGCCCGCAGGGAAAGCGATATTTCCTGAGCGTCAACCCGATGCAGGCGGCAAGGGTTCGAGAAGCCTGCGTGTGGCTGGCTTCGCAGCCCAAGTAGTCCTTAGAAGAATCTGTCTAACTGAAAGAAAATCTTCCTGATGATCCGTGCCGTTGCCGGCGGCTCCGGCAATTTCAAAGGGACCGATCGCTGTCTTGATCACGATGCCCACAACTCCGTCCATGGGCACGCTCGGCTCGTTGGGAGAAAGAAGGTCTTTCCCGCCTCGTAGGTTGTCACCAGGGAGATGGTGTCGCCCAGGAATGGCGGCAGCTTAGCCAGCCGGCGAATGTATCCGGTTTGGAACAGATAGTACTGATTGGTAATCAACTCATTCTCGCCAAAGGCAGAGAGCTGGCAGTCCACCCCCCAGAGAAAATGGCGGGATCCCGGTATTTTCGTAGCCCAGCGTCGAGCCGCCGGACACAGCCAGATAGGCGGAGGATTTCGTGGTTCAGTGGAAAAAGGAAATGGGTCCGAAGTTCCGTGACCGGGAACGGCTTGTTGGTCCCTGTATTCGAGTCCCACCATTCTCCGCGGAAGGTGGCGGACATGCCGTGCATGGGCAAAACCGGATCGTCCGTCAGGTCAAGGTTGTAGTGAAGCCGGGTAACCCCGATACGTCCCGATTGGATGGGATAAATGACGGTATCTCCAATCACCGGAGAATATCGTTGATAGGCCGATTGGTACCCGAGACGGAGCCTCCGCGACAGAGCCGAAGGTGTATCCAACATCGAGCGCTCCGCCAAACTGGCGCTTTCGGTACTGCGAGTCGATGTGGTTGTCATAGTAGAAATAAAATTTGTTGGTGTTGAGGGCGACCTGCGGAGCGATGAAAAACCGCGGTGTTGGGTGAGAACGGGTGATAGTACTCCGATGGCGAATCGATAGATAGAGCCCACAATGACGTCGTTGCGTAATTCCGAACCAAACGTACCGAAGTCCAGAAAAGTAATGCGCGCGCCCGCGCTGAACAGCACTTCGTTGTAGTTCGTTCCGTCGATGTTGATCAAAGGCCGCACGATGGGCGGGGAGTACGATTTCTCCTGAACGGAAACCAGCAGGCCAGGTTTGCCGTCTTTCTCCGTCATGCTGTAGCTCAGCGAGGCAAAGCGTCCTGTCCCCGCAATCCTGGTGAACTGCTGCTCCAGGTTGACATTGTCGACCGGTTTGCCGACGTCCGGGCTTCAGCCTTCGCTCAATCCTGTTTTCCAGCGCCGGGGTGGTGCCCGTCACCTCGACGAATTGGGGAACCGGTGTTTGCAAGTGTGCGCCCGTCGCGCTGCTCAACGTATTGCTTCCATGCAGCATCATCGACCGCAAGTTTGCTCAGGATGGCACTCTTGGTTTCCGCCGCCTCATAACCCAGCCGGATGATCTCTGCCGCCTTGTCGTAATCGAGGGCGGTGTACTTATCCAGGGGAACGGTGACCAGAACATCCGCCATTTGCATGCTCTTGAGCTCGTTGGCGGCGATCATCACGCTCAATGACTGTCCCAGAACAGAAAATGTGGAGAGTGGTTGTTGCGCATTGAACGAAGCCGCTTGCAGGTAGACGGCGACCGTAAGCTGGGCGCCCATGTCCTTGGCAACATCGACCGGCAGGTTATTGAGCAGGCCGCCATCTGCGTAAAGATTGTTGCCGGAGCGTACCGGAGTAAAGATCCCGGGCAGCGACATGGTGGCGCGCAGAGCCAGGGCCAGCGACCCATCATGAAAAACGTGTTGCTTGCCGGTGTTGAGCTCTGTCGCCACGCAGGCAAAGGGAGTGGGCAGGTCGTTGAAGCTCTTGATCTCGGAGTAGGGAAGCGCCACGTGGTCGAGGATGAAGCTTACCTGCTGCCCGGCATTGAAGCCTGCCGGGAGCTGAACGCCGTGGCGCAGACCAAACTCGATGCCGCGTCGGAAATTCGACTTCATCTTCTTTGCGCCGATAGGAAAGGTCACGGAACGGTAGCTGCCCGCTGAGTGCCTGATCCCAATCCACGTTCTGAATCAATTGCTGGATCTGGTCAGGAGTGCGGCCGGTGGCATAGATGCCGCCCACCAGGCCTCCCATGCTGGTGCCGGCGACCAGGTCCACCGGCACGTGGTGCTGGTAAAGCCACTGCAGCACGCCGATGTGCGCCAGCCCGAGCGCACCGCCCCCTTCGAGCACCAAGCCGATCTTTTGCCGCTGAGGCTCCACGTTCTGGGCAGAAACGAGGGCCGTCGCGAAAGCCAGGAAGAGTATCGCGACGGCTGCTCGACGGCGTCCTGATGCTTGATTCATTGAAGGTCCATCATCGCCCACAACTGTCTGCGCGGGGTAGTACCATTTTTGGAGCACTGAATTTCTGAAACTCTCCTTGTGGTCTTTGAAGTGGCGGGGCTAAAGAGCCTCAGTCAGAGCTCTGCACGAGTCCCGATGGGATGGCTGAATGTCAGACCTGTCCAAATTAGCTTTCTGAAACTCTCGTTGTGGTCTTTGAAGGGGCGGGGTTTTAGCCCCGCGATAAACTCTGGCTCGGTGAGCGGCTTTAGCCGCTGAGGGAGTGTTCTTTAAGGCCAGCCAGCCTATTTCGATGAGCCAGCTGATTCCCTGTGGTGCGCAGCCCTCAGTGGCTAAAGCCCATCGACATTCGGTGAGGATGTACGGGCTGAAGCCCGTACCCTTCAAAGCAGTAGTTCCACTCTCGTCCCACCGGCAGCGACCGCCTCGCTGACAGAACAACCAGCGGAAAAGATCTGGCAACAACCTGCTTTTCGCAATCTTGGCCGCAATTGTAGTTTGTCCATTGAAATCAAAGGCTGAGATTTCAGCCAGCTAATTTGGACAGCTCTGACTTTCAGCCGTCCCTTCGGGACTCGCCTGAGTGATCAGCCGTGGCCCTGGTCTCTGGTATACTGGATGGATACGGGAAGTATCTTAAGCAGGTGCGGTCATGTGTGGAATCCTAGGCTATTTCCGAAAAAGCGCCGGCACCGATGACCACCTCGGCGCAACCATGCTCCGCATGCTCGAAGCCCTGGGCCGCCGCGGCCCTGATTCGGCCGGCGTGGCCCTGGTGGGCCCGGCACACGGCGCCAGCTATATCGTCCGCGTCCAGGCCGGCGATGAGCTGGAAATGAGCCAGCAAGCCATCGAGGCCAACCGGGAAGCAATCCAGATGTTCGCCGCAGGCGCTCAACGGCGCTGGCGATGTCTCCTCCAGTGGCGTCTATGTGCGTTTCGTGCTCGCAGGAAATATCGAGCTTGCCCGCGCTGACCGCGGCGATCGAAGTCGCTCGGACAAGGCATCCGGGTACTCAGCATCGGTCACGCCATGGAGCTCTCCAAGGAGGTGGGATCGCCCGATCTGCTCGAGCGCAAGCACCATATCTCGGCATTTGCCGGCACCCACGGCATTGGACACACCCGTCTCTGTACCGAATCGATCGTGGATCTCAGCCATTCCCAACCCTTCTGGGGACGCGGGGCGGCGGACGTCGCCATCGTCCACAACGGACACATCACCAACTACCACCAGTTACGGCGCAAGTACGAGCAGCGCGGCGTGGAGTTTGTCACCGAAAATGATTCCGAAGTGCTGGCGGTTTACCTGGCCGAGGCTCTTAACCGTGGCGCCACGCTGCGCCAGGGCCTGGATGGAGTACTGCGGGATATGGACGGCGCCTTCTCCTGTCTGGCGGTGACCGCGACCGAGATGGGCTTCGTCAAGGACCCCTACGCCTTCAAGCCGCTGGTAGTTGCGGAGACCGAAGCGTTCGTTGCCGTGGCGACCGAGGAGATTGCCATCCGCTCTGCTATCCCGGGAAACTACAAAGTATCGGAAGCCCAGGTTGAGGAGGTGCGAGTTTGGTCGAGATAGCAGCCAGGGCCATCGATGCCGCAACGCTTTCTACCCGGGAAATCAACGCGCTCGATCCGCAGCCGGCTGCAGCGCGGGGCGGCAGAGGTTTTGGTGGAAAATCCGAACGCACGTCATAACCTCGCGGTGGCGCTGCTGCAACCGGGACGAGTACGTTTTCTGGGCAGCGTGGGCTATTACTGCGGGGGCCTGATCGACGGTCCCGAGATCCACGTGAAGGGCAGCGCGGGCTGGGGTTTGGCGGAATCCATGAACCACGGCCACGTGGTGGTTCACGGGGGCGCCGGCAACGGGGCCGCCGCAGCCATCCGCGGGGGCACGGTGGTGATCCACGGCGATGCCGCCGCACGGCTCGGCGTCTCCATGAAGGGCGGCCTGGTGCTGGTCGGCGGCGACTGCGGTTACATGGCGGGTTTCATGGGCCAGAAGGGAACGCTGGTGGTCTGCGGCAACACGGGCCATGCCTTTGCGGATTCGATGTACGCTACGACCTGCTACGTCGGAGGCACCATCGGCGCCCTGGGGACGGATGCCGTCATCGAGCCGCTCGCGCCGGAAGAGGCGGAGATGCTGGATCGTCTGCTGGCCGAACATCTTCCCCCGGCATTGCGCGCGCAAAAACCGGCCGGGCGCGACTTTACCAAGGTGGTCGCCGGGCGTAAATTATGGAACTTTGACAAGCACAATTGGAAGACCTGGCAGGATGCGCTGTAATGAATGATCCGGCTCAACGCCCAGCTTCTGCAAACCAGCGGTACCTATACCGCTGAGGTGATGCAGGGCATCCATACCAAAGCGGAGACCGGGATCTATGAAATTCGCGGCTACGGCACACTGCGCCAGCGGCGCTGGGCGACCTTCGACGACCTGACCTTCCTGCCCTGCGGGCTCACCCGTATTCCGCTCGAAGGGTACCGCGAGAAATGTTCGACCAGGACAGTGCTCGGCGGACGCTTCGCCAAGCGGCCCCTGGAGCTGGAAATCCCCATCATGATTACCGGCATGAGCTGGGGAGCACTGTCCTACAACGCCAAAGCCGCACTGGCCAAGGCGGCGGCCACGGTCGGCACATCGAACACCACTGGCGATGGCGGGCTCTCCCCGGCAGAGCGCGAGTTCGCCAAGGACTATGTCTACGAAGTTCTTCCCTCACGCTATGGAATCAACGTGCACGATTTGCGCGGGGCCAGCGCCATCGAATTGACCATCGGCCAGGGGGCAAAACCCGGCACCGGCGGCCTGCTGCTGGGTTCTAAAATCTCCGAGACCATCGCCCATCAGCGCGATCTGCCTGTGGGTGTGGACCAGCGCAGTCCGGCGCGACACCCGGATATGCTCGGCCCCGACGACATGGTGATCAAAATTGAAGAGCTGCGCGAGGCGACCGATGGGCAGGTGCCCATCTTCGTCAAGCTGGGCGCCAGCCGGACCTTCGATGACGTCAAGCTTGCCGCCAAGGCGGGCGCCGACGTGGTGGTGGTGGACGGCATGGAGGGGGGAACCGGGGCATCGCCCGCCATCCTGCAGGAACACACCGGCATACCCACCCTGGCTGCGGTATGCGAGGCGCGAGCGGCGCTTGAGGATTGCGGCTTGTATGGCGAAGTGCAGCTCATTATTGCGGGCGGAATCCGCGATGGTGTGGACGCCGCCAAAGCGATGGCTCTGGGCGCGGATGCGGTCTATATCGGTACCGCGGCCCTGATCAGCCTGAACTGCAACAAGCCTCTCTATGTGGAGGACTACCGGGCCCTGGGCACCGAGCCCTACCATTGCCATCATTGCCACACCGGGCGCTGTCCGGTGGGCATCACCACCCAGGATCCGGAGCTGATGAAGCGGCTGGATATCGACCAGGGAGCAGAGCGCGCGTTGAATCTGCTGCGTGCCATGACGCTCGAGATCCAGATGCTGGCGCGGGCCTGCGGCAAGTCAGACGTGCATCACCTGGAGCCGGAAGACATGGCGGCGTTGACCATGGAAGCGTCGATCATCTGCGGTGTTCCCCTGGCCGGAACGCGCAAGGTCTTCGGAAGATAAAGCGGATGTCTTTCCTGTTGAAATGCCCCAACTGCGGCGAGCGAAGCGTCTACGAGTTTCGCTTTGGCGGAGAGATCCGGCAAAGACCTGAACCCCAGGCTGGGTACGAGGACTTTCTTCAATTACGCGCTCTACAAGCGGAACGTCGCCGGCGTGCAGTGGGAGTGGTGGTATCACCGCGGCGGTTGCGGCGAGTGGTTCAAGGCAAACCGCAATACGCTGACCAATGAGGTCCATCAAACGGTGCTGCCGCAGGACGAGGAGCAGCTCGGGTAATGGACCAGATCCTCTTTGAGTGGAACGGCAGCACGGTCGCAGCGAAGCCTGGCGACACCGTGGCCTCTGCTTTGTATCGCTCCGGGGTGCGCACCTTCACTTATAGCTATCAGCATGGCCGTCCGCGAGGACTGCTCTGCCTTACCGGCTCTTGCCCCAACTGCATGGTGAACGTGGATGGCGTGCCCAACGTGCGCAGCTGCACCGTGCCCGCGCGCAGCGGGTTGTCGGTGCTATCGCAGAACCAGAATGTTTACCGTGGATTCGATTCGCCCGCCGTGAAGCGCTTTCCCGCGGCTCCACCACTCTCCGAGTCCCAACATCATTATGAGCACGTCTATCTGCAATTCGATGTAGTTGTGGTCGGCGGCGGGCCGAGCGGTTTAGAAGCTGCCCTGGAATCCGCCTCTCAGGGCATGCAGGTGGCTGTGCTCGAAAAGGAACTTGCTCTCGGCGGATCCGAGGCGCTCGTCCTGCGAAGTCCAGGCTCACCCCGAAATAACCACCTTTCTCAGCTGCAGTTGTTTTGGTGTATATGAAGGCAATCTGCTGGGCGCAGTGCAGATAGACTATGCACGCCCCAATACGGAGACGCTTCTGCACCTGCGCGCCGGCAGCGTAGTTGTAGCCACGGGCGCCTATGAGACGCAGTATCTTTTCGCCAACAACGATCTGCCCGGGCGTAATGCTCTCGACCGCGGTGTTGCGGCTCATCCATCGCCATGCGATCGTGCCCGGCAAGCGGGCAGTGCTGATTGGAGACGCGGAAAGGTGTGCGCGAGCTGCAGACCGGCCTTGAGGCGTCGGGAGTGGAAGTAGTGGCGAGCCTGCCCATCGCCTCCGTCGTCAGCGCCGCGGGCCCGGATCATGTCACCGGATTGGTAACCGAAACAGATACCTATGAAGCTGACCTGGTGGTGATGTGCGGCCCCCTCATTCCGGACGTAGGTCTTATTGCATCCGCCCGTTCGCAGGCGGTGAGCCTGGTGGGCGCCGCCGCCGGAGAGGGCGTCACCAACCACAGCTATCTTCCTCCGCCGTCGGCGCAGTCCGCCGATGCCATTGCGTGTCTCTGCATGGATGTTTCTGGTCACGATGTAGCGGAGACGATTGAAGCCGGCATGGGCCACGTCGAATTGATCAAGCGCATTCACCAAGCTGGGCAAGAGCGCTTGCCAGGGCCGGATGTGCCAGACGGCTGCGATCCATCTCTGCTCCCAGATCACGGGGCAAACCATCGCGCAGGTGGGTACCACCGTCGCCCGGCCTCCCGCGCCTCCTGTGACTCTCGGCGTGCTCGCCGGCATGAGACACCATCCTGTGCGCCGCACGCCGATGCACCATCAACATGACCGCCTGGGCGCTGTCTGGATGGACATGGGGGAGTGGAAGAGGCCGCGCTTCTACGACGCAACGGTTCTGCCGATCAGGATGAGTGCGTCGAGCAGGAATACCGGGCGGTGCGCGAACGTGCCGGCATCATCGACGTCAGCACCCTGGGCAAGATCGAGGTCAAGGGAGCCGATGCCGGCCGCCTGCTCGATCTGGTCTTTACCCATAAATTTTCCAACTCTGCCGATCGGCCGCGTGCGCTACTCCGTGCTCTGCGATGAGCTGGGAACCATCGTCGACGATGGCACCATCTCCCGCATGGAAGAGCAGCGCTACTTTCTTACCACCACCACCGGCAACGTGGACTTTGTGCATCAATGGCTGGAATGGTGGGCAGCCGCGGCGGGATGGAAGGTCACCATTACCAACCTGACGGCGGGCCTCGCCTCCATGAATTTGGCTGGCCCCCTGGCGCGTAGCGTGCTCCAGAAGCTCACCGATTGCGATCTTTCCTCTCGCGGCCTTTCCCTACATGGATTGGCGGCAGGCATCCGTGGCCGGTGTTCCCGCCACCATGATGCGCATCGGTTTCGTAGGCGAGATGGGGTGGGAAATTGTAGTCGCGGCCGAATATGGAAGCCACCTGTGGGAACAGGTGCTGCAGGCAGGCGCCGAAGTAGACCTCCGTCCCTTCGGCGTGGAAACACAACGCGTGCTGCGCCTGGAAAAGAAGCACATCATCGTGGGTGTGGATACCGATGCCCTGAGTAATCCCTATGAAGCAGGCATGGCCTGGGTGGCGAAACTCGATAAGGCAGATTTCATAGGGCGGGTTGCCCTGGCGCGCCTGAAGCAGAATCCGCTGGAGCGCATGCTGGTCGGGTTTGAACTGGAAGGAACCACGGCGCCTCCCGATGGATCTCCGGTATTGGTCGAGGGCAGACCGGTTGGTTGGGCCACCAGTGTTCGCTTTTCATGGGAAAAACAGAAAGTGATCGGGATGGCATGGGTCACTCCTGCGGAAGCGAAGCAGGGAACGCGCATCACTCTCCGCTCCGAAGCAGTCGACTACCCCGCGAACGTGGTCGAAGAAGTTTTTTACGACCCTGCGGGCGATCGGTTGAAGATGTGATGGAACGTCAATCGGGATTGCACCGTTGTCATCTCGAGGCTCGGAGCCAGCATGAAGACTTTCTTCGGTTGGCAGCTGCCCGCCTGGTATTCGGAACCGTCGACCGAGCTTGAGGAGATGCGCGCTTCTGTGGGAATCTCGGACGCGAGTTATCTCTCCAAGCTCGATGCTCCGAAGTCCAGCCGGCGGTCTCTCCACCCGCCAGGCTGTGGAAGCTTACCCCTGCGCACGTCCCTGGTTACGTCGCCGCTGCCCATTGATTTCGTTGCTTCCTCATCCGTCACCGATGTTACTTCCATCTACAGCGCGATTCTGCTGGCCGGCCCAAAGTCACGGCAAGTGCTGCAGAAGCTGACCACGCTGAACGTGAGCGACGCCGCCATGCCTGAGGGGGCCGCACGCCAGACACGCCTGGCTCATGTAAACGCCACCATCCTGCGCAGTGAAGGCTTTCTCATACTTGAACACCCGCGATGTCGCGCGAGCATGTATGGGAAGCATTGCTGCACGCAGGCGCGCACCCCTTCGGGCATGATCGCACAACAGCAGTGGATGGGGCTTGCGCCATGAAGACGCATAAGCCTGAGCCGGTCATGTGGGGCAGGCATGCCCTCAAGCCCACCTATGATGTGGCCATCATCGGCGCGGGCGTTCATGGGCTCGCCGCGGCCTATTATCTGGGCAAGATCCACGGCATTCGAAAAATAGCGCTGCTCGAGAAAGGCTATATCGGCTGCGGCAACAGCACCCGCAACACGGCTATTTTGCGATCCAACTACCGTACGTTTCCCGGCATCGCTTTCTACGACGCGTCGCTTCGCCTGTACGAAGGCCTCGACCGAAGAGCTGGGATGCCCGCTCGATTTCAATCAAAGTGGGCATTTCACGCTGGCGCACACTGACTCCTCCATCACCGGCCTGAGAATACGCGCAGAGAACAATCGGCTGATGGGCGTCGACAGCCGCATGGTCGATCGGGAAGAACTGCGGCGCATGGTGCCGGCGATGGATATGTCCGACCGGCCGCGGCTGCCCATACTCGCTGCGCTCTACCATCCCCCCGGGGGAACCATCGGGCATGATGAGGTGGTGCACGGTTATGGGCACGCCTGCGATGCCATGGGCATCGAGGTGCATCAGTTCACCGCAGTGACGGGGCTTGAAGTTGCAGGCCGCAGAATTGCCCGTGTGCAGACCACGAAAGGCGACTTATCCGCCGGTGCGATCCTGAACGCCACTGCCGGGTGGGCCACGACTATCTCGGATATGGCGGGAGTGCCGCTGCCTATCGTGAGCCAGCCGCTCCAGGCTTGCGTTACTGAATTGATCGAGCCGTTCCTGGATTACGTGATTGTCTCTTCGAACCTGCATGTGTACGTCAGCCAGACGGCCAAGGGCGAGCTGGTGATCGGCTCCGAGGTCGATCCTTACCAGACCTACTGCACCCGCTCCACGCTACCCACGTTGGAGCAGATGGCCACGTACACTTTGGAATTGTTTCCCCAACTCCACGGCGTGAAGATTCTTCGCCAGTGGGCTGGGGTGTGTGACATGACGCCGGATTATGCTCCAATCATGGGTGCGGCCGGCGAACTGGATAACTTCTTTATGGATGTGGGCTGGGGAACCTGGGGTTTCAAGGCCGGCCCGATCGCCGGCAAGTGCCTGGCCGAAACCATCGCCACCGGCAAAGCCGCGGTCCTGATGGAGCCATTTGCGCCCACCCGGTTCTCCAGCGGCAAGTTGCTGGGGGAAAAAGCTGCGGCTTCGGTCTCGCAATAGAAATGGAGAAACAAAACTTGACCAACGATCTCAAAGCATTCGTTCAGGAAAAAGGCATTGAGTATTTTCTGTGCTCTTTCGTTGAAATGAGTGGGATCCCCAAGGCCAAGCTCGTCCCGGCCGGCGCGCTGGACGATATGGTGAGCGACGGCGCCGGGTTCGCAGGCTTTGCTGCGGGAGACGTCGGGCAGGGTCCTCACGACCCGGACCTGGTGTCTGTCCCGGATATGCAGGCCATGATCGTGCTGCCGTGGCGAAAAAATATCGCCTGGGTACCAGGGATGCTTCAGGTCGAGAATCAGCCGACCAAGTACTGCCCGCGGAGAATTCTGGCGCATCAACTGGAGATTGGGCGCCAACGCGGTTACGAATTGATGGTGGGAATGGAGCCGGAGTTCATGTTGCTCAAGCGCAGCCCAGGATGGCTCCTGCGTGCCATGGGACGCCATGGATAACGCGCCCAAGCCCTGTTACGATATGCGCGCGCTCCACCGCAACCTGGATCTGTTGACCAGGCTCATCGGTTACATGCAGGAGTTGGGCTGGGAGCCTTACGCGGCCGACCACGAAGATGCCAACTGCCAGTTTGAAATCAACTGGAAGTATGCCGATGCGCTCACCACCTGCGACCGCCAGACCTTTTACAAATGGATGGTCAAGATTCTCGCCGAAGAGCAGGGTCTGCTGGCCACCTTCATGCCCAAGCCCTTTGCAAACCTGACTGGAAATGGTTCGCACTGCCATCTGAGTCTTGCGAATCCTGTCCACCAAAGAGAATCTGTTTCATAGTTCCGGCGACCCTCTTAGGCCTTTCGGCGGAGGGCCGCTGGTTCATGGGCGGCGTTCTGAAGCATGCGCCCGCACTCAGTGCGATCCTTGCTCCCACGGTGAATAGCTACAAGCGTCTCATTCGCGGAAGACCGCGTTCCGGGGCAACCTGGGCGCCCGTCTATATCACCTATGGCAGCGCAAATCGGACGCAGATGATTCGCGTTCCCGGCTCCCGGGCGTATTGAAAACCGCATGGTCGATGCGGCCGCGAATCCCTATCTGGCCTGCGCGGCGATGCTGGCGGCTGGGCTCGACGGCATCGATCATCAGCTCGATCCCGGCACCCCAAACCACGACAACCTGTATGAGGTGTCGGGGAAGAATTGCATGCGCGGGGCATCGGCCATCTCCCAACTACGCTTCAAGCGGCGGTCGAAGCTCTTTCGGAAGATGAAGTGGTGCGTAACGCGCTGGGCGCGGAGTACGCCGACTACTACATCCAGGTGAAGACCGAGGAGTGGGAAAGCTACCACAACAGCGTCAGCCAATGGGAGTTGGACCACTACCTCAACGTCCATTGAACAGCTGTCGAAAAAACATGTCCACGAGAGGTCCGCTGAACAGCAGGTCCCTCCACTACGCTGCGCTCCGGTCGGGATGACAATTCATTTGTAGGCTCCACTTTCCGTGTTCCCAATAAATTGTCATCCCGACCGGAGCGTAGCGCAGTGGAGGGACCTGCTGTTTCCTCACCCACTATCTGGATGCAGATGGAGTCACTGCCCTCAATTTGTCATCCTGATCTGCCGTTTTCTCTCCGTTGCCGGCCGGCGCAGGCCAGAAGTATCGCTCCTTCTTAACCGCTTCGACATAGGCTGCGCGCGCCTCCTGCACCGCCTGGCTCTCGGATACCTCCGCAATCGGCACGTCCCACCAGGAGTGATAACCCGCCACGCGGTCGTGATAATCCGTCTCCACGACGACTACAGAAGTACGAGGCTGTTTCCTCGCATCCGCCAACGCCGCGCCCAGCTGATCGTAAGTGCGCGCAGTCACGGTATAAGCGCCCAAACTGGCGGCATTCGCTGCGAAATCGGTATAAATAACAGGCCCGGTAAGGCCCTCTTCGCGATAACGATACTCCGTACCAAATCCTCCACTGCCGCACGCGCGGCTCAAACCACCAATGCTCGAGAACCCATGGTTATCAAAGAGCACGATGTTGAGTTTGATTTTCTCCTGCAGGCTGGTAACGATCTCCTGCGCCATCATGAGATACGACCCATCCCCGATCAGCACATAAACTTCGCGGCTGGGATCCGCCATTTTGACCCCCAGCCCTCCGCCGACTTCATAACCCATGCAGGAATATCCATAATCCATGTGGTATCCCTTGGGATCTCGCGTCCGCCAGAGCTTGTGCAGATCTCCCGGCAAACTCCCCGCGGCATTCACAATCACGTCGCGTGGACCCAGGCTCGCGTTGAGCAGACCGACCACCTCGCCCTGGCTAAGCGGCGGCCCGTGACGGCGGGCGAAGATCCGATCCACCTCCTGATCCCAGGCACTACGGAGACGGGCAACCTCACATTGGTAGCTCTGCGAAACATGCCACGATGACAGTTCGCTGCCCAACTCTTCGAGCGTTGGCAGAGCGTCCGCCGTCAGCGGCAGCGCAGCATGTTTGAATGCGTCGAACTCCGCCACGTTGATATTCACAAACCGCACCGCGGGATTCTGAAACGCAGTCTTGGAAGCAGTCGTAAAGTCGCCCAGCCGGGTGCCGATGGCGATGACCAAATCCGCCTCCGCAGCCAGTCGATTCGCGGCAGAAGTACCGGTTGCTCCCATAGCACCGGCCAATTGCGGATGATCGGCATGGAGCGCGCCCTTGCCCGCCTGCGTCTCGGCAACCGGAATGCCAGTCCGGCTGGCGAAGCGGGATAACTCCTCCGTCGCCTCGGCATAAATAACCCCGCCGCCGGCGATGATGAGCGGGCGTTGCGAAGACCGTATCCACTCAGCAGCCTGTTTAAGCAATGCGCTGTCGGCACGGCAGCGGGCAATGGTCCAAACCCGGCGCTCGAAAAATTCTTCCGGATAGTCGTAGGCCTCGGTCTGCACATCCTGCGGCAGGGCCAGGGTCACGGCGCCGGTTTCCGCCGGCGACGTCAGCACCCGCATTGCTTCCGGCAGAGCAGTAAGAATCTGTTCCGGCCGCTGGATACGGTCCCAGTAACGAGAGACCGGGCGGAAGCAATCGTTCACCGAGACATCCTGGCTCGCGGTTGACTCCAATTGCTGCAGAACCGGCGCCACGTTGCGGCGGGCAAAGATATCCCCCGGCAGCAGCAACACCGGAATCCGGTTGATGGTCGCCAGGGCCGCGCCGGTGATCATGTTGGTCGCCCCAGGTCCGATCGATGAGGTGCAGACCAGGGTGCGCAGGCGATTGCTCATTTTGGCAAAACCCGTCGCCGCGTGAACCATGCCCTGCTCATTGCGAAAAAGGTAGTAGGGAAAATCAGGATTCTGCTGTAGCGCCTGTCCTATGCCGGCAACATTGCCGTGCCCGAAAATGCCCAGGCAACCGGCAAAGAAGGTTTGCTCTTTTCCATCCCGTGCGACGGATTGGGATTTAAGGAACTGAATGATGGCCTGTGCCATGGTCAGCCTGCGCGTCATATCTTCCCCCGATCTTGAAATCTCTACCATCCTACTGCAGCATAAGCGCTTAGCCAACGTCCTGGAGCGCCTGATCCAGGTCGGCGATAAGATCCTCCGCGCCTTCCAGGCCGACCGAGAGACGCAACAGCGACTCCGGCGAGCGGGAAAAGGCCCCCTCGATCGAAGCGCGATGCTCGATCAGGCTATGGGTACCGCCCAGGCTGGTGGCGCGCACGATCAGCTTTAGCCGCGAAGCGACGGCAAAGGCCTCATCGCGTCCCCCGCGGACCTCGAAGGAGAGCATCCCGCCGAAGTCGCGCATCTGCCTGCCGGCAATCGCATGCCCGGGATCGTTTGCCAGGCCAGGATAGTGAACCACCGATACAGCCGGGTGGGTGGAAAGAAATTCCGCCACCTGGCGGGCATTCTCGCAATGGAGCCGCATGCGCGGCACCAGGGTTTGCACCCCACGAAGAATGAGCCAGCAGTCAAAGGGGGAAAGCACGGCGCCCCCAACTCGCTGGAACTCCTTAATCCGGAACGCCAAATCCGATTTCTGCCCGAAGATGACCGCGCCCCCCAGGGCATCGCAGTGCCCCGCAATATATTTAGTCAGGGCAACGATGACCAGATCCGCCCCCAGTTCCAGCGGGCGTTGCAGCACCGGGGTAGCGAAAGTATTTTCACAGGCCAGGGGAATCTGGAGACTGCGGGCGCACTCGGCCACCGGCTGTATATCGATCACTTCGATCAGGGGATTGGTTGGGGTCTCCAGCCACAACAGCTTCGTCTCCGGGCGGCAGGCTTGGCGCAGCTCTTCGATATTTCGCATATCCACGAACGAATGCTTGCAGCCCCCATCGGGCGAAAACCCCGGTGACAAGTTCCCGGACCCCGAAGTATAAGTCGCGGTGAAGAACAACATGGTCTCCCGGCGCCAGAGCCTGAAATACGGCCAGGCTCGCCGCCATGCCTGTGCCGAAGGCAACCGCCTCTATGCCGCCCTCAAGGTCAGCCAGGCATTGTTCGAGCGACTTGCGGTTGGGGTTGTCGATCCGGCTGTAGAAGTAATGGCGGGAGAACTCCCCATCAGGATCGCGTTCAAACGTCGTCGAGGTGTAGAGAGGCGTTGCGACCGCGCCGGTAGCCGGGTCCACATGCCGCCCGGAGTGGATACTGAGGGTTTGAAGCTTCTGGTTCGGATCAGGCGTCGGTGTCATAGCCTGAGTTTATTACGCGCCAGAAGCTACTTCACCACGCCGGCCTTCTTGGCGCCTTCCACTTCGAGCAACTCTCCGCTGGTTACGTCGTACACGTAGCCATAGATGGGAATCCACGACGGAATAAGCGGATGGTTGCGGAGACGGTTCACATCGTCGACCACCGCCTGCATCGGATCCGCGATGGTGAGCCATTCAATAAACTCCCCCGCGCGAGACCCGGGACCTTTCCCGACGTCGCGGAAGCCGCTAGGGGTCAGGTCGGCGGCTTCCAGGCTGCTATCGAGCAGCCCGCGAATTACCTCGTTGGTAAAGAACTCCATGCCACAGTTGGTGTGATGGACAACGAAAAACTCCCGCGTGCCCAACAGCTTGTAGCTGATGACGAGAGACCGGATCGCATCGTCGCTGGCGCGGCCGCCGGCATTGCGGATCACGTGCGCATCTCCTTCCGCGAGACCGGCGAATTTGGCCGGATCCATGCGCGCATCCATGCAAGTGAGGATGGCAAATCGGCGCCCCGGAGGAAGCGCAAGCTTCCCCTTATCCCCGAAGGAAGCGCTGTATTTCCGATTTGCTTTCAGGACTTCATCGAGAACGCTCATGCGTATAACTCCTTGGTTTTGAAATCTTGACATGCCAATAAAGCATGTGCGGGCGGGCCGAGAGTCGTTCCCTCAGCGGCTAAAGCCGCACCTGTTTGTAATAGTTTATGTACGACCTAATGCTCGCTGCGGCGAGGCAGGTCGTACCCTTCAAAACATTGGTTTTTCCCCACTATTCAATATCTGCCATGCTATGTAACCGGCTGGGCTGTGTTCTGAAGGGGCGGGGCTTCAGCCCCGCCATAAAAACTCGAACGAGATGCGGCTTTAGCCGCTGAGGGAGTGGGTTTGGGGCCAATTTTAGAGTGTTGCCACAGCCTGCGAATGACGCGCACGCGCGAGTTGAGCATGGAGTAAGTCAAACACCGCTTGCATCCCGGCTCCCGTTTTGGCGGAAACTTCAAACACCTGCATCCCGGGTCGAACGCTTTCTATGTTGCGCCGGGCGGCCGCCAGGTCAAACTCCGCTGCCTCGGCCAGGTCCATCTTGGTGATGATCGCAACATCGGAGCTGTTGAAAATGGTGGGATACTTCAGCGGCTTATCCTCGCCCTCGGTCGCGGAAAGCAGAACGAACCGCAACTCCTCGCCCAAGTCGTAGCTGGAGGGACAAACCAGGTTCCCCACATTTTCGATGAAGAGAAAATCGATCCTATCCAGCCGCCACGATTCCAGCGCCTTCTCTACCATCTGCGCATCCAGGTGGCAGACCGTTCCGGTGGTGATCTGCCTCACGTTTGGAGTTGCACGCCGCAACCGCGCCGCATCATTTTCTGTGGCCAAATCGCCCACCAGGGCGGCCACGCGGGAGTCGCGCGCAAGGCCAGCCAGCAGCTTTTCCAGAAAGGCTGTCTTTCCCGAGCCAGGGCTCGAGACCAGACCTACGACACAGGTCCCCTCGGTGCGAAACCGCTCTCGCAGCGCGCGGGCGAGCAGATCGTTCTGCTTCATGACCTTGGCCCTGACTTCCACCATGCGTGTGCTCATGCCACAATCTCCAGCGATGCAACCTCGATCTCGCGGCCGGTAACGATCTTCTGCCCCGGCGTTCCACATTCCGGACAACTGAGCTGATAGACCGACGGAGGAACCCGCTCCTTCTCACAGGCGGCGCAGTAAATAACCAGAGGAATGCTCTCGATCACCAGCCGCGATCCCTCCAGGGGCGACCCCTCACAGGCCAGCTCGTAAGCGAACAGCAGCGCCTCTTTGTCGACTCCGGAGAAGACCCCCAGCTTCAGGTTCACGGCCTCGACATCAAGTCCGCCACGGCTTTCGGACTCCTCCAGGATCTGGTCGATCATGCTGATCGCAATCGAAAGTTCGTGCATACTTCTCCTACATCGATCGGATCCTGAGATACCGCCGCAGGTCCGGAGCCACCGTAACCGCCAAGCCGATCAACACCAAACCGAGTGCGCCAAGAACTAACTTTGCATTCATCCTGTCACCTCTCCACTGTCTGTAACTGCACCGAATTCGATTGCCTGGTTTCCACCAGCCGCATCACCATATTGGCCGCCTCTTCCACCGCCGCTTGTACCGGCGATGATAGACCCATTCGCCCTTCGAGCTCATCGCCAAAGTCCTGCGGTTCGCAGCCCACGACCAGCACCTTGGCGGAAATCGTGCCCAGGGATGCAGCCATGTTCAATACCCGCACCGGATCCATGCCGTGTGGATTGATCGCCGGCTCCGCCGGCGGAGAGATCCGGCTCCAACACATAGAGTGTGCCCGCAGCTTCTCCGCGCGGCAGCGCATCGACAATGATGACCGTATCCCAGGGGTCGAGCAGAGCATACGCCAAATCGAAACCGCGGATACCGAAATCTTTAACCTGCACACTCTCCGGGAGTTGCCGCTTGCTGAGCGACTGGGCTACCTCTACCCCGAAGCCGTCATCCCCGAGGAAGATGTTGCCCACGCACGCCACCAGAATCTGCGCGCTCATGCCGGCTCCACCTCTTCGGGAGAGAAGAAGAAGCGATGCCCCGGCTGGCGCATCATGCCGAACTCGCGCCCCGGGTCGTCGTCCAGCACCACGGCAAGCTGAATCTTGTCTTCGAAGTCCTGCTCAATGGCTTCGATGACGGCGACCTTGCCGGCCAATGCCATGTCCATAATATCGGCTTGTTTCCGGGGACATATACGAACCCGGTCGCCCACTCGGAGTTCGACGCCGAAGATGCGCACGCTTTCGCGGCGGAGCTTTTGACTTCTTCAAAAGGATTCCAGTCACCGATCATGATGCATCTCCTCGGATCTCGCGCAGCCCGCGGATCACGCCGTGCGCCTTGAGCATGGCGTCGGACGTGAGGGCCTCGGTTCTTTCCAGAATCCTCCGCGCCCGGGGATCACCGTTCTGCATCTCCTGCTTCTCGGCGTCGGTGAGCGTGAGCACGCGAAGGGTAAGCATCTCATCCATCTCCGTCCCGTCGAAGAAGTCGCCCTCACTCTCAGGCGCGATCTTGGGATAGTCGTACAGGATGATGGGCGAGCAAAACATCATGCTTCGATCCGGCTCCTCCCCCGCCAACACCGGGAAAACGCCCTGATTAGAACAGGCCGCGGCCGATGCGCGATAGGCCTCCGGAGGATCGAGCAGGGAGACAAACTCTCCTCCGGTTATGCCCAGCAGCAGATGTGCGGAGACAAAGGATAACGGCAGCGCCTCGTCGCGTTTTGCTTCCGCGCCACTGGGCAGGGAAGTCGCGTTCTGCACCTCGATGCGGAGCTTGCACGCCCCATCCTCAAGCGTTTGGGCGCTGATGGTCAGCGCAATCTGCAGGCCTTCTATCGGGAGTGTCAGCGAGAGCGGGGAAGCAAGAAGGTCGTGGAGGCGAAGATTCGATTGCTCCGAAGTGCGTTCCACGGCTTCGTCCCATGCCAGGGACGGGTCGGTAAGTTCAGCTACCGTCTGCTGTTGCCGGACCAGCTGCAGGAAACGAAGTCTCAGGTCGAGAGTGGCTTGCGCATCCGCCACCAGCAGGCATTCGGCCACCAGGCGGAAGGGCTCCTCGGGGCGCTGGGCCTGCGCGTACACGCGTGGGTAGAGCGTTCCAAAATTCCAGCGCTGCCGGTTCTTGATCGCGGTGGGTCGATAGGGATAGAGAATGTACCCCTCGTAAAGAATCGCAGCCGCAATCTTCTCCACGCCGTCGAAGTTCATGCCTTAACCTCGTCCGCGTTCTCTGCCGCCAGCGCCCGGCTGATTGCCTGTTCCCAGGTGGGGATACCGTGGCGCACCTTATATTCGTACAGCTGCTCGAACACATCGCGGCGCAGGCACAGCCAGGACGTATTCGGAAAGTGCATCTCCATCATCTCTTTCCAAACCGAGACCGGCAGGCGGAAATTGGCTTCGCGGTCCCATGGCACCTGGGCCACCTGGAGAGCCCCGTCAGCACCCTGATAGAAAACCGTCCCGCTGAACATCACGCACACCGGAATATCGCCCGCATCGAGCGCGTGAAAATACTTGGTCGCCGCGACATTGAAGTCGAACGTGCAGGGAAGCTG
This sequence comes from uncultured Acidobacteriaceae bacterium, assembly GCA_963757515.1. Lineage (GTDB taxonomy): Bacteria > Acidobacteriota > Terriglobia > Terriglobales > Acidobacteriaceae > PALSA-350. The sequence goes on along the minus strand of CAVWRV010000032.1, from coordinate 60,436 downwards.
CAGGTCGACGAGCACGTTGTCGGTGAAGCCCGGGACAGCCACCGTGGTATTCATCCACAGCAGCGGCTTTACCGTGCGGCTCCATCGCTCGGGGGTCCCAAAAAGGTCGAGCAGCTTCTCCTGCTCCTGCGGAACATAGCGCCTCTTGGCCGGCTCGATCTGCACCTGGCACCGCAGGGTGAGCGTGTGGATCGCTTCCTCTGCGGGCAAATTGGTGATCCGCAGCTTCAAGGCAATCAGGGGAGCGGCAGCATGCTCCACAGCCTCAGCGGCTTCGATTTTGAAATGCAGTTCAGGCATGGGCCGGCTCTCTTACTTCGACGCTTCGGCTCTTCAGGCCGGCGAAGAAGTGGTGGATCTCCTTCCACACTTCCGCGCCACCGGAGAGCCCACGCCAGTGCATGCGGATCAACCCAACCAGCCGATAGCACTCATCGATGGGAACGATGTAGTACTGCGCCGGGCGTGCCCACCCGGTTGACCAGAAAGGTCTCGACATCCGGCTCCATCTTCTGTAGCGCCGGATGCTCCGCGGCGATCTCTGACCAGGATTCGAGGCTGAGCAGCGATTCGATGGCCCCGGCCGGGCTGGGATACATCGCCCTCACCTTGTCCGCCGCGCTATCGCGATAGAAGAAGGCCAGGTTGATGGGGATCATCAGCGATTCCCACTGCAGGTCTGGCATTTGGAAATCGGGAAGCGCGCGAATGCGCCGCGGCACGCGAAGGTAATGCGCCCCTGCTTGTCCGCAGAACAGAACCGCGCAGCCATCGCACGAGCACACGATCTGGCGCGTAACGGGATCGAGCAAATGCTGGTGAACAGGCCCCAGCCCAACGCTGCAAAGCTCACAGCGTTCCGCCGTCGGAGGCCGGCGGGCAATTCTATTCAGAAAAGGAAGCTGCTCTTGCGCCATGCGCATCCGTCTTTAGGTGAGGGACCTGCTGTTTGCCCTTCCGCTACAAATCTACGCCGGTGGCATGTGAGGCATGCGCGAATCAATCGGCTTGCGATCCTCCACATTGATCCCCGTAGCATCGTCTTCCATGCGGTCGACCGGTTTGGCAAGGGGCTCGAGTCTCAGAGCCGGCCTGGTTCGTGTTGTCTCCTGGTATGGCATCGAATCTCTCCTTTTATTTGAGAACGACGAGGTTGGAAGGGGCGGAATGTTCAGCCGCTGCATTCTCCGCGATAATTTCCAGAATGTCGGGAGCGGCTTCGTACAGCGCCTCTTCCACCGCGTTCTTTAGAGTGAGGGAAGACGACGGACAGCTGCCGCATGTGCCGTGCAGCTTGAGCCGGACGATGCCGTCGCGCACGCTGACCAGCTCGCAGTCCCCGCCATGAGACTTGAGATAGGGCCTGACGGCCTCGAGACCGCGCACTACCCTGGTCTCTATATCGTCGGGATGCAGGGAATGGAGCAGGAACATGCCGGCGACGAGATTATCCTCGAGCGCCGCGGTCAGCACCCGTTCGCCTTCCGCGGTTTCCAGGCACTTGTCGATCAACCGCTGCAGCGCGGCGCCATGCAACTCGACCACCGACTGAACCAGCTCCAGCGCGGCGGCCCGAACCTCCGGGTCGCCCGCCTGGTCAAGTTTTGCCGCCAGCTTCTCTACGTGTTCACTTTGCCCGCGGAACTCCCCACGCCGCGGCGCGGCTATCGGCTGCTCAGCGCTGGCCGCCATTATTCGGGCCCCGCCGCCCCGAACATGGGTGAGTGTTTCACTTCGATCACCTTGCCGTCCCCGACATACATATGTACTCCACAGGGCAGGCAGGGATCGAAACTACGAACCGTGCGCATGATGTCGATACCCTTGAAATTCTCCGGGCCGTTGTCCTCAAAGATGGGTGTGTTTTGCACCGCATCCTCGTAAGGACCAGGAGTTCCGTAGACGTCGCGCGGATTCGCATTCCACGGCGTTGGCGGATAGGGATGGTAGTTGGCGATCTTGCCTTCGCGGATCACGACGTGGTGGGACAGCACTCCACGAACCGCCTCGTGGAAACCACAGCCGATTGCTTCCTCAGGCACCTTGAAGTCAGACCAGGTAGAAGTGCGGCCGGCGTTCAACTCCGCCAGCGCCTTTTCTACAAAGTAGAGCGCCGTCGCCGCCGCATAGGCCTGGAAGTAGGTACGCGCGCGATCCCGTTCCAGCGTGTTGCTCCACTGCGGGATCTTCCACTCGAACTCGGTTTCGGGCAGCATCGCCGTCTTGGGAAGATTGATCTTGACGCTGTGGCCGGTGGCCTTCACATAGCCAATGTCGACCAAGCCGGAAAGCGCCGTGGACCAGAGCCGTGCAATCGGACCGCCGCCGGTGTCGAGCGCAAGATGATCGCCGGTGCGCTTGTCGTACCAGCGCGGAGACATAACCCAGGTATAGTTGCCGCCGAAGTCGCGCTTCTGCGGGCGGGGAAGTGTGGTCTGGTTCCAGGGGTGGTGCTTGTCCACTGGATTGCCCAATGGATCTCTGGCCACAAATGTCTCCGCACCCTGCCAATCGTCGTAGTAGGAACTGCCGAGCAGGATCCGTATATTCAGATTGATGTCGACCAGGCTATTGGTGACCAGCTGTCCGTCAACCACCACGCCGGGGGTGACGTACATCTTGCGTCCCCACTCGGCCATGTTCTTGTAGGTGTAGTCGCAGCTGTCGGGATCGTTATAAGATCCCCAGCACGCCAGCAAGGTGCGCCGCAGGCCGACCTTCTCGTACCCGGGCATCGCCTCATAAAAGAAGTTGAACAGGTCGTCATGCAGCGGCACGACCTTCTTCATGAACTCGACATACTTCATCAGCCGAACCAGGTAGTCGGTAAATAGCTGGATGGTGGCCACGGTGCCGACGCCGCCGGGGTAAAGCGTCGAAGGATGCACGTGCCGCCCTTCCATCAGGCAGAACATCTCGCGCGTCATGCGGCTCATGGCCAGCGTCTCGCGATAGAACGTCCCGGTAAAGGGATTGAGCGCGGTCATAATGTCCGCAATGGTCTTGATAGCCGTGCTTATCTCCATTGGGCGCAGCAGTCGATTGGGCCTTGGCCCAGACCCCGGGGTTGGTCTCCTTCACCATCTGCTCGCAAAAGTCCACGCCCACCAGGTTGTCCTGGAAGATGTTGTGATCGAACATGTACTCGGCGGCTTCGCCCAGGTTGATGATCCACTCAGCCAGGGCAGGCGGTTTCACGCCAAACGCCATATTCTGCGCGTACACCGCGCAGGTGGCGTGGTTATCGCCGCAGATGCCGCAGATGCGGCTGGTGATGAAGTGGGCATCGCGCGGATCTTTGCCCTTCATGAAAATGCTATAGCCGCGAAAGATAGACGATGTGCTGTGGCACTCGGCGACTTCGCGATTCTCGAAGTCGATCTTGGTGAAGATGCCGAGGCTGCCCACGATCCGCGTAATCGGATCCCAGTTCATCTCGACCAGGTTGCGCTTCTTCTTATCGACCTCAGGTATCGTCTCCGGATAAGTCGCCATGGTTTGTCCTTTCGGTTAACTGTATGTTCTGGTCGAAGCTGCGCGAGTCTAGTAAGTTGTCGGACGGTAGCCAGTGGTCAGCTGCACGCCCGGGATGCCGCCACTTCGGCTCCTTGTTCACCGTAGTGTTGGTGATACTGCGCATGGTGCGAATGAAGCGGCCATAGGTGCCAATGATGCTGGTAGAAAGCTTCGCCCCCGGCGGTTCATCCATGAACGGCATGAACTTATCCGGGAACCCCGGCATGGTGCATCCGATGCAGATGCCGCCAACGTTGGGGCAGCCGCCAATGCCGCGCATCCAGCCGCGCTTGGTTACGTTGCAGTCGACCACCGGGCCCCAGCAGCCCAGTTTCACCAGGCATTTCGACGATCCGTAGTGGGTGGCAAAGTCGCCCTGCTCGTAGTAAGAACCGCGATCGCAACCCTCGTGCACCGTCTTGCCAAAGAGCCACGTGGGCCGCAGCTGCTTGTCCAGAGGAATCATCGGAGCCAGCCCGGCCACCTGGTACAGCAGGTACAGCACGGTCTCCATGAAGTTATCCGGCTGCACCGGGCAGCCCGGAACATTCACAATCGGCAGGCCGGCCTTTGAGCGCCAATCCCATCCCAGATAATCGGCCAGCCCCATGCACCCGGTCGGATTGCCGGCCATGGCATGAATGCCGCCGTAAGTAGCGCAAGTGCCCGCACCGATAATGGCCAACGCTTTCGGCGCCAGGCGATCGATCCACTCGCAGGTTGTGATCGGCTGGCCGGTATCCGGGTTGGTGCCCATCGCCGCCCAATAGCCTTCCTTCTTGATCTTCTCGTTGGGGATCGACCCTTCTACCACCAGCACGAAGGGATCCAGCAAGCCCTTCTCCGCTTCATAAAAAAACTTCATGAATTCATCGCCGTTCTCGTAAGCGAGCACCGGGTTGTGCAGATGAACCTTCGGCAACCCCGGTATCGCGCCGAGCAGAACATCCTCGATGCTTGGCTGCTCCGCCGCGGTGACGGAGACGCTGTCGCCGTCGCAACTGAGGCCGGCTGTGATCCAGAGAATGTGAACATCAGAAACGGCGGGAGCTTTGGTAATGCTGCTTACCTTTTCAGCCATGAGATTCTCCTTCAGCCTTGAAGACCTAAAAGGGTGGATGCAATATATACGCGTAGTGCTTGCGAGGGTTGTGATCGTCGATCGAAGGATCTAAGAAGGCGAAATTCGAAAGGCAAAATTTCGGGTTCAAATTTCGGGCCTCACAGCGAACCAGAGGAAAGTACGCTTGGCCGGCCCGCACTGTCAAACGTCGCAATTCACTGGCTGAAGCGAAAAATTCATGCCATCACTGCACCCTAATCCTTTGTCCCTTTTCGGCATCGGGGTAACCCCTACCCCCGAAATGCATCTCCAGCTCACTACAAAACCGTCATCCTGAGCGGAGCGCGTCATAGATTTATCGCGTGACACAGGCTTGATGGCGCGGAGTCGAAGGATGACGGTTTTGTGGGAGTGTTGAAGAAAAACATCCCAAACAAGTTAGCGCTTATGAGACATCGTCCTAGGCTGCTCTCAGCCGTCCCCGTTCGACAAGCTCAGGGCTGGCGGTGAATGGTGGGGCCCGCGAAAATCAACAAATGCGGGGCAGCTGTTCGCCGAACATCACATCCAGCACTCGGGTACCGCCAATCTGAGTCTTCATCAGCACCATACCCGGATGCTCGGCGACCACCTCTCCGATGATGGCGGCATCGCGGCCAAGCGGGTGCTGCTGCATTTGCCGCAGCACGGCCGTGCGCCCTTTCCGCCGCAACGATCGCCAGCAGCTTTCCTTCGTTGGCCACGTAGAGCGGATCAAGCCCCAGCACCTCGCAGGCACCCTTCACCGTCTCGCGCACGGGAATGGATTGTTCTCGCAAAACCATTCCCACACCGGCGCGCTTGGCGATTTCGTTCAGCGTGGTAGCCGCGCCGCCGCGGGTGGGATCACGCAGACAGTGAATGAAGTCCAGTCCACCCGCCGGCGGGGTACCGAGCATGCTGGCCACCAGTCCGTTCAACGAGGCGCAATCACTCTCGATAGCGCCTTCAAATTCAAGGCCTTCGCGCTGCGACATGATGGCCATTCCGTGGTCGCCGATATAGCCGCTGAGGATGATCTGGTCTCCCGGCCGGGCGCGGTCGGCCGAGATATTCACCCCGCCCTCGATGACGCCGATGCCGGTAGTGGTGATAAACACCTGGTCACCCTTGCCCCGATTGACAACTTTGGTGTCCCCGGTCACGAACTCAACGCCGGCCTCCGCCGCGGCCGCACGCATCGACTCCACCACCCGCCGCAGATCGTCGACCGCCAAGCCTTCCTCCAGGATGAAGGCCGCGGACAGATAGAGCGGCCGGGCGCCGCTCATCGCCAGATCGTTCACTGTTCCGTTTACCGCCAGCCGCCCAATGTCGCCCCCGGGAAAAAAGATGGGCGTCACCACAAAGGAGTCGGTGGTAAACGCCAGTCGAGCGCCGCCGATCGTAACCACTGCCTGGTCATCGAGCTTGTTTAAAATCGGATTCTTGAACGCAGGCAGGAAGACCTGATCGATCAGATCAGCCGTGAGCTTGCCCCCGCTGCCATGGCCCAGCACGATTTGCTGATGATCGAAGATGGGCAAAGGACAAGACCCAAATACGGCAGAGGAAACCTTAGTCGCCATTGGCCGCGACTCCCGGGTGGTTGGCCGGCGAAAGCGGAACAATCTGGTGCAGCGCCTCCGCTTGCTTCAGATGCCGGCCGTAAGCGTAGTAAGCAGCGCACGCTCCTTCGGCCGATACCATCGTCGCCCCCAGGGGATGCTGCGGCGTGCACAGCGTACCGAACGCCGGGCAGTCGTGCGGCTTCTTGATGCCCCGCAGTATCTGGCCGCTGATGCATATCTCCGGTTCGAGCGTGGCAATCTCCGCCACATCGAATAGCTTCTCGGCATCCTGCTGGGCAAACTCATCGCGCAGACGGTAGCCGCTCATGGGAATGGTGCCGATGCCCACGCCACTTGCGATCGACCACCTCGAAGACGCGATTGACCAGCTCCTGTGCCGGCCCGTTGCCGTCACGGCCTAAAACGCGCGAGTATTGATTTTCCACCACCGCCCGGCCTTCTTCCAGTTGCTGCAGCGTCATCAGCGTACCGTGCAAAATATCGATCGGCTCAAACCCCGTGACCACAATCGGCACTTGGTAGCGAGCGCTGATGGGATCGTATTCGCGATACCCCATCACCGCGCATACGTGGCCCGGCCCGAGAAAACCCTGCACCCGGTTATCGGGTGACTGCAGAATGGCCTCCAGCGCCGGCGGAACCAGCACGTGCGAAACCAGCAGCGATACATTGTCTACCTGCTCCTCGCGTGCGCGCCACGCCAGCATGGCGTTGGCCGGCGCCGTGGTCTCAAAACCGATGGCAAAAAACACCACCTGCTTGCCCGGATTGGCGCGCGCGATCTTCAGGCAATCGAGCGGTGAGTAGACAACGCGCACGTCGCCACCCAGGGACTTGATGGTGAACAGGTCGCCATCCGAGCCGGGCACGCGCAACATGTCGCCGAAGGAGCAGAAGATAACATTTGCCTGGCGCGCAATCGCGTGCGCTTTGTCGATCATCTCCAGCGGCGTCACGCAAACCGGGCAGCCCGGCCCATGCACCAGCTCCACGCCCTCCGGCAGCAGATGATCGATTCCGTTCTTGACGATGGAGTGCGTCTGCCCTCCGCAAACCTCCATCAGCACCCAGGGACGCGTCTGAATGCGGCGCATCTCGCCCACAATTTTTTTCGCTACGTCACCGTCGCGGTATTCATCGAGGTATTTCATTGTCGATAACCTCCGGGTTCCATCTTCCTCCACCACGGGCGACTCCAGTTCGGTGAGCTGATCCAGATCCCTGCAGCGCCTGGTACGTGCGCTCGGCCTCTGCTTCATCGATCCGGCTGATGGCAAAGCCAACGTGCACCAGAACATACTCGCCAACCTGCGTCTCCGGCACATACTCCAGGCAAGCCTCGCGCACAATCCCGCCGAACTGGACCTTGGCCATGCGCATACCGCGCTGATCGAATGTCTCTACCACCTTGCCGGGTATAGCCAGGCACATGTCAGTCTCCTTCGCGCACACGCTGGTTGGCGATCATGGCCTGCCCCAGGGAAAGCCCGCCGTCGTTCGCGGGCACTTGGGCGTGCAGGAAAACCCCAAAGCCGCGACGCCGCAACTCTACCACCGTGCGGCCCAGAAGGTACAGGTTCTGAAAGCTCCCGCCGCTCAGGCAAACCCTGTCCACCGCATCGCTGGCACCGATTCGGCCGCACACCTCGCCGATCGCCGCACTCAACGTGTTGTGAAAGCAGGCGGAAATCTCTCCCGCTCGCCGGCCTCGGGAGAGATCCTTCACAATTGCCACGATGACCGGCCGGAAGTCGAGAATCGACCGGCTCGCCCGCTTCCATCTCGAAGTCGTAGCGATCGTCGATCCCCCGTTCAGCCGCTGCCTCGAGCGCAATCGCTGCCTGGCCCTCGAAGGTCACCTCCGAAGCCAATCCCAACAGCGCTGCGACGGCATCGAAGAGCCGCCCACACGACGATGTCTCCACCGTCTGAATCCGCCGCGCGAGCATGCTGTCCACCAGCGCGACCTGCCTCTCCTCGATCCCCTGGAAGCACTGCAGATCACTTGGGATCTGCTGCCCGAAAGCATCGCGCAAGTAGCTCAGCGCCATGCGCCAAGGCTGCCGCACCGCCGCGTCGCCTCCGGGAAGCAAGACGTTGCGCAGATGTGCCCGCCGGGTGAAGCCGGCAAAATCCGCCAACTAGAAATTCGCCGCCCCAAATCCTGCCGTCCGTCCCAAATCCGGTGCCATCCAGGGCCACGCCCAGAACCCGGCCGCGCAGATGGTTCTCCGCCATGCAACTCGCGATGTGGGCATGGTGATGCTGCACCCCGATCTTGCGCTCGATGCCTGATGCCATGGCCATGCGCGTGCTCATGTAGCCGGGATGAAGATCGTAAGCAACCGCGCGCGGGCGCAACCTTAAAAATATGTTTGAGGTTGGCCAGCGTCTCCTCGAAGAACTGCATGGTCTCGTAGTTCTCAAGATCCCCGATGTGCTGGCTCAGGACTGCGTAACGGCCTTTGGTCAGACAAAAAGTATTTTTCAGCTCCCCACCAAACGCCAGCACCTCCTCCATTTCGATTCCCAGGTCGATAGCCTGCGGCACAAATCCGCGGGACCGGCGCAGCACCCGTTCGCGTCCCTCGAATGTGCGCACCACCGAGTCATCGACCCGGGTGGCAATGTCCCGGTTGTGCAGCAGGAACCAATCCGCGACCCCGCCAAGCTGCCGCATCGCCTCCTGGTTGCTCACCACGATCGGCTCCTCGCTCAAATTGCCGCTGGTCATCACCAGGGCAGCCCACTCGGACTCCATCTCCGGCGAATCGCTGAACAGCAGGTAGTGCAGCGGGGTGTACGGCAGCATCACCCCCAGGGTGTTGTCTCCCGGAGCTATGCCCGGAGCGAGCCTCGTCCCAGCCCGCCGGGGGAGAATGACGATGGGCCTGCCGCGGATGAAGCAGCGAGGTCTCGTCCTCCGCCGATAGTTCGCACAACCTCCTGACCGCCGCGAGATCGCGCACCATCAGCGCGAAGGGTTTGTGCGGACGCCGTTTGCGTCTGCGCAACTCCGCCACCGCAGCCTGGTTGGTCGCATCGCAGGCCAGCAGAAACCCGCCCAGTCCCTTGACCGCCACGATCTTGCCTTCGCGCAACAGCGCTCGCGTCTGGCGAATGATCGCCAAGCGAGTCTTTGTCCGGAACCAGCAATACGAAGCGTGCCGAATCGCCGGCGCTCTCCACCAGGGCCAGCGAACGGTCCGCAAACGGCGCACGCATTGGGTTGGGCATGGAAGCGCCGGTCTCCGGGATCTTCATATTCCGCCTGGCAATCAGCGCACATTATGAAGGTCGACATGGTGGTGGTCGCGCGGTCATAGGGTATGTCGCGGATGATGGTGTAGCGCGGCCCGCAATGGGTGCAATTGGTGAAGGGATATCCGTAGCGCCGGTTCGAGGGATCGCCAAAATCACGCCAGCAAGCGTCGCAAGTGCCGGCGTCGGGAGAAACCAGCGCAAATTCGCCAGCCTCCTCGCGGCTATTAAGAATCGAGAAGCCTGCGCCTCCCTGGACTGCGATTTCGGAGACGGTGATCTGGGTAATCTCCGCCAGAGCTGCGGAGGATCTTCTTTGAGCGTCCTGAGAAAGTCTTCCAGCTCCGACCCGCCGCCTTCGATCTCGATGGTTACGCCGGCAGAGGAATTGAAGACATACCCGGTCAGCCCCAAAGAATTGGCCAGCTTGTAAACAAACGGGCGAAACCCCACGCCCTGCACAATGCCTCGCACCTGGATGTGCTTGCGTAGGTTAGTCATCACCATCCCTGGCAGAGCGAAGGCTTTCTTATGGATATCTAGTTAGTTTGTTGGTAACTTTCTCTCCAGCAGAATTACATCCTGGTTCTGAAAGGAAAGACCTATGATCCTGGGGATGTCGTTGTCGACGTTCACTCTCTTCCACGTTGTGCTGAGCCTGCTGGGCATCGCTTCTGGACTCATCGTAGTCTACGGGCTGCTGTCCGGGAAACGGCTCGACAGCTGGACTGCGTTCTTTCTGGTAACCACCGTTTTGACCAGCGCGACCGGGTTCCTCTTTCCGTTCAAGCATCTTTTGCCCTCCCACATCGTCGGCATCCTTTCGCTTTTGGTGCTCGCGGTTGCCATCGTCGCGCGCTACCCTCGCCGTCTGGAGGGTGGTTGGCGCCGCATCTACGTCATCTGCGCCATGGTTGCTCTGTACCTGAATTGTTTGTATTGGTGGTGCAGGCCTTCCTCAAGGTGCCTGCGCTGCATGCATTAGCTCCGAACGGGAACGAGCCGCCATTCCTCATCGCGCAGCTTGCGCTGCTGGCGGTTTTCGTCCTCCTGACCATTGTGGCGGCCAGGAGGTTTGGCTGCTTGCCGGTGCAGAAGGCCGCCACGCCACGTTCGACGACCGGCAAAGTCGCTTGACGAGGGCGCCCACGGGCCAAAAAGCGAAGATGTTGGCGGGTGAATTGTATTTGGGGACTGACCCTCAACTTGTCGCCGAGGACCTGCGCGCGCAGGAACTGCTGTTTCGCTTTAACCTGACCCGCCCTGGCGCTGAAGATGAGCGGCGCGCATTGCTCCTCGAGCTATTCGCGGCGTTCGGCACCGGGGCGGTGCTCAAGCCATCTTTCCGCTGTGACTACGGGAGTAATATCTCGATCGGGGAAGATACGTTCATCAACTACGACTGCGTCTTCCTGGACTGCAATCGGATAACCATCGGGCGCGAGGTGCAGATCGCGCCTAGAGTCCAAATCTACACCGCGACTCACCCGCTCGACGCGGCAACGCGTCGGTCGAAGCTGGAGTTTGCTCTGCCTGTCGTGGTAGAAGACGGCGCGTGGCTTGGCGGTGGGGCAATTGTCTGTCCCGGCGTCACCATAGGGGAGAACACGGTTGTTGGTGCAGGCAGCGTCGTCACCCGCGACCTTCCCGCCGGAGTCCTGGCAGTCGGCAACCCCTGCCGCGTGCTAAGGACCTTGTGATGTTGCCTAAGGCCGCGACGTTCGCGAGGTGAGCGAATCGTCCCGCTCTGCGGGACAGGATGGAGGTTTTCTTAGCCTCCCCGAGCGGCAAACGTTGACAACCGTACCTTCGAACGAAAATCATGCTTATCGGCATGTTTTCCCCAGTGGAACATACCGCAAGGCGGGACCTTCGTTCCGACTAGCGGAACATCTCCGTGCGGGCATCCTGCTGATTTTTGAGGGTCATTCGATGGAAGCTCCTGTAATTGCTAGTCCCATTCCGGAAACCGTGTCCCGATCCAGTGATCTGTATCAGTTGCACAGCCTGGACCGCGCCGTAGCCGTTCTGGAGATGCTGGGTGAAAGCGAAACCGCGCTCAGCCTGGCGGAAGTATGCCAGCGGCTGCATTTGCACAAGAGCACCGCGCATCGTTCCCTCATGGTGCTGGAACGCAGTGCTCTGATCGAGCGTACCCCGGAGAATCGCTACCGCCTCGGTTTGAAGCTGTATGAGTTGGGAAACCGGGCGGTTGAGCAGGTCGATCTGCGCACCCGTGTTCATCCTTATTTCCGCCGGCTCGCCGCGCAGGTGGGAGAAACCGTGCACCTGAGCGTGCTGCAGAAAACCTCGATTGTTTACCTGGACAAGGTTGAACCGAACCGGCGGGTGTGTGTCAGCTCGAAAACGGGAACCTCCAATCCTGTCTACTGCACCTCGATGGGCAAGGCGATGCTTGCCTTTCAGCCGCCCGAGGTGATCGAGCAGATCGTTTCCAAGATTCGCTTCGTCCGTTACACCCACAAGACGATTACCTCCAGGGAGGCACTGATGAAGGCGCTGGAGAGGGTGCGTCGCCGTGGATACGCCATTGACGATCAGGAAATTGAAGTGGGCGTTCGTTGTGTGGGTGCGCCTATCTTCGATGAAAACCATCAAGCTATTGCCGCGGTCAGTGTCTCCGGGCCGACTTCGCGAATTACGGCGCCCACCATGCCCGGCATTGCCGAGCACCTGTTGCGCTGCTGTCGCGACATCTCCCTCTCGCTAGGCCTGCACGCAAAAAAGAGGCCGCGCGTCCTCTCCCCCTTCGAGCGCCACTACCACACCTAGAATGTTCCGCCTCCCGGTTGCGACCGTTTCCGATTGTGGTCAAGGCTTAAAATAGCCCGGTGAGAAGCCAAAAGGAAACAGCAGGTCCCTCCACTACGCTACGGTCGGGATGACAATTTTATTGTGCCAGTAACCTTTATTCTCTAGGCGACACATCACTTCTCTGGAAGAGAAACACTACTTCCTGCCAAAATGAATTGTCATCCCGACCGGAGCGCAGCGTAGTGGAGGGACCTGGTGTTTCTGTTTCGGGTTCTCACACCGGCTCGATAGTCCTGGATAAACTTCGCGAAAACCTAACCAATCCTAAAGCAGGCTCGCTATCGGAGCGGCATCCATATCCGCATAGTCCTGATTCTCCCCGCCCATGCCCCAGCAAAAACTATAAGCGCGCGTGCCCACCCCGGCGTGGATCGACCAGCCGGGAGAAACCACAGCCTGCAGTGAATTCATGATCAGATGGCGGGTTTCCCCGGGCGGCCCCATCAGGTGAAACACAACCGCATCCTGGGCCAGATTGAAATAAAGGTAAACCTCGGAACGGCGCATGTGGGTATGCGGCGGCATCGTATTCCACACGCTGCCTGCATGCAGGTGGGTCACACCCATCACCAGCTGGCAGCTCTTGACCCCGCCCATGTAGATGTATTTGGACACCGTCCTCAGGTTGCAGGTCTCGGCGCTGCCGATCACGGTTGGGCTGGCGTCTTCCTTTCGTACCAACGCTACCGGATAGGCAGTATGTGCGGGATAGCTCAGAAGATAAAAGATGGCCGGCGAGGATGGATTCCTGGATTCGAAACTAACCTCCGCATTGCCTCTGCCGATGTACAGGCAGTCAAGATTTTCGAGCGTTTGGCATTTGCCGTTCACCTGGATGCAGCCGCTTCCACCCACGTTCAATGCGCCCAACTCCCGCCGCTCGGTAAAGTACTGCGCGCGCAAATCGGGATCCGTCGGCAGGGAAAGTGGTTCCGCCGTAGGGGCCGCTATGCCTGCAACCGTGCGGTCCAGATCGACATAAGCTAAATGGAGCGCTCCGGGCTGATACAACGAATCGATCAGAAATGTCTCCCGTAGTTGAGCCGTGGTCATGTACGGATAGCGAGCGGGGTCGGCCAACAGGTAGGTTTTCAATGCGTTCTCCTTCACCAGGGTCAAATCATCCGCGAAGACCGACAGTCATCTACGGGGTAAAATTCGGGACCTGCTTCACCAGCCAATTCACCAGCTCGACGGCTCCGGCAAGGTTGTCATATTCAGGGGGAAGGTTTTGTCCATTCGTGTATTCGTTGTAGATCCAGGGATCGGCCACGGCAAAAACCGTGCCTTTGCCGTATTTCGCTGTAGCCATCAGAACATCGCCCCTGTCCTCTAACAACAGAAGTAGCGGGACTCTTGAGGGATAGGGTGCAAGTGTCCTTCATGAAGAACGTGTGCGGATGCTGAAACAGCGGCCCACCGCCTGCAACCGGGATTCGGCCCATGTCATGGCTATCTCCAACCACGTGGTGGCTGAGCACCGGGTTGAAGTGGATGCCGAAGAGCGTCGGCCAGCTGATCCAGGTGTTCTATCTCCCCGTTGGCTGGATCGTTCGCCATAAGAACCAGCACGCCTCCCATCTTCACCCATTGCAGCCACCTGCCGGGCATCCTCTGGCTGCAGGTAATGAGGATGCGGATTCTTCACCGGGATATCAGGAGACACAATGATGTAAAACTGTGCGCCTTTCAGGTTGGTTACCGTCGGCGCGCTGTATAGCGTATCCGTGGCTACACCGAATCCGCGGAAGACCTGTCCAAAAAGAAAAAAGCCACTGTTACTGACATCATTCCACTTGTAGTGGAAGTACTCCGGTTGGCCGGCACTGTTCGTTCGCTGCTGGCTGTTAAACCAGGCGTCGACCACGGCCACGCGGGCGAAGGATTGGCTGAACGCGGGGGAACACATCAGCCAACCCAACACCATCGCGCGCAGTGCGACCGAAGTAACAGCTTGCACCGCGTTTGCTCCTAGAAGTCCATCTTGAGGCTGAGCTGCAGAATTCGCGGAGGATTCGCAGCAGTGATGGTTCCGAAGGTGCTGGCGCTAAGAGCCGTGCCGGGGTTGGTGACGCCGGTGCCGCTGCCGTTGATGGCGCCGCCCGGGTTGGCGTAATTGGTGTGGTTGAAGCAGTTGAAGCACTCGGCACGGGCCTCGAGCTGCAAAGCCTCATGCAATGGGATGAATTTGCTGAGAGCCGTGTCCACGTTGGTGTAGTGCGGCCCGTAGAACTCGTAGGGCCGGGTTTGCCATACTTTCCAGCCGTGTTTGCGGCAAAGGATGCACGGTTCAGCCATGTCGTGATTTGAGTGTTCTGGGCGCGGGGATTCCCGACCAGGTTAGGCCGGTCATTACCTACGCCGGTCAGGGAGGCGTCGGTGCCGGTAGTTACCGTAAAGGGAACGCCGGTAGTCGCGGTGACGATGGGCGCAAGCTGCCAGCCGCTCAGCAGCAGCTGGCGTGTATAGGTTCCGCCTGCGGAGCTGCGGATGATGGCCGAAGTCACGAAGTTTTGACGCAGGTCAGAACCGCAGTTGCTGTAATCGCGGTTGGGGTGAGCGGGATCCTGAAATTGGTCTCCGGCATTGTCTCCGTTTTCTGGAGGACCGGAGAGGCAGTGCGAATAGGTGTAGTTGCTGAGCAGCGTGAAGTATTTGGAAAAGCGATGCTGCACGGTGACCAGGAGGCCGTTAAAGTTCGATCCCATTCCGGTATAAGCCTGGGTGACCTGGGTGAAATAGGCTCCCTGGGCGGCATTGATGCCGCTCAGCACGCGGCGGGCATTGGTGTTTCCGGTCGTGGAGCAGTTTGCTCCAGCCGCAGGCACCGGCGAGAGCGTTCCGCAGGAGCCGGCGGCGCCGGTCGATTTGCCGGGGTAGTAGACCGCAGGGTTCTGCTCGTTACCCGTAGGAGTTATGCAGTACCCGCGTGCCGAGATAGGTAGCGGTGAGCGCCCAGTCCTTAAGAAACTGCTTTTGCACGCTCAGGTTCCAGTTCTGCGAGTAAGCCTGCTGCAGGTTCGGGGGCAGCACAAAATAGGTTCCAGAGGTCGGGAAAAAGGCGTTGGTGGCTGTGGGCGGAAAGGGCTTGGGGTAAGGGTTGCCGCCAGGATAGCCCGCGTAGGGAGTCGTGAGGTTGCCCGGGGGAGGCGTCAGAGTAACGGAGTCGCCCCACGGCGGCATGGCTGCATAGCGGGAGTTGTAGTAGAGCGGCGGCTCCTGGAAACCGAGACTGTAGGAAGCGCGAATACTTTCTTTTCCCTGGCCGCGCGGATCGAACACGACGCCGAAGCGCGGTTCAAGCCGGTTCCATTTGCCGTGGTAGTAGCCGTGCGGAACCCCTGGGTCGCCATAGAAGTACACCCCAGGGGGAGCTGTGGGATAGACAATGGATTTGGTCCCAGCGGTAAAGCCCGCCAGTGAGAACTGGGCGCCGCGGCCTGTGGTTTCAATCGCCGGCAGCCCGGTGGCCCAGCGCAGACCTGCGTTCACCGTGAACCGCGGGCTGAACTGAATGCTGTCCTGGAAATACAGACCGGCATAGTTCTTGCGGAAGTCGACGCCGCTGTTGTTGCCCTGGTAGAGCGATTGAATCCGGCCTTCCATGAAGTCGACCAGACCGTCCTTGGTGTACTGCCCGGTGAAGTTGAACTGGCCGTTGGCGTTGTTGACGCCGTCAGAAACGAGCGTGTTGCGCAGGTAATTCACGCCGAACGAAAAGTGATGCATACCCTTGGTCCAGAACATGTCTTCGAGCACGTTGTAACCGTTGGTGCTGTTCAGCAGGCTTTCGCAGGTGCCGCAAGCCACGGTGAACGCGTTCGAGATGTTCATGTAGAGGTAGTTCTTGATGGGCGCGTAGCTTTGGATGCCAAGCGTGTTGGGGTTGATGACGTCAGGAGCGACGTTGCGGATGACGATGTTTCTCGTCCACCCCAGGTGAAAAGAGCTGACGAGACTCGAAGTGATGGTGTAGGTGTGGCCCAGAGTGAAGGATTGGACCCGGTCATCGAGCGCCGGATTCTGCGTGTTCAACAAATTACCGGCGAAGAAGGCTGGCTGCGTGAAGTGCGTGAGGTAGTAGCGGCCGAAAACGGTCTGATTGGCGGTCGCAGTCCAATCGATGCGGCCGATGAATTGATCTTCATTCTGCGGCAGCGGAAGGCCGTACACCAGTTTGCCGCAAGGGCTGGTCGTCGCCGGGATGTACTTGAAGAGCGCGAGCGCCGAAGAGTTGAACTGTGAGGTCGGGATCTGGTTATTGGGATAGGGCGTGCCGGTTGCGGGGTTGATCAACTGCTTGGTCACGCCGCCGCTTTGGCAGGAGGCGCCGGCATAAGCGCTGAAGTCACCATTGAACATGGCCGCAGTAGGGACAAAACTGGTGAATGCGTTGGTTTGCTGCCGGGTGCGCGTGCCCTGATAGCCACCGAAGAAGAACAACTTGTCTTTGCGGATCGGTCCACCGAGAACTCCGCCGAACTGGTTGCGCTTGAGCGTGTCCTGCTTGGTGGAGAAGTGGTTGCGCGCATTCATGTCGCCGTTGCGGAAGAACTCGAACAGTGTTCCGTGGAAGGCGTTGCCGCCCGCACGAGTCACGATGTTGACGACGGCGCCAGGGTGAATGCCGTACTGCGGCGACAAACCGGAAGTCTGCACGCTGAATTCTTGAATGGCGTCAGGGAACGGAAAGGGCAGATTGACGTTGGTGAACGCGTCGTTGTTGTCCGCGGCGTCCATCAGGTAGTTGATGTTGGTGGCCTGGGCTCCGGCAACCGAGTAGGTTACGGCGCTGGGATAGTTTTTGCTCGTGGCCAGGTCGGTTCCAGGCGCGATTGGCCGTTCCGGGCGTCAGCAGGATCAACTGCGTGGCTTGACGGCCATTCAACGGCAGATCGACCGTGCGCTGCCGGTCGACGACCTGAGATATCGATTGATCTTCGGTCTGCACCATCGAGGCGGCGGCCGTTACCTGCACCGTCTGAGAGACGCCGCCGACTTGCAATTTCACGTCAACGCGCAGCTCGTTGCCCACCTGGATCACGATTCCAGATTGGTTGTAGGTGCTGAAGCCAGTGGCCGTCACCTTGAGGGTGTAGGGTCCTACCGGCAGGCTGGGCAAGTTGTAACCACCGTCATCGCCGCTGGTCACGGTGCGGTGGAGTCCGGATTCCTGTTGCACCACCTCAACCGTAGCTCCGGACACGACGGATCCGTTCGCGTCCGTAATCGTGCCTTGAATCTGCCCGCCCCCGATAGCCTGTGCCTGCAGGAACTGATTTCCTGGCGGCAAAAGGAGAAGGAGCAGGAATAGACAGGTTAGTTTCCAGGTCATTTTTGTCTGCCTGGTAAAAGTCTCTCTTGATGGCATGCATCGGCCCCCAAAAACGTCTACTGCCTTGCGGTTCCAAGGTTTATCAAAAGCCATATTCGATGGGCAATGGAAAATGCGGACCACGGTTCCGCTTTGCGGGACAGGTGCTAAAGTACTGTGAGTATTGTCAACATGCCGATAGCCGACGATCTTGCCCGCATTGCATTACAGGAACAAGAGCTTCAATTTGCCGCCTTTGACGAGGAGACGGCATGGAGGCTGGGTGGGTATATTCGTGCCGTGGCAGTCGCCCGCAAGCACAGCCTGGTGGTCGACGTCCGCCGTTTTGGGCAGCCGCTCTTCTACGCGGCGTTGCCCGGCACCACTCCTGACAACGTAGAGTGGGTGCGCCGCAAAGGCAATGTGACGGCTCGCTTTCATCGTAGTTCCTATGCCATTGGGCGGGAGATGGAAGAGAAAAAATCCAACCTCTTCGATCGCTACGGTCTGCCAGTTGCGGATTACGCCTGTCATGGCGGCAGCTTTCCGCTGCGCGTTTTGGGCGCCGGCGTCATTGGTTCGGTCACTGTCTCTGGTCTGCCGGAGCGAGCCGATCATCAGTTAGCGGTGGAAGCTCTCTGCGCAGAGCTGGGCCGCCCCTTCGAGACCCTCCGCCTCGACTAAAGCTAGTGTAGTGCGTTTATCCGCCATGTAACAAAGATGGGGCACCTGGGTTCGTGGCAGCGCTTCCTTTCCGCATCCAACCAGATTGACCAGCGTGGCGTCCAACCGATTATCGATAGGAAGGGAGTTGTCATGGCAAAACTAAATGAGGCCGCCCGCGACCGCATACCCGCAACCAAATTTGCGTTTCCCAAGCAACGCAAGGAACCGCTGGAAAACGCCTCCCACGTACGCAACGCCGCCGCGCGATTCGACCAGGTGCAGGGAGTCACGGAAGCGGAGCGCCGCGAGGCGTGGAAGCGCATCGAGTCTGCCGCCAGGCGATTCAAGGTGGAGCTTAAGAGCTCCAAGTAGGGTCGAAAATAAGTGGTCGGCAAGATTAACCACTTGCCGGTTGATCGGTATAGCCACTAGCATCAACCCATGGCAAAGGTTTCTGAGGCAATCGCCCCTGTCATCTCCGTGGACAGGAAAGCCTCGGACCCTCTTCACAAACAGATTTACGACGGTTTTCGGAGCGCGATTGTCCGCGGCAATCTGCGCCCCGGGCAGCGCGTGCCCTCTTCCCGCGCGCTCGCCGTGGAGCTGAGAATTTCCCGCATCCCGGTTCTCAATGCGTACGGGCAGTTATTGGCCGAGGGATACTTCGAGAGCCGTAAAGGCGCGGGCACGTTTATATCGGCACTCTCTGCCGGAAAGCCTGACGATTTGCAAGGAGAGAACGCCGCAGCCTGCGCAGGGTTCAGGACCGCGGCCGGTTGCGCGGCGTTCGTTGATGCAGTCCTACGAACGACCGCCGTGGTCTGGCGGGTGGGGTGCGTTCAGCGTTCATCAACCCGCATTTGATCACTTTCCATTTCATGTATGGTCGAGCATGATCATGCGCCACTGCCGCAGCCCGCGCCTGAGCGCAATCCACAATATTGATCCTCTCGGCACGGAGACTTTTCGCGAAGCCATCTGCACTTATCTTCGAACTGCGCGGGCGGTTCACTGCGATCCGAGCCAGGTAATGGTCGTTTCTGGTTCGCAGCAGGCGCTGGAAATTTCGGCGCGTGTTCTGCTGGGGAATGGGAGCGCCATTTGGTTCGAGGAACCGGGTTACCGGTTAGCGAGAAGAGTCTTTGCCGGTGCCGGTTGTCATATGATCCCTGTGCCTGTCGATGAGGACGGCATGATCGTAGCCGCCGGCATCGAGCGCTCTCCTCAAGGCGAGAGCGGCCTACGTTACCCCTTCCCATCAATACCCGCTGGGCGCGACCATGAGTGCCGGGCGCCGGATGCAACTACTGAACTGGGCCCAGAGTGCGGGATCCTGGATCATCGAAGACGACTATGACAGTGAGTACCGCTTTGAAAGTGCGCCCATTTCGTCCTTGCAGGGGCTGGATCGTAATGCTCGTGTAATTTACATCGGAACCTTCAGCAAGGTTCTTTTTCCCTCTTTGCGTCTTGGATACATCGTAATCCCAGAAGATCTGGTGGACCACTTCGCCGCCGTTCGATCGGCCATGGACATTTTTCCGCCCTACCTGTATCAGGAAGCCATCACTGACTTCATGCGCGAAGGGCATTTCGCTCGCCACATCCGAAAGATGCGATTGCTTTACAGTGAACGCAGAACCGCGCTTGTCGACAGCCTTCGCGAGCAACTGGGGCCCGAGTTAGAGGTCCACGGTTCCCAGGCGGGCATGCACCTGGCGGTATCTCTGCCCAAAGGTTTAACTGATCTGGACATTGCCAACCGGGCCGCGGCCAAGGGTCTCTGGTTGTGGCCTCTCTCTCCGTCGTATATGGACAAGTCTCCTCGCCAGGGTTTGATCCTGGGATTCGGCAATACCTCAACGGAAGAGATGCCTGCTGCCGTAAGTCAGCTCCGAGCGCACTTGAGGAGATAGCACCGGCGCAGGTCCGGTTCTAATTGCACCGACAGGTCTGCTGCTCCCGGGGCGAATTAACGTCAAGGTTCGCCCACGCATTGATTCGTGGCAGGGAAGATCCCAAGGGCGCAGCGTTCATTTCCGCCGCCAACACAAGCCGGTGGCTCGAGATGACACCCTTCTTTGGCAACTGCTCTCAATGGAAGCGCCGTCCTCCCCTTTGTCATCCCGACCGGAGCGTAGCGTTGTGGAGGGATCTGCGGTTCAGCGGACCTTTCGTGGAGATGTTTTTCGACAGTGCTTAGCGTAGGTTTCGTTTCTCCATGCATCGCCGGCGAGTGACTTGGTTAGAGTAGACGACGTAGGTCTGACACAGGAGAAGCGCTTTGCGCGTAGCGATTGACACCGGCGGCACCTTTACCGATTGCGTCTATCTCGCCGCCGGAGAGCTCCAGGTCCTCAAGGTTTTTTCCACCCCCGCCAATCCTGCGCAAGCGGTGCTCGACGGCCTGGCGCGCATCGGAGCCGGGCAAAGCGCTCGATGTGCGCCACGGCACCACGGTGGGAACCAACACCATGTTGGAGCGCAAAGGCGCGCGGGTTGCGTTTGTGACCACGGCGGGCTTCGAGGACACGATCGCCATCGGCCGCCAGACACGAAGCAAACTCTACGACTGGTTTGTGCCTTTGCCGGTATGCCTGGTGCCCCGCGCCGCTGCGCTTCGGCGTGCCGGAGCGGGTGAGCGCGGAGGGGGAAATCCTTCGCGCTCCGACGGAAGAGGAATTACAACTTCTGGTCAACCAGGTGCGCGCCAGCGGGGCCGAGGCGATCGCCATCTCGCTGCTGTTTTCATTTGCGCAATCCGGAGACAGAACAGCGTGTGGAAGCGGCTCTCGGCTGCCTCGGTCTTCCCATCTCCACCTCGCACCGCATTCTGCCCGAGTTTCGCGAGTACGAGCGGGCTTCGACCACGGTCGTCAATGCCTACCTGGCGCCCAGGATGCAAAGCTATCTGCTGCATCTGGAGCAAAGCGTGACCACCCACCACGCCGGTGGGCGGGTGGATGTGATGCAGTCCTCGGGCGGCATCCTCTCCGCGCGGCGGGCGGCGCCCGAGCCCGTGCGCACCGTGTTGTCGGGGCCGGCGGGAGGCGTGATCGGCGCCTGCCAGGTGGCACGCTGGGCAGGCTTCGAGCGCATCATCGGCTTCGATATGGGGGGCACATCGACCGATGTTTTTCTGGCCGATGCAGGCGGGTCCCCAGCTAACCCGCGAATCCATCGTGGCCGGCGTACCGGTGAGCATGCCGATGCTTGACATTCATACCGCCGGAGCAGGAGGTGGATCGATTGCCCGCTTCGATGCGGGCGGCATGTTGCGTGTGGGACCTGAATCTGCAGGCATCGGAGCCGGGACCGATTTGTTTTGGCCGCGGAACCATGCCGACCGTCACCGATGCGAACTTATTGCTTGGGCGGCTGGACCAGGGCACCTTCCTGGGCGGAGGAGTGCAACTCGATCGGCAGCGGGCGGAGCAGATCATGGGCGAGCAAAGAGGTCCGCTGGCGAGCGCCGAAGAGTTCGCAGCCGGCATCCTCCGCGTGGTCGAAACGCAAATGGAGAAAGCCATCCGGGTGATCTCCATCGAGCGCGGCCACGACCCGCGTCAATTCACCCTGGTCGCTTTCGGTGGCGGAGGCCCGCTGCATGCCTGCTCGCTGGCCCGGGCTCTGCGCATTCCCACCGTGCTGGTTCCCGCCATGCCGGGCGCGCTTTCGGCGGTGGGCATTCTGCTCGCCGATGCGGTGCGCGATTATTCTCGCACCGTGATGCTCCCGGGCGATGCGACGGAGAGTATCGAAGACAGCTTCGCGGAACTGGAACAGCCGCGGTGTCGCCGACTTTGCCGCCGAGGGCCTGGAGGGCGTAGCCGAGCGCACGGTCGATTTGCGCTACCGCCGCCAGGGATATGAACTGAATGTCCCTTGGACGAGCGTCCCGCGCAAGCCATCGCAGCCTTTCATCGTCTGCACCAGCAGCGCTATGGATTCTGCGATGTGCGCAAACCGGTAGAAGTTGTGAACCTGCGGCTGCGCATGGTCGCGCCCGGCGAGCCCTACGCGCCCGCTTACCGCGAGCCTGTGCCCGGCGATGGCCGGTCCGCCTTTTATGCCGAGAGCCCGGTTCACTTCGCGGGCAGGCCAATGCCCGCGCGCCACTACAAGCGCGAAGCCCTGGTGCCCGGAGATGAAATTCACGGGCCGGCGATGATTACCGAATACACCTCGGCGACCGTGTTGCCGCCGGGTTGCTCGGCGCGCGTGGATGGCTTCGGCAATCTGGTCATCACCATCGAAGAGGAGCGCGCATGACCGTTGGCGTCCGATCCAATCGAACTGGCGATCTTTCAAAGCGCGGTGCATTCCATTGCCGAGGAGATGGGCGCGGCCCTGCGGCGCACTGCGCTCTCGCCCAACATCAAGGAGCGGCGCGACTATTCCTGCGCCATCTTCGACGGCCAGGCGAGGGTGATCGCCATGGGCGATCACATGCCCGTGCACCTCGGCTCCATGCCCATGTCGGTGCAGGCGGCGGTTGCGGCGATTGCCTTTGCGCCCGGCGACATCGCCATCCTCAATGACCCGTTCGCCGGGGGAACCCATCTTCCGGATATCACCATGGTGCTGCCGGTCTTTTTGCCTGGGGACGGATCGGGCGGCCTTCTATGTTTCCAATCGCGCCCACCACGCAGACGTGGGAGGAACCTTTGCCGGATCGATGGGACCGGCCAACGAAATTTTTCAGGAAGGCATCAGAATCCCTCCGGTACGCATTGTGCGCGGCGGCCAAATCGACCGCGAGATGCTGAATCTGATTCTGCTGAATGTGCGCACCGCGAAAGAGCGTGAAGGCGACCTGGAGTCGCAGATCGGGGCCTGCCGCGTCGGCGAGCAGCGCGTTCTCCAACTAGTCGAAAAGTACGGCCAATCGAAGTTGCAGGCATTGATCGAGGAGCTGCTCGATTATTCTGAGCGGCTGGTGCGCGCGGAGTTGCGCGCGATGCCGGCCGGAGACTTCAGCGCCGAGGACTGGCTGGACGACGATGGCGTAACCGATGACTTGCGCAGGATCGCGGTTCGGCTTGCGCTTCGACCCTGAGGCAGCTTCCGTGGACGTGGATTTTGCCGGCTCTTCCGCCCAGGTTGCGGGCAGTGTGAACGCTGTCCGCGCGATCACGCTCTCGGCATGCTTCTACATGCTGCGTTGCCTGTTGGCAGAGGACGCGCCCGCGACCGCCGGGATTCTGCGGCCGCTTACCCTGCACACTCCCGTCGGCAGCATTGTGGATGCGTTGCCGCCTGCGCCGGTCGCCGGTGGCAACGTCGAAACCTCGCAGCGCATTGTGGACGTGCTGTTGCGGGCCTTGTCGCAAGCGGTTCCCGAGCGCGTGCCGGCGGCCAGCGCAGGCACCATGAGCAATTTGACCATTGGCGGCATCGATCCCCGCACCGGCGAGCCTTTCACCTATTACGAGACGGCGGCAGGAGGCATGGGCGCGCGCCCCGGGCTGGATGGCATCTCTGGTGTGCAGACGCACATGACCAATTCTCTGAACACACCCATCGAGGCGCTGGAATATGCCTATCCATTCCGCGTGCGTCGTTACGCATACCGCGACGGATCGGGCGGAGCAGGGCCAGTTCCGCGGAGGCGATGGACTGATCCGGGAAGTCGAGCTGCTTGCCGACGCGCAGGTGACGCTGCTGGCAGATCGCAGAAAGCTGCGGCCCTATGGATTGCAGGGTGGAGAAGAAGGCGCTGCCGGCTGTGCCTGGCTCATCAAGGCTGGCACCGATGAGGTGACGAAGCTGCCCGGCAAGTGCAGCCGCCGCCTCGCCAAAGGAGACATCCTGCACATCGAAACGCCGGGAGGAGGCGGTTGGGGCCCGAGCAGCGGAAGGGCACGGAAAGGGCACGACCTTTAGGTCGTACGTAAACCATGCATCGATTTAGTCCCGCAGGGACGGCTGAAAATTACCCTGGATGCGGTTCTGGGTACAACCTGGGTAACTTTCAGCCGTCCCTGGCGGGACTTTTCGTCGTTATGTGCACGGTTCACAGGACTGCGTCCTGGGCTACTCTCAGCCGTCCCTCCGGGACTAAATCGGCACCGCTGAAACCCATGCCCTTCGCTCGAGAGAGCTTTTTCCGCAGCGTGTAAAGCCGCATTTCGCATATGGCTTAATGCACAAGCAAGCGAAAGATGCTAAGCCTGTGCGGCATATTCACGCCGATGGGGAATACGCAGTTTGACCGCCATCCTGACCAGATCGGCGAAAGACTCCGCTTCCATCTTGCGCATCACCTGGCCGCGATGGATTTGTAGCGTGACCTCGGAAATACCAAGAAGAAAAGCGGCCTGTTTATTAAGCAGCCCGCCAACGATCAGGGGAAGCACCTCGCGCTCTCGCGGCGTCAGCAACCCAAGGCGTTGCTGGAGCTTCGCCAGCTCAGCTTTTCTTTGCCGCAACCTGCGGTCCTGGGCGAAGGCCGCCCGCACCGCGGGAATCAACGCAGACGGATCGACCGGCTTGCTCAGCACCTCCATCGCTCCCGCCTTCATCGCCCAAACGGTGGAACGGATGTCACACTCCCCGCTGATAAAGACCACGGGAGGGTGCAGTCCCTCGGAAAGGCGTAGTTGCAAGCCGCGGATATCGGGCAGTTGCATGTCGAGGATTAAACAAGCCGCAGCGTCTCGTCGAACCATGTTCAGGTACTCCGAAGCGGACGCCAGGCCAACCCCCTTGATCCCGAACTCCGCCAGCAAATCCGACAGTTCCCTCCTTACGCCGTAGTTCTGATCGACCAGGTAGACCGTCTGCTCAAAGAGTCACGAAGAAAAACGGCTGGAGGCGTGGCCCGGGGGAAGTCAAGTTCAGCATACGCAACCTGCATGGAGCGACCACCTTTCGAAATCTCTGCGATGGAATGGCCCGTTGCAGCCATTCTTCCGCGTAGCCCAACTGCTCGAAAGCCCAATTAGGATGGAATCGAGACCCGCAATTCGGATACACCGCAGCTTATCTGCGTGGGGGCACAGTCAGAAGCCGCCGGCCAAAGAGGTGAGCGTCGATGGAGTAAGCGCCGGGCCCGAGCAGGGCCACAACCCCACTGTTTACGATGGCAAGAACCAGGTGAAACTCGTTATGGCCGGCAGAAAGGATGGCTACCCCCGCCAGAATGAGAGAGCTGAAGGCGGAGGCGTAGGGGACCAAAAGTCCGAGTATTATCAGCGTTGCCGGCAGAAGAAACAGCAAGAGAGTCCACCAGGAAGTCACCAAAACCCATCGTGCGGTGCCATCCATCAGTAAAGAAACGGCGACCGAAACCCGCAAAATCAACAACGCAGCGCCTGCCGCTCCGGTCGGGAACATGGAGAACAGTCTTTGCACACGCAAAGGGTACGTGTCGTGGGGAACCGGGGCAACCTCGATAGCAGGGTTCTGCGGCCCTCCTTTAGGAGGGTCCGGAATACGGTCCGCAAGCCTTATCCTTCTCCTCGTAAGGAGCCTGCCTGAATGAAGAGATGCCCCCGCGATCAAAAAAGGAAAGCCCGTATTTTTGGGCGGTGGCTCCTGGGGTGCCTCTATTTAGCGGGCCTTTTCTGTATGCCGGCCGCGGCGCTCGATCCTACCCGGCGCTTATCGCAATACGGGCACACGGCCTGGCGCATCCAGGACGGATTCTTCAACGGCACGCCCAATGCCATCACCCAGACCAGCGACGGCTATCTGTGGATTGGAACCACAGCAGGATTGCTGCGCTTCGATGGTGTTCGCTTTGTGCCCTGGAGTCCGCCCCGCGGCCAGCAACTCTTTTCTGACTCCATCATCTCGCTCTTGGGCTCGAGCGATGGCAGCCTGTGGATAGGCACCGCAACCGGCCTGGAACGATGGCACAACGGAACCCTGACGGCTTACAACAATGCCCGCGGCCACATCAACGTCATCCTCGAGGATCGAGGGGGCATCTGGATCACCCGTTCCCGAGTCCGCGAACAGACTGGACCGCTTTGTCAAGCGGATGAGACCAAGCTTCACTGTTATGGCGAGGCAGATGGGATTAGTACCCCCTTTGCTTCAGCGCTGGCCGCCGACCCCCAGGGAAACCTCTGGATTGGAAGTCCAACCGGATTTACACGCTGGAGGCCGGGTTCATCCAGCACCATCGAGTTGGAGCCGCTGAAAGCAGCAGCTGGGTTGGACGGCGTAGAGAGCATTGCCGCGGCCGCAGACGGCTCCATGCTTATTGGCATATCTCGTAATGGGCCGGGCCAGGGCTTGGAGAGATGGTCGCAGGGTAAGTTGAAGCCCTTCCTCGCGCCGGCACTCGATGGAAGCACTTTACGTGTCAGCCAATTGAAGACGGACCGCGAGAATACTCTTTGGATCGCAACCGCGACCAACGGCATTTATCGCGTTGGCAGCAATGGGACCGAGCATTTCGCCAGTGCCCAGGGCCTTTCCAGCGACTCCGCGGAAGTGATGTACCAGGACCATGAAGGGAATATTTGGATAGTCACTTCCCGGGGAATTGATGAATTTCGCGACCTCAATGTCGCTACCTGGTCGACTGCGGAGGGCATAAACACGGACGTCGTCATGGCCGTCGTTGCCGCAACCAATGGCACGGTGTATGCCGGGAACAATGTTCTGGATTTGATTCGTAACGATCATGTTTCCTCGATCGGCCCCGCCCAGGGGCTGACCGGGCAGGAAGTCACGTCACTGCTTGAAGATCATGCCGGGCGCTTGTGGGTGGGTATCGACAATAGGCTGGCGATTTACCAGAACAATAAATTCGCCCTGGTCAATCGACCGGATGGTTCACAACTGGGAGTTGTGATCGCGATGACCGAAGATACGGACGGGAATATCTGGGCGGAGACTACAGGACACCCCCGCAAGCTCGCCCGAATCCGAAATCGAGAGATCGTGGAAGAGCTCTCGTTGCCGCAAGACCCGGTCACCGTCGCGGCGGATCGCCAGCAGGGCATTTGGTTGGCATTCGCCAATGGAGATCTGGCTCGCTACCGCGGACAGCAGCTGCAGACCTTTCCCGTTCCATCCTCGCCGCTGAAGCGCCAGGTTCAGCAACTGATGGTAAACGGCGATGGCTCTGTCTTGGGGGTAACGTCGGCAGGTTTAGTAGGTTTACGAAATGGCAAGGTGCAAAATCTAACTTCCCGTAACGGCCTCCCCTGCGACAATCTGGACGGTCTGGTCATGGACGCGAAAGGTTCGCTCTGGCTCCACGCAGAATGTGGCTTGATTGAGATATCCCAGTCCGAATTGCAAAGCTGGTGGGAAAATCCAGGCGCCATGCTGGAAGTCAGGACCTTCGATGTCCTGGATGGGTACCAATCCGGACCGTCTCCATTCCGTCCCAATGCTTCCCGAGGTCCTGACGGAAAATTATGGTTTGCCAACGGCTCGGTGGTGCAGATGATCGACCCATCGCACCTCATCCGGAATACCATCCCTCCGCCGGTGCATATCGAAGCGGTGATTGCCGATCGAAAGAGTTATTCCTTCGATCAATCCATCGAACTTCCTCCACGCACCCGCGATCTCGAAATCGACTACACCGCACTCAGCTTCGTCGCCTCGCAAAAAGTGCGCTTTCGCTATCGATTGGATGGCCGGGATGATAGCTGGCACGACTCCGGGAATCGCCGTCAGGCCTTCTACACCGATCTTGGGCCAGGTAAATACCGGTTCCGCGTGCAGGCTTGCAACAACGATGGATTGTGGAACGACAGCGGCGCATCGCTGAACTTCATGATGGAACCAGCCTTTTATCAGGCCGCCTGGTTTCGACTGCTGTGTACATCGCTGGCGATCAGTACGCTCTGGTTGCTCTATTTGTTACGGCTGAGGCAGGCGACCGCGCAAGTCCGGGAGCGCCTCGGCGCTCGATTGGAGGAGCGGGAGCGCATCGCCCGTGAGTTGCACGACACCCTGCTACAGGGATTCCAGGGATTGATGCTGCGCTTTCAGGTGGTATTGGAAAGAATCCCCGATACCGAACCTGCCCACCAGATGATGGAGAAGGCCCTGCAACGGGCGGATGACGTATTGCTGGAGGGTCGAGAGCGCGTGCGCGGCCTGCGCGACGAAGGAGAAACTTCCAGCGATCTGGCCGAGGATCTGGCGGGCTACGGTAAGGAGCAAGCAGAGTACGGCACCGCCGTTTTCAGCCTCGCCGTTTTAGGGGCGCCTCAACTGGTTATGGCGGACGTGCGCAACGAAGCCTACCGGATCGGACGCGAGGCCCTGGCCAACGCCTTTAAGCATGCCGGCGCTTCTACGATTGAGGTAGAAATCACTTACGGCTCTACCAGCGTCTCTCTGCGCATTCGGGACGACGGAAAGGGAATCGACCAGGATATTCTCAATAGCGGCCGCACCGGGCATTGGGGCTTGTCTGGAATGCGTGAACGCGCTCTGAAGATCGGTGCCCGTTTGAACATTTGGAGCCACGTCGGCCGGGGTACGGAGGTCGATCTGACGATTCCCGCCAAAGTCGCTTATCCTCGGAGTCAGGACTACTCGGTCTGGCAAAGAATGAAGCGCGCTCTGGGCGAGATTGGGGGATAATGCCGTGACCAACGCCATCAAAGTTCTCGCGGTGGACGACCATCCGCTATTGCGGGAGGGGATCGCCGCGGTGCTGCAAGAGGAGGACGACATCGTGCTGGCCGCCGAAGCCAGCAGTGGTGAGGACGCGACCGCCAAGTTTCGTATCCATCGTCCGGATGTGACGCTCATGGATCTGCAGATGCCCGGCATGAACGGCATCGACGCCATTATCGAGATCCGCCGCGAGTTTCCCAGTGCCCGATTTATCGTGTTGACCACCTACCAGGGTGACGTCCAGGCTTTGCGGGCATTGCGGGCCGGCGCCGCCGGCTACCTGCTTAAGAGCATGCTGCGCAAGGATTTGGTGACCACCATCCGCACCGTTCACGCTGGGCGGCGATACATTCCTCCGGAGATTGCTGCGGAACTCGCCGATCACGTGACGGACGATGCCCTGACCGACCGTGAAGTTGAGATCTTGCGCCGGGTAGCGATGGGCAACTCCAACAAGATCATTGCTGCTCGACTGAACGTCTCTGAGGCAACCGTCAAGGGCCACATGAAAAGCATTCTTTCCAAGCTGGCCGCAAACGATCGCACCCACGCCGTCATGATCGCCATGAAAAGAGGATTCATCGACGGTTAATTTTCCGAATCAAACACCCTGGTAAACCAGCCCGGTGAAAGCCGACGGGGTAATTAAGAATTGCCCCCACTTGGCATCAAAGCTGGCGGTCGGCTTGGCGGCGATCACTTCGAAGACGGTCATTCCCTGTCTTTTCAGGGCGGCGACTTTTTCCCGGATGGCCACCAGCATGTCCCGGAATTCGATCAATCCTGCCTTATCTCCTACCGGGCCGTGGCCGGGGATAACGATGGTGTTGGCACTAACCGTGGCAACGTTCTGTTGGGCGGCCCGGATTTGTCCATCGATGCTGCCTCCTGTGGAGTAGTCAATAAATGGGTAAACCCCATTCCACCACGTATCGGCCACGGCAAGGATGTCAGCCTCCACAAAGTTCACAGAAATATCGCTGTCGGTGTGAGCCGGATCATACTTACTGAGGAGCAGGTCTGTGTTGTTGACATGCATCTCGCGCGCGCTATCGAAGACAGTGGTGGGCAGAGCACTCTGCGGCCGAGCTGGAAAGTCCCAATCCCATCCATCTATGCGCGTCATCACCGACAGGTGCTTCCGGGTATTTTCCTGCGCGGTAATGGCGGCGCCGGCGGAGTGCAACCATTGGTTACCATCCGTGTGGTCGGTGTGCCAATGGCTGTTGATCAAGTGCTTGATCGGGTCCGGGTTGATGGAATCAAGCGCAGCCGATATTCTCGACGCAGATACAGAGAAGCCGGCATCGACCAGCAGCTTTCCGTCTTCGCCAGTCAGAACGACGATGTTGCCTCCTGAACCTTCGAGGACCGTGATATTTCGTCGCAGTGGGTGAACGCTGATGGCTGTGGTAGCAGCCGCGTTGATCATCGTGGGCACGAGATCAAGATCTTCCGTGAAGAGCCGCGTCCTGGAAACCGCGGCAGTCTGTGTGCTCATCGTTTCGCTCCTTGCTGACAACGTGATGCTAGCTCCAAATTGCAATCGCCGCCTATGATGTCTTTCTATTACCCGCGATCATAGAAACACAAAACTGCGGTACCCTTCGCGTAAGGGGGGTGCAACGTGAATTCGGTCGTCTCGGTGAATGTCGGTCTTCCGCGCGATGTCGAATGGCAAGGCAAAGTCGTGCGCACGGCTGTCTGGAAGAAGCCTGTCACCGGCAGGGTGATGGCGCGGCGTCTGAACCTCGACGGCGACGGACAAGGAGATCTGGCAGGGCACGGCGGAGAGCACCGCGCCGTGATGGTCTATCAGCTCGACTCCTATCGCTACTGGGAGGAGCAACTGCAGCGACATGACTTTGAGTATGGTCAGTTCGGCGAAAACCTGACCGTCGATGGTCTTGCCGATAACGAGGTCTGCATCGGCGATCGTTACCGCATCGGCGGCGCGCTGTTCGAAGTCACCCAGCCGCGAGTCACCTGCTATCGAGTCGGCATTCGCATGGCCAATCCGCAGATGCCCAGCCTGCTCGTTTCCCACAAGCGCCCGGGCTTCTATTTCCGCGTGATTGAAGAAGGAGAAATCGGCGCAGGAGACGAGATCGTGAAGGTCGCCGACGGGCCTGAGCAGCGTCACCGTGGCCGAAATCGATGGGCTGCTCTACCTGCCTGGCCATCCGCGCGAACAACTGCAACGCGCTTTGCGGATTCCATCGCTCAGTGCAGGCTGGAAGGGATCGCTCCAAGCTCTAGTAGCGGAAGAGGGAAAGGACAAGCAAGGGAATGCCGGCCTCGCGCCCTCTCTGCCTCCGCCCGCGTGGCGGGGCTTTCGGCCGCTCCGCGTGGCGGCGGTGCAGCAGGAGTGTGTCGACGTGCGCTCCTTTGTTCTCGAGTCCGAGGACCGATCCCCTTTGCCGGCGCCTCTCCCCGGCCAATTCTTGGTCTTCAAGCTCGACCTGGATCCACGCCGTCTTGCGCAGCTATTCCATGTCCGGTCCGCAGGGCGCAGGCACCTATCGCATCAGCGTGAAGCGCGCCGACGGCGCAGGAAGCCACTACTTCCATGACCGCATCCACGCCGGAGACATGCTTCAGGTGAGCGCGCCCAGAGGCAGCTTCACTCTGGCCGCAGGCGACAGTCCCGTCGTCCTGCTGAGCGCCGGCATCGGGGCGACTCCGGTGCTCGCCATGCTTCACTCGCTCGCGACTGCCGCAGTCCACGCGAGAGATCTGGTGGTGCTACGGCGCACGCAATGGCAGCGAACACCCATTTGCCGCGGAAGCTCGGAAGCTTCTTGCGCATCTTCCCCGCAGCCGTTCCTTCATCGCCTATAGCAAACCGGAAGATGGAGATCAGCAGGGTAAGGACTACGACGCCCCAGGCCATCTGAATCTTTCGTCATTGCAACAGCTGCAAGTGCCGCAGGCAGCCGACTTCTATCTCTGTGGGCCCCCTGCTTTTCTCACTGAGCTCACGGCTGGGCTGAAGTCCTGGGGCGTGCCGTACTCACGCATCCACTCTGAGACCTTCGGAACGGAATCCGCCATTACTCCCGGCATCGCCAGTGCGCCCGCCAAGGCGCCGCACCCACCGGCCGGAGACCGCGGGGACTGGTCCGAATGTTTCCTTCACCCGCAGTGGTCTCTCGGTCCCGTGGGATTCCCGCTTTCCAAAGCCTTCTCGAATTCGCGGAAGCCTGCGATGTTCCTGTCAGGTGGTCATGCCGGGTGGGTGTCTGCCACATGTGCGAGTCCGGCTTGATCGACGGCGAAGTTCGCTACGCTCCGAGCCGCTCGACCGGCCTGCTGAGGGAAATGTCTTGATCTGTTGTTCGACCCCGCGAGGACGATTGAACTAGACCTGTAGCCCAACAGGAAATCGGAGCGTAGTGGAGACAGCGCACACGGACTCTAAAGACCAAGCGCGCTCAATCCCGACTGATCGTCCGGGCGTCGTCCGAGAGGCCAGTGAAACTTCCGTTCCGCCTCCGTGATCGGCAGTTCATTAATGCTGGCGTGTCGCGCATACATCAGACCCTGGCGGTCAAACTCCCAATTCTCATTGCCGTAGGCGCGAAACCAGTTCCCGGAATCATCGTGATATTCGTACGCAAATCGCACCGCGATGCGGTTGCCGGTGAATGCCCACAACTCCTTGATAAGCCGGTAATCCAGTTCTCTGGTCCATTTCCTCTTCAGGAAGGCAACGATCTGCTCCCGTCCCGTCGGGAACTCCGCGCGATTTCGCCAACGCGAATCAACCGTGTAAGCCAGTGCGACCTTTTCCGGGTCGCGCGTGTTCCAGCCATCTTCTGCCAGGCGCACTTTTTCGACGGCTGTCTCTTGGGTGAACGGCGGTAAGGGAGGGCGCGAGCTCATAGTCGTATGCTCCTTCAGGCCTTCGAACGAGCGGACTGCGGCCAGCTCTTTGCGCAGAGCTTCATTCTCCTGCTCCAGTGTCTGCACCCGCTTCTCAACATCTTTCATTCCTTCACGGATTTCTTCCACCGAATAACGCGGCGTGATGTGTTGCGGGCAATTCCAGTCGTAAGCTTCGACATGGATAACGAACACCCTCTCGATCACCGTCTTCTCGCCCGGCATACGAACCCGGTCCAGCCATTCGGCCGCCTTCTCGCCCTCGAAGATCTCCACTCGTCCCAGTATCTTAAGCCGGGCCTGCCGCGGATAGTCGACCATGATGAGCGCAACGCGATTGTCAGTAAGCAAATTTCCCATGCTGATGTATTGTTTGTTTCCGCGAAAATCTGCGAATGCCAGGGTGTGATCGTCGATCACCTTGAGGAACCCCTTGGGACCGCCGCGATGCTGCACATAAGGCCATCCCGTCGCTCCGGTCGTGGCCATGTAAAAGCTATCCCGCCCGGCCAGAAACTCTGTCTCAAATTCGGTGAAGCGATCCTGCGAAGCGCCGGAATTCTCCATGCGCTCATACTGCCGCCGGCTGCCGTAGCGCTCCTGCAGCTTCTTGACCAGCGGGGTGAAGACCAGCGAACCAAAGCTCATTGTGGCCTTTCTGCGGGCCGATAATAACCGGCCCGCAGGCCGTCATGACTACGCGAAGAACTTCTCGATGCGGGAAGCAATCTCTTCACCGTGAGTCTCCAGCGCGAAGTGCCCGGTGTCAAGCAGGTGTGTTTCCACATTTGGAAGGTCGCGCTTGTAGGGCGCGGCGCCTTCTGGCGGAAAGATGTGGTCATTCTTGCCCCACAGGATCAGGGTCGGCGGCTGATACTTGCGAAAGAAAGCCTGAAAATCAGGATAAAACGGTACGTTCGTGCGGTAGTCGAACAACATATCCAATTGGATGTCGCCGTTGCCGGGACGATCCAATCCTAGTTGATCCAGCGTCCACGTGGTGGGATCGAGAAGCGTAAGGTCGCTCACTCCGTTCTGATACTGCCATTTGGTCGCGTCGGGGGTGACCAGGAAGTTGAGGGCCGCGCGATTTGCCGCCGACGCATCATTCCAGTACTTCTTGATCGGGTCCCAGAACTCCAGCAGCCCCTCATCGTACGCATTGCCGTTCTGCACGATAAGCCCTGAGACCTTTTCCGGGTGGCGCAACGCCAGCCGGTAGCCGATCGGTGCGCCATAGTCCATGACGTACATGACGTATTTGCTAAGCTCCAGTTTTTTGGTGAGCTCCTCCACAATGTTGGTCATGTTCTCGAAGGTGTAAGCAAAGCTCTTCCGATCCGGCATGCCGCTAAAGCCATACCCCGGATAATCGGGCGCGATCACCCGGAACGATCCTGCGAGACGGGGTATCAGGTTGCGAAACATACTCGACGATGTGGGGAATCCGTGCAGAAGCAGCAGCACAGGAGCGGTCTTGGCGCCCGCCTCGCGATAGAAGACGTCAACCTCGCCAATACGGATCGTGTGGTAGTGAACCGATTGGAAGGATTCAGTGGTTGCGGTGGACGACTCGGTCAACGTGGCAAGTGCGGTCATGAAAGGCTCCTTAAGTAGATCTGCGGTTTCTCTCCGCCTCGCCCACGACCCTACCGGATGCGGTGACGCTTGCCTATCAGGTCTTTGTATTAGAGCGATATCGTCTAACAGAAGTACGTGATAGCCACCCAACCGCGCACCGGGTAGCGTCTTTCCTATGAAATTCCTCATTGGTCTCGTGATCAGCTTTGCGGTCGGTGTAGCCTGCCGCTACTTCGATATACCCGTTGGCAGCCCGGCTGTGATTCCGGGAGCTCTCCTGGTGCTGGCGATGACGGCCGGGTACTCATCGACGGATCGCCTACTGACCCACCGGAACAGGCTGGCGACCACTGCGCATCTCTGTGGTGGGCCAACCGGAGCATCCGTATCCTCCGAAAAGGAGTTCGTTCAATGACCAAAAGGCGGGTGCCCCATATCTCGCTCGCGAGATGTGGGGGGCGACCGTTGGTCGCCCTTTTACACCCCGGACCGCACCCGCCTTCCTCACTTTAGAGTGGACCGATAGGCTTATCCCAATCCACGTCGCCCTCCGCGGTGCTGCGGCTGCCGACGAGCATGGTTGCGCCCCTGCGAAGTGCTCCTGGATTACGCGCCTCGAGCCACTGCATATAGCCAAAGCCAACGATAAGCGCCCCCACGAAAACGTAAGGCGCGATGTTATACGGCCAGGCCGGCAGGGGATAGACCGTAACAAAGAGCACAGGCAGCAGCGCCAGTGTCGCAATCCAGGGTGACACCAGGTGATGCCAAACGCGAAAGCTGTCCCGATGCTCCCGCCGGATATAGGCCGTCAGCGCCACGTTGGCCATGCAATAGATGACGATCACCGCCAGGGTGGCAATGGTTTCCAGCAGCCCGAAGATATATTCCGGTCGCAACAGCAGCCCCACCAGCAACACCGCCACGATACAAAACATCTGCATAAAGGCGATCGCGAACGTCGGTGTCTGGTGGACGGGATGGACTCGTCCGAAAGCGGCAGGCAACGTGCCCGCCTTGCCCATCGTATACATCACCCGAGAGGCCGAGTTAGTGCCGGCCAGACCGACGGCAATTGCGCTGTTAATGAGAGCCATCACCACGAACCACCAGCCGGCGCCCCACAGCGCGTGGCCGAGCGCGTAGTACGGATTGGGGTGGGCCGCGAAGGCCGCCATGTCTCCCGTGCCCCAGCCGATGGCGCTGGCATACGAGGTGAAGATGTAGAAGACGCCCGTAGCCACCAGCGAAAGAATGACCGCCTGGCCAACCAACTTGCTGGCGCGGCGGCTTTCCTGGGCCAGCGGCGCCGGACCCTCAAACCCGCTCAGCGCCAGGATGGAGAAAACCATGCCGGCGAGTATGCCCCCATAATGATGGGGCGACAACGACGGATCCAGAGGCGCAACGTAGGTAGAACCCGGTCCCGGATGGATCAGGAACGTGACGGCCAGCGACACCATGATCAGCAGTTCCAGTCCGCCCAGCAGCGCAGTCACTCGGATCGAGAGTTGGATCCCGTGATGAGTGAGTGTCCAGATCACCGCAAAGGTCGCGAACGCGATCAGCCACCATGGGATGTGCAGGCCGAACGCCGTCCGCAGCATGTCCGACGAGCAGGTAGCCAAGGAAGCCGGTGGATCCGGCTGACCCCAGCAAATCGTAGACCAGGTAACTCCACGCCGCCATGAAGCCGATGTGGCTCCCCAGCCCCCGCGTCGCGAAGGAGTAGTAGCCACCGCTCGACGGCATATACCGGGAAAACTGCGCCACCGTGTTCCCGATAAAGAAGCAGACGATGGTCGACAGCAGGAACGAGAGCGGCATATCCGGTCCCGCCTTGAGGGCGATGATCGGATACGTGAAGACCATGTTGGTCGCCGGCGCGATATGGGTCACGCCCTGGAAAATCAGTTCCGGAAGTCCCAGCGAATTACGTTTCAGCTGCGGATCGATGGACTCAGTCGTCACCCGGGGTGAGATCTCCTTCTGTTCAGGATGGACGACAAGCTGCGGGGATGATCTATAGAGGTACCACAGATCTGGCTAATCGTGAAAAACTCTATTCCAGAAGCCGGAGGGCATTGTCCCTGTACACCTTGCGCAAGACCTCGTCCGGCAGATAAATCCCATGGATCTGCCAGCGGCCTTGACGCGACGCATGCGAAGGATAGTCGAAATACTCGTCCGCTGTTTCCAGGAACCGGAAGTACAGGCGATACATGGATTCTTCCGGCACCAGGTCGGCGCCAAACAGGATGCGATCCGGGAACCTGAGGAACAGAGCGCGTGAGGAATAGGGCTGCCGTCCCAGTTCCGAGGCGCGCGCGCTGATGTCGAGCAGTACGTTGGAATAATTTTCCAACAGCCGCGTGGCGCGAGCCAGGTTCTCTCCACACTCCGCTACGTGGGCAGCGACAAAGGTAGTTTTTGGATGGCGTGCGATCACCCGGTCGCGCTGATCGAGCAACTCCGTTTTGGAAAACTGCGACCCGTGAAAGCTCCAGTCAGGGTGTGCCGCCAGCTCCTCAAAGCGCTCGTTGCGCCCGTCGACCGGTAGGAAAAATGCATCCGGATCTGCGATATGGAACATGACAGGGATCCCCAACTCCGCCGCCTTATCGAAAATGGGCGCCAGGCGTTCATCGTCTACGCGGAGCAAGTTCCCCTTTCCGTCGCGCACGCTCAGCCCCAGGTCCTTCCAAAACTTGATCCCTTTCGCGCCCTGCTCCACCAGCCTCTCCAGCCGATCTAATGTGATCTGGATGAAGTCATCGCTTTCCACCCCGGACCAGTCCATCCAGCCGATGGTGGCAAAGCGCACAGCATCGACGGAATGAAACTTGCGGATCATCTCGATGGCCTCATCGCCCGTCTTCATGGTGATGTTGACGATCCGCTCGATGCCGCAGGCATCCATAATCCGCAGCACGTCGACCGGGTCCAGAGCATCCAGGTGGTTGTGGTAATCAATCACCGGGAAGCGTGCGCGCTGCAGATGATGTTCTGCCTGTCACCAGGGTTGACTGTGGCTGAAATTCGCCCAGAGGAAGCGTGACCTCGGGCTTTGGCCGTGACCATGGCCATGAAGTTGTCATCGATACTCTTCGCCGGATTCGGTCACTGCCTGCTCCTTTCGTCCCTGGGAAAAGAATGTTGCGGCAAAAAGCTTCGCACAAGATCCCTGTCCCGAAATGCTTCCGTCCCGCCTACCCTAAGCGTTGAAAGCGCTCCCGTAACATTTCCTGCGTAAGCACATTGATCGGGAGGCCACCCCTTGAGCCAGCCGAAGAGAAACCCTGCATTGAAGCTATCGCCAGCGCCGATGGTATCCAGCGGGCTTCACCGGGACCGCACTCACGGAAAACGTCTCTCCCGCCGGCACGAACAACGGAACCCCGCGATCCGCACTTGACCGCCACGCAGGGAACGCGCGGCGCGAGTTCATCGAGCGCTTCGTTCACCGTCTCTTTCTTCGCTATGTGGCAGGCTTCCGCTTCATTGGGCAACAGAAGGTCTACGTACTCCAGCAACTCGGGAAGCACTCCGCTCCATCGGCCGCTGGGGTCATCGTTGGTGTCGAGCGAAATCGTCAGGCCCGCGCCTTTCAGCTCCCGAAAGAGCGCCGGCAAATCCGGCTCCAGAGCGCGCTGGAGAAACAGAGAGGAGAGGTGAAAGTGTTTCGCGGACTTGAGATATTCGAGGTCCAGATCGCGCAGGCGCATCTCCGCCATGGTTCCCGGATAGGTGAGTATATGCGCGGTCTTTTCCGTGAGGGAGAAGCAGCGTGACCCCGGTGGCGGTGCCGCCTTCGTTCACCCGCACCCGGCTGAGGTCAGCGCCGCTCGCGCCCAGCCGCTCCAGGGCGACCTTGCCCAGCGCGTCCTTCCCCACCAGGGTCACGAAGCCCACATGCGCGCCCAGCACGGCGAGATTATGTGCCAGGATGGCGGATGAGCTGCCCAGTGTGAGCTGGAAGTCCGTTCCCAGCAGCTCTCTTTCTACCGGCATAACCTCGGGCAACCCATACAAAATCAGGTCGAGATTAATTTCGCCTGCGATTGAGATGTCCAATCTCTTCATCGGATACCAGTGTATCTTTGTCGAAGCTTTTCGAT
Organism: uncultured Acidobacteriaceae bacterium; assembly: GCA_963757515.1. Taxonomy (GTDB): domain Bacteria; phylum Acidobacteriota; class Terriglobia; order Terriglobales; family Acidobacteriaceae; genus PALSA-350. The sequence goes on along the minus strand of CAVWRV010000032.1, from coordinate 21,988 downwards.
TCCTATCAGTCGATCGATTGGTGTTTACGTAGGCTTACGATATACTTCCCTCGGCCATGACCGAGCCGCTGTATACCTGGCAGGAAATTGTTCAACAACCTCTTCTGTGGCCCACGACAGTAGCCCGTGTGCGCGCCGCTTCGGAGCAGACGAATCTCGCCGCCCGACTTCCGCGGACCCATGTATTGCTGACCGGCGCCGGGAGTTCGGCCTACGCCGCGTCGAGTGTGGCTTCGGCATGGCCGGGCGCCTTTGCTGTTCCCACCACGGACTTGCTTGTCGATCCTGAGCGCTACCTGCTCATGTGGGCGCAGTCGTCTCCATGGCCCGTTCCGGCAATAGCCCGGAGAGCGCCGCCGTCGTCGAGCGGGTGCGCGCTCTACGTCCGGAGATTTTCCATCTGGCGATCACCTGCAACGACGACAACCTGCTGGCGCAATCCGGACTGGATGGCCTCATTGTCCTGGATCCGCGCACCAACGACCGCAGCCTGGTGATGACTGGATCGTTTTCGAACCTGGTGCTGGCCGGTCTCATGCTGGCTCAGCCTCACGCTGCGCCGGGTCACGTCGATGCGGCCAGTGAGCGTGCCAAGACCCTTCTACCGGCCATCGATAAGCAGTGCCAGCGCATCGCCGCCGGCATCCGCGACCGCATTGTAGTGCTCTCGTCCTCGCCTCTGTTGGGCTGGGGCCGGGAGGCCGGACTAAAAATACTGGAGATGACGGCAGGCCGCTTTCCGGTGGTCACCGAAACCTATCTCGGTCTTCGTCACGGTCCGATGTCTTTCTTAAGACCCGATACGTTGGTTCTCTGTTTGCTCTCCAGCGATCCTGTGCGCCGGCTCTATGAGGTTGATCTGTAGACGAGCTTCGATCCAAGCGTCTGGGCCATTGCGTGGCCATCTCCGCCCCGCTTGAGCATGGCTCTTTTGCTGACGTGATCCCCGCCGTCCTTCCGGAAGCGCCCGACGATCTGCGCACACCCTTTGAGATCCTGATCCCCCAGCTTCTTGGCTACCATTTAAGCTTGCGCATCGGCCTGAATCCCGACAATCCCAGCCCCGATGGGGTGATCCACCGCGTAGTCCAGGGCGTAAGGATTCATTCCGCGCCCTCCCCGGAAGTAGCCCAGGACGCAGTCCCATAGGCGTTAACTTGTTTGGCAGAAAATGGAAATCCAAGAAGACGCTTTTTTTTGCATCTCCAACTCACCACAAAAACGTCATCCTGAGCGGAGCGCGTCACAGATTTATCGCGTGACACAGCGCTTGATGGCGCGCAGTCGAAGGACCCCGAGGGTGCTTACCTTACCCATGCGCTCGGACCCCTTTTCAACCACCGAAGCGAGAACCTGACGGACCCGCCACGGTCTTTCCCTGGGGCCGAGAACAAGAACAGCTAGCATTTGCTGCTAGATCTATTTTCTCGGCAGCCATACATGCGTTTCAATGCGGCCTATGGCTGAAAGATCCTGATCTCGGGCTTCGGTGGTGGAAAAGGCCCGAACAGCATGGGCACGATAAGCATCTTCGGGGTCCTTCGACTCCGCGCAATCAAGCGTTGTGTCATGCGATAGATCTCTGACGCGCTCCGCTCAGGATGACGATTTTGTGGGAGTTTTGAAGAAAAGCGCGATGTAGCAAACCGTCCTGCAAGTGACCTGCCACGAACCCGGGTGCCTGGTCGCCCCTTTACAACCTGAACGAATACTGGTGGACTGCTACGCCAAAATCAGGTTGCACCCGAATCCACGCACTTTCTCCTGAATCTCCGGCGCGCAGACCGCTGTCGCTGATGACGATGTCGATCTCAGAAAACGGCGCGATGCGCACCATGCTCCGCTTGGAAAACTTGCTGGCGTCGGCCACCAGAATGATTTCCCGCGCGATGCGCAGCATGGCCCGGTTCACCATCGTCTCATCCAGGTTCGCGCCGCTGACGCCGAAGTCGGGATCGCAACCCGCTCCGCTCAGAAACACCTTATCGGCCGAGAACTGCTCGAACATCTCCTCCGCCGAGCGCCCGACAATCGATGCCGAATCGCCGCGAATCGTGCCCCCCACCATGAACGTTTGCACCCCCCGCGCGTCCAGCAGTTCTGCGGCGATGTTCACCCCATTGGTGATGACCTGCAGTCCTTGCTTGTTCTTGATCTGGCGCGCAATCTCGAGCGTGGTCGTCCCCGAATCGAGGATGATGGTTTCGCCGTCATGGATAAGTGTGGCCGCCATTGCCCCAATGCGCCGCTTCTCCTCCGCGTGCGTTTTCAGCCGCTCATAGACCGGCGACTCGCGCAGAATCTTTTCCGGAAGCACGGCTCCGCCGTGGGAACGCATCACCAGCCCGCGCTGGTGCAGCTCGTTCAGGTCGTTGCGGATGGTGACCGCCGAACTGCTGAACCGGTTGGCCAATTCGTTGACCCGGGCACGCCCCTCGCTGCGCACAATCTGCAGGATCTGGGTCCGCCGCTCCTCCGCCATCATCCCATCCAGCGGACCGAGGCGGGCGGGTCCTCCAGCCGAGCCGTAGGTCTCTTCGGTACTTGATACGGGGCGACCCTTGCGCACGCCCAATTGCACATTTCCTTTCGCTATCTTGCGGTTCGCCAAACAGTCTATCTCCGTCGAGGTCTGTCTTTGGCCCGCAAACCGATTCGAAGGGCAAAAGCCGCCAAGTGAAAGAATTGGTTGACAACTCGAAATTAAACGATACGATCATAGCTCATATCGACAGCGCGGCTCGTTGCGCCCTTCAAAATTCTTGTCTGTCCGGCGCCACCGCACAGCCATGCAGCGCCTGCCTGCATCGGCGTTATGGCGCTAACAAACTGGTCAGGCATAAACGCGGAGCTTACGATGCGCGAGGTACTCCAGGCTGAGGAGGCAACACCTGCAGGCGTAGAAACATTGCCACCACCTGTCCGCCCGTCCGTTCCCACCGCGCGCAATCTGGCGGTGGATGCGTATCGCGGCCTGGTCATGCTGCTGATGATGGGCGAAGTGCTGCAGTTCTCCCAGGTTTCTGCGTACTACAACCACAGTCTTTTCTGGAAGATTCTTGCCTGGAACCAGACCCACACCGAGTGGTCCGGTTGTTCGCTGCACGACACTATCCAGCCCTCCTTCTCCTTCCTGGTAGGCGTAGCGCTCCCCTATTCGATCCGCAGCCGCCAGCGGAAGGGAACTCCCTTTCCCAGGATGCTGGCCCACACCATCTGGAGATCGCTTGCTGCTGATCGCTGCTGGGCATCTTTCTCCGCTCGCTCCACAGCAGCCAGACCTACTTCACTTTTGAAGACACGCTGACCCAAATCGGCTTGGGATACACCTTCCTCTTCTTGCTGGCCTTCCGTCCCACCCGCGATCAATGGATTGCTTTCGGCGCCATCCTGTTTGGATACTGGCTGGCCTGGGCGCTCTATCCAGCTCCCGGCCCGGGCTTCAACTATGCCGCGGTCGGCGTTCCCCCCGATTGGCATCATCTGTACACCGGCTTCCGCGCTCACTGGAACAAGAACAGCAATCTTGGGTCAGGCCTTCGATGTGTGGTTCCTGAACCTGTTTCCCGCGCGAACACAGATTCGTGTACAACGACGGCGGCTACCTCACCCTGAGCTTCATCCCCACCCTCGGCACCATGATCCTTGGCCTGTTTGCCGGACAGTGGTTCCAGGCTTCGGCGCCCAAGCAGCCCATCCGCCGGTTCCTCACCGCGGGCGTCATTCTCATCGCGCTCGGGCTCTTCTTTCACCTCACCGGCATTTGCCCTATCGTGAAGCGCATCTGGACTCCCAGCTGGACGCTATTCAGCGGCGGCATCTGCTTCCTCTTCTTATCCGCGTTCAGCTGGATCATCGACGTGAAGCAGTGGCGGCGCTGGGCCTTTCCGCTCATCGTGGTGGGAACCAACTCCATTGCCGCCTACCTCATTGCCCACTTATGGGAAGATTTCCTGCGCCGCAATCTCATCACCAACCTGGGTCAAGCGCCGTTTCTTATTCTTGGTCCGGGACTGCAGCCACTGCTCCTGGGGGCTTCCATTCTGTTGCTCGACTGGCTGTTTCTTTTCTGGATGTACCGTCGCAAGATCTTCCTTCGCATATGAGAGAGGACAAACCGTGAACGATGACTTGATCGAGCCCAGCCGGCGGCAATTCCTGCAGCTTGGCGCCTTGGCCACCGCCGCCTTCAAACTCGACGATCACGCCGCTTGCGGACGTAGTCCCTCCGTCGCCTGGGCGCACGATGATCGATACGCCCTTCGCCGCCACCAAGGATCCGCGTCTCGGCTTCATCGGCGTGGGCGGAAGAGGCACCGGCCTGCTGGGGTGGTTTTTGGCGCAGAATGCGCAGGTGGTTGCCGTCTGCGACGTTGTGCCCGAGAAAGCGGAGCACGCCGGCCAACTGGTCGAGAAGGCGGGACAGAAGGCGCCTCGAACTCTACACCAAGGGTCCCCACGACTACGAGTCCCTGACCAAACGAAGCGATCTCGACCTGGTCGTCATTGCAACGCCGTGGGACTGGCATACTCCGATGGCGCTTTCCGCCATGGAAAATGGCAAGCACGCCGCCGTGGAAGTACCGCTCGCCTACACCCTGGAAGACCTGTGGAAGCTGGTCGACACCTCGGAAGCCACCCGCCGCCACTGCATCATGCTGGAAGAGTGTTGCTACGGCTACACCGAGACCCTGGTCCTGAACATGGTGCGTCAAGGCGTGTTGGGCCAGCTCCTCTATGGAGAGGCCGCCTACCTGCACGATCTGCGGGAAGAGATGTTCTCCTCCAAGGGAGAAGGCTTATGGCGCCGCGCCTTCCATACCCTGAGCGACGGCAACCTCTACCCGACGCATGGATTGGGACCCGTAGCCAACTACATGAACATCAACCGCGGCGACCGCTTCGACTACATGGTTTCCATGAGCACCCCGGCGCTGCGGCCTGGCCGCCTACCGTGAAGCGCAACACCCCGCAAGGGCGACCCCAAGTGGAAAGAGAAGTACATCACGGGCGATCTGAACACCTCCCTGATCAAGACCGCCTCCGGCCTGACCATCACCCTCAAGCACGACACTTCCAATCCTCAACCCTATAGCCGGATCAACATGATCGGCGGCACCAAGGGTGTCTTTGCCGACTACCCACCGCGCATCTACATCGACGGACAACCGGGTGGCGAAGAGTGGGGAACCCTCGACCAGTACAAGAAGGACTACGAGAGTCCCCTCTGGGCCAAGGAAGGCGCCATGGCCAGCACGCTCCGGTGGACATGGGGGCATGGACTTCATCATGATCTACCGCTTGTTGCAGTGCATGCGCGAAGGGCTGCCGCCGGATATGGACGTGTACGACGGAGCAGCCTGGTCGGCGCCCACTCCGTTAAGCAAGACCTCTGTGGCGCAGGGCAGTGCGCCGGTCAAGTTTCCCGATTTCACGCGGGGCTTGTGGAACCAGCGCAAAGGCTGTTCCATCTAGATGTGCCGCATCTTTGGCAATGCGGTTTTGATGAGTCTATCAAGAGGTCATTGAGAAGCGGTTGCGCTCGGCTTGAAATTCTCGAAGACTCAGATTTCCAAACTTCCGGTTTGTTGCCGATACTCCCACAATCGCGAAAGCGACGGCCGGACCTACGCGATCCGGCCGTCTCAGGCGGCTTTAAATGGGCATCGCAAATCTGAGGCGCGCCCTGACCCAATCAGGCGGAACCACAGGTTCCCTGGCATTCGACCTGCCTGCGGCTTCACTGGTTGGCGTTGCCAGATAAGCGTGTATATCACTAGTGTTCGGGTCGAATCCGATCCCGATGATTTCACCACTGGAGTTGATCGAGCAGGCGGTCATCAGATCCAACGACGTGGTTCCGGCAACGAGATTATTGAGATCAACCAGCGTGCCGTTTTGGCGGATGAAACCGCGAACGATGCTGAAGTCTGCATTCGCCGAAACGCCGACGATCTGACCCTTGTCGTTAATGCCGAGCCCGACGCTGAAGGAATCGTTGTCGACTGCGTCGTTGACCGTGCCCAGATCCTGCATCTTCGCGGCCGCCGTCCATAAGAATGCGTGAGTCGTCTGGTCGCCGGCCAGATCCGAGCCACCGACAACTTGACCGCGATTGTTGATGTCGTGAGCCAGGTTGTTAAGCGCCCCTCCCAAATTGCCGAGGTCGGTGGCCCTTCCGTCTTGCCAAAGCAAAGCGTGGGCTGAGGCGAGATTAAAAAGCCAAATAGGGCTGAACGGAGCGCAGCTTCCCGAAGCGCCGACCACCTGGCCCAGGTCGTTGATTGAAAACGCTACACCTTCCGCATCATCCCCCGTCGGAAGTTCCTGAACCCAATCTCGGAACCAGACAACCGGCTTGAACTGATATATCTGTGGCGCGGAACATCCCGGATCCGCAGTCGTATTTTCCGCAAACCCTGCAATAGCACCGAAGCTGTTGACCTGATTGGCAACCCCGTTCACGCCTCCCAGCGTTTTGAGCGGAAACATCTTGCCTTGCTTCCAGAGGAACGGGACGCAGGGCATCGGCGAGGAAGAATAGCCCATCGCTTGGAAACCGCAGAAGTCTTCAGTCGTCGAAAGATCTGCTGAGGTATTTTCTGCCTCTCCAACCGCTAGGCCCGATTCGTTCACGCCAAACGCGATGCTGTTGCCGCCAAGGCCGGGGTTTCCGATGTCGATCATCTCTCCGCCACGCCATAGAACGGCGTGCTCGGCCGTACCTACGCCGGCGCCCCCGCTCACCCAACCGCTGTTCGAGATCACAAACGGCTGGCCAGGCTGGTTGGCATTTGTTCCAACCACACCGAGATCGTGGATTGTGTAACGCACATCCCGGGTGTCATTTTGGTCCCCCTCCTGCGGTTGTGCGAGTGCGCCAATCGACCCGGTAACTGTCACCAGGGCCAAGCTGAGCCGCGCGATGCGCGACCACTTCGGTGCGAATTGAATGGATTGCATTGTCCGCCTCCTGAGCCTCTTTCGGCTTGATGGAACTGGTTTGCCGGTTCCAATCCGGCTCACCTGCCACGAATAAGGAGTCGCGGGACCGAAGGTTACAGCGCCTGGGGCAAAGAGCATAAAATTGCTGCTGCGATCCTGGTCCGATGCCAAACTGCCCTCACTGCGAAGCGGAGTTGGGTTCCGGTGATCCCGCGGGATTGTGCCCGAATTGTCTAATCCAGGGCGCGTTCGACAGTTCCTCGGGCGCGGACAAGTTCGCAACTCAGACCATCGATACGGCGACAGCTCCAACCGGTGACAACGACTTCGGGCGTTATCAGATCGTTCGGCCGATAGGCGAAGGGGGTATGGGCACCGTGTACCTCGCCGAGCAGCGCGAACCGATTCGCCGGCGTGTCGCCCTCAAAGTCGTAAAACTCGGGATGGATACCGGCCAGGTACTCGCGCGTTTCGCCAAAGAGCGCCAGGCGCTGGCGATGATGGACCACCCGAATATAGCGCGGATCTTCGACGCAGGGGCCACATCCAAGGGCCGGCCTTACTTCGTCATGGAGTACATCGAGGGCGTGCCCATCACGCAGTACTGCGACGGCAAGCGGATGACCATCGGCCAACGGTTGGAATTGTTTCTCTCGGTGTGCCGTGCCGTGGAACACGCGCACCAGAAGGGCGTGATCCACCGCGACCTCAAACCCTCGAATGTGCTGGTGGCGGAACAAGAGGGCAGGCCCCTGGCAAAAGTGATCGATTTCGGTATCGCCAAGGCCACCGATCGGTGGGCCATGGAGAACACTCTCATCACGCAATTCGGCGAGATGGTGGGCACACCGGAATACGCCAGTCCTGAGCAGGCCGCGGTGATGACCGCAGACGTCGATGAGACCTCTGACGTGTATTCGCTTGGGGTGCTGTTGTACGAGTTGCTGATCGGCACTGTCCCTTTCGACGCGGCCAGAATGCGGCGGGCTGGTTTGTCCGAGATGCTCCGCGTCATTCGTGAAGAAGAAGCTGCGCCCCTCTCGCGGAAGCTGAGCGCAACGGGTGCGGCAGCGACTGGCATCGCTGCCCACCGCCAGACCGAACCGGGATCCCTGCGCCGCCTGGTGGATGGCGATCTCAACTGGATCACGATGAAAGCTTTGGAAAAAACGCGGGAACGGCGATATGCTTCGGTCGCTGCGTTGGCGGCCGATATCCAAAGACATATTGAGGACCGGCCAGTTTTGGCCTCGCCGCCGAGCAGATTGTACCAAGCCGGCAAATTTCTCCGTAGGCATAGGCTGGTTTTTCTCGGCACAACCGGCGGCCTCGCATTGATCCTGCTAAGCGGGATCACGGTTTGGTCGCTCCTGCACCGCGCGGCTCCGCCGCGACCGAGGTCGGCGGATAAGGACACGATTGTTCTCGCAGATTTCGCAAATGCCACTGGCGATCCCGTCTTCGACGGAACTCTGGGCCAAACCCTGTCAGGGCAACTGGGGAATTCACCCCATCTTGCCCTGCTTTCCGACGCGCGCGTGAACCAAACGCTCCGCCTGATGGACCGGCCCCCCGCCGCAAAGCTCACCCCTGCCGTCGCCGCCGAGGTCTGCGAGCGCACAGCCAGCGCAGCGGTGGTGGAGGGCTCCATCTCAAGCCTCGGAAACGAGTACGCGCTGAGCCTCCGGGCGCGGAATTGCCGAACCGGAGATATTTTGGACGAAGAGCAGGCGGTGGCACCCAAAAAAGAGGACGTCGTCAAAACGTTAAGCCAAATGGCAAACCGATTTCAGACCCGGGCCGGCGAATCGCTGCCAAACCAGGAAAAGGAGCCGAGTCTACCGGCCGAGGCGACCACGCCCTCGCTCGAGGCCTGGAGGTCCTACAGCGCGGCCATGAAAGCAGGACAGCGTAAAGCGCAGGCAGCGGAAACCATCCCACTCCTGCGGCGGGCCATCGAGATCGATCCGCAATTTGCGATGGCTTATGCCTACCTGGGCCGGCAATATGCCTCCCTCGGAGAGACTGAACTTGGAGACCAGAATATAGCCAAGGCCTACGAACTACGGAATCGGGTGAGCGATCAGGAGAACTATTTCATCACATTCAACTACCACCGGGATGTAACCAGAAACCTGGAACTGGCGCGACAGACGCTTGAATCGTGGGCCCAGAAGTACCCAGGGGATCTGGTGCCCCACGGATTCCTGGCGGCCTTCACGACCCAAGGGTCGGGTCATTACGACAAAGCTGCGGAAGAAGGTCTAAAGGCGATCGAACTCGATCCGGATTACGCCATCGGCTACACAAATGTGACTTTTGCCTACATCTACCTGAACCGCCTGTCAGAAGCCGAGGCAGTCCTTCGTAGGGCGTCAGAACGAAGGATCGAAACCGTTGACTTCTCGCTATGCCGTTACTTCATCGCATTTCTGAGGGACGACCAGGCGGCAATGGAAAGGGAAACGACCCAGCGTCAGGCAAAATTGGAAGCCCAGGGATTTTTCGAGCACCAGGAAGCTCTCACCGCGGCGTACCACGCGCGCCTGAAAGAAGCGGCCCGGCTATCGCAACGCGCGGTACTCTTATCTCGCCAGGCAGGTTTGCGCGAGCGGTCCGCCCAGCTTCAAGGCGCTCGTGCGGTATGGAGCGCCCTGTTCGCGATGCGGGAGGAGGGACAAAGAAACGCGGCAGCGGCGTTGGCGCTTCACCGAAGCCGGGATGCCGACTACGGACCTGCCTTTGCGCTGGCAGTTCTGCACCAGTCCGGGCAAGCTCACAACATCGTGATGGACCTCGAAAAGCGCTACCCGGAGGACACATCTGTCCAGTTCAGTTACCTGCCTACGCTGCGGGCACTCGAAGCTCTCAACCAGGGCAACGCAGCCAAAGCGCTCGAAATGACACAAGTGGCAACTCCGTACGACCTCGCTGTTCCGGGCACAGCATTCTACGTGGGTTCCTTCATTGGGGCTATGTATCCGGTTTATGTCCGTGGCCTGGCTTATTCCCGGCTGGGCCGTCATCGCGAGGCAGCGGCTGAGTTTCAAAAAATTCTTGATCATCCGGGTATCGTGCTGAACGATCCGATCGGACCCATGGCGCGTCTCCAACTGGCCAGAGCGTTGTCCGCTTCTGGAGATCGTGCAAAGTCAGCCGCCGCCTACAAGGACCTTCTTGCTCTCTGGAAGGATGCCGATCCCGATATTCCGGTCGTTCAACAAGCCAAGGCTGAGTCCGCCAAACTGCCATGATGCGTGTAACCTTTGCCTTCCCGATTCCTTATCCTGTTTAGCGGAATGCCCGCCGGCGATAAGAAGACGGTAAGACCATGACAGACGGCCAAACCATGCACACGCTGCCCGGATCATCCCAATTTCCGACGACACGGTGGACCCTCGTGCTCGCCGCCGGTGATCCACATCGCAAGGAAGCTCGGTCTGCTCTCGTTTCTCTTTGTGAGCACTACTGGTATCCGTTGTATGCCTATCTGCGCCGGCGCGGTTATCGGGCCGATGAGGCGCAGGATCTCACACAGGAATTCTTCATCCGGGTGTTGGAAGGGCGATATCTCGATCGCGCTGATCCGGAAAAAGGCCGGTTCCGATCCTTTATGTTGACTTCGTTGAAGTTCTTTGTGGCCGACGAAGAAGACCGGCATCGCGCGCGCAAACGCGGCGGCGGAACGGTTGTAACGCTCGAATTCTCGTCCGGCGAAGAGCGCTACCAGCGCGAGCCTGCGCACGATGAGACGCCCGAGCGGATCTTCGAACGGCGTTGGGCGCTTTCGCTGATCGAGCGAGTCGTTGAGAAATTGCGGGAGGAGTTCGTCCATCACGGCCGCCCAGAGCATTTCGAGCGGTTGAAGGTGTTCCTTCTCGGGCAGTCCGACGCGCCGTACGCCGTACTGGCTCGGGAAATGAACACCTCAGAGGGGGCGCTGAAAGTGGCCATTCACAGGCTGCGAAAGCGGTATCGGGAACTCTTTCGCCAGGAAATCGCCGATACTGTGGCCGATCCTGCAGAAGTGGAGTCCGAGCTCCGCTTTCTGGCGGCCGTGCTGGCGAGGAAGTAGCGCCGGCAAATGCCACCTTCACGGCATGCGGTGGATCACCGGAAACCACTGCAATAGGCTGATGATTCGCTGCTCCCGGCCCCGATGATTTTGGCGGAAGTGCGTGCGAGTCGAACACACCGTCGCCCGTTAAGAACGACCACCGGTTTTGAAGACCGGGAGGATCACCGGAACCCAAGCACTTCCGCGGCAGGCAGCAATCGAGCATCCTTGCTGATAGCCTATTATGCTAACCGACGAGGAGTCATGGATTGACCACTTCGACAACGATAAGAATTACGGGCAGGTGGGGGAGCGGCGACTGTTAGGTAGACAGAAACGATGAGACTGGCAGCGAATGAAACAGAGCCAACAGGCAACGGCGAGCGCAATCTGTACCGGCTCTACCTTCGCTGCATGAGCTGCTGCTGACACCGGGCTTTGCTGCGCTGCTTGAGACCCAATCTCGCGACTCGGCCATCTGCGCGGCACGCGCAGTGCTGGCGCGCCTCAGGCAGGAAATTGGCAATGGGCGCCACACCCGGGCAAGCCTGGAAAGCGAGCTGGCAGTGATGCACGTTACTGTTGCAAATCAAATCGCCCGCGGTGTGCGCTATCGCTTGCGGCGGGTGATCAACGCCACCGGGGTGGTCCTGCATACGAACCTGGGGCGAGCTCCCTTGAGCGCCTCCGCACTCGCGCACATTCTTGACACAACGGGCGGCTACTCAAACCTCGAACTCGATCTCGAATCAGGGGATCGCAGCCGCCGGGATGTCCACACCGAGGAACTTCTGCTCCGAGTTTTAACCTCCCAGGGCGCCGCCACCTCTGCACTGTCCACGCTCGTCGTTAACAACTGTGCCGCCGCCACGTTCCTGGCACTGAATACGCTCGCGGAGGGGGGCGAGGTGATTGTTTCGCGCGGAGAGTTGGTCGAGATCGGCGGAGGCTTCCGGATTCCCGAGATTCTCGCCAAATCCGGTGCGATCCTACGCGAGGTGGGCACCACCAACCGCACCAGGCTTGCCGACTACGAAAATGCAATCTCAGCCGCAACGCGGCTCATTTTGCGCGTCCACCAATCGAATTTCAGCATGGAAGGGTTCGTCGAGCGGCCTGCTCTTCGCGACCTGGTGTCCCTTGGCAAGCGCTCGAAGATTCCCGTATTCCACGACCAGGGAACCGGCCTGATCGACTCACTGGAACCTCTCGGCATTGGTTTTGAACCGATCCTTGCCCGATAGCGTTCAGGTAGGTTTCGATTTGATTGCTGCCAGCGGAGACAAGTTGCTGGGTGGCCCCCAATGTGGCCTGCTCATCGGAAGAGTGGAGCTGCTGCAGAGCATCCGCAAGAATCCCCTTTACCGGACGTATCGTGTGGATAAGCTCACGTATGCAGCGCTCGAAGCGACCCTCATGGACTATGCGTCGCAAAAGGCTTCCGCCATCCCGGTGCAGAGAATGTTGAACGCTGCGCCGGGGGAGATATTCGAGCGATGTGAATCAGTCAGCCGCCAGGTCAACTGCGCCGAACTGGCCGCAGAGGCTGTACCGGTGCAAAGCCTGATCGGCGGCGGGACGGCGCCCACAGCCCGGTTGCAGAGCGCAGCCGTTTCTCTTCGCCACGCGAGACTGCAGCCACAGCCGCTCCTTCTGGCGCTTCGCCGGCTTGAGCCCCCGGTGGTGGGCCGCATCCACGAAGACCACGTCTTGCTGGATCTGCGCACCGTCGAACCGGAATTTGATCCAACGCTCGCCTCGCTGCTGCAGCAGATCGCGGCCCTCACTGCCAAAGAGGTGGACGTTTATCCCGCGATGTAACAAACTAACTACGATTGCCCTGCCACGAACCAGGGTTACGGTCTGGGATGGAGAAAACAGCAGGTCCCTCCACTACCGTCGGGATGACAATTCATCGGGAAGACTAGAGTTTGTCCCTGCAACAGAATTGTCATCCCGAGCAAGCGACTTGCCTGTGGCGAGTTAAGGATGGAATGAACGAGAGAGGAGATTGCTTATTAGGACCGGCCCCCTAACAAAATTGTCATCCCGACCGGAGCGCAGCGTAGTGGAGGGACCTGCTGTTTTCTCCATCCCAGACCGGAACCCTGGTTCGTAGTGGGCAAAACTCCTAACGCCGTTGCGCGATCCAGGCTGGATGAGCCACACCACATAAACGATGGTATGAGTGACGCAAAACACTAGCATGACGCCACCGGTCAAGTCCGTAGTTATCGGAACGGCGGGTCACATCGATCACGGCAAAACAGCATTGGTGCGCGCTCTTACCGGCATCGACGCGGATCGACTGCCGGAAGAGAAGCGGCGCGGCATCACCATCGATCTCGGCTTCGCCTTTCTCGATGCGGTGTCTTCTGCGGGCCGCCCCCTCAGGATCAGCTTCGTCGATGTGCCCGGCCACAGCCTGTTTATTCACAACATGCTCGCCGGGGCCGGCTGCATCGGATCTGTGATGCTGGTGATTTCCGCCGAGGAAGGCGTCAAGCCCCAAACCGTGGAGCATCTCGCAATCTGTGGGCTGCTCGGCGTTCGCTCTGGCCTGACCGTGATCACGAAGATCGATGCCGTCGAGCCCAGCCGCGTTGCACAAGTGGAGCTCGAGGTTAAGATGCTTCTTCGCGGAACCTTTCTCGGCGATGGCCGCGCAGAGATTCTTGCGGTGAGTGCAACCACGGGACAGAATTTAGCGGACCTGCGGCAAACACTCATCAGGCTCGCCGAAGATTGCGCCAGACGGCGATTTTGATCATGTGCCCCGGCTACCTATTGACCGCGCCTTTGTGATGAAGGGATTTGGCACAGTGGTTACGGGCACTTTGCTTTCGGGCAGCTTCCATGCCGGCCAACCGCTCACCTTTCAGCCCGGGGGAAGGGCCGTGCGCGTACGCGCAATACAGACGCATGGGCGCGCGGAAGATCGGGTCCTCGCCGGCTCCCGGATAGCCTTGAATCTTGCCGGCATCGAAGTGCCGGAGGTAAGTCGAGGGCAGACGCTGGTAGCTCCAGAGACGCTTGCCGCGGTTACTGCGATCGATGTTGAAGCCTGGTTGCTGCCCGGGTCCGCGGCGTTGAAACACGGAGCCCTGGTCCACTTCCACGCCTTTACCTCCAAGACCGTGGCCAAGGTACTGATCTATGGCCGGGGCAGATTCCAAGCGGGTTCAAGCAGGTTGTTGCGAATCAAACTCCAGAGCCCCATCCTGCTCACCGCGGGCGATCCATTCGTGCTGCGACAGGTTTCACCGCCGGCTACCATCGGGGGCGGCCGGGTGTTGGACGCGAGCCCGGTTCCTGGTCTGCGCAAGATGAAAACCATGGAGTGGCTCGAGACTTTGCGGAGCGCTACCGCTGAAGCGCAAATTCAATTGCGGGTAGCGCGCCGCGGCTCCGAAGGGTTTTCGCTGCAGCGTCTCATGGCAGAGACCGGCCTTGCCCGCGAAGCCGCCGATCGCCTGGTGCAGCGCCTGGTCCTCAGCCAACGTTTGCTTGAGATTCCCGGCGAGATTTTGCTGAACAGCCAGGCCTTCGAGGCAGCCTCTGAAGCCATCTGCAGTGTTTTGCAACAGTATGTGAGCGGTGTCAAACGGTCGGAACTCAAGACCAGGACCTCGCTTCGTCCTGAGATCCTCGACTTCGCGTTGCAGCGTCTTGCCGGCGCGGAGAAACTACGGTTGAACGGCGAGCTGGTTTATCCCGTTCAGGCCGGCAAACCTTCGTCTGCTCCTGATCCGGCCTTGTCTGCAATCGCGGCCATCTACCGGCAAGCCGGTCTGTCTGCTCCCTTGATCTCTGAAGTTGCTGGCAAGCTGAAACTCAAAGAGGGCGAAATGCGCCGGCTGATTACCTTACTGCTTCGGGAGAAGATTCTAGTGCAGATGGGAAGCGAAAATCTCTTCATCCACCACCAAGCGCTTGCCCGATTGCGCTCCGAGATAAGCCAGCTTCACGGGCAGACGGTAGACGTAGCCCGCTTTAAACAGATAACCGGATTGTCGAGAAAGTACGCCATTCCACTGTTGGAATACCTTGACCGGCAAAGAGTCACTCGCAAAATGGGCGACCAGCGCCTGGTGATCTAACCAGGCTTACCTGGCATGGTTCGTTATGTTAATCTTTGGCCATCGGAACCATGACGGACGCGAAGACCAAAATTAAGGTGATTGAGGATGCTGACGCGACCGGCGAGGTTGCGAAGGTTTATGACCAATGGCGAACCCATTCAGGACGCCAGCAGATGCCCGGCATCCTCAAATGCTTCAGCCATCGCCCCGATTTCCTGCGCGAAGTCATGAGCTTCAGCAATACGGTCCACTTTTCCGAAGGGCACCTTACACGCAGAACAAAAGAAGCGATTGCCAGCTGGGTCTCCTGGCTGAATCGCTGTCCTTATTGACTGGATTCACATGCTTACTTCCTGCGGGTTCAGGGAGCAGAAGAGAAAACAGTCCAGGCGCTGGTCGCAGGCAACCTCGAAGAGGCGGCGCTCGACGACGCACACCGCGCGCTGCTCGAATATGTCACCAAGGTGACTGAGGCGGCGTATCGCACGACTCCTGAAGATGTAGAGGTCTTGCGCCAACACGGTTGGAGCGAGCCCCAGATTGCCGAGGCGGTGTACATCACGGCAATGTTCGCTTTCTTCAACCGTGTCGCCGACGCTTTCGGCGTTGCGCCACAGGGCTATCTTGAAATGAACAAAATGACCAAATAAGCCGCTAACCAGGGAAGTGGCTTCGGAGGTTTACCTCCATCTTTCGATGGATGCGCCGGTAAGCCCGGTCGCGATAGAGTTCCCCGATATGACGATTTCGACCGAGCCTATCGGAAGCATCCCGCGTTCGGCGACGTTGCTTCAGGCCCTTTCGGATTCGCAGGCGCAGAAAACCGGCTGCTCACCTTTCTCCCATGACACTTCGACCGCTCGCGATAGAGCCTTCGCCAAGATTCGGGCCAGGGTCGAGGGAACAGAGCTAGCCGCTCGCGAGCTTGGAGCGGCCCGATGAGTTCGCTGTGCAACCTGCAGAGGCCCATGTACGCAGGGGAGCGGAGCCCGAAAGGACTTCTATGGTAATCACCGGCAACCACCTCGCCAGGGCACGATTACGCAATTTAGTTCCGGGGTGTTGTCTTTTCCTGGCCAGCGTTGCGGCACTTGCGCTTGCACTCTATCCAATCTATGTAATCCGGCCCTTCCGAGCGCAAAAGCCTGCCGCTCTGCAGCGCGCGCTTTGGGTGCTGATGCACGACAAAGCTATCTTGGTTGCACTCTTTGTCCTGGTGACACTGCTCGCGCTGCTTGCCTGGCGGCGCGCAGGTTGGGTCGCGAGGCTGCTGCTGGCGCCCGCTATGGGCATTGCTCTGATCGCTGCCGCTGCCGCTTGGTTTAATCCCTATGAACAAATGATGTTCCACCCCTTCGGAGAGCCGCGTTATGTCACCATCCGGCAAGCCGGCATCGACCCGAAAGACATGGTCATCGCCGTTACCCTGGGAGGAGAAAGCCGCGCCTATCCCATTCGCGAGATGGGGTATCACCACATCGTGAATGACCGGCTGCATCAATTGCCGATCGTCGTCACCTATTGAACGCTCTGCCACACGGGTCTGGTCTGGACCCGCAGCATACAAGGACGTGACTTGCACTTTCATCTGGCGGGCATCAACAACCAGAATTTCCTCATGCGTGATGAGGAGACAGGGAGCTTCTGGCAGCAGATCAGCGGGACTGCGATTGCAGGCCCTCTGAAGGGTGCGAAGCTCAGCCTGGTGGCCCAGGATGAACTTACGTTTGGGCTTTGGAAAAAAGAACAGCCCAACGGCACAGTCCTGGCGCCTCTGCCGCGCGATGCAGCGAAGTATGAAAAAGCGACATGGGAAAGCGAAATTGCGAAGCTGCCGACCGTGATTCACGCAACCAAGGGCACACTTCCCGACCGGGAGACGGTCCTTGGCGTGTCGATGAACGGAGCCGCACGCGCGTTTCCATTGAGCAAGCTGACGATTGCATCGCCGGTGCTGATCGATGACGTCGGGGGCAAACCGATCATGCTCGTACTTGGCCCGGATGGAAAGTCGGTCCGCGCTTTCTCACGCGAGGTAGGTACGAACACGCTCGAATTTTATGGCCGTGGCGGGGGGAATACCGGCGATCCGTGGGTACTTCTGGATGCCTATACTCTTAGCGACTGGACTTTCGCAGGCTGTGCCTTTTCTGGACCGATGAAAGGCCAGTGTCTGCACGCGGATCGATGCGCTCAAAGACTTCTGGTTCGACTGGCAGCACTACCATCCAGATAGCACTATCCATCTCCATTGATCGTGACCAGGCCGTTGAGACTACTCGTTGCGATCTGCCCTGCGCAACGGGTAGCCTCAAACCGAGGTCCCAGCCTCAATCTTTCGATGGGTGCGGTAGGCAAACTTTCAAAATAGGATAGGACGCGATATGCACGGGCAAACCAAGCAGGAGCGAAGACAACTAGGCTTGGCGGCGGCAATGGCGGTAGTTACTGGCGAAGCGATTGCCCTTGGCATTTTCCTCACCCCTGCTGCCATGGCAAAGTCGCTGGGATCCCCGTTGCTGCTTGGCCTGGTGTGGCTCGGGGTTGCGCTGATGGCCATGTGCGGCGCGCTCTCTTACTCTGAACTGGCGGTCCGCTTCCCTGAGTCAGGTGGAGAATATGTCTACCTGCGAGCCGGCTATGGCGAGCGGGTCGCGTTTCTCTACGGCTGGATGAGTTCCATCGTGATGTACCCCGGCGTGGCTGCAGCATTGGCTGTGGGCACAACGCCCTATGTGGCCCAGCTGCTGCCTGCAGGCGCGCGCTCTCTTGTCGCCGTACCAGCCCTGTTGCTTTGCCTCTTTGCGTTCATCAACCTTATCGGTACGCGCTTCAGCGCCGCCATCATGGCGTTTGTGAATGGATTCAAGCTGGTCATCCTGTTTGGCCTGGCCGGCTGGGCGCTGGTTTCCGGCCACGCCCATGTGGCGAACCTGCTGCCATTCACCGTACGTAGGCCGGGTTCCGGGGCAATGCTTCCCGCCGTTGCCGGCAGTGTGATGAGTGCGTTCTTCAGCTTCGGTGGCTGGTGGGAGGCGAGCAAGATCGCCGGAGAAATTCGCAATCCCCGGCGCACGCTGCCTCTCGCCTTTGTCGGCGGCGTCGCTCTCGTGACTCTAATCTACCTGCTCATCAGTGCTGCATTCCTTGCTGTACTCCCCCTGGAGCAGGTCACCTCCAACACTGCTTTTGTGGCCCAATTCGGCCAGGTACTCTTTGGCGCAGCTGGCGCGCGTGTATTGTCCGCCTGCGTGCTGGTCTGCGTCTGTGGCGGGATTGCGGCCATCACCATGGCTGCCCCGCGCGTCTGCTATGCCATGGCGCAAGCCGGTGCGTTTTTTCCCGCATTCGGCAAAATGCATCCCCGGCTCGGCACACCGGTCAACGCCATCCTTTTGCAAACCCTGCTCGCGCTGGGGGTGCTCTTTCTGGGCGCCTTTGATCGCGTGTTGTCCTACATCATCTTCTCTGCGGTTCTCTTTCTTGCCCTGGCCGCTTCCACCCTCTTCCGGCTTGGAGAACCGGTGCGTGGCTGGTGGTTCCCAATCGCGCCTGTAACCTTCATTGTGCTGTCGGCGTTACTCGCTTTTCTCATTCTTATGCACGATCCCTTACCGGCTCTAATCGGGGTGGCCCTTGTGTTCTGCGGCCTGCCCCTTCGCAAGTTTCTTCTTCCCCAACCGGCGGCTGTACCCCTCACCTCGCAAAGGAGTTGATGCTCATGCAAGCACATCCAGCTTCCTGAAGGCTTGCAGGGTATTCGCGCAGCCATGGCCAGTAACCTCACAGTCTTCCAGGATGAGACGCCGCGGCTCTTCGCCGATGTGTCCGACAGCCCAACTTGATTAGGAACAAGTTGCGAAAGTCTGCATCGTACTCGCCTTATGAATTCATGATTTGAAAGAAACAGAGCCGCCCTCCCTCCGTGACGCCATACGTCTTCTTGCCCCGCCCATCGTCCTCCCTTTCTCCCACAGCGACCATATAACCAGCTTTTTGTAAACAGCTTCCAGGTGCGCATAGAGCGTGTCCCAACTCAGACTGCGAAATATACCAATCGCTTAGTTGAGTATCACTTAAAGCCTATACACGTACATCTTCCTATGCAAAAGCTTCTACAAGATAAAAAGCTCTTACATTATTCCCTTTCTTTTCAATCGTTATCTAAATCTTATTACCCCGAGTACTTAATACCTATTGACTAGATAGCGTATCGATATATCGTTACGCTATATAGAACACTAACGTCGCGCCTCACATCGTTCTGCCACGCGAAACTAGAGAGAAGTTAGAGATGTCAACGCTAATTCTCATCACACTCGCGCTAGTCATAGTAATAGCTGCGTTCTTGCCAGTCGTCGCCAGAGCAAACGCACAACTCATTATTCCTATCTATCAAATGCTGCCTCCATGCCCAGATATTCGCTTGCGAGGGCATGTCACGTTGTTGGGTCGGTGTATCGATGGCCTATCTGAGCATAGGAATCTACTACCATTCGGATAAAGCTGTCACATCCCTTCACCTGGGGCATTGTACTTGCGTCAGTGTATCTCAAGAGGGCTTCCTCTGGCGATGTTTTGTTGCTTACAACATGAACAATAGTCAGTTCCTGCTCATCGACATGGATGATCCCATTTCAATTTCGTACCGGACGAAGAGTTGGCAGAGAAATAAGCTCCTCCTCACGGCGCTGACTGACAAGAACCAATCGGCCCATCGCGTGAAGTTTGCCGTAACGAGTCCGCGAAGTTTCACCGTCACATAGCAAGTGCTTGAGAGCGCCGCATAGAAAAACGATCCATCATTTACCTGTAGACGAGTTGCAGCCCAGCGAGCCATTGATAAGCACGCGACGCCGGCCACTTGAAGCAACGCGATGTGTTGCCGCTCTTCACCCACATTTCTCGACTAAAGATCACCCATGCGCACGCGCTTTCGCTTTACCTTGATAGGTTTGCTTCAGATCATATCTATCTTGTTGCTTGTGACCATGCCTCATCACGCTTGCAGCGAACATGTCTTCTCAATGAAAGAAGCGCCCCTTCCATCCGCCCCACTTCCGCACTATAGCCCAATGACGACGCGAGAGCGTTGAAACTATTACCAGCGTCAGAACTTCGCCCAGCCGCGAGTGTTCTTTCAGACGCTCTTCTCCGCGCTCCGAGATGAGACCGAAACACACCCCTACAACGGAAAGGCGAGCAGGCAATTTCCCTGAACACGCCATTCGCAGTTTGCCCTGTTTACTATTAGCGGAACCGTACATTCCACGTCGCGCCGCATTGCAAAACACACAATGTACTATCTTTGCTCCATGCCTTAACTTATCGCTTGCAGGGCATACGCGATGAGCCGAACTGTTCTTACCTATATCGCAATTAAAACTAACGCTACGTCGCTTCTGCCTTTATCTATAGCGACCCTATGATTATACCACCTTTACCCCAAAAACTATACCGCTCTCTGTACGGCATTCTTCACGGTTACTTGGGTGCCCTTGTATCGACGGCATGTATCTGCTTCTCGAGTTCAGTCCGGATCGGAATCGCCCATTGCCGCGACTTAGAAAATAATTTTGTACGCTTTTGATGTACGTATTAGTTATCAGCCAAAGAGAACGCTCATAATCATCCTTCTCAACTAACTAGATCGTTCCGTCTACTAAGCGGGCTCAGCGTTTTCTTCGGCGTCGTGTTGCTGGTGTTGTCCTTCAGCATCAACACGTTCCTCCCTGGCTACGCCACTGGTGCCCAGATGATTAAGTTTGCCCAGCAACACTATAAGCGTGAACTATGGGGGGCCTGGCTGCAGGCGTCGGCCCGTCTTCATCGTATTCTTCGCGTTCCCGCTGGTCCATTTAGCGGATGCCGCTCAGAGTCTGGGCGGCTGGATGACCATGTTCTTGGCATTGACGCTGATGTTCGTGAGTCCGCATCCAGAGTACCTTCTACTTCAGCTGAATGTTTGCTAAACCCTCAATATGCCGGTAATAAGTATCAAACTCGTTTACGCGTTACAACACTTCTACTTTATCGTGACCGCTCCAGCTCTATTCTGTCCTCTCTAGCTAGTCTTCCTCAATTCCCTGATGCTCCCGAGACCGTATGGATAACTGGCGCTGTTTCTCGCGGCATGTTTCGCGACCGCTTGTTTCGTGTTCCTCCTGAACACTTCCGCTTGCCAGAACTGGAATGCCCAATTAACTGGCGCCGTCCAGCCAATCTGGTGGCTGGCAGCGGCCACTGCGCTGATAGTGCGGAGCAGTCCACGATCCAAAATCAGCTTGCGGACTGCAACCGCTGGTTCGATCCGGTCACCGGCCACCACCACCAAGGTCACTTGCGGGATCCTCCCCGAAACCCGCAACCCAAACTCAACCGCAGTTCGCGAATTCCTCCCGTATCGTTCATGATGCGAAGTGCGTCTCCAGGAATTGGCACAATGGACAAGCGGTAAGAGGCCCGGGGAGGATGTCATCTACGCCGCAATCGAGCGCATCCCACCAAAGTTCAGGCGTACTGACAGAAGTCATAAGCACAAATGGAATAGGCGCCTCCCTACTCCTGACTCGTTCGACGAGGTCTCTCCAATTGCCATCAGGCAGGGCGAGTTCCGTCACAATAACGGTCCTCTCTCGCGCCGACTTAAGGAAGTCACCTGCCGCCTCGATGCTGCCGGCCCACTGCATAAATAGTCCGTGCGCTTCGATGCTCTGCGCGATGGTGGCTGCTGGGCTCTTGGTGGACACGAAAATTACTGTTCCTGCTGGTCTGTAGGTCTCCATCGCTCTCTAAATCTGCCTGATGCCAGGCTATGCTGTGTGCCCTCCCATTGGCCGTAAGACGGCGTAAGCTCACCGTAACACTGCGAAGCTTTGTGACGCATAATGAAATGAACAGGGGG
>CAVWRV010000031.1:0-69967 GCA_963757515.1 uncultured Acidobacteriaceae bacterium | reverse complement strand
GAAGCCCGTCGTCCGCATTCAGCAGAGATTTGCAGTATCGATAGGCGGCCTCCATTCCGGGCCAATTTTGCTGCAGAAATTGCGTATCTCCGCTGGCCGAGACGTAGTGCTCTACCGTGATCAGGTAGTGGAAGGTTATGTCGACATGGACAAACATGTAGGGGTACCTGGTGGCCCAGTCGGCGGGATCGGCACTCTGTGAAATCTCATGCCAGATCATTCCCGTGCGCGCATCCTGGTATTTGGCGATGAAGGCCAGCGCCTCTCTTGCCCGATCGTAGTCGCCGCTATTCACCAGGGCCTCGATGGCAATGAGGCCGTCGCCGGCGAAAAACCACGCGTACTGCGGCCGTCTGGCATCGCGGGAAGGGCCATAGCCGGCAACCAGCCCGCAGCCCAAAACCTGATTGCACACCCAGGCCTGGTCGAGCGCGATCTGTGCCCATGCAAGTTGCTGATTCACCGCGGGGTCGGGAGTTTCGATCCGCAGTGTGTTCGCCAGGAGGTTTGCATAATGTCCGGGCCTCGGCCTCGAACTTTTTCTCGCACCGAGCAGATCCCTCACGCGTGCTGCGGGGGAGCCCTGGTCATTACCAGCAACCACCACGGTGGCTTATCCATTCGCTTCGCCCCCCGCGCGCACGGCAAATGCGATTTGCTTTCTCGGCGCTCCCGGTTGCGTGCTGTTGAAGACCGTCGTGCGAAACCACGCCCTGGACCGATCAATGCGCCGTATTTGCGCGTCCCTTCTGCAGAACGTAAGCCGATGCCGCCTGATCCCAGCGTATATTCTGGCCGCCCAGAGAGGCCGGCCACATCAGATCGAGGACCGGCGTGAAGTGGACGACGATGTCGATGGCGTGACGGCAATCCACCGTGTAAGTCACTAGATGGCCTGCTCATGGACGGGTACAAAGAGCCTTTCCCGAACAATGAAGTCGGGACCGATGTACGTGCGGGTGACGGCTTCTGGTTCATAGGTGATTCGACGAAGCAACGTCGACCCGCTGACTTCAGTGGTCTGCCCTGCGGAGCGAAACCCTAACGTATAGCCGCTGATCAGTTGCAGCGGGTAAGCCCATAGCTCCAGACCGTCGATGCGTAGCCCATCACCATAGCTTTTTCACCGTGGACAGCCACGAATCGTTGGGGCGAAACCGAATCCGTGTCAAAGGATAACTGCGCCGGCGCATGACGGTACAGGCGACCACGCCAATAGCTATCACCAAACCAGAGCCTGCTTTTGGACCAGCCATCACCACGTGAACTTTACCGTCTTCTCAACGTAGCCTTCGCCGGCGCCGAAATCAACTTGCAGCGGGCGCAACGATGAGTTGCTCTCCGGCGGCATTTGTGCACCGTCGACATGAAGTTTTACGCGGGGGTCGTTCACTCGCAGCATGATGGTCTGATGACTATTGGCCGGGGCCGATAACGTCAACGTGAGCGAGTTGACCGAGGACTGCTGGTCAATCACCTTCATCTGTTGCGTCGTCGCTCCAGGCTCGGGGAGGGCGTGGTCGAAACCCACCTCCACCGCAGGCAGCGGGATGCCGCACACGTTGCCGCCGACTTCGCTCCCGGCGTGCGCGAAGCCAGAACCAGCGCTGCGGGGCCGGCGCTCGCACCGTCAACATGGTTCCGTCGCGCTTTATCTCCAGATCGAGCTCGCCGCCGGCAAAAGGAACATGATGCAGCGCTGCCTTATCCCACTGCGCCGGCAGACTCGGCGTAACGGTGAGCTTGTTCGCCGCGGCGTCCCACTCCAAGCCGAAAAGTCCTCGCAGCACGGGCGAAATCACCATGGCAGAAGACCAGAGCTGATGCGAAGTGCTGCGCCCCAAGGGCGCGAAAAATTGGCCCGAGAGCAACTCGGTCACCGCACCCGGATCCTGCGCCCAGGTCAGATCGGCATTCTGCATCAGATGGGCATACCCGGAGAGACTGCGGCCGTTGCGATACTCCGATACCGCAACCCAGCCAGTGTAGAGCGGCCATACCGTTCCCTGGTGATAGCTGATGGGATCGTAGAAAGATACCGTTGGACTCAGGTCGCGCGTGCCCCAGTCAGTCGAGAACTCCGGCGCTGCCCAGCGGTCGAACATGGGCTGAGCATGCTGCAGCGGTAAGTGCCATCCCAGGAGGCGACCGAGGGAAAGATCGTTGGGCTGGGGTCCGTGCTGCCGTCGGCGTTGCGGCTGAAGGCATAAAACCCTCCGCCGGGAAGCAGATATTCCTTCTCGATCGTGGCGCCGATCTTGCCGGCCCCGCTGGCCTGCCGGGCAATGTCCGCGTGCCCCGTGGCCCGCGCCAGGCCGGCCATGGCGGTGCTCGCCTGCTGATCGAGCGCGGCCAGATAGATTTCCTGGTGGGGCATGCCGGGCGGCCAGGATTCAACCCATCCCGACCCTTCGGTGTTCTCGTAGATGCCATCGCCGTCGGAATCATGGGAACACTCGAACTTCCAGGTGCGCTCCAGCGCATCCCAGTTGCCTTGAATAATCCGATGTCGCCACTCATCTTCAGGTAGTCTTGGCTCGGCCATCAAAAGAAGCGGATTGGCATCGGCAGATGCATAGGCATACGGCAGACTCTTCCAATCCACCAGGTCCGCGGTCTGCGACCACTCGTGAATAATCTTGCCTTCCGGGCTTTGCCGCTGATGAGGAAATTCAGTTCATCCCGAGTCAGCTGATAGTCACCATAACTGTTCACCGCATACAGAGTCCACAGAGCATCGCGGCCGAAATACCAGCCGAAGCCCGGCCGGGCGGAATCCCCGAAGTATAAAAGCCTGCAACCAAAGCGGTCTCGGCGTGCGAAGGCGTGGTTTCGACGCGCAGCTGGTCGATCGCCACTTCAGCCCAGGAGAACGCCTGATTGAGTTTTTCGTCCGGAGTATCGATGCTGAGGTGCTGGGCGGAAAAATTTGGAGTAATGCTTCTGGGTGCCGCTGTAGAGTGTCTGGAATTGGCCGTTCAGGCCTTGTAGCCGGGCCCCAATGCGGCGGTGGTCGCATCCGCCGCGGTATCCGCCGTCGTCATCAGCAGAGGAAAAAGTTTGTCGCGTCGGTGGCCGGATCAAAATGCAGGACAAACTGCAGCGGGTAGTTCTTGGGGCGCTCCTGGTAAGGCGCCAGAATTCCATATTGCGCATCTGGCATCGCCACTGCGGCGGCATGATCGGGAGAATTCAAGTGCAGGACGTAGAAGCCCGATTCTCCGCTCTTGACCCACTCGGGCGAGGGCGATCGTCGGAGAGCGCCGGCCACATGCGCTGCATCTCCGGCGTGAAGCTAAAGGTAAGCGTCATCGGCCGCACGGCCTCAATCTGGTAGAAGGCCAAAGCCCCAACGCCGTCCGGCGCCTGTTGCGGCGTGAACAGAATCTCGCGGATGGTGAAGTTGGCGTGAGAGAAAGTAATGATGGTATGGCCCGGCCGAACATCGATGGTCGCCGCCTGCTGGTTGACGTCAATCGGCACCGCATAGTCTTTCATGTCGGCCTGAATGCGCAGGTCGCTCAGGATTTTCCAGGGAAAAATCCAGGCTTCAAAGGATCCGTCCTGCTGGCCGAGCAGGGCTCCGCGGGGGCCGGTCACGGTGAAAGGCTTCTGCGCCATGATGTCGCTGCGGATGGCGAGTTGGCCCGGTTGGTCCGAGCTTAAAACGCGAAAGCGCATGCAAGGTCGTGCGCCGTGCGGTCGGGGGTCTGCGCAGCCAGGAAAGCAGCGGAGTTAAGGAGAACGAACAAGGCCCAGAACTTCATCGTTCCACCACCATCGAGGGCAACTCTACTTTTTTCCTGTGGTGCCAGTTGGCGGAACTGGAAGGCGGCCTGCTAAAGCCGCCTTCCATTAACTTAGAAAGAGAAACGCCCCGAAAACTGCAGACGGCGCAGCGAGGTTCCATCCTGGGTTGTCACGCAGAACCTGCAGCCCAGCTAAAAGCTGAACCGGCCGGCAAATTGCAAGTTACGCATCGACGTCCCCTCCTGGTTGGAAACGGTGCTCGAGATTTGGCCGGCACCCGAGTTCTGGCAATCGAAGCACGAATTCACACCGCCAAGATTTACGTGATTGAAGACGTTGAAAGCCTGAGCGATCAACTGAAAGTGCACGCCTTCCCACAAGGTAAAGCTCTTCGCAAGCGAGGCATCCACGTTGCTGAAGTTGGGTCCCCAAAGCGCATCGCGGCCGACATTGCCCCAGGTTCCCACCGCCGGGCGAGCGAACGGGCCGTATGAATTGGGAGTGGTTGGGGCTGGATCATTCGGAGAAGACAGCACATAGGGTGAAGGAGTGAAGTACTGCACGTAGTTGCCGGCTACGTTGTAGGAGCCCTGGTGAGGACCAAACTTGGCTACCTTGTTGAGGAAGCCCGTGCACTGGTCGTTGTCATTGTTGCAGTTGAAATAGTTTGAGGTAAAGGGCAGCCCGCTCTGCAGCCTCCACGACGCGTTCAATTGAAATCCACCGATGATCTGGTTTGCCCAACCGGGGATGTGGGAAGCGAACATCTGGTCCCGGCCGAACGGGAGGTTGTAGTTTCCGGCGAATATGAACGAATTGCGGCGGTTATAGTAACTGTTTCCCTTGCCTATTGCCGGAGAGATCAGGAATTCATAGGACTCGTGGGAGAGTGCATGGGACCACACGTAGTTGGACATGAATTGCAGACCCTGGCTGAAGCGCTTATTGATGACCACCTGCAAAGAATGGTAGTTGCCAGTCGCCTGGGCCGGATAGTAGTCAATTCTTTGTTCCCATCCATAGGGCGCCCCATACTTGACGCCGAGCTGTTTCTGGGCCGTACCGTCGAACCAGGGGCTTCGTTCCGATTGCGTGTATAGGCACTCGGGCGGAACGCCGGGCTGACCTACAGGCAGAACCCCCAGCGGATAGGTGGAACAACTTCCTCCAGCCGCGGTTAGATGGTTGGGGTTGACCTGGCTGAAACCACTCAGGGTTGGCTGATTGGTGTTATAGCTCGGGTGAAGAGTCGAACATGTTGTGATAGGCCTGGTTGCCCACATAGGCCACCTGCAGGGACATGGAAGAATTGAGTTCCTGCTGGACGGTGAGGTTCCAGCCCATCACGGTCGGAAGTATGACGCTTCTGGGGCGCGCAGACTGGCTAATCCCATCCGGGAGTGGATAGAGGCCGTTGGCTGGGATCGCGGGAAAGGTATAGCCGGGAGGTCCCTGGGTGAGATTAAACGTGTATCCAATATTCCCGCCGGTGCCGAGCGTCTGCTGGATCTGGGTTGGAAACGAACCGGTGAGTATCTGGCCGAAAGTGTTGCCCGCCCAGCCTTGCCCGTAGACGGTGCCAAAGCCGGCGCGGATGACGGTGTTGGGTCTCGCTTGATAGGCAACACCCAAGCGAGGCGCAAAATTCTTGTAGTTTTGGGCCACGTTCATGGCCTTGTTGATCCACCCGATGCCGCCAATGAGGATGTCACCATTATTCAGGTCAAGCAGGCCGCCGGAGCCCGCCGTGGTCACAGACTCGGGGGTGTAAAACTCCCACCGGAGACCATAGTTGAAGGTGAGTTTCGGGGTCACGCGCCATTGGTCCTGGGCATAAAGAAAGAAGCGCGTCTGCCGGGTCTGCGCGTTCACGTCTGCCGTCTGGGTGCGCCAGAAGAGAGAGGTGTCGCCCAACAGGAAGGTGGCCCAACCCAGGCCGGGCGAGGAGGAAGTTCCGCTGCCGCGCGGCTACCGTGCCTGAGGTGGTGGAGTTAAAGAACTGAAAAGTGCCTGAGCGGAGAGCATTACTGGCAACCGTAAGCGAATGGTCCTTAGCGTAACGGAAATCTCCGCCGAACTTAATGTTGTGATTGCCTAGAGAGTGCGACCAGTTATTCACGAACTGATACTGGCTTTCCTGCTGGAGATTTGGGTTTGCGGTCGTTCCCAGGAACTCCGCGTTGCCTTCGTTTTGTCCGTTGGCTGGAACAGTCAATTTCAAACTGGGGCATACCGCCATAGAGCGAGAGCGGGGTGCCGTTGGCGTTGGGGATACCCAGAGTATTACCCAGTGGCTGGTTGGCATCAGGGCCGAGAACGGTGTTGTAGATCCGGTAGTAGCCAAAGCGGAAGTCGGTCAGCCAGCCAGGCGAAACCACATAGTCTCCGCCCGCCGCGACGCTCTGGTTGCGTCCCGAAGATGTACCGGCGAAACCTCCTGAGCCGTAACCACCTCCACCTGCGGTGCCGAAGTAAGGAGCGCCCGAAAGGTTGGACCCGAAATAGGTATAGCGGCCCAGGATGTGCAGCTTTTCTGCCAGCTTGGTATCTCCGCGAACATCGAACTGGTTGGTGTTGAAGATTCCCGATCCTGAAGTGGCATAGTTATTGAAGGTCTGGCCGGGCGCACCAGCGTTGGGGGCGGGCAGCAATTTGAAAAAATTGACCGCGGGTGCGGAAAGCCCCGCCGCGGGAATGATGTTGCCGGGAAACGGAGTGCGCCCACTATTGCTGGTGTCGGTCGGGCTGTTGGGCTTAAAGGCCTGCCCTCCAATCGCCAGGTAGTCGCTGAGATCGCAGTTCCCGCCGGAGGTACACGACGACCTCGCCAGGGCGGTAGGCACGGTGGTCAGCACGGAGCTCCCCGATTTTTCCCGCAGTCCCTGGTAGTCGCCGAAGAAGAATACTCTGTCCTTCAACACCGGCCCCCCCACCGAACCGCCGAATTGATTGTGCAGCGTGGGGCTCAGGTACTTGCCGGTTAGCGAGTTACGCGCATTGTTGGCAAACGGATCCCGCGCCTGCTGGGCATCGGAGCGGCGATATTCGAAGGCCGTCCCATGAAAGTTGTTGCTTCCGGATTTGGTTTGAGCGGTGACCAGGCCGGCGACCGCCTTGCCGAACTCCGCGTCGTAGTTTTGCGAGGTCACCTTCATCTCCGAAACCGCGTCAATGTTCGGGTTGATCACGGCGACGCCGTTGATCGGATCCTGGTTGTCCGTGCCGTCGAGCTCATAGCCGGTGGCAAACGGCAGCTGGCCCTGCACTTCGATGGATTCGCTGCGCTGCGGATTACCGCTTCCCTCCGACGGCCCCCACCCGATGTACGAGGTGCCAGGAGTCAGCAATTCAAAGGAGGTGAAGTTGCGATTTAGATTGGGCAAGTCCTGGAGCGCGCGCGTCGTTCAAAATGGTGCTCACATCGGCGCGGGCTGTCTCCAGCAGTGGGGCTCCGCCGGTCACCGTAACTGTATTCGTCACCTCGCCCACGGTGAGCTTGATGTCGACCTTGGGCTGGGTGTCGACGTAGACCACGACGTTGTCGACCGAAGTCTTGCTGAATCCCTTGGCTTCCGCATGACACCTGATAGGTGTCCGCTATCAGGTGTTGGACGAGGTATCCACCGCTGGCGTCGCTTTGGACGGTGACCGACGTGTCCCTTGGAAACGTCGGTGACTGTAATCGTAGCGTTAGGCACCACAGCCCCGGTGTTATCGGTGATGGTTCCGAAGATCGATCCGTAAACTGCCTGCGCCAGCGCGGCCGGGGCCAGCGAGGAGAGCCATACAAGAAACAGTAAGTAGATGGTTTTGCTGGCTTTACGGTACGCTTTGCTGTGCATAATGCTGCCTCTCCAAAGGGTTGACAAATGTTTTTAGCTGGCCTGCTCTGTTCATCGGCAAGCTATGATGAAACGGATATTTCGCTCGTCGATACGCATCGGCCGTTCCCGTTTTCGCATCGAACGTATAAAGTTGCGTGTGGGCGGAGGTCTGCTGTGTCTTCCCCGCACGACAACCTGCGACGCCTGGATGACTGCTTTCCAGCGCCTGACAAGACTCTTCTTGGAACCACAATGCTGCCAACGTTGTTTACGGTGAATTGACAGTGAAAAGTAGCCCAGCAAGCTCTGCTTTGAAGCAAACCAGGTGAATTAACGGATTCGTTTCACGCGTCAAACGACCCTCGGTCCCGCTTGATTGAGCGGGTCATTTCCAGCAGTCACTTTCGCGGCTCGTTGCGCCTGCGTGAATTTCTCCTCTACATCGCTGAATGCGCCCTTAAAGGAGACGCCCGAAGCGGCGACGGAACAACAAATCGGCGTGCATGTCTTCCATCGCCCACCGGGGTATAACAGCAGCGAAGACAGCATCGTTCGAACCCACGCTCGCCTTCTGCGGCAAAAGCTGGCGGAATTCTTCGCCACGGAAGGCGCGGCGGAGCCAACGATTATCGAGGTTCCCAAGGGGCACTACCTTCCCACCTTCCGGCTTCGCCAATCCGAGCCAGCCACCGGCTCCGTTTCCCTTGCCTGCGGAGACGGCACCCCTCCCCGCCAGCGAGGTGAGTCCCGCGCCACGCGGCCCGATCCTGGAGTTATTGGAAGTCCACGCCGCTGGGTATTGCTTTAGGCGCTCTTCTGGTTCTGATCCTTGCCGGCTCCGCATTGCTGGTTGCCCGGGCAAGGCCTAAAGCAGCCGCGGAAAGATCCGCGATGGAGGTCTTTTGGGCGCCGTTTCTGTCTGGGGATCCGCCGGTATTGATTTACAGCAACGCTCGCTTTGTCGGTGATTCGAAGACCGGCCTGCGATATGCTCCGGCAGGGGGCGCCGTGAATAACGAGCCGGTGGTTGATCACTACACCGGGATCGGCGAACTGGCGGCGGTGTATGAACTGACCAGGCTATTCGACGCGCACCGGGCCACCTTTGTTCTGAAACGCAGTCTGCTGGTTACGTGGGATGAAGCGAAACTGAGGAATCTGATTTTTATCGGCTCGCCGGCAGAAAATCCGTCGCTGAATGCCGTGCCTTCGCTGACAGACTTCACCCTGATGGCCAATCCGGAGTATGCGGGATTTGTGAATAATCATCCGCGGCCGGGTGAACCAGCCCTCTACTCGCGCCCCGAACATCCGCTGACCATGGACTATGCCGTGCTCGCACTGATGCCTGGCGTGCAGTCTGGAAAACGAACGCTTATGTTCAGCGGCCTGACCACCCTCGGAACGCAGGCGGCGGTGGAATTTGCTACGCGCAAAGACTCCATGGCGGAACTGTTGAAAATGGTCTCGTCGCCGACTGGGGAGATAAGGCCCTTTGAGGCGCTACTCGCCGTCACGCTCGAAGGCGGTGTGCCCCTGCAAAGCAAATTGGTCTCGATTCGGGTTCATTAGAGGGTGCGTGGACCGTATCCCGCGAGAAACATCTGCCACGAGAAGTCCTCCGTGGAGAGTTTGGCAGACTTCTACTGGACCGGCTGTAATTTTAGTTGGCTCGAGGCGTGGATCTGCGAAGCCGTGTCGAGTTCGCGTTTCGCATCTTCTTCTTTCCCCATGCCCCGGTATGCCTGCCCCAAAAGCGTGTGGGTGATGTAGTTCCCTGGGTCCATCTTTTCCGCGTGCTGGAGATACATCAGCCGCGCTTTCCGGATCCCCCCGGCGCAGAAAGACTTTGCCCATTTGAATGAATGGTCCGGTGCTGGAAACGTCCAGGGAGATGGCCCGGGTTAAGGCCTCCTGCGCCTGCTGATACTGCCCAGTCCTGGTGTAGACATCACCCAGGCGATCATAAACCGCGGGGTAGGCGGGATTGATGGCGCGCTCCTGTTCAAACTGCTCCAGCGCGTGATCGACGTCGGACTTATAAAGGTAAACCTCTCCCAGCATGAAATGCGCCAAGGGAAGTTGGGGTGAAATCTGGAGCGCCTTCTGCGCGTGCTGAGCAGCCAGCTCCGGCAGATCGGCGTCGAGCAGCATTTCGCCGGTCAGCAGGTACGCCGCGGCAGAGTCCGGGCTCACGCCATATTGCGCGGCAAAGGCGCCTCGCGCCTCGTCATATCGACGCGCATTCATGTAAGAAAGCCCCAGCACATGGTTGGCATCGGCATTGGCGTTTGGCATCCATTGCCGCACCCGTTCGAGATACGGAATGGCCGCTGCGGGCTGACCTAAACGATAGAGCGTCAAGCCACGCATCTGCACCGACTCCAGATCGGAGGGATCCTCGGCCATCGCGGCCGCAAAGGCACGCTCCGCATCGATAAGCTTACCGGCGCGGTAATCGCGGATGCCCAGCTCGCGGCTTGCGCCTTTCACCGGCGGCTGTTGGGCGCCGGTCGGATGGAGAGCTGGTGGGCTGAGGACGGAGGTCTGCGCGAGACACAGCGAACCGGACAGCAGAGCAACGGCGAGGTACCAGAATTTTTGCATGACGCACATCAAGAATACGCCGCCGCTGCGAGTGCTAGCATTTGAGAATGGTGGTTTGGCACAGGTGGCAAGCCGTACTGTTTTGCATTTGGGCGGCCACCGCCATGGCCCAGGGTCACGCCCCTCCTTACCCTGCAAGCCCGGACCATCCACCGCCGGCATGGTTTGTCGATGCCGCCCCGCAGGCGGGCTTGAAAATGCAGAATGTCAACGGAGACGAATCCACCAAGAAGTACATCATTGAAACCACCGGCAGCGGCGTGGCCATCCTGGATTACGATCGTGATGGCTGGCCCGACATCTACCTGGTGAATGGCAATGCGCTGGACTCGCCCGCGAACAAAACTCCGCCTCCCACCGGCCACCTTTACCACAACAATCACGATGGCACATTCACAGATGTGACCCGAAGCGCCGGGCTCACTGCGAGCGGCTGGGGACAGGGCGCCTGCGTGGGCGACTACGATAACGATGGATTCGATGACTTGTATGTGACCTACTACGGCAAGAATCGGCTGTATCACAATGAAGGCAACGGCACATTCAAAGAAGTGGCTGCGCGCAGCCGGCGTTGCCGGAAGCGGCGGTGAGTGGGGTGCCGGCTGCGCCTTTGTGGATTATGACCGCGATGGCAAGCTCGACCTGGTGGTCGCAAACTATGTTCACTTCGATATGAAAACCGCGCCCCGGCCGGGAGAGGGGCAGATGTGCATCTGGAAAGGGGTCCCGGTCATGTGTGGGCCGCGAGGGCTCGACTCCACTCCCAACGTGCTCTATCACAACCTTGGCGGAGGCCGCTTCGCGAACGTAAGCAAAAGCAGCGGAATCGAGAAAACCAACGGCCACTACTGCCTCGGCGTCTCCACGCTCGATTACAACCGCGATGGCTGGCCCGATATCTACGTGGCCTGCGACAGCACTCCCAGCATTCTTTATCGCAACAACAAGGACGGAACGTTCACCGATGTTGCCGTGGACGCCGCCGTTGCCTTCGACGAAGATGGCCGCGAGCAGGCGGGGATGGGCGCAACGGTAGCCGACTACAACGGCGATGGTTTGCCCGACATTTTCAAGACCAACTTCTCCGATGACACGTCTTCCCTCTACCAGAACAATGGGGACGGAACCTACAGCTCTAAAATATTCGACGCCGGGCTGGGACTGAACACCCAGTACCTGGGTTGGGGCGTCATGTTCTTCGATATGGATAATGACGGCTGGCCCGATATTCTGATCGCGAATGGGCATGTATATCCCGAAGTCGATACGGCGCATCTGGGAGCGACCTACAAAGAACCGCGGCTGGTCTATTGGAACCAGGGGAACGGAAAATTTAAAGACATCAGCCGCACCGCAGGACCGGGCTGTACCGAGCCGCAGTCCAGCCGCGGCCTGGCGATTGCCGATTTTTGGAACGAAGGGCGCGTATCCGCAGTGATCAATAACTCGGGCGCAAAGCCCATGCTGCTGGTCAATCAGGCGGCCAATACAAATCACTGGATCGGGATTCAACGTTGTGGGCACGCGTTCCAATCGCGACGGCATCGGCGCCAGCGTCTCAGTGTCCGCGGGAGGCAGAACGTGGGTGCAGGAAGTTCGCAGCGGTTCGAGCTATCTCTCCAGCAGCGACTTGCGCCTCCATTTTGGCCTGGGAGCGGCTACCGAAGATCGATCGGGTAGAGATCGATTGGCCCAGCGGCCGCAAAGAATCGTTCAGCGCGCCGTCGGTGGACCGCTGCGTCACCCTCACGGAAGGGTCGGGGCAGGCGCTGGCCGAGCCTTAGCTACAGCCGCCGCGGCGAAAGCGATGACGATGGGAAAGCACTCCAGCGTATAACGAGGCTCCGGCGCCTCCAGCGTTGCCAGCAGCATGCTGCGCAACACGACATAGGCCACCATGGCGGTGGCAAATCGGGCCAGTAAAACGCGCCGATCAAGGCCGCCAACAGATAAGCCAGGTTCAGCGCGCCGTAGGCATAGGAAATGCGGGTTTCCGCATGGTGCAGGCTGTACTGCCACCAACGCAATTCTATGTTGAGCATTTCCACCCGCGGCCGGAACCACATATCCGCCAGACGCAAGCAGGGGCAGCGTCACGTAATAGCGAAAGGGATGAGCGCGGATGCGCTGCGCGGCAAGCGCGGCAAAGCGGGCGTCGATCTGCGGAGTGAGTACATCTCCGGCGTTGTACTGCGAGATCAGGTCCAGCGTTTCGCGGTCGTCCCCATCCAGGGCTCGCGCGGGCAGGGAGTGGATATCGATGTCGTCCCCGGGCACATTCCAATAGATTTCATACGTAGAGGCAAAGTCGGCCATCCAGGTTTTCGTCCAGCGTTGGAAACCGATGGGCTTGGGTTCTCCGGGATCGGTAGCGGAACGGGGCGCCAGCGGCTGAAATACGTGGAAGGTGTGCCAGTTGCGCAAGGTCCATGCGGCAAAAGGGAGTACCGAGATCAGCCCGCATAACAACGCGATGCGCAGCGACTGCGCCAAGCCGAGAGATCTGCGGCCATAGAGAACGAGCGCGGGAAAGAAGGCGACGGCCAGCAGGGCGCCATCGGGACGCAACAGCGCGGCATAGCTCCAGGCAAAGGCGAGGGCCAGCATCCATCCCCAGTGCGGCCGCTCGAGCACGGCGGCAAATGCGTAGAGACCGAGCGCGACACAAAAAATGGAAAGCGTTTCGGTGAGGGGCATGGCCACGTAGTTTGCCGTGAAGGGACAAAGCGCCGCCAGCCAGAGCGCTGCCATGGCGGCCCGGCGCCCGCAGAGGTGGCGAACGAACTCCGCGATCAGCAGGCAGGTTGCCAGATCAATCACAACTTGCAGGTAGAGAACCGCGAGATAGTTCTGGTTTCCAAAAACCGCAAAGCACAGGGCGAGGAAGCCGGGGTATCCGGGCAGGCGGACGAGGGTGGGGGCAATGGTTGGCGGGCCGCCGGCGTGGATGATCGACCGGCCATAGATGCCGTGGGTAAGCCAATTCCTGGCGATGTCGGCATAAAGGAGGGTGTCTCCCTGGATCTGCGTGAAAGCGTGAATGAACCACAGGCGGAGCACAGCTCCCGCCGCCAGCGCGCAGAGGACAGAAAGCGTGGTGCGGAGGCGGAGGGAGGGCATCCCCCGAAATCATACAGGCTTGGGGTTAGAATAAGCTGGTGGCAGTGGGCGGGAGTAGCTCAATGGTAGAGTAGCGGCTTCCCAAGCCGTTGGTTGCGGGTTCGATCCCCGTCTCCCGCTCCAGGATTAGGAGAGCAAGTGCGAGATCAGCGCAGACGGCTGAGTGAGACCAGGACGCAGGTCCTGGAGCTCCAGTCAGTCTGCGTCCGTTTAGGACAGCTACCGGTCGCATAGGATAGGCACAACTTGTCACCGACCTTGCAGCGTAGGATGGTCCAGGTCTCACTCAAGCCGCTGGGCCGTTCGCGCGACCAGTAAACCGTGCGGCCACGAGATCAGCAGGATCATGAGAACCAGGCTCACGCCTGCACTCGGGTAATAACCCCAGTTGCGGCTATAGGGCCACGCCGGAAATACGGCGATCAGCATGATCACCAGCACGATAACCACTCCATCGGTTAGAACCATCACGCACTCATGGCCGAAGCGTCCGCGCGCTCTGAGGTGAACTGGCCAGAACGCGAGCCCGATCGAAGACGTCGAAAAACATCCCGCGTGTGAGTTTGCCGGTATTGGTATTTTGCAGCGAGGGATGGAAACTGGCGATCAGGTAGCGGCCTCCGGGGAGCGCGTATTCGGCGCCATGGGAGAACTTGAAACGCGGTTTGCGCTCACTCTGACCGGTACGCGCCAAGTGCTGCAGATAGCTGTCGAAGGCAATGCGCCCGAGGCAGACCACCACCCGCATATTGGTCAGCAGCGAGATCTCCTCATCGAGATAAGGCGCACAGTTCGCCAGTTCGGAACGCTTGGGAGTGTTATCCGGAGGCGCACAACGGACAACCGCACTGATCCAGCAGTCCTGCAGCTTCAGGCCGTCGCCGCGAGAGACCGAATTCGGTTGCGAGGCGAAGCCGGCGTCGTAGAGAACGGGATACAGAAAGTCGCCGGAGCCGTCGCCGGTAAAGGGCCGGCCGGTGCGATTGGAACCGTGCGCACCCGGAGCCAGCCCCACGATCAGCACACGCGCATTCTCATCGCCGAACGATGGAACTGGCTTGGCCCAATAAATCCAATCCCGGTAGGCACGGCGCTTGCTGGTGGCTATCCCTTCGCAATACTTTCGCAGCCGGGTGCAGCGCTGACAGCGGATGACGTCCTGGTTGAAAAGAACGAGTGGACTGGGATCGGCCGGCATCGGACCAGGATTGGCCGCCAGGCAGAGCGCCGGGACTTCCAGAAGGCGATCCAGCTAGAGGGTAGCAGGGTTCGCTCGGGGGATGGAGCTCATACCCGATTGTAAGGCCCTTCGAAAAGACGGCGTAAGATGATTTCTGCTTTTTCTCGCCCGGCGCTGACCGGAAAAGAACGACTCTTGAGGGTGTCCATGCATAACAGAAGCAAAAGGTTAGGGGAAATTCTGGCAATGTTCGCACTGCTGGCGGCGGGCTGCACGCAACAACCGGCAACGCCGGCCGAACAGCCGCCGCAACCAGCCGCGCCTGCAGCCATCAAGATAGGGGGCGAGGACGTGTTGACGCTGGCGCGGAAGGCCAGCTCCGGCGGCAGCAAACCGGAGTTCCTCTCCGTGACCCTGCTTCCCGGGCGGGGCATGAATATGCTTCAGGTCACCGCCGCCATCCCGGGCAAAGGGGAGATACCGCTGCTCCACTCGCCCTCGGTCGCCGACGCGGCAAGCCAACTGACCGGCACAGGCAAGGATCAGCTGGGCAACGCATCCTTCAGCTTCGGAGGAGCGTTTCTGATTCCCTACCCCAACCGCATCATTGGCGAACCCTCCTCCGACGGCAAGTCGGTCATCACCCAATGGCGCGGGCACACCCTGGCGCTGCCGGCGAACTTCCCCAGCAAGCAGCCCGGCGGACGCGTGGTGGCCATTCATGGATTGATTACCCAGGCCAAGGTGGAAGATCTGCAAACCCAAACGACTGCGGATGGTCAGACGGTGACGGGCGTCATCCACGCCGGAGATTTCGGCGGCCACTGGCTCTCCGACACCGACCTGAACCTGACCATCGCGCTTACCGGAGACGCGGTCGACGCCACCATCACCGCCAGGAACGTGGGCAAAGAGCCCGAGCCCATATCCATCGGCTGGCATCCCTACTTCCAGATACCGAGTGGGCACCGCGCCCAGGTGCGTCTGCAAATCCCGGCCTCCATGATGGCCGTGGTGAACAATTACGGTGACGCATTCCCTACCGGACAACTCAAGCCGGTCAAGGGCACGGAGTACGACTACAACGCGCCCGAAGGTGTGGCGCTCGACGATCATTTTCTGGATGACAATTTCTCCCACCTGCAACGGACGCAACGGCGCAGCCGAAGTGAAGCTGATCGATCCGGATTCGAATTACGGGCTGACGGTGGCTGCACTTTCTCCGGAGATCAGGACGGTGCAGGTGTATTCCCCGAAAAATGCTTCCTTTGTCGCCATCGAAGATCAGTTCAACTACGTGGACCCATTCGGGAAGCAGTGGAAGGGCATGGATACCGGCATGGTGACGCTTCGCCCCGGACAGTCAGTTACCTGGAAGGTTCGGTTGGCGTTGTTTAAGCCGTAGAGTTAGCACGTGGTAAGGGGTTACCGTAGTAAGGGCGCGCAAGTCCGGGCAACCAGTGTCGCGCCGATCCAGCGCATAATTGAAGCATGCGAAGAGCGATTGCAGCCCGCTGCTTGTGCTGCGGGTATAGAACCCTATCCGTGCCTGAGGCCCAGCGAGCTATGCCAAGTCTGTTGGTGGCAGGATGATGGGCAGGATGACCGCGACGCAGACGTGGTCCGCAGGACCGTCAACGGCAACCTCAGCCTGAGTGACGGACGCCGCAATTACAAGCATTATCAGGCTGCCGATCCACGGTTTGTTGCCCACGTACGCACGCCGCGGCAAGAAGAGCTTTAGACTCGCAGCCTGAGCCGGCGGGACCACCGAAGGTAATAAGAAAAAGGTGTATTGTAGTTAATAGCGGCTTCGCATTCCTTGCGCTGCGGGTTTGACCCTCCCGGCAAAGCCTCATACGATGAAAGCAGGCTGTTTACAGGCTCCTGCGCGCTTGCATCGTTTTCGCCATTGCAGCCGAGCGAGGAGCGAGCGAATCTGGAAGGCATACGTTGAGCTCAACTGAAATGATTGAAACTACACCGCAATCTGGCGAAGCATCGGCCGTCGCCGAAGAACCTGCCGGACAGGAACATGAGGGCCACTCCCATGGCGCGGCAACCCTGAATCCGGACTGCACGCGAGAAGTTGAAATCGAAATTCCCGCCGACGAAGTCACCCGTAATTTTCAGGCAGTCACCAAGCGATACAAGAAGATGGCGCGCATCCCAGGCTTCCGCTCGGGCAAAGTTCCGGAGTCGCTCATCCGCGGCCGATTCGCCGAACAGATCCGCCAGGATGTGATGGAAGCAGTTCTACCTGAGCACTTCCGCACCGCCATCGCCGAGCGGAAGCTGAAGCCCATCTCCCAACCCCAGGTGACCGACATCAATCTGGAAGAGGGGAAACCTCTGCGCTTCAAAGCAGCGTTCGAAGTGCTTCCCGATTTCTCCATCGACGGCTACCAGCAGGTGAAGGTGGAGAAGCCTTCCACCGAGCTGACCGATGCCGAGGTCGATGCCGAGCTGGCACGCATTCGTGACTCCCGGTCGACTATGGAGCCGGTGACGGAAGAGCGCCCACTGGCCGATGGTGACTTTGCGCAAATCAGCTTTACCGGCGAGCGTGCAGCCGGCGGAAGGCGAAGCCCCGAAGGCCGAAGCGCAGCAACCTATTTCCGGTCAGGATGTTATGGTCCAGGTAGGTGGACCCAACACCCTCGATAGCTTCAATGCCGCGCTGCGCGGGGCCACGGTCGGTCAACAGTTAAAGTTCGAGGTGAGCTATCCGCAGGATTTCGGTGAGCGGCAACTGGCTGGCAAGCGGGTTGCCTACGACCTTGAAGTCAAAGGCATCAAGAAAAAGATCGAGCCGGAACTGAACGACGAGTTTGCCAAGGAGCTGGGACCGTACGAAAGCCTGGAGGACTTTAACAGGCAGCTGCGCGAGCACCTGGCCCGCGATAAGCAGCGGCGCGTGCAAACCGAGACCACCAACCGGCTGCTGGACGCGTTGGTCACGCGCTTCGAGTTTCCGGTTCCGGAGTCGCTGGTGCAGCAGCAGATCGACGCTCGGCTGGACCGCGGACTGCGAGCGCTTGCCTCCCAGGGCATGCGCACCGAAGACATGCGCAATCTCGATTTCGATCGCCTGCGCGCCGCACAACGGTCCTCTGCAACCGCTGAGGTGAAGGGTTCGATTCTGCTTGACCGCATTGCGGATGCAGAGAATGTCACCGTGCCCGAAGAAGATGTCGAAAATGAACTGCAAGGTATCTCCCTGCAAATGCGCGAACCAGTGGATGCACTGCGCACGCGTTTGACTGAGGACGGTAGCCTCGCTAGAATCCGGGAACGCTTACGTAGGGAGAAGATGGGCGCGCTGCTTTACGAAAGAATGGCGTCCTGAATAACGGGCAATTTTAAGAGCGGGCGCAAGCTGCCCGCGGGAAACAGAAGCAAGGGAGAGCATGGCACTTGTACCTATGGTGGTCGAGCAGACGAGTCGAGGCGAGCGCGCCTACGACATTTATTCTCGTTTGCTTCGCGACAATATTATCTTTCTGGGCACGCCGATCGACGATCAGATCGCAAACCTGGTAATCGCACAAATGTTGTTTCTCTCCGGCGAAGACCCGGAGAAAGATCTTCAGCTTTACATCAATTCTCCCGGAGGCTCGATCACCGCGGGTCTTGCCATCTACGACACCATGCAGTTCATCCGCAATGACGTGGTCACCTATTGCATCGGGCAGGCGGCGAGCATGGCGGCGTTCCTGTTGATGAGCGGCAACAAAGGCAAACGTTTTGCCCTGCCCAACTCCCGCATCCTGATCCACCAGCCGTCCATGGGCGGTCTTTCTGGTCAGGCCACCGATATCGATATTCATGCCCGCGAAATTCTGCGTATTCGCGAGATCACCAATAAGCTGATGTCGAAGCACACCGCGCAGCCGTTGGAACGCATTGAACGAGATGTGGAGAGAGACTTCATCATGAACGCGCAGCAAGCAAAAGAGTACGGCATTATTGACGAAATCATAGACCGGCCACGTACGTGATTGGCCGCCAGGCCGAAGGAGTTGCAGTATGAAAACGCCGAGGGGAACAGACGATACGCTCCGTTGTTCGTTCTGTCATAAATCGCAGGACGCCGTTGCTAAATTGATCTCCTCACCGAGCGATTATCCGCGGGCATACATCTGTGATGAATGCGTTGCGGTTTGCAACTCCATTCTGGAAGACGACCGGGGCGAGACCCAGCCTGGGGCAGCGCCGGCTCACTTGCCCAAACCGCAAGAGGTCAAGGGCTTTCTCGATGAGTACGTCATCGGCCAGGAGCAGACCAAAAAGAAGCTGGCGGTCGCGGTCTACAACCACTACAAGCGTATCCAGATGAACCGGACGCGCGGCAATGACGTCGAGCTGTCCAAATCCAACATTCTGCTGGTCGGCCCAACCGGAAGCGGCAAGACCCTGCTGGCGCACACCCTGGCCAAGATGCTGGATGTACCGTTCGCGATTGTCGACGCAACCACGCTGACGGAAGCCGGCTATGTGGGCGAAGATGTGGAAAACATCATCCTCAAGCTGCTGCAGGCAGCCGATGGCGACGTAGCCAGAGCGCAGACCGGCATTATCTATATTGATGAAATCGATAAGATCGGCCGCAAGGACGAAAACCCGTCCATTACCCGCGATGTCTCCGGCGAGGGCGTGCAGCAGGCCCTGCTGAAGATCCTCGAGGGCACGGTAGCGAACGTTCCGCCCCAGGGCGGACGCAAGCATCCGCACCAGGAGTTCACCCCGGTCGACACCACCAACATCCTGTTTATCTGCGGCGGCGCCTTCGTCGGGCTGGAACGCCTGATCGGGCGGCGTGTAGGCAAGAAGGCCTTGGGCTTCAAGGCACTTTCGGAGAAGGATGCGCAGGAAGCCGGCGTTTTGCCGGCCCAACGCGACACCGAGCTTCTGCGCCAGGCCCAACCCCAGGACCTGATCAAGTTCGGCCTTATCCCCGAATTTGTCGGACGCCTGCCGGTGATCGGGATTCTCGACGAGCTCGATGAGGCTGCCCTGGTGGAGATTCTCACCAAGCCCAGAAATGCCATCCTCAAGCAGTACCAGCGGCTCTTCGAGTACGAGGGTGTGCGCCTGTTGTTTTCAGACGATGCCTCCCGTGCCGTTGCCCGCGAGGCCCTGAATCGCAAGGTTGGAGCGCGCGGCCTGCGCATGATCCTGGAAGAATTGATGCTGGACCTGATGTACCACCTCCCGAGCAACAAGAAGATCAAGGAGCTGGACATTACTGCCGAGATGGTACAGAAACGTGACCTTTCCGTAACTCTGCTGGAGAAGGCCGGGTAGCTGGTTGTACGGGCTTCAGCCCGTGTGTGAGAACCCACCATTCATCGATTTAGTCCCAGAGGGACGGCTGAGAGTAGCCCAGGACGCAGTCCTGGGAAGAGATTCGAGAGACGGATCAGTCCCGCAGGGACGGCTGAAAATTACCCAGGATGGCGGTCCTGTGTAAAACATGGGTAACTTTCAGCCGTCCCTTGCGGGACTTTTCGTCATTATGTGCATGGTTCCCAGGACTGCGTCCTGGGCTACTCTCAGCCGTCCCTCCGGGACTGTAAAGCCCGTACCTGCGCAAGAGACATCTGAGGTCCCTGCTGGAGTGCTCAAGAGTTGTTGATCGGTTGAAGGCACCAACGTCCGGGTCATTGGCGCAACTCCCTTTTCCTCTGTATAAGGGAGATAGGTGAAAGGAAATCCGCGTGACACAAGCAAAAGAAACCCGGGACAAAGGCGATCTTCGCAAGCTCCCCATGATGCCCATTCGGGACATGGTGATCTTTCCTTACATGATGACGCCCTTTGTTGTGGGGCGCGAGTCAAGCGTGAGAGCGCTGGAAGAGGCGCTGACCGGAGACCGCAAGATATTTCTGGCTACCCAGCACGACGCGGGCATCGATGAGCCGCGGCCGGAAGACATCTATTCGGTGGGAACCATTGGCAACATCGTCCAGAGCGTAAAGATGCCGGACGGCAACATCAAGGTTCTGGTAGAGGGACTGGAGCGGGCCAAGGCTGTGGAAATGAATGACTCGGACGGCTTTTTTGTGGCCACCGTGCGGGTCGCCAACCGGCAGCTGGAAGTAAATCCGCAAATCGAGACCGTGATGCAGCGGGTCACTTCCCTGTTTGAGCAGTACGTCAAGCTGCAGCAGTCTCTGAATTACGAAACCATGATCGCCGCGGTCCGCATGGATGAGCCGGCCAAGCTTTCCGACACCATCGCCGCCAACCTGCAGCTCTCGATCGAAGAGAAGCAGGAGCTGCTCGACATCTTCGATCCCAGCGAGCGGTTGTCCCGGGTCGCGGACGTACTGGACATCGAAATCGAGAAGCTGAACATGGATCGCAGCGTGCAAAGCCGGGTCAAGCGGCAGATGGAGCGCGCGCAGAAAGAGTACTACCTCAACGAGAAGATCAAGGCCATCCAGAAGGAACTGGGCCGCGGTGAGAAGAGCGAATTCGATGAACTGCGCAAGAAGATCGAAGCCGCAGGCATGCCCAAGGACGTCTTC
Source organism: uncultured Acidobacteriaceae bacterium (assembly GCA_963757515.1). GTDB lineage: Bacteria > Acidobacteriota > Terriglobia > Terriglobales > Acidobacteriaceae > PALSA-350. The sequence continues at coordinate 48,953 of CAVWRV010000031.1, read as the reverse complement.
GATAAAGCCATTCAGGAGCTGAAAAAGCTGGAGGCCATGCCGCCCATGTCGGCGGAGTCGACCGTCTCCCGAAACTACCTGGACTGGCTGCTGGCTGTGCCGTGGAAGAAGCGAAGCAAAGAGACCCGCAGCATCGATCACGCGGAAAAGGTGCTGAATGCGGACCACTACGGCCTGGAGAAGATCAAGGAACGCATTCTTGAGTTTCTAGCCGTCCGCCAGCTGGTAAAAAATCCCAAGGGCTCGATCCTGTGCTTTGTCGGACCTCCGGGCGTGGGCAAGACCTCGCTGGGGATGTCGATCGCCAAGGCCACCGGGCGCAAGTTCGTGCGCATGTCTCTGGGAGGCGTACGCGATGAGGCGGAAATCCGCGGGCATCGCCGCACCTACATCGGAGCTCTGCCGGGACAGATCATCCAGTCCATGAAGAAGGCGGGGACCAAGAACCCGGTCTTCATGCTGGACGAAGTGGATAAGATGGCTTCTGACCTGCGCGGGGATCCCGCCTCGGCGCTGCTCGAGGTGCTCGATCCGGAGCAGAATACCAGCTTTCAGGACCACTACCTCGACGTGGAATATGACCTGTCGCAGGTGCTCTTCGTGGCCACCGCCAACGTGCTGCACACCATCCCGGCTCCGCTCCAGGACCGCATGGAGATTCTGCGCCTGCACGGCTATACCGAAGCGGAAAAGCTCGAGATCGCCAAGCAGTACCTGGTCAAGAAGCAACGCGAAGCCACCGGGCTTAGCGACAAGAACGCGATCTTCAGCGATGCGGCGCTGGTGGACATCATTCGCGGTTATACCCGCGAGGCAGGCGTCCGCAACCTGGAGCGCGAAATCGGCAATGTATGCCGCAAGGTAGCGCGCCGGGTGGTCCGCAACGGAGCCAAGCACAAGGAAGACATCGCCGAAACCAACCTGAACGAATTTCTGGGCGTGGCCAAGTTCCGCGATTCTCAGCTGCACGAGACCAGCGAAATTGGCCTGGTTACCGGGCTTGGCCTGGACTGAAGTAGGCGGCAGCATTCTGTCGACCGAAGTGCAGGTGCTGGATGGCAAGGGTAAGTTGACCCTGACCGGCCAACTGGGCGACGTGATGCAGGAATCGGCGCAGGCGGCGCTTTCCTATATCCGCAGCCGGGCGCAACACCTGGGCCTGCCTAAGGACTTTTACCGCAACCTGGATATCCACGTGCACGTGCCGGAGGGCGCGATTCCCAAGGACGGGCCGTCCGCGGGCATCACCATTGCCACCGCACTGGCGAGTGCTTTGGCCAAGGTGCGGGTGCGGCGGGATATTGCCATGACCGGCGAAATTACTCTGCGGGGCAAGGTGCTGCCCATTGGCGGATTGAAAGAGAAGCTGCTGGCGGCGCATCGGGCCGGCATCTTTGAAGCCATTCTGCCCCGAGCGAATGAAAAGGATCTGGCCGATCTCCCGGAAAATCTGCGCAGCGTGATGAAGCTGCACTTCGTGGATCAGATGGACGAGGTGCTTAAGATCGCGCTTGAGGGTCCGCTACCGGAATTGCGCGAGGAAACCCCCGAGGTGCTGGCTGCGGTCAAGCCTCCTGCACCCGCCGATCAGCCGCGCGCCCAGTAGACCGGGCGCATGAACCTGGTAACGAAGTTCCTGCTGTCGGCAATGTCGCCGGAGCAGTTCCCTGCCGCCACCGCGCCGGAGTTTGCCTTCCTCGGCCGGTCCAATGTTGGCAAATCGAGCCTGATTAACGGCTTGCTGGGCGAGAAAGCGGCCAAGGTCTCGGCCTCGCCGGGGCGCACCCGGTCGATCAACTTTTTTGCTCTATCGGATTCAGCGACTGCGCGGCTGCCGCGATTGCTGTTTGCCGATCTCCCGGGGTACGGCTACGCCAAGATCTCCCGGTCCATCTCTGCGGAATGGCCTAAATTCATCAATCCCTATCTCGAAGAGCGGGCCAACCTGGTCCTCTGTATCTGCCTGGTGGACAGCAACATTCCGGTGCAGGCCAGCGACCAGCAACTGATCGCGTCGCTCAAGGGAATGGGCCGCAGCTTTCTTACCGTGGGAACGAAAGCAGATCGTCTTTCCGGTAATGAACGGACGAAGGCTCTGGCGCGGCTGAAGCAAGGTTTGGGATTGAGCGAGATTCTGCTGTGTTCCACCAAAACCGGCTACGGGCTAAAGGAATTGTGGGCGCAGATCCTGTCGCGTGCTGGCGGTTTCCAGGAAGACGTCATACAGAGAACCTGCTACGTGCCCGTCGAGTACAACGGGAGAAGGCACCTCCTGCGGAACTGGTTCATCTCGATGAGTCCACCCAGGACTATCGTCCTGAGCACTTTCAGACGTCCCTTCGGGATGAGAATCTCTTGTTCTTTCAACGTCAGGATGGAGTAGGGCTGGCCGTCGCTCCCTACCTGGTCCGACCCGCTGTGGACATCGGTCATGCCGGGGTCGGTCTGGTCGACGTTCTGCAGTGTGTCATCGATGGTCGGCACCCAGGTGGTGTTGCTGTGGGTCACCGGGTCAACCGGAATGGACTTGAGATAACCGCCGCTGACCAGGTCATCCAGAGTCTGCGGCGCCTTGTCCTTATCGTTGGTATAAGAATCAATGGCATCCCGCATCACGTGCAGATCTTCCTTGAGCACCGCTTCCCGGGCAGCGCGAATGGACGCGACGTAGGCGGGGATGGCGATCGCGGCCAGGATGGCGATGATGAGCATCACCACCATCAACTCGACCAGAGTGAAGCCACGCGCGAATTGAGTGCGAGAGCGGGTTATTCTCACAAGCCTACCAATCGGAGTACTTCGTTCCATCCAGCGCAGTCGCTTGCGACTTGGAGGCGACATCGAAAACATTCTGCCCTCCCCACGAGTCGCTGTTCGGTTCGTCCTGCATGGAGCGTAACGTCCACTCGGCTTTGCCGGTCATCGGATCGACCGGGATGCGGCGCAGAAATTTGAGCTTCTTGCCCTGGGCGTCCTCGCCGTTGACCAGCCTTTCGAGATCAGGCGGATAGCCTTGGCTGTCGAGCCTTGGGTATGAAGGCGTGCCTGTCCGCGGCATCTTTGTATTTGTCGATGGCATCGCGCATCTGCCACAGGTCGTAGCGCAATTCCCTTTCCTTTTCGCGCCGCACGCGAAAACGGGCCAGCGGAACGGCGGCCGTCGCCAGGATGGCCAGGATCGCAACCGTCACGATCAACTCGACCAGGGTCAGCCCCGCCTGCCTGCTGCCGCTGCGCTGCGTGGACGTAATGTGTACTGCATACTGGGGCCCTATTGAATGTGTACCGCGGTTTGCGAGCCGGCGATGTTGACGGCCTGTTGGGCGCTGTTCTTGGCCGACGCGCGGATGATTTGCATGGCCGCGTCTCCCGCCGCGTTGGCCTGGAAGGTCAAAACGCAAACAGTTCCCGCCCCATTCACACCCGCGACTCCGGGTGGGCGAGAAGCCGAGATCACGACATTGCCAACCCCATCGTCGCGATGAACCAGCGCGATGGCCTGGCCATCATGGCCGAGATAATGCCGGTATCGACGTTGATCAACGCCAGCTTGCTGTTGTCGTAATGCAACTGCATTGGTACCGAAAACACGTCCTGGCCGCCGCTTAGGTTGACCGCCACCTGGAAAGTGCCGCCGACCTTAGGCGCAGTCTGCGGCGGAGCGATTTGCAGGGTCACTGAGCTTGACACTGCGGGCGGCCGGCGCCGTAGGGCGGAGCGGATCCGCGGGGTCCCATTTGCTGCCGGCCGCCGGCAGCGGGCGGTGCCGAGGCATGTGGCTGCAACCCGGGCGGCAGAGTACCTGCTCCACCCGGCTTGCGGGTTTGCCGGCGCCGAGATGCGCCGCAATTCGACATTCGTGCCCGTGCCAGTATCAATTTCCTGCAGATTCAAAGGACTGATATCGGTGGCGCGAACCACATGCGGGGTCAGCATGAAGATGATTTCGTCGTCCTGCACTGCTGATGCTGGGTGGAGCTGAAGAGCTACTTCAAGATCGGCAACTCGCCCAGATACGGGGTTCCGCCAATGGTGATGAGATCCTGCTTCTGCAGGAATCCGCCCAGTATGTTGACTTCGCCTTCCTTGAGGCGGACCACCTGATCGGCCGTGCGCTGGCTGATGATCGGTTCGGTAATGCCACCGATATTGGTCGAGCCGTTCTCCTGTGAGGAGACGATCTTGATCTTGAGGGTTACGTCGCGGTCGTAGTGCACGATGGGCGTAATCTCGATCTCCACGCCGACATCCAGATAAGTGAACTGGGTGTTCACCAGCGAGCTGACGACGGCGGTCGCCGCGCCCGTCTGGTAAGAGCCGGTAGCCACCGGGATGCGTTCGCCAATCTTGAGGTCGGCTTTCTGCCCGTCCGTGGCCCGGATACTGGGATTCTGCAAAACCTTGGTATCGGAATCCGAAAGCAGGAAGTTGGCTGTTGCCTGGCCGACGGTCACAGCAAAATTGGTGGCGTTCAGGTGGGCCAGATTGTTCAGCGTCAGGTTGGTCGGTGGTGCTGGTGGTGGTGGTGCTGCCGTCGTGGTGGTCGGCTGCCGCTGCTGCGTGCTGGTGGTACTGGTGGCATTGGGCGGCTGCAACTGCACACTGAAGCTACCCGGCAGCTGAACGCCGATGGTCCGCGTCTTGTCCCGGTTCACTTCCAGCAGTGCCACGTCGACAACTACCTCCGGACGCGACTTATCCAGGTCGTTGATGAGCTTTTGCGCCAGCAGCAGCTCGTCCGGCGTGGCCCGCATGACGATGGCGCTCTGGCTCGGTACGCCGTAGAGCTTGGCATTCACCAGCAGGTTGCGCAGCGCCGTCTGAATGTCGTTCAGATCGTTTTGCTGGGCGGTATTTGCCAGGTAGAACGTCTGTACCGCCTCTTCCTCCAGCTCCTGGCGCTTGGCCCGGGTGTTCATGGCAACGAAGATGGTGTTGGCAGTGACCGGATGCCAGAACGTGCCCGAGACTGTGGCCAACTATGCGCAAGGCGTCCAATAGAGATACGTTCGCAATATCCACCTGGATGCGCTTGGAGGTGTACTCGGGATCGAACAGCACGTTGATCCCTGCCGCCTTGCCCATGGTCGAGTAGACCACCTTGCTGTCTTCGGTCATGTGCAGGGTGAGCGGTTCGTTGGAGATGGGCTTGAGCTGTACCGGGCTGCCCACCTGGCTAAGTTCCTCTGCTTTGTTCTCCGGAATCGAGGTTTCCTGGTTGGGCGTGGGTAGTCGATAGCTTGTCCCTGGCCTTTTGGATATCCTGGTGGGCCAGCTCGTTGCTGGGATCGATCTCGAGCGCGCGCAGAAACTCGGTCAGCGCGCCGGTTGTGTCCCCCTGGGCGATGAGTTTTTCCCCTTTTGCCACGTGCGCGGACCCAGCCAGGAAGCGCAAGCGCTCGTAGGCCGTCTTATAGCGAAGATTCTTGGGTTCCTTCTGGAAGGCCTGGTAGTAGTCCTCGTAGGCGGTGATGGGATCGTCTTTGGTCTCTGCTAGCCTGGCCGCGCTGATAAAGCGTTTTTGCCTTTGGGCCGGAAGCTGCGAGGCAGCAAGCGCTCAGGACAGAAGAGCAGGGTAAGCGCAGTGGACAGAGCCCAGTTATTTTGACGGCGATTCATCGCACTCCAGATAGCCGAAACGCATGTTTTCCAAAGCGGTTTCGCAATGCATGCCGCCCAAATAAGTCCCGCGAGGAGTGGTTTTCCTTGAGAGAAAACCACGTAGAGATTTGTCGCTTCGGTGTAAACCAATTGCGAAACCGCTGGGGAGAAATTCGACGCGTCCACACCGGCCCAGAACAGCTTTTCTCGTCGTTAATATCGCCTGAGTATACCATCCGGGAACCCAGGTCCTTCGCTCCCAAGTCGCGTGCTAGCATGAAGATTCGTAACCAAACGTATGCCCCGGCAACACGAGTCAAACCACTCATCCATCCCCTCAAAAAGCGAAGCCTCGGGAACCGGTCGCTGCCGGTGAGCGAGACGCTGCCGTGAATCGCGCCGCCGGACACAATTACTTTCTGCTCGACAAATTCGAAGCCGGCATCGCGCTCAGAGGCACAGAAGTGAAGTCCATCCGCGAAGGCAAGGCCAATCTCAAGGATGCTTACGGAATCATCAAAGACGGCGAAGCGTATTTGCTGAACGCGCATATCGGCCCTTACTCGCACGGAAACTCTTTGAACCACGACTCGCTGCGCACCCGCAAACTCCTGCTCCACCGCCAGGAACTGCAAAAACTAATGGGGAAGACGCAGCTGAAGGGTTTAACGCTCATTCCCACCAGGCTTTATTTCCGCCATGGCCGGGTGAAATGCGAACTGGCGGTGGCTAAGGGCAAGCAGGACTGGGACAAGCGCGAGACCGAACGGCGGCGCGAAGACGACCGCGAGGCCCGGGCGGCCATCGTCCGCGGCCAACACAAGTAGCCACACATAACAATACAAAGACTTATCATCATCAGGAAAGCACAATCATCCATGCATACGAAATTTATATCGGCAAAGCTTGACCGGGTCAGCAGTGGCCTGCTGGTGATCTTCGCTCTCGATAGCGCAGCGGAGAAGAAGCAGACCAAGCCAGTCATCAAGCTGTTGACTGCCGGGCGGTCCGTTAGCCAAGGCGACTGCGGCGATCCTGAACAGCGGTGAATTTGCTGCCGGGAGCTGCGAAACTGTCCTGCTGCATGCCCCGGCCGGGTTCAAGGCGGAGCGGATCCTGCTGGTGGGCGTGGGCAAGCTCACCACCGCCGAGGTGCGCAAAGCAGCGGGTGCAGCTGTCCGGTTCGCCAAGCCGCGCAAGCTGCGCGAACTCGCCATCGCGATTCCGGAGGGGCTCGATCCCCTTGCGGCCACGCAGAGCGTTGGTGGAAGGCGCTTATATCGGCGATTTCGATCCGGATACCTATCGTTCGGACCGCAAAGATCAGAGTATCGAGCAACTTAACGTGGTTGCCGGCAGTGGGGCTAAGCAGGCTGCCATCGAAGCGGGTCTGCGAGAAGGCGTGATCCTGGGCGAGGCGCAGAACTTTACCCGCACCCTGGTCAATGAGCCGGGCAACGTAATGACGCCCACTGTGCTGGGCCAAAGAGCCTCGGAGATGTGCCGGCAATACGGGCTGCAATGTGAGGTCTACGGCGCGGACAAGCTGAAAGAATTAAAGATGGGCGCGTTCTGGGGAGTCACCAAGGGCTCGGAAGAACCACCCGCCCTGATCGTGATGACCTACGAGCCCAAGAATGCCCCGGCCACTCCGGTGCTGGGCCTGGTAGGAAAAGGCATTACCTTCGACACCGGCGGCATCTCCATCAAGTCCGCGGACGGCATGGAGAAGATGAAATACGACATGGCGGGCGGAGCGGCGATGATTGGCGCCATGCAGGCCATCGCGCAATTGAAGCCGGCGGTGAAGGTGATTGGCGTGGTTTGCGCCGCGGAGAACATGCCTTCGGGGACCGCGATGAAGCCGGGAGACGTCCAGATCGCGATGTCCGGCAAGAGCATTGAAATCGTTAACACCGACGCGGAAGGGCGGCTGGTCCTGGCAGATGGGCTGGCCTATGCCCGGCAGCTGGGTGCTACCCACCTGATCGATGCGGCTACGCTGACTGGCGCCTGCGTGGTTGCTCTGGGCATGGTCAATGCGGGCTGCTTTCTCGAATGACGAGGAAACCTACCGGCATTTCACCGCTGCGCTCGAGATCTCGGGTGAGCGGTTCTGGCGTCTGCCGCTCGAGGAAGAGTACAAGGAGCAAATCAAATCCAACATCGCCGACATCATGAACACGGGCGTCAGCCGCTGGGGCGGAGCCATCAATGCCGCGATGTTCCTCAAGGAATTTGTGGAAGATACGCCCTGGATCCATCTGGATATCGCGGGCGTGGCCTGGACCGAGGAGCAGAAGCCCTGGATGGCCAAAGGGCCATCCGGAATTGCGGTGCGCACCATCACCGAGTGGGTGCGCACCTACGCAATAGCTCATCGGCACCTCGTTCGTGAAATGTCAGATGAACATTGGGCCGTGCGGGCCATCTCGTGGCATCCTACTCGACAATGCTTTTCTGAAGAGGATGCCAGTGCCCCACGAAAAGACCTGTAGAACCGCTGTTTGCGCCATTACGATTTTGTCAGCGCTCGGCTTGCTGACCTCCTGCAATTCCTCCTCCAGCACGGTCGCGCTCAATGGAGCCGGCAGCACGTTTGTGTATCCAGTGATGGGCCGTTGGATTCAGGACTTCCAGACGTCTCATAAGAATGTGCAGATCAACTATCAGTCCATCGGGAGTGGCGGTGGGATTCAGCAGGTGAAGTCCGGCACGATTGATTTTGGCGCCTCGGATGCGCCCTTGTCTGACGACGATCTGGCGCAGATGACGGCCCCGGTGATCCAGATCTCCGGAATCGGCCGGACCGATATGCGTCACCTACAATCTGGATGGTCTGCAGAAGCCTCTGCAGCTCTCTTCTGACGCGCTGGCGGGAATTTTCCTAGGCAAGATCACGAGTTGGCAGGATCCGATGCTCAAGAAGGACAATCCGGGCGAGAAGCTGCCTAACACGAAAATCACCGTGGTCCACCGCGCCGAGAGCAGCGGCACCACCGCTGCCTTCACGACTTATCTTTCCGCGGTCAGCCCGGAGTGGGCGCAACAGGTCAGCAAAGGCACCGCGGTTAAGTGGCCGACCGGACTTGGCGCCAAGGGCAGCGAGGGAGTTACCGGCCAGGTGAAGCAATTTCCCGGCTCTATCAGCTACGTCGAGCTGACGTATGCAACCCAGAACAAGCTGCCGGTGGCCGCGATCAAGAATCAGGCTGGCAAGTACGTACTACCCAGCACTGCGGGAACGACCGCGGCGATCGATGCGTTCAAGGATGAGTTGGCGAAGGACGATCGCGACCCCGATCGCCAATCCGCCCGCCTCTGCGCCGGATGCCTATCCTATTTCCACTCTGACGTTCCTGATCATCCCCAAAGACGGCAAGGATGTTCAGAAGCGCACAGCGTTGAAGCAATTCATCGTGTTTGTGGTGACGGATGGCCAAGCAGGCCGCGAGCGGCCTGAACTACGCTCCTCTGCCCGACGCGGTGAAACAGCTGAACGTGAAGACGTTGAACCAACTGACGGTCAACGGCAGCCCGATTCAGTGAGGGATTAGCGCTTGCTACGCCATTCTGGCCAGGACTCTTGCCAGATCCATCCCAGGACGTGCGTGCCATATAGCGGTAACTTGTTTGGTTGTTCTTCTCCGAAAACTCCCACAACACGTCTCCTGAGAGGTGTGACTTGGTGCATCTTTCTAAATAAATTGAGTGGTTGGCGGGATGAAGTTGTATGAAGAGACATGGGCAACAGTTGAGGGTAGGCGTTGTTGAGGAGAAGGGAGCGGTGCGTCTGCGCAAGGCAGAACGTCTTCAGCTTTCGATGGTACCGCATTGCATAGATGATCTGGTGGGAGCGCATCATCCGGTACGCACGGTGATGGCGGTAGTGGAAAAGCTGGAAGTGAGTGGTTTTTGCGAGCCGATCCGAGCCCGAGAGGGGAATAGCTGGTCGTGATGCGACCGATCCGCGTTTGCTGGTGGGTTTATGGCTGTATGGGTGTATCCGCGGGATAGGTTCAGCGCGAGAGCTGGCGCGTCGCTGCGAAGAGAGTGCTGCCATTCCGCTGGTTGTGCGGCGGAGTAACGGTGAATCATCGCCTGCTGTCTGACTTCCGCACCGATCACGCAGACGCATTGGACGACCTGTTTACGCAGGTGCTAGTGACGTTGGTGGACAAGAAGCTAGTGCGTGTGAGCCGCATCAGCCAGGATGGAGTGCGGGTGCGTGTGAGCGCGGGGAGCAACAGTTTTCGTCGGGAAGAGCGTTTGCAGCAACTGTTGGAGCAAGCCCGGCAGCAAGTGTTGGAGTTGCGTAAGCAGCTGGATTCGCCTGCACGAGGCAGCGGCTATGACGGCGCGGCAGAAGGCGGCGCGTAAACGAGCGGCGGAGTCGCGGCAGCAGCGCTTGGAGCAGGCGATTGCGCAGTTGCCGGAGCTGAAGCAGAAGCAGGCGGAGGCGGCCCAGAGGGCTGGCAAAGGCAAGTGTGGGGATCAGATCCGGGCCAGGCAGCCGCGGGTGAGCACCACGGATGCGGCCACGCGGGTGATGAAGATGGCTAACGGCGGTTATAGCCCTGGGGTGAACGTGCAGTTGGCCACCGACACCGAAAGCCGTGCCATTTTGGGGGTGGAAGTCAGTAACGAGGCTTCCGATTCGGCGGGGTTGAGTGAACCGATGAAGAGTCCGGACGTGGCCAGGATGAAACGCCACCATGACGGTAGAAATTTGCATCACATCGCTTCCGGAACAGCGATTCCCAACCACTCCAGCGAGCGAACCAGCGCCCGCTCGGCAACCGCGGCGGTGGCCAACAGAAACTGCCTGCGCGCGGGATCCTCTTCGGTGAGGATGTGGTGACGGTGATAGAAATTATTGAAGAGCTGCGCCAGCTGGAAAGCATGCCGGGCCAGATACGCAGGCTCGGCAGCCGCAATGCATTGCTCCAGCAACAGGCTGAGCCTTGAAGCCATGATCCACAACTCCCAAAGACCGGCGGCTCCTTCACCCTCCAGGTAGTCCCCGACATTCACCTCTGCCAGCGACGCCTCCGGCGTCGTTCCCGCCTTGCGAAAAATATTGCGCGCGCGCACGACCGCGTATTGCACGTAAGGTCCCGTCTCGCCTTCGAAACTGAGCGCCTCCTTGAAATCAAAGGCGATGACCGTGTTGCGGGTGAATTTGAGCATGAAGTAGCGCAAGGCGCCGACGGCAATCTGGTGCGCAATGGCTTGCCTTTCTTCCTGGCTCCGCTGCGGATGCCGGCTGTCGACTTCTTCTTTCGCCGCCGCCGTAAGCTTGTCCAGCAGCGCGTCAGCTTTCACCCCGAACCCCTTGCGTCCGGAGACCTCGATGTAAGGGCGTCCCTGATCCTCTTCGGAAATCTGGTAGCCCAGCTCCAGCGCGCAGCGCGGCGTCAGCGCGACCATTTCATAGGAAAAATGAACGTAGTGCGCCGCGGCTTCGGTATATCCAAGCCCGCGCAGAGCTTCAATCACGTTTGCCTGCGGGTCGGCCTGGCGGCTGTCAATGACGTTGTAGATCGCCTGCGCGCCTCCAAAATCGGGATGATGGCGCTTCACCCAACTTCGGTCGAGATCCAGCACATGTGATCGTTATAGGCAAAAAAGCGGGCGTAGCCGAAGTCACGGCCGAGCAGGCCGAACTTCCACAGGTGATAGGCGATGTCCTTCCCGACATAGGTAACGGTTCCGTTCGAACGGACGATCACCTTGGCGTCTTCATCGACTGAGTCTTCCGCGGGCGCCGCAGCAGTCGAGGCGCGCCGCATGACCCAGCAGCCCTTGTTCTTGCCCTCGGTCTCCAGATAGAGAACGCCCTTGGCCTTCAATTGGGCAAAGGCCAGATCCCAGAATTTAAGGTGGAGAATCTCGCTTTCGCGGGGCAGAAAATCATATTCAATGCCCAGCCGCAGCATGGTCTCCAGATGCCGGCGCAAGCACGGCGGTCGACACCAGGTCGGCAATCTCCGCCGTCTCATTGCCGCCGGCCTCGATGGCATGCAGGGTTTCCAGACGAATTTTCTTCCGCTCCTGCGCCGTCCGGATCCTCATACCATTGCGAGACCCGGCGCATAAAGATCCCAGCAGTAATCGTCAATACGCTCACCCCGGGCCTGGAGCTCGAGCCAACAACTGCTTGGACGCCGGCGAGATCGTAACCTTCAAAGTGAGTCAGCCCGACGACCACGTCGGCTACCTGGACGCCGGTGTTGTCGATGTAGTTCTGGACGTCCACCTGCTGACCGGCAGCACGCAGCAGGCGAACAAAGGTGTCGCCCAGGATCGCATTGCGCAAATGACCGATATGCGCAGACTTGTTGGGATTGATACTGGTGTGCTCGACCAGTGAATGAAGTTGGCTCTGCTCTTCGGAGACATCGTCGCCGGCGATCTGCTGCGCAGCCGCCTGGCGGTCAAGCTTGCCGTTGATGTAACCCGCGCCGGCGACGGCAAACGAAGCGAAGCCCTCCAGCGGCATCAGGTCCGGCGACCAGTTCCCCAGCGATCGCGCGCGGCGATCGTTTGAGACGGCGGGCCAGCTCGAAGGCCACCGGCAGCGCATACTCGCCCATCTCCAGATCGGGCGGCTGCTCGATGGCGATCTGCGGGAGTTCCACCTGATATTTGGCCTGAAGAACCGAGCGGAGGCGCTCGCGAAGAAGTCTCTGCTGTTTGCGATACACGCAAAACCCCTGATTTTCTTGCCGATTCTAGCAGACGCGCTCATCCTGTTAAGATTGAGAGACTGCCCTGCCCATGTCCGATACCCCCAGCTTTTACATCACCACCCCGATCTATTACGTGAATGCCCGGCCGCACATCGGCCACGCCTACACCACGATTGTGGCCGACGCCATCGCGCGGCGCAAACGAGCCCTGGGCTTTGATACCTGGCTTCTTGACCGGAACCGACGAGCACGGGCAGAAAATCGAGCGCTCCGCCCGGCGGCGGGACAAACGCCCCAGGAATTCGCAACCGCAGTCTCCAGCCAGTTCCGCAGCCTGTGGGACCGCATGGGGCTGAGCTACGACGATTACATACGCACCACAGAGGAGCGCCACCGCAAAGGGGTGCAGAAGCTCTGGACGGTATTGCAGGAGCGCGGCTTCATCTACAAGGGCAGCTACACCGGCCAGTATTGCGTCTCCGACGAGCTTTATGTCGATGCGCCGCCCGGTTCACCCTGCCCGGACTGTGGACGCATCACGGAAACGGTGAGCGAAGAAAACTACTTCTTCAAGCTCTCCGCCTTCGAGCGCAAGCTGCTGGAGCTCTACGAACAACATCCGGAGTTCATCCGGCCCGAAGCCAGTCGCAACGAAGTCATTTCCTTCGTGCGCAGTGGATTGAAAGATCTGTCCGTGAGCCGCACCAGTTTCGATTGGGGCATTCCGGTGCCCGGCGATCCAAAGCATGTGATCTATGTGTGGATGGATGCGCTGGCCAACTACATTACCGCCCTCGGTTACGGCAGCGACGACCCGAAGACCAGCAGCGCTTCGCGCGCTACTGGCCCGCCAGCCTGCAGCTGGTAGGCAAAGAGATCGTCCGCTTCCACTGCATCTATTGGCCCGCCTTTCTCATGGCCGCAGACCTGCCGCTGCCCAAGAGCGGTTGCAGCCAATGGATGGCTGCTCTTTGAGCAGAGCAAGATGTCCAAGTCGCGGGGAAATGTGGTGCGCGCGGAGACCATTCTCGCCACCCTGGGCGCCGACGCGCTGCGCTACTTCCTGATGCGCGAAGTGGTCTTCGGCCAGGACGGCAGCTTTTCCTTTGACGCCCTGGTGCAGCGCTACAACGCGGATCTGGCCAACGGCTACGGTAACCTGACCAGCCGTATCCTGGCCATGATCACGCAGTATTTCGGCGGAGTGGTGCCGGCTGGAGACTCCGAGCCTCGGGTTGTGGCCGCCGCCGAGACAGCGGCGCGGGAGTTTGCCGAGCACTTTGAGGCGCTGGATTTTTCCCGCGCGCTCGAGTCTCTATGGGCCCTGGTCGCGGTGGTCGACGGCTACATCACCGAAAAGGCTCCCTGGAAGCTGGGGGCCGCGGAAGACGGAGCAGTCCGCAGGGCATCGATTCTGTACACCTGCGCCGAAGCGCTTCGCATCATCACCGCTCTGGCCTATCCTGTGCTGCCCGACGCCACGGCGAGGATATGGGCGCAACTCGGGCTGGGCGATATCGCCCAGGCAGATCTCAAAAACGTGCGTTGGGGGCAATTGGCGCCAGGCACCAAACTCGGGCAACCGGGCCCCATCTTTCCCCGGGCAGAAAAGGACACGGTCAAACGCATGCACGAACTGGAAACCAACAACGCTGGCAAGAGCGTGGAAGCAGAGCCACGTCGAGGCGCGGTCATGACCAGCGTGCCGGCTCCCCGACCCGGCGCCGCAACCCACGCTGCGGACCAATCCGCAGCCGTTGCAGCCTCACAGACAACGAACGCGATCGCTGCCAAAGCACCGGCAGCGTTGACGCCGGCGGCGTCCGTGGGAACCTCCTCTCCAGAGGCTCCGCCGGCCGCCCGGCCCGCGACCATCACCATCGACGATTTTGCCAAGGTCGAGTTGCGCGTGGGGCAGGTGCAGGTAGCGGAGCCGCGTCAAGGGAGCAGACCGGCTCTTGCGGCTGGAAGTGAACCTCGGGGATGAAGTGCGGCAGATTGTCGCCGGCATCGCCGGGGCCTATGAGCCGGATAAGCTCATCGGGCGCAAGGTGGTGATCGTGGCCAACCTGCAACCCAGAAAGTTGCGCGGCCTGGAGTCGAATGGAATGATCGTAGCGGCTTCGCTGGGAGAAAAAGGCAAGCCTGTCCTGGCCGGCTTTCTGGAAGATGTCGAAATAGGCGCACGGCTCAAATAAACTGTCCTGACGAAGGAGTAGTGCTGGTCGACTCACACGCACATCTTGACAGCCCGCGGTACGATGCCGATCGGGATGAGCTGCTGCAGCGGGCCTGGCAACAGGGTGTGCGTACGGTTCTGTCTATTGGCATCGGAGACGGGCCGGACACCATGCAGCAGGCGCTGGAATTGAGCCGCAGCTACGCCGGCAAACCGGGGATACCCCGCATCCTGGCCACGGCCGGCATCCACCCCCATGAGGCCCAGCTCGCCGACCCGGCCGCGCTCCAAAAACTAGACGGTTTGCTGGCCAACCCGGATGTGCTTGCCGTGGGCGAGATCGGTCTCGATTATTATTATGACCACTCGCCGCGGGAGCAACAGAAGCAGGCTTTCGCGCAGCAAATGGAGATTGCCGCGGCCCGGCAGCGGCCGATCATCATCCATTGCCGGCCTTCCGAGGGCAGCACCAACGCATGGGACGACACGCTGGAGATGATTGAAAGCAACTGGGCGGGGACCAATCTGGGCGGCATTCTGCACTGTTTTACCGGCGAATGGGAGCATGCCAGGCGGGCGATGGACTGCGGATTTCTGATCTCCTTTGCCGGCAATGTCACCTTTCCCCGGGCGGACAACATCAGACAGGTAGCAGCCAAGGTGCCGTTGGACCGGATGCTGATTGAGACCGATGCCCCGTTTCTTGCCCCGGTGCCCTATCGCGGCAAGCGCAACGAGCCGGCATGGGTGGGCCGGGTGGCAGACAAACTGGGGGAAGTGTGCGGCGTTACGGCAGAGCAGGTCGCTTCCAGCACTGCCAACAACTTCTTCCGTTTTTTTGGTGTAGCGCCGGACGCGGAGTCGTAAGTCTTCGAGGCGCAGGCAACAGCGTTTGCGCTCATAATCGAGGAGGCAGCACCATGGCGGCAGACAACTCGTTCGATGTAACCAGCAAAGTCGATGTTCAGGAAGTACGCAATGCGATGGACCAGGCCATCAAGGAAGTGCGGACTCGCTTCGATCTCAAAGACTCCCACTCCGAAATCAAGCTGCTGGAGGGCGACGAGACCATCGAGCTGGCCTCCTCGGACCAGTACAAGCTCAAGGCGGTTACGGAGATCCTGCAGCAAAAGTTCGTCAAGCGCGGGGTCTCGTTGAAGTCGCTCGAATACGGCAAGATCGAACCGGCCTCAGGCTCCAGCGTGCGGCAGAAGATTACACTGCAGCAGGGCATACCCGGAGAAAAGGCCAAGGAGATCGTTAAGCTGATCAAGGAATCCAAGAAAAAGGTGCAGGCTTCCATTCAGGGTGATACGGTCCGCATAACGGGCAAGGATCGCGATACCCTACAGGAGACGATTGCACTGCTCAGGGGTCATGACTTCGGCATCGACATGCAGTTCACCAATTACCGGTCGAACTAGAGCGGTTTCACCAGCACCTGGAGAGTGAGTGAGCACACAAGCGATAGCGACGGCAAAGGAAGTCTTCGACCTGCTACGCGACGACTTGAGCGCCATCGAGACCGAGCTGGTGCGCGACGCCGTTTCCAATGTCGGGGCCATCACCGACATCGCCGACCACCTGCGCGAAGGCGGGGGCAAGCGGATCCGCCCTTCCCTGCTGTTGCTGGCGGCCAAATCGCTCGGCTACCACGGCCACGGCATGGTGCGGCTGGGCGCCGTGGTGGAAATGGTGCACACCGCAACCCTGGTGCACGACGACATCATCGACGGGGCCGACACCCGCCGCGGCAGGCCTTCCGCCAATACCACCTGGGGCAACTCAAAATGCGTGCTGGCCGGCGACTGGCTCTACATGCAGGCCTTTCACATCGCCCTCGAGGAGCGCAACTTCAAGGTGCTCGACCTGTTGATCGGCCTGACCCAGCAAATGGTCGAGGGCGAATTCGTGCAGATGGAAAAGCTGGGCCGGATGGTGGGCGAAGCCGAATACTACGACCTGATCTACCGCAAGACGGCCTGCCTGTTCGACGTCTCCATGCGCCTGGGCGCGGTCTTGGCAGGAGCCTCCGAAGAGACGGAAGAGCAGATGGGGGAGTACGGCCGCAACCTGGGAATCGCCTTCCAGATCGTGGACGACGTGCTGGACCTGACCGCCACCGAGCAGGTGCTGGGTAAGCCGGTCGCCAGCGATCTGCGCGAGGGTAAGGCCACCCTGGCCATGGTCCATGCGCATGGAGAACGGAACCGCGCACGAGCACGAGGCGATCCGCAGGGTGCTCGAAGATCTCAGCTTCGAGCGCACCAGCCACCAGGAAGTACTGAAGATCCTCGACCGGCACGGGTCGGTGCAATACGCTCTCGACTCCGCCTTTCAGTACGCCGAAGTCGCCCGAGCGGCCATTGCCGGGCTGCCTGAATCCGACTACAAGCGGGCTCTGCTGTGGATGCCGGACTTCGTCGTCGCCCGCGACAAGTAACAGCCATGCCCGAACCGGCAAGCCACCGTCCCCATCCGCGTGCTGGTTGCCAAGCCAGGCCTGGACGGTCACGACCGGGGAGCCAAAGTCATCGCCCGGGCCCTGCGCGATGCCGGCATGGAAGTGATCTACACCGGCCTGCGGCAAACCCCGGAGATGATCGTCAATGCCGCCCTGCAGGAGGATGTCGACTGCATCGGCCTGAGCATCCTCTCCGGCGCGCACAACGTGATTGTTCCCCGCGTCCTGACCCTGCTCAAGGAGCGGGGCGCCACGGACATTCTGGTGGTGTTGGGCGGGACCATCCCCGGGCACGACATCGCTGCCCTGAAGGCGCAAGGGGTGGCAGAGGTCTTCGGGCCCGGCACGAGCCTCGAAAGTACCGTCGCCTTCATCCGCGACCGGGTTAAGCCGCGCGGCCTTCCCATATACTGAACCCATGGCAGCACCCGGATGCCGCCGGAAGTTCGCCGTTTTCCTACCCTCAGTTCTGGTTATCCTGCTGGTTCTCGGCGAGGGCACGCAACGATTCTCCATTCGAGAACACCGCCGGCTATGTGGCGCCCTTCTGGTTCCGGCACTTCGGATCGCTACCCTATCAGCGCTTTTGGGAGTTCGTCGAGGCTCTGCGTAAGCTGGGCCACTTGATCGGGTACGGATTGGTCGTGCCTGGCGTTTTTTGGCACCTCGTATTGGTGGCTCAGCCGGCGGCCTCTTCGCCGGGCGGTTGGGCATTAAAGAACCGCGCCGCCGGCTGGGCGCTGATTTTGACCATGCTGCTGGGCTCCGCCGATGAGCTTCACCAGAGATACGTTCCCCAGCGAACCAGCACGATTACAGATGTGGGTTTCGACGTCTGCGGAGGGTATTTTGCCCTCATGATTCTCTTCGCCGCCTTGCGGCTCAGAGAGCGCAAAGATCGCCTCGCAATCCGCGCCCAAAGCGCTGGAACAAGCCGCAGTCTAACTTTTTCTATTCGTCATCGTGTGTGTGGCAGTTGAGAGCGAACAATAAATCGCATCCTCGCCTATTTGCCACAATGTTAATTACATGATCTCGTAAGAAACAGCCAAATCATCACAGTGGCGGATCTGAGTCCGGGCCTAATCCACAGGTTATCCACAATGTGGATAAAAAAGTAACTTACCGGCGGGAGTGCCCTGCCGCAAGCCGGCCCGAGACCGCCTGATCAGGGCGTAACCCACGCCATTTAAGGCCAAAACAGCCAGACCGGCGAACAGATAGCTGGGGGTCTGCTGCCGGAAGCCAAACCAGGCCAGCCAGCAGGTAAGCAGGTGGAGCAGAAGCAATCGCGGCGGCGCGGAGACCGCGGAGGTCATAGGACGCGGAGAGAAACCAGGGCAGGACGACAAAGTAGAACGGCCACCCGTACTCGACCAGGCGGTCGGCACTGGCGCCCAGCAGCGGGGTCATCAGGATGCTGATGAGCTCCGTAGACGAGGCAGAAGCGGAAGACGATGAGCTCTCCCGGGAGGTGTTTATCCGTCGCGGAGGGGGCGAAACCATCTTCCGCCACAGTGCCAGCGCGAGCGCGGGCCCGATCCCGAAGATGCCAAACCAGGCGAGGAGAAGGCGCGAGGGTCCCCAGAGAGACGGCTGGCACAACCCGATGCTCGAATGGCGCCGAGATGGTAACCCGCCGGGAATCGCCTTGATCCAGACGGGGCTGCACTCCGGCAGCGTATTGCTCCACAGTGGAAGCCCGAGAACATTCTTGAAGAAGCTCCAGACCAGCTTGCCCAGGATGTAGGCCCCGCCGCTCATGCCATGGACGCTGGCGAGGTCCGCCCTGGCCGTAGTGCCGGCTGACCAGGCCGGCGCATAGCAATCGCCAGCACCCCGATCAGCGGCGGATTGCAGCCGAATGCGCCGCCAACAGGCAAAAATCAGGCAGATCGCCACCAGAAGCGTCGACTCGCGCGCCAGGTAGGCAGGAAAGAGCAGGAGCAAGGCCAATCCGGTATGGCCGAAGAGCAGACATAACAGAATGGCTGCGAGGATGGCGGCATGCAGCAGATCGGGCAGGTAGTAATCGTGGAAGATATCCACCCAGAAGGGCATGAGGAAAATCGCGGCAAAGATCGACCGTGGGGGCCCGCCAGGACCACAGCAGCCCAGCCACCAGGGCGAGCAGCGCGATCAGGCAAACGATACCCAGCAGCAGGAAGCCGGTATCGACGCCCGAGGCCGGTGAACGCGGCCCAGCCAGCCGGCAATGGCCGGACCCAGAATGCGCGCGGAAAAAGGCGCGGGCACGGCGCCATGTTGGCCCAGCGCCAGCAGCCGATACTGCCCGGCATCGGGCGCATAAACGGCGCCTGGCAGACCGAGCAGGATGGCAAAGCACAGGCACCAGGCCGGGAGAAGCAAGGAGAGGATGCGGTTAGACAAGGAATTGCTCGAGGACGGCCACATACTTCTGGGGCAGCGGCACCTTGTGCAACGACCGGTTGACGGTGACGTGGGTCGTCTCCCCTTCTGCGAGCAGGGTGGAGGTCTCGTTTTCCGGGCGCAGCAGGCGATAGCCGAACTTGATCACCGAGCGGCGCATGGCCAGCACGCGTGGTTTCGAGCAGCAGCTCGTCGTCGTAGCGCGCGGGAGATTTGTAGCGGCAATTGGCTTCGACGACCGGGATGTGGCAATCGTCGTCGATCTCCATTTGTTTGTATTGGAAGCCGAGCTGGCGCAGGAGCTCGACCCGGCCAAGCTCAAACCAGATGAAGAAGTTGGCGTAGTAGACGACTCCCATCTGATCGGTCTCGGCATAACGCACGCGGATTCGGGTCTGGGAAACTGGCATGGATGAAGATCAGTGTAGCGGACGTCCTTTTGGGATCGAATTCAGCAGAGTTTCTGGGGTCACCCGCTGTTGCTGGTGAGACGCTGCGCTCCGTCGGGTGACATTCGTTCGGTGGACACCCGCATTCATGCAAGGAGCGCTTCAGCGCTCCGGACAGGTTCTGGACGTTGATCCTGCGCCTTAATGCCGGCGATCGTGGGCGTAGAACGGAGAAAGACCAGCAGGTCCCTCCACTACGCGGCTCCGGTCGGGATGACAATTTTGTTGCGCTGCCAACCGACAGCCTCGACCAGAAACACTGCTTCCTTGCGCGAACCCGCAGTTCTCACCCGGACTTACGGCTTGAGCTTGCTGAACACCTGGAGCTTCGAGATGTCGTTGAACATGACAAACGCGGCGAAGATCAGCAGCACCACGAAAGCTGCCTGGTAGATCCGCTCCTTGAATTCCTGGTTCAGATCGCGGCGCATCACTCCTTCAATCAGCAGCAGACACGATCACCCCGCCATCCAAAATCGGAATGGGCAGAAGATTGAAGATCCCCAGGTTGAGGCTGATGATGGACATGAGGCCGATAATCGGCTGCCACCCGGGCTGCTCGACGGCCAGGCCGGTTTCCCGGGCAATCCCAATCGGCCCGCTCAGATCCTGCACGGCGAAGCGCCGAGTGACCATGCGGTGGAGGACTTCGAGGATCAGACCGGAATAGCGCAGATTGAAATGAACCGACTGCTTCAAGGCCGCAGGCAGCGGAAGCTGCTGGATCTTGAAAGGCGGCAGGTTGGGAGCAAAACCAATGCGGTAGAGTTTGTGCCCGTTGCCGGCATCCGCCATGATGGGCTGCAAGTTCAATCTGGAAGGTCTTGCCGTCGCGCAACGCGGTCAGCTGGATCGGCCGGCCATTGTCCTGCTGCAGAAAGGCCAGCATGGCATCGACGGAGTGGAGCGTCAACCCATCGACGGAGAGAATCTGATCGCCGGCCTTCAGGCCGGCTTTCGCTGCCGGCATTCCGGCTTCGATCTGGCGGACGCGGATGGGATCCTCCTGCATCCGGGGCACAAAACCGATGGTGTCAAAATCGAAATCGTCCGACCCGTGAGGATTGGGAACCGTCAATTGGGTGCTGACCGTCTGCCCATCGCGCTTGACGTCAACCGGAATCGTCTGCCCCACGTTCATCGCGGCGCGGATCGACACCTGCTCCCAGGTCGGATTGTTGACATTATCGAAGCGGGTAATCAGGTCGCCCGGCTTGAGTCCGGCGGTGGCGGCGGCCGTGTGATCGGAAACGAAGTCGATGTTGGCCGCCTGCGAGCGAAAAGCTTCCACCTCGTTGTGCATCATGTAAAAGCCGGTCATGAGCAGCAGCGCGAGCAGGAAGTTCGACACCGGACCCGCCAGGCCGATGAGAATACGCTGCCAGCGCGGATGGGCGTTGAACTCGGCCGGGTCGCCGGTCGACGCTTCGCCCGGAGATTCGCCCGACATCTTGACGTAGCCGCCGAGAGGCAGCAGGCTCAGCCGGTAATCGGTGTCACCGCGGCGAAAGCCGAACAGACGTTTGCCGAAACCTATGGAGAAGACTTCCACCCGCACGCCGCACAACTTGGCGACGGCGAAGTGGCCAAACTCGTGCACCAGTACCATGATGCCGAGCACAACAAGCATGGAAACTGTGCTGGTTAAGAAAAAGGACATAGAAATCCGCTCATTTGCCTCTCTGCCGGATCCAGCCTGGTGAGCACCGAACTATCGGAGTATTGACTGGAATGAACCGCCTGCGGTGAGCACGCATCTTTCTGGCCTAAAAGCGTACACAAATTCAACGCAGAACAGGCGAAAAACCTGATACCACGCTGTGAGCCACCCGCCGTGCTTCCTCGTCCAGCTGAAGCACTTCCTGGATGGTCTCAGGATGCCTCGGCGGCGTAACCTCGAGAACTGCCTCAATTGTACGCGGGATGCTGGTAAAGGGAATGGTGCCTTCGAGGAATGCCCCAACGGCGACTTCATCCGCCGCATTGAGGGCAATGCAGGCGGCGCCCCCGGCTTCGGCCGCCTGGTAGGCCAGGCGAAGGCAGGGAAATCGCGCGAAATCCGGGGGCTCGAAGCTCAGTTGGCCCAGAGTCGCCATGTCGAAGGTCAGCTCGCTGGGAACCCGCTCGGGAAAGCTCATCGCGTACAGGATCGGCAGCCGCATATCGGTGACGGAGATCTGCGCCAGGATGCTGCCATCGACGAACTCCACCAGCGAATGGACGGCGGATTGAGGGTGTACGGTGACCCGGACGGCGGAGGGAGGCAGGTCAAACAGCCGGCAGGCTTCGATGATTTCCAGGCCCTTGTTGAGCAGGGTGGCCGAATCGATGGTGACCCGCCGGCCCATGACCCAGGTGGGATGGCGCAGGGCCTGCTCCACCGTGACGTACTGAAACTGGTCCGCTGGAAGCTGGCGGAAAGGGCCGCCGGAAGCGGTCAGCCAGATGCGGCGAACTTCCTGCTGCCGATCCTCCCCGCAGGCACTGGTGGATGGCGTTGTGCTCGGAATCAATGGGCAGCAGGGGCACGTTGCCTCGGCGCGCCAGCCGGATGAGGATCTCTCCGGCGGCCACCATGGCCTCCTTGTTGGCCAGGCCAACCGGCTTCCCCGCCGCCACTGCGGCGTAGGTAGCTTCCAGGCCCGCCAGGCCGACGATCGCCGAGACCACGAAATCCACCTGGGATAATGTGGCGGCACGCACCGTTCCCGCGCTGCCGTAAACCACCTCGATGCCGGTGAGGCCCGCAGCCTTGAGCCGCGACGCCAATTCGCCGGCCAGCTGTTCGGTGGCCACGGAGACCACCAGCGGGCGCCATCGCTGGCATTGGGCGAACGCCAGATCCACATTCCTGCCCGCGGCCAGCGAGGCAACCGCGAATCGCTCCGGATAACGCTCAATGATGGAGAGGGTGCTGGTCCCGATGGAACCGGTAGAACCGAGGATGCAGATGTGCTTCAACGCAAGCTAGCCCGCTCTGAAAAACTGTTGAATCCATTGAGCGTACCACAGGGCGGGCGCGGCCAGCAGCAGGGCATCGATGCGGTCGAGGATGCCGCCGTGGCCGGGAAGCATGGCGCCCGAATCCTTCACCCCGGCGCCGCGCTTGATCGCGGACTCAACCAGATCGCCCACCTGGGCGAAGACATTCAGCACCACCGCCAGCCCCAGCCAGCGAGCCAGCGGACCGGCATAGTGGAGGATGCCGCCGGGCAGAATCGGGGCCAGGTTGACCAGCGCGGTGGCGATGAGCAGGCTTGCCGGCGAGCGAAGCGGCGCTTCCCTCCCAGGTCTTATTGGGGCTGATGCGCGGCGCCAGCTTGTGTGCGGCCGAAGTTGCGGCCGACGTAGAGGGCGGCAATATCGCCCGTCCACACGATGCAGAACAGGAAGATCACCAGCGAAGGACCGTCCTGCTGAACCCAAACCATGGGCACAGTGGCCAGGGTCAGGCCGCAATAGAGCAGGCCGAAAATCGAAAAGGCGGTATCCGGCAGAACCCGTTCCAGGGGCGAGCGAAAGCTGCATACGATCAGCAGCACCAGGCTGCCACAGGCCGATCGCCGGCAAAACCAGCGAGAGATTGAGGAAGGTAGCGGCGAAGAGGACCGCGATGGCTGACCAGAAGCAGCAGGCGTGGGATTCGCGATCCGTGGGAATCGGCGATGGAGAGGTACTCCCAGGTAGCCAGTTCCGCAACCAATGCCGTCGCGACCACCACCAACAGAAAGGATCCCTTTAGCAGGAGCAGCAGAACCAGAGGGATAAGGACGGCTGCCGTGATGACCCGTTTCATGATTTAAAGAAGCATACACGGTCACTTCTCATAAGGTGCAAGCATCCACACGCGCCCTTGCTATCATCTAAGCTTAAGCTGGATGGAGGAATACTTTGATTGAGATTGGCGCCATCGAAGCAAAAGACAAATTCAGCAGGTTGCTCGATCGTGTGCAGCTCGGGGAAGAAATCGTCATCACCCGGCGCGGGAGGCCGATAGCTAAACTGGTCCCCGATACTGGCACATTGCGCAGCCAACGCAGTCCGCGCACGGGCGACCGAACCGCAGCCAACTCCATTCGCAACAAGTAACTCAAACTGAGTGCTATACAGGCCGCACACTAGGTTTGGATCACTCCGGGATTGAACTTCTCCACCTCGGGATTGAGGGCCACCGCCTTCAGCGCAGTCAGCAGCACTTCCCGCGTCTTTGCCGGATCGATGATCGCATCCACCCACAGCCGCGCGGCGGCATAACGGCAATCCGTCTGCTCGTCGTAGCTTGCCTTGATGGAGGCGAAGACCTGGCTCTTCTCCTCTTCGCTCAGCTGCTTGCCGCCGCGTTCCAACTGGCGGATTTTTATCTCCACCAGCGTGCTCGCCGCGGAAGCTCCGCTCATCACCGCGTAACGGGCGGTGGGCCAGGCAAAGAGGAATCGCGGGTCGTATGCCTTGCCGCACATCGCATAGTGGCCGGCGCCAAAGGAACCGCCGAGGATGACCGTGATCTTGGGCACGGTGGAGTTGGCCACCGCCGAAACCATCTGCGCGCCGGCGCGGATAATACCGCTCCACTCCGCATCGCGACCCACCATGAAGCCGTTCACGTCATGCAGGAAGATGAGCGGAATCAGGTTCTGATTGCAGTCCATGATGAAGCGCGCCGCCTTTTCGCGCGCTCTCGGCATAAATCACGCCCCCGAACTCAACCCTCTTTTCCCCCGTCTGGCTGGTATGCGTCTGATGCGTCTTCTGGTTGGCGACGATCCCTACCGCGAAGCCGCCGATCCGCCCATATCCGCAAAGCACTGTCTTGCCGTAATCCGCCTTGTATTCGTCGAATTGCGAACGGTCGACCAGCCGGGCAATCACCTCGTGCATGTCGTAGCTGTTGCCCGCACCCTTTGCCGGGTCCGGATCGAGCAGGGCATAAAGTTCCTGCGGCGGCGAACTTGGGCGCATCCTGGCTGCGGGTCGTAGGCCGCGCGGTCAAAGGGCGCCCCGGCCCATGGCCTAGCCTCGACACCAGAGATCGAAGCCGGGCCAGGCACAGGTGGTCGTTCGGCTCCTTGAAATCCACCGTGCCCGAGATTTCGGCATGCATGGTGGCTCCGCCCAGCTCTTCCGCCGAATACTTCTGGCCGATTGCCGCCTGCACCAGTGCCGGTCCGGCCAGAAAGAGCCCGCTGCCCTCGGTCATCAATACGTGGTCGGTCATGACCGGAAGATAGGCTCCACCGGCCACGCACATGCCCATGATGGCCGTGATCTGCGGGATACCCCGTGGCGCTCATCACGGCGTTGTTGCGGAAAATTCGCCCAAAATCGTCCTGGTCGGGAAATACGTCCTCTTGCAAAGGCAGGAAAACACCTGAGGAATCAACCAGATAGATGGTCGGAATCCGATTCTCCATGGCTATTGCCTGGGCCCGCAGAACCTTCTTGGCCGTCATGGGGAAGAAGGCGCCGGCTTTGACCGTGGCATCATTGGCGATCACCATCACCAGCCGCCCCGCGACCCGACCCCAGGCCGGTCACCACCCCGGCGGCGGGCGCGCCACCCCACTCCTCATACATGCCGTAGGCGGCAAACAGGCCCAGTTCCAGGAACTCCTCCCCGGGATCGAGCAATAAGGCCAGCCGTTCCCGGGCCGTTAACCGTTTTTTCCCATGCTGGGCTTCGATTGCTTTGGGGCCGCCGCCCTGGCGGATTTCGTCCTCCTGCTGCCTCAGCGCCAGCAGCAGCGCCTCCATTCCGGCCGTATTGGCGCGGCCCTTTCTGGTCTGCGGGTCAAGTCTGGAAGCGAGCTGGTTAGAGAACTGGGGAGGCGGCTCGGCCGCTGCCGGGGTAACGGGTTGGTCTGGGTTTGGGCCGGCCATAAGAAACTCGCCAGCATAGCATCTCAGCCGCTGCCGTGCTTGGACAACCAGCAAATCGCGTAGCCCAAAAGTGGGCTCAAGTCGGTGACCAATCGCACATTTTCCCCCTTTGCAACATCCCCCAAACGTGACATACTGCATCAGATTATCTTTTGGCCAACCCCGATGGCTGAAAGATGTCCAATCGAAAGAGAACTACCATGGCTAGCTTCTTTCGAAATTGACTCCTTCACGTTCCTGGCCCACCACCGACGCTACCGTGGACTCCTGTCAGTGGGTGCGACTCCACGACCACCTGGGGGGCATCGCGGGGCACTACCAGGTCAAGTTCACCTATCAGGCAGGTGGGCAGGTGAATCACGGGGATTTCTGTCATCACGGGGCCCAGCACATCGCGCCTTACACTGTCAGGCGAGCGGTTGACGATTCAGTATGATCCCAAAAAGCCTGCGCGCTATCACTTTAGCGGCGCCGACTCGAACTACGAAAAGCTGGAAGCGATCCTGGTTATGACCGTTTTCGCCCTGCTTGCCGGCTACGTGCTTTACGCCTTCTAGCTCCCGTCCAATCCCAGCCTCTGCAGTTTTCGACCCCCAGGTCGCATCCTAGACTCTTGCACCCGGTACGGCTTTAGCCGCTGCGGAACGGATCTTGCGTCCTCCAGGATTCCCGACGGGCTAAAGCCGTACCCTTCAACAACTGGAGTGTTCCGCAGCCTGTACAGCCCGGACCTCGCCAAGAGCGACTTTTCGCAGCCTGTTTAGCCCTGGGTGTCTTTCATGCATTGCATTTCCGCAACAGCACACTAGGATGGTCTGGGTCTCGAAACGCAGTCGCAGTCATCCCAAAGAAGAAACACGAAACATGCAATCCCATCGCATTCTCTCCCTGGCTTTGATCCTCGGCTACAGCGCGCTCGCCCTGAGCCAAGCTCAGGTCACACCGCGGGAGAGCGTCTCTTCCGATGACATCAGCGTGGCGGAAGGTCTCCAGCTCCCGACCTACGGACATGTCTGGGCGCTCGATACCTGGAAGGGCGTGCGCGAGCTGGTACGGTTGAAGCCCCCGGACACCACGGCGGATGAACCCGGCTTCTCTCTCAAAATGCGACACACGATTGAATTCAAGGGTGAGGCAGCCGCGGTTCGGGTGCACGATCCGGCTCCGCTGTTCTTCCTGCGCGGAGTCTCCGGCAACGACGATGGCCGCTCCGATCTGGTCGTGGTGCGCCTGAGCATCGAAGGGCAGCGGCGCGAGGTAACGAAAGACGCCATGGCGCAACTGAAGCAGCAGGCAAAGCATGAGGATGCGCAGTACCCGGATGTCATCGGCATCAAGCAGCAGCGCGTGGGCACGACGGACTGGTACCGGCTCTCTCCGCGGCAGGTTCTCGCCCCGGGCGAGTATGCCCTCGTTCCTCTGCCCTCCAGCCCCGGGTTTGCCGAGGGAGAGATTTTCGACTTTGCCATCGATCCTGAGGCGCCGGAAAACTCCGATCCTCTCCGCTCGGAACAATATCGCGGCGCCCAATGAATCACACACGCCAATAACACGAAAGTGGGACAGGGTTTCTCCTTCCATCCGCCATTCCGCGACCGGTAAAGAAGAGCCAGAGAGTGGCGCCTGCGCAAACGAAGGAATTGCGCGCGCACGCCTTCTTCGTGCAGCCCGCGCAGAAAAAATCTCTGTCCACGAAACGACGGCCTGAAGCTTCAACCTTCGCGTGATGCGAAGAAAATGATATCGGCGACCGCGGCTGAGACATGGCTCGCCCATCGATAACGAAACAATTATAGTTACATATATGAGCGGGTTCGCGTCGGCTCGCATGAGCACGCAAATCGGGCGGCCTTCCTGGATTCCGGCCAGAGCAGAAAAAGGCTTACGGCAGAGGGGACGGAAGCCGCCACGCCATTGAGGCCCAGCACCTCGGCGTGGCTGCGCATGGCGGCGATGCAGAAGGCGATGTGGGCATCCAGTTCCAGGCCCAGTTCCTGCGCGCCGGCGATGATGTCTTCGCGATGTACACCGCGTGCGAAAGCCTTATCTTTCATCTTCTTACGCACACTCGGCACGTCTACGTCGAAGATCGATTTGGTGGGTTTGACCAGCGACACAGCGGTCAAAAAACCGGCTAATTCATCGCACGCAAAGAGGGCTTTGGCGAGGTGTGTTTTTCTCGCTACACCGGAGTACTGAGCATGACCCATGATGGCCTCGCGTATCTCCTCCGGCCATCCCTGTTCCGCCAGAATTTTGTTTCCCACGAAGGGGTGCTCCTCCGCGCTGGGATATTTTTCGTAATCAAAATCGTGCAGCAAACCGGTGATGCGATAGGTCTCGCACAACGCGTTTGCTTCTGTCTCCGCTCAGCCCGCGCGTGGCGCCTGCTCCTCGCCATGAGCACCCATGCAAGCCTCGACAGCGAGCGCATGTTTGAGCAAACCCGGCGATTGCGTGTACTCGTTCAGCAGGTTCCAGGCTTCGGTTCGCGTATATCTTATTCCGGCCATTCAGTATCTTTTTGCACAGACAACCGTGACACTCCGTGTTTTTTAGGGTTTCTCCCGAAATTCGTACCACGTTTTCCGCTTTGACCCTACTTTTTAACTTGACATTGAGGATACCCTGCATCACTGTAATCATGAATCAGGTAGGGACCGTCGTTAAACGCGATACTTGGCACGAAGCTGTGCAAGGTGATCTAAAAGCGACGCTTCTTACCAGGACCGCCCTGCTCTGGCGCTCCGTTATAAAAATTATGGCTACTACCTTAGCAACCGTCGAGGCGCGTGAGGTTCTACGGTGTGAACGCTGCACTCTGGTTCAGTTTCGCACTGCGAACTCTCTATGTAGGCGCTGCCACAAACCGCTCGAAGTCGAAGAACCGGAACGGCTCGTTCCGCAATTCGCCGGCGAGCCGGAAGAAGCTGTGGCCGAAGATAACGGCCTTCAGGTGGCGCGCGCGGTGCGCGATCTTCGCAAGGGCCGCAATCTGAGCCAACGCCAACTCGCTGGCCGTATGCAGGTACCCCGTACCTACATCTCCAAAATCGAGAATGGCAAGGCGATGCCGACGCTTGTCTTCGCTGGCACGGCTGGCTGCGGCGCTCGAGATCGACATTTGCAACCTGCTTCGTGACGCGCGCAGCCGCCGCCATGAAGAGACTGCGTCGATTCTCGGCGATCCTTTCCTGGCCGAGCTTGCCCCGTACATCTCGCAGATGGATACGCCTGCAGCGCTCCATGTTCCTCAACCAGGTGCGCGACTTGGCTATGGGCCGCCGTAGAAGCGCCTAAGCTACGGCTATTCCCTGCCTGAAGTGTTGGTACGACCCCCCGCTGTGGATGTCGCTGAGCGGTTTTGCGGGGGAGGGGACCATGTGCTACGGTCGTAAGGAAAGGCAATCGTTTTGCGCTTCCTGCCACCGAGCCGCGTAGCCGAGTTATCTCCCGAAGAGCAGGCCATCTATAGCAAACTGGATCCGGCTCGCCTGCCACAGCACGTAGCCATCATCATGGACGGCAACGGACGCTGGGCAGGCAAGCGCAGCCTCAGGCGCTTTCTCGGGCATCAGCAAGGCGCCGAGTCGGTCCAGTATGTGGTCGAGACGGCCTCGCGCATCAACTTACCCTGGCTGACGCTCTACGCCTTCTCGCTCGAAAACAATCTGCGCCGTCCCAAGACCGAAGTCAACTTCCTCATGCGGCTGCTGCGCTCCTACCTGGTAGACAACGTCGAGCGCATGAACGACAACAATGTGCGCATCGCTTATATCGGCCGAACCCATGAGCTGCCCTCCGAAGTGCAGGAGAAGATGCAGTGGGCCGCCGAAGCCACCGCGCACAACAACGGCACGGTGCTGACGCTGGCGCTCAATTACGGCGCGCGGTCGGAGCTGGTGGACGCCGTCAGGGCCCTGGCCCGGGAAGCCGCCTCCAAAAACCTATCGCTCGAGCAAATCGGCGAAGAAGACCTCCGCCGCCACCTCTACACCGCGCACATGCCTGATCCCGACCTGGTGGTGCGCACCAGCGGTGAGTTTCGCGTCTCCAATTTCCTGTTGTGGCAGATGGCTTATTCCGAGATTTATGTCACCGAACGCTTCTGGCCCGATTTTCGCGGCATCCATCTGCTCGAGGCCATTGCCGACTACCAGCGGCGCGAACGCCGCTACGGCGGCTTGAACAAGCCGCAGGAATCGGACGAAGCGCCCATCCCCGCCAGCTTTCTCGTCCCCCGCTAGCTATCCCGCGATTGCCCTGTCACGAACCCGGGCACCCGGGTTCGTGGCAGGACAACATGAAGGAATGTGATCAGTAAGGTGCACGGTCACTGATTACGGACCCCTTCCTCAACCTCCGGCCGGTATGCTCGGATCATGAGCTCGCAGACCTTGGCTCGTCCTAAGAGACCCGCAACCAGCAAAAGAAACAGAAAGAAGACCCCTGGTTGGGTGGCGTGGTGGCCGCTGCTGGCAGGGGTCGCGATCACGCTGGCGGCGGTGAAAACGGCGGAAATCCTGCCGTTGATGGGCGCAGGTGGGTTGCTCCGGCTGCAGCTCCTCTACCCCTATGCGCTGCTGCTCAAGCAGCCCCAGCTCGGCCTTTCCGAACCGGCCAGCGACAGCTGGTCGCAGATAATGCTGTATGCGCAGTATCCTCTTTATGGCTTGTATGCAAGCGTCGCCACCAGATGGAAGCCATTGTGGGGAGTGCTGATGC
This sequence comes from uncultured Acidobacteriaceae bacterium, assembly GCA_963757515.1. Lineage (GTDB taxonomy): Bacteria > Acidobacteriota > Terriglobia > Terriglobales > Acidobacteriaceae > PALSA-350. Next base: position 18,575 of record CAVWRV010000031.1, on the reverse strand, counting down.
AGTTGGTTGCGATACATCTGCTGGGCTTCGGCGTACTGTGGCTACTGGCGCGAAACTAAGCGCCCGGGGGCTGCGGTGACCGCTCAGCCGGTGAAGATTATCGAGTGCCCGCGGGATGCCTGGCAGTCCATGCCGCAACAGATTCCGGCGGAGGTCAAGGCCGATTACCTGCGCGCTCTCATGACCGCTGGTTTCCGCCATATTGACGCTGTCTCTTTCGTTTCCCCAACGGCGGTGCCGCAAATGGCCGATTCGGAACAGGTATTGGCGTTGCTTGACCCGGGCAGCGAGGTGGAGATTATCGCCATCGTGGTCAACCAGCAAGGCGCGGAGCGGGCCATTACCACTGGAGCGGTAACTACCTTGGGGTTTCCCTATTCCCTCTCCGCCACATTTCTGGAGCGCAACCAGAGACAGACCCAGCAACAGGCACTGCAGACGTTGGACAAGATATGCGCCCAGGCGACGCAAGCCGGCCTGGGCATGGTGGCTTATCTGTCCATGGCCTTCGGCAATCCCTACGGCGACCCCTGGCGGCAGGAGGAGGTGATCACCGCCTGCCTCACTTTGAAAGAACTGGGCATCGAAGAAGTTTCCCTGGCCGATACCGTGGGGATGGCCAGCCCGGGGCAGATCCAGTCGCTGGTGGGCGCCGTGCTCGCAGCGGTCCCCGGCATTGAGCTTGGCGCCCACTTGCACGCGAGACCCACAGCAGGCGGCGGAAAAGGTCGCGGCGGCTTACCAGGCAGGCTGCCGCCGCCTCGACATGGCGCTGGGTGGGCAGGGCGGCTGTCCCTTCGCCCAGGACGCGCTGGTGGGCAATGTGGCCACCGAGGCGCCATAACCGAGCTCGCAAGGCTCGGTGCGCTCTTGCCCCGATTTGCGGCCACTGGACCAGTTGCTGACCATGGGCCGTGCAATCGCTGATAGATTCGGCGCAGCCAAGGCGGGTTAGAGCATTTTTCACGGCGAATCCAGGCCGGGCAGCTATAAAAGCACTGAGGAGCATTCGAGAACGTGGCCATCAATTACGCAACCCTGGAAATCAAGGAAGCCGACATTCATCCACACCATCACCATGAACCGGCCCGATCGCAGGAATGCCTTGAATCCGCAGATGATTGCCGAGCTTATCCACGCATTGGGCGAGGCGGCCACATGCCCTTGCGGAGTAGTCGTGCTTACCGGCGCGGGAACCGCTTTCTGCTCCGGGATGGACCTGGAGAATCTCAAATCGCTCACCCAATCAACGGCCGGAAGATCAGCGGGCGGACGCCGAATCGACCATGTGGATGATGCGCCGGCTATACGAGTTGACGAAGCCGACCATAGCGGCGGTGAATGGACCAGCCATCGCGGGTGGGACGGGGTTAGCGACTTTATGTGACTTCACCCTTGCTGCGCCCAAGGCGAAGTTCGGCTATACCGAGGTAAAAATTGGGTTCATTCCCGCCATCGTCTCCGTATTTCTGCTGGAGATGGTTGGGGAAAAGAAGGCCAAGAGTCTGCTGCTCTCGGGTAGGATCCTGGACGCCCAGGAAGCCCTGTCGCATGGGCCTGGTGACCGAGGTGGTGGCGGAGGGCGAACTGATGCCGCGGGTCCGAGAGCTGGCGGCTCTCTTGATAAAGAACAGTCCGGAATCAATGAGTGCGGTCAAGAAGTTGCTGAGTTCTTTTGCCAAAGAGCGCCTCGATCGTGATCTGGCGCGGGCCATGCGATGGAACGAAAAGATCCGCAACAGCGCCGATTTCCGCGAGGGATTACAGGCCTTTCTGGAGAAACGCGATCCGGTATGGCCACCCCGGAAGCTCAAGCAGAACTAGGTGCTTCCTCCCCGAATGCGCAGCACGTGGAAAATTCTCAACTGGGGTTTTCCCGTATCATTTCCTGAGATGCCAAACAAAGTTCGTTGGGGAGTTCTGAGCACGGCTGGAATCGGCATTAAGAAAGTGCTGCCGGCCATGCAAAAAGGTGAGTTGGACCGAGGTGACCGCGATCGCCTCACGCGACCTTCACAAGGCCGAGGAGGCTGCCCGCGCCCTGGGCATCGCCAAGGCTTATGGTTCGTATGAAGAGCTGCTCGCCGACCCGGAGATTGAAGCGGTCTACAATCCACTGCCGAACCAGCTTCACGTTCCCTGGTCGATCAAGGCTGCCGAAGCGGGAAAACATGTCCTGTGCGAGAAACCGATCAGCATGACGGTGGCCGAAGCCAGGAGTCTGTTGGCCGTGCAGCAGCGCACCGGGGTAACGATTGGCGAAGCCTTCATGGTCCGCACCCATCCGCAGTGGCTGCGTACACGAGAGTTGATTGCCTCCGGCCGCATTGGTCAATTGCGTTCGATCCAGGGGTTTCTTCAGCTACTTCAACACCGATCCTAAAAACATCCGCAACATGGCGGAATGCGGCGGTGGGGGCATGATGGACATAGGGTGCTACCCCATCAACACCTCGCGATTTCTCTTCGGTGAAGAGCCATTACGGGTATCCGGCCTGATCGAGAAAGACCCCAACTTTCAGCGTCGACCGGTTGACCTCAGCCATCCTCGAGTTCCCGTCCGGGCAAGCAACGTTTACCTGCAGCACACAGCTTGTTCCGTACCAACGAATGCAAATATTGGGGACCAAGGGCCGTATCGAAATCGAAATCCCCTTCAATGCGCCCAATGACCGGCCTTGCCGAATTTTTATCGACGACGGGCGCGACCTCCTGGGGGGCGGCATCACGGTAGAGACCTTCCCTACCTGCGACCAATACACGATTCAGGGCGACGTCTTTTCCAGAGCCCTGCGTGAAGGCACCCCGGTGCCGGTTCCACTTACCGACGCGATCAAGAATATGGCGGTGATCGAAGCTGTTTTTCGTGCCGCGGAATCGGGCGCATGGGAAACCCCGCAGACGTAATCTATCTGTAACCGTAGTTGATGGGCGGGGTGTTAGCCGCTCCTTGCACGGATCTCCGCCGTTATCCTCGGAAGCTTCATCCCAGGCTTCAGAATCGCCGATTTCCCGCTCCAGGTCTTTGGCGGGGAGATGAGGCTCATCGAGTTCTTTGCGAGCCGGTGCCGGCAGTTCCTGCCCGGGCGGAAATGCTTCTCGATCACTCACGACAAATGTGAGCCTAACACAGACGCCCGGGGCGATAATGGAGCAGCGGTGCTGCGATGAAATTACTGAATTTCCTGGTAGAGAGCTTCGTCGCAACCTTCGGCATCACCAGGCCGAAGCCGGAACAGCAGCGTACGGTGGCCTTGGCGCTGGGCGGCTTCCTGCTGGTCTTCTTTACCGCGTTGATCAGCCTGATCATCTGGATGCTGTTCGGCGTGCAGCGCTAAACCCCGAGGATAAAGCTCCAAGAAGGCCTAGTCCCGGAGGGACGGCTGAGATAGCCCAGGACGCAGTCCTGGGAACCATGCACAATCGACGAAAAGTCCCGCAAGGGACGGCTGAAAAGGTTGTACCCGGGGACCGCAATCCTGGATAATTTTCAGCCGTCCCTGCGGGACTAATCCGTGAATAGAGGGGACTCCCCCCCAGAAGTATTCAGATCTTGCCGTTGTTTACCGCAAGCGCCTCAGTAACCGGAGCGCCGGTCGCGGGCACGGTGCCGGCAGCCTTTTTGTGCAGCTGATGATGCAGGCAATAGAGCGCAAGCTCCAGGCGATCGGAGACGCCAAGCTTGTCATACACCTTGCGCAGATAGTTCTTGATTACCTGCTCCGTGGTGCCGAGCTGATAAGCAATTTCCTTGTTGCGCTTGCCCTGGGTGATGCAGGTAATGATGGCCAGCTCTTTGGGCGAAAGACGCGGCTGGGTTCGAGGGCTGGTCAGCGCAGTTGCCTGCGACCGGTAAGCCTCGATCACCCAGTTGATCGACTGGTTATCGATCCAGGTCTCCCCGGCTGCGATCTTGCGCACACACTTGACCAGCAGGTCGGGCGAGATGGAGCGAGGAATAATGCCTCGGACACCCCGGCGGTAAAGCTCGACAGTATTGGACTCATCGTTCTGGGCCGACTGGACAATAATCTTCAACTGCGGCGCGCGGCGGACCAGTTCCGGAATAGCATCGACCGTGCCCGCGATCAAATTGCCCTCGAGCAGGATCATGTCGGTTGGAAAGCGTTGGATGGCACCGTGAAGGCCGGCCAGGGTATCGACCTGCGCAATGACACGGATATCGTCTTCGAGCGCAAAGATCTTCCGGATACCTACCCGGTAGATCGCCTGCGAATCGGCGAGAACGATTCGTATCGCAGCGTTGTCTGCGCCCTCATCGGGTTCATATGCGCCGTCGGACGGACCGGCATCGGGAAATTCAGGTTTGGCAGATACCATAGGTTCAAAGACCAAAAATAGCTTCAGTGACTAAAATGATATTTATCAATAACCGCAGCGACATGCGTCGTCTTTACTTCTGGTTTTACATCTGGTGTGCAGCGTACCACGCGGCCGGTGCAGTGCAATACAACATCGGTGGGGGTGCCCATGGCCTCGGCCGGCATCTTGATGGTGAAGCTTACGATACTGCCGACCACTAAAGAAGTACCAAGCTCAAACAGAACGCCATTGGCGGAAATATTTTCCGTAACCGCCGGAAGGTCTCCTGTTTCAGTGCTAATGGTAATCGGTACGCACAGGGGAAAGCGAACCGCAGCGCGGAGTTCGATAGGACGTTCGGTGGCGACTGCGGTTGATATATCCATGCCCTGATCATAATCAGAACTGGGTGGTACGGGAATCCCCTAAAAAGGCCACCTTCTGTGCCCCATAGTACCAAAGTTACACACTTAGTGCCTTCAGGTTTCACCTCTTCTTCCGCAATTTTGAGCAACCGCTCCCGGCCAGCGACGGAAGAGCGCTTCCAATTCCGCAAACCGCGTTACTTGTGCTCTTGGTTATATACTAAGTAATAATCACACGAAAGTTGTAGCGGGCAGGTCATCCCCAAAGGTAACATCTGCATACGCGCCACCTGCGCTCAAGGAGTTTCCCATGAAAATGACCCTGATCCGCGCCCTGACAGTAGCCGGAATGCTTGCCGTGTCCGCGTCCGCCCACGCTTGTGCATTTCCGAACATATTCTGGATGCTTTTTGGGTAGATGCGTAGATAGGAACCTTTCGCCATCAATTAACCGAAGCGGTCTTTGCGAACGGGGGCGCCTGGAGCTATTCTGCATCTACAAAGGTGCAATATGAGCTTGCAAGCGCTTTACGCGACGTTTGGCCTGTTGTAGGTCTGGTCGGCCGAGATCAGCTTGCTTGTCGTGCTTGTGGTGCGCCGTCAGTACAAGATCTTCCCCGTTTTTACCCTCTCGATTGCCTTCAGTTTGCTCATACGACTTTGGCATCAGGCGCAGTCTGGTAGCCGGTTCCAGTGCATTTGGCTCGGTCTGTGTCTTTCGCGTTGTTGCCTCTCGCATATCTGCTCGATCTGGCCGTTCTTCTCGAAATCGCCTGGAATGTTCTGCGCCCGGTCCATGCCTCGCTCCCTCGCGGTAGCGTTCGTGCATTTGTTGCTGCGATGACGTTGTCTTTGCTGGGTGGCGTTCTGCTGGCCTAGCATTTCGACAATACCGGCAACAAAATCCAAGACATCAAGGTCCCTCTCGATCTCACCGTAGGTTTGCTGCGGATGCTGATTTTTGTGGCTACGGCCGGCTTTGCGCAGCTGCTGGGCATCGGCTGGAGAAACAAGGTCTTGCAACTGGCCACCGGCCTCTCTTTTTATAGCGCGGTGGATCTGATTGTGAGCCTGGTTGCAGCGCTACTCTGGCGACTCCCGAGGCCTGGAGTCCATCCGTGTGGTAGCTATCACCCTGGATGTCGGCTTTTTAGTATGGGCATTTACAACTAAAGAGGTACGCCGGCGTGAATTCAGTCCACAAATGGAACAGTTTTTGGTTACACTTGCTGGACGGGCAAAGCTCGCACGTACGGCGTTGGTACGGATGCAGGTGAAATAACGACATGATTTTGCCGCTGCTTCAGGTAATACTTACTGCCCTGCTGATTGGCTACGCTGCATTCTGGCGCCGCCAGCAAATGAAGCGCCGTGACAAAACCTGGAACGGAATCATCAGTCAATTGCGCGGCAATGACTGGGGTATCGAAGAGATCACCGAGCGTTTTCTCTACAAGAGCGAAGTTCAGGTAACCCCGAAAGACGTGTGGCAGCGCATCCAGGGCTGCAAGGGCCTGTGGGCGATGTATAAAAATTCCCCGGTCCTGGTTCAACTCGCAGACTATGCCGCCGAGCACGGGCAAAGCGTCGATCAGGAAATGCTGGAAGGGTTGCGCAGCGACGCCTTCCAGATCCGGCTGTGCGTTCTACTGGCCTTGGGACAGTATGTGTTCTCCGCTTCATCCGTGGGAGCGGCCGTGAATGCCCACCGCGCCGTCGCCACCTACAGCGCCATGCTGGTCCGGCTTACGGCTTTCATCCAGGAGTATTCAACCCCCCTCTTTCCCAGCTATCTGGACGCTGTCGCCTAGAGCCAAGCCTCCGGCTCTGGCTCACTGACCTGGCTGCAGACTTGCGCAATGGGCGCGATCCAGCGATACTTGATTGTTGGGTAGTATGCGCCTATGCGGCATTTTGCCCGCTGTTCGCGCTCCCAAACCCACCCGGATTTCACCCCATCAGGGAAGAACTATCTGAAAGGATTTACGCCTGTGTTGATGATTCGTCTGGCTCGCTTCGGTGCACGAAAGCAGCCGTATTATCGCGTTGTCGTCATTGAGAAGGACCGCGCCCGTAACGGCCGGTCGATCGAGGTTGTGGGCACCTACAACCCGCGCACCAACCCGGCCACTGTCGATCTGAAGCGTGAGCGCATCGAGCACTGGACCAGCAATGGCGCACAACTCTCCGAACGCGTAGCCAAGCTGTTGGCTGCTTACAGCCCGGCGCCCACCGCGGCGTAAAACCCTCTGGACACAACCACAGGAAAAGCGGTTTAATGCTCGGTCATGAAGGGACCCGAGCCATCGCCTGTTTCTGAAGTGCATTAAGACTGGCGGCAGATTGTTGAGACAATCCTGCATTGGTTGGCTCTTTGAGGCCGGGACGATGATGCAAGACACGAATCATAATGATATGCAACAACTAGTCACAGAGATCGCCAAAGCCCTGGTTGACGACCCGCAAGCAGTGGAAGTGCAGGCTGTGGCCAGAGACGAGAACACGGTGCTGCGCCTGCGTGTCGCCTCCGCGGATGTGGGCAAAGTTATCGGCAAACAAGGCCGAACCGCGCGCTCGATGCGTACCATCCTGAGCGCGGTGAGCATGAAGCTGCACCATCGGTACACGCTGGACATTCTGGAAGAAGATGAGGCCGGAAAGCCGGCCGATTCCTAGCGTTAGCGGCCGCATGCGGCTGGCGCCAGTGGCGCATCCTGTCATTCCCATTCTGAGTACGGAGCCGGCAAATGACAGCGCCCCCTGCAAGCTGGGTTCTGCTGGCTCACATCGTGCGCCCGCAGGGCCGTCACGGTGAGGTGCTGGCTGATCTCTTTACCGACTTTCCCGAGCACTTCACCCAACGCAAGCGATTATTTCTTCGTCCTCCAGCCGGGGGGCCGCTCGATGCTATGCGGGAAGCGAAGGTGGAATCCCATTGGCTCCACAAGGGACGCGTGGTGCTGAAATTTTCCCAGGTCGATTCGATCGCCGATGCGGAGAACCTGCGCGGCTTTGATGTGGTGATTCCGCGCGAGGAGCGCATGCCGCTCGAGGGCGATGCCGTCTATGTGAGCGACCTGCTGGGGGTGAGGGTGATCGACGTGAGCCGCGGTGGCGCCGCGGATGCAGGCGAGATCACCGATGTGGAGCCGGAAGGAGCCGGTCCGGCAATGCTGGTGATACGCACGCCGGCGCGGCGATGAACTGCTCATCCCTTTCGTCCGCGCCTACCTGAGGAAGATGGATATCGAAGGCAAACGGCTGGAAATGGATCTTCCGCAGGGTCTGCTGACCGTGCAGGACCGCATCTGGGGACGAATCGGAGTAACCGCCATGCGCTTCGACATCATCTACCATCTTCCCCGGATTTTTTGCCGGCATCTTCGAGCATGGCGTGGTCAAGCGGGCCATCCAGGGCGGCTTGCTTAGCGTGGCGGTGCACGATCTGCGGGAGTTCACCCACGATCGGCATCGCACGGTAGACGACCGGCCCTTTGGCGGCGGCGAGGGCATGGTGCTGAAGCCCGAACCTCTGGCCGAGGCAGTTGAGCACCTGCAGCTTCCGCCCAGGGCAGAACGGGCGGCGCAGCGGGAAACGGTGATCCTGCTCTCCGCGCAGGGAAAACGATTTTCCCAGGCGATGGCCCGTGAATTGGCCGCGGACCAGCCGAGTGGTTCTGCTGTGCGGGCGCTACGAGGGGGTCGACGAGCGGGTGAGCGAACTGATCGCGGACCAGGAGCTGTCGATTGGAGATTATGTGCTCTCCGGCGGTGAGTTAGCCGCCGCGGTGGTGCTGGACGCCACCATGCGTCTGTTGCCAGGGGTGCTGGGCAACGACGCATCTTCGGAATACGAAAGCTTCGGGCCGGCGGATGAGCTGCTGCAAAAAAGGGGAGCTGGCGTGAGCTCGACCCATGGCGCCGGTGGACTGCTGGATTACCCCCACTACACGCGTCCGGCCGAGTTTCGCGGGCTGGCGGTGCCCGAAGTGCTGAGCAGTGGCAACCATGAGCAGATTCGCAGGTGGCGGCGGGAGCAAGCGCTCAAGAAAACGCTGCGCAACCGGCCGGATTTGCTGCACCACGCCGAATTGAGCGCGGAAGATCGCACCTTTCTGCGCGCACTTGAAGTGCATCCTGAGGGCGCGCAAAGTAAAGATTCCGTGTAAACTAAGAACTTCGACGTTACCGCATTTTTCACCGCGACCAGGAAGCAATTATGTCTATTCATCCAGTTATGCAGCGTCTGGCCGAGAAGCTTCGGCGCACCGACCTGCCCGAGTTCGAGCCCGGCGATACGGTACGGGTGCAGGTCAAGATCAAAGAAGGCGACAAGGAACGCCTGCAGGCGTTCGAGGGCATCGTCATTGCGCTCAAGAACGGGGCGCAAGGCAGCTTCACGGTGCGCAAGATGAGCTTCGGCCAGGGTGTCGAGCGCATTTTCCCGTTCAACTCCAAGGTAGTCGACAAAGTGGAGAAGGTGCGGTCTGCGCGGGTGCGGCGCTCCAAGCTCTTCTACCTGCGCGGCCTGCGTGGCAAGGCGGCTCGCCTGAAAGAAGTGGAACGCAAGTAGCGTTCCTTCAGGAAATTCCTGATTAACCGCCCCGGCTCTCATCGCTGCCGGGGCGTTGTCTTCGTCGGATTCCTTTTCGGCAAATACTTGCTGCGAGCTGTGGGAAACGCGGGACGTAATGCGCAGGCAATTAGTCAGAATGATCTACACTCGATTTTGGCGATGCAAGAGTCTCTTGATAGAGCCGGAAGCGCTGGAGCGTGAACTTTCCCCGTCGGCACGCAAGATGCGCATGCTCAAGTCGCTGGTGTGCGGAAACCGCTACGAACGGGCCGCCCGCGCCAGCGGAGCCAAGGTAGTTGCCGGGGTCGACGAGGTCGGCCGTGGCGCTCTGTTCGGGCCGGTAGTCGCTGCGGCGGTGATTCTCCCCGAGGGCTGCCGCATTCCGGGCCTGCGCGACTCCAAACAATTGATCCGTGAAGAACGCGAGCGCCTGGCACGCATCGTAGAGCGCCGAGCCCTGGCGATTGCGATCGAGGAAGTCGATGCCGAAACCATCGATCGCATTAACATCTACCAGGCAACACGCGCGGCCATGACGGCTGCGGTGTGCCGCCTGCCGCTGGCGCCGGACCATCTGCTGGTGGATGCCATGCGGCTTGACTTCGCCTGCGCGCAGACCAGCATCATCTATGGCGATTCGCTGAGCATCTCCATCGCCGCCGCTTCCGTCCTGGCCAAGGTCTACCGCGATAACCGCATGCGCCAACTGGATCGCGACTACCCGGTCTACGGTCTTGCTTCTCACAAGGGCTACAGCACGCCGGAGCACAAGCAGGCGCTGTTGGCGCATGGGCCGAGTCCGCTGCATCGCAGAAGCTTTCGCCCGGTAGCTGAAAATTGCCTGCCGTGGGACTAGCCTCCAATTTGCCGCTGCGCCTGATGTGTTTTACCGCCCACCCGGACGACGAGTGCGGAGCCTTTGGCGGCGCGCTTGATGCTGGCCCACCAGCGCGGCGTGGAAACGCAGCGTGGTTTGCCTCACGGAAGGGCGCGCTGGATCGCACCGGGGCAACGCCCGCAACGACGATGAACTGGCCAATTTGCGGCGGCAGGAGTTCGCCGCGGCTTTGCGGGTATTGGGCGTCGACCACGGTGAGGTGCTCAACTATCCCGATGGCGGCTTGGCGGCCCAGGACTTTAGCTCCGGTCACGACGGTGCTGGTGGAGCGCGATCCGCCGTTTTCGCCCCCACGTGGTGCTGACCTTCGGCGGCGACGGCAACGTAAATCTGCACCCGGACCACACCATGGTCTCGTTTTTTGCCACCGCAGCCTTTCACTGGGCAGGGCGCAGTAATTTCGCCCCGGAACAGATCGCCGCGGGGCTACTTCCCTACCGTGCCGCAAAAGCTGTACTACGCCGCCGCCCCCTTCCTGGCCTATGCGGACGCGGAGGAAGCGCGGAAGATCGCACTCATGCCTGCTTCGCTGGTGCTCGAATTGGGCGACCTGAAAGCCGAAGAAACTCGAGGCTTTCATGCAGCACACGACCCAGGCCGAACTCCTGGCCAAGGTCAAGGTGGTCTTCGACGAAGACCGGCGGCGAGGAAAAATATCTGCTGGCAGCAGCGCCGGGCTTCCGTTCCTCTCCTCTGGAGACGGATATGTTCGCAGGGATCGAAGAATAACCCCTACCGCGCGGTGGCAACCTCTGCTTGCCGGTCGATTCTCTGACGCACCGACCAGACGATGCGCGCCAGCAGCAGCACTGCCAGCACCAGGGTGATGGTGATCGGGGTACGAACCCCGCTCTTGACGATCCACCAATAATGAATCACGCCGCAGATGGCCGAGACATATGCAAGCCGATGCAGGGCCTGCCACCGCTTTCCCCCCAGTTTCCGGATTGACCAGTTGGTAGAGGTGGCAGCCAGCGGAACCAAGAGCACCCAGGCAGCCATGCCCGCCATGATGTAGCGGCGTTTGCCCAAGTCATCCGCCATGGCGGCGACACTGAAGCCGGAATAAAGCCAGAGCCAGGTAAGCAGATGCAGGCAGCCATAGAAAAAAGCGAACAGACCAAGCAAGCGGCGGAAGCGCACCAGCCAGGCGAGGCGTGGAGAGAGCCTGCGCAGCGGAGTGATGGCCAGGGAGATCACCAGCAAACGAAGCGTGGCGAACCCGGTGGCATGGGTAACCGTGGCTGTAGGGTCGGGGCCGAGATTGTTGGTGAAGCCGTGGTAGACCAGCAGTCCGAGCGGAGCCAGGCAGACCAGCCAGACCGCGACTTTCAAGGCAATGATGGCGCGCTTATTCATTCATCTAGAAATTCTTTTTCAGATCCATGCCGTTGTAGAGGCTGGCGACCTGGTCTCCATAGCCGTTGAACATGAGGGTGGGCTGGCGCTGGTTAAAGAGAGACGCGCCGATGCGGCGTTCAGTCTTCTGGCTCCAGCGGGGATGGTCGACATTGGGGTTTACGTTGGAATAAAAGCCATATTCCCGCGGCGCCATCTCGTTCCATGCGGTGCGAGGCTGGTCAGAGGTGAAGTGAATCTTTACGATCGACTTCGCCGACTTGAAACCATATTTCCAGGGCACCACGATGCGCACCGGGGCCCCATCCTGGTTGGGCAATACTTCTCCGTACAAACCGAAGGTGAGCAGAGTGAGGGGATGCATGGCTTCATCCATGCGCAGTCCCTCTGAATAGGGCCAATCCAGGTTTATCTGCGACAAACCCGGCATGATCGAGGAATCCTCGAAGGAAAGAAACTGCACAAACTTCGCCTTGGGGAGAGGTTCGGCCCAGTTGATCAATTCCGAGAGCGAATAGCCGGCCCAGGGAATCACCATGCTCCAGGCCTCGACACAACGGTGGCGATAGACGCGTTCCTCGATGGGCTTGAAACTCAGCAGTTCGTCGATGCCAACGGTTTTCTTCTGCTTTACCAGGCCATCCACCGTGACCTTCCAGGGCCGGGTTTTCATTTTTCCGGCGTTCTGCGCAGGATTGTCTTTCTCCACCCCGAACTCGTAGAAATTGTTGTACGAGGTGATGTCTTTGTAGGAGGTAGGAGTCAACCCGGGGGTGGAAAGCGGGCTCTTCACCGTGTCAAGCTTGGTGGCGGCCGCAGCCACTTTCTGTTGCGGGTTCAGCATGCCGGCGACCCCAAGGGCTGCAGCGCCAGCCATGAAAGCCCGCCGATTGAGGTACGCGCTCCTGGGTGTAATTTCGGAATACGGAATATCAGTCGATTTTCTTATAAGCATAGGTTCGCCAGTAGGACGCTCGGGCCTCGGATTAGGTTACGCCTGCGAGAACCTTCATTCATACACTGGGATGGTATTCATCGGAAGGACCGCCGGACGGCCGTCCACGGCAGTCTGCCATGGGTCATGTAGACCTGGCTCTGCCGCTTTCGGGGTATATTCGCCTTTCCGCTTCCCGCCAAGAGCGCGACCCACTCAAAACAAAGGTTTTGTCCCCTCGTCTCAGGCGGCGAGAAAGGGCTCTTTCTTCGCTTTTTCACGGCAAATTCTTCAGATGTTCACAGGCAACTGCGAATCTCAACAGAGGAAAACGGGCTCCGCGCGGCATTCAGTTTCCCCGAAGATACGGGGAGATTTTCGCGTGAGTTTTTGTCGAACACTTTCCCTGCACTCATCGTAGTTGCACTGCGATTCAACAGCAAAGAGAGGCCAAATGAAGAACCAACTGAAGACGCTGGCGACGCTGGCGCTTGTCTCGGCATTGTCTGCCGGGCTGGCACAGACAACAGCGTCCGGTACCGCTTCAACGACCCATAAGCGGACGACCACCAAGAAGGCTCCGGTACCCAAAAAGCCTTCGGTGGAAAGCCAGATTCAATCGCTGCGGGAAGACATGCAGACGCAGATCCAGCAGTTGAAGCAACAACTGAGCGATCGCGACCAGCAGTTGCAGCAGGCGCAGCAGGCAGCGGCGGCAGCCCAGGCGGCGGCGGCACAGGCGCAGCAACAGGCCGCGCAGCAGCAGCGGCGCTGACCGAGAACACCGCAGGCGGTGGGCAATCTGCAAGGCGCGGTGAACGACCTGAAGACCAACAACACTTCGCTGGCGACCACCATCCAGGAGCAGCAGACCAAGGTCGAAAAGCAGATCAACGAACCCCGACGCAATCCACTTTAAGGGCATCACGCTCTCACCGACCGGCAGCTATCTGGCGGGTGAAACGGTGTATCGCACCCGCGCCACCGGCGGCGACATTCCCACCGCCTTCAACGCCCTGCCGTACGAGCATGCCGATGCCTACTCCCTGAGCGAGTTCTACGGCACCGCACGCCAGTCGCGCGTCGCTCTGATGGCCGAAGGCAAGACCGGCTCGGCAACCCTCCGCGGCTACTATGAGGCGGATTGGCTCGGTACAGGCATTACCTCGAACGATAACCAGAGCAACAGCTATGTTTTCCGTCAGCGCGTCCTGTGGGCTCAAGTAGCGCTCAACAACGGGTGGGCCTTCACCGGTGGCCAGCTTTGGTCCCTGGCGACGGAAGACAAGAAGGGCGTTTCCAACCTCGCCAGCGACATTCTCACTCCCCTGACCATAGACCCGAACTACGTTCCGGGCTTCGTCTGGGAGCGCCAGTACGGCTTCCGGGTTACCAAGACCATGCGACACGCAGCCTTCGGCACTCGCAGTCGAGAATCCCCAGCTGCTCTACAGCGCCACGCTGGCCGGCAACACTCCCTACGCCGTCCTTGGCAGCGCCGGTGCGAACGGTGGAAACTACAATCCCGCTATAAGCACCTGCTCGCCCTCGACCAGCATCGTGAACTACACCAACCAAGTGAATGGCGGCATGAACACCTATCTACCGGTCTACAAGACGGTCAACGCCTGCACCAACATCGCCAACTACTCCTTCAATATCATGCCAGACATCATCGTCAAAGCGGCCTATCGATGCCAGCTTTGGCCACTTTGAAGTCTTCGGCATCGGACGCTACGCCCATGAGACCGTTTATCCCGGCGAAACCACCGACAGCAACCTCTACGGCGGCTTGAAGGACATCACCACCGGAGCCACGGTCGCCCCGGCGCTCACCACGGCCGGCAGCTACAACAACAAGATCGCCCTGGGCGGCGTGGGCGCGAGCGGTCGCGTTACGGTGCTCGACAAGAAGCTGACTCTGGGTCTCAAGGGCCTCTACGGACCGGGTGTTGGCCGCTATGGCGACACCACGCTCTCCGACGTTACCTCCGCGGCCAGCGGCGAATTCTCACCCCTGCACAACCTCTCCGCCTTGGCCACGGTAGAGTTTGCCGCCACTCCCCGCCTCATGATCTACCTGAACTACGGCGGGGACTACGCCGGTCGTAGCTCCTGGTCCGGTACTACGCTCGGCGCGCCCTCGGCAGCGCAGAATCCCACGACCAAGGTATGGGGCGGTCACTGGGCTGCGCCAGCCATCGCGCCAGTCGGCTACGGCTCTTACTACCTCAACAACTCCTCCTGCCTCACCAATTCCGCTCCCGGCTACAACGGGAGTTCCACCGGCTTCTACCCCGGCGGAAGCTGCGGCGCCCAGACCAAAGACGTCCAGGAAGCCACCGCCGGCTACTGGTACGACTTCTACAGGGGCGACTATGGCCGCGTGCGCCTGGGCATGCAGTACGCTTACGCCCTGCGCCAAAGCTGGACGGGCGCGCCGGTTTCCGCCAACGGCCCCAACGGCGTCGGCACCAAAGGCATAGACAACATGTTCTGGACTTCCTTCCGCTACTACTTGCCGTAAACGAACCACCAACCTGCAGCGAAAAGGGCACCCACGCCGGGTGCCCTTTTTGTTGCCTTGCCCCGGATCATTTCCTCCGGATCGGTCATCCATAGTGGGCAAGCATCTTTGTCTTACACTCGATTCGAGGCTGTTCCATGCCAAAACCTATTGTCGGCCTGCATCACGTAACAGCGATTGCTTCCGACCCGCAGCGGAATCTCGACTTCTACACCGAAGTGCTGGGGCTTCGTTTCGTCAAACGCACCATCAACTTTGACGATCCGGGGACCTACCACTTCTACTTTGGCGACGACGCCGGGTCGCCGGGAACCATCCTCACCTTCTTCCCCTGGCCGCATGCGCACACGCGGCAGCCTGGGCGTGGGAGAAACCTCGGCCACCGCATTCAGCGTTCCTCACGCATCGCTCGCAGTTCTGGGAGAAGCGTCTGCTGGCTGCCGGCATTCCGGTGGAGCGCACCGGCGAGCGGTTCCAGGAGGAGGTACTCAGCTTTGCCGATCCCGATGGCATGCGGCTGGAGATTGTCGGCCACGCGGACGCAGGGGAGGCGAAGGCCCCGCGCACCAGCGATGTTTCGCCCGAGCACGCGATTCGTGGCTTCTTCGGCGTGACCCTTTGTGAGGGCGGCTACGAAAAGACGGTAGCCGTGCTGGCCACCATGGGCTTCCACAAGATCGGCGAGCACGGCACTCGCTTTCGCTTTGCCGCAGAGGGCAGCGCGCTGGGCAATCACATTGATGTGCTGGTTCAGCCCCAGCTCACCTATGGCCGGATGGGCGCGGGCAGCGTGCACCACATCGCCTTTCGTGCCGCCGACGATGCCTCGCAGCTGGAATGGCGCGAAGTGCTGGTGGCGAATTCGCTGGATGTGACCCCGGTGCTCGACCGCACCTACTTTCACTCCATTTACTTTCGCGAGCCGGGTGGTGTGTTGTTCGAGCTGGCCACCGATCCGCCAGGTTTTGCCCTCGACGAGCCGATCGAATCGCTGGGCGAGACTCTCAAGCTGCCTCCCTGGCTGGAGCGCCAGCGTTCGCGGGTGGAACGCATGCTGCCGCCGATTGCACTGCACACGCGCAAGTAGATTGGAGACCTCCGTTGACCGATCCCCATCGTGATCAGCCTGTACGCACCCTGGGTGCAAAGCTCACCCAGGCAGCCGCTGCGGTTATTCTTTTGCACGGCCGCGGCGCCTCGGCAGAAGACATCCTCGGCCTGGCGACGGAGATGTACGACGAGCGCTTTGCCTATCTCGCCCCGCAGGCCGCGGGACATCGCTGGTATCCCTACTCCTTCATGGCGCCGATCGAGCCAGAACGAGCCCTGGCTATCGTCTGCCTTGGCCAAGGTGGGGGCCACGTGCAGCAAGCCGTGGATGCCGGCATAGCGCGGGAGCGCATATTTATCTGTGGCTTCTCCCAGGGCGCGTGCCTGTCGTCGGAGTTTGTCGCCAGAAACCCCGCGCGCTATGGCGGCGTCATTGCCTTCACCGGGGGCTTGATCGGCCCGCCGGACGCAGACCTGCACCATGCAGGCAACCTCGCGGGAATGCCCGCGCTTTTCAGTTCCGGAGATCCCGATCCGCATGTGCCCTGGAGCCGCGTGTTAGCATCGGCGGAGCAATTCACCGCCATGGGCGCTGAAGTACAGCACGCAACGCTATGAGGGCCGCCCACACACCGTTCTGCCGCAGGAAATTCAATCTGCGCGTGAGCTTCTTCGCGCGTTCTCTAAAACTCTTGTCGATTGGAGAGAAGGTGGCCAAGCCCGCACTTCCTTTCCTGTTGCTCCTTGCCTGGCTGTCCGCGCAGGCACAATCCGGCGCGCTCCCCGACGTAGCGCCCGTGCAGGCACAACACGCCATGGTAGTCAGCATTCAACACGACGCCAGTGACGCCGGGTTGAAGATGCTGCAGGCGGGAGGAAACGCAGTGGATGCCGCGGTCGCCACCGGCTTCGCCCTGGCGGTCGTCCACCCTGCCGCAGGCAATCTGGGCGGCGGCGGTTTCATGATGCTCCGCCAGGCCAACGGTGAGTCCCACTTCCTCGACTTCCGCGAAGAGGGCGCCCCTGCGGGCGTCTGCCAATATGTATCTCGACCGCGAGGGCAAGATCATTCCCGAAGCCTCCACGGTTGGCTATCTCGCCGTCGGCGTTCCGGGAACAGTCGCCGGGCTGGTCGAGGCCAGAGAAGCGGTTTGGCAAGCTCTCGCTGCGCCAGGTCGATGGCGCCCGCCATTCAGTTGGCGGAAAAAGGCTACGTCCTCAGCGCGGAAGAAGCGGCCATGCTGCACGATCCCCTGCTTACCCGATTTCCGGAGTCGCGGCGCATCTTCCAGCGCGATGGCAATTTCTACCAGACCGGGAGAGGTTTTCCGGCAGCCGGAGCTGGCCCGTACGCTCACCCGCATCGAGCAGGATCCGAGGAGCTTCTATCACGGCGCCCTGGCTAGCGAGTTGGCCAAGGCAATTCAGAAGCATGGCGGCCTGGTCAGCAAGAAGGATCTGTTGCTCTACCAGGTGAAGGATCGCAAACCTCTCACCGGCGCCTATCGCCAGTACGAAATTCTTGCCCCGCCTCCGCCCTCATCCGGCGGCATTCGCATTGCTGGAAACGCTGAACATCCTGGAGGGTTTCGACCTGGCGGCCCTGGGCGATCGTACGCCCGACTCCATGCACCTGATCATTGAGGCCTTTCGACGAGCCTTCGACGACCGGACCTCGTTCCTGGGCGATCCGGATTTTGAGTCCATGCCGACCGCGCAGCTTATCGATAAGGGCTACGCCGCGGCCTGGCGCAAAAGCATCAGCATGACGATGGCGACCCCCTCCAGTACCCTGGCCCGGCCGCCGGGCTACATTCCGGATGCTGAATCAAAGCAGACCACGCACTATTCCATACTCGACCAGGCCGGCGATGCAGTGTCAGTTACGTATACCCTGAATAACTCCTTCGGCTCCGGGGCGACCGCGGATGGACTGGGGTTCCTGCTCAATGATGAGATGGACGATTTTACGTCGAAAATCGGCGCCCCGAATATGTTTGGGCTGATTCAGGGCGCGGCGAATGCGATTGCTCCCAGGAAGCGTCCCCTATCGAGCATGACGCCCATCATTGTGCTGGAGAACCACAAGGTTCGTTTTGTCATCGGCTCTCCTGGCGGACCCCGCATCATCACCACGGTTGCCAACATCCTGCTGAGCGCCTCCGATGGAGGCTTGAATATTCAGCGGGCAGTGGATGCTCCGCGCTTTCACCAGCAGTACCTTCCTGATGTTGTTTTTGTGGAACCAGGCTTTCCGGCCGCGACCCTGAACGCTCTGCGGGGCATGGGTTACACCATCGAGGGTGGCGACGCCGGCGATCATTACTGGAGCGATGGGGAATGCATTGCCGTTGACCCAAAAACCGGACTGATCGAGGGCGGCCAGGACAAGCGCCATAGTTTCGGAAAAGCCGCCGGATACTGATCCCAATGAATTGTCATCCCGCCCGGAGCGTGGAAGGGTGCAATTGAAAATCATGGCGCCCCTAAAGTCCCGCTGAGGCGGAAAAAAGTGTGCGCCATAAGCGCCCTATGCGCCCTAA
>CAVWRV010000030.1:0-73549 GCA_963757515.1 uncultured Acidobacteriaceae bacterium | reverse complement strand
GCTCGGAGTTAACGGCTGTATCACAAGATCAGCAGCCGTATCGTGCTGGCCCTCAACCCCAACATCGTCTCCTTCGCCCGCTCCGGTTTCATCGGCACGCAGCAATTCCCCATGTTGTGGGGCGGCGACCAGCAGCACAACTGGAAGCGTGACCTCGGCTTGCCCTCCGTAATCACCGCCGGCATCACGGCCGGCATGTCCGGTTACTCCACCTGGGGACCAGACATCATCAGTGACGGCGACGATAGGGAACTATGGTTACGCTGGGCGGAGTTTGGCGCCCTCACTCCGGTGATGCGCGATCATCCCTGGTCCAGGCCTAAGTTCTCCGTCGACCTCTGGCACGACCCGGGAACCATCGCCCTCTTCCGCAAGTACGCCATCCTGCACACCGCCCTGCTGCCTTACTTCGCCACCTACGCAGCGGAAGCCCACCGCACCGGAGTGCCCATCCTGCGCCACCTGGTGCTCCAGTACCCGGACGACCCGCGCGGCGCCACCGCCGAATATCAATACCTGCTGGGCGAAAGCCTGCTGGTAGCCCCGGTCATCGAGCAAGGAGCCATCACCCGCAAACTCTATTTGCCGAAAGGGGACTGGCTGAACTACTGGACCGGCGACCATCTACAGCGGAGGCAACCGACGTCACGGTCCCCGCCCCCATCGACCAAATCCCCATCTTGGTCCGAGCCGGCGCGATCCTGCCCTTCAAGCCAGAAAAGGACACCGCCACCTTAAACTGGAGCGACCCCAATCTTCTCGCCGGCCCGCTGGTTTGGAAAGCCTATCCGGCCAAAGCCGAAGCAACCTCCACCTTCACCCTGCCGGATGGCGCCAGCGCAACCTTACAAACCACCCCGGCCGGGATGCGCATCGTGGGCGTCTCGCCCACCGTTCGTTCCTATGAAGTCGTAACCGTTATGGAGACCGAGCCCGCCGCGGTGCAACTCGACAACCAACCCCTGCCGCGGCAAGCATGGCGGTATGACGCCGCCGCCCATCAACTCGTAGCCACCTTCACCGCTGCCGGCTTCACCCTGGTTATCACTCCAACCCGCTAAGCTTCTTTAAGCAGCTCAGTCCGATACTTCGGGGCAAGTGCCATGGCCTTCGCGAATGCCGACTCCACTCGTTGGGTGGCCCGATCTCCCCCTCGAGATGTGGGAAAAGAAGCCGGGGAAACCAAACCACTGCGGGAAAAGTTTCGACCACAAAACCAGCCGGCGGAATGGTTTAAGGAAGGATATCGGTTCTTTTAAGCTAGGTCTCCTGGTAAAGCCTGTAATGCTCTGTATCGATGCCCGCATACGGCTTCATCAACACCCTTCCTTGATCCGTCGCAACCTCCCAATCCGCCGCAGCCGCGCCTTTCCGCACTGCTCCCATCAGCTGCTCTTTCGTGATCCTCCTCGACCCCGGCTCAATCGCGAACAAGGCCACCGGGCCATGGAGCAAAGCGACCAGGTTTGTATGTTGCGGGTCCATCGGCACCAGCCGCAGAGGCATATCGAGCGAGAACTCGACCCGATCGCCGTCCTTCCACGTCGCGGTCGATCTCCATCCAGCTTCCCGGCTGTAGAGTCGCATTCGACCGCTTTCCGTTCACCCGCACCGCGTGTCTGCCGCTTCCCGCCCATGCAGGTACGCGCAGCGCAATCGACGAATCTCTGCGCGCGGTCCAGTTTGAGTCGCAGCGTTGTTTCGCCTAGCGTGGGATAGCTCGTCTGCTGGGTCATTGAGACCTGCGCGCTACCCTGTCTCCAGGTCACCCGCGAAGGAACAAACAGATTTACGTACACGCCCTTCGGCGAGCGGAAATACGAGCTGATTCCGTAGTCCGCTGTGAGTTGGGGAAAGTGCCAGAGCAGCATGGCCACTTCTCGCTCATAGTCCACCTTCTGTGCCGTCCATGTTGTAGTCGGCGTAATAAAAACTCACCCCATCCGGCCGAATCGGCCGCGCCCCCAGAATGGTGTTATAAAGCACCGCCTCCATGCTGTCGCCATACATGCTGTCGCCGGTTACGCGCATCATGTACCGGCAATCTTGAAGTGACCATAGGCGCCGCAGGGCGTTTCAAAGGTCGCTGGGTCGAGCTATGCAGCGAGTTTACAAGCTCATCGGTCCCGGGTTTTGTGAACCCTTCCTTGCGGCCCCCAACCTCCGGTCGCATAGCTCTGCTCCAGCACAAATCTGAATCCGTTTGCGCGCCGCGGCCAGATGCGTCTCGCTGCCGTCCGTGAGATAAGCCTGCATTGCTGAACACAGCGCGTTTACATGGCTATACGCATGCAGGCCGGGCAACACATTCCGTTCTCCGCCAGGGGTCCGAAGTACGAGTCGTCTTGGAGAAACCGCTTCGCCAGTTGCCGGTACCGTCGCCCGCCCCGCGGTGATACGCCAGGTAGAAATTCTCCGGCAGGTGTAGGTCTCGTCCCACGTATAACGAAATGTTCTTGTGCGGCCGCGCCATCATCTCTTCCCGGTTAAAGCCTTCTCCGGAAGCCACGGCAACACCGCATCCGTTGCCCTGTTCAACACAGCCAGCGCGTTCGGATCTCCGCAAACTGATGGGCATCGATCAGCCCGCAATTTGTCTTGTCGAATGTGTACGCGGGAATACAGTACCCTTCATAGAACTTCGTCGTGACCGTAGGTGCGAATCCCTGCACCAGCCGGCTGCACCTTGGCCTGCGTCGTCTTGTCCCCCGTGACCGCATAGGCCCGCGCCAGGCCAGACATATACTGCCCAAAGCTGTGCCCGGGAATATACCCGGTCATGTTCTTCGGCGGATCGAAGTCATTTCGACGGCGAATACCATCCGCCCATGTCCTCTCCCGGCGCCGGCAGGCCTGCAAGCTGGCGGAACGGCTTCAGCAGATCGTCCTCCGGCAAATTCATAAACAAGGAAACATTATTGTGAAACTGCTCCAGCATCGGCCCCTCCAGCAGCTGTACATCCGCATAGTCAAACTGGCTGAGGGGTTCCGCCGGCCGCGTTGGCTCGGCCGCCAGACTCTTCATTACCTGGCTCTGCAGCACTGCGCTCCCTGCAGCCAGTGCCGCACTCGATTTCAAAAACTGACGCCGGTTGCCCATCATCCTCCTGTAGGCATTTGGGGAAATAAATAATCAAACACGATACGAAACCGGGTGCCCATATCTCGCTTCGCGAGATGTGGGGGGCGACCGTTGGTCGCCCTTTTCAACCCTGGACGGATACCAGTCGCAGTACAGTGGAATCCGCCCACCCCGGGTTCGTACTAGAAGCTGGCGCGCAAATGCACCTGCAGGCTGCGCGGAGGCAATTGATTGGTAGCCCGTCCAAACGAGCCACTCGACAGGTCTGAGCTTATCCCGGTCAGGTTGCTGCGATTGAACAGGTTGAACACTTCGCCCTTGGCCTCGATCTTCATCTTCTCGGAAAAGAACCAGGGGACGGAGAAGAACTTCTCGAACGTGAAATCAAGGTTGTTATAGCCAGGCTGGTTGTAGGTGTTTCGGCCAAGGTTTCCTTCGCTCCCGAGGTTCGGTACGGGAAAGGCGGAAGCTTTGAACAGCCCGTTCAGATAATTCTTCTTACCTTGTCCGCTCAGCGTTTTTCCGAAGGACGGTGTATTGGGCACATCCCAGTTATACCCGTCTCCGTTATAGTCGCCTCCTTTGTTGCCAATCAGGTTTCCGTTGGCGTCGAACACCCCCGCGAAGGATGCGCTGGTATAGACCGTGAACGGCAGGCCCGTCTGCAGGATCCACACGCCCCCGAATTGCCATCCGCCCAGCACGGCCCTCTCCCATGTACTGGAGTAGTCGCTGGGCACAATCCAGGTTCCATCGGCGGAGAACTGTTGCCGGATGTCGAAGTCCGCGCGTCCCCGCTGTGCCCCCAGGTTCTGCGACTCGATGATGTTGGTGGTCGCGGTAATCGATCCGCTGTCAAGCGACTGCGCGTTGCTATACACATCCAGCGTCTTGCCGAAGGTGTAGATGCCGCGCAGCGCCAGCCCATGATTCATACGCCGCAGCAGTTGTGCCGAGCCAAAGTTGCCGATCGAGTTGCCGTTCGAGGTGCCGTATTGTATGTCGGCGAAGTTATGATTAAGCCGCGTCAGGTTTCCGTTGTTGACGATCAGATCGCCGTCGAAGCGATTGATGTCCTGATAGATCGGAAGGTGATGAGCGGCCGAGGCCGAGTAGTTCAGCTCAGCCACCATGTTCCAGGGCAGTTCCTGCTGCACGCTCAGCGTCCAGTCCAGCACCTGGGTCAATTTGTAGTTCGCGGAAAGGCCGCCCAGCGTCGCCCTCTGCAGGACGCCATTGTTGATCAGGCCGCCTTGGGCGTTCAGCGTTACATTGCTGGTGTTCACCACCGGGCAGGCCACGGTGTAGCCGACGGGAGGGCTGCACAGCGCAAACACCGGCTTGGTTCCCGACTGCACGTTGAGGTTGGGATGGAAATAGTTGGGCAGGTTCCCCGCGGTGATGTCGGTAATGTGGAGGTAGGGCGGTTGATCCGCGAACAGACCGAAGCCCCCTCGCACCGCCGTCTTGCCTCTGCCGAAGAGGTCCCAGGCGAATCCCACCCGGGGATTGAGGCCCCATATGTTTTGGTCGAGCACGTGGGTGGTGTTGGCCAGGCCGGCCACGCCGTTGGCAATCTCCTGGTTTAGGCTGGAACCGCTTCCGAGTGTGAACCGGGTCAACTTCGGAGTGTAGATAGAGAAGAAGTTGGCCATCGCATCATAGCGAAGCCCGGCATTCACGGTGAGCCTCGGACGCAGCTTCCAGTCGTCCTGAATATAGATTCCGGTGTAGAGCGCGCGGTACCGTCGTTGATAGGGCGCCTCGAGATGGGTGTTCAGATCGACCGGGGTGGCCGTCTCCGTCGTCGCTTCGTCCTGCACATAGTCGAGAATGTTGTTGAAGTTGTAGGTCGGCCGATCGAAGGCGCCGTCCTGTGCGTCAGCCTCGCGGATGTTGAACTGTTCGAACCCGAACCGGAGCGTGTGGTTCTGGATCGTCGCCGTCATCACGTCGCGCCAGCCGAGGGTGGTCTGGGTGAAGTTACCCGGCCCCCAGTTCGAGAAGCCTTGCAACCCGGTCACATTGATGTAAGGGATGGCAGCGGAATTCGCCGGCAAATTGGATCCGTAAGGCCGAATCATGTTCACCCCGCCTTCGTTTAACAGTTTTGCCGAGAAGGTGTGGGTCCAATCGACACTGACGAAATCGGAGCTGTTGGCCTGATTAATGTTGAGGTAAGGCCGGGGGTTCGCACTTGCTGACGTGTCGTAGGTGCGAAGCGAGGTCACATAAAAGCGATCCTTTTCTCCGTGGTAGTAGTCGCCGCGAACGCTCCACTGATAGCCGTCCTTGGGCACAGAGTAACTGACGTTCGCGATGCCCACCGCTGCGAGCGTGCTCGGAATTCCCGCCGGCGGGGTATAGTATCCAGGGTTTTGCGTCTCCACCTGGCTCACAGTCAGGATGCCCGAGGTCGGAAACACCAGCGGCGGAGCCGCCTTGAGCACACTTGCGGCCACGGTATTCGGGAGGTTCGCCTGAACCCAGCTATCGAAGTCCTGGGTCTCAAACGTGTATTGGTTCGCGCTGGTGGTGCTGGAGCGCAGCACGTCGATGGCGCCGTACACAAAGAGTTTGTTCTTGATCACCGGTCCGCCAAACGTGGCCCCCACCTCGTTGCGTGTGAACGAGGGCACCTTGGACTCAAAGTGCGTCAGCGCGGTCAGCGAATTGTTGGTGAAGTAGTAGTCTAACGTTCCGTGAAAGTCGTTGCTGCCGGACCGGGTAAACACATTCACCGTCGCCCCCCCATTCCTTCCCTTGGAGGCGTCAAAGTCATTGGTGCGGATCTCCATTGACTGCACAATTTCGGGGTTGGGAGAGATGGAGGTGCCACCGCCACGAGAGGGCGTATTGGTGTAAGCGCCATCGATCTGAAAGCCATTCTGCTCCTGGCGCAGACCGGCGGCGTTGATATTGATGGCGTATTCGTTGGTGTAATTGTCACCGCTGGTGACTGCGTTTCCGGTGACGCCCGGCGTTAGGGTCGTGAGACCATACACGTTTTGGCCCGGCAGGGGGGTCTGCTGCAGCGTGTCTGGGGTAATGACGGTCCCGGTCGTTGGAGCGACGAGGTTGACTGTGGCCTGGTCAGCGTTGACCGAGACGTCCGTCGAGACCGCGCCCGACTTCGAGCACCGGGGCAAGCGTCCGCATTTCGCCCACCTGCAGGGTAAGGTCCGGCTGGCTCCAGGTTTTGAAGCCGGCGATCTGAATCTGCACCGTGTAGGTAGAGGCAGCGATGCTGTCGATGCGGAAATAGCCTTCCTGGTTCGTGACCGTGGTCTTGTTCACGCCCAGACGCGTATCGTTAACAATCACCCTCGCCCCCACGAGCGTGGCGCCGGTTTGATCGTGCGCCGTTCCCTCGATACCGCTCGAGAACTGGGCCAATGCACTTGGAATCGCTAACCCTGCAGCAACCGCGGTAAACAGCAGGATTCGGACCACGAGTCGAAAACTGGTTGCCTTCACATACCCTCCTAAAAAACCCAATTCGTTTGATAAATTAGGCAAACTATTTTGTATTGTCCGTACCGGATAACGTTTTCCTATTGGTTTCCGGCTGCAGCGTGCATTCTGGAGTTTCCAACCTGAAGCTGTCAAGTCGAATCTCGAAACGCTGAGGCGTATGATTCATGAACGGCGTTCTTCCACGTTTTTTTTGAGAGCACAGTCAGGCGGCATGGGTATCCGGGGCAGCGCCTCGCTCATTTTCGCGATCTCCCTGGTTGCTCAGGCCGGCGGCCAGTCGCTCCAATCCATCGAATCTCTGATCCGTTCCAAACAGTATGGCGAGGCTCTGCAAGCGACCCAATCCATGCTGCGCCATGCTCCCCAGGACTATCATCTGTGGGCACTCGAAGGCATCGTCCTATCCCTCCAGGGCAACGATCAGCCAGCGCTCGACGCTTTTGATAAAGCTCTCAGCATTTCTCCCAACTACACGGCAGCTCTCAAAGGGGAAGCACAGCTTCTCTATCGCACCCGGGACAAGCGTGCCATCCCGATCCTGGAAAGAATTCTTACCCGGGATCCGAAGGACCTCACCGCGCACGAAATGCTGGCCATGGTTGAGGAGAAGCAGGGCGACTGCAGCGGCGCAATCGACCATTTCGTCGCCAGCTCTGCTGCCGTTGCCACCCATCCCAATTCGCTTGAGGCCTATGGAAAGTGCCTGGCGCAAACCGGCCAGCCTGAGAAAGCCATCCCGGTTTTTGAGCAACTCGCTGCCTTGCTGCCCGAGCGCTCCTATCCCAAATACGATTCGGCTCTTCTGCTGGTGCAGACTAAACAATATGAAGCTGCGCTCCGCGTGCTCGGCCCGCTGCTTGAGGCCGAACCCTCCGATCCTGAAACCCTCAGCCTTGCCTCGGAAGCTTACGAGGCCACGGGTGATACGCCCAAGGCAGTCTCACTGCTTCGTGAGGCCATCGTGCTCAGTCCGGCCACTGCCAGCTACTACACCAGTTTCGCTGCCTTGAGCCTGAATCACGAATCCTATCAAGTTGGCATCGACATGACGGATGCTGGCCTTCTGCGCCTTCCCGGCGAACCTTCTCTGTACATTTCCCGCGGCATGCTTTACGCCCAGCTGGCACAGTACGACCGGGCCGAAGCTGACTTCAGGAAAGCAGAGCAGTTGGATTCGAAACAAAGTGTTACCTCTTACGCGCTCGATCTGGCACAGCTACAGAGAAATAACCCCGAGGCCGCGATCGCGCAGGTCCGTTCACAGTTGAAAACCCATCCTGAGAGTGCCCTCCTGCACTATCTGCTCGCCAGGCTGCTCTTTGACCAGGGGCCGGAAGCGAACGGGGAGAACTCCTCCGAGGCGTTGCGATCCGCATTGACCGCAGTCAAGCTGAAGCCCGATCTGCTCGAGGCTAGAGATCTGCTGGCGAACATTTATTTGCGCTCCAGCCAATACGATCTGGCTGCGGACCAGTGCCGGCTTGTTCTGCAATATGATCCTTCCGATCAAGTCGCTATCTACCATCTCATCGTTGCTCTTCGCCACTCTCCTGAGTCGCGGGAGCAAATACAGGATCTTGTAAAACGTCTCTCGGGGCTACAGGCCGCTGCAAGACAACAGGAGACCGAGCGAAAGAAATTCATGTTTGTCGAGCAGCCGCCGCCCCATCCGTAGTGCTGGCGGTCCCTTGAAACCGCTATCGACAATGGCCGGCTCACATCGCTAACCTGATAGACAATTCTTTCCCCCGCGAGGCCCGCCATGCCGTCTACCACCGAAGCCGTCCAACCCACCTGCCGGCTCGTCCGTGCGGGCGAGCCCTTCCAGGGCAAACAAGGCCTCATGTACGCTCCCGCCATCTCCGCGGAAACCGTCGGTTCCCAGGCCATCCACATGCAGCTGCTTACCATCCCGCCCGGCGGCCGCGCCAAGGCCCACAAGCACGCCTCGCATGAATCTGCCATCTACATGCTCAGCGGCGTCGGCGCCATGTGGTACGGCCATCAGCTCGAGCACCACTGTCTGCTCCACCCCGCTGACTTCCTCTACATCCCGGCCGACATGCCCCACCTGCCCTACAACCCCAGCACCACCGAAGATGCCGTCGCTATCATCTCCCGCACCGACCCTAACGAGCAGGAGAGCGTCGTGCTCCTGCCCCACCTCGACGATCTTCACCCGCTTTAGGAAGGACGATGTAGCGCCTTGTCATGAACCTCTCCGTCCGCGTTGCTCTTCCCAGCGATATCCCTGCGTTACAGCGGCTCATACGCGCCTCCGTTCTCGGCCTGCAGGCGGCGGACTATTCCCCGGAGCAGCTCCAGCTGGCTCTGGAACGCGTTTTTGGGGTCGATACGCAGTTGATTGACGATGGCACCTATTTTGTCGCCGAGGCCCAGGTGGATGAGGACAAAGTCGCAGCCGGATGCGGCGGCTGGAGCAAGCGCAGGACGCTCTATGGCAGTGACCATTGCGCCGGCCGCGAGGATGCTCTCCTCGATCCTCACCACGAAGCGGCGAAGATACGGGCTTTTTTCGTACATCCTGCCTGGGCGCGCCGGGGAGTCGGCAGCAGAATTCTTGAGGTCTGTGAAGCAGCCGCGGCAGGCGCAGGCTTCCGCCGCCTCGAAATGGGGGCCACCCTCACTGGAGTACCGCTCTACCTTGCCCGTGGCTATATCGAAGGGGAGCACCGCCAGGTCCCTCTTGTTCCAGGCTTGTCTCTTCCCATCGTGCACATGGAAAAGCAGCTCTGACTCCAGAACCGCGCAACGGCGTTAAAAATCTTTCCTCTTCTACCCCCCGATGAGTTCCCAACCTGCAAACGGCACCCGGCTTCGTGGCAGGTCAATCGCAGGACGCTTTGTTACATCGCGGGA
This sequence comes from uncultured Acidobacteriaceae bacterium, assembly GCA_963757515.1. GTDB lineage: Bacteria > Acidobacteriota > Terriglobia > Terriglobales > Acidobacteriaceae > PALSA-350. The sequence continues at coordinate 64,110 of CAVWRV010000030.1, read as the reverse complement.
TTAACGTGCATCTGTGTGACCCACTACACTCTGACTTCAGATCCGCGCTCCCTTATTCCATTTTGAGACGGGGTCGTATTCTTCTTGTCACTACGGCGTTTGTCTTGCGCCAGGTTAGTTACCTTTTGCTGTCCCGTACCACCGGGCTGGATCGGCGTTTCCCGTTCGACCCCTAGCAACACGGTTGAAAACAAATAACTTATCGACTTTAGCTTAGGCCGGGGCAGAAGCCGGTTAGGGGCACTGCACAACCGGATCTCCCGCGGCCGTAAACAGAACCAACAGTTTTTACAGAATCGTTTAAGTATTTTGCGAAATTAGCTTGACAACCTTATAGCCCGAGTATTCATATGCTCAACGGACCCAATAAATGCGGCGCGAGTGATGCGCTGCTCTAAAGAAACGTTTTTGCTGTGTTTTTGGAGAGGTGTGTCAGTGAGCATACGTAAATTGTCGCGCATAGCCGCGTTCGTTGCCTTCCTTGTCTTCTGCGGTCAGCCCTTACTAGCCCAAGGCATTTTCGCAACCCTTACCGGCGTGGTGTCCGACCCCACCGGCGCAGTGGTCCCCAACGCAAAGATTGTCTTAACCGACGCCGGATCCGGTTCCGCGCGCGACACGCAATCTGACGCAGATGGGTACTACACCTTTGCGTCGGTGCCTGTCGGCACCTACAATCTGGCGGTCTCGGCCGGCGGCTTCAAGGACTTCGCGGCATCGAACATCACCCTGGGTGGCGGCGAAAAGCGCAACGTCAACGTCAGCGCTCAGTGTCGGTTCTGCCGACCAGACAGTTTCGGTGAACGCTGAGAACATCGCGCTGGCCACCACTGACTCAGGCGAGAGGTCGTTCGCCTCGGACACCAAGGAACTGGAGAACTTCACCCAGGTGGGCAGCAATGCCGCGGAGTACATCAAGATCGTGCCCGGCTTCGGCATCCAGAACGGCACCAGCAATAAATCGAACTACAACGGCGCAGACCATCGGCATCAACGCCAACGGAGACTCCGGCAGCCAGAGCCCGCTCAACGCCGCCTATTCCTACAATGGTCTGCCGAACAACTCACTCGACATCGTGGCCGACGGCGCGCACGTCTCCGATCCTGGTTGCAACTGCGATACGCCGGTCAACCCCAACTCCGACTTCCTGCAGGAATTCAAGGTGCTGACCTCCAACTTCAGCGCAGAAGACCAGAAGGGTCCCATCGTGATCACGTCGGTCACCAAAGCCGGCGGCACCGCTTATCACGGCAGCGCATTTTTCTACCGCCCGCAACCATGCGCTCAACGCCAATGACTGGCTGAACAACAACAGCGGCGTCAAGCAGCCGGCGAACGTCTACTACTATCCTGGCGGCACCATCGGCGGTCCCATCTTCATCCCGGGAACTCGCTTCCACAAAGACAACACCAAGCTGTTTTTCTGGACCGGCTTTGAGTACTACTACCAGATTCTGGACACTGGATTGCTCCGTGCGACCGTGCCGACTCCCGGTGAACTGAGCGGCGATTTCTCGCCCGAGGAAGTAGCCAAGGAAGGCAACATCACGGCTTCCGGCAAGGCTCCCGGCCAGCTCACCAACGCCGCCATTGCCAAATTCGGTGGCACCACGCAGCTGAGCCCTTGCACCGGCCCTGCCAACGGCACCTGCATCGATCCCAACATGCTGGCTTTAGCTAAGCTTTATCCGGCGGCGAACGCAAATCCGAACAGCCACCGGCGGCTACAACTACACCCAGTCGGAAATCTTCAACCAGAACAATCGCCAGTGGACAATTCGCGGCGACTATAACATCAGCGAGCAACCAAGGTGTTTGTCCGCTACAACTACCAGCGCGAAACTCAGCAGTTCCCGGTTGGACTCTGGTGGCGCAATGGCGACCAGGTTCCTTATCCGACGCCGATCGAGGGTAAGAATAAGTCAGATTCATTTTCCGGCTCGATTACCCACGTCTTCAATCCAGACCATGACCAACGAAACCATCATCGCCTATACCTTTGTCGGCTTCCCCAACGTATTTCGCGGATCCTGCGAAGGTCGCTCGCGCCAACGTCGGCTACAGCTACAAGGCGTTTTCAACAACGGCGTGTCCCAGATTCCCTCGTTCGGAAATTTCGGCCCCAGCGAAGCGGCGCTGGTCTTCAATCCCGGCGGCTTTGAAGCTGGAGGAGCATCCCAGGGCTTGTACGCGAACAAATGGATGCCCAGCGTGAGCGATACGCTTCACCAAGGTGATGGGCGACCACACGATCAAGGCCGGGTTCTTCTACGAGTGGATTCGCAACTCGCAGCCGGCGAACAACGACACCAACGGAGAGGCGCAGGTCTCGGCGGGCAATAGCTTCAGCTATGGCAACGAGTATGCCGACCTGCTGACCGGCAACCTGCAACAGTTACAATGAAACCAATAACAACCGCATTAACGACATTCACTACAATACCTACGAGTTCTTCGTGCAGGATTCCTGGAAGGTCAAAAAGAAGTTGACCCTGGAATTTGGCATTCGCTTCACCCACTTCCAACCCTGGCAGGATGCGCTGGGCTTTGGCTACTCGATCTTTAACACCGCCCAATTTGCCCCAGGTTGCGCGTCTGCGCCGACGTTCTGCGGATTCGAGTGGCACTGCCAAAGATGCCAATCCGTGCCAGTGGGAGGATTCCCGACCCGGACACTGTTCTACCAGCCGCGTTTCGGAGCCGCCTACGACGTTTCCGGGAACGGCAATACCGTGGTTCGCGGAGGCTGGGGCCGCTTCTACTACCACTCCGGCCAGTTCACCAGCGGCCTGGACGCCTCGGCGGGCGTAGCGCAGGCCAATCTGTCGCCCAGCAACTGGGTCGGATCCACCGGTTGCCCGACCAATCCGCCGGCAGGGTCGGCTCTGTTCACCGCTTACCTGTCGTTGTCTTAACCTAGCCGCGACGCCCGCTTCTCCTGCGGCCGTCGATTCTAAGGATAACAAACAACCCTATACCGACGGCTGGAGCGTCAACGTCGACCAGCAAACACCTTGCCAGGGCCTGTTGGAGATCTGCCTATGTGGGCAACCGGAGCAGGGATCTGCAGAACACTGAGGGCGGGTGTCGGCAGCAACATCAACCTGGTTCCTTATGGCTCCATGCTGTCTGCCAGCAACCCGGCGACCGCGAATGCCAACAACTATCGCCCCTTGCAGGGGTATGGTAACATCGTCGAAGCCACCAACAACCTGTACAGCAACTACAACGCCTTGCAGGTAAGCTGGATACGCCATTCGGGACGCTACGTCATTCAGACCAACTACACCTGCCAGAAGTCCATGGGTATCGTGAACCCGGCCAACGATCCCTTCAACCTCGCATGCGAACTACGGCCCCTTGGCCTCGGATCGCAGACACCTGTTCAACGCCGCTTACTCGATTGATCTGGGAACGCTGGTCCACTCCAATCACCTGGTCAACGGAGCCGTCAACGGCTGGCAGTTCTCCGGAGTCACGCAGTTGGAGAGCGGAGCCAACCTCACCTACGGCGGCAATAACACCCCAAATAACCCGCCGAATACTAACTACAATGCTGGCCTTCACTTGCGTGGCGACGGCGGCGGAAAAGGCAGCCGGCATCTCCTGCCCGCAATCGGCGGCGATCATTCCGGGTTCGATCAGCACGGCGAACCCAACCGGCATCGCCATCAATAACCAGTCCATCCTGGGAACAAGCTGACAGACAGTTGAATCCGCTGTATACCTGCGGGGAACCCGGGGCACACGGCTTCGCATCAGTTCGTAAACTCGAACTGCTTTGCCGCTCCCACAGTCCCCGGCCAGGGCGGCCCGACGCTGCTTCCCGCTGCCTACGGCCCTGCATTTTCAATTCGGATCTGGCAATCTTCAAGAACTTCTCTATCACGGAAAGTATGAAGCTGCAGATCCGGGCGCAGGCCTACAACTTCCTCAACCATCCGCTGTATTCGTTCCCCAGCGGCAGCAACCTGACCCTGCAGTTCGAGCAGGATCCGGTCTCGCAGGTCATCACGCAGAGCGAATACGAACTTCGGTATCACCACCCAAAAGCAGGGACAACGCATTATAGAGTTTGGAGCGAAGTTCTACTTCTAGCTCAACGGTACATTAAACAACGGAATAGCGAGGGCTTCCGCCGTACCGTTATACTTGTTCTGGTTACTCAGAACAGTTCCCGGTATGCGGAAGCCCTCTCTTCTTTTTGCGTTAACCCTCGCCTCAGTCTTCCTTGGCACCGCGCAGGCACAGATACCCCCAGCAGCTGGTGCAGGACGCCATGCAAAAGCAGCAGGCGGGTGATCTTGAGGGCGCGGTCACCGAATACAGACAATTTCTGAAGCTGCACCCTGAGGTCGCTGCCATCCATTCCAACCTGGGCGCCGCGCTTGGCTGGCTTGGGCCGCTATGAAGAGGCTCTTCCCGAATACAAGACCGCCCTCAAGCAATCTCCCAAACTGGAGGGAGCAAGGCTCAATCTGGCCCTTGTCTACTACAAGATGGGGAAGATCGATGACGCCACCACGCAACTGGAAAAGGTCCATGCGGAAGATCCGGCAAACCACCAGGCGCTGCTGTTGCTGGCGGACTGCTATTCACGCATGGGACGCGAGGACGAGGTGATTCGCATGCTCGAGCCGGCGGAGCAGAAGTATCCCGACGATCTGGCCATTGCTTATCTGCTGGGAACGGCGTTGATCCGCCAGAATCGCGTCGAGGAAGGGCAGGTTCTGGTCGATCGCATTCTGCGCAATGGCGACTCGGCAGAAGCGCACTTGATGTTGGGCACGCGCAAAAATGAATGTGCAGGATTATGCCGGCGCCCGCGATGAGTTCGCCAAGGCGGTTGCTCTCAATCCAAATCTTCCCGAAGTGCATGTCCTCTATGCCAAGGCGTTGATGTTTACCGGCGACTCCGATCTGTCGGCGAAACAATACAAGGCGGAACTGGCGGTGGATCCTTACAACTTCGAGGCCAACCTGCAGCTGGGGGCGGCGGCAAGGATAGAACAAAACTATGAAGAGGCCGCCAAGTACTTCGCGCGCGCGGAAGAGACCAGGCCCGGAGACCCCGGCGTTCGTTACCAGCAGGCGCTGATTGCCATCGATGAAAACCATCTCGACGAGGCGCGGGAAATTCTCGAGAGTCTGGTGAAACAGTCGCCGCAATTTACCGAGGCGCATGTCTCCTTGTCGCTGGTTTACTACCGGCTGAAGCGGCCGGAAGACAGCAAGCGGGAGCGGGAAATTGTGCTGAAACTGACGGCGGAAGCGCAAGCCAAGCAGCCCGGCGCCAAGCTCAAGTGATATTCGATTTGTGATGAAAAGCTATGGCACTCCTGCTGTGTTTGCTGTTGCCTGTAGCCATGGTGGCGCAGACAAACTCCGTGGCGCCCGGCTGCGCTGTGCGCGATGCCACGTCGAGGCGTTGACGCAGCCGTCCACCTACATGGCGCATGCGCTCGAAACGGTCGAGAAGATGCAAAATTCTCATCGACCATCCTCTGCTGACCGCGACCGTCGGCAAGTACTCCTATCGCATTGAGCGCAAGGGCAACCGAGAGCGAATATTCGGTGACCGATGGAACGCCAGACGGTCACCATGCCGATCCGCTGGGCGATGGGCGCCAGTTCCGCCATGGGCCAACGTTCATTCTGGAAAAGGATGGCGAGCTCTACGAGAGCCGCGTCAGCTGGTTCCGGAATTGAATGGTCTTGGACCCACGATGGGCTCTGCGGGCTCGACTCCTGCCGACATCATCGCAGGCCGCCGGACGATTGATGAGCCACGATGACAAGCTGCGCTGCTTTGGATGCCACGCGACCAATGCGGCCGCAGGGAAAGAACTCACCCTGGACAAATTGACTCCGGGAGTGCAATGCGGGCACTGTCATCAGGCCATCGACGCCCATCTGGCTGCGATGCTGGCGGGCAATCACGAGGCCGGCGCCGCCCAAAGACCTGACAAGCTGATCGGGCTCTCCGCGGAACAGGCTGTCTAACTTCTGCGGCCAGTGTCACCGCACCTGGGCGGAGATCGCGCTGCAGGCGAAACCCAAGCATCGCCAACGTTCGCTTTCAACCGTATCGCCTGACAGGCAGCAAATGCTACGACCCGGACGATGCGCGCATCAGTTGCCTGGCGTGCCACAACCCGCATCACGACTTCGGCCCTCAACCAGTGAATTTCGACCCAAAGTGCCTGGCCTGCCATGGCGCGAAGCTGCGGAAAACCTGCAAAACCGGGCGCGAAGGCTTGTCCGGTTGCCAAAACCAACTGTGTCTCCTGCCACATGCCGAAGCTTGATTTGCCCGGAGCGCACTACAAATTCACCGATCATCGCATCCGGATTGTGAAACCCAATGAACCCTACCCGGGCTAGCAAAACCGACGATAGGATAGGGTTAATGACTTTTTCCAGGCGTGGGTTTCTGCGATTCGGCATGCTGGCCGGGGTGGCAAAGGTCCTGCCCGCTTACGCACAGACATCGGCCCAGACATCAAAGGAGCCGTTGTTCATCGAAGTGCCGCCGTCCGCCTCCGGCATCCACTGGGTGCATGAAAACGCGATGTCTCCCAGCCGCTTTCTGCCCGAAGCGCTGGGCCCGGGCTGCGCCTTTCTCGACTACGACAACGACGGCTGGATGGACATCTTTCTGGTGAACAGCGGCCCCAGCGATTTCTGGAAGCCATCCAAGCCGGTTCGCAACGCTCTGTACAAGAACAATCGCGACGGCACGTTTACCGACGTCACCGAAAAGGCCGGTGTGGCCGGAGCCTATTTCGGAATGGGAGTCGCCGTGGGCGATTACGACAACGACGGCTGGCCCGACATGCTGGTGACTGCCTACGGGCGATGCACTCTGTACAAGAACAACCACGATGGAACCTTCGCCGACGTGACGGAACATGCGGGTGTCGCCACTCCCGGGTTCACCACCAGCGCGGTCTGGTTCGATTACGACAATGACGGCCGGCTCGATCTCTTTATCTGCAGTTTTGTGGACTACTGCCGGCGTGCGCAAGCTGGAATGCGGCAACAACCAGATCGGCAGAAATTACTACTGTGTCCCGCGGGTATTCAAGCCCACCGCCAGCTTTCTCTATCACAACAACGGCGACGGCACCTTCACCGACGTCACCAAGGGAACCGCCATTGCGTCCGCTTTGGGCAAGGGCCTCGGAGTGGTCGCCACCGATATCAACAACGATGGCCGCATGGATCTCTTTGTCGCCAACGACACGGTGCAGAATTTTCTGTTCGTGAATCGCGGTCCCGGAGCCGAATGGCCAGTGGAAGTGGGATGAGATCGCGCTGCAGGCGGGCGTAGGTTTCAGCGACAGTGGGCGGCCTCGTTCGGGCATGGGCGTGGATGCGGCGGACCTCAACGCAGACGGATATCAGGATCTGTTTGTTTCCAACGTGGACCACGAAATGTATTCCGTCTACGTCAACAACAAAGACGAATCGTTTTCCGATGCCGCGCAGACCGAATGGCGTGGCTCGCAGTACCCGGTTGATGAGCGGCTGGGGACTGAAATATTTCGACTACGACAACGATGGCCTGGTCGATCTGATCTTGGCCAACGGCCATCCTGACGACATGATCGATTCCTACTCCATGCAGGTGAAGTACAAAGAGCCGCTGCTGCTGTTTCACCAGGGTGCAGACCACAAGCTGCATGATGTGACCGCGGCAGCGCGGGCCCGGCATTTCAGAAGGATTGGTCCGGGCGAGGCTTAGCGGTAGGCGACTACGACAATGACGGCGCGGTGGATGTGATCATTGGCGTTAACGGCGGTCCTCCCGTGCTTTTGAAAAACAACGCGGCCAAAGGCAACAACTGGCTGGGATTGAAGCTCGAGGGCGTCACCTGCAATCGCGATGCGATCGGCGCGCGCATCATCTGGAAAGCAGGCGGCAAGGTGCGCGAGCGGCTTAAGAACAATGGCGGCAGCTATCTCTCTTCGCACGATCCGCGTGAAGTGCTTGGGATTGGAACCGCCACTGAGATCGATGAGCTGGAAATCCACTGGCCTGCCCCCAGCAAGCAGGTCGAGAAACTCACCAAGCTCGCTGCCAACCGCTACATCCACATCGTGGAAGGGAAGGGCGTGGTCTGATTCTTTCCCGGATCCTTGTTTTCTTTACTTATTCTGCCGGTTCAGCTGCCGGCGCGGCCGCCAGGCCGGTGCGCTCGGTGCCCCTCTGCTCCGGGGTAACCCTCTCGGCAAGCTATCTGGCGGTGGTTGGCACCGGATCAGGGTCCGGGCTTTCGTTTTACCCTGGTGAACAAGACCAGCCGCGCCATCAAGCTGGCCGAGCCCATTCCCTCCAGCTCCCATTGGTATGCGCGTGTCGCATGGCCGCTGGTTGTGGAGGGCATCGAATGGCGCGGGTGGAAGCCTGGTGAACGCCGGCAACGAGCATGGCCGGGTGATGGTTTATCCTCCCGGAAAGCGGAGAGCAACGTGGGTGACCCTGCCGCCGCACCAGATCCAGGGAATGGACCGAAAGCCAGCAGGAGAACCCTGTCCTCGAGTACAAGCCCGGCTGTGCCCTGTGCTCCTATCCGGGCGAGAGCGAGTACCAGGTGGTCTTTGCCTATGCCTATCTTCCCGCCGGCAGCCGCAGCCAGGGCTGCTGACCTGTGGTTTGCGCTCGGCTCCGGTTCCGATGCCGCCCAAACACTGAACTTCTTCGGCCGTCTCTACGTCAATTTCTTGTGACATGGTTGCATGAGCGTCCGGTTTCCGCAGCAACCATGCGCCAGACCGCGTGTTCCTATGACTGTGGTAGATATGCAGGAGAAACACCCATGAAGAACCAGTTATGTCGTATAGCACTCAGTGGTCTTTTAGCCACTGGGCTCACCCTTGGCGCGGCTGCCGCCTTTGCGCAGCAGGATAACCCCGCCCCCGATGCTTCCGCCCAGCAACCGGGGAATGGTCCCGGTCGCATGGGCCATCAACAGATGACTCCCGATGAACAGGTTGCGCGCATGACCAAGCGCTACAACCTGTCCGCCGACCAGCAGACGCAAATCAAGCCGATCCTTGCCAACCAGCAGCAGCAGATGATGGCGCTGCGTCAGGACAGTTCCTTGTCCCGGGAAGACAAGATGGCCAAGATGAAGAGCATTCGCGAAGACTCGAGCACCAAGATCCAGGCGATCCTGAACGATAGTCAGAAGCAGAAATTCGCTGAGGATCAACAGAAGATGCAGGAACGCATGCATGCAGCGCGGCGGCGGCGCTCCCGCAGGCGGACCTCCAGCCCAGTAAACCTTCCAATCCGGCACCGGCGAGTCCCGCCCTGGGACTTGCCGGTGATTAGCTCAGCAGATCGAGCACCGGCTTCCACTCCCTGCCATGGATTGCGCCACTGCCTTATAGGTAAGTTGCCCGGCGTAGGTGTTCACTCCTTCGCACATTCCTGGATCGGCCTTGATCGCTGCTGCGGCGCCGTGCTGCGCCAGGCGGAGCACGTAAGGGAAGGTGGCGTTGGTGAGCGCCAGGGTCGATGTATTGGGAACAGCCGCGGGCATGTTGGTGACGCAGTAGTGGACCACTCCATCGACCAGGTAAGAGGGATCGCTGTGGGTGGTGGGCTTGGCGGTTTCGATGCAGCCGCCCTGGTCGATGGCGACATCGACCACGACCGCTCCTTTTTTCATGCGGGAGACCATTTGCCGGGTCACGATCCTGGGAGCCGCGGCCCCGGGAATCAGCACGCCGCCGATCACCAGGTCGGCGCCTTGCACTGCGCGGGCGATGTTGTAGGAGTTCGAGGCCAGGGTATAGACGCGGCCGTTGAAGATATCGTCGAGTTCGCGCAGCCGATTGAGATTCAGATCAACGATAGTGACGTTTGCGCCCATGCCGAGGGCGATTTTTGCGGCGTTGGTGCCGACGATGCCGCCGCCCAGGATGCAGACGGTAGCCGGCGGCACTCCGGGCACTCCGCCCAGCAGCACTCCGCGGCCGCCTTTTTCCTTTTCCAGGTAGGTTGCGCCGACCTGCACCGACATTCGTCCTGCCACCTCGGACATGGGGGTCAGCAGGGGGAGAGTGCCTGCGCGGTCGCGGATGGTTTCGTAGGCGATGCCGGTTACTTTGCTGGCCAGCAGCCGGTCGGTGAGGGCGGGCAGGGGAGCCAGGTGCAGGTAGGTAAAGAGCACCAGGCCTTCGCGAAAGAAGGCATATTCCTGTTCGACTGGTTCTTTTACTTTGACGATCATGTCGGCGAGGCCCCAGACGTTGTGTGCCGAGCCGACGATCTCGGCTCCTGCTGCCTGGTATTCGTCGTCGGAGAAGGCGGAGAGATCGCCGGCCTGGGTTTGCACCAGGACGGTGTGGCCTGCATCGACCAGCGCCTTCACGCCGGCGGGTGTGATGCCCACCCGGGATTCATGGTCTTTGACTTCCTTGGGAACGCCGATGATCATCTAAAAATTTGCCTCGCAAGGGAATGCTAGCAAATGCGGGTAGGGTGCGCTGCGGGTGGAACTGCAGATCCCTCGGCTGCGCTCGGGATGACAAGGGGAGGCGGTTACTTTTCGCAAGCCTGCGACTCGGATGGACCGATTAGAAAGCTGGCTTCGTTGTCCCAAGACTGTCATGCTGCCATCGCACTGGACTGCGCGGGACTGCGTCTTTCCGTCGCTCCAGTCGGACTAGGCTGTCCGTGAAAGCGTAGCCACCCTCCCTTTGTCATCCCGACCGGAGCGCAGCGCAGTGGAGGGATCTGCAGTTCGTCCTCCCCACGCTTCGCTTAGGTCAGACCACGATGGGTTTTGTTCTTCGATTAGCTCTATTTTCTTGGCGCGGGTCCAGCCTCTTGATTTGCTTTTCTCTTGCAACGCGTTGTGCACGTACTGGTAATGCTCAAACCACACCAGGCGCTCGCATCTGTAGCTGCAGCAAGTAAACTCCCAGGAATCTGTCCCGACGCTTAATGTTCCTCCATACTGCGCGCGAACCAGGCTGTTGGTCATGCCACAGTACAGAACGCGCGTTGCGGCTGGCCGATGCATATACGACGAAATAGTGGATGATCGCGCCTTGCTCAGTACCCGTCACTCCCCGTATCGATCTGCGCCCGCTGCAGCCGGTCGGAGTAATCCACGTAAACCGCTTTCCACGAGGTATAAAAATCAAGCGCCCCGTGCCGCCTTCGCGATGGCCGTTGCCGGTGTGCTTCACTCCGCCGAAGGGCAGATGCACCTCCGCCCCAATCGTCGGCGCATTGATGTAAGTAATGCCGGCCTCCAGGTCGCGCATCGCTTTGAACGCCAGGTTGACGTTGCGGGAATATAACGCAGTCGAAAGCCCGTATTGGATTCCATTGGCAAAAGCAATCGCCTGGTCGAAGCTGTCGCATTCGAGCAAACTCACTACCGGCCCAAATACCTCCTCCCGGGCAATGCGCATCTCCGGACCCACACCCCCAAACACCGTGGGAGCAAAGAAAAACCCCTTGTCTCAGCGCATCCACACGCTCGCCCGCCGGTCAGCAGCTGGGCTCCCTCCTTCTGCGCAATCGCGGTGTAGCGCGCAGAAGTCTCCACCTGCTGCTGGTTGATCTGCGGTCCCATCTCCACCTGGGCGTCAAGACCGTCTCCCACGCGCAGAGCCTGCGCCCGCTCCACCAGCCTGCGGGTAAACTCGCCGGCAATGCTCTTCTGCACAATGATCCGGCTGGTCGCCGTGCAGCGCTGGCCGGTGGTGCCAAAAGCGCCCCAAACCGCGCCATCCAGCGCCAGGTCGAGATTTGCGTCCTCGAGCACGATCATGGCATTCTTGCCCCCCATCTCGAGCGAGCAGGGCTTGAAATTACCGGCCGCCGTCTGGCCGACGATCCGGCCCACCTCACTCGAGCCGGTGAACGAAATGGCGTTCACCTCCGGATGCGCCACCAGAGGCGCGCCGGCATCCGGACCGAAGCCGGTCACGATGTTGACCACGCCATCCGGCAGCCCCGCCTCCAGCAACAGCTCCACCAGGTTGATGGTCGACAGCGGAGTATCCTCCGCCGGCTTGATCACGCAGGTATTGCCGCAAACCAGGGCAGGAAACAGCTTCCACGAAGGAATGGCCATAGGGAAGTTCCAGGGCGTAATCATGCCGCAGACGCCTACCGGCATGCGGACAGACATGGCGAACTTGTCGCGCAGCTCCGACGGCGTAGTCTGGCCGAAAAGCCGGCGCCCTTCGCCCGCCATGTAGAAGGCGGTGTCGGCCGCTTCCTGCACATCGCCCCGCGTCTCGCTCAGGACCTTACCCATCTCCCGCGTCATCTGCCGGGCCAGCTCCTCTTTACGGCGCAACAGCAGCTCGCCGGTGCGGTAAAGAATCTCCCCCCGCTTAGGCGCCGGGCACCAGCCGCCAGTGGCGATAGGCTGCCCGGGCCGCCTGCACCGCGCGATCCACGTCCGCCTCCGCCGGAGGACTGAAACTCTCCCACCACATCGTCGACATTGGCGGGATTGTGATTGAGAAAAGTCTTGCCGGTCTCCGCACTCACCCACTTGCCGCCAATCAGGTTCTTGTAGATCTTGGTCGTCATATGCATTCCCTTCGTTGAACTTCAGAGGATAACTCAGGCGAACCGTCGCTGTTCAGCGCGCGCGCTCAAAACAGGGCGTATGCCCTAAAAGTGGTGGTAAAGACTCAAAAGAGTAGCGGTGCAAGAAGGCAACCGTGGCCGTACAATGAATCCGGGTCGTCAGGAAAAGTCCTGCATTCATGTCATCAAACGGTTTCCATTCGCGTTCTTCGCGAACGCACGGTGTGCGTTCGCTGTTCAGCGTCTTCTCGAGCGATCTGGCAATCGATTTAGGCACCGCCAACACCCTGGTGTATGCGCGCGGTAAGGGCATCGTCGTCAACGAGCCCTCCATCGTCGCCATCAACAAGAACACCGGCGAGGTCGAGGCGGTCGGCAAAGAGGCCAAGGAGATGCTCGGCCGCACGCCCGGCAATATCGTGGCCATCAAGCCCATGAAGGACGGCGTCATCGCCGACTTCAAAATCACGGAAAAGATGTTGAACTACTTCATCCAGAAGGCGCACAACCGCAAAATGCTGGTGCACCCGCGGATCGTGATCGGCGTGCCTTCGGAGATCACGCAGGTAGAAAAGCGGGCGGTTGAAGATTCCGCCTATCGCGCCAAGGCAAGCGAAGTGTTCCTGGTCGAGCAGGCCATGGTGGCCGCCATCGGCGCCGGTCTGCCCATCACCGAGCCCAGCGGCAACATGGTGGTGGATATTGGCGGCGGCACCACCGATATCGCCGTCATCTCGCTCTCCGGCATCGTCTATTCCCGTTCCGTCCGCATGGCCGGCAACCAGATGGACGAAGCGATCATGAACTACCTCAAGCGCAAGTACAACCTGCTCATCGGCGAGCGGACGGCGGAGCAGATCAAGATCGATATCGGATCGGCCTACCCGCTGGACAAGCCGCTCACCATGGAGATCAAAGGGCGCAACCTCATCGAAGGCGTGCCCAAGACCATCACCATCGATGACAGCGAGATCCGTGAAGCGCTTACGGAATGCATTTCGACCATCCTCAACGCCATCCGCGTGGCCCTGGAACGGACCCCGCCGGAACTCAGCGCCGACATCAGCGACCGCGGCATCGTTCTGACCGGAGGCGGGTGCGCTGATCAAGAATCTCGACAAGCGTATTCGCGAAGAAACCGGCCTGCCGGTTTCGATTGCCGACGATCCCCTGGCCAGCGTGGTGCTGGGCACAGGCAAAATGCTGAGTGACTTCCGTTTGCTGCGCAAGATCAAGATCGACTGAGCAGCCGGCGAATCGATCTATAAAGAACGATAAGGCGCCGGCGCCTCCGGCCCGGTACCTGGAAGCAGCGATGGATTCGTTTTGAGCCGCTATAAAAACATCCTGTTTCTGGTGGCTGTGCTGGTGGGCCAGGTCATCGGGTTGGCCGTGCAGGTGCGCAGGCCCAACCCCAATGGCGGGGATCAGCCGTCGGTGCGCCTGATACGCTACTGGGCCATCGGCCTCATGTCGCCACCAGAAAAAGTTCTGCATGGCAGCGGGAGCGGTCTGCGCGGCATGTGGTCGAACTATCTCGATCTTCGCCACGTGCGGCAGCAGAACCAGGAGCTGAAAGAACAGGTGAGCCGCCTGCAGCTGGAGCAGGCAGGGCTGCTCGAAGATGCGCGCCAGGGACAACGGCTGCAGGCACTGCTGGCCTTCAAAGAGCACTACATCTACAGTACCGTTCCGGCGCAGGTGATCGGCACATCAGGCACCGACCAGTCACGCGTCCTGTACATCGATAAAGGCGCCAAAGACGGCCTAAAGCCGGACATGGCGGTCATCACCCCGGACGGCATCGTGGGCAAGCTGAAGGACGTGTACGCGCACACCTCGCAGGTGCTGGTGATTTCCGATCAGACCAGCGGGGCGGGGGTGTTGCTGGAGTCGACCCGGTTGCGCGGAGTACTGCGCGGCAATGCACTGGGCCAGCCGCAGATCATTAATATGCTTCCCGATGAACGGGTCAAGCCGGGAGAGCGGGTCATTACCAGCGGAGGCGACCAGATTTATCCTCGCGGACTGCCGGTGGGGGTGGTCGACCGGGTGGTGTCCGGATACGCAAAACCCTCCTTATATCGACATCCTCATCAAGCCGGCGGCCAATCTGGGGCACATGGAAGAGTTGCTGGTGATCACCGAGGCTTCGGATCGCATGCCGCCGACGGAGCAGCAGGATCTGGCGCAGAGTGCGGCCGAAGGCGCCGCGGTGAGTCAAGCAGCGGGCATCGGATATCCTGGCCGAGCGGCTTCCGGGCCTGAATGATCCCAACGCGCTGGCCGACCGAGCCCGGGCCAGAAACCGGCACTCCGGCGCCGGCCACCACAATTCCTGCCGCCGCTGCATCCGCCCCCGGCCCTGCATGCCGATCATTACAGCCCTGATGCGACGCCGCCGGCCAGCGCGTTGACCCCGGGGCAGGCTGTTGTCGATCCGAAATACGCGCCGTGCCCAAATCGCGGGTGGCGCGACGCCGCGCCGGCCAAGCCGGCAGCTGAGGCAAAACGGCAGCCAGAAGACCGGTGAGCAAGACAGCGACGGAGCGCAGAAGCAAAGCCAAAGCGGATACCGGCAGCTCCGCGCAAAGCCGAAGCATCCTGCAACCAGCCCCGGCAGCGCCAGGCCGAAGAGTCCGACAGTGAAGCCGCCGAGCCGCCGGCGGCAAGCCGGAGGTACCCCGAAGCCCCGGCCGCAGCCGGGGACGGAGCCCACGCCTGCGCCAGAGCTGAGCCTGCGGACCGGCATTCGGGGATCCGCAGCTCGCCCCAATAAGCGCGAGAGTATCGGGATCAAGACGGCAAGAGGAGAAAGACTCGCATGGCAATGTCGGCATCACTAGCGCGCAGGGAACTGGATGTGCAGCGCTATCCGCTCATCGTGGTGATCCTGGTCCCGTTGGTGGCGATCTTCCTGCAGGCCCTGATCCCTCGGTTTCATCCCCAAGTTCGACATTCTCGACCTGCCCTTGCTGGTCACTATCTACTTCTCCGTCGGCTGGCGCAATCCGATCGCCGGCACCGTCACCGGCGCGGTGATCGGGTTGGTTCAGGATGCGCTGACCAGCCGCCCCCTGGGAATCAATGGGATCTCGCAATGCGTGGTGGGATTCTTTGCCGCCTCGCTGGGAGTCAAGATCGACGTAGAGAATCCAGGAACCCGGCTGCTGATCAACTTCGCCTTCACTTTGTTGAACATCGGGATCTACCTCTTCATCATGCATCACATGCTGGCCTTCAATGTCAGGACGAACTGGCTGCATGAAGCGATCAAGGCAGTGATTAACTCGATCGTGGGCGTGTTCTTCTTCGACATCCTGGACCGCATCCGGCCGCGGGATTAAGAGAAATTTGCACCAAATCGACAGCAGAAACGTCACAGTAAGGAAATGGATCAAGTGCTCATCAATAAGGAAGAGAGACTACCGGCGTTCAAGCTCACGATCGTGCAGTATGTGATCGTCGGCGATTCTGCTGGTGCTGCTCTCGGGCCTGTGGCGGCTGCAAGTCATGGGAGCGCAGAACTACCGCACCCTGGCGGAGCAGAACCGCATCCGCAAGGTGCCCATCCTGGCGCCGCGGGGCAAGCTGTTCGACCGCGAAGGCCGCCTGCTGGTGGACAACTACCCCTCCGTCTCCTGCTTTCTGATCCGCGAGCCGGGCCGCGACCTGCGCGCCGACTTTCCCCTCATTTCGCGCGGGCTGCACATGACCACGGAGCAGCTGGAGAGCACGCTGGCCCATTACGCGCTCGCGCCCAAGTATGAGCCCATTCCGCTGAAGCAGGACATCACCCCGGACGAGGTGGAGTTTATCGAGGCCCATCGCGACGAGCTGCCGGAACTGGAAACCATCGACGAACAGCGGCGGCTCTATCCCCGCAATGGCTTTGCCGCCAACCTGATCGGCTATGTCGGCGAGGTGAGCGACGACATGTTGAACGACCCGCGCTATGCCTACTACGAGCCTGGCGATGTGGTCGGCAAATCGGGTGTCGAGCAGTCCTACGATCAGCTGCTCCGCGGCCAGGACGGCTCGCAGGACATTATTGTGGACAGCCACGGCAGGGAAGTAGGCATTCTGGGCCGGGAACCGGCGGTACCCGGGCAGGGCCTCAAACTGACCATCGATCTGGATATCCAGCGCGCCGCCGAGGCGGCCATGGGCGATCGCAATGGAGCCATTATCGCCATCGACCCGCATACCGGCGCGGTGCTGGCACTGGTCTCCCGGCCCAGCCTTCGACCCCAATGATTTCTCGGTGCGCGTCTCCCGCGACGAATGGAACAAACTCATCACCGATCCTCGCCATCCGCTGCTGGATAAAGCTATTCAGGCCCAGCTTGCGCCAGGATCCACCTTCAAGATCATCATGTCGCTGGCCGGCCTGGAAAACGATGTCGCGCAGGATCTGAAGGTGATCTGCAACGGTGGCGCCACTTTCTACGGACGCTTCTTTGCCTGCGATAAGCGCCACGGCCCAGTCGACATCATGCACGCCATCCCTATGTCCTGCGATACCTACTACTACACGCTGGCCGAACGGCTGGGCATCGAGAAGATTGCCTATTGGGCGCACAAAGTAGGCATAGGGCAGAAGACCGGCATCGATCTGCCCGGCGAAGTCAGCGGCACCATGCCCTCGGAAGAATGGAAGATGAAGACCTTCCACGAGAAATGGTATGCGGGAGAAGTGATCTCCGTCGGTATCGGGCAAGGGGCAGTTGCCATCACCCCCATCCAGTTGGTGCGGGCGATTGGCCGGAATTGCCTCCGGCGGCGTCTTCAAGCGTCCCCATGTAGTGGAGCCCGATCAAGTTGCCGGCCGATTATCGCCAGGCGCATGTATGACTCGTATCCGGGCAGTGGCGACGTGCACGTGCCGATCAGTCCGGCAGTTTGGGAGACCATCACCGACGGCATGGCGCGCACTGACCCACACATGGGCGGCACGGCAGTCGGCGTCTCATCTGGAAAATATCGACTTTGCCGGCAAGACAGGCACAGCGCAGGTGGTGAACCACAGTGCCGGAATGAAGAGTCTTGGCACCGGTGCTGAGCGCGCCAACGCCTGGTTTGTCGGAATCGCCCCGCGCCGCAATCCGGATATCGCCGTGGTGGTCCTGGTGGAACATGGTGGCTGGGGAGCAGAGGCGTCTGCACCTCTGGCTGCGCGGGTCATCGAAGCCTTTGTGGATAAGCAGCGCCGGCTGGATAACAACCTCCAGGAAGCCAAGGCGCCGTCCAAGGTGGAGGTGGGCGCGGTGTGGTCGGAGCAGCCGGAGCAGAGTGCTAGACCGGGCGAAGCTTACCACCGTGGCGGTAAAGGATGCCAGTTCCGGCGATGCACGGCGGACATTTCGCGGTGCCGGCGCAATGAGCTGCGCGGTCTTGCAGGGGACGGGAGTTAGCCCATGACGACGAGCACGGATCAGATGTGGGCCGTTAGCAAGTCTCGAGGGAAGACTGCTGTTAGCCCAGGACGGTCCTCAGCTTGCTAGAGCCTGGAGAGTGCATGTGAAAGCAGTTACCTACGGGACTAAAGGCCGTACCGTTCAAATCATGCCGCAGGCTGAAGCCTGGCGCTGTCTGCAGGGCCGTCCCTCCGGGACTGAATTAGGATTATCCGCAGAGAGGAGCATCATGCGGCGATTTATCTCATTTCGCGATTTCGACTGGCTGCTCCTGGGCCTGGTGCTGCTGCTTTCGGTCATCAGCATCTTTGAGATCTACAGCGCCACCCTGCACACCAAGTTTGTCGGCTTTGAAACCAAGCAGATCTTCTGGCTGATTGGCGGCCTGGCGGCGATGTTCGTCTTTTCGCTGATCAACTACCACCGTCTGCTCGAGTCGGTGCACTGGATCTATGGCTTTTGCCTGGTCTCGCTGGTGGCGGTGCTGGCGGTCGGAACCAAGGTCATGGGCGGGCGGCGCTGGATCAAGCTTCCGGGCGGCATTCACTTCCAGCCCTCCGAGTGGGTCAAGCTGGTGCTGATCGTCGCCATGGCGCGATATTTCTCCAACCTGGCCGGGCAGGGACCTTACCTGGAGCGATATCTTCAAGGCGTTCCTGATGGTCGGCCTGCCCATGCTGCTGGTGCTCAAGCAGCCGGACCTGGGGACCTCGCTCACCTATATCCCGGTGCTGATCATCGGGCTGTTCCTGGGCGGCCTGGAGTGGAAGAAGGCGCTCATCCTGGTCGATTGCCGGCCTCGATCCTGGTGGTTCCGGTGTGGGCCAAGGTGCTCAAGCCTTACCAGAAGCAGCGGCTCACCAGCTTCCTGAACCCGGACACCGATCCCAAAGGCAGCGGTTACCAGGTGAAGCAGTCGCTGATCGCGGTGGGCGACGGAGGGGTCTGGGGCCGGGGAGCGACCAAAGGGACGCAGACGCAAGGGGATTTTCTGCCCATTCCCTATACGGACTTCATCTTTGCCGCGTTCTGCGAGGAGCACGGCTTCGTCGGCGCCGTGTTTGTACTCCTGATATACTTCCTTATATTGACGCGTTTGATTCAAAATGCTCAGACAGCCGCGGATATTTCCGGTACGTTCCTGATCATGGGCGTGGTCGCTGTACTCATCTTTCAGATTGCAGTTAACGTCGGAATGGTCATCGGGCTGATGCCGGTCACAGGAATTCCTTTACCGTTAATGAGTTACGGGGGATCCTCGGTACTGTTCACGTTTCTGGCTCTGGGCATGGCGATGAACGTTCGCATGAGCCGCTTTGTGAATTAGAGCAGTGTCAGCTGAGGCTTAGATTTTTCAGTACTTTAGATACGCCGGCCAGGTGAATCACCGGGGCCGGGCAGGATTAGGAATGAGCTCGCAGAGAAGGGTAACGACCCCGCCTGAAATCAAGGCTGAAGTGGTCACCGACTCTTTGCGCCCGGACAGCCCTGGAACGCCAGGCAGCACAGCGACCGGTCCCGGTCATGGCTGTGCTGCGCCGGTATCCCCGCACAAAGAATTTCGCTGGATTCCCCCCCGTGGATCACGCGCCTTTGCCCAGGCTTTCTCTCCGTCTGACCTAATCCTTCCCGGCATTCCGGGAGTGGGATAGCAGCTTCCCCTCCGATCTGCCGCGCCGGCCGTCCGCCAGGTTAGACCTGCGGACAGGAGAGGCAGCATGTCAAAAGAAATTTGTGTTTCCAGTACGCCGCATGAGACGCGTCTGGCCATCCTCGAAGACGATCAACTCACAGAGGTCTATTACGAGCGGGAGAACGAATACACTCTCGCTGGCTCCATTTACAAGGGCCGGGTTACCCGTGTGCTTCCCGGGATGCAATCCGCATTCGTCGACCTGGGACTGGAGCGCGATGCGTTTCTCTACGTCACCGACTTCATGGAGGAGCAGGAAGACTCCTCCGACTTCGAGCGCATTCCCGGGAACGGCGAGGAGGCGGCCCGAGCGCCCCAGGCCCGGGAGAGCCGCAAAACCGCCCACCACGCGCCGCCGGCGTCCGTCAGAAGAAGAGCCCGCCCCGCGGCGCAACGGCGCCCCGGCGGCTGGGCCTTCAGGCTCCGGCGGTCAGGCGCCGGCGGGAGAGTTTGAGGATGGAACCCGGCGTTGGCGCGGCCGCCGCGGCCGCCGCAAGGGCTTTCGGCCACCGCAAGGCGGGCCAGCAGGCAACTCAGGAACAGGCAGCCCGGCCGCGCCGAAGTTCCCCGGCCGGTCGAGCCAACCGTCGAACCGGATGCAGCCGACAGACGCGCCGCCAGTCCCGTTCGCTCTTCCAGGCGAGTCGCTTTCGAAATATGGCGGTCAGAGCCGCTGCCCCGGACGCCTGCGCATCCGGTCGAAAGCCGTGCCCCGCAGCCCAAGGCCAATGTCGATCCTGGCCAAGCCCTCCACGCTGATCGAGACGCCCATCGAGTGGAATGGCGATGGTCTGCTCCCGGGAGAGTCCATCTCCCGCTATCGGGGTTCTGCGGGCGAGACCGCAGCCTCTTCCCACAGTGAGGTGGCCGCTTCCGCCAGTGTGCCGGAGACCGAGCCTGTGGTGCAGGAAGAGACGCCGGTGGCGGAGGCAATTCCAGTCGCGGCCCATGAGCCTCCCCTGCTGCATGAAGCAGGGCCGTACGAAGAGTAGCGCTCCGAACCGGCCTGAAGGAGCTGCCGAGACGACCGGAGAAGAAGTCCTGGCCAGCCTCGCCGACTGAGCCGCTGGCGCGCGGTCGAGTTTGAGCCTGAGGAAGCTTCGGCCTCGTATCGTGTCGATCCTTCTGCGCCGAGCGAATTCCGTTTTGCCTCCCCGTCGTCAAGCCTGGTTGAGGAGGAGGAGCTTGTACGGAGGAGCCGAGGAAGTCCCTGCCGGAGCCTGTAGACCTGCGCCCGGAGGCCAATGCCACGAGCCTGCCGCGTTTGCCGCGCCCACCCCAGGAGTGATGGAGCCGGAGACGGACTTCGACGAGATCTACGAGGACGATCTAGAAGACGGAACGCCCGAAACCGGGCTGGTGGAAGAAGAAGAGGTCACCGACGAAGAGGAGTACGACTTTACGCCTCTCTACGTCGAGAGCGAAGACCACGACCTGCAGGAACTGGAAGAGGAGACGCTCGACCAGGAAGTTTCGGTGGGCAGCGCGATCGGCGACATGGTGCGCGACGCGCATATCGATCAGCGTACGGATAGTGATGCTTCCGGCCTGATGGTCGAGGAAGAGGAAGCAGAAGACGAGCTGGAGGCCGCCGAGGGAGCGGAGGAAACAGAAGCAGAAGAAGGGCAGGTAGCCGCGGTGGCCGGGCAGCCGGCTCGCCGGCCACGCGACGATCAGCGCCGCGGCGGGCGAGGGCAGCGCAATGATGGCCGCCGCCGCCACAATGGACGCCGGCAGAATGCCCAGACCAGCGACCTGCCGATCATCAGTGAGCTGTTGAAGCAGGGGCAGGAAATCCTGGTGCAGATTGCCAAGGAGCCGATTGCGAAGAAGGGTGCGCGCATCACCAGTCACATCGCGCTCCCGGGCCGCTTTCTGGTCTTCATGCCGACGGTGAATCATGTGGGTGTGTCGCGGAAGATTTCCTCTGACGAGGAGCGCCAGCGTCTGAAGCGCATTCTGATCAGCGAAAAGGGAACCGTCAGTGGTGGCTTTATCGTCCGCACCGCGGCGGATGGGGCCAGCGAAGACGATCTGCGCGCGGATATTCGCTTCCTGATCAGCCTCTGGACCGAGATCAAACAGCGTTCCGATACGGCCAAGGCGCCGGCACTTATCTATCACGACCTGAACCTGGTGGAGCGCATTCTGCGCGACCAGGTGAGCGATAACTTCTCCACCATCTGGGTCGATACCGAGGCGGAGTACGAGCGCATCGTTCGCTTCCTGAACCGTTTTCAGCCCTCGCTGGTGCGGCGGGTCAAGCTGTACACCAAGGAAACGCCGCTGTTCGAGCAGTTCGGCATTCAGGATGAAATCACCAAGGCACTCAAGTCCAAGGTGTGGCTCAAGTCTGGCGGATCGATTGTCATCAATCAGACCGAGGCCCTGGTGGCCATCGACATCAACACCGGCAAGTATGTCGGCAAGACGGCGCGCCTGGAAGACACGATTCTCAAGACCAATCTCGATGCCATTCCCGAGATTGTGCGCCAGATTCGTCTGCGCGATCTGGGCGGAATCATCGTGATCGACTTCATCGACATGGATGAGCGTAAGAACCGGAACAAGGTGATGCAGGCTCTGGAGGAGGAGCTCAAGTCGGATCGTGCGCCCTCAAAGGTGCTTCAGTTTAACGATTTCGGGCTGGTGGCGATTACCCGCAAGCGGGTGAAGCAGTCGCTGGAGCGCACGTTGAGTATCCAGTGCGCGATCTGCGCCGGCACCGGCATGGTCAAGAGCCCGACCACGGTTTGCAACGAAATCTACATCGAGATGCGCAAGATGCAGAGCCATCTGGAGCGCCAGGATGTCTTGCTGCGGGTGCACCCTGAAGTCGTCAAAACGCTGAAGCTGGGCAACGCCCGCTGGCTCAATGAGCTGGAGGAGATGAGCGGTAAGACGATCATCGTCAAGAGCGATCCCACCCTGCATCCGGAGCAGTTCGACATCCACTAGAACTAGGGCCTGGCCCGGCAGGGCCCTGTCAGCGCCAAATAGCGCTATCTGCCATCCTTTGCATACTTCTGCGCGTCAAAACCGTCACATAAGGGTTAACAGGGAGAGATCCCGTTTGGGGATCTCTCTCAAATCTCATTTCCCAAGGGTGATTACAACGATGTTGTCGGGTCCCGGTTCCTTTGTTCGGTTCGCAGTGATAGTGTCGGCCCTTTCCTCCTGCTTCCTGGTTCCCGCTGGTTTCGCGCAAGTAAGTTCGAGCGCAGAAAATCATGCAGGCATTTGAAGCCCTGGTGCAGGATCAGTATCCCAACCAGGGTGGATACAACAGGCAGAGCTACAACACTCACCATAACGACTCCCTTACCGACCATCTGGCCATCGAAGCGGGTGCGGGTTTCAATGTGCCGGCAGGCAATACAGGCACCTGGCAGAGCGTCGGCTACAGCATCAATCCTGGGCGGCGGGTGGATGTTTAACGACAGAATCGGTGTGCTTGCCGAGTACAACTTCAACGGCGCCAATATTCCGCAAAACACGCTGACGAATATAGGTGAGCCGAATGGCAATGTTCACGTGTGGTCGTTGACCCTCGATCCGATCATCTACTACAAGACCAGTGGACACATTGGCGGTTACGTAACTGGCGGCGGTGGCTTTTATCGCAAGCTCACTACGCTTCACCGAGCCGGTCTATGCTGGGTGACTACTGCGACTATTTCTATGGCTGTTATCCGGTATACGACAACGTAACGCTCAGCCACTTCTCGAGCAACCAGGGCGGCCTGAACATCGGCACCGGCGTCACCTTCAAACCCAACGCGGACGGCAAGCTGAAGTTGTATGCCGAGGCGCGCTATGTCTGGGTGGACTCTCCCAAGAGCTCGGCGAGCAGCATTGGAACCGGCACTGTCGGCATGTTTCCGGTGACCTTCGGATTCCGCTGGTAGCGCTGACGAGCTTCCAGGAGGGACCGCGGAACTGCAGGTCACACTCGACTTCGCTCGGGATTACAAGCGACGTGCGACACTTCCATCGGGCATCTGATACGGATGGAGTGCCGCTGTTCTTCAGCCCAGGCGGACTGACGTGCATGGAAGCGCTGCACTCTACTCGGCCGTCCCGGGATGTCGGGGATCTGATTCGCTGGACTCTCCTGAAAGTATTGATCCCGGTCTAGACGCCCACTGGAAAAGGCTTGGGCGAGGATTCTTCCGCATTGGCCCCGAGGCGGAAGCGTTCAAATCTGCCTTCCAGCAAGGACATCAGGCCGGTGTACCAATAGCCCAGCACGAAGAGCAGCAGGAACGGCACCGTGAAATAGTTCTCATTGACGATTGCATACCAGATGGTCAGCGCAAAATAGCTGCCGATCAGCAGCTCAATCCAGGGCACGATGCCCAGGCGCTTGCGATACTTGCTGGCCTGCGGGACCTGGCCGCGCTTTTCTATGCGGTATTTAGGCGTGCGCTTGAATGCGGTCTTGATTCCGAAGAGCGCCTCCATGACCGCCTTGGTATTGGTCACCGTCAACCCTATTCCCAGAGCCATGAGGAACGGCAGATACAAAAATGTCCTGTACCACTTCCCGGGAAATAGCTCTCTCTGGGAAACCAGATAGAACGAGGAGATGGAAAACGTTGACGCCATGAACAGCGGAACGTCGATCAGCAGCATCTGAAACCATCCCTGATAGAAGCGGATGATCATGGCCGGCATCAACAGCGTGGAGAGCACGATCATCAACGGATAACTGATGTTTGCCGTCAGGTGGTAAAACGCCTCCAGCTTCACGTGGAACGGCGCATCGCTGCGGAACATCATGGGCAGGATCTTCTTCGAGGTCTGAATCAGGCCCTTGGCCCAGCGCGCCTGCTGGGTCTTGAAAGCGGTCATTTCAATGGGCAGCTCGGCGGGACACTCAACGTCCTGCAGATAAAGAAATTTCCAACCCTTCAACTGCGCCCGATAGCTCAGGTCGGTATCTTCGGTCAGGGTGTCGTGCTGCCAGCCTCCCGATCCATCAATCGCCATGCGGCGCCACATGCCGGCCGTCCCGTTGAAATTGAAAAAGGCGTTGGTGCGCGATCGTCCGCCGTGCTCGAGAATAAAGTGGCCATCGAGCAGGATGGCTTCCACCTGGGTAAGAAAGCTGTAGTCGCGGTTGAGATGCGTCCAGCGAGTCTGCACCATGCCGATTTTCGGATCGGCAAAGTGATGGACGACCTGCATCAGCCATTCTTTCGGGGGCACAAAATCGGCATCGAAGATGGCGACAAACTCGCCCGTGGCCACGCGCAAACCCTCGTCCAGCGCCCCCGCCTTGAAGCCATGACGATCGACCCGGTGAATGTAGATGATCCTGTGGCCCAGGGATTGATAAAGCTCTACCGCCGCCTGGGCGACCTCTACGGTGCCGTCGGTGGAGTCGTCCAGTACCTGGATCTCCAGCTTGTCGGCGGGATAATCCAGGTTGCAGCAGGCCTGGATCAGCCGGTCGACGACGAATTGCTCGTTGAAGATGGGGAGCTGCAAGGTGATGGTGGGAAGCTCGGCGAAATGCGACGCAGGCTCCCGCACAGCATTCTTCCGGTTCTTGTAATAGCGGTAAACCAGCTGATAGCGATGGATGCCGTAGAAGGCGAGGATCGACCATCACCACGAAGTAGGGAATCAGCAGTGCGGTATCAAAAGGATTCCAGCGATATAAGTGCTCGAAGGTTTTGTCCGCATAATGGGTCCTGAAATAGTGCTGCGAGACCGTGCTGCGGAGAAGCCAGCCACAAGACCCACCGGCCATGGAGCAGAGCCGCAAAGGGAAGTTGCTGAGGTGATCAGCCATTGCCAGCAGAGCGCCGCCTCCGTACATCAGTCCGCTAAGATGCTCATCTCACGTGATTTGATGCTATCTGCCCGGTACGACTAAGGATCAATTGAGAAAATACGTGGTGTACAGCGTATCCCGCTGCACCGGCCGGAAGCCGGCGCCGCGGATGACATGCCGCAGCTCTTCTTCGGTGGTGCAGTTGGAGGTTCCAGCGGCCTTGACTACATTTTCTTCCAGCATCACCGAACCCACGTCGTTGCCGCCGAAGCGCAAGCCAAGCTGCAGCACTTTCAATCCCTGCGTGACCCAGCTCGATTGCACGTTCTCCACGTTGTCCAGGTAGAGGCGTGAGATGGCCAGTACTTTCAGATACTCGACCGAGGTCGCCTCATCCCACTTGCGGCCGCCCAGGGCGGTGTTGGTGGGCTGAAAGCTCCAGGGAATAAAAGCGGTAAAGCCGCCGGTTTCTTCCTGCAGTCGCCGCACCTGCTCAAAGTGATTGATGCGCTGCTCAAAGCTTTCCCCCACGCCGAACATCATGGTGGCCGTGGTGCGCATGCCGAGCTCGTGGGCGGTGCGGTGCACATGCACCCAGTCCTGGGTGGAGCACTTCAGCCGTGCAATGCGATGCCGTACTTCGTCGTCCAGGATTTCGGCGCCGCCGCCGGGAATCGAGGCCAAGCCCGCATCCCGCAGCCGGGCGATGGTATCGCGCACGGAGAGATTGCTGTACTCGGCGATGGCCAGAATCTCCGAGGCGGAGAAACAATGCAGCCAGACCTGGGGGAAGCGCTGCTTGATGCCCTTGAGCAAACGTTCGAACCATTCGATCTTGAGGTCGGGGTGCAGGCCGCCCTGCATCAGCACGCCGGTGCCTCCCATCTCCACGGTCTCGGCTATCTTCTGGTAAATGGTTTCGAAGTCGAGAATGTAACCTTCGGCGGCGAGCTTGCCTTTAAGAGGCCGGTAAAAGGCACAAAAGCTGCAATACTCGGTGCAGAAATTTGTATAGTTGATGTTGCGGTCAACGATGTAGGTCACCACGCCCTCGGGATGCAGCTTGCGCCGAAGCGCATCGGCCTCCATCCCCAGGCCGATGAGGTCGTCCGAGCGGAAATAGTCGAGAGCTTGGGTCCTGGTAATCGCCACAAATACATTTTACGGGTATGGCAGCCTACAATCCAGTGTTACAGTGCAAGAGGTCCTGCGCCGATACAGGCCTGCCGAGGTAGCCTGTACAGGCCGGTTGCGCCCTATCACAATCAATTGAAGGCTTTCGTGCCGGCTATTGCGGCATGTTCGCATCCGAAGTTTTACCATAAATGCGTCAGTATCGCGGGCCAATCCATTACCAGGTAGCGCTGTCTGTTTCTCGCGCTACCCATCTTCTTCGAGGAAGGTTCCGTCTCTATGTCTCAGTTTAGATTTGTCAGCCGCGTCTTTTCGCGACTCCCACTCACCCTTGCGCCTTGTGCTGCCAGCCACTCTTGGTCTCACCTTCGCCGTTGCCTGTGCAGGCCCAGACTGCCCCGCGCTGCGCCGGCTCCGGATGTCATCATCTTCACCAACGGCGATCAGCTGACCGGCAAGCTTTTGCGCGAAGTCGATGGCAGCGTGACCTTTCACAGTGACATTGCCGGAGATGTGACCGTGACCTGGGACAAGATCAAGTCCATTCAAGTCCGGGCAGCAGTTTGCCGTGATTCAGCAGGGCCAGCATGTTACCCGCAAAACGGCTGACGCCGATATTGCCCAGGGCGCCGTCCAGGTTGAGGATGACCAGGTCAAGGTGGCTACAGCCACGGGCGGCACGACCAAAGACATTCCGGTAAAGAACGCGCAGTACATGATCGATGCAGGCCACTTTTGAAAAGGAAGTGCGCAGGAATCCGGGGTTCTTTTATGGCTGGACGGGCGCGATCACAGCCGGCGCAACGCTGGTGGAGGCGACGCAGAACAGCCGGAACTTTACCGGCGGGGTTGCGCTGGTAAGAAGGATTCCTACCGTGGACTGGCTCGACCCGCGGAACCGCACGCTTTTTGACTTTACCGGAGCTTACGGGACGGTCACCCAGCCTGGCACCGTCGGGACCAAGACCAACATCATTCACTTCGATGCTGAGCAAGACTGGTACTTCTCGCCCCGCTTCTACTTCCTGGTGGATACGTCCTTCGACCACAACTACTCGCAAGGCCTGAATTTGCAGCAAATCTATGGCGGCGGTTTGGGTTACACCGTAATCAAGACGTCCGAAGCAGGAACTGGATGTCAAGTTCGACATTCACTACGAGAGGCAGCAGTACTTCGTGACTCCCAACATTATCCCTCCTCCTCCGCTGACCCCCAGCAAGAACCTGATCGGAGCCGACTTTGGAGACACCTACATGCTGAAGCTGCCCCATGGCCTGGTCTTCAACCAGGGGGCAGTGATCACCCCTGCGTTCAATCAGACGAACGCCTATTCGGCCGTGGCCACGGCGGGCCTGTTGTTCCCGGTGTACAAGCGGCTCGGGTTTAGCGTAGGAGCGCTGGACGACTTCCTGAACGACCCCGCCGCCGGCAGCAAGAAGAACTCATTCCAGTTCACCGCCGGGGTGACGTACACGCTCAAGTAGATGGCCCTATTGCGGGGCCACCGGATCAAGATCCAGCGGCTGTTTCAACAGCGTCAGTACGCCAGGGGGCAGCGGCTTGTCTGCGTTTGCCAGCAGCTGCGACACTTGCCACATCTCTGTCTGGTTCAGGATGTTCTTGAAGGCGGGCATGCCGGAAAGCCGGATACCGTTGGCGACCTTCCAATAGGTCTCCCCGGGTGGGTCGTCGCTGACGCCGACGACTCCGTTGCGGTGCGGTTCCCACAGCTGAGGCGCCTGCGGGTACATCCCCTTGGCGAAGCTGGCGGGACGCCCATAAAGCCCGTGGCAGGCCGCACATTGCTGGCGATAGATGTGGGCGCCGATCTCCAGGTTGGTGGGGCTGGCTTCGACCGGGGGCGTCTTCACCAGCTCACGGTCGATGCGCGCGTGCAGCGGAATGTGAACGATCGCCTCTTCGAAGGGAAGAGCGGCGTCGCTGGTGGCAACGGGTGGACTTCCGGCCTTGAGATAGACCCAGATGCAAATTGGTACCACCAGCAAGCCGATCAGCAGCCCGATTAGGAATTTCATTTAGTTTCGCCCTCTTTTTCGTCAGCTGCACCGCCCCTGAGAAGGATATAGCAGCGGGAGAAATGCTCTAATACTAACCAGGACATCAAACCGTATTTTCATCGCCCAATGGCGGCAGGCA
This sequence comes from uncultured Acidobacteriaceae bacterium, assembly GCA_963757515.1. GTDB lineage: Bacteria > Acidobacteriota > Terriglobia > Terriglobales > Acidobacteriaceae > PALSA-350. Next base: position 35,354 of record CAVWRV010000030.1, on the reverse strand, counting down.
GTGGAGGCTTTCAGGTTCATGCATCATAGCAAGCGTTTTGGATGCCAAGTGTATCCGCTTCTTTTTTTGATCACTCTCGCGGTACCAGGGCTCATGGCGCAGAATTCCACCGGCAGCGATTCCCAGGCCCCAGCACAGGCTCAGACCCAGCCGGAGAATCCACAACAAAATCAAGTTCGCCTGGCCCAGGAGGCGCAGGCCCGGATACGGGCACGCCGCCAGCAGCGAACCCAGCGTGTGGTTCAGGATACCTACAGCCACAAGTTTGAGGTTTATGGCGGGGGCGGCTATACGCGATTCCGTCCTGGCGGTTCGCTGCAGCACATCAATGAATCGGCCTGGAATGGCGGATTCACCGATTATCTGTGGGGCCGCCTGGGGCTTACGGGGGACTTGCGTGGGTACTACGGAACCGCGTTCATTACTCCCAATCCGTACAACATCTTCAAGCCCAGCATCAGCGAGTACACCTTCATGGCGGGGCCGCAGTATCGCATTGTGCGCAGGGAGCACTGGGCCATCAGTGGACAGGTTCTGGTGGGTGGGGCCAAGGGCAACTTCAACGCCAATGGCGCAGAGTTGCCCGGGCCCGCTGGTCGGACTGTGGAGTAACGGGACCAACTTCAGCTTGGCGGTTGGCGTGCCAATCGACTACAACCTCGCTCCCGGGCTTGCTGTGCGCATACAACCGGGCTACTGGTTGACCACCTTCGGGAGCACGGCGCAGGTGAAGAATCTAGGCTTCAACGCAGGCCTGGTGTATCGCTTCGGGCGGCAGTAAAGGCCGTGAGATGCGGGATCAGTGGGCTGAAGCCCGAGATCTTCCTCGCCTTTACGGCCCGCTTAAAGTCGTGCCCTGCATACGAGAAGCGTGTAGGAGGCGACCTCTCTTTCCACTTCAGGCGGTAACGGCTTTATCGCGTTCTTTTGCGGCTTCCAGGGGATACTGCGGTTCCGTCATCCTGACCGGGTCCAGGATCTCCGCGATCTCTTCTTCGGTGAGTTGCTTTCTGGCGCGGGCGATCTCAATGATCGACTTCCCGGTCGCGACCGACTCCTTCACGATCTCCGCCGCCTTGGCATAACCGATGTAGGGGTTCAGCGCCGTGGCCAACGATACCGTGCTCTGCGCGTACATCTGGCAGCGCTGCTCATTGGCCGTGATCCCGCGCACGCAGTGCTCGTCGAACTGGCGCAGCATGTTGCCCAGGATGGTCACGCTCTGCAAAACGTTGTAGGCCATGGTCGGCATCATCACGTTCAGCTCAAGCTGCCCGGCCTGCACGGCATAAGCCACGGCGGTATCGTTGCCGATGACCTGGAAACTGACCATGGCCGCCAGTTCCGGGATGACCGGGTTGATCTTGCCCGGCATGATGGAGGAGCCCGGCTGCAGGCTGGGCAGGTAAATTTCCGCCAAGCCTGTATTGGGCCCCGAGCTCAGCAGGCGCATGTCATTCGAAATGCGGATGGTTTCGAGGGCGATCCCGCGCAAAGCCGAGCTCACATCCGCCATGCAGGCATTGGATTGCATGGCCCAGCGCATGTCCTCGGCAGGCACCAGCTGCTGCCCCGAAATGCGGGCCAGATGGGCAATCGCCTTCACCCGGTAATCCGGATGGGTGTTGATGCCGGTGCCCACCGCACTGCCGCCCAGTCCCAGTTCGCGCAGCGTGCCGGAGGCCATCTTCAGGAACTGCTGCCCCTTTTCAATGGCCAAGCCATAGGCCGCAAACTCCTGCCCCAGGCGCATCGGCACCGCATCCTGCATGTGCGTACGGCCGGACTTCATGATGCCGTGAAAGGCCTGCGCCTTTTCCGCAAAGGTCGCGGCCAGGTGGTCCAGCACCGGGTAGAACGTGTCCAGCGCGAGCAACGTGGCCAGGCGCATGGCAGTGGGGAAGACATCATTGGTCGACTGCCCGTAGTTCACGTGGTCGTTGGGGTGTACGTGGGCATACTCTCCCAGTTTGCCGCCCAGGATTTCGTTGGCCCGGTTGGCGATGACCTCGTTGGTGTTCATGTGCAGGCTTACGCCCGCGCCGGCCTGGAAAACATCGACCACGAACTCCGTATTCCACTTACCGTCGATTACTTCCTGGGCGGCCTGGATGATGGCATCGGCACGCTTTCCGTCCACCAGGCCGAGTTCCTTATTGGCTTCCGCCGCGGCGCGCTTCACCATGCCCAGGGCGCGGATGAGCTGGGGATGAGCACGCATCCCTGAGATGGGGAAATTGTCCATCGCGCGCGCGTGTCTGCGCGCCGTAATACGCCTTTGGATGGCACCTCGACAAAACCAAGCGAGTCTTTTTCTTTGCGGACATCAGACATAGCAACGTGGCTCCTGCACTGCAGAACGCTCGATTATAGCGATTTCTGTCACCAGCTGGGAACGCCTCATCGTCTAAGCTATAGACATGGAGCCAAGCCGCGGTGCCCTGAAGGAAAGCTTTGACGTGCTGGTTGTGGGCGCCGGCCCTACCGGTCTGGCCTGCGCCATCGAGGCCCAGCGGGCCGGCCTGCGCACCGTTCTGGTGGACAAGGGTTGCCTTTGCAACTCGCTGTTCCACTACCCGTCGAACATGACGTTTTTTACCACCCCGGAGCTGCTGGAAATTGGCGATATGCCGTTTTCCAGCCCCAACCAGAAACCGAGCCGCAACGAGGCGCTGGAGTACTACCGCAAGGTGGCGGAGCATTACCAGCTGGAGTTTCGTCAATATCAGACCGTATCCGGCGTTCACGGTGAGGATGGAGATTTCACCATCACCACCATCGACCGGTTTTCCCGTCACCGGTCCTACGGCGCACGCAAAGTCATTGTCGCTACCGGCTACTACGACCTGCCAAACTACCTCGAAGTGCCCGGGGAAGAGCTGCCCAAGGTGCTGCACTATTATCACGACCCGCACCCCTATTACGATCAGAATGTGCTGGTGATCGGGGGCAAGAACTCGGCTGCCATTGCGGCCCTGGACCTGTGGCGCCACGGCGCCCATGTGACCCTGGTGCATCGGGGTGAGAAGATGCACCACCACGTCAAATACTGGATTCTGCCGGATATCAACAATCGCATCAAGAACGGCGAAGTCGCTGCCTATTTTTCGAGCTCCGTGGTCAGCATCGCGGAGGACTCGGTCGACCTGCTCACACCCCAAGGTACCGTTACCCTCAAGAACGACTACGTCTTTGCCTTGACGGGGTACCATCCCGACTTTGATTTTCTGGCTGCTCTTGGCGTACGCATGGAAGGGCAGGACCGCTGCCGGTGTGTGATCCGCAATCGCTGGAAAGCAATGTACCCGGTCTTTATCTTGCCGGAGTAATCGTCGCGGGCATGCGCACCAATGAGATTTTCATTGAGAATGGCCGCTTCCATGGCCGTCAGATCGCGCAGGATATCGAAGCCAAGCTCGCCGGCCGAGCTTCGGTGAAAGTTGGCTAGAGCAAGGTTGAAAGGGAAGGGCGCCGCGCTATGAGTTGGCTTAAACCTCGTTCGATTCGAGGCCAGCTCATCTCCGGTCTTATCCTCTTTGAAGGCCTGCTGGTGATTGTCTTCGCCATCCTGCTGGTGCGCGAGCAGGCGTCTGAGATTCATGAACGGGCTCGCCTGCGGCTGGAATCGGAGGTGAACCTGCTGGCGCTGCAGAGCCAGGATTCGCTGGCCCAGGGCGAGGCCGGATACCTGGTGCCGATCCTCCGCACCATGATCAACTCCCCCGGCATCCGTGCAGCGGTGGTTACAGATACCAACGGCCGGGTCATCGCCAGCAGCGATCCCGGCATGAACGGCAAGGACCTGCTGACGCGTCTGGAAAAAAAACATATGGAGGACACTGCCGGGGCGGTGATTTTTCGCGTCCCTGGCGGAGCTCGTGAAGCGGTCCAGGCGATCCATGTCGGTGGTCAACTCAGCGGATTCGCCTGGGTCTATGAAGACGCGACTGCGGCATGGCAGCAGATTTACTCGCTCATACGCATCACCATCATTTTCGCCGGCCTGGGGGCTCTGGGCACGGCCATCATTGCCGGCAGCTCTTGCCCGTTCCATCACCCGCCCGCTTCGCGCCTTGCTGGCGGCGACGCGCAAATTGATTCGTGATCCTGAAACCAAAGAAGGATTTCCGCTGGAAGTGACCTCCACCAACGAATCGGCCGACCTTACCCGGGCTTTCAACCTCATGGTGACTTCCATGGAAGAGCAGAGAGCCGGGCTCAGCGACACCCTGGCGCTGCTCGACTCCATGCTGGAAAACGCGCCCATTGGGTTCGCGTTCTTCGATCGCAAGTTTCGCTACGTGCGCGTGAACCAATTTATGGCGCGAGATGAACCAGGCGCCGATAGGCAGGCACCTGGGGCGCACCATCGCTGAAATGCTCCCAGGTCCCGCCGCTGAGATGCTGCAGGGCTGCATCCAAAGTGTCTTTGAGACCGGGCAGCCGGTGATTCAATTTGAGCTGAACACGCCCTTGTCCGGGGACGCCACCCAGGTGCGGAGTTGGCTCATCAACGTGTACCCGGTCAAAGCTACGTCGGAGGCGGTTCGCTGGGTGGGAGCGATCGTGGTCGAAGCAACCGAGCGCAAGCGCGCAGAGGATGCGTTGCGGAAAACGGAAAAACTGGCTGCCGCAGGCCGGCTGGCGGCCTCCATCGCCCACGAAATCAACAATCCCCTGGAGGCGGTCACCAATCTCTTGTACCTGCTGCGGCACCAGCCATCGCTGGATCGCGGAGGCGATCGCCTATGCCGACCTGGCGCAGCAGGAAATCTCCCGCGTCGCCGAGATGACGCAGCAGACCCTGCGCTTCTACCGCCAATCGACCTTGCCGGTGGTGGCCAACATCGCAGAGTTGTTGGATTCCGTTCTGACGGTCTATACGGGGCGGCTGCATGTGCGCTGCAGATCGAGGTTTCTCGCCAGTGCGGGCCGGATGTCGATCTTTACTGCTTTTCCGGCGAGCTGCGCCAGCTTTTCGCCAACCTGATCGGCAATGCGATCGACGCCATGGGCCAGGGAGGGCATCTGTGGCTGATCGGTCCGCCGCTCGCGTTCGTGGGTGGACGGCACACCCGGTATTCGGTTGTTCGTTGCCGACAATGGCTGCGGCATGACGCAGGCAACGCGCCTGCGGATTTTCGAACCGTTTTTTACTACCAAGGAAACGACCGGCACCGGCCTTGGCCTGTGGGTGAGCAGCGAGATTATCGCCAAGCACAATGCCACGGTGCGGGTTGCCAGCCGTCCGGCCGAAGCGGCGAACGGGAAGCAGCCGGCACCGTGTTCATGCTCTTTTTTCCTGAGGGCGGGATCGGTGTCGCCTCCGGTGGCTTCCGCCGCCGCAACCACGCAAAATGCCTGATCATGCATCTCGGATACTGCATCGAGGTGCGCTCATATCTCGCGTTTTTTGCGAGATGTGGGAAAGAAACTCAACTAAAAACAGAACCCTTCGGCGACGAGCCTTTTTTCCACATCTCGTCAAAACAGCGCGTTGGAGCACCCGTACAGGCACTACCGTCTCAGTGGGCGCGGCTGGAAGAAGGCAACGCGGCGCTTGCTCCGCCGGCGCGAATTTCGACTCGTGTCACATGCAGGCGATTGATACGCATGTAGCGCAGCCGCAGACCCCCGACCACGTCCGGCATCGAACGAGGGGTTTTCGTCAGATCCACCAGCACCAGCAGCGCCGCTTCCGCTGGATTGTCATAGCTTTGGGTCACGCCCACGCCAAAAAATGCCGGATCCGCCATCAACTGCGGGGCAAATTGCCGCTGCACCGCGGCTGCGGCCCGCAGGACCTCAGTGGGCAGATGAATGCCTTCCACCTGGGCCAGAGTTGTGGGCTCGGCGCCTGCGTTCATGCTGGCCGCGTCCGTGGGGATCACCAGCGTGCGCACGCCGTTGATGACTTTGGGAACCGTAACTCCCGGCTTGTTCCGGTCCACGTAGACGATGACGGCGCCTTCACCCGGGCTGTCCAGGCTCTTGCCCGGGGCAGTGCCCAGGATCCCGTTATCCGGCCTCAGCAGCAGAGCGGTCGCCGATTCCGCCGCCGACTTCGCGGCCGCATCTGGAATGCGCTCACGCTGCGCGTAGCCGGCGCGGTGTGCTCATCGTAGTTGGAGCAGGTGATGGGATGGGGAGCCCCACCCGCGATCTGGAATTCCTGCCCGTCTGCCTGGCTCTTCTGCCCCAGTTCGCTGAGCACATCCTGAATAGGATTGGCCACGCTGAATCCGTGGTTGCTGTCGTCGGCGCCACTGGCAAAAAACAGCCCCACCGGCTGCGCATTGCCGGCGTCGAGCACCAGCGCCCCGGAGTCTCCACTATCCGCGAAACTGGCCCCGGGCATGCCGATCTGATTGACGTACGTCTTGGTGTAGTAGGGCTGGGTTTCGGCGCAATCGTAGTAGTAATCCACCTGCACGCTCAGGTTCACCGTGTTCACCGTCGAACAGGTCAATCCGGTCGTTCGCCCGCTCTTGACCACGCGCAACTGGTTCAGCAGGCCGGCGGTGAGCGCCTCTCCTGTGCCGGCCGCGGGCGCCGCAGGGGTCAGCACGCCATTGATCGATGGCCCCAACTGCAGGATGGCGCCGGTTCCGTCGACTGCGGGCGTTGCCGCCGCCAGTGCCGCATCCACGTTGGTCTGCGTGGCTCTGGAGGGGCACAACGTAGCGCAAAGCCCCCACCGTTCGCCCAGCTTGCGGATTGCAGTTCAGATCGACCAGCGCGGGCTGCACGACGGTGTCTCCGGTGCGCGCCTGGTCTGATTCGGCCAGCACATGGTTGTTGCTCAGAATGTAGAGATCGCCGTTGCGGTCCGCGACCAGCGCTCCCAGGGTTCCCCCGCAGCAGTCGTTTACGTACTCGTGACCGCTGCCATCCTTCCTGGAGTCGTAATCGTTGGCATTGCCGCCGGATGAGCCCATCTCGACGTAGCCTTTCTGGGCCCCCTGGTTCTGCAGGCCCGAGCTATTGAATCCGGCCCCATTCAGCAGAATGTGAAGCGCCGCGGCGGAGTGAGGATTTCCCGCCGCCAGCCCCACCAAAAAGACAGACGGGCTGCCCGCAGGCAAGGCGCGCGGGGCGGTATAGGTTGCGGTGCAGGTAGGTATAGGTGCGGCTGGAGTGAGCGCACCTGGCTTCGCTGATGCTGCCGTAGCTGTCGCCGGGATCGATCTCGCCCCCCGGGGTGGTCGCCAGCGTCCAGTGAATCGACCCCGAATTGACCTCAGCGATCTCTCCCTTAACCTGAACGGTGGCTCCCGGGGTCAGGCTGGCGGTCTCAGGGGTGAGAACCTGGACGAATCCAGGCGTGACCGTGAGCAGATAACTGGCTGTCGTTGCCGGATCGCTGCGCAAGGTCGCCATGACCTGCACTTGCACCTGGTCTCGGGAAAGCAACGGCGGCGGCGTATAGGCGCCATTGGCACTGATCGTCCCCTGGCCCAGCCCGGTATTGTTTTGGCCCGCAGCGATGCTCCACTTCACGCTTGCCGCGGCGCCGGAGGGCAGCCGGGCGCTCAGCTGGTCGGTGGTGGTGGTGTCGAGGGTGGCCTTTTCCGCGCTGATGACCAGACCGCGCAGGGCTGGCGCCTACCGGCGAATTCATCGCCCCGCAGCCTGCCAGCAGAAGCAGCACAAGCGGTATGGCGACAAACAGTAGGTTGGAACCGGATTTGCGCATGGCCGCTCCAATATCGCCAGGACTTCGCGTCGTACTGCCCTTGGTATCAGACGAATGGGATCGCGGAAGGGCTACGCCAATGGTAAGGATATGCCAGCCAAGTGCCGGCTTTTATGAAATTACGCGCTTAAGGAAACCTCGGATGTCAATCTACCCAAAATGGTGAGTGACAGCAACCGGGCGAAAATGATAGGGAAATAAAAGAAACCGTGGCAGTATCTTTTTCGCCCGGTTGCCGGAGACGGCGCTCGAAAACCACGTACAGACACAGAAAAGCTCCGTATCGGGTGGCATGGTTTGCGCCAGACGATACGGAGCTTCAGCCTTTCCGGCTGGTAGATACTTAAGCGGCAGCGTTCGATTTATTCGCGCGCCGGGTGAGGAATCCGCCCGCGTTCATCGAGGTAGCAATCACGGTAACCGGGCCGGCTGTCGTAGCCTTCATCCGCCGCATTTCGCTTGCGCTCAGCGGCGTCATGCGCTCGGTCGAGTAATAGATCTGCTTTCCGCAGTCCAGGCAAACCTTATAGGTTTGCTGCTCGAGCGTGAATGGCCTCGTCTGACTCCAGTGGCGGCAGCCAAAGAGAATATCGTAGAAAAAACCAAGCAGGTTGTGAATCCATGTCATAAAAAGCTCCCTTGTTGAAACGCCGGGTGTGTCGTTTGAAATCGTACTGTTAAGATGCATTCTGCACGAAAATGTCGCGTTTGTCGTAGGGAAAATACAGCTTTTGTACCCAGCGGATCACCCAAAAGTTACTGTCCTTTTGGTAGCCCAGCAGATTTCAATCAGATAGCGGTAGCCCGAGTGGGAATTACCAGGGATCAAGCAACAACCTGGATTACGATTTTCCCAAAATGAGACCCCTTTTCCATCATCTTCAAGGCTTCGCGAGCCTCGCTGAAGGCAAAAATCCGATCCACCACGGGCCGCATACGATGGACCGAAATCGCCCGATTCATGGTTTCGAAATGGGCTCGTGAGCCCACATAAACCCCATGAACGCGAACCTGGCGATGGAGAATCAGCGGGATCGGCAGCGGTTGTTCTGAGTGGCTCAGCACTCCGATTTGCGCTACCGTGCCGCCGAAGCGCACTGCTTGCAGAGACTGGGTGAAGGTGCCGGCGCCGCCCACTTCGACGATGAGATCGGCGCCCCGGTTGCCGGTTTCCTTAAGCACCCATTTTGCCCACTCGGGAGACTGGCGATAGTTAAGGCCGGCATCCAGTCCCAGAGTCTTTGCCCGTTCCAGCTTCTCATCGCTGCTGGAAGTGCCGATCACGGTCGCTCCCGCCATCTTTGCGAATTGCAGGGCAAAGATCGAAACTCCGCCAGTGCCCTGGATGACCACGACATCTCCGGGCTTCGCCTGGGCTGCATTTTCGAGCGCGTTCCATGCCGTGACCCCGGCACAGGGGAGCGTGGCCGCTTCGGTGTAAGACAGATGTTCGGGGATGGGCACGACGCCGCTCTGGCGCAGCACTACGTATTCGGCCAGCATGCCATCCACATCCCCGCCCAGAGCACCGCGGCTGGTTTCCGCCGTCGGGGGGCCATCCAGCCAATTCTGCATGAAGATGCCGGCCACCCGCTGCCCGACTCGTGATGGCCGTTACCTCGGCTCCCACCTCGACCACCTCGCCCGCTCCATCGGAGCAGGGGATACGCGGCAAGGCCATCTTGGGGTTGTATTGGCCTCGAACCATGAGCAGATCACGGTAATTCAGGGAAACTGCATGAACCTTCACCAGGACTTCCCCGCGCCCGGGGCGGGGTTGGGGCAGATCGGCGAAAGCGAGCTGGTCGATCCCGAACGATTGAATTTGCCAGACTTTCATAATTCCTCCGCGAGCGTCAGTGGCAGCGAAACGGTGCATAAAAACAAAGGGTTTAGACAACGGTTCTGCCCCATATATTACGGGTGAGTTTGATTCCGCTTGTCGTACCATAGGGACATGGCGCGTGGGTGGGAGAGCAAGTCTGTGGAAGAGCAGCAATCGGCTGCGGATCTAACCGCTTCGGGCGTCGATCATTGACGCCGCTAAGCGGAACGGTCTGGAGCGGGCAAGGATCGAGCGGCAAAAGCAGGAGCTCGACCTGCAGCGCGAACGCATTCTTTCTGAACGCACGTCGAGCCCGGTGCGCCGGGCTGCCCTGGAAGCAGCTCTGGCCGAGATCGAATCCCGCCTGGCCCTTCTCTCCTAATAAGCTAAGGCGTTTTCCCTGGTTCCACAACGCTGAGAGAAATAGTGCCCTCCGACTGGTATCCCTCCATGCGGTAAAGGGCGACCAATGGTCAGTCTTGTCCAAATTAGGTTTTCTGAAACTCTCCTTGTGGTCCTTGGAAGGGACGGGGCTTTACAGGCTGCGGAAAAAGTCTCTGAACGAAGGGCACGGCTTCAGCCGTGCCGTAAACGTCATACGCGATATGCGGCTTTAGCCGCTGGGGTACGCCTTTTTGTGACTTGCGACCCGAAATCTCCCCCTTTTGCAGCCTCCAACGAAACTGAAATACGGTTATTGAGAATAGCTCGACAAGAACCTTGAGAAAAAACCGTACCTTAGGGGCTAAAGCCCTCATCTCCAACGGCCCGGGGGTGGCACGGCTGAAGCCGTGCCCTTCGTTCAGAGACTTTTTCCGCAGCCTGTTTAGCCCCGCCATAAACTTTGGCTCGGTGAGCGGCTTTAGCCGCTGAGGGAGTGTTCTTTAAGGCCAGCCAACCTATTTTCATCGCAGGACGCTTCGTTACATTGCTCGCACTACACTAGGTCTGCAACGCAACCAGTTGGTGGGCGATGGCAAACAACGCCAGCTCCAGACGCGTGGAGACGCCGGTTTTGTCGAAAATGTTCGACAGATGCCGCTTCACGGTCTCTTCGCTGATGCTGAACTGCTTGGCGATATCGCGATTGCTGCAACCTTCGACGATGCAGCCAACCACTTCCAGTTCACGCGGCGTCAGCCCATAGGTCTTGCGCTCCGGGACGGCAGCCTGCTGCATCAGCTCGTGCAGCGCGCCAACCAGGTTAACCACGCGCTTGCCGCCAATCCAATAGTCGCCTGAGGAGACAGCCCGGATGGCGGTGGTGAGATGGTCGGCCAGGGCGTCTTTAAGCACGATGCCGCGGGCGCCAATCTGCAGCGCTTCAATGATCTGCTGGGTAGTGATGGTGCTGGTCAGGAGCAGAATCTTTACGGTTGGGCGAACCACTCATGATGGCCCGCATTGCCTCCAGACCGGGCAGACGGGGCATCTGCAGATCAAGCAGAAGGATGTCGGGCAGCAGTTCCAGCGTACCAGTGATAGCCTCATCGCCGTCCGATGCCTCGCCAATCACATCGAGGCCGGGATCGCTCTGAAGCATGTTTTTCACGCCGATACGAACTACCGGGTGATCGTCGGCGATGACGATACGAATCTGGTGCAGGCGGTCGTTGCTTATCTTGGGTGTTGCCGGAGTTGTCGTGGTGGTCATGGGGGCCCTAGGTTTTCGTTAGATTTCCTGCCAAAAGCATACGCTCCAACTCACTGCATGCACTCAGTAAATCATCCAAAACGCCGGGGGTGGCCGCTTCTTTGCTACCCCCCATTTCCAGGCCGGCGGCGAGCCGGGCGAGGCGGACGGCCCCCACCATAGACGCCGCTCCTTTAATTCGGTGGGCAAGGCGGCGCACGTCTTCCCCGTCCCCGTGGTGTACCAGGTTCTGGAGAGCATGGACACAGGACCGGGTATCTGCGATGCAGGCGGCAATGATGTCTAGCAGCGCATCCAGAGGCATCATGGTGAGCAGCTTTTCGATCACTCGCCATGTCGATGGGTTCCCGGGGAGGGGGCGCAGCAGCCGCCCTACCGGGATGGGCCACGCGGACGCCCGGTATACGGCCCCGTCTTTTGGGTTTCAGCGCCTTGCGCAAATCGTCCACGGCGAGTGGTTTGAGCAGAAACCCGTCGAAAGCAAGTAGCTGCTGCCGCTGGACTTCGGTCGCGCTCATGGCCAACAGGAGCGGTCCGGGGGCGCCCAGGGCACGAACTTTTTCGGCCAATTGGCCGCCCGAGACTCCGGGCATTTGAAGGTCTACCAGCAGCACGTCCGGACGCCCCGTCTTGTCCGACAAGAGCAACTCCAGGGCGGCCCCGGCGTCGTTGGCGCGAACCACCTGGTGGCCCTCGTGCGCCAGAAGCAGAGCCATTAGCTCCAGGCTCACGGCGTCATCATCAACCAGAAGAACCTTGTGCCGGGCCTCGACTCCCGTCGACCTGGTCATTAAGCGGGATGCCTCCTGAACGAGTACCTTTTGCAGCTTAAGGCATTCTGCGCGAAATGGCACCCTAAAGTGTTACTCGCGTGCACGGAGGTAATGCCAGACGACTCATGCCACGTTCACGAGGAAATGCTCTAGAGTCTTTGCTATGGCTGCTGACGACGATTTCCGGCAACAACTGGCGGAATTGGCAGCGCGTGTGGTTTCTCTCGAGACGACGATCGCGTCCCTCGAAGCCGCGCGCGGGGCACGTCCCGCAGGAGAACCTGGCCCGACGGGTCGTCCCTTGAGCGCTCGGATGGCAAGCGTAAAGCCGGGTTCCTCCCTCGAAAGCCGGATTGGTGGGCAGCTCTTGAACCGCATCGGGATCCTTGCCGTGCTTATCGGCGTGGCCTGGTTTCTGAAGCTGGCCTTTGATCGCAACTGGATTGGGCCCCCGGTCCGGGTCTGGATCGGTCTGGGTTGCGCCGCCGGTTTGATGGCCTGGTCAGAGCGCTTTCGCCGCCGGGAATTCCCCGCGTTTGCTTATAGCCTGAAGGCGCTCGGCACCGGCATCGCGTATCTCTCGCTGTGGGCTGCTTCCACCATCTTTCATCTGGCTCCGCCGGGGCTTATTTTTCTCGCCATGATGGGAGTGACTGCCGCCAATGCAGTGCTGGCCCGCCGCCAGGATTCGGAAGTGCTGGGCCTTTACGCTCTCGCCGGCGGCCTGGCGACGCCCGGGCTGCTATCGATGGGGCATAGCAACGAGATCTTTCTCTTCTCGTACCTGGCCTTGCTGAATGTGGGTGCGCTGCTTTTGCTGGCGCTGCACCCGTGGAAACGGATGGCCTGGGCTGCACTGCTGGGTACGGCGTTTTATTACATCGCCTGGAGTGTGCGCGAGAACGACCCTTCTCACTTGCCAGTGACGGTTTTCTTTCTGGCGCTGTTCTTCTCTGGTTTTGCGGCCACGCCTTTTTTACAGGACTCGTTCTCAGCGGTCGCGTTTCCGATTGCCAATGCCGCAGCGACGTGGGTTGCGCTCATGGTGCTCCTGGGAGCCAAAAGCCAACATGTCCGGGCGGCCCTGGGTCACGGTTGCCCTCGCCGCGGCCTGCCTGGCTATGGCATCCACTTCGCGCCGGGCTCTTTCCCGCACCAACCTGGCTCTGGGCATCTTTTTCATGACTGTGGCTGTACCGCTCGAGTTCCATGGCCCGGTGGTCACTCTTTGCTGGCTGGGCGAATCGCTGGCGCTGGTTGCTTTGGCCAAAGCCGGCTCACACGCGGCCCTGCGCATCTTTGCCACCGCTGTGCTGACTGTGGCCGCCGTTTCTCTGCTGGTGGACTGGGTCGCCGGCACGCCGCAGCCGTTAGCGGTGGCCGCCAACATGCACTTTGCCACCAACTTGATCGGCGCGGTGGTATTCGCTGCGGTTACCAGTCTCAGCCTGGGTGGTGGACCCGGGCGCGCTTTTGGCAGTTGGAGCTACCTGGCAGGGTTTTCCAGCATCGCTTTCAGCCTCACCCTCCTGGTGGCCGTCAGCCTCGAAATTCACCATTACTGGTTCTGCGGGGCGGGTTTCTTCCGCGACTTCTGCGGCGGTTATGGCCAGTTGGAGCGGCGCGCGATCGCTGCAGGGTGGGGTTATAGCGCCTGGTGCATGCTGTACGGCGCAGCTCTCATGGCTGTGGGCTTTCTGCGGCGCAGCGCTTTCCTGCGCTGGCAGGCGCTGGTGGTGCTCGGGGTCAGCATCGCCAAGGTTTTTTTGAATGGCGTCAGCCAACAGAGCCAAGGTTATCGGGTGCTCAGCTTCCTTGCGCTGGGTGTGCTGCTGCTGGCCATCAGCTTCGCCTACCAAAGAGACTGGCTCCGGCTGCGGGGCTAGGAAAGAAACAGCAGGTCCCTCCACTACGCTACGCTCCGGGGAGGGACCTGCTGTTTCTTTCTAACGCAGCGCGGGCTCGATCTGGTTGAGCCAGTCGGGGGGCTTGAGGATCTCGCGCGGCTTCGAGCCATCGGCGGGGCCGACGATCCCGTCGCGCTCCATCATGTCGATCAGGTGCGCGGCGCGGCCGTAGCCGATACGCAAGCGCCGCTGCAGCAGGGAAGTGGAGGCCTTGCCGAACTCCAGCACCAGCCGGACCGCATCCTCAAATAACTCGTCGTTGCCGTCGCCATCCTCCGGCTCCGCATCCAGGTCCCGGCCCTTTTCATCCCGCGGAGACTCGAGGAAGCCCTGCACGTATTCCGCTTCACCCTGGTCTTTCCAGAACGCAACCACGGCGGCAATTTCCTTCTCGGTGACAAACGGAGCGTGCAGCCGCTGCAGCCGCGAAGTTCCCGGCGGCAGGAAGAGCATGTCGCCGCGGCCCAACAGCGCTTCGGCGCCGTTGGAGTCCAGGATGGTGCGCGAATCCACCTTGGTTGCCAGGCGGAACGAGATTCGGGTGGGCACGTTGGCCTTGATCAGGCCGGTGATCACATCCACCGAAGGCCGCTGCGTGGCCAGCACCAGGTGGATGCCCACCGCGCGAGCCATTTGCGCCAGCCGGGTGATCGCCTCTTCGACGTTGGCCTTATCTAGCATCATCAGATCGGCCAGCTCGTCGATGATGATGATCATGTGCGCCAGCGGCTGCTCCGCATCCCGGTCCTCGAAGAGGCTAGGGGTCTGGTTCTCGAACAGCTTGTTGTACTGGTCGATATTCCTGACGCTGCGCGAGGCCAGCAGTTTCAGCCGCCGCTCCATCTCGCGCACTGCATTGCGCAAGGCGTTGGCGGCCAGCTTGGGCTCGGTAATGATAGGCGTGAACAGATGAGGAATGCCCTCATACATGCCCAGTTCCACCCGCTTGGGATCGACCAGGATCAGCCTCACCTGCTGCGGCGTGGCCTTGTAGAGCACGGACATGATCATGGCGTTGATGGCCACCGATTTGCCGCTGCCGGTGGAACCGGCGATCAGCACGTGCGGCATGGTCGCGAGGTCGGCGGTCACCAGGCGCCCGTTGATGTCTTTGCCCATGGCCAGGGTCAGCTTGGACTTGGTTTGGGTGAAGTTTTCCGCTTCGATCACGTCTCGCAGCCAGATAGTTTCGCGGTCGTGATTCGGCACCTGGATGCCCACGGTACTTTTGCCCGCCATGCGCTCGATCAGAATGCTCTCCGCGCTGCATCGCCAGGCATAGATCTTCCGCCAGGCCAGTCACGCGGCTGTACTTGACTCCGGCTTCGGGCCGGAATTCGAAGGTGGTGACCACGGGGCCGGGATTGATCTGCACCACCTGGCCGCGAACGTCGAACTCCGCGCATTTCTCTACCAATACGCGTGCCTGACTGCGCAGATCGTCTTCGCGTACAATCTGCGACTCGTCGCTGCGGTGCAGTAAGGTGCTCGGTGGCAGCCGGAAGCCGCTGACGGCGCGGGGAGCCAGGGTGACCGGCCGGGCCTCCGCATCGGCGCGTCCCCTTACGGAGATGTCTTGCGGCGCCTGCTGAACAGGCGCGGCAAGGGGTGCTTTGACTGCCGGCGTCGGGACTACGTCTGCCGCCTCCTCTACTTCGGTCTCCAGCGGCTCGGGGTCCAGCTCCTGATAGGGGATATTGGTGCGCGGCATCTGGTTCCAGAGCGACGGAGTGTGCGCTTCTGCAGCGCTCACGTCGGAAAAAGCGCCGCGGCGCGAAGTTGGAATCCTTTCCTCGTCTTCGATTCGCTGGGTTTGCTTGCCGGCTGCTTTCTTCGCGGATTTCTCTGCCTTCAGGAGAGCGCTGTCTCTCTGCGCAGCGCGTTTGAGCGCATTCTTTTCCGCGCGCGCCCTGGTCCAGGACGAACGCCAGTTGCGGATGCGGTCCCGCCACGCGAGAGCAAAAGCAAAGCGGATCGCCAGCCACTGCTGAGCCGTACCGAAGCTGAAGGTAGTGGAGAGGTAGAGCGCAATCACCACCATGCTCACGATCACGATGGCAGCGCCCGGAAGGTTGAGGTAATGGACCAGGGTATCGACCACCAGGCGGCCGGTCAGACCTTCCACGGGCAGGGCATGCATCCAGCGGAGATGGCCAGGGATGAGGCCGAAGAGGGCGGGCGCGAAGACCAGGTAGAGAAGAACGCCGGCCACTTTCGCAGTGGGGGATCCGGCAGGGCGGGATCGCAGCCACGTCCACCCCAGCACACCGAGCAGCAGGGGGACCACGAAAGCGGCGACTCCCTCCACCTGCAGCAGCATGTCACTGAGGAAAGCGCCAACCAGCCCAGTCCAGTTGTGTGCCTGCCGGCCCACGGTGTTGAAGGACGGGTCGGTTGGACGATAGGAGGCCAAGGCGAGGAAGAGGAGGCTCGCGGCCACCAGCAGCACCATGCCGGTTACTTCATTCAGCCGACGGTTGCGCGTCGGGGTCAGTGCCAGTTCAAGTGGCTTCATCAGGGATACGCGGTTGCTGCTGCTAATTCAGAACGCCAGAGTGGCTTCATTATCCCAGAGATGGGTAGAGGAAAACCAAAAACGGAGCAGAGGACCCGTGCGGGGAACCGATTCCGTGACTACCTGAAAAACAGCAGGTCCCTCCACTCCGCTACGCTACGGTCGGGATGACAATTCTGTTAGAGCACGGGCAATGTTCAACCTGCGGCAATTCCGTAGGAATACTGGATAGTTTCTTCACAGAATTGTCATCCCGACCGGAGCGAGCGGAGTGGAGGGACCTGCTGTTCCACTCCCGCCGCGAAGCTCTAAGGCCGGGGGCCAGGCAGCGGGCTGCTTAGTTGCAGCCGCCAAACGCCGTTACGCCGAATAAGAACGTGGAGCACGTTTTCGCTGTACGCGCCCTGATTGCCAGGCTTGGTATAGACCTTAGTGTAGGTCACGCAGGCCGTATCGCCAAACAAGTGTTGCCGCATATTGGTCGCGGTGATCAGGTAAGGTTGCCGGCTGCGTTCATGGAGGCTGAGACGGCTCAGGACATCCGCCTTCGTAGAACTGGAACCATCCGGACGCAGCCCGACGTAATCGTCGGCCAGGATCGTCCCGGCAATCGCCGTGTCGTCCTCGATCTCGGCCCGCAGATAGTCTTCTTCGAGCCGCCGCAGAACCTCAAGATCCCGCTGAGGAGAATTAGCTTGTGCCTGGGCAGCCAGCCCCCTGCCGGGAGGCAGAATCAGCAGGGCAGCTATGGTCAAAATGGCTGCTTTGAGGCTACTTTTCGACTTCAACTCCGCGCCAAAAAGCTACGTGGTTCTTAACGTTGCGGGCGGCCGGCTTGGGATCTGGATAGTACCAGGCGGCATCCTGGTTTTCTTGTCCGTCGACTAAGAGGCTGTAGTATCTGGCCTGTCCCTTCCAGGGGCAGGTCGAAATCGTCGAACTGGGGCGGAAGTATTCCCGCTTGAGGGCGCTCTCCGGGAAGTAGATATTGCCCTCAACCATCTCTGTGGTGTCGCTTTCCGCGATCACTTTGCCGTTCCAGGTTGCTTTTGCCATGACTGGGGTTAAGTCCTGCATTCCTTCCTACCTTCTCACCTTAGCAGATCGATGCCCGCTCTGGCATCCGGTGTAACTCGATTAAGCACACAGACGTAGGCCCCGCGGGAAGGCAGCGGGGAAGAGGAGCCGCGGCAGTCGTAGCAAAGCCGGCCGCCGCGGAGTAGCTGTAGGGATAGGACTGCTTTAGTGCATCTCCGAAGTGCTGCTCGGCGTGCCCTGGTCCTTGAGCATCGACAGCTTGGAGATGTGGATCGTCTTAGCGCTATCGTCCACTTTGCCGGTAACTGCGACGTGGTGCCCCTCGTGACCCTTCACCGTATCTGGATCGTCGATGGTGTAGACCTCTTTCTTGGCGTCATCCACAAAAACCGGTTTGGCTCCGCCGCCGACGCACTTTTTCACGCAAGCCGCGTCTGGAGCGCTGCCGTTGTGCTTGGCTCCGCACATCGAATCACTGATATAACCGTTGATTGCGGCGTTCGTATCCGCAGCCATTGCCGGGATAGCCGAGAGTGCGAGAACTACCAAAAACAATTTCATGTTGGCTCCATGCGATCGAATAAGGTGAAACAACCGCCATTGGAGTTGTACGCCCCGGCCCCGCATGAAGGCAAGACCTCGAAGCCACCCCGGTTTGATCCGATTTAAGCGACTGGAAGTTCTTCTGCCTTGATCTGGTAGCGCATCGCCTCGATCGACTCGGTCGGGGGCTCGGCGATTTTCTTTGCATAGGCGCAGACCACCTGCTCCGCGGGCTCGGCAGCCGCGCCCTTCTTAGCCCGCTTCTTAGGCGCCTCGTCCTCCGCCGCGGACTTGCGGTTGTTGGGGCATACCAGATAGGTCCCGGTGGTGCGCGTCTTCTCCAGCAGGTACGGGCTGCCGCATTCCGGACACTTCTCCGGCACCGGCTTGGCGTTCGAAGTGAAGTCACACTTGGGATAATTGGTGCAGCCATAGAACAGGTTGCCCCGCCGCGCCTTCCGCTCCGCGATGTCTCCGTCGCCGCACTTGGGGCACTTCATCCCCGCGATGAGGTTCTGCTTGATGTACTTGCATTTCGGGTAGCCGCTGCAGGAGACGAATTCTCCATACTGGCCATTACGCAGTACCAGTTGCAGTCCGCATTTGGGACAGTTCTCATCCAGCGGCTGCGGCGCTTTTTGCTGCTGTTTCTGGGTCAGCTTGCGGGTGGTCTTGCAGGGCGGATCCTCGCTGTAGCCCGGGCAGGCCATGAACGCACCGAAGCGCCCCCGCTTCAGCACCATCACCCGGCCGCACGCCTCGCAGTACTCCTCCGCCTGTTCCCCGTCCTGACCTTCCTGGGCATTCATCTCAGGTTTGGCGGCGAAGTTCTCTTTGGTAAAGGTGCAGCTCTTGGGGTCTTTCTTGTTGTAGGTACTGCAGGCGAAGAAGCTGCCGAATTTGCCCCACTTCAAGACCAGGGGAGAACCGCAGACATCGCACTTTTCGTCCGTCGGTTTTTCCATCCGCTTGATATTTTCCATGTGCTTGCCGGCGTGCGCGAGCTCTTTTTCGAAGTGCCCGTAGAAACCACCCAGCAAGTCCGTCCACACTTCTTTCCCATCTTCGATATCGTCCAGCTCTTCTTCGAGCCTGGCCGTGTATTGCGGATCGAAGATATAGGGGAAGTTGGCAACCAGCAGATCGGTGACCACAAAGCCTATCTCTGTGGGAAAGAATTTAGCCCCTCGTCCAGTGCCCGCCTTCTGCACGTATTCGCGTTCCTGAATCGTATTGATGATGGTGGCGTATGTGGAAGGCCGTCCGATGCCGCGCTCTTCCAGTTCTTTCACCAGCGATGCTTCGTTGAAGCGCGGCCGGGGCTCGGTCGCATGCTTCCGCATCCCAGGTGAACTTCCGGGACTGATCAGTATGTTAGGCACGCGCCCTGCGTTATGATGGGGGGCAAGGATATCGGGAGGAGGAGCGAGGGAACTGGAGCAAGAAACCTACCGCTGACACTGGTGTCAATGACGGGCTGCATAAGGAGGGAGAGCAATGTTCCGACGCACGCACTCACTGTACTTCATCGGCACGGTGGTGGCCCTGGTCCTCGGGGGCACAGCCGTTCAGGCCCAGAGTGAGCGTACCCCCGGACCTTCGCCTAAGATGAGGAAGTTACAGTTCCTGATCGGCAAGTGGGTGGGAAAGGGAAAGCGGACACAGGGGAAGGAGGATATCCCCCTCACCGAGACCATAGAAGCCCACTGGGCGCTGGGGGGCACGTATATCGAGGCGGCCAGCACCTACCAGGAGGGGCAAAACCCGCCGGCTGGAGCCCTGTCGCTGACGACGTTCGATCCGCAAGCGAAGGTTTACCGCTGTTGGTGGTTCGCCCAGGGAGGACAACTGCAACCGCCGGTCACCGCAACCTTTGATGGGGATCGATTGGTGTTCTCGTGGCGGGACCCCCCGGCGCCGATGGAAGGTATCGGGGCACAACTGGCTCCCAAACCGTCGCCGGAGGGATACACGGTGATCGGCTCCCTTCTGACCGGAACGCCAGCCGCGAAAGCCGGCCTGAAGGGCGGCGACTCGATCGCGCGGGTGGATGGCCGGTCGGTGGTAGGGCTATCGGTGGACCAGGTGGTGGACCTCCTTCACGGCAAGGCAGGCAGTACCGTCCACCTTACCGTCCGCAGCGGGGGCAAGGAGCGCCAAGTGAGTTTCACCCGCGCCAAGTTTCTCGTTCAGTCCCCTGGGATGCGGCAGGTCTTTGACCACATATCCAAATCCGAGTTCTCTGATCACTATGAGAGCAAGGTTGGCGATCACTACGAGAGGTCGGTGGATTTTGGTGAGACCCGCTTCACTGCCGTGCCCTGACGGCACTGTGCCGAGCTGACTTACGGATCGGCCCTCGCCTGATCCCCTTCTCTTTGGCAGCACAGCGGCCGGAGTATGGTGGCCGTGCCGGCGCCTCTCCGGCCAATACCGTTGCTCGCTTCAGTTGTTCGGCTTGGCTGTGGGTGGGTTACCCGCGCTCCAGGGAGCCGCACCCCGGCGCGTCGCTCCATCTCCACGCCTTCATGCAGGAAGATCCAGTTCGCGATGAACCCAGGCACCCAAAACAGCCAGTAGAGTAGGAACACGCACACTGCATGAACTCGGGTACAGCTTTTCGCTCGCGCTAGGATCACTTCGTCAACCCTGGCAGGGGCTCTCGGGACAGGCGGTGGGGTTACCGCAGTCGTGAACTGTGTTCGGAATACGTGGCCGCACCCGGCACATTGACTGGCGTGGAGTTCTGCGGTGCACCGGCATTGCGGACACATCTTGTTTGCCTGTCCCACATCCGCCTCCCTGTTGCGATGGGCGCCTATTCGCCCACCACGTTATTGGCTGAAGGGAGCGACGTCGGTAGGGGAAGCGCGTCCCGGCTCGGCCGCGGAGAGATAGGGGGCGTCGAATGGTGCTGTCCGCAACGCGTGTTCGCAGACTTCTAGGCCTAACTAGCGAGCAGCACCTGCCCGATCCGTGTGCACCCGGAAGCGCGGCTGCAACTCGTCCAGGTAACCTCTCCTGATGATGCCACGCCCTTCTGGAGGAGCACCCGCACGCGCCCATAATGCGATTTGAGCGCGCGTTCTAAATAGAGCGACGTGGCGTGTGCAGCTATGTCGCTGCCCGAGCAACCGCGGACATGAGCACGGGCAAAGGTCGCTTGTGAGGCGAGCAGGCTGCACGACTTCTGCCACTCTATTTAGCTGCTGCGCGCAGAAGAAGAAGGCGACCTTCAGCGAAATCCGCGGCCGCGGCTTAATTCCATCTCCTGGTTGAGGCGCCCGGGCGTATTCATGCGTATTCCGTACCGGCAAAGGCAAGCCGGCCTCGGTGCCCGGATACCAAATACGAAATACGCTCTCTGCCCCAGCCCCCAGACCTTGGGAAACGTCTTGGGCCAGTCGAGCAGTTCCAGAAAGAGCTCATCCTTCCCCACGAAGTCCAGCAAGTTCAGTTCACCTGAACTCGGGCAGCTCTCCAGGAAGAGGACGCCATGATGGCCAGGCTCATCTCGCCCGGCTTGGGGACAGCGAAGCGCCAGGGGCGCCGCCGATGAGGCTGGCGTCGGGTAACCCTTCACGGGGTAGGAATTGTGGGGCCGCACCGCGAACCTCCGGAATATGAGTGTGACGAATTCCGAGTGTCCAGGCTGCCAAGCCCTCCAGCAACGGGTGGCCGAACTCAAGCCCGTCTGGCTCTCCCGGAAGCGCCCGTGTGCGGAGACGCTCTCCGCGGGCGGCTGTTTTCGGGTAGAGGAGCAGGACTAAGCCCAGCGGTGAGCAGGTTCCACCGAAGACTGCAGTATAATGTGGTGCTGGGACTGATGATGCCGCTTCCAGCGGCATCATCAAGAGTTCGGCCCCGGAGGGCGCACGACGCATGACATTGATCTCGACTTCACCTGTCCCGGAACGGCATCGTGCTGGCAAGCGACTTAAACTTGACGGGGCCGACCGGCTTTGCAGGTGAAGCGCCCAAGACCTTCGCCCTACCGCACCTTCGCGCCGGCCTCAGCATCTCGGGCTCCTACTCCGTCAATGGCGTCCGGATCGATAGCTGGATGCCCAACTTCATCGCCGCGTCGGCTTAGCAGGGCTGTTGCTCTCTGGGTGCGTTTGCCGAATTGTTGCGGGCCCGCGTTGGAAGCGGGGATGACACCTCAGGAGAAACAGGGGGGCAGCCTCATTCACATTGCAGGCTACGTGACCGATTTGAGTTCGCACCACCCTGGAGTTCCACTTCGTGCGGAACATCTACGCGATCGACTCCTCCGGTGCATACACAGACTTCCGGGACACGTTTCAGGCGTCGGAAGACTTTTGGTCCCGCGACTGCCAGCATCGTGATATCGCCCACCGGGTTTGTGGATGACAGTGACCAGGTTTACGCGAACGGCTATCCGGAAGGCCGGATCGGGAACATGGCAGCGCAAGGCCAACTGAACCAACTGTTCGGAACGCTCTGGAGCCAGCCGGGTTGGCGCTTCCGCGCGCCGAGGTCACTTCAAGAGGCGATCTGCTTTGTGCGGTTGTATATGTCGGTCATTCACGGGTTGTTCGAGGTCAGCGACTATCCCGCTCCCTACATCGGAGGTGGGATTCAAGATATGCGGTATCCCTACTCCGTAGCGCGGTTGTCGCTGTCGGGCGTTCCGGCCTAACCAGGCGCTGCACCTGACCCGGTCCGCAGCATTGCCTTCCGGGACTTCATCGCTCATCGATGCGGGCCGGGCAGGTGAGCAGGGTCGTTAAGCCGTAACCAAGGTCTAGTGCCGAGATGAAGAAATATATCCTTTTTGATCACGACGGAGTATTGGTCGAAACAGAGCATTGGTATTACATGGCCAATATGCGGGCACTTGCATCCCTCGGAATTGATCTCGCTCGAGACGTATACCTGGCCAATATGGCAGATGGAATATCCTCTTGGGAACTGGCGCGAGCCGCCGGATTGCCCGATTCCGAAATCAAGCGCAGTCGAGAGCTAAAGAAACCGCTATTACCAGGAGTACCTTGTAAGGGAGGACATTGAGATTGATGGGGTACCGCCGACGTTGACCGAGCTCTCCAGGACGTACCTGATGGGAATAGTTACTACTTCAAAGCGAGCTGATTTCTTGCTCATACACGAGAGGCGAAGTATTCTCGACTGCATGGAGTTCTACTTGACGCGGGAGGATTGCGATCAAGCGAAGCCGCACCCCGAACCATATCTTGCCGGTCTAAAACGCTTCGGTGCTAGCGCTGCTGAGACCGTGGTCATCGAGGATTCAGCGAGGGGACTAAAATCTGCGGTAGCGGCGGGTATCGACTGCATTGTCGTTGCAAACGATTTTACGAAAGGCCACGATTTGTCAGCGGCCATCTTAAAAGTAGACAAATTTGCGGACCTGCCCTCTGCTATCGAGGGCTTAGTATTCAACGTCGAGTTTCCGATTCTCGCGCTTGCTTGCTCCGCACAACCGCATAACCGAACAGTGCCACACAGATCATGTAGAACTTTTTTCGGCCAATGAATGTCGTTAAGTACGCCGCAGCGGGAAGCACAATCGCATTTGCGACGAGATAGCTGGTAAGAACCCAAGTAGCTTCGTTTTGCGACGCGCCTAATGCGCCCCCGATATGAGGTAGGGATACGTTTGCGATCGAGCTGTCCAGGACCTCCATAAACGTCGCCAGCGTGACTGTAAGAGCGATGACCCAGGGATTCGTCTTTGGCTTCCACGCCTCGTCCGCATCCTGATGATCGAGAAAGGCCTCCATGTCTTGTCCGGGAGAAAGTTCGGTTGCAACAGCCATGTATTAGAGTTTCTCCGCCAGAATGTCGGGCTTCTGAATCTGCGGAGCGGAGACAAAGAGTTCCTCGGCGCGAGCGAAGAGCGCCTTCGCAACTTCGCCGTTGACGTGAGCAGTCCGTCCGGCTTCATCTTTGAACGTATCGAAGATCCCAAACGTCGCCGGTCCGACCTTGAACGCGAACCATGTGGTTGTGCCCGTTTCAGCTTCTACGAGCGGAAGTGCGGACTTCAGAAAGCCTTCTACCTCAGCTTCCTTGCCTGGGCGAGCCTGCAACGTTACCAATAACCCTACTTGATTCATTTCATCGCTCCTATGGTTGGGGACATCAAACCGTCCTGGTTGTATTGATAGTTCGCAGAAAAGCTTTAGCAAACCGCGCCGGTCGTGATGGTCGCGCCGAACACGATGTTTCCTCCTGGGCGGAGCGCGCAGTGGCGACGACCGAGCCGCCGCCACTGCGTTCGCTATTGCATCAAGTGCGCAATGGCATGCGAGTCATTGAAGACCGTTCTCGATGCCAACTTACCCTCCCGGACGGTCCACACCTTAGAGTTGAGACCATCCTCCGTCTACCGGAAGTTCGGCGCCGGTCGTGAAGGTCGCATCGAACGCGAGGAAGAGGACGGCCTTCGCGATTTCCTCCGACGTTCCGAAGCGCTTCATGGGAACCATGCCGATCATCTTCTCCCTGATCTGGGCGGCCACGTCTTTATCGGGAAACACTTTGCCGAGGATCGGCGTGTCGATGGGGCCGGGCGTCACCGCGTTGACGCGAATTTCGCGAGGAAGCAACTCGACGGCGAGCGTCCGAGCGAATGATCGCAGCGCAGCCTTGGCGGCTCCGTATGTGGCCTTGCCGGGCATTCCCTTGACGTTGGCGACGGAGGTCGTGAGGACGACAGAGCCTCCCCGGTTTATCAGCGGCGTGAGCTTCTGCACCGCGAAAAGCGGCCCTTTGGCGTTCAGGTTGAACATCTCGTCGTAGACAGCCTCGGTCATGCTCTCGAGAGGCGTTGGAATGCTGAACCCGGCGTTGACGAAGAGCAGATCGAAAGTGTCGAACTCGGCCTTCACCCGAGTGGCGAGAGCGTCGATTTCCGTCAACGAACGCGCGTCGCTCGAAACCACGAGGGCGCCCTTCCCAAGCTCTTTCTGCGCCGATTCCAGGCCGACCTTCGAGCGACCCGTCACCAGAACGCGCGCGCCCCCATCGAGGAGCATCTTCGCCGTCGCGAGCCCCATGCCGCTCGTGCCGCCGATAATCACCACCTTTTTACCTTCGTACCGTTCCATGTGTATTCTCCTCGCGAGGTTAGGGTTGCTCTGCTGATTTTGAACTGTTTGGTATGATAATCAGGCGCGGAGGCTGCGGTCAAGACCTTTTTGAACTATTTATTTCAAAATACCGTAAGACCCGTGGACGATCATGTAGCTCCGCAATCGCCTGCTGATTCGGGTTACTGGATCAGTTCAGCCGCGATCGGGCTCGCTTCAGGACACCGCTCTCAAGTTGCTGCGGAGAGACGAATTCTTCTACGTCAATCCGACGGACCGTTTTGTTACGGCGGCTCGACTGCGACGCGGGTCGTGAAAGTCGTAGAAATCGGCGCATGCGATCCTGACGATTCGGCCTGCGAACTTCTTGTGCCGACGTGAAAATATGGCGAACTGACTACTTTTCAGGCCTAATTTATGAAATGGTGAATTGCCTCGTTGGCGTTATCTTGAAATGAAGTATTTTTCAAATCAGTAAAAAAAGTGCTCTGGTCCACCATGTCCCCTGATAACTTACCCTCTTTACTGGCATAAAAAACGCCGCTTTTATACCGCTCATCCGAAATGGCATCTACAAAGCGTTTTGCACCTACTTCCAGCGTATGCACCATTCCGCCCATCAATGGGAATACGATAGGCATCATCACGTACTTCAACATAAACCGCATTGGCGGGGGAAGACTATCTGGCGCCTGAGTTCCTTTTGTATTCCCTGGGCTCACAACAATAAACTTGAGCTTAGGATATTTTCTTGCCATTGATAACGTCCACATGGTTTCTGCATACTTGACATATGCGTATGCTTGCAATGCATTGAACTTCTTACCAAAATATGATCCATCAAGAACAGCAGCAAACTCATCTACAGAAGAAGTCCTCATTGAAACTGGTTTTACTCCGAGCATCTTTACTCCTGGAACAGCTTCCGCACTGACTGATAGAACTGTTTTCCTTAACTTGTCCCGTTTAATTAATTCCTCCACTAGAATTACATTGCCTAAAATATTCGTAGCAGCTAATTGATTCATACCGGAAGGCGTAGATTTCGCAGCCGTTTTCCCAATTACTCCACCTGCATTTAAAACTATTGCATCAATAGGTTCCTTTATTTCTTCTACTGCTTTTCTTACAGAATTTGCATCCGTAACATCCCCAATAATAATTTCAAAAATCTTTTTCCCCGTTTTCTCCTCAAGGTCTTTTTTTGCTGCCTCTGCTCTCGCTTGATTTCTGCAAAAAAGAATTACCTTTTTTGTTTCTTTTTTCAATGCTAACTGTCGGGCAGTCTCTTTCCCAAGCCCAATATTTGCTCCGGTTATTAATATACTTTCGTTCATATTTTCTATCCTTTTTAGGTTATTAATGAGCGGCCGTTTCCTTTACCCGAGCCAAGCTGCGCCCGGTGACGATGACCTGGCGGTAGCCCTTGGCGGCGAGCAGGCTGGCTGCCGCATAACCGAGCCCGGAGGTGGTGCCGGTGACGAGAGCGATCGAATGTTCCATGGGCGTCTCCGTGGTGAAGGGTGAAGGTAGAGTCGTGAGGCCCCGCGAGGCCAGAGCCAGCTTGCTAATTTCGAACTATTCAGTTATATATTGGTGGGATGGAAATTGTCAAGGAGTTTTGAACTAAATGATTCAAAATACCGCTAGGCCGCGGGGTCGACCGCGCAGCTTCGACGAGACGGGGGCGCTGGAAAAGGCGACTCAGGTGTTCTGGTCGAAAGGCTACGACGGAGTGACGATTGACGATCTCGTCGCCGGGATGGGTGTGGGACGGCCGAGCCTGTATGCCGTCTTTGGGGACAAGCGGGCGATATTCTTGCGCGTCCTTAAGGCGTACGCAGAACGGAAGGGCGCATCAGCCGCGAAGGCACTCCTCTCGCCACAGAGTCTTCGCGACTCGATCGCGGGCTTTCTGAGGTACGCCGTCGAAAGTGCGACCGAGAAAGGGTCCGCCCGGGGCTGCCTTATGATGTGCGTCGCGCCGCTTGTGAACGACGCTGAGGTTCAGCGGTTCCTGCAGAGCGCGGTCGCGGGCGGCGCGGCGCTGGTGGAGCGCCGTTTCCGGGACGGGATCAGCGCGGGAGAAATCCCATCTGACTTTCCCGTAGCCGCGCGCGCAACCCAAGTCACGGATTTAGCGCGTGGGCTGACCATGCGTGCGCAGATAGGCACGCCGCGCAAGACGCTCCTCAAAGATGCTGAGGAAGCGGCCGACTTGGTGCTCCTGCCGCGGCGTAGGGCGTCAAAATGAGATCTCAGCTCCAACCGTCGCGACACTACGACAGCAGTTTGCGCTCGCCTTCACTAATCGGCGCATCGTTTACGCTGGCGAAGCGCCGAGCCATACGTCTGCTAGGTGCGAATGCCCAAGGCGTTCTTTCGCAGGGCCCGCTCGACGACTTCTCTAGCAAAACCTTCACGGAGACTCTCACGGGAAAAAAACCGGCGGTAGAGAAGTGGCCCGAAAATCAAAGCCACCAGCTCACGTGGGTCCTGTGAACGGGGTAGTTCGCCACGTTCCTGCCCCCGCTCGATGACGGTGACAAAAGCTCCTCGCGTTTGCGCGTGAATTCGCGATTGAAGGTTGGCCAGTTCTTTGTCGCGCTCTGCCGCGTCGATGATCGATGGAAGCACGCTCGACCAAGGCTGCTGCAGGCGGGCGGAGATCCCACGGGCCAGCAACTCCAAGTCTCCTTTGAGAGACCCCGTGTCGGGGTCCTGCGGTTTGGCCGACGCTTGCGAGCAAGCATCAAGCAGAAGTGCCTCTCGGGAGGGCCAGTGACGGTAAATCGTCGTCTTCGCTACGCCGGAACGCCTGGACACCTCATCCACGCTGACGCCTGCGAGCCCGGACTTCGTGAGCAGCTCGAAGGTTGTCGCCAGCACCGTCTTCTTTGATTTCTCCACGCGTTCATCGGTGTCCCTGAGCGACCGCTTGACGGTTCGTTTTGTTCTCACCTTCTCGACACCCCTTACTCGCTACTTTATAGTTGCGCTACGCTACCGTATTGTTTTATACAGATACGATAGGTCGAAAACAGACAGTTATGACGTTAGCATGTGCAGCCCGTCACACCAGAAGCTGTTCCCGCGCGAATGGCAGTCCCATTGGACCGGAGCGCGAGTATGAGCAAATTTTCGAAATTGGTCCCGTGGATGACCCGACTCATTATTCTTTTATTCTGCCCCCCACCGTTTATCTTGTTGCTTATCGGCGTGCGCTACCTTATTCATCCCATTTACACCGCCGGCCTCCAGGGCATGACGTTCTGCATCAATTTTGGCCTGACTACCGCCCGCATTCTGCTCGGTGGTTTCCCCCTCTGGTTGTGGACTCTTTTCTCGCTATCTGCCTTTTTTCGCGCCGCCGCGTTCTTGCCGGCCTCTTATTCGCTACAGTTCTCATGGGCGTCGTCCTGCTCGTGCGCGTGTGCGGAGTGTACAGGGGAACCGATATCTCAACCGTCGCCGAATACCTCAAGCTTGTGCGTGTCGAGCTGGTCTTGCTCTTTCTCTCTGGCCTCGGAGTACTTCTCGAATTGGGTCGACGCAGCCATATTGAGAAAATGAGTACGGAAGTTGCGGCTGAAGCCAACTGGAACGCACGGTAAAGGAAATGGATTTCATGAATCTTCTTCGAATTCGATTCAAGCCCTCGAGCCAAGTCAGTTACGGGACAGCTCACCGGAGCATTTGCCGAGGCCTGGAACAGACGGTCCCAGGATGGCGAAATCGCGAGTCGTGACTTGACTTCGCCCGCAATCCCGCTAACCGGTGTCGAGTGGATTGCGACCGCGAGAATCGACGCCGCAAAACCTTCCTCGTCCGAGCGAGAGGCCCTTGCGCTTTCCGACGAATTGATCGCTGAGGTGGAAGCCGCAAACGTCATTTTGATCGGAGCACCACTACTCAACGGCAAGGGAATGGCGTGCCTTTTAATTTGCCTATCAGTTCGTATTCTCATAGCTGATGATTTCCAAGATTGTTGCGACGCCAAGTCCGTTCACTATTTGAAGCGCGGCTTCAAGAGTGGCAAGTCATCGCCGAGCCGCGGATGGAGCGGAAGCCGTTCAGATGGCCGAAGAACTGAAACCGGACTTGAGTGCTGACATCGGTCTCCCAAAGTTGAATGGTTAATCGAAGCCGCCCGCCGGATACGACAACTCTCCCCTAGCTCCAAGATACTTTTCCTAATCAGAACGATGATCTCGATATTGTGCGGGCAGCTTTGGGCTTACTGCTCAGGGTTACGTCTTACAAGACGAGACTTCGGAAGGGATTTTCTACCTGCTATCCAAGTGTTTGGAGGTAAAATTCGTCATCCGCGATCGTCATGCTGTATCCATAGGGGCAGAAGCCCGTTCGCCCTAGTCTTTTTTGCCGTGTATTACTGGGTGACTGTATTGCTTCTATGGTCTTCTCTCGCGGCCCTCCTTCGCGCGCTTCATCATCTCGGGATGAATATAGTGTCCGCGTTCGCGGTCATTCTTGGGTTCTTCACTATCAGTGGGTGACTTACAGCATAAGCGTCTTGGCGAACAGCGGTTACCTGCCTAGACATTTGCTCCGGGTCCCGGCCGAGAGCCGCGAATCTTGTTCAATTGCCTCTTATCGGTTGCCGTCGGACGTAAATCGGGCCGAACTTCGGTAGGAGGTTACGAGCTTTTCAAATGCTGGCTGCATATCGTGAAACAAAGGTTCCGCGCACCAAGCGGTGACTTTTGTGAAATTGTTGTCCGAGCGGCTGATATATGCGGTGACAAATTCGACCGATGTGTTGGGCGGTACTGGAATGTTTCCACGATAGAGGACGAGGATCGCTCTCTTTCCGTCGATGGTGGCACTGGACTGCGAGAGTTCCTCGAAATTGCTTAAAGTGATCCTCGCGGCCGCCATGGTCAACTCTTTGTAGCTTGCGAGTGAACCCGGGTATTCCTTTTGCTCCACGATGGCGAAGCGCGTCTTGTCGCTAGAGCTCAGCCCTGCCAATGTAACCGGCCTCTGACGCAGGTCGGCATTGATGATCCACTCCGGGGGCAGCGTCAGCGAGAATTTACCAGTGCGATTCACATACTCCGTTCCGTGCAGACTCTCGTCGATTTTTGGGAGATCCGCCTTGACGGTCTTCGCTTCGGTGGACTGAGTGGAAAGGCCTTCTCGAAAATGGATGGACTCGGGGTCGGTTGACTTCGACTGAATTCTGCCCTCAGAGGTCTCCACTTCAACTTTTTCAAAGGTAATGCTAGTCACGCGGCCCACAAACTTGGTGCCGCCTTTCAAAGTGATCTCATTGGCCACTAAGAGCGGGGCAGAGGGCCAAAGGGCGGCCAAGCAGAACACGGACTCGAGTCCGAGACGTCTCATGAAGGCTCCGAGGCCCTGTGGTTGGGCGAGCATTTCCGCTCTGTACGGGCCGAGACGATAGTGGATAGGCTCGCGACACCGCCCTTCGTCGTGGAACGCTGAGTGGTCGACGTAAGCCAGGGCGTTATCGCCTAAACACGCTACCGTATCGTAGCGATACTGTACCGCTGCGCACTGCCGCTGTCAAACTCGCTGTATGGTCGGTGAGGAATCCCTGTCTTAGCCTGGCTTGATGATCTATGGGGACTGGCTAAATCCGGAATGGGCAAGTTGCGCCATGGAGCCGGCAACCTTTCAGTTGCCGCTCACACCGGGTCCGCGATCTCGTCATCGATTTGCGAAAGCGGGTTGAACAATGTCTTTCGAAGCGAGGATTCTGCTGAAACTTGCTGAACAATGGACTGCAAATGAGAGCTTCCAGCGCAACGAGTAAGTTGTCCTCTTCAAGGGAAGACGGCACCACCATTTCAATCTGGACCTTGATTTCCGGCTTATAGAGTGCCTGGACGCCAATCGTCTGTGATGCTGGGCATCGCGTCCCCGAATAACCCACGTAGAGGGGTGACAGCCTGCCCGAACGCTTCGCTGGTCTGCATTCACGACGTAGACGCGCAGCATGACAATGTCTTGCGCAGACGCCACCCAGCTCTTTGAGTGCGGCGGCGAGGCTAGCTGTCGCAAGCTTTGCCTGGCCAGCCAGGTCTTTGGGCACCTCCCCACTGCCAGGCGTCGCTGCGATCTGGCCGGACAGAAGGCGAGCGGCCGGTTCAGCGACACTGATGGTAGAACCCGAGCGATGCCATATCCCACATTGTTGGAGGATTGCGGCGGCTGACCGACGCTGATTTACGGGCGGAATGGGTGCGCTCACGCCTCTTCCAAGACCTAGACTTGACCAAAATCGCAAAGATCATTAAATGTGAAACGAGTACCAACGGAGCGTAAAACGTATAGACATACCAAAAGGTGGCCAGGTTGAAGCTCGGCACGTTCAGCTGCAGGACGCCGCGTACTCCGTTTAGCAGGTCCACGAATCCCCACGTGTTGGCCACCCAAACCAGAGGAACTGCAATGCGCCAGTTGCCCCGCAGAGCAAAGATGGAAACCAAGGCCAGCGCCGCTTCTAATAGATCACCGTAAGCAGCACTGGAACGGAAACCTAGAGGCAAGTTTCGGATCGACCATACCTGCAACTAATAGCGTCATTCCCACATAGCGGGGCACATGAACGAAGAGCAGAAGAATGAGAGCAGAATTGCGAGAAAGTTTGGTTAGGTACGGCCAAACGTACCACACTGAGACGATGCCGAAGACGACAACGCTCGTAAGAAGCTGCATCCAGAATATTTGAGGCGTGTCCATTTCCGTGCTCCTTAACGTTAGGCTGTCGTGATGTCAGCGGCGCGCCGGCAAATGCTCGCGCCACTGTTTGTTCAGCGGTGCAGGTTGCGTAAACCTCAATCAGGTTCCGCTCCTGGCCAACTCCGGATAGTCGGTATAGCCGCGTTCGTCGCCGCCGTAAAAGCTCGCCGTATCGGGTACGTTCAACGGCCCGCGGCGACTTAATCGCGTGGGCAGATCGGGGTTCGCGAGGAAGAGCCGGCCATAGGCGACGGCATCGGCAGATCCTTCCGAGACCGCGCGCTCACCCCGCTCAGCGTCGTATCCTCCGTTGGCGACATAGATCCCCTTCCATGCTGAGCGCAAGCGCCGGAAAAAGTCCGCCTTGTGCTCGACCGGGGACGCCGGGTCGATAGTGTCTTCCACGACGTGCAGGTATCCGGGCTGATATCCGTTGAGCACATCCACAACGCACGCGAACGTTTCCTCTGGATTTCCATCGCCCATGTCGTTGAAGGTGCCGACGGGGGAAATCCGCACGCCAACGCGCGTCCGCTCCCATACCCCGAGCACAGCTTCAACCACTTCGCCGAGAAAGCGCGCCCGGTTCGCAGCACTGCCGCCGTAGGCGTCGGCGCGGACGTTTGATTTCGACCGTAAGAACTGGTCAATTAGGTAGCCGTTGGCTGCGTGAATCTCGACGCCATCGAAGCCTGCGGCCTTGGCATTGGCGGCGCCGCGACCATAGTCCTCGATCGTGCTCTGAATTTCGGCCAGACTCAGCGCTCGGGGCTCCGAAACATCGACGAACCCAGTCTCAACGACTGTCTGCGCGCGGGCCCTAATCGCAGAAGGCGCCACCGGGGATGCGTTTCGCGGCAACAGGCTGTTGTGAGAGATTCGGCCCACGTGCCAGAGCTGAAGAAAGATTCGCCCGCCCGAGCGGTGTACTGCATCGACGACCGGCTTCCAACCGGCGATCTGCTCCTGCGAGTGGATGCCTGGGGTGTTGATATAACCCTTTCCCATGGGCGAGATTTGGGTTGCCTCTGTGACAATGAGCCCGGCCGATGCGCGCTGGCTGTAGTACGTGGATGCCCACGGGCCCGGCACCCCACTTGGCATGGCGCGATTTCGGGTCAATGGCGCCATGAAGACGCGATTTGGCAGCGTCAATGACCCGATACGGACAGATTCGTAAAGACTTGGCACTTTGTACTCCTTTGGTTGTTTTCAGCATGGTCCGATACGACTGGCGTAGAGACTCGCCATGATTGTTTCGACCGGTTCTTATCTTCCCTCGATCTTCCCTCGGTGCCGCGTTTTAGCCTTCAGCCTGGAATGCCGGATCGAGTTCGGTAGGGGAAATGTGATCCAAATAGTTGCTCATCGTCTTGAGAGCGACGCCGATCAGAACCTCAAGTACTTGATCCTTACGGTACCCTGCGGCCAGAAAGTTCTCGATCGTCTGCGCGTCGCACATGTCCGCGTTGAGAAACGATCTCCTTTGTGAGGGCGATAAGCGCTTCTAACTTCGGATCGGATACAGGTTGGTTGGACCTCACTGCCGAAACAACGTCGGCCGGTACATGCAGGAAAGCCTTCAGCACCGTGCTGTGAGCCGCCGTGCAGTACCGCAGCTGTTTTCAACGCTGGCGGCCAGTAGGACGATCTGAGCGCTCCACCGCACTCAGGCTCCCCTTCTCGAATACTCCTTCAAGTCCAAGATAGCCCTCAAGCAAAACGGGGGAGTTTGCGAACACTCCGAAGAGGTTGGGAATGAACTTAAACGACTTTTGGATTTTTTCCAGAAGTGGACGAGACTTCTCCGGGGCGGTTTCCACGCCGAGGGGAGCGAAGAGAGCGGTTTGCGTAGTCATAGTTGAGCGCTTCCTTTCATGCAGAGCCTAATAGTAGACAGACGTGTCTGTCTCTCTGCATTATCAGTATAGACAGACCGGTCTGTCTTCTGTCAAGATAATTCGATGAAAACACAAAAAAATCCGATCCGCGAGCAGAGAATCCTGGAGGTAGCCGACCGCCTCTTCTACGCAGAGGGGGTCCGCGCGACCGGCACCGAGAAGATCATGTCCATCGCCGAGGTCGCAAAGGCGACGTTTTATCGGCATTTCGAAAGCAAGGATGCCCTTGTGCTCGCGTACCTCGAAAACCGCGATCAAGCTCTTTGGGACTATCTCTCTCAGCCCGCCCCCCCAAAGGATCTGCGTGAGGCTCTGACCAAATTCGAACAAATGGCGAACTGGCCCGAAATAATCGGCTGCCCGTTCCTTCGTATCGCATCCGAATACCCGGATACTGCCCACCCGTTCCATCGCCTGGCGATCGAACACCAAAACAAAATTCTTGACTATCTAACCGATCTGCTAAAGCCCTTCGCAATCGACAAAAGAGCGGCGGCAGCGGCGATACTTAGCGTCATCGATGGCGCCTTCTCCATTCGAATGCTCTATGGGAATTCGAAGGTGGTTCCGATTCTCTCGCCCGCCGAGGCAGTACTCAAGAGCTTTCAGAGCGCGCGAGCTCAACGCCGCAGATGATTGGCTGGCGGAGAACATTTTTGGGAATCATTTCGATAAACCGAAATTGTGTTTTTGGTTCAACAAAAATTCACGTTACAAGGTCTAAAAGTGTTCCAAGCGGGTGATCCTGCAAAGCGAGCCATCAAATGGAAAAGGAATTCAGTAAAGTTCTTACTGCGATGGTCCAAGACCTACGCATCGCGCGTTCGACCGTGACAAAGCTCTCCACAGCTGACAAATTTGGAGATCGGAGGCGTTCCCGTATTGCCGTTCTGAAGGCTGCCAGTGCACTCAAGGTTGGCTCCAGGGCCCCGCGAAGTGAGCCGCCGTTCGTGGAGGCAAGAAGTACGTGATGGACCACAGTGGACCGTCGAAGACCGATGCAAAGCATGTAAGGGTCGCCATAGCCCAATCCGCTCCCGTCTATTTGGACATACGAGCGAGCCTCGCAAAAGCTCTTAACCTCGTCGAGCGGGCGGCCAAGCGGGGTGCAGGGCTCGTGGCCTTCGGCGAGACCTGGCTGCCCGGTTACCCCGCGTGGCTCGACGTGTGCCCAGGTGCAGCACTGTGGCAAAACCCAGCGGCGAAAGACGTCTTCGCCAGGCTACGAAGTAACAGCATCGTCGTGCCCGGTGAGGAAGTGAATCTTCTCAGCGAGGCCGCGCGCGATCTCAAGATTGCGATCGTAATCGGAGTCAACGAGCGCGTCGATTCCGGTCCGGGAAGTGGAACGCTCTACAACTCCCTGCTCACCATTTCAGACGATGGCCATCTCAAAAATCATCATCGAAAGCTCGTTCCCACCTACACGGAACGCCTGGTCTGGGGAAATGGAGATGGCCGCGGCCTGGAAGCCGCGCCCCTATCCGTCGGGCGTGTGGGCGGATTGATTTGCTGGGAACACTGGATGCCGCTTGCGCGAATGGCTATGCACAATTCCGGGGAGCATATTCATGTTGCGGTATGGCCGACAGTCCACGAATTGCACCAACTGGCCAGCCGACATTACGCCTTCGAAGGCCGATGTTTCGTTCTGGCGGTCGGGTTGATGATGCCGGCCTCGGATTTGCCACGCGAAT
>CAVWRV010000029.1:0-62997 GCA_963757515.1 uncultured Acidobacteriaceae bacterium | reverse complement strand
AATCCAGGAAGACGCTGTTTTTTTGCGTCTCCAACTCACCACAAAACCGTCATCCTGAGCGGAGCGTCTCACAGGTTTATCGCGTGACACAGCGCTTAATGGCGCGGAGTCGAAGGACCCCGAGGGCGCCTATCTTGCCCATGCCGTTCGGAGCTCTTCACCACCGAAGCCCGCACCTGGCGGATCAAGCCACGGTCTTTTTCTAGGGACGAGACAAGAACGGCTAACATCTTGCTGGGTCCGGCGGCTACATCGACATTCTCGGCGGCCATACAGACACACTTTTACATTGGCAGCAAGATCCTGTTCGCGGGCTTCGGTGGTTGAAAGGTCCGAACAGCATGGGCAAGATAGACACCCTCGGGGTCCTTCGACTCCGCGCCATCAAGCGCTGTGTCACGCGATAAACCTGTGAGGCGCTCCGCTCAGGATGACGATTTTGCGGGAATTTTGAAGAAAAACATCCCAAACAAGTTAGCGCTTATGGGACGTAGTCCTGGGAAGAGACGGAGCCGTTCCCTGCGAGACCGTGCAGAAACTTTCAGTCGTTGCCGGCCGCATGAACCATCTGCCTGATGACCTTGCTCTCCTCATCCATCGGGCCGGAGTTCCCGCACTTATTCACCATCCAGTGCTGGTAATTGTTGGTGAGAAAGAGCAGGTACTGTTTGCCGGACTGCAGGGCGAAGGCATCGTCGGTGTGTTCGCTGAAGATGGTGATCTCGCCCGTTTGCTTACCTTTGACCTTCTGGTCGATATGCACCACATACTCGGTGCCATCCAGGGCGTCCCATGACTGCGGCACCTGGCGCGACGACATCACGGTGCCGATGATCACCACCTGCGAGTCCTTCATCTCCCTGGAGACGGGCATGGCGCTGGTGCAGGCCGCGAAGGAAGCTGCCGCGAAAAAAACGCAAACTAATCCTGTGGCGACTCGCTTCAATCTGCCTCGCTTCCTTCACCGCCCAACTACCTAATGATCCCACGATTGAAGCGGCATTCCTCCTGATAAACCGCTCCCGAACCAAGAGATTCATCCCGCATCCCACCAAAGTGTCATGGCCGCTCGCACGGTGGCAGCGGCTTTCTAACGCGAATGTTGTAGTCGGGCTTATTCCGGCCAGCGGCGGAAGATGAGCGCTCCATTGGTTCCGCCGAAGCCAAAAGAGTTGGAGAGCGCCACATCGACCTTGGCAGCTTGTGGCTTGTTGGCAATGTAGTTGAGGTCGCAGGCTGGATCGGGATCGTCGAGATTGGTGGTGGGAGGAACAATCTGGCGTTGCAGGGCCATGATGGTGATGCCTGCCTCCAACCCGCCCGCGCCGCCCAGCAGATGGCCGGTCATCGACTTGGTCGAGCTCACCAGGAGTTTGCCGCTGGTCGCGTGTTCGCCGAAAAGATGCTTGATGGCCGCAGTCTCCAGTGCGTCGCCGAGCGGAGTGGAAGTGGCATGGGCATTGACATAGTCCACCTCGCCGGGCTCCAGCTTCGCGCTGCGCAGGGCATTTTTCATGGCCCGCAGGCAGCCTTCGCCCTCGCGGCGCCATGCTGGTGATGTGGTAGGCGTCCGCGCTCATTCCGTAACCAATGATTTCGGCCAGGATAGCGGCGTCGCGGGCGCGGGCATGTTCCAGCTCCTCCAGGACGAGGATGCCGGCCCCTTCGCCGACCACAAAGCCGTCGCGGTCTTTGTCAAACGGGCGGCAGGCATGTTCCGGGTCGGCGTTGCGGGTGGAAAGCGCTCGCATGGCAGCAAAGCCTCCCACACCCATGGGCGTGATGGCGGCCTCGGCGCCGCCGGCGATGATCACGTCCGCATCGTCCCGCTCGATGGTGCGAAAAGCGTTGCCCACGGAATGCGCACTGGTGGTGCAAGCCGTCGATGTCGCCTCGTTCGGCCCCAGCGCACCGTAGCGGATGCTCACCTGGCCGGCCGCCAGGTTGGCGATGGTGGCAGGAATAAAAAATGGTGAAATCTTGCGCGGGCCGCCATGCAGCATGGCGCTGTGCTCCCGCTCGATCACGTCGAATCCGCCGATGCCGGAACCGATATGTACGCCCACTCGCTCGGCGTTCGACGGGCCGATCTTCAGACCTGAGTGGGTGAGCGCTTCGTGGGCAGCGGCAAGCGCGAAATGGATGAAGCGCCCCATCTTGCGCGCTTCCTTCTTCTCCATGAAATCCAGTGGATTGAAGCCTTTCACCTC
Organism: uncultured Acidobacteriaceae bacterium; assembly: GCA_963757515.1. Taxonomy (GTDB): domain Bacteria; phylum Acidobacteriota; class Terriglobia; order Terriglobales; family Acidobacteriaceae; genus PALSA-350. The sequence continues at coordinate 60,787 of CAVWRV010000029.1, read as the reverse complement.
GGCCGCGAATGTTACGGGAAACCCCGTCGTATCGAAGCTGGTGATGGGAGCCATTCCGCTCTTGCCGGCCAGCAGGTTGTTCCAGACCTCGGGCGCGGTATTACCTACTCCGCACAACAGCCCGATGCCTGTAACAACCACCCTTCTTGCCACAACTCACTTACTGCCTTTCGCGTTCTTCTCGATGTATTCGGTGGCGTCTTTCACCGTCTTGATTTTTTCCGCGTCTTCGTCCGGAATTTCCAGGTCAAAGGCTTCCTCGAACTGCATCACCAGTTCGACCACGTCGAGCGAGTCTGCTCCCAGATCTTCCTGAAACGACGCACTGGGAGTCACTTCAGCTTCATCGACCTGAAGTTGCTCGACGATAATCTGCTTTACCTTTTCTTCCACTGCTGCTGTTGCCATTCCGTTCTCCTGTCTATAAAAACAACTCGTTAGAGGGCTTACGACCCTGCAAGGTTGGGTGAACGGTCCGGGAAGGCGGTGCGGCGGTCGTTCCGGTTTTCCTCCAGACGCCACCTGCCACAGAAAAGGATCTGGCCTTGCAGAAGGTCCCCCGGGGAGACCAGCTGCGCCGGAAGCCAATGCCTGGCAGGAGACAGCAACAGGAAAAACGGCCTAGCCCGCAACCCGCGCAGTTCACGGCCCCAAAGTTCTCAGTCTACTGAGCGCTCCAAGTGGTGTAAAGCGCGGCACCCCATGGTTCAGGCGGCGCTTTCCCCAGCATCTTTGCTGTCATGACGAGTAAAGTCAAAAAAAGCAGATGGCGATGTTTCCCGGAATGATCACACTCCTTTTTGCGGCCGTCGGCGCGTTTGTCGCCGGCATCGTGGTGGCCACCTATTTTGAGCGCAGCCGCACGGCTGCGGAGCGCGCCAGTTTCGAAAAATCCTCCAAAACCCTGCTCGACCAGTTGACTGACACCCGTGCCCGGCTGGACCAGGCGCGCGACGAGGACGCGGCCCACGAGGCCACCATTGCCCGGCTGGAAGAACGCCATGCCGCCACCGAGCGCGTGCTGGAACAGATGCGGGTTAGCCTGCCCGAGACCTTCAAATCTCTGGCCAGCGAGGTTCTGGAAGAGAAATCCAAGCGATTTCGCGGAGCAGAACCAGACCAGCCTGGGCCAGGTTCTCGAGCCGCTCAAGACCAGGCTGGAGGATTTTCAGGCCAAGATCGAAGCCGCGCGCATGGAGCAGGTGAGGGGCGGCGAGAAGCTGAGCGCCCAGATCGATAAGCTCTTCGAGTCCAACACCCGGATCAGCGACCAGGCCAATAATCTGGCCATCGCGTTGCGCGGGTCGAGTAAAGCCCAGGGCGCATGGGGAGAGTTGATCCTGGAACGGACCTTGCAGGCCGCCGGCCTGCGTCCGGGACACGAATACGATGCCCAGGAAAGGCTATGCCGCGGAAAATGGCACGCGAGCCCAGCCGGATGTGGTCATCCACCTGCCGGGAGACCGGCACCTGATCATCGACTCCAAGGTTTCCCTGGTTCACCACGAGGCCTACAACATGGCGGAAAGCGAGGCGGAACGATCGCTGGCGGCTGACAGTCATTGCAGCTCGGTACGCACGCACATCCGGGGCTGGCGGAGAAGAACTACCAGACGCTCTACGGTCTCAATTCTATCGATTTCGTGATCATGTTCCTTCCCTTCGAGTCGGCCTTCATGCTGGCCGTTTCCCGGGATGACAAGCTGTGGGAGCAGGCCTGGCAGCGAAACGTTCTGCTGGTCAGCCCCAGCACTCTGCTTTTTGTCCTGCGGACGGTCGCGTCCCTCTGGCGGCAGGAGCAGCAGAAGCGCAATGTGGAGGAGATTGCCCGGCGGGGCGCGGAACTTTACAACAAGCTGGCGGGCTTTGTGGCCGACTTCACCGAGATGGGGAAGCGCCTGGAGCAGGCGCAAACCAGCTACAACGGCGCCCTGGCCAAGCTGCACACCGGACCGGGAAACGTGATCCGCCAGGCGGAAATGCTGAAGACGCTGGGGGTTAAGCCGACCAAGCAGATTCCCCAGGGCTTAGTCGAGTTGGCCCAACAGGAGACCCTGGAGCTGGAAGACCAGCCGGAACTGCCGTAGTCAGGGCCCCCCGAACGCCTGAGAGCGGAACAGCAGGTCCCTCCACGTGCGCTACGCTACGGTCGGGATGACAATTCTGTCTGAGACTACGGGTATTCCAACGCCCAACAGAATTGTCATCCCGACCGTAGCGTCAGCGCAGTGGAGGGACCTGCTGTTGCTCGTCAGGCCGGCATCCCGCCTCAGCCCGGTCAAATGCTTCCCGCAATCGTTGCCAGGTGGTATCCAGTGTTTCGGGCAGCACCCGCGTCTCCGCAATCACCGTCATGAAGTTGGAATCGCCCAGCCAGCGCGGCAGCGCATGCATATGCAGGTGTGCCGCGATCCCAGCCCCCGCTGCCTGACCCAGGTTCAATCCCCATGTTGATCCCCTGGGGCTGGTACACCTGGCGCAGAACGGCATCGGTGCGTTGCGCCAGCGTCATCATCTCCAGCGCGGCCGCCTGCTCCAGGGCGGCCAGCGTTTCCTGGTGGGCATAAGGCACGATCATGACGTGACCGGAAGAGTAGGGGAAGGCATTCAGGCAGATAAAGCTGTGCTCCGCCCGCAGCACGATATTGGCCGCCCGATCCGCATCCGACGGCGGACATGCCCTGTTCCACCGCGAACTGCGTGGCGGCAATCAGGTTACAAAAGACGCAGTCACAGTCACCGGGCCACGCAGCCAACGCTTGGGGCACGCCTTTGCGCCCACCCTTGGGAGAGCCCGGGTCGGCATCGACCAGGTAAGCGTAGCGCCAGGGCGTCCACAGATAGTCCATGCGGTTCAAGTATACGGAGTGTCCGGACGCGCCATTCACGGCCGCTGCATAACCACGCGAGGCTTGTCCTCACCAGCAGGGTTACAACGCAATAAAAATAAGCATTTCCGCACTTTTTGAGACGCTTTTCGCGTACCTGAATTCGCCACGAGTTCGTTGACATGCTTTCCCGGCGATTGCTATAGTTGTGTATGAAGGGTCTACGTAGAGGATTCGGCGTAGACGTCCATCGCCGCTCTTGCTTTACCCCCCTCCCGGATGCTCCTACCGGAGATTGATTTAAGTGCCAAGCCATTCTGTCCGGCTACACTAACAGTCTCCCTCCGAACGTTTGCTGGGCGGAGAGTAAACTTACGGTGCCCTACTTCGCGGACCAAGCCTGCAAATAGTCCGGCGAAGCAAGCTGCGGGAACGAATCACGGGAGCCCTGGTCAATATTGTGAAGACCAGGACGACGTGATTCATCGAATACCTGTAGTGGTGGACGGATCGGGAGCTACCGATCGAGAATCCGGAGCTGGCATTCATGGCAGACGTCCTAAATCCTGAACGAACCGAGAGCACACACCTGAACACCGAACTGCAAACCCCAACGCTTGATGCACCGGCGGATCATTTTGACTCGTCCGAGGACACTAACCACCAACCCGCAGGCTGCAGCCCCCAGCGTGCCGCACCGCGTCGTCGATCCCAAGCCTGTCGCCACCCATTCCGGTCCGGAAGAAACCGAGCTGACCGGCATGGAAGACTTTGCCGCCGCATTGGAATCCTTCGATCGCGAGCAAGCCGCGGAAGCCGCCGCACAGGCCTATGACGATAACGTCGTCACCGGCACCGTCATTAAGCTGACGGATAAGCATGTAGTGGTTGACGTGGGGCTCAAGTCCGAAGGCCTCATTCCCCTGGAGCAGGTGCTGGATCACACCGGCCAGCCCAAGCTGAAGGCCGGCGACACGGTCGAAGTGGTGGTGGAGCGCGAAGAAGCCGAAGGCGGCTTCCTGCTGAGTTATGACAAGGCGCAGCGGCACCGGGTGTGGGATGCAATTGAACGGGCAGCCAACGAAAAAACTCCGGTGGTCGGCACGGTATTAGGACGCGTCAAAGGCGGTCTTACCGTCGACATCGGCATCAAGGCCTTTTTGCCCGGCTCCCAGCTCGAAATCCGGCCAGTCCGTAATCTTGACGGCTACATTGGCCAGCAGATCGAAGTCCGCGTCATCAAGCTGAACAAGAAACGCGGCAACGTCGTGGTCTCGCGCAAGGAACTGCTGGAAGAAGAGCAGACCAACAAGCGCAGCCTGACGCTCGAACATCTGGAAGAAGGCGCGATCCTTACCGGCACGGTGAAAAACCTGACCGACTACGGCGCTTTTGTCGATCTGGGCGGCATCGATGGCCTGCTGCATATTACGGACATGTCCTGGGGCCGGCTTACCCATCCCCGCGATCTGGTGAACGTCGGCGACGAGATCCAGGTCAAAGTACTCAAGTTCGATCGTGAAAAGCAGCGGGTTTCCCTCGGCTTCAAGCAGCTCACGCCCGATCCCTGGCTCGATGCCGTGGAGCGCTATCCGATTGGCGCCCGCGTACGTGGCCGGGTGCTCAGCGTGACCGATTACGGCTCCTTTGTCGAGCTGGAGCAGGGCATCGAGGGATTGGTGCACGTCTCCGAGATGACCTGGTCCAAGCGGATGAAGCATCCCTCCAAGCTGGTTAAGCCGGGCGACGAAGTGGAGACGGTCGTGCTCAGCGTCAATCCCAACGATCGTCGTATTTCTCTGGGCATGAAGCAATTGCTCGAGAATCCCTGGGAGCATCTCTCCGAGCGTTATCCCGCGGGCACCATCGTGGAAGGCCGGGTGCGCAATCTCACCGACTTTGGCGCCTTCATTGAAATCGAAGACGGCATTGACGGTTTGGTGCACGTGAGCAACCTGAGCTGGACCAAGCGCGTCAAGCATCCTTCTGAGATTCTCAAGAAGGGCGAGAAAGTCCGCGCCGTGGTACTTGGGGTGGAAGCGGAGAACCGCCGCCTGTCACTGGGGATCAAGCAACTCCAGCCCGATGTATGGGAGACGTTCTTTGCCCAGCATCGCGTCGGTGACGTGGTCAAGGGCAAGGTGCTGCGCACCGCGCAATTCGGAGCTTTCATCGAGATCGCCGAAGGCGTCGAAGGCCTCTGCCATGTTTCCGAAGCGGCCGATGCCTCGGGCACGCCGATCAAGCTCGAAGCCGGCCAGGAGCATGACTTCAAGATCATCAAGATGAACCAGGATGAGAAGAAGGTGGGCCTCAGCTTGCGCGCGGTAGGCGAAGAAGCCAGCCGGGCCGATGTGGAAGCCTACAAGCAGCCGGTTTCAAGCTCCACCACCACTTTGGGTGATCTGGTCAACTGGAAGCGCCTCGAACACGAGTAGATAGACGTTCGAGGCGCTTTCGCCTATTTCGCGGTGTCGATCTTCAAGTCAAAGTTGAATTGCTTCTTGCTGTCGAAGGAGCTGATGGCTCTGGTCTTGGACTTGCGACCTTTGTACTCTGCCCAGAGTTGATAATCCACGTCTGAAGCTCAGCTGCCCAAAGCGGTAGTGTCCATCCGCCTCAGTGATAAAGGTCCTGACCTCGAGAGTCTTCTGGTCCTGCAGGTAGACCACGGCATTCGCCTGCGGCTGGCCGTCTGAATTCTGCACTGTGCCCTGCACCACCCGCACCGATTGCGCCAGGCTCTGCGCGACGCTTAGCGGCTGGGCTGCCGCGCATGCCATCAGCAGCAACAGAATCCACCGCAGCCTCATTCCTCTTCCTCGTCGGCCACTTCCTCGTCCTCATCCTCGTAGCCTTCCTCGTCTACCTGGGAGAGTTCGAGGGGTTCGGTTGCGACCACTTCAAACTCGGTGCCGCACTCATCGCAGACCACAATGTCGCCTTCTTCGACTTCGTCGGGATCGAAATCGAGAACGCTCTCGCATTCCTGACAAACTGGCATACAGCTCTCCTTTCGCGGAGCATTAAAATGTTGATGGTGCCGCAACGCAGAGTGCGGCTTGGCTAGTTTCCGGGAGAACACGCCGGACGTCAAGGAACTCCTGCAGACTATCCAAATCGTACCGCGAACCGGGGCCGAACGTTACAGCGTTTTCACACGGCGAGATCCCGGTAACTGTGAAAACGCGTTAGTCTTACAAAAGAAGTCATGGCACGCTTTCCCCGCACCGGTTTCTCCGCCCTTTCCTTCCCGAGCTTTAGCGGGGTTACCAGCCAACTGGTGCTGGCCAATGTTGCCGTGTTTTTTGTGCTGCTGCTGCATGCAATACGCGGCGCCGCACGTGGCGTTGATGATCCTCAGCTACTTTTCGCTTACCCCGGCTCTGCTGCTCCACGGCTGGATTTGGCAACTGGCAACCTACAGCTTCCTGAATGCCGGGCGTGCTGCATGTTGCCTTCAACATGCTTACGCTGTGGTTCATCGGCTCATTTCTTGAGACGTCGAAGGGAAGCCGATGGCTGCTGGAAATTTACTTCCTGTGCGCGATTGGCGGCGGTCTGATCGGGAGCGCGCTCAGCTTTACCCACATCTTTCATTCCAGCCCGCTTTCCACTACCAGCAGTGCCGACGCCGCGCTGTTCGGTCTGCTGGCCGCCTTCGCCGTGCTGTTCGGGGACCTGGAAATGTACATGTTCCCGCTGCCGGTGGCGATCAAAGCCAAATACCTGGTCATCGTCTACATGCTGATTGAGGTAGCGCTGCTGCTTTCCGGAGGGCCTCCGCTGGCCTACTTTGTTATCCTGAGCGGTGCGTTGGCTGGGATTCCTGTTTGCCCGCCGTGCTCCGCGGCGGGGTATGAGCACGGCCTTCAGCGAAGGCCTCTTCAGCATGCGCAACAACTACTACCGCTGGAAGCGCCGCCGGGCCGCGCGCAAGTTCGAGGTTTACATGCGCAAGCAAAACCGCGACGTCCGCTTCGACAGCGAAGGGCGCTACATCGACCCTGACGAAAAGCGCGATCCCAACGACCGCAAGTGGATGAACTGACCCGTTTTCCAGGACGAGTTGTGCAAACAGCAGGTCCCTCCACTGCGCTTCGCTCCGGTCGAGATGCACAATTCTGTTTGGGATCTAGGTGCTGGTGCCCATCAGAATTTCGGGTATCGCCGGTTCCCAAACAGAATTGTCATCCCGACCGGAGCGAAGCGTAGTGGAGGGACCTGCGGTTCGTTTTCACCTGCTCAGCCAGTGGTGCGGATGTGCAATTCCTTCAATTGCTGAGGGCTTACCGGGGTGGGCGCATCGACCATCAAGTCGATGGCCTTGGCCGTCTTGGGAAACGCAATGACCTCACGCAGGCTCTGCGCCCCGGCCAGGATCATGGCAATGCGGTCCAGGCCCAGAGCGATGCCCCCGTGGGGCGGCGTGCCGTACGTAAGCGCTTCCAGGAAAAACCCGAACCGCGACCGCGCCTCCTCTTCGCTCATGCCCAAAGCGCGAAATATCTCCTGCTGCACATCCTGCCGGTGGATACGAATGGAGCCGGAACCCAATTCCAGCCCATTCATCGCCAGATCGTAATAGCGCGCGCGCACCGAGGCCGGATCGGAGACCAGCCTCTCCATGTCCTCTTCGTGCGGCGAAGTGAAAGGGTGGTGGGCCGGCAGCCAGCGCTGCGACTCCTGGTCGAATTCAAACATGGGAAAATCCGTCACCCAGATGGGGCGGAAGGCCGCGTCTCCAGTCGACCTGCCGGCCCAGCTGCCGCTCCGGCGACTCGACCACCAGATCGGTGATGGCGGATACCCCATGCCGGTCAGCATAACGCCGGGCCAACTCCACGCGCAGATTCCCGGCCGCCGAGTAGACGCAAATCTCGCGCTCGGAAAGGTGGCCTTGCGTCTTGGTGTCGCTGGCCTTGACATGGGAGGCTGCATCGCCCGCCACCAGCACCAGCAGATCCTCAGCTTCGCCCTCTGCCCGCGCGGGCACCAGTTCGCGAATCTTCCTGACCGCCTCGGGAAAGCTCTTCTCCAGCCGCTTCCAGTCATCGATCATCTTCGCGCCCTTGCTGGCGTCGAAGAACGGCCGGTTGTCGTCGCGCTCCTTGCGCGAAAGCTCCCCGACCTTCGGGATGCACACCACCACCACCGGCAGGGTTGGATCGATGGCCAGCGCCTGCAAATCCTCATCGCGGAAGGCGGAGCGAACATCCGTCAGCCCGGGCATCCGCAGGTCCGGCTTGTCGATGCCGTAGCGGCGCATGGCCTCGTCGTAGGTGATCCGCGGAAAGGGAGTGGACAGCACCACGCCCACCGCCGCGAACGCCTCCCGCAAAAAAGTCTCGACCACCTGGAAGACGTCTTCCTGGCGCACAAACGACATCTCCAGATCGACCTGGGTGAACTCCGGCTGCCGGTCAGCGCGCAGGTCCTCATCCCGGAAGCAGCGGACTATCTGAAAATACCGATCGAAGCCCGAGATCATGAGGATCTGCTTGAATAACTGGGGCGATTGCGGCAGGGCATAGAAGTGCGCCGGCATGCACCCGGCTGGGCACCAGGTAATCGCGCGCGCCTTCCGGGGTCGAGCGGGTCATGAACGGGGTCTCGATTTCCAGAAAGCCCTGGTTCGACAGGCTCTCCCGCACCGCACGGGTGATCTTGTGGCGGAGTTCGAAATTCTGCTGCATCTGTTGCCGGCGCAGATCGATATAGCGATATTTCAGCCGCAACTCTTCGTTGGCGATCGCCTCTTCGGCAGGCGAAAACGGCGGCACCCTGGAGTCGTTCAACACCAGCAACTGCTGGGCAGCGACCTCAATTTCGCCGGTAGCCATCTTGGGGTTGATGACATCCTGGCCGCGCAGCCGAACGGTGCCCACCACGGCCACCACATATTCCGGCCGCACCTGTTCGGCCTTGGCGTGGCCCTCCGGGGTCAGATCTTTGTCGAGCACGATCTGGGTGATCCCGGTGCGGTCACGCAGGTCCAGGAAGATCAGGTTGCCGTGGTCGCGGCGCCGGTTCACCCAACCCATGAGGATGACCTGTTCGCCGGCGTGCTGCGCGCGGAGCTGTCCACAAGTATGCGTGCGCTGAAGAGTGCCTAGAAAGTCGAGCAATGCGGATGTCCTAATTTGATGTTATGTCGAATGATCGGTGAGCTTCTGGCCGAGTTCGCCTCGGGGAACCTTGAACTGCTCACCGGAGGCGAAGTGCTTTACCGTCAAGATACCGGAGGCGGCCTCGTCCTCGCCGAGAATCACGATGGCACGCGCCACTTTGTTTCCCGCCTCGAACGATTTCTTAAGCCGAAACGATCCATCGCCCAGCTCAATCCGCAAGCCGCAGGCGCGCAGTTCCCGGGCTAAGACCAGCGCGGCGGGGTTCATTCGCTCGCCCAGCGGCGCGATATAGGCCGCTGCCAGCTGCGGCGTGTGCTTGTGCCTGGGCCTGCGAGGGTCAACACCAGGCGATCTTCGCCCATGGCGAACCCGATTCCCGGCGCCTTGGGGCCGCCGATGGCCTCGGAAAGCCCGTCGTAGCGGCCGCCGCCGAGCAGCGCATTCTGTGCCCCCAGGTCGTCGGAGACAAACTCAAACGTCGTCCGGGTGTAGTAATCGAGGCCGCGCACCAGGCGATGGTCGTGCTCGTAGGGCACTCCGCAAGCGTCCAGTGCAGTGCAAACGGCGGCAAAATGCTCCTTGGATCCTTCATCGAGCGAGTCCCAGATGCGGGGCAGCGTGGCGATGATGGGCTGGTCTTCCGGATGCTTGCAATCGAGCACCCGCAGCGGGTTGGTGACCGCCCGCCGCTGGCAATCCTCGCACATGCGCGCCACCACCGGCTCCAGGGCCGTCCGCAGGGCTTGCACGTAGCGCGGCCTGTCGGTGGCCGAGCCAACCGAGTTGAGCAGCAGCTTCCAGCCGGTAATGCCCAGTTCGCCGCAGCAAGGTGGCCAGCATCTCCAGCACTTCCGCATCGCGCAGTGGCGATTCGCTGCCCGCGCTGGGTGGTCCGATCACCTCGGCGCCAATCTGATAGAACTGGCGGTAGCGGCCCTTTTGCGGCCGTTCCCGGCGGAATTGCGGCCCGATGTAGTAGAGCTTTTGCAGTTGGCCGGTCTCGCCCAGCTGGTGCTCAATGTAGGCGCGGACCACGCCGGCGGTATTCTCCGGACGCAGGGTCAGCGATTGCCCGGGCTCTGGAGCTGAAGGTGTACATCTCCTTGGAAACGATATCGGTTTCTTCTCCCACGCCGCGGGAGAAGAGCTGGGTGTCCTCCAGAATCGGAGTGCGAATTTCGCCGAAGGAATAGCGCTCGAAAACGCGCCGCGCCGTGGTGTCGATGTGGTTCCAGAGTTCGGTTTCCGGCGGCAGCAGGTCCCGGGTCCCGCGAACAGCTTGCAAAATGCTCATAAGTGCTGAAGTATCCAACTATTACCAGAATACAGGCACTGCAGCCGTGTCATCAGAAGCAGAAGATCCGACTTGCCGGTACAGGAGAAGAGCAGCGCATTCCACGAACAGTGGATCCTAGCAGATGAAGACCACATGACGCTTCGCGTCCGCGTCGGATGACAGGCGCACGGGCGGTTAGTCCGGAGCGGATCAGCAGATCGGGCACTCGCTTGCTCGCGAGATTCAACACGGTCACGATCGCCCTACCACTTCTCCCGTTCCTTGAGGTAAGTCGCCGTGTACTCCACGTAATTGCGGGCATACTGCAGGATCGCCTCGCGGTCTTTGGGGTCCAGCCGGCGCCGCTCTTTGGCCGGCACACCCGCCCAAAGCGTGTTCGCCGGCACGACCGTGTTCTCCGGTGACCACCGCTCCGGCGGCAATAATGGAGCCCTCGCCGATGCGCGCATTGTTGAGGATCGTCGCGCCCATGCCAATCAGGCACGCATCTTCAATCACGCAACCGTGAACCGTCGCATTGTGCCCGATCGTGACCCAATCGCCAACCTCGACCGGGTGCTTATAACGCATGCCGTGCAACACGGCGCAATCCTGCACATTGCTGTTCGCGCCCAGGCGTATGGAATGCACATCGCCGCGCAAGACTGCGTTCATCCACACGCTGGAGTGTTCGCCCAGCTCCACTTGCCCCACAATCTGTGCGGAAATGTCGACGTAGCAGGAGCCGGGAATGACCGGGCTATGACCGAGGTAGGACCTGTACCATAAGGAAATTCCTTGCCGAAAACGCTGATTAAGCTTGACTCCATACCTCAAAGGTAACGTAAGCTTATAGAACCCAATTGGGATGTTTGGAGGTGTGGTTCATTTGGCAGAGGTTCGCGTGCAGGAAGGCGAGCCGCTTGAAAATGCATTGCGCCGGTTTAAGCGCAAGGTTCAGCAGGAAGACATTATTAAGGAAGTGAAGCGTCACTCCTTTTACCTGAAGCCTGGCGAGCGCCGTCGCGTAAAAGAAGCGCTGGCGCGCAAGCGGAATCGTAAGAAAGCAAGAAAAGAGCAGGACTAACCCTGCAGTGCCGGCCTAACGTAGTACCTCAAAGGATACGATAGGCCGGCAATCCCGCACTCTTCAAGAATTTGTGAAAAGAGGTTTAGGCACCATTTCCCCTCTCATTCCCGGGTTTGGCGAATGCGAGGAAAGTTGTCGAATTACAGACGAATCAAGCTGGTTGGTGAGACGATGCCAATACAGCGCTTTGTCGACGGAAATACTGAAAAATTCCAAGGCATGCTCGGGGGGACGCGTATGGACTTCATCGACAAGATACTGAAATGTTCAGATTGCGGTAATGACTTTGTCTTTACCGCCGGCGAACAACTGTTCTTTCACGATAAGCAGTTCAAGAACGATCCAAAGCGGTGCAAACAGTGCAAAATCAAGCGCGTGGCCGGAACCGGCAATGGCGTGCGCACAGAAACCCGGACCGTCTGTTCGGAGTGCGCCACCGAAACCACCGTTCCCTTTAAGCCCACGCAAGGTCGTCCCGTGCTCTGCAGGTCATGCTTCCAGCAGCGGCGGCCCCCGGTTCCATCCACAGTAGCAGCCAGCGCAGCTTCCTAAACCGGAAGACACATGCGCTCAAAGTGAGACCTCTCCGGTGGGCTTAGGCACGCTGGAGAGGTTGCGGTGCGTATCTAGTTTGCAGTGGCGGGCTTCCGTGAGGCAGTTCGCCCGGCCACCTTGGCGGGGCGCTTGCAGGCGCGCTCATTTTTTGCGCCAGCGCCTTCTGCTTCTTGTCTTCATGGGTGACGAGCAGCGCCTCGATCTGGCGCAAGAGATTCATGATGTTCATCGGCTTGACCAGCATCTCGTCCATGCCCTCGTCTCGCCATTCGGAGCCCGGAACCGGGAACGCCGTCAGCATGGCCACCGCCGGCTGATAAGGAGCCTGCTTCGCCGCCCGAACCACATCCAGCCCGGCCGACTCGTTCTCCATCCGCATGTCGGTGATCACCATGTGGAAGGTGCTGGCCCGCAGCTTGGACCGGGCCTCGCGAGCGGAAGCAGCCGTTTCCACTTCGAAGTCGTTCATTTCCAGATACCGCTTTGAGTGTCAGCAGAATTGCGAGCTCGTCATCTACCAAAAGAATGCGACGTTTCATGGGGAAAACTCCAGGGTGCGGTAGCTATAGTTCTACGGGGGGAACTTGTCGCCTGATCGGATCCTACCTGAAATGAGCGCTCGTTTGAGCGGCATCCATCCATTGATTAGACTGGCAACGTGGCAGAATACCACGTTGAGAACTTCGGATGTCGGGCCAGCCGGGCGGACGGCGAAATCATAAGCGCCGAGTTGCGCCATCGCGGCCTGACCCCGGCTTCCAGTCCCGGCCAGGCCGACGTGATCGTCGCCAACACCTGCAGTGTGACCGCGCAGGCGGACCGCACCGCCCGCGCCTTCCTGCGCAGAATGCACCGGGAAAATCCCACTGCGCGCATCCTGGTCACCGGCTGTTATGCGCAGCGGGCGCCGCAGGAGGTGGCCGCGCTGCCCGGCGTCCACGCCGTGATCGGCAACAGCCATAAGGCGCTGGTACCGGAGATCGCCCAGCAGGCCGCGGGCTTTCGTTCCACTGGCGGCCTCGTACGTGGACGACGCATTTGCCCATTCCGAGCTGTCCATGCCGCAAGGCGGCTGGCGGCCGGACGGCGGCGGGCAGACGCGTCCCAATCTCAAAGTGCAGGATGGCTGCGGGAACCGCTGCTCCGTTCTGCATCATTCCCACCACCCGCGGCCACAGCCGTTCTCTCTCGATCGAAGCCTGCCTGCGCAACGTGCAGGCTTTCGCCGACGCCGGTGGTACCGAGCTGGTGCTCTCCGGCATCAACCTGGGGCGTTGGGGCAGGGATCTCAAGCCGCAACGCACGCTGGAAGAACTGGTGAGCGCTATCCTGACCGCACTGCCTTGCCGCGCCTGCGTCTCAGCTCCATCGAGCCCATGGACTGGACGCCGCAGCTGCTGGGGCTGTTCCGCGGCCCATCCGGCGGCCGCCTGGCGCGTCACGCCCATCTGCCACTGCAATCGGGATCCGACGCCATTCTGCGCGCCATGCACCGCCGCTATCGTCCCTGGCACTATGCGGAAAAACTGCACCTGATCCGCGACATCATGCCGGACGCGGCGATCGGCGCGGATGTCATGGTGGGCTTTCCTGGCGAGACCGAGGCCTTGTTTGAAGAGAGTTTTGCTTTTATCGCAGCCCAGCCCTTCACGTACCTGCATCTGTTTCCTTTTTCCGCTCGTCCCGGAACCAGGGCCTGGCAGCTGGCTCAGGAATACTCCGGTAGCCGCCGCAGGTGGTGGCGGAGCGCATGGCACGCCTGCGCGCAGCTGATCGCAGCCAGGAATCTTGCGTTTTCGGCAGAGTTTCCTGGGGCGCGAGCTGCCTGCGGTTACTTTGCACGCGCCGCCAGACGAGATGAGCCAGGGCGCTGACCGACAATTTTCTTGAGGTGCGAGCTTGACGCCCGTGCTTGCCTGCCAACCAGAGAGTGCGCGTGCTCGTCACCGGGCTTGCGGACAACGGTTTGACCGGTCGCGTAGCCGCGTGACCAAAGGTTGAGAGAGTTCTTCCGGTCGCTGTCCTGAAATGCTATGCTTTATTTGAGGGGCCTTGCGTCTCTCGTTTCCGGAGGAAACCATCGATAAGCGTTCGGCCAAGTCTTTTATCCGCATTAACGACAGAATTCGCGCGCGTGAAATCCGCGTTATCGACGAAAACGGTGAACAGCTCGGAATTCTGCCTCCCTTCGAAGCCTTAAAGATAGCCCGCGAGCGTGGCCTGGATCTGGTAGAAGTCTCGCCCACCGCCCAACCGCCGGTCTGCCGCATTCAGGATTACGGCAAGTTCCTTTACGAGAAGGACAAGAGCGATCGCGCAGCGCGCAAGAAGCAAAAAGTCATCGTGGTCAAGGAAGTCAAGTTTTCCGTGACCGTCGATGAGCATGATTACCAGACCAAGAAAAACCAGGCGGTTCGTTTCCTGGGCGAAGGCGACAAGGTAAAGGCCTCGTTGCGTTTCAAAGGCCGCCAGATGGCTCACCGGGAGCTGGGTTACGCCATCATCAACCGCCTCATTCAGGACATGGGTGACGCAGGCATCGTCGAGTTCATGCCCCGCATGGAGGGCACTACGCTGCACGCCATCCTGGCCCCGGGCAAGAAGGCCGAACCACCCAAGAAGCCTGCCGCCCCAAAGCCGCCGGCTCCGGGCCTGGTGGGCCAGCAGCATCCCCAATCCGCCCAGTCGTAAGCACTCGGTTCTGGGAACCTGACTCCAGGCAACCAGCTCGGAGTTCTCAGCCGACCCGTGCCTTTGAGCGGCGAAGGGAAACGCAGGCTTCCGCCAAGCGAGCAGCGAGTAGCGCCTCCAGCCGCTCTCCCGTATAATCTCTACAGGTAAAAACACGCTAAGTAAGCAGGAAAACCATGCCCAAATTAAAGACCCACAAGGGCGCGGCCAAGCGCTTTAAGAAGACCGGCACGGGGAAAATTCTCCGCGGTCAGACCAAGAAGCGCCACATTCTGACCTCCAAGACCAAGAAGGTCAAGAAGAAGTTGAGTGGCACCGTCCTGGTTTCTGAAGCTGACAAGCGCAAGGTAGCGCGAATGATTCCCTACGCCTGATCGGTCGGTTTAGGGCCTTCCGGCCCCTGTCTTCTAAGACAAGACGATCAGCTTAATAGCGAGTGAAGAGGTACTTCCTACCTCCAGCCGCACAACGCACCACCTAAAGGAGAACCAATGCCCCGCGTAAAACGTGGAACTAAACGTAACGACCGCCGCAAAAAAATCCTCAAACGAGCCAGCGGCTACTTCCTAACCAAATCCAAGCTCTACCAGGCAGCGCAGGAAGCCGTCGAGCGCGGTCTCAAGTTTGCCTACATCGGCCGCAGCAAGAAAAAGCGCCAATTCCGCACACTTTGGATCGTCCGCATCGGCGCTGCCGCCAAGCTCAACGGCATCAGCTATTCGCAACTGATTCACGGCCTGAAGCTGGCGGGCATCGAGCTGGATCGCAAGATCCTGGCCGATCTCGCGGTCAACGATCCGGCTGGATTTACCGCGCTAACCGATCAGGCCAAGAGCGCACTCAACAAAACCGCCGCCGCATAACCTTTTCAGAGTTTCGCTCGAGCAGCCCGGTCGCACTTCGATCGGGCTGCTGTGCATGCGAAGAATCCCGATGCCGCCCATTTGAGATTCCCGAACTAAAAGACTATTCGCCTGGCTCGCTCGATAGCTTCTTCAGCGCAATCCTGGCGCAATTCGATCAGGAGGCGGCCGCAGCCGACTCCGTCGAAGCGTGGAGCAGTTGCGCATCCGCTGGATCGGCCGCAAGCAGGGTTTGCTGACGCGGGTTGGCGAGGTGCTGAAAGGCGCACCACCCGAGGCGCGCCGGGAAGTGGGCAAACGCTTCAACGCGCTCAAATCCGCCATCGAGCCACGTTGTGATCCGGAGCAGATGAAGGCACGCGCACCGGTCGCCGACGCGATCGACATCACCCTCCCCGGCACCCGCCGCGCGCTCGGCGCCGAGCACCCGCTGATCCGGACCATGAACGAAATCGTCACCGTCTTTGCGGCCATGGGATACTCGGTTGGCCTGGGGCCCGAGGTCGAGACCGACTACTACAATTTCGAATCGCTGAATTTCCCCCCCGGCCATCCCGCGCGCGACACCCAGGACACGCTGGTGATCGCCAACAGGAGCGCAAACCGCTGCGCGACCGGCTGTTGATGCGCACCCACACCTCGCCGGTGCAGATCCACACCATGGAACAGCAACCGCCGCCGTTGCGTATTGTCATCCCCGGCAAAGTGCACCGCAACGATGCCGCGGACGCGACCCACTCGCCCATCTTTCACCAGGTCGAAGGCCTCTGCGTCGACACCAACATCACCTTCTCCGATCTCAAGGGCACGCTCGACCACGCCATGAAGGCGTTCTTCGGATCCAGCGTCAAGACCCGGTTCTTCCCCTCGTTCTTTCCCTTCACCGAGCCCTCTGCCGATGTGCAGATCAGTTGCATCTTCTGTGGCGGCCGCGGCTGCCGCAAGTGCAAACAGTCCGGCTGGATCGAGCTGCTCGGCTGCGGCATGGTCGACCCCGCGGTGTTCGCCTTCGTGGCCCGGCAGCAGCCCGCCTACGACGCCAAGAAAATCAGCGGCTTCGCCTTCGGCATGGGCGTCGAGCGCATTGCCATGATGAAGTACGGTATCGGCGACATAAGCCAGCTCTACTCCGGCGACATGCGATTTCTGGAGCAATTCAGGTAAGTGAATATTCTTTCCCAGTGGATTCGTTCCTACGTGCCCGGCCTCACGTTGCCCGACCGTGAACTCGCCGAGGCGCTGACCCTGCGCGGCATTGCCGTCGAAGGCATCTTCGAGCTGGGTCCGGGGAATGGTTCGCTCTTCGAGATGGACATCACCACCAACCGCGTCGATGCCATGAATCACTACGGCATCGCGCGCGAGGCAGCGGCCATCGGCGGTCTCACGCTGGCCCCTCTCGACGGCACGCTGCCGGCGCCGCAGCCAGTTACCGTTCCCATCAAAGTTTCGATCGAAGCACCGGAGCTCTGCGGCCGCTTCACCGCGCGGGCCCTCAGCGATGTGCGTATCCAGCCCTCGCACTGGCATAGTCGCGGAGCGCTTCGCCCTGCTGCAGCAAAAACTCATCTCCAATGCGGTCGACGCCACCAACTACGTCACCCTCGCCATGGGCCATCCCACCCACGCCTTCGATCGCGACAAGCTCGAGGGCGGCATCATTCTGCGCCGCGCCCGCAGCGGCGAAAAACTCAGAACGTTAGATGGGATCGAACGTGTGCTCGACCCTGAAGACCTGGTAGTCGCCGATGAAAAGAAGGCCATCGGGCTGGCCGGCGTGATGGGCGGCTGGGACACGATGATCAC
The DNA here is from genome assembly GCA_963757515.1 of uncultured Acidobacteriaceae bacterium. Lineage (GTDB taxonomy): Bacteria > Acidobacteriota > Terriglobia > Terriglobales > Acidobacteriaceae > PALSA-350. The sequence goes on along the minus strand of CAVWRV010000029.1, from coordinate 43,547 downwards.
CGCCGAGACAAAAAATATTCTGGTCGAAGCGGCCTGGTTCGATCCCGGCAACCGTGCGCCGCAGCAGCAAGCGGCACGGCCTGCACACCGACGCCTCGCATCGCTTCGAGCGCGGCGCGGACTTTAATGCGCCGCCAATTGCCTCCGCCCTGGTCAGCCGGCTCATTCTCGAAGCCGGCGGCCACGTCGACGGCGAGATCGTCGACGTCGTCGATTCCTGAAGCCGCCGCGCGGACCGCCAGTCGCCCCGCCATCGGCGCTCAGCCATCGCGAGGTACGACGCATCCTGGGCGCAACCGAAGACGGCCGTGGCGTGGAGCAGGATACGACCGAGTCCGTACTGCAGGCTCTGGGCTGTGCGCTTGCACAAGGTCGCGGAAGGCGACTACCAGGTGACTCTGCCCAGCTGGCGTCTGGACCTCGAACGCGAGATCGACCTGATCGAAGAGATCGCCCGCGTCTACGGCTACAACCGCTTTGCCAATACGCTTCCCACCTTCTCCGGCATCGTGAGCGAACTTCCTGACGCCCGCAAAGAGGCGGTCGTTCGCCAGACCCTGCTCGGGCTGGGCTGGAACGAGGCTTTATCCAGCACTTTCTGCTCTGCTACGGAAGCAGTTACATTTGCGCCCCAGCCGGGCCTTGCGGTGGCCATGGGCAATCCGCTGAACGAAGAAGCCGGCATGTTGCGTCCCTCGCTGTTGCCCGGCATGCTCACCATGCTGGCCCACAACCTGAACCGCAACGTCAGCGATGTCCAGCTGTTCGAGAAGGGCACTGTTTTCAGCGGCAACCCGGAGCGCGTCGACGAGCGGCCTGCTCTTTCGCTTGGCGCCTCAGGATCGGTGTGGAGCGGGCCCGAGCTGCCGGCTCATGCCATCGACTTTTATGATCTCAAGGGCACGGTCGAAGAAATCACTCGAAAAATTTGCTCCGCGCTCCTTCTACTTCGACACCTTCGCCGCCGGCGCAGGAATTATCCCGGCATGGCTGCACCCCGGACGTTCGGCGCGCGCCGTCGCCGATGGCTTGACCGTTGCCTGGTTCGGCCAACTCCATCCTGCCGAGGCGCAACAGCGCAAGCTCAGGCAGAGCGTCTATGTGGGAGAAATCTATCTCGACCGTCTCTACCGCTTGCCGCTGCGCCAGCCGATTGCGCCGGAGCTCTCGCGCTTCCAGCCTGTCGAGCGCGACTTCTCCTTCATCTTCGCCGATGCGGTGCGCTGGCAGTCGATCGCAGAGGCGTTGCACAATTTGCGCATCGCTGAGCTCACGCGCTTCGCGCCGCGGGAGATCTTTCGCGCCACGTCAAGCCTTGCCCGCCGGCCACTATTCCATTCTCATCCGCATTACGTTTCAGGCTCTGGAGCGGACCCTCCGCGAGGAAGAGCTGCAAAGTTATTCACAGGCTGTGATCGCTGCCCTGGAGTCGCTGGGCGGACGGCAACGCGCGTAACAGTCTCTTCAGTAATCAGCAAAGTGGCACAATCTGCTGGTCAATCTCTCAAACGCAGAGGAACAATCTAAGGTAACGCGTGTGCTTCTTTCCTATTGAGCCGCGGAATTTGCGGACTATACTTTTTTTAGAACGCAATCCCGCTTTTGTGTAATGAGGCTTCGATGTCCACACTCGCAGAACACCCTCCCGAGATGACCATGGCCGCAGACGATTTTCAGGCACTCGAAGAACGCGTACTGCGCACCGTTGAATTGCTCAAAGGCGAGCGCGAACTCCGCTTTTCGGTCGAACAACACGCTTCGCGTCTGACCCACTCGTGTAGAAGAACAGGCCGCCCATGTTGCCCAATTGGAGGAGCAACTTTCCGGCCTGCAGAAAGAGCGGGAAGCGGTGCGCCAGCGCATCGAGCGCCTGCTCAAACAAATTGACGAACTCGGCGATTGAATCGGCGGAGACATGGCAGATAATCTTGAAATTCGGCGTGCCACCACGTCCATCAGCGTGGATATCTACGACCAGACCTATCACCTGCGCGCCCACGACCCGGAATACATTCAAAAGCTGGCAGCACGGTCGACTCCAAGATGCGTGCCGTCTCCGCCAGCGGCAACACGGTTGACTCCTTGCGCGTAGCCGTTCTCGCCGCGCTGAACATTGCCGATGAACTCATGCGGCTGCAGGAGCACTGCCGTCTGCTCCGCGGCACCATGAGCGAAACCCAGACCATTCTCCGTACCCGGGCCAACAGCCTCTCCGGCCTGCTGGACTCTGTGCTCGACGAGGAACACCGCTACCACGAGCGGTTCCGGTCGCAGCCGGCGTCAATACCGGGTCGTCACTTGCCAATCAGCTTCGCTGACGTTAGCATCCATTCAGAGACCGGCCTGCAAAGCAGGTACGGCAGTTAACGCTGGTTGAACCAACATTCATCGAACCGGGACTCGACTCGAACAATCGGCTCCGTGTGCAGTGTCCGCCAGTCCGGAATGCCTAAAGAGCTGCGGAGAGTCCCAACGTCTTAGGACGGGTTCACCGGCGCACTGCTGCACGGCCCAGTGGGTCGGTTTCGTCTGCTCTCTTACGTGCACCCGCACCTCTTCCAGTTCGGCCGCCTCGTCCTGCCGACTTATGGATTCCTGGTTGCCCTGGGCACGATCCTCTCCCTGCTGGTCTGCGTCCGTACCGCCCGCCTGCTCTCGCTCGACACCGACAAGATCTGGAGTGTGGCGCTGCTGGCCATTGTGACCGCCCTGGTTGGCGGCAGGATTCTCCTGAACCTGTTGCGCTGGCCTCAGGTATGCCTTCGGCGTCGGACTGGCCGCGGTCGCGATCGCATGCACGGCGTGCCTATGCCTTGCATCTCGGCCTCCCCATCCGGCGAACCGCGGATGCCTTTGCCCCCAGCCTGGCGCTGGGGAGTGCGGTCGCGTCCATCGCCTGCCTGGAAGCTGGATGTGACTATGGAACACCGACCCGCCTGCCCTGGGCCGTGGTCTTCCGCAGTCCGGCTGCCGTGCCCGGAACTCCGCTGGGAGTGCCGCTGCATCCTACCCAGCTTTACGCCGAGCCTGGTGCAGTTCGTGCTCTTCGTCTTCCTGCTGTGGCTGCTGCATCGCCCTCATTACGATGGAGAAATCCTGGGCGCCTGGCTTTTCCTCGGCGGTCTCTCCAGCTTTCTGCTGACCCTTCTGCGCGGCGATGGCGTCCTGGCCACGCAGCTGGTGAGTGCGGTGATGGTGCTCGGGGGCGGCCTCCTGTGGCTGCGCCGCCGCCACCAGGTCTCCCATGGCGGATGATCGAACCGCAATTACGCCAGCTCACTGTTCCCGAAGAGGCCAACGGCCAGCGTCTGGATCTCTTTTTGGCCCAGCAACTGAACGAGGTCAGCCGCTCGCGGGTGCAATTGCTGCTGCAGCAAGGCAGCGTGCTGATCGACGGCAAGCTGGCCAAGGCTTCGCGCAAAGTGCGCAGCGGCGAGAGTATTTCGATTCTCGGCGATCCGCAACCACCTCCCTTGCGCGCCATGGCCGAGGCTATTCCGCTGGAGATTGTTTATGAAGACGAGGACCTGGCGGTGGTCAACAAGCCTGCCGGCATGATGGTCCATGCCGGTTCCGGCGCTACCGAGGATGCGCGCAATCGGGGCACCTTGGTCAATGCCCTGTTGCACCATCTGCGCGAGCTTTCCTCCGCCAGCGGTCCGCTGCGGCCGGGCATCGTGCACCGTCTCGACAAGCAGACCAGCGGCCTCATCGTGGTGGCGAAGAACGACGTTGCCCATGCCAGGCTGTCGTCGATGTTCTCCCGCCGCCAGGTACGCAAACTCTACATTGCGTTGGTGCAGGGCAATCTGGCCCAGGATAGGGGAACGGTGAACGCGTCCATCAGCCGCGACTCCATCCGCCGAACGCGCATGACCACGCGTCGCGAAGGGGGCCGCACCGCCGTCTCGCACTGGCAGGTGCTGCGGCGGATTCACGGTCCTTACGGCAGTTTCACCCTGGTCTCGGTGCGCATCGAGACCGGCCGCACCCATCAGATTCGCGTCCACATGGCTTCGCTGGGCCATCCCGTGGTCGGTGACACGCTTTACGGGGCCTCTTCCGCCATCGCGCCGTGGCGGCGCACAAGCAGGCTTCCCGCGGCTCGTCTTACCACGCAACTTCCTGCATGCCGCGGAGCTGGAGTTCGCCCATCCCGGCAGCGGAGACCGCCTCAGCCTGGTGTCCAACCTGCCCGCCGATCTGAAGGAGTTCATGGCACAACTGGCAAATGCTCTAAAATAAGAAAGGTTCCTATGACCTCAATGAATTCGTTGCCTGCGCCTGGCTGGCCGCCTGTTTGGGTTAGCGCTGCTGTTAACTTCTGCCGCCATGGCGCAAAGCTCCGGCTGTCGGCTCCGCCGCCCCCGCCCACCGCCCCGGGCGCGCTCGGCTCCGTGCCCCAGGCCACGAGCACTGGTCAGACCGTAATGGACAAAACGACGGACAATTTCACCATCCGGACCAACGTCAACGAGGTGAATCTGATCTTTACCGTCACTGACAAGCACGGACGGTTCATCCAGAACCTGCAGCAGAGAGATTTTGCCCTGCTGGATAACCAGAAAGCTCCCGCCCAGGTTTTCAATTTCACCCAGCAGACCAACCTGCCCTTGCGGGTAGGCATCATGATTGATGCCAGCACCTCGATCCGGCAACGCTTTGAGTTTGAGCAGAGCGCCGCGATCCAGTTTCTGCAGCAGGTAGTCCGGCCGCAGACCGATCTTGCCTTTGTCATGGGCTTCGACGTCACGCCCTACGTCACCCAGAACTACACCAATGACCAGGATAAGCTTGAGGCCGGCATCACCAAGCTGCGGCCTGGTGGCGGCACGGCTCTCTTCGACGCTGTATACACTGCCTGCCGCGATCAGCTTATCAAAGTGCCGCCTTCGCCGCAGGGTTCGGTGCGCAAGGCGCTTATCGTGATTTCCGATGGAGACGACAACCAGAGCCGCGCCTATCCTGACGACGCCATCAAAATGTGCCAGCGCGCTGAAACCATCGTCTACACCATCAGCACCAACGTCAGCCCCAGCCGCGACCGGGGCGATGACGTGCTGAAAAAAATCGCCGAAGCCACGGGAGGCTTCCCCTTCTTCCCCAAGCGCATTGAAGACATGACCAGCAGCTTTCACGACATCGAGGAAGAGCTGCGCAGCCAGTATTCGCTGGCCTACCGTCCCGCGGACTTCAAGCTTGACGGCGCATTCCGCTCCATCTACCTGGTGGCGCTGGACCGCCGCTTCATGGTGCGTGCCAAGAAGGGCTACTTCGCGCCCAAGTTAGCGCTCGAACCGGCCGAGTCGCCCTCCAAACGGCATCTCAGGACGAATTCCTATGTCATCCCGAGAGTTACGAGTAGGGTCCGCTGATTTTTCCCGCCGGCAGCGAGAACTGCTCTCTATCCCAGCATTTCCAGAAGCTGCGCCTGTTCAATCACCGGACCTTTAACTCCCGTGCTTTGTCGAGCTTCGATCCTGCTTCTTCTCCCGCGACCACATAGCTCGTCTTCTTGCTGACTGAACCGGAAACGCGGCCCCCGGCCGCTTCAATCCTGGCCTTCGCCTCTTCGCGGGTAAGGTCGGCCATGGTGCCTGTCAGCACAAACGTCAGCCCCTCCAGTTGCGAAGACTTTCGCTTCTTCTCTGCGGTGAAGGTCAAGCCTGCCTGGCGCAGCTTTTCCACCAGCTGGCGATTCTTCTCCTCCGCAAAAAACTCCTGGATGGCCTGGGCCACGCGCGGGCCCACCTCGTCGACCGCCTCGAGTTCCTCGATGCTCGCCGCCATCAGCGCATCCATGGACCCGAACGCCTCGGCCAGCAACTGGGCGGTGCGCTCGCCCACGAAGCGAATGCCCAAGGCAAACAGCACCCGGTTCAGCGGCACCTTCTTCGAATTTTCAATCTCCGCCAGCAGCGACTGTGCGCTCTTTTTCCCGATGCGTTCCAGTCCCAGCAGCTGCTCTTCGTCGAGGGAATAAATCCCGGCCACGCTGGTCAGCAATTGTCGCTCCAACAGTTGCGTAACCAGCGCTTCGCCCAGCCCCTCGATATTCATCACCTTGCGGGAGGCAAAGTGCAGCACGCTCTCCTTCAGCCGTGCAGGGCAATCCACGTTGATGCACCGGTAATCCGCTTCGCCTTCATCGCGCACCACCTCACTGCCGCATACCGGGCAGGCAGCGGGAAAAACAAAGACCTTCTCTCCCCGCGGGTGCTGCGCATCGTCCACCACCGCAACGATCTTGGGAATCACGTCGCCGCCGCGTTCCACCTGCAACGTAGTCGCCGATCTTCACCCCCAGCCGCTCGATCTCGTCGGCGTTGTGCAGCGTCGCGCGGCTTACCGTTGTGCCGCCGATGAACACCGGATGCAGCACCGCGACCGGTGTCAACTTGCCCGTGCGCCCCACCTGGACGGCGATGTCTTCGATCTGCGTAATGCCGGAGCGAGCGGCAAACTTGTAAGCCACGGCCCAGCGCGGCGCGCGCCCGGTATAGCCGAGCCGCCGCTGCAGCGCGGTCTCATTGACCTTGATGACCACCCCGTCGATCTCGTAGCCCAACGCATGGCGCTGGCCTTCTGCCCAGGCGACAAAGGCCAGCAGCTCCTCCATAGTCTGCAGAGGCTTGCGATGAGCGGTTGACGCGAAAGCCGGCGCTGCTCAGTGCTTCCAGGGCCGTCCACTGCTCGGCAAAAGCACTCTCTCCCTTTTCCAGCGCAAAGTAGGCGTAGAAGTCCAACCGCCGCTGGGCCACGATGTTTGGTTCGAGCGTCCGAATCGTTCCCGCGGCCGCATTTCTGGGATTCACTGCAGGCGGGAGCCCCTGCTCCTCCCGTTCCCGGTTCAATTTTAAGAAAGCCTCGTCCGGCAGGATCACTTCTCCCCGCACTTCGAAGCTCTGCGGCAGCCTGGCGCGATGCAACCGCTCCTTGGAAACCGAAAGCGGCACCGATCGTATGGTGCGCACATTGCTGGTGACATCCTCGCCCGTGACCCCATCGCCGCGAGTCAGGGCGGTCTGCAACAGCGCAGTGCCCGCCGGCCCGGGCTCATATTGCAGCGCCAGCGAAACGCCATCCATCTTCAATTCACACACGAAGCTCACTTCGGCGGTGCCCAGCAGCGGCCGCACGCGCCGTTCCCAGTCACCCAGCTCCTGTTCGCTGTTCACGTTGTCGAGCGAAAGCATGGGCCGCGAATGGTCTACCTTGGCGAAGCCTTCTTTGGGCTTGCCGCCCACGCGCTGGCTGGGTGAGTCCGGGCGTCACCAGCTCCGGATGGCGGGCTTCGAGCATGCGCAGCTCCCGCATCTTGGCGTCGTACTCGGCGTCTGAGATCTCCGGGGAATCCAGCACGTGATATTGATATTCGTGGTGGCGGAGCTCATCGCGCAGCTGGTCGATTCGCTTGCTGGCTTGCTCAAGAAGGCTGGCTTCTGACATAGCGTGCATTATAGAAACTTGAACGTGCGGTCAGCAGCGAGGGATACCGATCCATGGAACCCGTCACCCATTTCCTTACCGGCGCATGTCTCGCCCGCACCGGCTTCAATCGCAGGACGGCCTACGCCACGCTGGCCATGACGCTCGCGGCCGAAGCGCCGGACCTGGATGTTCTCTGGGGTTTTCGCGGGCCGGTGGCAGGCTTTGAGCATCACCGCGGCATCACCCACACTTTTTTGGGCGCGCCGATGGTGGCGCTGGCCGTTACCGGTGTGGTTTGGCTCTGGCATCGCAGCCGGAGCAAGCAGCCCACCATTCCGCCGCGCTGGGCTTTGTTATGGCTCTTATCGCTGTTGGCAGCCCTCAGCCACATATTTCTCGACTGGACCAACAACTACGGCGTTCGCCCATTTTTTCCCTTTAATCCGCGCTGGTACTCGCTGGATATCGCCTTCATCCTCGAGCCCGTCATCTTTGCCGCTTTGCTAACCGGCCTGGTCATGCCCTCGATCTTCGGCTTGGCAGACCGGGAGATAGGCGCGGGCAAGCCATTGTTCCGGGGACGCGGCTGGGCCATCGCCGCGATGGTGCTGGTCGGGATCGACTTGGGCGTGCGTGCGGTGGAGCATCATCGGGCGCTGCGCATTATAGGCAACACGCGATTCGGCGACCAACCCATGCTGCGTGCGGGAGCCGAGCCCTATCCCGTGGACCCATTCCACTGGTTCGCCGTGGTCGAGACCGCCGGCTACTACCAGACGGGATCGGTCAACACCCGGGCAGAAACGGTCGATACCAACGATCGGGACGACGTCATCTTCAAGCCTCCGGTCACCCCGGCGACCACGGCCGCAAAGCGCTCCTGGTTGGGCCGGGTGTATCTGGACTGGGCAAGGTTCCCGGTAGTGACCGACCGCGGCCGCGCCAACCTGGTCGCCTCCGACGAGCTCGCACCCCAGCCCCAGGACACCGCGGTTGAGTTCAGAGACCTGAGATTTGCCTACTCTTTCCTCTCCCGCAGCGGCGGGCCTCCTCGGCACTTACCGCCTGGGTCTACGTCACCCCGGCCGGCGCCATCGACGCCATGGTCATGAACAACCGCGTGCAGCGCTAGTAGAACCGCAGATCTCTCCACTACGCTTCGCTCCGGTCGAGATGACAAATTTGTCGAGCAACGTTGGGCCGTGTATCGACTGGAAAAACCGCAATTTACCCAAAACGGATTTGTCATCTCGACCGGAGCGAAGCGTAGCCACAAAGCGTCCTGGATTTGACCCGCCACGAATCCGGGTGCCCCATATCTCGCAGAGATGTGGGGGCGACCGTTGGTCGCCCTTTTACAACCTGGACGGGTGCCAGTCGCAGTGCAGTGGAATCCCAATCACCGGACCACTACCTACCTTGGCGCGCCAACTCTGAGTCCACCCCCGGTTCGTCCTCTTGCCTCGCCGTTTCCACACCGTTCGCCAGATCCAGTAAGCCAAGCCGATAAGCAGGACAATCAGCCCGATAACCAAAGCCACCCGGTGCCGGGTAGCCAGGCGACCGGCAATGTCCACGATCTCCGGACCATACTCGATCGTCAGGATCGCCGTGATCATGTAGCGGATCACCCGGCCCACGAAGACCGACAGCATAAAATTGCCTGATCTTCATCTCGAACACCCCGGCCGCGAAAACAAAAAGCTTCCAGGGCGTGGGCGGGGGCAGGATCGAAGGGATCATCATGGCCAGAAATTCCTGCTTTTCGAAGCGGTCCCGGCAGCTGCTCGTATCGGGCGCGGTCGATCCGTTTCATGAGGAACAGCTCGCCGCCTGCCCGTCCGAGCAGGAAAGGAACCAGGCCGCCCAGCGCCGATCCAACCGCCGCAACCAGCACGTAGAGGTAGAAATGCTTTTTGTCCGCCCACACGTACCCGGCGATGATCAAATCCATGGGCACCGGGAATGGCCGCGGCATCGACCAAACCGATACCGCCCGCGCCCCAGAAGCCGAGCGGCTTCAGGATCGCCAGCAGCCAGATCTTGTACTTAAGAAAGAGATGGAGGATTTTCTTCAAGATCTGACCCGATGGTTAGGTGTTCGTCGTGTTGGGTCGCTATTCCCTCGAGCAGGGTTAAAGCGTGCGGAATGAGAGGGAGAACTGCTTCGAGCGAGGTCTTGGCGCCGCGCGGGCTGCCGGGCAGATTCACAATCAGGGATCGGCCCCGGGTGCCCGAAAGGGAGCGGCTCAGGGGGGCAAACTTGGGTCTGCTTCCTGCCCTCGGCGCGCATCAGCTCCGCAAATCCATCCAACAGCCGGTCGCAGACTGCCCTGGTCGCCTCCGGGGTTACGTCGCGAGGGGCCACGCCGGTTCCCCCGGTCGTAACGACCAGGTTCGCCACCTCGCATTGCTGGCGCAGGGCGTCCTCAATTTCCGCCTGCTCGTCGGGCACCACCAGGTGGCTGATGACGTGGAAGGCATTCGCCCGCAGCAGATCGGCAACCACCGGCGCCGGATACATCGACCCGTTGCCCCCGGAAGCAGGAGTCGCTCACGGTAATGACAGCGGCACGCATCCAACGATTGTAAGGGCTCTTTGTGAAAGCCAGTTCTCGGGACCATTCGAAACAATGAGAGAATGACAGGATGTGCGGAGTCCATAGCCGGTTGTTCGTTCCGGCCTGGATTGCACCCTTTACTGCCGGCCGATGCCCTCAACCGAAGTTCCAACCAGCCCTCCCGGTCAACCGCCGGAGCCGTTCTCCAGTCGTAAGCGCGTGCGCTACGAGGAGCTGGAACCTGATGAACTCCTACACCTGATTGACAGGCTCGAAGACGAGCGCTCCCGTGCTCTGCGCCGTGAAGGAATATGGATCTCCGTCATCGCTCACCTGATCCTCTTCTGGTTCCTGTTTTACGGCCCCAAGTTTCGCAGTCATCAGCCGCACGTGGTGAACCCGGACGACAACAAAGCAGAAGGATCTGACCTTTCTGAATCTTCCGCCCGATGCGCAGCGACCGGTCAAGCCCCCGAAGCAGGCCCCGCCTTCGGACAAGAATCGCATCGCGCAATCGCCCAAGCCGACCCTCGATCGTAAGACCTTGCAGCAGCTGGAGGCCATGAAGCGGGCCGGACCGCCCATTCCGGCGGCTCCGCAACCGGCGCCTCCGCAGGCAGCCCCGCCAGCCCGCGCCCAGCCCCAGCAACAGGCGCAGGCTCGCCCGGCGACTCCGCCACCCGCCGCCGCCAACCACAGCAGTCGCTGCTCAACGAACCCAAGCCCGCCCCCACTGCGCCCAGCAAACCCAGCTTTGACACCGGCCCGCAGAACCGCCGGAGACGCCATTCGCCAGGCGGAACGGAACGCTGCCCGAAATCCCGGCGGCCCTTCGGGCGATTACGGGCAGAATGCGCCCTCCCAACATCCGGCCATGGCGGTCGGCCCGCGATATCCTCAGCGACACCATGGGGGTCGATTTCGGCCCTTACATGCGGCGGGTGATCGAGGCCACCTATCGCAGCTGGATTCCCATCATTCCTGAGTCTGCCCGGCCGCCCCTCGACAAACAGGGCCGGGTGGGAGTCCGCTTCAAGATCTATCCCGACGGCAGCGTGAAGGAGATGATCCTCGAGTTCCCCTCCGGCGACGTCTCGCTCGACCGTGCAGCCTGGGGCGGCATTACCGGCGCCTCCCCCTATCCGCCGCTGCCCAAGGAGTTCAAGGGACCCTTCCTGGAGCTGCGCTTCGGCTTCTACTACAACCTTGATCCGGACAAGTTCCATTGATCGAAAGAGCCGCCCCGTGCCAGCCGATCCCGAGCTCCGCAAACGCCAGATCTACGGCCTGTTGGTGGTAGCGGTCCTTCTTTTGCTCGCCGGTCTTGGGCCGATCCTCTATGCACGACCTGTTTCCGCCTGGGTGGTGGAGGGTTTGGTAGACCCGCTGCCGCTGCTGGTCGTCATTCTGGGTCCGACCGGGAGCGGCAAAACCTCTCTCTCCGTTGCGCTTGGGCGCGCAGTTCGACGGTGAGATTGTCAGCTGTGACTCGGTGGCGGTGTACCGCGGCCTGGAAATCGGGTCCGCCAAGCCCTCGGCCGAGCAGCGGGAGCAGGTGCCGCATCATCTGCTCGATGTGGTCGCCCCGGATGCCTTCTACACTGCGGGAGACTATGCGCGGGACGCACGCGCCGCGATCGCCGCCATCGCCGGCCGGGGCAGGCTGCCCATCGTCACCGGGGGCACGGGCCTCTACCTTCGCGCCCTGCTGCAGGGCTTGTTTCCCGGTCCTCAACGGTCGGCGGCACTGCGCGATCGGCTGCTGCGAAGGCAGAAACCCGGGGGCCGGAAGGATTGCACCGGATCCTCAAGCGGCTTGACCCGGCTTCGGCCGCCCGCATCCACGCCAACGATGTTGCCAAGGTCATCCGCGCCATCGAGGTGACGCTGGCCGCTTCCCGGCCCATGTCGGAAGCCTGGAAGGCAAGGGCGGGAAGCGCTGACCGGTTATCGCGTACTGCGGATCGGCCTCGATCCGGAACGGCAGCAACTCTATGAGCGCATCAATGCCCGGGCTCGGACTATGTTTGCCCAGGGCCTGATTGAAGAGACGCGGGAACTCGATTGCCCGCTACGGCCAGCCGCCGGCGCTCGCCTCACTAGGGTACCGTCAGGCGGCACAGTATCTTGCGGGCGACGCTCACGCTGGAGCAAGCCATTGCCGCCGCCAGCCAGGGTCACCGCAACTATGCCAAGCGCCAGCTCACCTGGTTTCGTCGCGAGCCCGAGGTTTGCTGGCTGAACGGTTTCGGCGACGATCTCTCCGTACGCGCTGAGGCTGAGCGCCTGGTCGCCCAGGCAAAATCGTAACGCGATGTGCCATCCCCGGATACAATGAGTCTTTAAAGTCAACAGAACCTTAAGGATGTGCGGTTGAGCGTGGTCAGGTTGTGGAACGTGGGGCAAGGGAAGCGCACCATCGGTTGGTGCATGTTGTTTCTGGGCATGGTAGCCGGGGCGGCAGCAGCAGAAAACACGGCAGCGACCCAGACCACACTGACGGTTGCTACCGATAATGCAGGTCCGCGCACCCGGGCGACTCTGACCGCCCATGTGAGTGCGGATCTAGCCGGCTCGCCTGCGGGGGTAGTGAACTTTCGCTCCGGGGAGACGGATCTCGGCTCAGCGCTTGTGGATAGCGAAGGCAATGCGTCTCTGCAGACGGACATCCTGTCGGCGGGTAGCCACCAGGTGGTTGCCATCTACCAGGGCCAAGCCGAGCTATCTGGCCTCGACCTCGAGCCTCGAGCAGGTGCAAGCCAATGTATCGACGGTGGCCGGATTCACGGTGGCGGCTTCCCCCACGTCGTTATCCACCGCGGTGGGCGGTTTTGTGAACAGCATAGTTACGGTAACGCCGGTCAATGGCTTCAACGCCTATGTCAGCCTTTCGTGTACCGGTCTGCCGATCAATACCACCTGCACCTTTACCCCGGTGAATGTCGCGGCAAGCTGCACCACTGGTGCGAGCGGTGCCGAGACCTGCACTCCCGGAACCAGCGTGATGCAGATCCAGACTCAAGCGCCTTCGCCCAAGATCGCTGCGGCTAACAGCGATGACGCCGGGATACGGCGCTATGTTTTTGTGTTCCCGGCGTTGTTTGGCTTGGCCGGTCTGGGCGCCTGCAAGCGGCGGAGCCTGGCGCAATCTGCTGCTTGGGCATAGTCGCATTTGCCGGAGCCCTGGGAATGACTGCCTGCTCGCAGCGCTATCAACTATCTGAATCACGGGCCGCCGGGTAACCCGGGAACCCCGGCCGGCACCTACACCGTCACCGTGGAAGCGCAATCCTCGACCGGCTCCGCAGACCACCACGCCCCCGACCCTGCCGCAGATAACCCTCACCATCACAAAAAGCTAAAAGAAACCGCAGGTCCCTCCCCGCTCCGGTCGAGATCACGAATTTTGGGTGCCCCATATCTCGCGCTTTTTGCGAGATGTGGGAAAAACGGCTTTCGTTCAGCAACTGCTCTCAATGAAAGCACGTCCTCCCCTTTGTCATCCCGACCGGAGTGGAGCGATCTGCGGTTCAGCGGGCCTCTCGTGGAGATGTTTTTCGATAGAGCGCCCGGTGCCGAACCCTGACACAAACCAGGCAATATGGACTAGCATAGGAGGTGCAGGTGCGCCGGGCGGTCGCTGCCGGAGCGCTTGCGTGCTTCGGGAGAGGAAAGTCCGAACTCCGCAGGGCAGTGTGCCGGATAACGTCCGGGATTTGAGCGTCAAGGCTCAAAGACGGCCAGTGCCACAGAGAACATACCGCCGCGGGTTTCATCGCCCGGGGTAAGGGTGAAAAGGTGCGGTAAGAGCGCACCGCGCCGTCTGTAAAGGCGGTGGCAGGGTAAACCCCACACGGAGCAAGACCAAATAGGGAGGGAATCCGACGGCCATATCGGCCTCGGATGCGTGCTGGCCCGGCGCGCCACCGGGTTCCGATCCCGGTTCGCCGGGACGGTGGAAACCTCCGGGTAGGTCGCTTGAGCGGCGTAGCAATACGCCGCCTAGAGGAATGATCGTCCTCGACAGAATTCGGCTTACAGGTTCACTTGCAAACGCGGCCCCGCAGCTCTCACCGAGATGCGGGGCCTCCGCTTTTAACAAGGAACCGGGAAAGCGTCTACACTCGTATTACTGTGCGAGCCGGCATGGAATTCACCGAAGCCATAAAAATCGCGCTGCAGTCGCTATGGGCCAACAAGCTGCGCTCGATCCTCACCCTGATGGGGGTGATGATCGGCGTCGCCGCGGTCATCATGGTGATTACGCTGGTCAACGGCGCCAACAAATTTGTCGCCACCAAGGTTTACGGCTACGGTGCGGATGTCTTTACCGCCTCCAAACAGCCGTCTGTCATCTTCAGCGACGCGGAGTTCAACAAATATCAAAAGCGCAAAGATCTGAAGATCGACGACTACCGCGAAGTCGCCGCCAAGTGCAAGGATTGCGCCAGCACCGGGGCCATGGCAAACACCACCGGCAAAGTGGTCTACAACAGCCACTCCAGCACCGACACCAGTATTCGCGGCTGGACCTGGACCATGCCTCCCATCTACAACATCAACATCGACCGCGGCCGTGGCTTTGTGCCCATCGATGAGGAGCACAACAGCAAGGTCGCCATCATCGGCCCTGACATCGTAGACAACCAGATGGGGTCGATCGATCCCATCGGCAAAGAGATCCGGGTCGACGGGAACCAGTACACGGTGATCGGCGTCGGCGAGCGCAAGGGCAAGACGCTGGGGCAGAGCCAGGATAATTGGGTCGCGGTCCCGCTGACGACTTTTCTCAACGCCTATGGATCCAACCGCAGCCTGACCATCTATGCCCGTGCCAACGGAGTGGGCGATCCGCTGGAGCTGGCGGTGGGCGAGGTGCGCACCATTCTGCGTTCCCATCGCCATGATCTGCCCGGAGCAGAAGACAGCTTTTCCGACCGATACCAACAGTACGTTCGTCGGCATCTGGCAGAGCATCAGCTCCAGTTTCTCCGCTGTCTTTGTTTCCCTCGCGGCCATTTCGCTGGTGGTCGGCGGCATCGTGATCATGAACATCATGCTGGTGAGCGTCACCGAGCGGACGCGGGAGATTGGGGTGCGCAAGGCGCTGGGCGCGCGGCGTGGCGATGTGATGCTGCAGTTTCTGATCGAATCGGCCACCATGTCGCTGGTCGGCGGCCTGATCGGCGTGATCGCCGGGGTGGTCTTTGCCAAAGCCATCACTCTGATCATCGGCTTCCCCTCCGAGATTGAGCTCTGGTCGGTGGCCCTGGGCCTGTTTGTGGCCACGGCAGTTGGCATTTTTTTCGGAGTCTATCCGGCGCGCAAGGCCTCCCTGCTCGATCCCATCGTGGCCTTGCGCTCGGAGCTGTAGAAGAGGTTTACGCTATGAGGCTTGCGGACACCAATGAAGCCATCAGGATGGCGATGGACACGCTGCGCACCAACAAGCTGCGCTCCGGCCTGACCATGCTTGGCATCATGATCGGGGTCACCACCGTCATTCTCATCTCATCGGTCATCAACGGCCTGACCGGCAACGTCAATGGCCTGATCCAGTCGCTGGGAACCAACGTGTACTGGGTCTTTCGCTTTCCCGTCTTCGGCTCACGGCCCACCTCGGAGATGCTGGCCAGAAAGCAATTGACCTATGAAGACGGCCAGGCCATGAAAGTGCTGCCCCATGTGGTCGCGGTCGATGCATCGCAGCAATACTTGCACGCCCGCCGGATCGACAGGGCAGTTTCTCGGTCAAGTACGGGAGCCATAAGGTTCAGAACACCATCCTGCAAGGCGAGTCGGAGGATGCACCGAATGTCTACGACCTCCCTATCGCCCAGGGACGCTACTTTACCCAGCAGGAGGCGCAGCGCGGGGCCAACGTGGTGGTTCTGGGCTCAGACACGGCCGAGGAACTCTTTGGCAACGACCCCGCGGTAGGCAAGGAGGTGCAGATCGACGGTGACGTGTTCACCGTGGTGGGCGTCTTCGCGCCCCAGAAACAGGTCTTTGGCGGGGGCAAGAATCCCAACGATAACTCCGCCCATTTTCCGACGTTCACCTTTCACAAGATTCATCCCGAGATCCTCGATCACTGGATCAGCGTCAAGTACGACGACGTCAAGAACAAAATCGCCGTCGAAGACGAAATCCGCGAGCTGCTTCGCCGCCGGCGGAAGGTGCGTTCCGACCAGCCGGACAATTTCGCCATCTTCAGCTCCGACGCCCTGCTGGTGCTGTGGAACCAGCTCACCGGGCGGCCTGTTCATCTTCCTGGTGGGGGTCGCCAGCGTGGGTCTTGATGGTCGGCGGCGTGGGCGTGATGAACATCATGCTGGTGAGCGTGACGGAACGAACGCGGGAGATAGGTGTCCGCAAGGCGCTGGGCGCGACGCGAAAGAACATCATGTTTCAATTCACGCTCGAAGCGGTCGCGCTGTGCGCTGTGGGCGGAGTGATCGGCATCGCTGGTCGGCGGTTTGCTTACCCTGTTGCTCAAGCTGATCCTGGGCTCGGTGCTGCCGGCCGAAATGTCTGTCGCCTGGTCCACGACCGCGTTTGTCGTTTCCTGTGCGCATCGGTCTTCTCTTCGGTATCTATCCCGCGTGGAAGGCAGCATCGCTCGATCCCATTGTAGCCCTGCGCTACGAGTAGAGCGGCAGTCGGCTAAACTAAAGTCGCCTCATGTTGCCGATCGCTGTCGCTACCGTTACCACCATTCTCAGCCTTGCCGGCCTGGGTTATTACCTGCTGGCGCTGTGGAGTGCGCGCGCCTTTCAGCATCAGCTACGCCGGCCCTTGCCTGATTTTCAGCCGGGAGTCAGCATCCTCAAGCCGGTCAAGGGTCTTGACCCGGAGATGTATGCCAGCTTTGCCAGCCACTGCCTGCAGCAGTATCAGGGTCCCTACGAAATCCTGTTCGGGGTCAGCAGCATGGCCGATCCGGCCGTGACGGCGATTGAAAAGCTCCAGGCGGAGTTTCCCCAGCGGACGATCCGCCTGGTCTTATGCCCGCAATTGCTCGGCGCCAACGGCAAGGTGAGTAACCTGGTGCAGATGCTGGGCAGCGCGCAGTACGACTACATTCTGATCAACGACAGCGACATTAAGGTTTCTCCCCATTACCTGCGGCGGATCATGGGCTGTTTCCAGCTCCCCAAGCGGCGCGGCGGCCGCGTAGGCCTGGTGACGGCGCTCTACCGGGGTCAGGCGAACCGGCACCATCGGCTCGCGCATGGAGGCGCTGGGGATAGCCACGGACTTTATTGCCGGGGTGTTGACGGCGCGGCAAATCGAAGACGGCATTCGTTTTGGCCTGGGCTCGACCCTGGCGGTCTCTCGCCAGGCATTGGAGGCCATCGGCGGCCTGGAGCCGCTGGTCGACTACCTGGCGGACGATTACGAGCTGGGAGCGCGGGTTTGGCGGAGTGGCTTTGAAGTAGCCTTGAGCGGCGAGGTGGTCGAGACCTTTCTGCCCGCGTATCGCTTTCCGTCAGTTTCTGGCCCACCAGATTCGCTGGAGCCGCAGCACCCGCGATTCAAGAAAGCTGGGCTATACCGGCATGGTCTTTACCTATGGATTGCCTTGGGCGCTGTGCAACCTGATCGCCTCGGGCGCCAGCCTCAGCAGCATTGCGCTGCTCAGCCTGACCTTGTTGGCGCGGGTGGCTCTAGCCTTGGCGGTCGGTGTGGGCGTGCTGGGCGATCGCCAGGTACTGCGCGATCTGTGGCTGCTGGCCGCCGCGCGACGTAGTGGCGCTGGGCATCTGGATCTGGAGCTTCGCCGGAAATACAGTGGCATGGCGCGGCCAGCATTTCTCCCTGAAAGACGGCAAAATGAGCCGCCTCACTGCGGTTTAGTCTCACGGCCGAGACATTCGAAACGGCAAGCCCCGCCCGCCTTCAGAGTCCGACAGTAGTCTCCGTTGTTCACGAAAGCTAATTTGGACCTGGACTCTCCCACTAACGCTGATTGCTGAGAATCTCTTTCCCCCCGCTCTGCGCGATCGCGATAAGCCGGTCCTGGCAGGCGCGGGAACCTGGTCCAGCGGAGTCCAGAGAAAAATCCGCTGCGGCCCACCCCACAATTGCCGGAACGATGCATTGTCGTCGAAGAGCTGCGGCGCATCGTCAAAGAATGAGCCATACCAGAGATCGGAAGAACGGCCATTGAGAATGCGGACCTGCCGCCGCAGGTAGAAGCCAAGCGTCGAGCCAGCTTCGTATTCGCCGTTGATCTCCACCACGTCGCCGGCCTGCAACCGGGGACGAATCGCATCAGCCAGAGCCTTCGAGGAAAGCACGGGCGAGAAGGTGACCAACGCCATGTGCGCGGCGATCAGGAATACCACCATCATGGCGACCAGCGCATAGTTTCCCATCCGGATCAGGTTGATGAAGCGCAGGATCATGTTGGCCAACGTTCCCGCAGCCAACGCAATCGCAGTCAGGATGAGCGGCACGCGGAAAGCGCCCATGGCCCGCGTGCTCAGATCGAGAAAATGACCCAGTGAGAGCGCGTAATCTCCGGGATTTTGCGTAAGCAAGGTGGAAATATCCGTGCCTGGGGCAGGAGGGTCGGGCACGTATCGCCAGGTAAGCCGCAATCACGGAGCCCGCCGCACCCAGCAGAAACAGGACCATGGCGATGCGGCGTCCGGCGATGCGGCGCGGAGTCGCGGGCGGAGCATTTTTCTTCCCGGCCCAGCCAGCCGCCGATCATCAGGGCGATGGGCGGCAACGCGGGCAGCGCATAGTATTCCTGGCGGGTGGAGAAGCTGAAGAAAACCATGACGAATGCGGCCCATATGCCGAGCAGATTCCAGGCCTGATCGTGACGTG
Organism: uncultured Acidobacteriaceae bacterium; assembly: GCA_963757515.1. Lineage (GTDB taxonomy): Bacteria > Acidobacteriota > Terriglobia > Terriglobales > Acidobacteriaceae > PALSA-350. The sequence continues at coordinate 24,714 of CAVWRV010000029.1, read as the reverse complement.
GCAGCCGGACGCGGCGCAGCGACGACCTCATCCGCACCGGAACGATCGCCTTGAACACAAAGGCAATCCACGGCATCAGCCAGACTGCGAGCAAGCCCCAGAACAGCAGCAGCGGCACGGTGTCGTAGTCCCGCGGAACCCGCCGGTTGAGATAGCGGAGCACCTGCTCGTTGATGAAATAGAACCAGAAGAACGTCCGTGCACGCTGTGCCCTGCGATGGATTGGCAATTCCTGCCGCGATATGCCACGGCAGCGCAATGATCAGGAAGACCAGCAGGCTGGAAACCGGGTGCCAGCGCCGCAGGTGGCCCATGTTCCGATTGAGCAACAGGAAGATAAAGACAATACCGAGCGGGAAGACGATGCCGATGAGCCCTTTGGTGAGCACATTGAGAGCACAAGCTGCGGCAAAGCCCCAGGCGGTCGCGCGTGAAGGCTGTGGCTGCCGAAGGGAGATCCAGAACAGCAGCATGGAGAGGCTGAGCCACAGGCAGACGATCACGTCGGGAATGAGGATCCGGGTGTAAATGAAAATGCCAAAGGAGGTGAGCAGAATCAGGGCAGCATAGAAGCCGGCCATATTGGAATTGAAGAAGCGGGGACCGCTCGCTGCAGACCACCAGAAACAGGGCCAATGTAGCGATGGCCAGCGGCAGGCGGGCGGCCCAATCCTGGGGCCCAAAGACGGTGAAGCTGGCTGCCATGCTCCAGTACAGGAGCGGAGCCTTTTCGAGGTAGCGGATGCCGTTGGCGTAGAGGGTAATCCAGTCATGCCGCTGCGACCATCTCCCGCGCCACTTCGGCATGCACTGAGTCGGCATCATCCAGCAGCGGCGGACGGAAAAGTGTAAAGCTCCCATAGAGCAGCAGCCAAAGACCGGCGAGCGTGAGGATTATTTTCTGCGGTGCATATGGCTGGGCTCCGAACGAGGGGATCCATGCTTCAGTGCGAGACAACCTTGAGGCTGGGTATTAACTGAAAGTGCCGGACGTTCAGCGTGGCAACATCGAAGCCGAGCTGCAGGGCCGTCACGCCGATTACGAGGTCCTCGAATGGTATGGCTATGCCTTGAACAGCCTGTTCCCCTTCGATGCGTCCGACTACCCTAGCCATCTCGATCGTAACAGGATGGACCGGCACGTCGCTGCACAACCGATCGACGAAAGTCAGGCGACGCTGCTTGTCCGAATCTGTTTTCGCACGATATGCACCGTGTATCAGTTCGGCGATCGTTACGACAGATAGACCGATGTCAATCTTGCCGTGACTGGCCTGTATCTGTTCAAGGATTTGTCGGACGCTATGGCCTCGACGTTCGGCAGCGATAACAATACTGGAGTCAAGAATCAGAGCCCACGGGATCATTCCCACGCGGGCGGATTCCAAGGCTTGCGATTGCGGACGATCTCCTCGACATCAGAGGCGAAATCAGCATCGAGCACTGGAACCTCGCCTGTTTCTTCTTCGTGCTTCCTGGCCAGACGCTATGCATTCGGAGATACTACGGCGTGCCGGAACCGGCGAATGGATTACAGCCACGGCCAGTGTCCCGTTTTCGATGACGACCTCGGCGCCCGCGCGCACCCGGGCCATCAGCGCCGCGAAGTCGCGTGCAGCCTCGGCTTCCGAAATGTGAATCCTGGCCATTCTCAGATGATATCCTCATTCTATTTCTTGCTAGTGCTTAAAGCGGGTGCCGCGAAAAGCAATGAAACCGGCTCATGGCGCTATAGTAAGTGCAGGTTTTCGCTGAGCCATGGCACCTGACGCAGCAGCGGGAAGAGGACCGGCGGTATTGCCGGCGAGCGATTTGCTGGGGCCAGACACGTCCCTCATCTACAACGACTGGTACCCGGCCATGCGCAGCGGCGCGCTCCGGGGGCGGAAGATGGCCACCGCCATGCTCCTGGGAATCCCGCTGGTGCTGGGGCGCAAAGAGGACGGCAGCATCTTCGCCATGCGCGACAGTTGCCCCCATCGGGGCATTCCGCTCTCCTGCGGATGGTTCGATGGCAGCGCGGTCACCTGCAAGTATCACGGATGGGTGTTCGAGCCGGAGTCCGGCCAGTGCATGGAGATCCCTTCCCTGACCAGCCAGGACTCCTATCCCCGCCGCATCTACGCCACCGCATTTCCCTGCCGGGAGCGAGACGGATACGCCTGGGTCTACGTGCCCAAGCCGGGCAGCGGCCGGGTCCGCATGGAGGCCAGGGACACACTGCCACCGGTGCCGGAATTGCCCAGGTTCAGCGAGCGGTATCGCAGCGCGCATCTGACTGCGGAGCTGCCCTGCAATGTGGACCATGGCATCATCGGATTGATGGATCCGGCGCACGGGCCGTTTGTGCATCAGGCATGGTGGTGGCGGTCGCGGCACAGCATCCACGAAAAAGAAAAGCACTTCGAGCCCATCCCGCAGGGCTTTCGCATGTCGGCGCATACGCCCTCGGCCAACAGCGCGCCCTACAAGTTGCTCGGCGTCTACGGCGAGCCGATCGAGACCACGATCGATTTCGTGCTCCCCAACCGCCGCTATGAGACCCTCCGCTGTGGAAACAAGTGGTTCGCCAGCCTGACCACGGTGACGCCCACCAGCCCCGGGAATTCCCGCATCGATGTGTATGGCGCCTGGAACGTTTTCTATGGCGTGCCCTTCGTGACCGCAGTGGCCAAATTCTTTGGCGAGCGCTTCGTGCGCCAGGACCAGATCACCATGGTGCAGCAGGCGGAGGGACTCAAGTTCAATCCCGGCCTGATGCTGATTGACGATGCCGACCGTCCGGCGAAGTGGTATTTCGCGCTAAAGCGGGCGCGTCTCGAATCCGAAGAGACCGGCCGGGCGATGCAGCACCCCATGGACGGCCCGGTCACCCTCCGCTGGAGAAGCTAAGCTGCCTGTAGAAGGGGCCATGGCCTTCAGTGCCAGCGGAGCCGGTTCTATCGAGGGACTCATCCCGCGGCCCGCCAACGAGCCTTCTTCCACCACTAATTGTTCAACCGCGATCGACAGCTGGCGGCCCAGCTCGAGAAAGTTCTCCCTCCAGCGCTCTGCGGCCGAGGCTTCCACGCCCAGCAGGAAGCGGCTGGACTTCATCAGCGTGTCATACCAGATGTTTTGCGCTTGCCATAAGTTGAGCTCGAAAGGCAGCTCGCGCAACGTGCGGGCCAGGGTGAGCGCATGGTCAAGGTTTTCCGCCTCCAGCGGTTTGGCCTGCAGCAGGACCATGGATCGCTTCATGTGTTGATCCGTCAGATAACGGAGAGAGTGGCTTTCCAGGACCACCCCATCTGACTTGGCTAGAGAAATCAGGGAGCGGACTCGTGGCAGATCAATGGGCTCCTCCTCCAGGGCACGCCGCAAGCCGGCATTGATCGCGAAACCGGCGGCCATGGTGAGCGCCGGCGGTTTGGGCAGACCGGACGCGTTTAGAAAGTGCAGCAGCGAGGCATGCTCCTCGTAGATTTTGACCAGGCTGTCTTCGACCTCGCTGAGCGTGGCGTTCAGGATGAAGCGCAGAATGCGCCGCTGGTCGTCCTTGAAAAGTGAGGCCAGAGAGTAAGGACTGCCGCCGAAGAAGCTGTCGATCAGGCGCACCACTTCGGGCAGATTGGCCTGGGTCACGGCGGCGCTGCATTTTTGCTTGAGGTCCTCGAAGGCGGCGAGATCCTGCGGGGTGGAACGTTCGACCGCGGCGGTTACGTTGTGATCCCCGAAATGAAGTGCGGCAAAGCAAACCTCTTCCGTCTCTTCGGTGAGGTTGGAGGTGATGCGGCAACGGCCGATGGCGAGGCGCGCGCGTCCCGAGGTGACATTCGAGTAATCGAGACGGCGGATGGTGTAGCAAAAGAGAACTGTCTCGTCCGGATAGCTGCCAAAAACAGAGGAGATGGCATAGTGCGCGGCCACCTGCTCCAGGTTGACCTCCATCGGTTTCACCAGGCGCCTGTAGATATCGCCGCCGTCTTTCCACTGCGGGCTGTTGCACTTGGCCTGGCGCAGCCGCTCCACAAATTGCCATTCGAGCAAAGCGCAATTGAGGCCGAAGATGTCCGCGGCCAGGCGCAGGGCGCGCGCCGCATAGGCCATCACCTGAACCGTCTCGATGCCCGAGATATCGTCGAAGAACCAGCCGCAGCTGGTGTACATCAATTGCGTGTGGCGCTGCATCTCCATCATCTTGAGCATCAGCGTTCGTTCCTCGGGCGAGAGCTTGCGCACGGCGTGGGCGGCGAAGAACTGGTCGATGGCCTCTTCGGCTCCCGCTGTGCCGGCGGCGAGTATGACCGAGATGTAAGCGTCGCGGGCGGCCCAGACATCCTTAAGCAGGCCTTTGGCGGTGTTTTCGCTGAGCGGGGCGACGGTATCGCGGAGCCAGTCGAGAGCGGCGCGAAGCGGCGCCCGCCAGCGCTGGTTCCACCCCTGGCGTCCGCCGTTGCAGCCGCAGTCGGAACGCCAGCGCTCGACACCGTGGGCACAACTCCACGAGGTATCGTCGACGATTTCCGCCTCCCACTTGGGCGGGAACTGGGCCAGAAATTGGCCGTAATTGATCAGCCGGGCCAGCTTCTTGTCTTCGATGAAGCGCAAGGCATAGGAGAGAGCCATTTCTCCATGGCGATGGTGGTGGCCATAGCTCTCGCCGTCGGTGGCCACATGCACCATTTGCGGTTCAGGGTCGCTGGTGTCAATGCCACGAGCCAGCCGCCAGGCATAAGTTTTCTCCGTTATTGAGCAGGCCTTCGAAGGCGATCGCGCGCGAGAGTGGGCCGTTGTAGAAGAAGACGGTAATGCTTCGCCCCTCCTTCAGGTGGACCAGGTAAGGATGATTGGGATTGACGGAGGCGTTGGGAGTTTCGGTCCAGCGAGCGCCGGCGCCGTCCAATCTGGGCGAGAACGGGCTGCAGGGTGGTCTCGGCGCGCTCGCGAACCCGGGCGCACTGGTGGGGCGCAAGAATGGTGAACAGGATGCCATTTTGCGCCATCAGGTCCAGGGTCTCGAAATCCACCGCGGTTTCTGACAGCCACATGCCTTCGGGTGCGCGTCCGAAGCGATGCTGGAAGTCGGCGATGCCCCAGCGGATCTGGGTAATCCGGTCGCGGGTGATGGCCAGGGGCATGATGACGTGGTTGTAGACCTGGGCCAATGCCGATCCGTGACCATCGTAGCGCAGCATGCTTTGCCGATCGGCATCGCGGATCATGCGATAGGTGCGGGGCGCATTCTCTTCCAGCCAGGAGAGCAGGGTCGGCCCGAAGTTGAAGCTGATGCGCGAATAATTGTTCATGATGCGGATGATCTGGTTCTCGCCATTGACGATGCGCGAGGCGCCGTTGGGCGCATAGCATTCCGCGGTGATGCGCTCGTTCCAATCGTGGTAGGGAGCGGCTGAATCCTCGGTCTCGACGGTTTCGAGCCAGGGGTTTTCTCGCGGCGGCTGATAGAAATGACCGTGAATGCAGATGTAGCGTTCCGCGGCGGTCGGCTGGTCGGACATGCTTTCAATGATAGCTGCTTCGGGGATTGCGGGCTGGGTCAAACATTGGTCGAGAGGGATTCTGGGGCAGTCCTGAAGAACGCAGGTCCGACACTGCGCTACGCTCCCACGGATTTCCTGTGGAACTGGTTGGCGTTGGCGAACTCCATGCTGCTTTCCTTACTGAAGCAGCACACGCGACAATGTCCGGGTGCAGCGTGGCAGGAAATCCGGGTCCGGTCGGATGACAATTCAATTGCAAGACATTCCTTCAGTTCCCAATTGAATTTTCATCGTCCGTTGCTAACAGAATTGTCATCCCAATCGCCTTGCTTGTGGCAAGTTAGGATGGAATGAACGAGCATGGAGATTGTTTATTAGGACCGGAGCGCAGCGCATCCTAAGGCAAAGGCGGCAGATCGCAGGCCCGCCACAGGTACCAGCTTGCCACCGAGCGCCAGGGCTTCCAGCGCGCTGCCCGGCGTTGCATTTGCTCCGGCTTGGGCAGCATGTCGGCGGTGATTGGCTTGCCCGCCTTGACTCTGCCGAAAGTCAGCAGATAGCCCTTGCGGATTCCATAATCCGTACCGGGAAACACGTCCGGCCGGCCCAGGCGAAAGATGAGCAACATCTCCGCAGTCCAGGTGCCGATGCCGCGCACCTGGCTCAGCCGCTCGATGATTTCCTCATCGGGCATGCGCCGGATCGCGGCCAGCGAGGGCACGGTGCCGTCCAGGGTCTTGGCGGCGAGATCGCGCAGAGAGAGCAGCTTCCCTTGGGAAAGGCCGGCGGCACGCAGCCTCTCCTCCGGAACGGCAAGCAGTTGCTCCGGCTGCGGATGCAGATCGCCGAATAACGCCAGCAAGCGGCCCAGGATGGCCCGGGCAGCGTTGGCGTGCAGTTGCTGGTACAGAATGGCCTCGAGCAGCGCCTCAAACGGCGAGTGAGTGCTTTTTACCCGCAGCGCGAAAGGGCCGACGCGTTCGATCAGCGCGCCCAGCTTGGCGTCCGCCAATCGCCAATTGCTGCAGCGCCAGCGCAATGTCGTAGCGAACCGGGCGAAGGCCGTCGTCCATAAAAATATTTTACTTCGCCATGCGTACCGCAGATGCAAACAGGCGGAGCGCAGCGAGCGCTCGCAGTTGCGCCCGACTTCTTTTCCATAATGGCTCTTTCGTTGCGGTCATAAATCCGGTTTGCCCGCTCCCGGGGTTGCCTACCCCCTGCCGGTTTGCTGCTATATTCAACTTTCCAAGCATGATGCGGGGAGGTCGTCCCGCCGCCAGCGTCTTGGATCAATTCGCAAAAGAGTCGTAGCCGAACCTTTCTTAACACCACGGAATCTGAGGAAGCAGGGACTCATCCAATGGCGCAGATTTTTGACCGGAGTTCCAACGCGCTAGCCCGCGCGAGCCTGGTCCTGACAGGGTTGATCGTCATCGCCCTGGGAGTCACCCTCGATCAGTTGCAGGGTTCTCCATGGGTGACCAAGCAGGGGCAGCGCGCCGAACAGCCGGTGCCGTTCAGCCATAAGCATCACGTCATGGGACTGGGACTCCAGTGCCAGTACTGTCACACCTCGGTCGAGAAGTCGAGCTACGCGGGCATCCCGCCTACCAAGACATGCATGAATTGCCATGCGCAGATCTGGACCAATGCCGGGCTGCTGCAGCCGGTTCGCACCAGCTGGGCCACGGGCGACGTCCATCCCCTGGATCAAGATCCACGACCTGCCCGACTTTGTTTACTTCAATCATGAAATCCACGTGAACAAAGGCATCGGTTGCTCCTCCTGCCATGGGCGGGTGGACCTGATGCCGTTGATGTATCAGCAGAACACGCTGCAGATGGAGTGGTGCCTGAACTGCCATCGCGACCCGGGCAAGAACCTTCGCCCCACCAGCGAGATTTACAACATGGCGTGGGAAGGGCCCACCAGTCAGAAGCCGGTGTGGTGCGGGAGCGCGGGCCTGAAAGATGGCGTTCCCACGGCGCAGACGGTAAGCTGCACCACCGTCGACCCCAGCCAGGGCAGGCGCCCAGGTGGCCTCGCTCAACATGCTGCCCGCCGGATTGCACGGGCAAGCCGCCAGCGACGCGCCGGGCATGGTGATTCCAGCGACTTTGCAATATGTGAAGCTGACCGACCAGGAATCGCTGGGCAAATACCTGACCCAGCAGTACCACATCCGCACGCCCCAGGAATTGAGCAGTTGCGAGACATGCCACCGATGAGCGAGACGAAGGGTAAGAAGCAGGAATTGACGCTCGAAGCCGCCAGGGCGAAGCTTGCCGGCCAGACGGGAAAGACCTACTGGCGCAGCGTGGACGAGTTGGCCGATACACCCGCGTTCCGCGAGACGGTGCAGCGTGAGTTTCCCGCCCAGGCAGCGGAATGGATCGATCCGGTATCGCGCCGCGGCTTCCTCAAGGTGATGGGCGCTTCGCTGGCGCTGGCTGGGCTTTCCGGCTGTACCAAGCAACCGGATGAGCCGATCTATCCCTACGTGAAGGAGCCGGAAGACCTGGTGCTGGGCCGGCCGGTGTACTTTGCCACTGCCATGCCCTTCAACACCGGCGCGGTGCCGTTGCTGGTCAAGAGCGACGCCTACCGGCCGATCAAGCTGGATGGTAATCCGGACCACCCGGTCAACCGCGGCACTTCCGATCCGTTGACCCAGGGTTCGCTGCTCGATCTTTATGATCCAGACCGCTCGCAGAGAGTGATCTGCCGCGGCGAAGTTCGCGAGTTTGCCGCGTTTCTTGCCGTGTTCCGAGCCATGCTGGCCGACAAGAAGGCGAGTGGGGGCGCCGGGCTCTACATCCTGAGCGACACCGTGACCTCTCCCACCCTGGCAGCGCAATGGAAGGCGGCGCAGCAGAGTTATCCCAACGCCAAGTGGCTGCAGTGGGACCCGATCAACCGCGATTCAGCCTATTCGGCCTCGAAGACTGCTTTCGGCGACTACTACGACGCCCAGTATCGGCTGCAGGATGCGGATGTGATCGTCTCCCTGGACGCGGACTTTCTTTCCGGCATTACCCATCCCGGATTTCTTCGCCTGGCCGCCGACTACGCCGGCCGGCGCAAGCTGGCGGACGCAAGCTCTCACCATGAACCGGCTGTACGCGGTCGAGAGCGCGCCCACCACCACCGGCTTCAAGGCCGAGCATCGGCTGGCGCTCAAAGCCGGTGACATCGCTCCGTTTGCTGCCGCTCTGGCGGCTGCAGTCGGAGCGGGCGGGTCCAGCTTCGCAGCCACCCTCTGGCCCGGCAGGCAAGTTCCTCTCCGCGCTAGCCGCGGACCTGAAGGCAAACGCAGGCAAATGCGTGGTCATCCCCGGCGAGCAGCAGACGCCGGCGGTGCATCTGGCCGCGATCGCCATCAACCAGGCGCTGGGCAACGTGGGCAAGACGGTGGTTTACACCGAGACGGTAAATCCCATGCCGTCGATCCAGGGGCAGGACATCGTCACCCTGGTCAATGACATGAAGGCCGGCAAGGTCGAATGGCTGCTGATTCTGAATGCCAACCCGGTATACACCGCGCCGGTGGACCTGCATTTTGAAGAGGCGCTGAGCCAGGTGAAGATGACCGCGCACCTCGGCTCCCACTTCAATGAAACCGCGGTGGTTACGGAATGGCATATCAACGGGACTCATTATCTGGAGAACTGGTCCGACACCCGCGCCTATGACGGGACGGCAACCGTGATCCAGCCCATGATCGACCCGCTCTACGGCGGCAAGTCGGCGCACGATGTGATCCAGTCCATGCTCGACGATCCCGACACGCTCTCCCTACGAGGCGGTGCGCAAGACGTGGCAGGCGAACCTGGGCACCGGCGACGCGGAGCACGCCTGGCGCAAGGTACTGCACGACGGCATGGTGGCGGGAACGGCTTTTCAGCCCAAGACGGTTTCCGCCAAGGTTGGCGATCTCGGCGGTCACCGCGGCCAACGAACCCGGACGGAACGGTCGAGGTTATCTTCCGCGCCGACCCCAACATCTACGACGGGCGCTATGCGAATGTCGGCTGGCTGCAGGAAATACCCAAGCCGGTCACCAGCATGTCCTGGGACAATGCCGCGCTGATGAGCTACCGCACGCTGGCGAAATTCGGGCTGGCGGAGCAGGACGTAGTGGCCATCGAGTCGAACGGCAACACCGTGATGGCTCCGGTCCTGGCTGTTCCCGGCCACGCCGATGGCTCGGTCACGCTGTACCTGGGCTATGCGCCGCCGCAACGGCGGCCGGGTGGCCGGCGGCCTGGGCTTCAACGCCTACGCCATCCGCACTTCCAACGCGTCTGTTGTTTGCTTCCGGCGCGACCATGAAGAAGACCGGCCAGACCTACGAGTTCGCGGTGACCAAGAGTCACTACACCGATCACCGCTCGGTCGCCGCCGGCGGAGATGGTTCGGGCGACCACTCGCTCGAAGGCAACGAGGCCCTGACGCGCGGCATCATTCGCTACGCCACGCTGGACGAGTTCAAGCAGAACCCCAACTTCGCCCACGAGGAGGAGCAGGTTCCCGAAGATCCAGAGCCGGACACCAGCATGTTCAGCAACTGGCGCTACGACAAGAACGCCTGGGGCATGGCCATCGACATGAACTCCTGCGTCGGCTGCAATGCCTGCATCGTGAGTTGCTATGCGGAGAACAATATCGCGGTGGTGGGCAAGCACAATACCAAGACCGGCCGCATCATGCAGTGGATTCGCATCGATACCTACTTTGAAGGCGATCTGGACGCGCCCAGGGCGCACTTTCAGCCCATGACCTGCCAGCATTGCGAGAATGCGCCCTGCGAGCAGGTTTGCCCGGTGGGGGCCACGGTGCACTCCCCTGAAGGCCTCAACGTGATGGTTTACAACCGCTGCGTGGGCACCCGTTACTGCTCCAACAACTGCCCCTACAAGGTGCGCCGCTTCAACTTCCTGCTCTTCTCCGATTTCGAGACGGAGAGCCTCAAGCTGATGCGTAACCCCGATGTGACCGTGCGCAGCCGCGGCGTGATGGAGAAGTGCAGCTACTGCTCGCAGAGGATCAGCTGCCGCCAAGATTGCGGCGGATAAGGAAAATCGCGACATCCGCGATGGCGAAATGGTGACCGCCTGCCAGCAGGCTTGCCCCACCGGCGCCATCGTCTTCGGCAATATCAACGACCGGGCCAGCAAGGTGGCAAAGCTGAAGTCGCAGCAGCGCAATTACGGCGTGCTGGCGGACCTGAACACCCGTCCCCGCACCACTTATATTGCGGAAGTCTTCAACCCCAACCCGGAACTGGCCGAGGCGCGCACCGAGCACGCGCCGGAAAAAAGCTGAAAGGTTAGCGCAGCATGGCGACCAAACCAGAATTACCGGTAAACGATCCGCAGCTGGATCCGAAGACAGGCGAATTCCGGGTCATCGCGCCCGGATACACCTTCAAGTCGGTTACGGATGTTATTTCGCGCATCGTGCTCACGCCGCACACGCCGCTGGGCTGGTTCTTCGGCTTTACGCTGGCGGGCAGCATCGCGTCATGCTGTTCACGGCGGTGACCTGGCTGTTCCTCAAGGGCGTCGGCATCTGGGGTCTCGACATCCCGGTGGGCTGGGGATTCGCCATCATCAATTTTGTCTGGTGGATCGGTATCGGCCACGCCGGCACGCTGATCTCGGCGATCCTGCTGCTCTTCAAGCAGCAGTGGCGCAACTCCATCAACCGCTTCGCCGAGGCGATGACGATCTTTGCCGTGGTCTGCGCCGGCATGTTCCCGCTCATCCACGTCGGGCGGCCCTGGCTGGGGTACTGGCTGTTTCCTTACCCCAACACCATGAACGTGTGGCCGCAGTTCCGTTCCCCGCTGCTGTGGGACGTCTTCGCGGTTTCCACCTATGCCACCATCTCCGTGGTCTTCTGGTACATAGGCATGATTCCCGACCTGGGAACGATGCGCGACAACGCAAAGACCAAGCTGGCCCAGTACTTCTTACGGCATCATGTCTCTCGGCTGGCGGGGCTCGGTGAGGCACTGGATGCGCTATGAGACGGCCTCCCTGCTGCTGGCCGGTCTGGCCACTCCCCTGGTGCTTTCGGTGCATACCGTCATCAGCTTCGATTTCGCGGTCGCCGTCCTGCCGGGCTGGCACACCACCATTTTCCCGCCCTATTTTGTCGCCGGCGCCATCTACTCCGGCTTCGCCATGGTGATCACCCTGGCCATTCCGATCCGCAAGTTCTACCACCTGGAAGGCCTGATCACCATCCGCCATATCGACAATATGGGCAAGGTGATGCTGGCCACCGGCCTGATCGTCGCCTACGGCTACGCCACGGAAGTCTTCATGGCCTGGTACTCCGCCAGCCACTGGGAATACTTCATGATGTGGAACCGCATGTTCGGGCCCATGGGCTGGGCCTATTGGGTGCTGATCACCTGCAACATCGCGCTTCCGCAATTGTTGTGGCTGCGCAGCGTTCGTGTGAGCCCGGGCAAGATGTTCATCATGTCGCTGATCATCAATACGGGCATGTGGTTCGAGCGCTTCGTCATCGTCGTGACCAGTCTCTATCGGGACTTCCTGCCCTCCTCCTGGGGAACCTATCAAGCGCGACCCGGTGGGACTACGCCACCTTCGTCGGCACGCTGGGCCTGTTTACCGCGCTCTTCTTTCTCTTCATCCGCTTCCTGCCCATGATCCCGATGTCGGAGATACGGATGATGCTGCCTCAAGCCAAAGTGAGGCCGGAGCCGGAACCGCTGGAGGCGGGTGACTGATGCCTATGCGTGAAGGAATCTACGGACTGCTGGCGGAGTTCGATACTCCGAGCGAATTGGTGGTGGCCGCGAAGACCGCGTACGACTCGGGCTAGCGGCGGATGGACTGTTACACCCCATACCCGGTGGAAGAGGCGGCCGAAGCGATCGGCTTCCATCGCAACTACGTGCCGCTCGTCTGCCTGGTTGGCGGCTTGATGGGGTTGGCCGCCATGTTCCTGATGGAGACCTGGGTGTCGGTCTTCGCCTATCCGCTGAACATCGCTGGACGTCCGCTTTTTTCCTGGCCGGCCTTCATTATCCCGGCTTATGAGTGGACCATCCTCTGGGCGGGCCTTTCCGCCGCTTTCGGCATGCTGGCCATGTGCGGTCTGCCGAGCCCTATCACCCGCTCTTCAACGCTCCCAATTTCCGTACCGGGGCAACTACGGACAAGTTCTTTCTTTGTCTGGAAGCCAACGATCCCAAGTTCGAACTGGTGGAATCGCGCAGCTTTCTGGAAAGCTTCGGGCCGGTTTCGGTGGTGGAGGTGGAGTATTAATCCCACAAGCCGAATCCGTACCTGCTTCGCGGCTTCTGGCTCGTGGGCCTGGCTGCTCTCGCGTGCGCCGGCTGCCGCCAGGACATGCAGAACCAGCCCAAGTTCGTTCCCCAGCGCAGCACCACGTTCTTCGCCGACGGCCGCTCGGTTCGGCCCCAGGTTGCGCACACGGTGGCGCGCGGACAGTTGGGCGAAGACAGCTTTTTCTACACTGGCTTGATCGAGGGCAAGGAAGCCGACTTGATGCCGTTCCCGGTTTCCATGCAGGTGCTGGCGCGGGGCCAGGAGCGGTTCAACATCTATTGCACGCCCTGCCATTCGCGGGTGGGCAACGGCGCCGGCATGATCGTGCAGCGCGGCTATAAGCCTGCCGGCAACTTCCACTCGGCGCGCATCCTGGCCGAGCCGCTGGGCCACTACTTCTACGTGATGACCAACGGCTACGGAGCCATGCCGGATTACTCCGCCCAGCTCACCCCGGCGGACCGCTGGTCCGTCGCCGCGTATATCCGGGCGCTGCAAATCAGCCAGAACGCCAGGGAAGCCGAAGTTCCTTCCGGGGTCCAGGTACAGAATCTGAAGGACATTGCCGAGCAGGAGGGATTACCCGACTCCTTTGCTCAGCCGTGGTCGCTGCCCGCAACCGCGGTCTCCGCCCTGCCGCCCGACGCCAGCCAGGGGACGCCGGGGATGGCGCCGGCCACAGTCCGACAGCCCGGTGCCGGCGATGAGCCAGCCCAGCGGCGGCGCGGCCACCAGTGGCAATGCAGTAAAGCCGAAGGGCTTGAAACAGGTAACCAGGTAAAACACATGGCTCACGAACACCACGCAAATTCGCTACCCTCCGAGCTGAATGCTCCGCTGCTGCTCAATGCCTGGCGGCGCCGGGCCATGGTTGTTGGCGCCATATTTGCTGTTTTGTCGATCGTGCTGGCGGTGCTGGCGGCGATCGTCGATCACGACGGAATCAATCACCTGCTGCGCTCCTATTTGCTTGGCTTCATCATCTGCTGGGGCTTCACGGTGGGCGGTCTGGCGCTGCTCATGGTGCAGTACCTGAGCGGCGGCAAGTGGGGCTTGCTGGTGCGCCGTCCGCTGGAGGCGATGTCGCGCTGCCTTCCCTTGGTCATCGTGCTGTTTCTGCCCATCGGCTTTTCATGAAGAAGCTGTACCTGTGGGCGCAGTACAGCAACCCCGCGGAGGCTTTCCGCCAGCATCTGATCAGCCACGAGCAGGCGCACGCGATTGCCTACAAGCATCCCATGCTGAACATCCCCAGCGTCTGGATTCAGTCCGCGGTCTGCTTCGCGATCTGGTTGACATTCATGCACCTGCTGAACAAGTGGGGGCTGCAACGCGATGCCGACCCGCATCCCAACGTTCGCTTCTGGCAGGTCAGGCTGGAGAACCTGAGCGGCTTCGGCGTCCTGGTCTATTCCATCACCATGAGCGTTTGCGCGATCGACTGGGTCATGTCGCTCGACCCGACCTGGTACTCGTCGATCTATGGGCTCATGTTCCTGGTGGGCCAGGGCTATGGGGTTCTGGCGCTCTCCATCATCACCGTGCTCCGGCTTTCGCAGGCGGAGCCGATGCATACCGTGCTCCGCAAAACCGAGCAGCACGACCTGGGCAAACTGGCTTTCGCCTTCGTCATGCTGAATATCTATCTTGCCTTTTCCCAGTTCCTCATCATCTGGTCGGGAAACCTGCCGGAGGAGATTCCCTGGTATCTGGACCGCATTCGCGGCGGCTGGGGCGTGATTGCTTCGCTGGACTTCGTATTTCACTGGTTCATTCCCTTCACCCTGCTGCTCTCGCGCGACCTGAAGCGCAACAAGGAGCGGCTGATCCTGGTATGCAAAATCATGATCTTTGCCCGCTGCTGGGATATGTTCTGGCTGATTGAACCGAACTTCGCCGATGCCCGCCGCAACCTGCATTTCAGCTTCGGGATTCTGGAATACATGACCGTGCCTGTGGTCGTGATCTCCCTGTGGATGTGGTTCTATTTCGGCCAGCTGGAGAAGCGGCCGTTGATCCAGACCAACGATCCTCACCTGGAAGAAATTTTGGAGGCTGAGCATGCCCACGCATGATCCGCATGATCCGATGAGCCGCACAAGGCCGGAAAGCGAATCCGCCGGCTATGAGGTCACGGACGTCAACGTCAACGGCATCGTGGTTTTTCTGGCGTCGCTGGGTGCTTTTGTCGGGGTCTTCTTCATTTTTTGCTTTGGCATGGGCAAGGTGATCAACACCGCCATTCTGAAGAGCGATGGCCCGCCGAACAAATGGAACCAGATCGGCACTCAGCCCTCGGGTAAGCGTCAGGATCTGACATCGAATGCGGTGATGGAGCAGCAGCAGTTGAATCAGATGGTGCAGCGCTTCCCTACGCCTCGTCTGCAGATCGACGACGGCGACCAGGAGATTGCGGAAATGCATGCGCGGGAAGATCTGTTGCTCGACCACTACAGCTGGATTGATCGCTCGCAGCGGTAAGGTGCGCATTCCTATCGCCCGCGCGATGGAGATTGATTGCTGAGCGCGGTCTCCCGGTAGCTCCCGAGGAGCAGACCGAACCATTGATGGCAGGCGACAGGGCTCCGGTGGTGACCGTGCCGCTCACCGATGGATTTGCCCGGACGGGCTACGAGCAGCAGTACATGGAGACGCTGGAGCAGCAGCGGATGCGGGGAGAAAAGCCGGGCGAGCAGGCAGCTCTGGGAGGCGAATCGCTAACTGTAGATCCGATCCGTCCACTAGCTGCGGTTGAGCGGCACGCTTGTCCAATTATGTCATCCCGAACCGAGCGTAACGGAGTGGAGGGATCTAGCAGTCTTCAGTTGAGGTCAGTCATCAATTCAGCGGGAGGGCAGAGGTCGGTTCGCGAACCGCCTCGAGCAGCGATACCATGAGAGTAGAGGTTGAGGCATGCAGATGAAAGGCACAATCCGGTTGGCGTTGGCGGCGGCGATGCTGTTGGCTGCGGCGACGCCCGGTGTTCGCCCAAGTCGCGCCCTACGGCGAAAAGACCATGGGCGAGCCGGCCCAGGACCATCTGCCCGATGTTCTGAACACGGTCAAGATCGACCAGCGGTTGGGCCAGCAGCTGCCCCTCGACGCCTCGTTTCGCGACGAGACCGGCAAGGCAGTCAAGCTGGGAGACTACTTCGGCAAGAGTCCCGGTGATCCTTTCCCTGGTCTACTACCAATGCCAGATCCTGTGCATGGAAGATCTGAATGGCCTGGTCGGCGCGCTGGAGATGGTGAACCTGACCCCGGGCAAAGACTTCCAGATTGTCATCGTGAGTATCGATCCAGCGGAGACGCCGGCCATCGCCGCGGCCAAAAAGGCCGATGTACGTGAAGCGCTATGGCCGGATGGACACGGCAGCGGGCTGGCACTTCCTGACCGGCGAACAACCTGCGATCAAGGCCCTGGCGCAGGCGGTCGGTTTTGGCTATGTGCGCCTCCCGCAACCCGCCGGCAAACCGCCGCTGTTTGCCCATGCCAGCTCGATCGAAGTGGTTACGCCGGAAGGGCAGATGGCGCAGTACTACCTGGGGGTCGAGTATTCGCCCGCGGGATCTGCAGCTGGGATTGGTGGAAGCGTCCCACAACACCATCGGCACGCCCGGTCGACAATATTTTGACCTACTGCTATCGCTATGATCCGAAGCTGAACCGGCACAGCCTGGTCATTGCCCGGATCGTGCAGGCGGGCTGCCTGCTGACCGTTTTGGGCCTGGGCAGCTTCATGGTGGTGAGTTTCCGCCGGGATTTCAAGGGTAAAGGGTAACGATGCATATAAGTCCAGTGCTGTGGCAGTTTCTCGTAAATTGGCTGACGAACTCTGCCCTCTTTCCGCCGGAAGCCTCGGCTATTTCGCCCTACATGGACGCCTTCTACTTCTTTTTGTGCGCGATCTCGGCCGTGGGCCTGATCGCGGTGGGCATCCTGGTGTTCGGCTTCTCCATCCTGTATCGCAAGGAGAAGAATCCCGTCGCCACCCAGATCGAAGGCTCGACCCTGCTCGAGGCCACCTGGACCATCATTCCGCTGGCCCTGTTCATGATCTGTTTTGTCTGGGGAGCGCTGCTCTATTTCCGCATCTACGACCCGCCCACCAACGCCATGAACATTTACATCGTGGGCAAGCAGTGGATGTGGAAGGCCGAGCATCCGGGCGGGCAGCATGAAATCGATTCCCTGCATGTCCCCATCAACCGGCAAGTGCAGTTGACCATGATCTCGCAGGACGTATTCCATAGCTTCTCCATTCCCGCATTTCGGGTGAAGCGGGAAGTGATCCCCGGCAGGTACTCCACTGTTTGGTTTGAAGCCACGGCTACGGGAACCTATCATCTGTTCTGCACCCAATACTGCGGCACCAATCATTCCGCGATGATTGGAGAAATCGTCGCCATGACCCCCGACGATTACCAGAAATGGGCTTCGGGCAGCACCAGCGGAGCATCGCTGGCGCAGAACGGAGAACGCCTCTTTGCCAGCCTGGGCTGCAACTCCTGCCACTCCGGCGAGGCCAGCGCGCGCGGCCCCAACCTGGCCCAGGTCTACGGCTCCAGGCTGCAGCTGGCGGACGGATCGTACGGTCACGGCCAATGATGCCTTTCTCCGCGAGTCGATTCTCAACCCGTCTACCCACGTAACCGCGGGCTATGCACCGATCATGCCTACCTATCAGGGGCAGGTCAGCGAAGAGGGTCTGATCGACCTGGTGGAATACATCAAGAACCTCAATTCGAACTATCGTATCCAGCAGACGTTGACCGCGAGTCAACTCTCCCCTGGGCAAGCCGGCGCGTCCAGTTCTGGCCCAGCTCGCCCGCAATGAACGGGGACCCGCAAAGGCGGGTAGGACGGCACCGAGTGTGCCCGGGACGGTGAACCAATGAGCACCATTGTCACGCTTCCAAACCAGGAGGAGGCACGGCTGCCGAAGCTGAGCTACCTCAACAGCGAGTACGGGCTGAAGAGCTGGCTGCTGACCGGCGACCATAAGCGCATCGCCATGCTGTACCTGATTTCGATCACGTTCTTCTTCTTTATCGGCGGAGCCTTTGCCGGGCTGATCCGTCTGGAGCTGCTGACTCCGCTGCCTGACCTGGTTGCCTCCGATACCTACAACAAGCTCTTTACCATGCACGGCGTGATCATGGTCTTCCTCTTCCTGGTGCCGTCGGTTCCGGCAACTGTGGGGAATTTCGTCATTCCCGATCATGGTCGGCGCCAAGGACCTGGCTTTTCCCAAGATCAACCTGCTGAGCTGGTACCTGTATGTTGCCGGCGCCTGCTTTTTGGTCTATGCGTTGCTCAACGGCGGCGTCGACACTGGCTGGACCTTTACCACGCCGCTCAGCACCCACTACCTCAATACCCACGTGATCACGGCGGCGATGGGTGTCTTCATCGCCGGGTTCAGCTCCATCTTCACCGGCCTGAACTTCATTGTGACCATCCACCGCATGCGTTGCCCGGGCATGACCTGGTTCCGGCTGCCGTTGTTCTGCTGGTCGCACTACGCGGCTTCGATCCTGATGGTTCTGGGGACGCCGGTACTGGCCATCACGCTGGTTCTGGTCATGCTCGAGCGGACCGTCGGCATCGGCGTCTTCGATCCCACCAAGGGCGGCGACCCGCTGCTCTTCCAGCATCTCTTCTGGTTCTATTCCCACCCCGCCGTGTACATCATGATTCTGCCCGGCATGGGAGTGATCTCCGAGGTGATCAGCACCTTCTCCCGCAAGCGGGTCTTCGGCTATACCGCGGTGGCCTTCTCCTCGGTCGCCATTGCCGTCTTTGGCTTCTTTGTCTGGGCCCATCACATGTTCATCATGGGCGTCTCCAACTACTCGGCGCTGGTCTTTTCGCTGCTGACCATGCTGGTTGCCGTGCCTTCCGCGATCAAGATCTTCAACTGGGCGGCGACTCTCTATAAGGGCTCCATCACCTTTGAGACGCCGATGCTGTATGCCTTCGGCTTTATGGGCCTGTTCACCATCGGCGGCCTCACCGGCGTCTTCCTGGGATCGCTGGGTATGGACATCCACCTGACGGAGACCTACTTCATCGTCGCCCATTTCCATTTTGTGATGGTGGGCGGCATGTTGATGGCTTACCTGGCGGGGGTCCACTTCTGGTGGCCGAAGATGACCGGCAGAATGTATCCCGAATCCATGTCGCAGCTGGCGGCGGTGACCACCTTTATCGGGTTCATCCTGACCTTCTTCCCCCAGTTCATCGTCGGCTACCTGGGTATGCCGCGCCGGTATCATGCCTACCCGCCGGAGTTCCAGGTCCTGAATGTTCTGTCGACGGCGGGCGCCACGGTTCTGGGCATTGGCTATCTGCTACCGATGCTCTATATGCCCTGGTCGCTCAAGTACGGTAAGATCGCGGGCAGCAACCCGTGGCAGGCGACGGGCCTGGAGTGGCAGATTCAGTCGCCGCCCCTGACCGAGAACTTTGTCGATATACCGATCATGGATCACGAAGCGTACGACTATGACTGGTTGGCTCATAAGACCGAACACGAGGTAACGACTGTTGGATAGCCAAGCGATCGTCACCGGACACGCGGAACCGCACGAAGTGCACGAGGCGCATCCCGCGTACCTGCGCCACCATTTCGTCACGGTGGAGCAGCAGCGGGAGACCGCCAGCTTCGGCATGTGGCTCTTCCTGCTGACCGAAATCATGTTCTTCGGCGGGCTGTTCATGGCCTACCTGCTGTATCGCAACTGGTATTACGACGCCTTTGTGGCCAGCAGCAACACGCTGGGCATCGGTCTCGGAACCACCAATACGGCGGTTCTGATCCTCTCCAGCTTCACCATGGCCATGGGCGTCTATTCGGCGGAGACGCGCAACCGCAAGGGGCTGATTACTTCGCTGAGCCTTACGATTTGTCTGGGGCTGGTCTTTCTTGGCATCAAGGCGGTCGAGTATCACGAGAAATACGTCGAACACCACATCCCCGGGGCAAGCTTCAGCGTGGAAGACTTTGTCCATCCCACCGACAAGAGGGATGTTCCGCTGGCGCCGGATATGGCGCAACACGCGCAGCTCTTCTTCTTCCTCTACTTTGCCATGACCGGCATGCACGCGCTGCACATGATCATCGGCATCAGTATTCTGTTCATTCTGCTTTACCAGGCCTGGCACGGGGCTTACGTGAACGGGCATACCTCGACCATCGATAATTTCGGACTGTATTGGCACTTTGTCGATATTGTCTGGATCTTCCTTTTCCCGCTGCTGTATCTCATCAGCCGCCATCCTTTGAAATAAAGGAGAGATCGTCATGTCCACTCCTACTGAACACGAACATCACATCGTTGGACCGAAGACCTACGGGCTCATCCTGCTCGCGTTGCTGGTGCTCACCGCCACCACGACCGGTGCGGCTTTTATCGATATGGGTATATTCAACCCCATCGTGGCGCTCGGGATCGCCTGCCTCAAGGCTGTGCTGGTCATTCTTTTTTTCATGCATATCCGGTACAGCTCGAGAGTGATGATGCTCACCGTGGGGCGGGCTTTTTCACTTTTCTGGTGTTGATCACCATGACGCTATCCGACTACATCAGCCGCAACTGGGGTCTCGTGGTAAGGGAAGAACCGCAGGTCCCTCCACTACGCTACCCCGGTCGGGATGACAATTCATGTTCTGGCAAACCTCTGTCCATGCTCCCTAACAGAATTGTCATCCCGTACCGGAGCGTAGCCGGAGTGGAGGGACCTGCGGTTCCTTCCTGGCCTTCACTGAGCTTCTCCAGATGACCTCCCAACCTGCAAACGATGACGTTCCTGAAGCGCTGCGCAAAATTGCGGAGAACCCCAGGGTTCTGGTCCGGCGCGGCGGAGCTCCGGCGGCGGACGGAAAATGCGTCGTCTACTGGATGCAGAGAGCGGAAAGAGCGCTCGATAATCCTGCACTCGACGTTGCCGTAGAAGTTGCCAACGCTCTGGATCTGCCGGTACTGGCCTACTTCTCGGCCATCTCCAATTTTCCCCACGCCAACCTGCGCCACTATGCCTTCCTGAACCAGGGCCTTGCCGACATCGAAGAAGATCTGCAACAGCGGCAGATCGGCTTTATCGTGCGCCGTCCGCCCAACAATTCTCTGCAGACGCTGCTGGCAGAAGTAAATGCGGCCATGGTGATCGGCGATGAAAATCCCTGCCGCGAGCCGGAGCGCTGGCGAAAGGTGTTGGCGGGCCGTTTGCGCATCCCTTACTGGACGGTCGATGCGGATGTGGTTGTGCCCTCCGGCCTGTTTCAAAAGCGCATGTACGCCCTGCATATCTTCAAGCCGAAGCTCTACGCCGAGCTGCCCAAGTTTCTGGTCGAGCAGCCGGTGATCAAAGCCGCATCGGGAATGGAAGCCACCGCACACTCTGGAGTCATTTCCCGTGCGGGAGGATGTTACTCAGGGTTGGACGAAGCTCGACCGTTCCGTTGAGCCGGTCGAGAGTTTCACCGGCGGCACGCATGCCGCGGTCAAGCGGCTGCACGATTTTGTGGATAAGGATCTTGCCACTTACGACCAGACGCGCAATCATCCCGAGGTGGATGGCACCAGCCGGCTGTCGCCTTACCTGCACTTTGGACACATTAGCCCGATCACCATCGCCCTGGCCGTCGAGAAGGCATTCAAGGAGGGTAAAGTTCCCCAGGCAGCGCGGGATTCGTATCTCAGCGAGTTGATCGGCTGGCGGGAGCTGGCGGTGAACTTCGTCAAGTTCACTGAGAACTACGATTCGTTCGACTGCGCCGAGCCGTGGGCGCGCAAGACCCTGATGGAACATGCGCGCGACCGGCGGGAGCACCTCTACTCGATCGAGCAGCTGGAACGCTCCGAAACCCACGACGAGCTATGGAATGCGGCCCAGAACCAAATGGTGAAGTTTGGATGGATGCACAATTACATGCGCATGTACTGGGCAAAAAAGATTCTGGAGTGGTCTCCCGACCCGGCCAAGGCATTCGATACCTGCGTCACGCTCAACGACCGCTACTTTCTCGATGGCAGAGATCCCAATGGATATGCGGGAATTGCATGGTCGATTGTGGGCAAGTTCGATCGCCCGTGGTTTGACCGGCCCATCTTTGGCACCATCCGCTATATGTCGGGCGCTTCCACCGGCAAGAAATTCAATTCCAAAAAGTACATACAGAAAATGTCAGAGGATTTTACCCAGACTGCCTTCTGGGACCGAGGAATAGTCCGGCGGTGTGCTATTTTCAAGGTTGGTCTTGACTCATCGCATGGCGAAATATCTGATCACGGGAATCGCGGGCTTTATCGGGTCATCCCTGGCCAGAGCCCTGGTAGAACGCGGGGAAGAAGTTCGCGGAGTAGATAACTATCTGACCGGCAAGGCAGCGAACCTGGCCGGATATCGAGGACCAGATCGACTTCCGCGAGGCGGACCTGCGCGATGCCGGCTGCGATGCGCACTGCCTGTGAAGGAATCGACTACATCCTGCATATCGGGGCGCTGCCTTCTGTTCCCCTTTCGGTAGAGAATCCGGAGCCCAGCCACGGCTGCAATGTGGACGGAACGTTTCATGTGCTCGAAGGCGCGCGGGCAGCGGGCGTCAAGCGAATCATCTATGCGGCGTCTTCTTCCGCATATGGGAATCAACCAGTTCTGCCCAGCAAAGAATCGATGCGCCCCATGCCGATTTCGCCCTATGCGGTACAAAAGCTTACCGGCGAATATTACATGAGCAGCTATTGGCAGGTGTATGGACTGGAGACGGTGAGCTTGCGCTACTTCAACGTCTTTGGGCCGCGCCAGGGAGCCGATTCGCCTTATAGCGGAGTGCTGGCCAAATTCATCCAGCAGATGCTGGAGGGGACGCGGCCAACGATCTTCGGCACCGGCGAGCAGGGCCGGGACTTCACCTACATCGACAACGTTATTTCCGCGAACCTGCTGGCGTGCGCGGCGCCGGCGGACCAGGTAGCGGGCAAGGTCTTCAATGTCGCCTGTGGCGGCCAATACACACTGAAAGAGATTTACCGCCTGTTGGCCAAACTGATCGGGTTTGAGCTTCCGCCGCTTTACGCTCCATGCGCGGACGGGAGACATCCTGAATTCGCAGGCCGATATTTCCGCCGCCGCGGAAGCCTTTGGTTATCGCCCCTTGATTGGAGTGAAAGAGGGTCTTGAGCGGACGGTGGAGTGGTATCGCGAGACGCTGAAGCTGCCGGTTGCCTGAAGCTAAGTCGATGACGCGGCCATGAGGTCGAACAGCAAGATTTGCCACAGTGGTTGTCGCTGGTAGAGAAGCGGGAGCTGCGGGTAGGGATTATCGGCCTTGGCTACGTGGGGCTCCCGCTGGTTCTGCTCTTCAGCCAGGAGGGATTTCGCGTTACCGGCTTTGATATCGATGCAGCCAAGGTGGACCGGCTCAACGCGGGTGAATCCTACATCCATCGTATCGATCCGGCAACAGATCAAGAGTGCCCAGGATAAGGGTTTCCGCGCCACCGCCAACTTCTCTGAGATTGGGGGAGTCGACGCCATTTTGATTTGCGTGCCCACGCCGCTCAGCGACCACCATACGCCGGACATGAGTTACATCGCAGCGACCATGGACTCGATCGTCGACCATCTACGGCCGGGCCAACTGGTGGTCCTCGAAAGCACCACCTATCCCGGCACGACTGAAGAGTTGATCGCGCCGGCGATTGAGCGCGCGGGCCGGGTGAGGGTCATTCGCGAGAGCCATGGTGCAGCGATGGTGTGCTGGTGGCGTATTCTCCTGAGCGTGAAGACCCGGGCAATACCAGCATTGACCGGCGCGACATTCCCAAGGTGGTCGGCGGGTTAGGGCGATTTCGCGGCGGAGGCCGCCGGCGCGCTGTATCAAGTGGCATTCCACCGTGTGATCCGCGTATCCAGCCCGGCGGCGGCGGAAATGACCAAGCTGCTGGAGAATATTTATCGCTGCGTGAACATCGCGCTGGTGAACGAACTGAAACTGCTTTGCCTGCGCATGGGCATCGACATCTGGGAAGTGATCGGTGCGGCGGCGACCAAACCCTTCGGGTTCCAACCCTTTTATCCCGGGCCCGGACTCGGCGGCCACTGCATCCCGATCGATCCCTTTTATCTGAGCTGGAAGGCGAAGGAATTCGACTTCAGCACCCGGTTTATTGAGCTCGCGGGCGAAGTGAATGAAGCCATGCCGTATCACGTGGTGGCGGCGGTTTCCTCTGCGCTGAATCAGCGCAGCAAGCCGCTCAAGGGGTCGCGGATTTTGGTGCTGGGCCTGGCTTATAAGCGAGACGTGGATGATTTACGCGAATCTCCGTCGCTCTCGATCATTGAGATGCTGCAGCAAGAGGGCGCGGCGGTCAGCTATAACGATCCGTTCTTTCCCACGGTGGGACGGGGACGGAAATACAATCTGAACATGGAATCGCAGCCGCTAGAGAACCTTGACGGTTACGATTGTGTTTTGATTGTCACCGACCATACTTCCTACGACTATGCCCGCATCGTGGAAGAGGCGCAGCTGGTGGTGGATTCGCGGAATGCCACGCGCGGCCTGGTTTCAGAGAAAATCGTCCGATGCTGAGTTTGAAAGAATAAACCGCAGATCTCACCACTACGCTACGCTCCCTTTTGTCATCGCGACCGAAGTCAAGGGATCTGCGGTTTCTTTTCCTCGGCCCATCAACTGAATTGTCATCCCGACCGAAGCGCAGCGAAGTGGAGGGACCTGCTGTCTTACTCATCCCAGTATCCGAAGTTGAGGAAAAGCCCCAGCCCTTCGCTTTGTCATCCCGACCGAAGCGTAGCGTAGTGGAGGGATCTGCAGTTCTGCGAACCTTTCATGGGAATGTTTTCGAACCTAGCGTAGCGGAGATCCGCGTTATG
>CAVWRV010000028.1:0-133043 GCA_963757515.1 uncultured Acidobacteriaceae bacterium | reverse complement strand
GCCGCGCCGCGGAAGCCGTCGGTCTCAATCCCGACTCCGCTGCCTACACCAAAGCCAAGCCCCGCGTCCGCGCCTACATGATCGAGCACCGCGCCGCCGTTAAGGAAAGGCTGGTGGATCAGGAAGCCGAAGGGCTGCGTAAGCTGAACCTTGGTCGCGACCAGATCCTGGCCCGCCTCTGGGAAGCTGGCCACTCTCAGCCACGAAGCGACCAGGGGCATCATCGCCGGCCAGATCAAGGCTCTTTCTCGATGATCGTAGCCATCGAAGGACTGATTCCAGACCGCCGCTTCTCCCCACCCGCGACGCGACCCGCGGCCCAGCCCGTCGATTCAGATATCTACACCCCTGAGTGGCTCCGCAAACAGCAGCACGCAGGTGAAGACCCAGGCGATCTCGTCGTAGCCACGAAAACCCAACCCGCCGCGCCTCAGGTCCCCGACCCGGAGCCTGCACCGGAGCCTACAGCCGAGCCGGCCCCGAAACCGCCTAACGGCTCGGCGTCTTCCCACCTCGGCCGGAACCAAACCAGCCTTCTCAATCCCTTTATCAAGCCCGAAGCCCTGAACCGCGTTCCCGCCGCAACCGGCTCCGCCTTTGACGCCGTCCTGGACAGATTCAACCCCATCAGGCTGTCCTTCTCGCCGAAAGGACACTTCTCCGGCCAGCGGCGCTGAAGTCATAAAAAGGCCAAATTTTACAAAATTTTATGAAATATCTCGCTCGCTTCACTCGAACAAAGGCGAGAAAACAAAGGCGGGACTGGACGGGACGTTTATCTTGAATTGGTGACCAGAGAGCGCCGGGATAAACCGGCACATTGTAGGGGATGAGAGAGCCCTACGGAAAAGGAGAAGCGACTTCATTCCGGCCTCGAGTCTTGCCTGTGACTCTGCGAGGAGCCATAGCGAAGCGTAGACAGAGGTACTGGCGGGCGGGAGGATTGAGCTCCGAAAATTTGCACCCGAGTGCCGACCCTTTTCTGGTCGTGGAAGGCAATACCGGCAAGCCGCGTTATTCGCGAGTGGCTCGCTGGGCTCGGCGTAGTCGAAGACTCCAGGCACGTCAGGAAACAATGTGCACGAGAACCGGGAGACCTCCAGAACGTCTGCGTAAGCAGACCGGTCCGGGAAGGTGAAATATCCGTCATCCGGACATGTACGTTTTGGAGGGGTCGGACTGCGCCATAGTACTGATGAAGCTACCGAACAAAGAGGCGAAGGCTTCCGCGGAGGCGGCGGAGGGAAGGGCGCAGACCAAGGAGAACGACGTCCATCTCAACACGGAACCGACACAGAGCGGAGGATCCGTGTCCCAGGGGTTAGACGGCGTGCGCCGCACGGCGCAGGTAAGGAAGCAGGAACGGTTCACCGCTTTACTGCATCATCTTACGATCGACCTACTACGGGAAAGCTATTACGCGCTTAAGCGGAAAGCAGCACCGGGAGTGGATGGGGTAGGTTGGCAGCAGTATGAGCAAGGCCTGGAGGAGCGGTTAGTTGATCTCCATGGCCGGGTGCATCGTGGAGCGTATCGTGCGCAGCCTTCACGGAGAGTCTATATACCGAAAGCCGATGGCCGGCAACGACCGTTGGGCATTGCGGCGCTGGAAGACAAGATCGTCCAACACGCGGTGGTCACCATCCTCAATCAGATCTATGAGGTGGACTTTCAGGGCTTTTCGTATGGGTTTCGCCCCGGGCGCAGTCCACACCAGGCGCTGGACGCGCTGAATGTGGGCATCCAACGAAAGCGCGTGAACTGGATACTCGATGCGGACATCCGTGGATTCTTCGATAACATGAGCCACGAGTGGACCATGAAGTTTATGGAGCACCGAGTAGCCGACAACCGCATTCTTCGGCTGATCCGGAAATGGCTGAAAGCTGGAGTATCGGAGGACGGCAAGTGGTCTGAGACGAAGGCAGGTACTCCGCAGGGAGCGGTGATCTCACCGCTGCTAGCGAACGTGTATCTGCACTATGTCTTTGATCTGTGGATCGAGGTATGGCGCAAGAAAGTGGCGAGCGGCGATGTGGTTGTCGTCCGTTACGCGGACGATCTGGTGGTTGGTTTCGAGCACCGCGAGAATGCGGAGCGGTTCCTGAGAGAGTTTCGGGAACGGCTGGCGACCTTCGGTCTGGAACTCCATCCGGAGAAGACGCGGCTGATCGAATTCGGTCGGTTCGCTCAGGCCAATCGGCAGCAGCGTGGGGAAGCCAAGGCCGAAACCTTCACGTTTCTGGGGTTCACGCACTACTGTGCGACGAACTCCAAAGGTCATTTCGTTATTCGGCGCAAGACCATGGTTCAGCGGATGCGCGCGACGCTCCACGCCTTGAAGGCGCAGCTTCGCGAGCGCCTGCATGAACCGGTCAATGTCGTTGGACAATGGCTGAAGCGTGTCGTCGAAGGCTACTACCGCTACCATGCTGTGCCCGAGAACCTGCGGGCGTTACGGCGTTTCCGCGATCGGCTCAGTATTCTGTGGCGTGCCATGCTTGGTCGCCGCAGTCAGCGGAGCCGCCCGCGATGGACTCGCATTCGCCCGACCTTCGAACGCTGGATCCCTCGTGCCACCGTCCTGCATCCTTATCCTAGTGAACGTTTCGACGTACTCATCCAAGGTAGGAGCCGTGTGCGGTAATCCCGCTTGCACGGATCTGTGCGGGGGGCGGCCAGCAATGGTCGTCCCTACCGCGACCGGCAGTGTGTCGGAGAGAAACTGCTTCATTATCGAGGCAGAAGGTAGCAATGGCTTCGCGAAGCGTAAACTTCTGGATCGCGTGCAGCAGCCTATGGGCAATGTGTAAGCTGTTGACGCGACGCGGGAGCGGGGTAATTCTGGCCAGGTCGTTAGGCGTGAGCCAGAGTCATTCGATGGCGAAATAGCTTAAGAAGATTGGACAAACAACCAGGTGCAAACAACCAGGTGACGACAAACAACCAGGTGACAACAACCAGGTGACAGACGGAACGTAACCGTTACAATTTCACTTGGTCCTCTCAGAACGACGTTTCGCGATCTTCGCACGGGGGAGCTTCCGTGGCTCCGCATGTTCGCATCGAATCACCCTCCCTTTACGTGTACGCCTTCTCTCCGCCGACCTGCGAATCCCAATACGTCGTAGGATCGGTGAAGAACTCACCCTGCCTGCAGAGGTTGCGCATCGCTTCTTCATTGACTTTGATGCCCAGGCCCGGCCCCGTCGGAACGGGGATGTAACCCTTAACCACGAGGTCCCCTTTGTCGCATAAGTCTTTGTGCCAGGCTGGCTGCGGCTGGTGCCATTCCATGGCGAGGAAGTTTTCGCAGGCGGCTATCGCGTGCGCGCCGGCCGCGTAGCCGATCGGCGTAGCGTTGCTGTGGACCATCATCCCCACCGAATATTTGGCCGCCATGTCGGAGGTCTTCTTCAATTCGAGACAGCCGCCGATCACAAGGTGATCCGGGTGGATGTAGTCGACTGCACGCGCCTGGCAAAGCGGCTCGAGCGATTCCACCAGGTAGGCGTCTTCGCCGGTCAAGGTGGACACCTTGACCGAATCGGTGATGAGTTTCCACTCCTCTACCCGGAACCACGGGACCATGTCTTCCAAAGTCGAGGGATTGACCCTCTCCAGCGCATTCGCCAGCTTGATGCAACTTTTCACGGTGAGGTGCCCGAAATGGTCGTGACCCATGGGAACGTCACCAGCGTCGCCCATGGCTTCCTTAATCGCAGCGACGTGGTCGGCTACGAGTTCACATCCCTTGTCGCTGATCTCTAATCCCTCATAGTAGTTCTCGGGGGGGACATCCCCCGGCTCCCCGTAATAGCCATTCGGAGCATAGATCGTGCCCGGCTTGCCTCGGAGGATGGGAACTACGGGCAGGTCGTATTTGAGCATCGTAAACCCCGAGGCGACTCTCTCCTTATAATCGGCGGCGATGTCTGCGATGGAGTTCGATTTCGGGTCACCCTCGCTGTACATGCGGATCTTGTCGCGAAATTTCCCGCCAAGCATCTGGTAGATCGGCACGCCATAAGCCTGGCCAGCCAGATCCCACAATGCGTTCTCAATCGCGTTCACGCCGCTCCCCTGACGGTTATATCCGCCATGCATCTTGATCTTGCGGAAGATTCTGTCGACGTTGCAGGGATTCTCGCCGAGTAGCCGGGCCTTATGCATCAGAATGTAGTTCGGCTGGGGGCCGTCCCCGATCGCCTGGCCGTAACCCGAAATTCCCTGATTGGTATCGATCCGGACGACGATCGTGCCGCCAGAGGCCGCTCCCGCTCCGGGAGTCGCAGGAGGCATCGGTCCCCTGGGGGGGCCGCCACTGCCGGGGCCGCCCACGCCGCCGGAGCCGCCCACGCTGCTCGGGCCGCCATTGCCCTCCCGGACTGCCTGGCCTCCCGGCCCTCTCAGAACGGCGATGCGCATGTCCGTGATCTTCAAGTCCGTCGCAATTGAATTCCGGTTGACATTCTGGGGATACGCTTCCAGGTCGGCCCAGAGGCCAAGCCCCGCGGCTGCCGCGCCCATGCCCAGAAACGAACGCCGCCCAATTGTTTTCTTTTGTAGACATTACTCTCCTTTTCGCCACCAAAACCGACTCGCGTCTAGAACCGGTTCATTGTATCCGAACTTATGTACACGAGCTTAATTTTTAGAAGCAGATGCTCGCCCGCACGGAGGTTCAGGACAGTCTCAATTGCGCGGTAAGCGGCGCTTCGAGCGGCCGCGACGAGGGACGGACGATCAAGGACGCGCCGCTCGCACGAGAAACAGTGGACGAAACCCGGGGAGATAGAACGTTTACTGTTACATAAACAACATTATCTCTCACCAATCGAGCGTTGCTGGAGTTGTCGCTGTAGCTTCCTTTCTCGGTCGGCTTCCCTTCAGCGGGGTCAAGCGGCGCTTGCTCAAGTGCTCCAGAGAATGGGGGAACTCATGGACAGGAACCCATTGACATAGGGAACGTAAAGAAAACCAGCACGACCCTTTTCATACCTGGCTTCGGGACTGCATAGCTGAGCGGGAGTAGAGCGGCGGAACCTCTATCGGCTTTCCCCGCCGAATGCCGATTGAGGCTGGACGGTTTATCCAATGAGCGCGTGTATCTTCGCGCGCACTTCGGCCAGTTGTTCCGGCGACACACGGCCCTTCGGCTTGGCATCCCGACTGCGCCAGTCAATGCTCTTCACCTGATCTGCCAGAACCGCATTCGGCGGCGTGCCGCCGATGAAAACCTCAAACGGATAGTTCTTGATCTGCGTCGTCAGCGGACAGCAGATCATCAGACTCGTCTTGCCGTTATACGCCGCCGGACTCAGAACGAGCGCCGGACGGTGCCCTGCCTGCTCATGGCCAGCCTGCGGCGTGAAGTTGATCCAGACGATCTCGCCGGCGTCAGGCACGTACTGCTTTGCCATCACCAGACCTCTTTGCCTTGCGGAGGTCCGAAATCAACCGCCTCATGCAGGTTCTTCGCGGTGATCCCTTTCAGCAGATCGTCCAGGACGTACGTTTTTTGCCGCACCGGTTCGATGACGATCCTGCCTTTCTCCTCGCGCACCTCCACGACCTCGTCGAGATCAAGGTGCATGGCCTCCATCACGGAGGCCGGAATCCTCACGGCCGCGCTGTTGCCCCACTTCTTTACCGTCGCTTTCATGACCGCCTCCGCTGTATCAACCTTGTATATACATTATGACATCAGGCCGGGCATGTGTCCGGAAACCCGAGGGCATGTCTAATCCGGTGACAGGGTGTAGTGCACCCCAAAAGTGAGACACGGTTAGAGCGAAAAAATGGGTGACATTTATCGGCCATAATGGAGCAGGCCGATGAAGAAGAAGGCAAGAAGCTACAGCATAGATTTCAAGCAGGAAGCGGTGCGTCGAATGGCACAGGCTGAGACCATTATCGGTCTGGCCAAGGATTTGGGCGTTCGGCGGAAGCTCCTCTACGAGTGGCGTGACCAGTTTCGGGCAGGAGGTAGGGCAGGGCTGGAGCGACCCAGGGGCCGACCGCCGGGGAGCAAGTCACAGACCGTTTCGCCGCCAGCACCCAGTGCAGCCGAGTTACGGATTGCTGAACTGGAACGGCTGTTAGGCCGTAAGCAGCTGGAGGTGGATTTTTTAAAACGAGCCTTCGAGCAAGTCAGGGGAGCAGCGTCAGTCGTACCAGCGATGGCGGCAAGGAGTCTATCGCGGCATCGAAGTCTCGCTCTCGTTCGAAGGAGTAGGACTGACCGTGGAACAGCAGTGCCAGGTAGCCGAGGTAAGCCGAGCGGGCTTCTATCGCTATTTGCAGCAGACTGCGCCAGAACAGGCCGATTTGTTGCTGCGCGCTCGCTTGCAGGAGTTAGCAGTCGCGCATCATCGTCTTCGGGGCTACCGGATGTTGACTGCTTTGCTGCGACGTGAAGGGCAAGTAGTCAACCACAAACGTGTCCTGCGCTTGATGCGAGAAGACAACCTGCTTAGCTTACGCCGGAAAAAATATGTGTTTACGACGGATTCGGCGCATACTTTGCCGATCTATCCGAACCTGGCGCGGCATGCGAAATTGACGGGGCTGAACCAGCTATGGGTGGCCGACATTACCTTCATCCGCCTGCGCAATGAGTTCATCTACCTGGCGGTGGTTCTGGATGCTTACTCGCGCCGCGTTATCGGCTGGGACCTGGGGCGTACGTTGCAGGCGGAACTAGCAACTCGCGCCCTGCAGATGGCACTCAGCCAGCGTAGCTGGAAAGCCGAGGGCCTGATCCATCACTCCGATCGCGGCGTACAGTATGCATCGACTGATTACACCGACCTGCTGGAGCAGAACGAGATTCAAATCAGCATGAGCCGGCGCGGCAACCCATACGACAACGCACGCGCAGAGCGGTTCATGCGAACGCTCAAAGAGGAGGAAGTACACGGAGCCGACTATCGGGATCTAGAAGACGCGCGCAGTCGAATCGGTGAGTTCCTGGACCAAGTTTACAACCGGCAAAGGCTGCATTCCGCGTTACGATATCTAACACCGGAAGAGTTCGAGCGGGCCAGCGAGGCTCGCGGAAGTGACGGCGCTGATGGAAGCGATGGAAAACCAAAGGCAGGTTTACCACCGCTCCCACAGGCCTTGGAAATCCCTCCGGGATTCCCACACTCCCGCGGCCCGGCTACTGCTTATTGATAATCGACACCAAAGCGGGCCGATGTGTCACCCAATTAATCGCCTTGCAGCGTGTCTCAGCTTAGGGGTGCAGTCCAGGGTACCTATTCACCTGCTTTCCTGCGCTGCCAGCATGGGAGTAACCTTGGGGAAGATAAGGGGACCGGACGGAAGCACACCCGAAGCGAATGCTCGCATCGTGAGGCTGACTTACGACACTGGGGTGATGAGCGGAAGCCTGGACGACACCAACGCCAGCGTCACCCGAAGTAACCTTTGGCCTTGTACCCCTGTGCCGAAAAAACCCATCCAGCCACTTACATCTAACTCGGAAAAGCTTTATCTCTTAAAGTAGACGATATCGGCAGGCGACGGCTCCTCACGCAACCGCGCCCTGGCCGGCAGTTGCCTGTAGTTTCGGCCTTCCGCGTGAGCGAAGGATAGTTTCACCACTATCCGGTACCTCACCCTATCCCTGTCACAAAATAACCAACAACAGCCACAGTGCCCGCCGCGGCTCTCAACCCTTTCTGTCACTAACAGAGCAGCAAACAAACTCATTTCAAACTCCAGCAAACCGAGGAACGAGACGACCTATGCCCAAAAATACTGTCAGCGATCCCATCACCGATCAGGAAATCGCCTTTGCTCACCTGATCCTGTCCGGAACCATGAATGACCGTCGCGCCGCAGAAGCGGTTGGTCTCAACCCCGAAACCGCCGCCTACACCAAAGCCAAGCCCCGCGTCCGCGCCTACATGATGGAGCACCGCGCCGCCGTTAAGGAAAAGCTGGTGGATCAGGAAGCCGAAGGGCTGCGTAAGCTGAACCTTGGTCGCGACCAGATCCTGGCCCGCCTCTGGGAACTGGCCACTCTCAGCCACGAAGCGACCAGGGGCATCATCGCCGGCCAGATCAAGGCTCTCTCGATGATCGTAGCCATCGAAGGACTGATTCCGGACCGCCGCTTTTCCCCACCCGCGACGCGACCCGCGGCCCCGCCCGTCGAAGCAGAGATCTACAGCGCTGAGTGGCTCCGCAAACAGCAGCACGCAAGTGAAGACCCAGGCGATCCCGTTGCCGCCACGAAAACCCAACCCGCCGCGCCTCAGGTCCCCCACCCGGAGCCTGCACCGGAGCCTACAGCCGAGCCGGCCCCGAAAACGGCTAACGACTCGTCGTCTTCCAACCTCGACCGGAACCAAACCAGCCCTCTCAATCCCTTTATCAAGCCCGAAGCCCTGAACCGCGTTCCCGCCGTAACCGGCTTCGCCTTTGACGCCGTCCTGGACAGAGCCAACCCCATCAGGCTGTCCTTCTCCCCAAATAGACGCTTCTCTGGACAGCGGCGCTGAAGTCATAAAAAGACCAAATTTTATCGAATTTTATGAAATATCTCGCTCGCTTCACTCGGATAAACCAACGGGAAGAGTAAAGGGAAGAGTGGCAAAGCGTCGTCTGCGAACCGTCCCGTGACCGGCACCCCTAACTGCGCGGAACCACTTTTGTTTCCGTGAGCACAGGGGTGAGGTAGCGAAGAATGGCATCACGCATCGCCTGCTGCAGGCGCGGACGGACGCGAGGCGGGGCGACAGTAAGCTCTTCGAGAATTCCACGGAAGATCATAAGGGCTACCTGCCCGTGGTGGGACGCTTCGGAGCGCGAGAGCGTGGGTAGCTCGCGCCGGAGGCGCGCCGCGATGAAGTCAACGAAAACCTGCCCAAGGGCCTGCTTGTCTTCGCGTGCGGCAGCTGAGACCGGTGCGTCGACCACCAGGGTGTGGAACTCCGGACGTCTCCGGTTGAAACTCATACATACATCGATCAGCTCACCGACGGCTCCTGTGAAGCTCAAGACGCCTTCGGAGTCGATTGCCCGTTCTGCCTCGGCCATCTCAAGCGCGTACATCGAGGCGAGTGCGCTGGCGATGGCTTCTTTATTTGGGAAAAACTGGTAGAGAGTAGCCGGAGACACGCCCGCTTCCGTGGCAATCGCGTTTGTGGTGGTCTCGTGGTAACCAAGGCGGCCGAAGACCACCGCAGCGGCGCGAAGGAGAGCCTGCTGGCGCTGCTCGCCTCGCGCGTTGCGCTTGCGGTTTGGATCGAAGACGGCCATGCAAGAATTCTCGCAGAAAACAAAGATACAAGTAAAACCTTGCATCGTGGCTCGAATATAAGTATTTACTTGCATAGGGGGTGGACGGGCATGTTCACAGTGATGGGAATTACGGGCAACGTTGGCGGGGCCGTGGCAGAGAATCTGCTCGCGGCGGGCAAAACGGTGCGCGGCGCGGTGCGCAATCCCGAGAAGGCGAAATCTTGGGCTGATCGAGGCGTGGAGCTGGTGCAGTCGGCGTATGACGATCCGGCGGGGCTCGCAAAGGCGTTCGCGGGTGCGCAGGGTGTGTTCGCGATGATTCCACCGGACTTTGCGCCGGATCCCGCGCTTCCGGACCAGAAGCGCACCATCGCGGCGATCCGCGAGGCGCTTGAGCAGGCAAAGCCAGGAAGGGCCGTGTTTCTTTCGTCCATTGGCTCGGAGCAACCGAGTGGGCTCGGGCTGATCACGTCAACGCACCTGATGGAACAGGCGACACGCACGCTGCCGATTCCTGTGGCGTATCTGCGCGCGGGCAGTTTCATGGAGAACTGGCTGGGAGCGTTGGACCACGTGCGCGCGACGGGTGAAATGCCCTTCTTCTATGCGCCGCTCGAACGCAAATTCCCGCTGGTGGCCGCGCGAGACATCGGCGTGGCGGGCGCCAGGGTGCTGCAGGAAAACTGGACAGGCGAGCGCGTGCTGGAGGTGGACGGGCCGAAGGGTGGAACAGACTTACTCGAAACAGCCGCCGCGTTCGGCAAGGCGCTGGGCCGCGAGGTGAAGGCCGTGCAGCTGCCTGAGAGAGCATGGCAAAGCGTTCTGGAGGGTATGGGCATGCCAGCCGACCGCACCGGGCTCTACATCGAGATGGTGAAGAGTTTCAACTCAGGCTGGATCCACTTCGGTAATTCGGGAATTGAAGCTTTCCACGGGCAGACGACGATCGAGGCGTTCGCACAAGGGTTGGTGAAACAAGGAGTGAACTTTCCGAAAACGTGACTTTCCCGGCACTTCGCGGATTGCTTCCGGATCGCCCGTGACTCGGGAGCTATGGAATATTCTCGACAAACTGCCTTTCAGAACCAAAAAAAGATCGAATTTTATCGAACTTCACGAAAACCGACGGAGATGAAGGGCGACATACCTCTGAAGACTAACCTTTGCGGATCTTACCCCCAAACGGAACCGACGGGTGCCCCACATCTCGCTCGTTTTTCGCGAGATGTGGGATGCCACGAACTTCAACGTCCTCTCAAATCCACCACCAACGCTTCGGTGGACCACCCAACTGGACGAAAAGGAAGGGAAAGAGAGACCCACAGTTTCTGTTACGATTCTCACGCAAACCTCAGCCCCCATCAGGTTCCAACCCCCGCATCTCCTCCTCCAACCGGGCGTGCAACCGCTCGCTAAACCCAAGCGGCAACTCAAACACCCGCTCATCCGCGGTGAGGATCAAGATGTTGCGCGTTGAATCCAAAATGGCCGAGCAAATCTCACAATGCTCCAGATGCTTCTGCACCTGCTCCAGCACGTCCGGTGGGAGGGTTTGGTCCAGGTAGCCGGAGATGTGCGTCCATACATGTTTGCACTCGATCACCACGCCCACCACCTCCGTTTGGGAGCCACTTGCTTCAACTGCGGCGCCAGATTTTTCTGCAACATCATGCGCGCCCGATGCAATCGGACTTTGACCGAGGATATGGTGATGCCCAGCGCCGCAGCCGCCTCATTCACGCTGAGCTGCTCGATGTCCCTCAGCTGAAAAACTTCACGGTAGATCAACGGCAAAGCGGTGATGGCCTTTTGCAATAGAAGCCTGAGCTCCTTTCGTTCCAGGGCCTCCGACGGTATTTCCTTCCAGTCCCGCAACAGAGCCGGAGAAGTCTGCCCCTGCTCGTCCTGAGGCTCGTCCAGCGACTCCATCTTGATCGCATCCCGGTGACGAATCCGGCTGCGTGCCTCGTTCAAAGTAATGCTGACCAGCCAGGTCCCGAATTTAGCATCACCGCGAAAGCCGGCCAGGTTGCGGAAGGCCTTGAGGAACGCTTCCTGGGCAACGTCTTCCGCATCGGCTTCGTTGCGCAGAAACGACAGCGCCATGGCGTACACTCTGCGCTCATAGGGACGAATCAGTTCGTGGAACAATTGCGCATCGCCGGCAAGGATCGAAGCGATCATGCGTGACTCATCCCGTAATTCGGTTGCCATTCGATCAAATTCTCTACAGCGGTTTTGTATCTGTTCCCAGCACGCGTCCATTGCCCGGGGTCTGCGCGAACAGGATAAGATGATGTCCCTGCGCAGCCTGAATAGAGGACGGAATCGGTATCTGCACCGTCTGCTCGCCGGCGGCCTGCACCCTGGCCACACGGGAGATGGATCGGGCGACGGCGACATGCGCCAGGGTGCGGCCGGAGTTCTCCCCGCGCTGCACGCTGGACCGATCGGAGTCGTCTGCGAGCACTGCGATCAGGTCAGCCCCCTGGGCCGGCACATCGCCGCTGGCGGAAAAACTCACCGTCAATGTGTTTTGAACCACGCTCATGGAGAGAATGCGGAGAGACATCTGCGGACGCTGCTGCTTCCTCTGTCTCCACCGCCCGCGCCAACGCCGCGCGGTCGCTGCCGACGATCTGCTCCGCGCCGTTGATCACCATCTGCGGCGTGTACACGCCCTCCAGGTGGAATCGCTGGCTATAGGCATTCTGCCGTTCCGTATAGAGCGAAGAGGAGAAGGGATCAGACCATCCCAGTGAGTTCCAGTAGGTGACATGCTCGCTGATGCCGACGATCCATTGCCCCCCACTCGTCTGGGTTCCGTTCACCTGCCTGAGCAATGCATCCGCAGGAGGGCAGCTGGAGCATCCTTCGGACGTGAATAGCTCCACCAGCACCGCGCTTCTGCGCCATGGCCGCTTGCGGCCAGCAGCGCCATGCGCGATGCCCGCGGCGATTCTTCTGAGTTGTCTGTACATAAGTCCCTCCGCTGCGCATGAGACGCACATGCAGGCTGGGAGTTACATATTGGTGTGCCCGGCGCGCATATCCTCGTTGAAAGTCGGCTTGGTGAGCGCAAAAGCCTGCTGCAGGCGGGCGCGGAACTCGGCTTCGCGCGCCATCAGCGCCGGCGTGGCGGCGGCAAACGTCTTTCTCCTCGCTCAAGGTCACCAGCCCGGCGGCGGCCAGCACCGGCAGCCGCGCGCATCAGCTCCTCCGGGGTGGTGTTCAGGTATTGCGCGTCTCGCGGGTCAGCGATCCAGACCGGCTGCGAGTTGCCCAGCACGCCCGAGAGCCAGAAGACCTTGGCCAGCAAGAAACTGCTGCCGGCTTTCGTCATCGGTGTCGGTGAAGAAAAACTTCTTTTGCCAGCGGCTGTAATAGCGCGTGGTCACCGGAACAGGCTGGCGGTTGCCGCTCTTGAGCAGTTCGAGTTGACCCTGGTCCAGGGTCTTGCGAATCGCACTGTAGATAAAGGTTTCCGCATAGGGCTGCTCGGGAGCAGGGACAATTTCCGCAAAAGTCACGGTCATGCTGGCGGAGACCTTGGCGTGCAGCAGGGAATCGGTGCCGTCGGCCACGTGGACCACACCGTGGACGATGTAGGTATCCGCGCCGGAAACAGAGCGGTGGAAGGGCCAACGAAAGTCGCCGAAGGTGATAGGCATGCCGGCCATGGTCACGTAGGCATCCGGCCGCGGATTGCGCAATCGCTTGGCCTCGTCGCGCAAGTGCGCCGTCATCTCCGGCAATAGCTCGGGACGATGGAAGTCGAAGTCCTCGCTCAACTCCAGCCGCAGCGTGCGCTCGGCCGGAGCATCCGGGGAAAGACCGATACGGAAGATGGCGGTTGGGCGGCCATTGAAATCGATTCCCTCTTCGGAGGAGAGGACGGTCAAGCCGGCGTTGGCGGCGGCGATGCCGACGGCGGTACTCAGAGTAGTCACGGGATTAGCAGGCATGGTTCTACTTTCCTGGGGAAGTCTTCAAGCTGATTGTACCGGCGAAGGCCCCGGCCGATTAGACCGGTTAAACGCCGGCCAGCGCGAAGGCCACCAGGGTGCGGCCATGCCTGCCCGACGATTGCTCAAACTCCTCCAGCAGCTGCGCTTCAAGCCCCTCGGGATCGACGGGCATTTCGCAGGCTGCAATCTGCTCCTCGGTGGCGCCGTGATAGCAAAGCTCGCACACGCCGAGCCCCTGCTCCGAGCGCACCGGCGGCCCAAAAACGCGGCAGGTCATGGGGCGGGAAAGATACAGGTCGCAAAGGCCGGTGACAGGATCGAGAGCGGCACAGGGCTCATCATTGGCGAAGTCCTCAAAACGCGCCTCGGCCTCCTCCGAGGGATCCAGCAAGCCGGTCGCCGGGTCGCCGGGAAAGTCCATCGGCGAGGCGCTCGACCGATCTCCGCGCCCGCTCGCGAACAGAATGAGCGCGTTCCGGATCGCTGGCAGTAAGCTCCTGCAGACCCTGCTGAAGACGGGCCGCATCCAGCTGATGGATAGCGAAGACGCCCACGCAACACTGCGTGCACCCTGGCTTGCAGACCAGCCAATCTCCGCTGCGGCGGGCGGTGTCGGCCAGCGCAGCGTCGAGAATCTGTACCAGCTGGGTGTCACCTGAGGGAAGCATGGAAGTATTTGCGCAAAGAACAGCGTAATCCCGGCACCACTTCTTGACGTCTATGCAATTATGAACGGACGATGACAAAAAAGTTACGAGCACCGCAACTTTTGAGTACAGTCGGACGTTAGAAGACTATAGGTAAACTCGCGCCTCGAGGAGCTTCGTGAAGAGACCGTGTTACTCCCCCCGCGTTCTGGGTTCCTGTCTTTTTCTGCTCGGCGCTTTGCAGATTGCAGCGCTACTCGTCGCTTTTGAGCGGCCGGCCCAAGCCTACGTCGATCCCGGTTCCGGCTTCGTCTTTCTCCAGGTTGCCGGTTCCATGTGCGCCGGCGCGATCTACTATTTGCGCCATCGCGTGAAGCGAATCCTTCATTCGCTGCGCAGATCGCCTGCCGCGTACCCAGACAGAGGTTGTAGAGAACCAGCCATGAGCCAGGGCACGTCGCAGGAGATTGCGACGTTTCGCGATCCCGCCGGGTCGCTGCGCATCCATGGCGAACATGTTCTGCGGACCGTCCACCCTCGCTACGCCGCCGAGTCTCTGCGCTTTCTGCAGTCTGATCTGGCCCGCCGCTGGACCGACCAGGGCCACCTGGTCGCGAGCGAGGTGGTGTCTGCGGAAGAAGATCAGCCTCTCCTGCTCCAGCATCCGCGCGTCTTCTTCCCTTCCTATCCATGGGAATGGACGCCGGGGCAGTGGGTCGCGGCAGGCGAACTGACGCTCGAACTATGCGGCCAGTTGCTTCACCAAGGCTGGATCCTCAAAGATGCGACCCCGCTCAACATTCTGTTTGATGGCTCGCGCCCGGTTTTTGTGGATCTGCTGTCGATTGAGCGGCGCGATCCGGGCAGTCCATTGTGGCTTGCCTATGGTCAATTTGCGCGCACCTTTCTTTTGCCCTCTGGCGGCCTACAAATACCTGGGCTGGCCTTTAGCGGCCACGCTCCATCGCCGCGACGGCTATGAGCCGTCGGACCTGTACCCCTACCTTGCAAGCGTCCAACGCTGGAGCGCGCCCCTTCGTTCGCTGGTCACGCTTCCTTACCTGTTGGAGACCCGCAAGCGCGGTTCTGGAGCGCCGCCAAAACTGCAGCAGGAGCCGGAAATCGCGGCCGCGGTTCTTGCACCGAAATCTCCGGCGCTTCGGAAAAACGTTGCATGCGCTGGAACCGAAGGAACGCGATTCGCGCTGGAGCGAGTACCAGGCAGCCGCCGATCATTACAGTGACCAGCAGCGGCAGCGCAAGCAGGAATTTGTCGATCGCGCCATGCAATTGCTGCGCCCCGAGTCGGTGCTCGATATCGGCGGCAATACCGGTCAATACTCGCGCATTGCTGCCGCGCGCGGGCGCGCGCGTAGTCGCCTGGGACACCGATGTCGCTTCTTCCGATCGCAACTGGAGGGAGGCCAGGGCGGCTGGGCTGCCCATACTTCCTTTGGTCGCTGACGTGGCCCGGCCGACTCCGGCCGTCGGATGGCGCAACGCCGAGTCTCTCACCCTGCTGGAACGGGCGCGCCAACGTTTCGATTGCGTCATGATGCTGGGTATTCTGCATCACCTGCTGCTGGCCGATCAGATTCCCATCGCCGATGTGGCCACGCTCCTGGCATCGCTCACCCGTCGTTGGAGCATTCGTGGAG
Source organism: uncultured Acidobacteriaceae bacterium (assembly GCA_963757515.1). Classification (GTDB taxonomy): domain Bacteria; phylum Acidobacteriota; class Terriglobia; order Terriglobales; family Acidobacteriaceae; genus PALSA-350. Next base: position 117,515 of record CAVWRV010000028.1, on the reverse strand, counting down.
TGGGTTCCCAGCACAGACGTGCGCTACATCGACCTTTGCCGCGGGCGAGACGAACTCTATGCGCATCTGGATGAAGATCTGTTTGTCGAGCAATTCACCCGCCATTTCACGATCCTGGCGCGTGAGGAATTGACCAACGGCCGCGTGCTCTTTTTGTTCGAGAAGAGATGAACCTCAAGACCTTAAGGACCATTGTTCCAGGGTTTTGGGGTAGCGATACTGCTCATGATCTTCATCTCGTGGCCCTGCTCTCGCCCTACCATTCGGTGCTGTATCACAGCATTCTGCCGATGTGCAGCGTTGTCTGGGGTACCCTGATCGACCTGGCGGTCGTCTCCGTATTGGCCGCCCTCTCTTCACGTTACCTGCAGAGAAGTCAGACCGGCCTGCGCACCTTGGTTTGGGTGCCCGTCGCAGCCGGTGTCGCTCAGAGGATAGCCGTTACCCTCGTTGATGCTTGGCTGGGATATTCCTGACCTTGCCCCCTCAATCGCATTCGTTCTGACTCTCGTTGTCGGACTGATGTTGTGGTGGCTTCGACCACCGGCCTATCGCGCAGCCGTCCGCGGTTTTTGGGGCTGTTGTTTCTCGCAGGGTGCAGCGCCTGGTGTGGATGGTGCCGGAACTCTTGCACCAGGGTCTGCAGGCGCAGCGGACCGACTCGTCGGGCCCGGTGACACATCCTGTTCCGGCCCCGGGGCGCGGGAAGGTGACGAACCGTGACCAACGGATCGTGTGGCTCCTCTTTGACGAGCTTTCCTATGACCAGACCTTCGACCATCGATTTCCCGGACTCGCCATGCCCTCCTTCGACGATTTCAAGAGCAAGAGCGTCGTGTTCAGCGATCTGAAACCGGTGGGTATCAACACCGACCGGGTAATTCCTTCATTTTTTCTGGGCAGACCGGTGGACAAAATCCGCAGCGATCTGGATGGAGAACCGATGTTCCAATTCGCTGGAAGTCAGCAGTGGCAAGCTTTCGATGCCAACGCCACGTTGTTTGCAGACGCCCACCGCCTGGGCTGGACCACCGGTGTAGTCGGTTGGTTTAACCCCTATTGCCGCATTCTCGCGAGGAACTCTCGACTACTGTTTCTGGAAGATGGGAGACGGGGAACTCGGCGGCCCGATATCGACTAAATCTTCTCTCGCAGAATGCCATTGCGCCCATCCAGAACACCGTAGCGCGGTTGGAACGAAAGCCGGACTTTCAAGCAGCAAGTCCATGAGGAGGACCTCGCGGCGATCATGCCGGCGGCAAAGTCATTGATCCGCGACCAGAGCATTCGCTTCGTCTTCATTCACTTGCCGGTACCGCATCCCCCGGGCATGTACGACCGTAAGGCAGGAACCCTGCGGGCCAGCGGCTCGTATATCGATAATCTGGCGCTCAGCGATCGGGTTCTGGCCGAGTTGATGAGCAGCTTGAACGCGACCCCCCTGGCCTCGAAGACCACGGTGATCGTTTGCTCCGACCACTCCTGGCGCATATCCATATGGCGGTCAACCTCGAATTGGACGAAGGAAGATGAGACTGCCAGCCAGGGCCGCTTCGATCCGCGTCCGGTCCTGATGATCCACTTCCCCGGGCAGCAGGCTGAGCAGGATGTGACTGCGCCCTTCGAGGCGATTCGCATCCACGAGATGATCGAGCGCATGCTGCGCGGTCAGAAATCGGATTTCGATAAAGCACCGCTGGCGGGTGGCGCAAGCATATCCGTCGCAGCAAAACCTTAGAGTGTCCATGGCCTTGGGCCCATAAGCGCTAACTTGTTTGGCAGACAATAGAACTCCGAGAAAGACGCTGTTTTTTGCATCTCCAACTCACCACAAAACCGTCATCCTGAGCGGAGCGCCTCACAGATTTTATCGCGTGAGACAGCGCTTGATGGCGCGGAGTCGAAGGACCCCGAGGGTTCTTATCCTACCCATTGCCGCCGGGACCTTTTCAACCACCGAAGCACCACTCTGCGGTTAGCGGACCTCTCGTGGAGAGGTTTTCCAGGAAACTCGATCTCCGCCGAGGAGCAACAATTGCGAGACTTCCGCCTCTGTGCGCGCGAACTGCACTTCGACAGCCTTACCTTGAAACGGTCGTTCCACACGAAGAGTTCGAAGCAGCTTAGCCTGTTGAGCATCATTCAAATGAGGAAGAATGAACCAGAGCTTGGATCCGATTGGGACGTAGGTTGGAGCGCCATTGAGGACCACTTGGAGCATCGGGCTGACAGTTACCGTTCCATCGAAGAAGGCACAAGTTATCTGCCAGCGCGGCAAATCCCGGCACGAGATCTGGGGTTTATTTTCGATCTCCTGGGTGACGGCGTTCAGATCGTTGTTGTTCGACGCGCCGATCAGGATCGCAGGAGTTTTAGCGTTGCCGGAAATGACAAGATCCTGCAGGAAGAGTCGAAGGTGAAAAGCCGCCGCGAATTGTGTGGCCAAAGTTGCGTCAGCGGCGGTCACATCGGGTGCCTTGGCGCCTGGCGATTTTTTGTCGATCTGCAGGAAATTAAGCTTCGTTTCGTTCTCAACATTTGCGGTGACTTCATAAGAGGTGATCGTTGTGCCTTGATAGTCGGCAGAGCGCGGTTGCTCAGAATTGTGGGAGCCATAGAAATCGCGTTCTATGCGCAATTGCATACCAGGCGCCAGGTCGACATATCCACCAGGGCCATAACCGTAGCGGTAAAACAGTGTGTCACCTGCGGGCGCAGACAGGCTTGCGGCAATTCTTTGCTTCACAAAAAGATACTCGTCCAGCGATGAAAAGCACCGCCTCTGCTGCAATCCGTAAAGAGCTGCTTCAAAGCTCTGCCACTCGTCCTCCATATCAACCGCGCCGCCACTCCGTTCCCATGCCAATGCAGTCGGTGTCGCTGCTGTCCAGGAGTTATTCTCCGGACCTTCGTAGAAAGAGAACCAAGGTCCTTTGATCGAGCAATCCAGCACAGAAGAGTTGAGATTGCCGTCCTTGCGAGCGCGGGGGATAGAAAGCGTCTGATGCTCTCCCTGCGAAGTACCAGCGTCTGGCGAGAGCAGGAAATACTGGGAATTAATTTCGCTCAGGTGGTAAACGCCTCGAGATTGATGTGCGGCACAACCCGTGAAAGCTGTGAGCAAAACTGGCATCCCTGCGAGCAAGATCTTTCGCCTGAGTCGTTGCATCTTCACTCTGCTCGAAGAGCTTCCATAGGATTCACGTTCGCGGCCCTTTGGGCAGGGAGGTAAGCGGCTAAGCCCCCGCTGACGAGCAATACCAAGGCGACGGCCATTAATGTCAGGATGTCATGCTCAGCAACTCCGTAAAGAAAGCCGTGCACAAATCTGGCGGAGGCGATTGCCGCGATCGTGCCGATCAAGACGCCGGCGATGACCAGGACACCCGCTCGCCGAAAGACGAGCCATAACACCTGTCCGCGTTGCGCACCGACGGCAACGCGCAGGGCGATCTCGCGGGTGCGCTGGGTGACGACGTACGCAAGCAAGCCGTACAAGCCCGAAATGCAGAGCAGCAGAGCCGTTCCTCCAAAGAACTCAAGCAGATGTGCCGCCAGGGTTTGACTTCCGTAAGACTGCTCGACGATCTGATCCATGGTGGTAAAGGTCGCGTCCGCGAGTTCAGGGCTAGCCTGGCGAAGCAGAGAACGTATTTCTGGAATGATGGAAGCAGAGGGCCTCTCGGTACGAACTGCGAGGTCCATCGCGCTGCCTTCTACGGCAAGGTATGAGTTGCTGTCCGGGGTAATCTGGGGAATGCTCACTTCGGTCTCTGGCTCCGGCTGCGTGATGGAACTCTGCCGCGCATCGTCCAGCACGCCGACGACAACAATGGGCTGGTTCTTCCGCATATTCAGCAGTTGCATGCCCAAAGCGGAGCGTGAATTTTGTAGATCCGGAGCGTAGAGCCTGGCAAAGGCGCGATTGACTACCGCGACTGGCTGCGATCCAGCCGTATCTTGTTCATTGAAGTATCGGCCTGCCAACATATGGAGTCCAAACACCTGCTGAGCTTCCGGACCGACAGCTCTGAAATTGGACGAAATCACGCCGTCCTGACTACGGTTGCCACCGAAACTCTTACCTTGCAAGGTCAGCCTCATATGGAAGGTTTGGCCAAGGGGGACCTCCGTCATGAGGGTCGCGGCCTCTACCCCGGGCAGGTGCTGAACTCTTTCCACCAGGGGCAGGTACAGCTCCGTCGTCAGGTTCCGATTGGCAAAGCGGTAAGCAGGAATAGTGAGGTTGGCGACGACGATGTGATGTGTGCGAAAACCCAGCGGCACATGGCGCAAGGCGTAGACAGTGCGCAGAAGCAGCCCGCAGGCCGCAAGCAGAGTGAGCGACATCGCAATTTCTGCCACCACCAGTGAGCTGCCGATGCGGTGCTGGCGGCGGCTCCTCCCACTCTGCTGCCCACCCTGTCTGAGCGAGGGTTCGATGGGCATGTGCACAGCCAGCAGCGACGGCCACACGGATGAGAACACGGTCGAGAGCAGCGTGAGCGCAACCAGGAACAGGAGGATCATCCCGTTTGTACCTGCCGATAAGTAGATGTGAAGGTGGGCAGGGATCTGCTTCGCAAATACTTTGATGGCCACAAGCGCGAGAAACGCTCCCAGCAGCGAGGATGCGCTGCTGAGGACGAGGCCCTCGGCGATGAGCTGCTGGATAATCCGAGCACGGCTGGCGCCCAGGGCGCCGCGGACGGCGATTTCCCGCTGCCGTGCAACGGCGCGAACCAGGAAGAGGTTGGTTACATTGACGCACGCAATGAGCCAGAGAACCCCGGCCGCCGCCAACAACGCAAACAGTGCCTTCTTCAAATCTGCGTTGGTGATCGAGTCGACATATTTACGAACAATTACGGTTTCGTTTCTTTCTCGAGTATCCGGATTCACATAGCTTTTGGCTAACTGGGCTTGCAGCGTTTTCAAGTCGGCCTCTGCTGTGGCCAGTTTGACGCCGGCTTTCAAGCGGCCGACAACCGCGTATTCTCGCGCTGGGTCTTTTCGTGTCTGATCTGTCTCATCAAGTTGAACTCCCGTCCAGACTTCGGGCTGGGCTCCTTCGCCTCCGAATGAAAATCCTCGCGGCATCACGCCAACAACCGCATACCCCTTGCCGTTGAGCAGAACCTTCTTGCCCAGGATCGCCGGATCGCTACCGTACATCTGCCGCCACGCGGAATCGCTCAATACCAGGGTGTTGGTATTCTTCCCATCGTTTTGCGGATCTACGTTCTCTTCGAAGCCATGACCTACCCCTGGAAGAACGCCGAGGGTGCCAAAGAAATTTGGGCTGACGCCGGCGAGACGGACCTGTACCGATCCCCCATTACCTTCAAGAAAGTTATACCTGCCGCCGGACGGACCACCGGCTGAGTAGTATGCAATTTGCTCGAATGTAGTGTTGCGCTCTTGCCACGCTCTCAAATCAAGGTAGGTCGCGCCATGGGCAACAATGTCTCGTGGGCCGTGGATACTCGCCTCGTTAATAGTCACCAGCCTTTCGGGGTGGGGATAGGGCAACGGCCTGAGTAGAACATGATCGACCACGCTGAACATGCCCGTTGCAGCGCTGATACCGAATGCCATGGTCGCGATTGCGGTAATGGAGAATCCCGGTGACCTCCTCAGCTGGCGCAGAGCGTACATTGTGTCTCGTTGCAGGGATTCCAGCCAAACCCATCCCCACATATCCCGCACCACGTCTTTTACGAGCGCTTGGTTGCCGAAGTCCCGTTCGGCTTCGCGTCGCGCTTCCTCTGGCGTAGCGCCGCGGTCGCGCTTCTCTGCGGCGGCCAAGGCTAGATGCGACTCGATCTCGGCATCGAGGTCTGATTTAGCGCGTTCAGGTCGAAGGATACGGCTCCAGAAACCCATCGCGGTCCTCAGCCTTGTGGCGTTGGAGACAGGATGTTGCCGATTGCCGTGACCATCGTCTCCCACTTGGAACGATCACGAGCAAGTTGCTTCTTACCCTCCGCCGTGATGCGGTAATACTTGGCGCGTTGATTTTGTTCGGTGTGGCCCCACTTTGAGACGATCCAACCTTGACGCTCCATGCGATGCAAAGCAGGATACAGCGAGCCGGTCTCCACCTGCAGTACCTCGCCGGACTGAACGCGAAGAGCCTGCCCGATGCCGAAGCCGTGCTGGGCGCCCCACTGGAGCGTCTGAAGAATGAGCATGTCCAGCGTCCCCTGCAGGAGCTCAATTCGGTTGAGATACGGCTGGCGTTCTGAGGCCACAGTGTAGACAATCTACAGCCGGCGGCAGTAGATTGTCTACAGGCATAATAGCAATCCTGAGGTGAGAGTCACACCTTGGAGGGAAGGGACGCGGCCATGCGGCAGGCGATCAGGAATGCCTGCACGGTGGCCTCGACATTGGCCTTGTTCTGACCCGCAATGTCGAAGGCGGTGCCATGCGCCGGCGTCGTGATGGGGATGGGCAGACCGCCCTGGATCGTCACGCCTCTGTCAAATCCCAAGAGCTTGACCGCGATCTGGCCCTGGTCGTGATACATCGTGACCACGCCATCGTATTGACCGTCACGGGCTTTCAGAAATATGGTGTCGGCCGGGAACGGCCCCGCGACAGGATATCCCAGAGCATTCGCCTCGCTCACCGCCGGCGCGATGATGTCGATCTCTTCCCGGCCGTAGGCGCCGCCCTCGCCGCCATGGGGATTCAGAGCGGCCACTGCCATCCGCGGATGCTCAAACCCGGCCAAACGCAGGGCATCGTGGAGTAACTTGACGGCGTCTACAATCCGTTCCTTGGTCAAATAAAGGACAATGTCCTTGAAAGGAACATGAGATGTAATCCGGGAGGTCCACAGGCTACCCAACGTATTGAACTCGCAGAGGTAGGAACTAACCTTGAGTTGGTCGGCAAAGAAGTGCAGTTCGTCGGCGAACTTCATGCCCGACATCTTCATGGACTGTTTGTTCAGAGGGGCAAAACAGATGGCGTCGATCAAGCTTGTCGACGCAGCGTCCAGACACACTTCTAAGACCTTGAGTACCGAGGAACCGCCGGCGATGGAAACGGTAGAGCGCGGAACTTCACCCGGGTGGACACTCTCGACCGGGAGAAATAGGGGCGAACCGTCGGGGAGCGAGCGCACCTGATCGAAGCCATGGATAGTGCGCGTGGCAACGCTCACTCCGGCAATCGCCTGGCCTTCTTCCCACAGCCAGGCATCCCCGACTAAAACCACCTTGGCCTGCGCGATGACGTCGCGGCGGGCTAGCAACTTGGCCATCAACTCGGGACCGATCCCGGCCGGATCACCCAGGGTAAGTGCCACCGCCGGCTTCTGTGAAATATTCACCAGATCTTTCTTCCTCTCTTCATCGGAGGGCCTTCTAGCTGGTTTGCATAATGATGCCCGAGCACTCGCCCAGACCGATGCTCGCAAATCCTGGCCGTTCACAATATCCGCGCAGAGTGACCTCGTCGCCAGCTTCGAGAAAGCCGCGTTTCTCGCCCGTGGGCAATGACACAGGTTCGCGGCCACTCTGCGTCAGTTCGAGCAAGCATCCGCGATTTTCATCCCTGGGTCCGGAGACGGTACCGCTGCCCAGCAGATCCCCGGGCTCAAGGTTGCATCCATTGCTCGCGTGATGGGTCAGCAACTGGGCGGCCGTCCAATAGAGATTGCGCAGATTACTGCGGCTCAGGCGAATTGCATCAACCCCAGCCTCGCGCATGCGCGCAGACCGGAAGTAAACCTCCAGGGTAAGGTCGATGCCCCCCTCCTGCATGTCCTGTTCCGAGGCGAGGTAGCCCAGCGGCGGCGGGTCATGGGGCAGGCGTGCAAACGCCGGCACGCGGAAGGGGGCCAGCGCTTCCATGGTGACGATCCAGGGCGAGATGGTAGTGGCAAAGCTCTTACCCAGAAATGGGCCCAGGGGCTGGTACTCCCAGGCCTGGATGTCGCGCGCCGACCAGTCATTTAACAGGCACACGCCAAAGAGGTGCGAGGCGGCGCGCTCGATGGGAATCGCCTCTCCCAGCCGGTTGCCGGGACCGACAAAGAATCCGGCTTCGAGCTCGTAATCAAGTGCCTGGCTGGGCGCGAAGTGGGGCGCCGCACCCGGGGAGGACATAATCTGGCCCGCCGGCCGCTTCACGGGTGCGCCGCTGATGAGAATGGAAGACGCCCGGCCGTTATAGCCGATGGGTACGTACTTGTAATTCGGCAAGAGCGGATTCTCCGGCCGGAAGAGCCTGCCCACATTCCTGGCGTGATCAATCGAGGCGTAAAAGTCGGTGTAGCCGCCGATCCTGGCCGGCTTGAGCATGGTGGCTTCCGTCATCGCCACCAAATGCGGAGCTAAGGCGCGCTGGTGATCGGAACCCTGGGGATGATCGGCGCGGAGCAGATCGCTGAGCCGGGCCCGCAGTCCGGACCAACACTCACTGCCGAGGACCATGAGTGGATTGAGCGTGGCGGCGGCACACGCCTGTCTGGTGGCCTCCGAGAGCGAGGCCACCAGGTCCACGCAACCTCGGAGGTCCAGAATCTGGTCTCCAATGGCAACCCCGACTGTGGGTCCCATTGGCCCCTCAAACACGCCAAAGGGCAGGTTTTGGATCGGGAATGGGCCGCCGGGGCGATTGGCCGAGGCTACCCAGCTTTGACGCCGGGGATCATGCGTAGCGTTCATGGTTACATTTACGGGATGGGATGTCCGGTGAAGCGCTTCTTGAGCGCTTGCCACACCTGGAAGTAGTCACGCTGCAGGCAATCCGTTTCCAGCGCAAAGCGCGTGGGGTGAAGCACCAACTGGGTCTCAAACATGAAGGCCAGGGTACCGCCGAGATAGTGAGGCTTGAGTTCGGCGCTCTCGGCACGCTCGAAGGTCTCCGCATCGGGCCCGTGTCCCTGCATGCAGCTATGCAGGCTCGCTGAGCCGGGAACGAACCCTTCTGCCTTGGCATCGTATTGGCCGACGATCAGGCCCATGAATTCGTTCATCGCATTGCGGTGGAACCAGGGAGGGCGAAAGGTGTGCTCGGCCACCACCCAGCGCGGGGGAAAGATGGCAAAATCCACGTTGGCTGTGCCCGGTACCGGGGTGGGCGCGGTGAGCACGGTGTAGATCGAGGGGTCCGGATGGTCGAAGCTGACGGTATTGATGCAGTTGAAGTTCGCCATGTCGTACTTGTAAGGCGCGTAGTTGCCATGCCAACCGACTACGTCGAGAGGGGAGTGATCGATGCCCGCCGACCACAGGCTGCCCTGAAACTTGCACAGGCTCTGAAAGTTGCCGTCTACATCCTCGAAGGCGGCTACGGGGTAAAGGAAATCGCGTGGGTTCGCCAGCCCGTTGGCGCCGATCGGGCCCAGGTCGGGCAAACGAAAAGGGAGGCCATAGTTCTCGCATATATAGCCGCGGGCAGAGTCTTCGAGTAGCTCGACGCGCATCTTGAGCCCGCGAGGAATCACGCAGAGTTCCCCCGGCGCCACCTCCAGAATGCCCAGCTCGGTAAAGAAGCGCAGTTTACCCAGCTGGGGCAGGATCAACATCTCGCCGTCGGCGTTGGAAAAAAAGCGTCCAGACATGCTTTGGTTGGCGGCATAGATATGGACCGCACACCCCGTTTGCCCGGCTGGGCCGCCGTTGCCGCGCCATGGTGACGATGCCGTCGAGAAAGTCGCAGGGGGCGGTGGGAATGGGCAGCGGATCCCACCGGAGCTGGTTGGGAGTGGCAGAAACCTCGTCAAAGGGACCGCAGCGCAGGTTGTTCTCCGGCAGCTCGACAAAGGGTCTGTGAGTCACGGAGGGGCGGATGCGATAGAGCCATGAGCGGCGGTTCGTGGCTCGTGGAGCCGTGAAGGGGGTACCGCTGAACTGTTCGGTGTACAGCCCGAGAGACGATTTCTGGGGTGCGTTCTGGCCCTTGGGCAAAGCACCTGCAACCGCCTCGGTCGCAAACTCGTTGGCAAACCCCGACTGATATTGCAATCTGGACATGATTCCCCCCTGTAGGTGTATACCGGACGACGCTGGCTATTGCCAACTGGGCGCCCCATCCGGCAAGTTCCAGGGGGGCCGGCTTGCCGTGGGATCGAAGTGCCTCTCCGTAAACGGCTGGGCTTGAAGGGTGCGGCTTCGACGTAAAAGTTTTGTGGAAAAACAGTGGGCTTTAGAGTCTGCGTGAGCACCTGAGAAAAGGAAAACAGCAGGTCCCTCCAGTACGCTGCGCTCCGGTCGGGATGACAATTCATTTGCTAGGAAGCAGTGTTTTTCGTCAAGGGTATGGGTGAATTGCATAACAAAATTGTCATCCCGACCGGAGCGCAGCGTAGTGGAGGGACCTGCTGGTTCTTTTTCCAAACTCAAACGGAGCCACCGAGAACCCTGGTGCCAAATTGTCTTTACGGGCGCATCGGTGGATGTTCGCACCGCCCAACCTACTGAACCGCCACTGCGACGGTTACGGTCTGGCTCGCCGCTCCCGGGGACGTGAGATTGACAGGGACACTGTAATTACCATCCGGAGCTTGATGATCGCCGCGGCCGCCGCAACCGTTCATCGCGGCCGCGAAACCGATGCAAAGCATCGCCACCTTCCCTACGCGTGCGATCCATCTCTTGCGGCGGCTACCGGCCAGGAGCCCGGCGAAGGCCGGCAGCCAAAACGCTGTTGCCGCCATGATTCTGCCTGCAAAGCCGCCAAAAGGCGCCCGGGAAGCAGTCGAGATCAGGGCGGTGTTGATGGTGAGTGTATTCGTCACCGCCCCGCCGGATGCGGTCAATGAAACCGAGGTCGCGGCAAAGCTGCAGGAAAAAAATGGGGGAAGCGTTCCGCAGGAGAAATTCACCGGGCCGGTAAGTCCACCTTGCGGCGTGATCGTTATGGTAACCGTTCCAGAGTGTGCAAAGGGAACGGTTAGACTGGCCGGATTTACGGTCGCAGTGAATCCCGGAGTGACAATCGTCTCCGTCAAGGGCGCCGACGTGCTTCCGGTAAAGTTTGCATCTCCGCCATAGACTGCCTTGATGGTGGCTGTCCCCGCGCTGCTAAAGGACGTGGTCAATGTCGCCACGCCGCTTGCCAATGTACCGGTCCCAATCGATGTTGTCCCGTTATAGAAGGTCACTATGCCCGTCGGCACGCCCCCGGCGCCTGAAACGGTCGCGGTGAACGTAACGTTCATGCCTACCCCTGGCGATGCCGACGACGAGGTAAGCACGGTTGCGCTGGCTACCGGCACTGGCGCCGGCACCACTGTCAAAGAAAAAGAGGCCGTTGCGGTGACCGGAGTGCTCTCTGCATCCGCAACCTGAATCGTGAACGTTGAGGTGCCGGCCGCCGTCGGGGTTCCGGAGATGACTCCGGTGGCGGAGGCCAGCGTTAGCCCAGCAGGCAAGCTGCCGGAGACGACGCTCCAGGTGTAAGGGGTAACTCTGCCGCTTGCCGCGAGCGTTTGCGAGTATGCGCTGCCCACCTGACCCTGGGACAAGCTGGTGCTGGTGATGGACAGCCCCGACCATTGCGGAGCGTTCACCAGGGCGTACACATTGGGCGTGCCCAATCCTGTGGCGAGATCGTAGCCCGGGGTGGCCGCGAATGCAGGCGAAGTGGCGTCGTCCGCAGTTGACAGCACTCCGTAGTAATTAGGAGTCGTCGTCAGGCTGCTTCCCGATCCGGTGACCGTGATCTGGTACCCAAAGCAATTCTCAGAATTGGATGCCGGGTCGGTGCTTGTATCCGTAAACACTCCTGCCGCAGTCGCGCTCCCGGTGCAAGGGACTGCGGTCGTGCCCATAAGGAAAGGCGTTTGCTGCTGCGTCGCGGGGTCAGGGTTCGGGGTCGCGCTGACATCGTGAAAATAACAGGCCGGCAGAACACCAGTACCCAGGTATGCGGCGCAGGTGGTGAGGTTGGGCTGCGTCGTGCTGCCGTTGTTGACGAACTGCTGGGCTGCCAGGGGATAGAGAATGTTGTTCGCCTGTCCCTGGCGTCCGCCGGTCTTCTGGTTAATGAGCGCCATGATGCCGGAGAAGGCTGGAGCGACGAACGAGGTACCTCCATCGGTGTTGACGAACACTGTGTTCGCGTTGGAAAAATCACAACCCTGGCCGGTTCCGGAGTAGCAATAAAGCAGAGAGTGTCCCCACGTCAAGCCGGAAGACGCGAACATGGAAATATCCGGCAGGGCGCGTGCATTGCCGGCGGGCACTCCGGTAACGCCGCTCTGCCAACCGGGCCGGGCTGATACCGTGCTCAATCCTCCACTCCCGGCTGAGCGTGTAAACGTTGGCGAAATCATGAAGAAGTCAGGGGGCAGCGTGGAGGCGTAAACACACAGGCCATTGGCCCCCGAACTCGAAGCGAAATGAGTATTGTTCGTCTTATTGAAGCCCTGAAGCACCAGGGGACTGGCGCAACTTTCGTTCCACGGGGTTTCAGGAATGTAGGACTTGGCGCTCTCGAGTGTTGCGCTGTTGGTTGCCGACCAGTAGTTGGCGGTGGTTCCGCTGAATACGTCGCTAAAGTCCGTGCCGCCCGCTGCTACGTTATAGGGCGTCGAGGCTTCGCCGCTGACTGCTAGACCGTGAGAGACGTAAGTAAAGCTGACAGGTTCATCGCATTCCGCTCCGCCCGCATCTCCGGTTGCGACCACCACCGTAATGCCTTCCGCTGCTGCCTGCTGCCACAGCTGAACATAGAACTGGTTGGACTCGCTCACAGGGTCTTGCTCACAGTACCCGTAGCTCGAACTGAGAACTGCGTCCTGTTTGGCGTGGTTGGCGATCCTGCACGATGTAGCTGGCAGCTAGATCCGTTCCTGAGGTCACGCCGCTGTTGGCGCAGGTCACAAAGTCAATGGTTGCGTCGGGTGCGGTGGCTCCTGCCCATTCTGCATCGATGTAGCCTTCCAGATCGGGAGCCGCAGGATTGGGAGCTGCGCAGACGGTAGTGGGGGGATGATCGACGACCACAGAACCGTTGGGACCGAGGGCCGTGATGCCGAACTGATCGCGGAAGTTTTGAATATCGCCGGCCGCGAGATCCGTGTCGCCAATGACTCCGATGGTCTGGCCTGTACCGACGAGTTTTTGCTGCCAAACCTGGTTGATGTCATAAATCTGGGCAAAGTCCTGGGGGCCGACGACGTAGTCGGTGCCGGCGCCGTAATCGGTGGTGAAGTGCCCTTGGGACTCATGTGACCACTTGCCGGTGGCTCGATCCAGACGTGCGATCCGGGGCTGGTGAGCCATCGGTTTGGGATGAAAGTCGTTCAAGGCACGAAATCCCGAGACCACATTGGCCAACCCGGCCGGGATCATGGGATCGCTTGCATTGGCAAAATGTTGTTCACCGGAACGCTGGTAGCGATGAATTTCCGTGTGAAATGCGGCACTAACCTGACCCGCCGTGCCGCTGAAATCAACGAAGGTGCGCCCAGCGGCAACCCGGTTTACAGTGAATCCATGCTGGGTAAGCCAGTTGGTGATCTGGTTGATGTCCTCCGTAGAGGGGCCAAAGAGCGAACCGTACTGTTCCGGCGTGAGCCATTTGTGGAAGTTGGCGCGAATGGGGATCATATTGCTCTTGCATGAACAGCCCCAGTGCCTGCTCCTGCGCGGCTCCTCGCTTGAGCATCATCAGTATGTGCTCTTGCGGAAAATCATCAGGCACGCGGCCGAGGTCGCTCGTGGTCAGCGGCGACGGGTTGGGATTCCCCGTGAGCCGCTGCAATTTCGATTCGTCAATGGCTCCTGAGATCCCGGGCAACGATTGCCCATTTGCCGAGCGGCAGGTCATGAGAAGTACAAAGGCAAAAACCGGATACACCAACAGCCGACGAAGGGTAACGAGCATGAGGAGTTTCACAATAAAGTTGTCTCTTAACGTCTTACCAGATGCGGAGGATGAGGGCAAAGCGGACCGCGCAGGATGCCTACTGTTGCCAACCCGAGCCCATGCCCAATTTATTAGGCAACTTTTAACGCGCTCGGGGGCCAACACCGCCGATACTCCGGGCAGATGCGCCACTTCTCCCAGCAGCAATCGTCTGTGGAAGTAGTTGCCGTCCTGTCCGATTTGGTCCTCCACCCGGTGCAGACTTTTTACCACAGCTGGAACTGGAAGGCCGCCCTGCTGAGCGCTATGCTGCGCGCGCCGATTTTCCTTTTCGCCACCCTGCGCCAGGGTCTCGCGGCCATTTCGGTCGCAGTTGTGGCGGAAGCTGTCTACAGCGCCGCCATCTCCGGATGTTACGGCGCCGTTGTGCAAAAACTGCGCCGAGCTCGCCCACTCTGGGCTTCCGGTTTGCTGATTGTGGTTTTTCTTCCCGCAGTGCTGCTCTGGTTTGACTACTTGTTGCATCTTTATACCAGGATGCCCAACTTGAAAGGCGGCATGTTGGCCGCAGCCAGCCTGTGCGTGCTTTCGTCGCTGTTCAACTGGTACCTGATGAGCCGGAATAGTTTGCTGGTCGGTAAAGAAGGCCGTTCCTTTGCCTCCGACCTGAAGCGCATGCCGCGTATGTTGATCGACTTCCTTTGCCTGGGTCCCGCGGCATTGCTATCGTCTTTTGCGCAGTACGAACGTTCACTTGCAGGCCTAATGGCGATCAAAACGCTGCACCTGACCAACGCATTCCACACCCACTCGGGCGGCATCTCGACTTTCTATATGGCCATGCTGCATGCGGCTAACCAGCAGCAGCGGGAAATGCGGCTGGTTGTTCCGGGAGCAGAAGACCGCGTGGAGCAGGTGGGCCGCCACGGCAGAATCTACTTCGTGCGCGCGCATAAGGCCCCGATCTATGGCAGCTACCGTTGCATCTACCCTACGCAGTACTTGTGTCCCGAGGACACGATGCGCAGGATCCTGCGCGAAGAACGCCCGGACGTCATCGAAATCTGCGACAAGTACAACCTGCACTATCTGGGCGGCATGATCCGCGAGAACCTGCTGAAAGATCTGGACTTTCGTCCTGTGATGCTGGGGCTGAGCTGCGAGCGCATGGACGAAAACGTGGCTGCCTACGCGGGCAACAGCGTGCTTCATCGCTGCTTCTGCCGCTGGTACATGCACTGGATCTACTTCCCCTTCTTTGACCATCACATGGCGGTCTCGGAGCATGCCGCGGCTGAGCTGGTGGCCGCTTCGCGAAGGCACCGGGTTCGACGCGGGATCTGGATCCGCCCCATGGGAGTCGATGTGGCCCGGTTCTCACCTGCTCGACCGACTCAGGCGATGCGCCAGCATCTGCTGCAGCAATCCAATGGTGGCCCCGGCACCACTCTGCTGCTCTATGCCGGCCGCCTGGCGCCGGAGAAGAATCTGCCCCTGCTGATTGAGATGATGCAGTTGCTGGACCGGCGACCGTGACGCGCGATTACCGGCTGATCCTGGTGGGCGATGGCATCGAGCGCGAACGCCTGCAGCGGCTGACCATGGAGCAGGCGCCCGGCAAGGTTTACTTTCTTGACCACATCACTGACCGCGAGCGGCTGGCCGAGGTCTACGCCAGTTGTGACCTCTTCGTGCATCCCAATCCGCGCGAACCATTCGGCATCGCCCCGCTCGAGGCCATGGCCTCTGGCTTGCCCCTGGTGGGGGCCAACAGCGGCGGAATTACCTCCTTCGCGAGCGAAGCCAATGCATGGCTGGCTGAGCCCGAAGCTGCGGCCTTTGCCGCCGCCGTCCGGCAGGCCTGCCAGGACGATAGGGCACGCCTCGCAAAGGTGCGGGCGGGCCTGGCCACGGCCGCTGCAGCATAGTTGGGATTCGGCCGCGCCGGCATACTTTGCGCTTTACGACGCAATCCACGCCCAATTTTGGGGTTTGGATATGCCTCCCCGCTGTCCCCCTTACGCCTGGTCTACGCCGGCGAACCAATTATTCCGACGCCGTGATCAACGCATCTTCGGCGCTGGCGCAGACGTTCTGCCGCGCCGTGGTGCGCTTGAGCAGCCAAACCAGGGCTCTCGGCTCGGAAAACCCCATCTCCGCGTTACGTGCACATGGTGCCATCCGTAACCGGCAAAGAAGAGAAGCAGAGGCCATTTTGTATCCAGGAGGGGCAGACTTAATGCGGCCGGACATTCAGTCTGCCCCCACCAAGACCGTTTTCCTGTAGTGAAACCACTGTAGGGGGCCATCAGAATGCATATAACCGGCTGGCGGGGTAGACAGAAACCAGATGTGGCTGCGTGGAACAGGCCCGAATTCCTGGTATTCCATGATGGTGCTGGCGACACTGGCGTGCGCGCCTGCAGCCTGGCCGCAGGCCGAGCCTGCCCTGCCTGCGCTGAGTGCAGACCAAGTGGTGCAGCATCTGATGGAGAAGAACCAGGAGCGCGCGGCGGCCCTGCAGCACTACGTAGGCAAGCGCAGCTATCGCCTGGAATATCACGGCTTCCCTGCCTCTGCAGAGGCGACGATGGAAGTAGAAGTGAATTTTGACGCGCCCGCCTCCAAACACTTCACCGTCGTGAGCGCCAGCGGGTCGAAGCTGATCCAGAATCGTGTCTTTCACCGGCTGCTGGAAAGCGAAGAGCAGGCCGGCGACTCAAGTAATCGAAAGCACACCGAGCTTGGCCCGGACAACTACACCTTCACCCTCGCAGGCACCGAGGGCACAAATTACGTGCTGAACGTTGAGCCCAAGGTGGAGAGCAAGTTCCTCTATCGGGGCAAGATCTGGGTAGATGCACACGACTTCGCGGTGACCCGCATCGAGGCTCAGCCGGCCCGGAATCCATCATTCTGGACCACCAAGTCCCTGATCCATCACACCTATCAAAAAGTGGACAATGGATTCTATCTGCCCAAGGAGAACAAG
The DNA here is from genome assembly GCA_963757515.1 of uncultured Acidobacteriaceae bacterium. Classification (GTDB taxonomy): domain Bacteria; phylum Acidobacteriota; class Terriglobia; order Terriglobales; family Acidobacteriaceae; genus PALSA-350. Next base: position 100,690 of record CAVWRV010000028.1, on the reverse strand, counting down.
ACGGTAACCAGTGTCCGGCTGGGAGGGGTGGCAACGCTGACCATCGAATACCAGTCCTATCAAGTGACTGCCGCCAAGCCTGTCGCCCTGGCAAGAAAGCCGATCCCGTCCTCTGCGGGATTCGGGTGGCCCGACGGTGGACTCAATGAGCAAGTGGCAAATTTCATGTCATCGAGAAAGTGATGCGCCTGCCGGCGGCCGAGTAAGATTCGGTTTGATATGGAAATGTGCGCTGCCCCAGTCGCAGAGCGACTCCATCATGGGTACAAGCTTTTTGCCTTCAGCATTGAGTGAGTAGGTGACCATAGGCGGCAGCGACTGCGCCGCATGACGTTGGATCACCCCATCCTGTTCCAATTGGCGCAGCTGGTCGGTCAAGACCTTTTCCGTAATATCGAAAAGCTTGTTACGGAGTTCGGTGAAACGCATGGGGCCGAACGAAAGATGCCATAAAATCTGCACCTTCCATTTGCCTGAAAGCACATTGATGGTGGCCTGTACGGGACATCCGTGATGGTCTTTCATACTGCCCCCTTTGCGCTAAATAAAACAGCAGGTCCCTCCACTACGCTACGCTCCCCCGGATTTCCTGTGGAACTTGTTGGCGTTGGCGAACTTCATGCTGCTTTCCTTACTGAAAGCAGCAAACGCGGCAATGTCCGGTGCAGCGTGGCAGGAAATCCGGGTCCGGTCGGGATGACAATTTTGTGGGAGGAGCAAGCTTCAGTGTTCCCCACGAATTGTCATCCCGACCGGAGCGCAGCGCAGTGGAGGGACCTGCTGTTCGCCGGTCGGTTGGACCAGGGCTTACTTATTTGTGCGTACTTACGATAGCCCACGATCGCCGTTGTAGCATACCGCCTGTGGCAGCAAAGGAGCAGGCATGATTTTGGTCACCGGAGCCTCGGGAAACGCAGGCGGTGCCGTGGTGAATGAGTTGCTGAAAACCGGCATGCCCTTTCGTGGGATGTATCGCAGCCAGGAGGATGCGCGTAAAGCACCGCCGGGCGTCGCGACCGTGATTGCGGACTTCTCCTCCAGGGAAAGCATGAAGAGCGCGCTGGCCGGCATCGATTCAGTCTACCTGGTGTGTTCGCCTATCCCCGAGTTAGTGGAACTGGAAAGTAACGTGATTGAAGCTTGCCGGCAGAGCGGTGTGAAGCACCTGGTGTTGAACTCTGCCCTGGGCGCGGGCGATTATCCAAAATCGTTTCCTGCCTGGCATCGCGTAGTGGAAGACAAGCTGAAGGCATCCGGGCTGGGGTTCACGATCCTGCGACCGAATTCATTCATGCAGAACATCGTGGCGTATCTCGCCCCCAGCATCCGGCAGCAAGGTGCGTTCTTCGCGGCCATGGGAGACGCGCGCACCAGTTATTTGGATCTTCGCGATATTGCCGCGGTCGTTGCCAGGGTCCTGGCCTCGCCGCGGCGAGCATCTGGGAAAAACGCTACGAGCTTAACGGACCAGAGGCAGTTACGTATGCCGAACTTGCGGAACGGATCGCGCGCGTCTGCCAGCCGGGAGGTCAAATTTGTGGATATACCAGAAGCCGCACAACGGGACGCGATGTTGGGTATGGGTATGCCGGCATGGCGGGTGGACGCATTGCTCGATCTGCAGCGGTATTACACCAAGGGTCAGGGAGGAGAAATGACCGAGGTGTTGGCGCAATTGCTCGGCCAGCCGCCCGTGAAGCTCGATTTGTTCCTGGAAGAATTTAAAGCCAGCTTTGCGGCATAAATAAAGAGGATGACGATGCACGATGAAGAAGCCGTAAATCCCAAGACCGGCATGACCGCCGACGAGATCAAGGCGTTTGTACGCAACCATTTCGAGGAATTCGTGAATCGCAAAAATCTTGACATTGCGGACATCAACTTTGCACCCGGGTTCGAGGATCACGGGGCGGATGTACCACCTGGACTGCCCCCAGGCCCCGCAGGCGCAAAGGCGTATGTAGGCGGAGCGTACAAGAAATTCCCTGATATCCACGTCGAGATTCTGGATCTGATCGCGGAGGATGATAAAGTCGTCGTCCGCAATCACTGGACGGGCACGGAAGCTGCCTCTGGGACGGTATACGAGTTTTCCGGGATTGTGATCTGGCGCATCGCTCACCGCCAGTTGGTCGAGCGCTGGGCGTACCTTACCCCGCCGCAGCCGGCCAGGTAGGAATTCAAAGCACGTCAGCGCTATCCTCGGTGGACAAGACCACTCGCCGTCGGCCGAACAAACGTGCGTCCAGCGAATAGCCTCCCGGGCCAAGCAATCCCAGGGCCGCCGTATTGACAATGGCGAAGACCATATAGAGCGCGTCGACGCCGCGCAGGCTAAACAGGGCGGCAATCTCCAGGCAGCAGCAGACGGTACAGAGAACCGGGGTAAATGCTCCCAGAACGACAAAGGCTGCCAGCACTGCAAGCCCGGCAAAAGCCCATTGCGAAGAGCTCACCTCCGCCCGCGGAAATACCACCATCAGCAGCATGGCGGCCGCGGATAGCCGCAACAAAAATAATGCAATCCCCGCCGACCCCAGGGGAAACATGGTGAACAGTCTTTGCATTGCACCGAGACTATCCGCCTCGTCCCGGTTGGACAAACGTGAAAAGGGGGTCCGACGAAGCGATCCTTTTGAGGGGGGTGGACCCGGTCGCCAAGGAGTAAAATCTAGCGCGAGGCAGCATCATGAGTGGCCAGCAGACGATCCGCGTGCTTACGGTAGATGACCATCCGCTCTTGCGGGGCGGGATTTCGGGCGCGATTATGGCCCAGCCCGATATGACGGTGGTGGCCGAGGCGACCGATGGCGAAGAGGCGATTGCGTGTTTTCGACTCACCGGCCTGACATCACGCTCATGGATCTGCGCATGCCCAAGGCCAACGGAATCGAGGCGATCACCGCGATTCGCAAGGAGTGGCCCAATGCGCGCATCATTGTCCTGACCACGTATGGAGGAGACGTGCAAGCTCTGCGGGCGTTCAAGGCGGGCGCCTCCGGGTATCTTCTGAAGAGCATGCTGCGCACGGAGTTGATCGATACCATCCGGCTGGTTCACGCCGGCCACCGCCGCATTCCCCAGGAAATCGCCGTAGAAATGGCCGAGCATGTTGCTGACGATGCACTCACCGGCCGGGAGCTCGAAACGCTGCGCGGTGTGGCCCGCGGCAATTCCAACAAGATCATTGCTGAGAATCTCGGCATCTCCGAGCACACCGTCAAAGGACATCTCAAGAGCATCCTCTCCAAACTCGGCGCCAGCGATCGTACCCACGCAGTCATGATCGCGATCAAGCGCGGCTTCCTCGACATGTAACAGCCTCCACCCGCCTGACTCATTCAAGTGTCTCGGTGGCGATGGGTTGGTTGCTCACGGGCATGGTTTGAAGAGTCTGCAGCTCGCTCTGAACCCGAGCCCACTGCAGCGGGATTCTTCTTAGTGTGGATGGGTGCCTTCGGATCGGCGTAGTAGTTCATGAATGTCGGACTTGAGGCCAGGAGGTATTGTATGGTGGGGATCGACAACCAGGCGGTGAAGCAGCTTGGCGTAGGTATCATCCGTGAGGCGATAGGCCCCGGGACGGACCGGTGCGCCGGTATCGAGGTCACGGTTGGCAAGCGTTTGATGCGCCTTAGCAAGCCGGCCCATGGCGGAGCTAAGGGCGTCCGTAGACAAGTTGACGCTGCGCACGTATTCCTCTTCAGTAGCGGCGTTGGGACCTTTGATCGCGACCAGTTTCAGCGGGCCAATCTTGGGCACGATATAGATAAACCCGGCGAGCGAATAGGTTCCGATGCCCGCCTTCTGACGGTACTGGTCCCAGTGATTCTCCGCCGCGACCCGCGCAACCTCGCTCTCCAGTTTCTGCAATTCGGGACCCGCGGTGTCCGCAGGCATATGGCTGCGATGCAATAGTGTGACCGCATAGGCGACGCGAGGAATGAAGCTGCGGACGGCGAAGCGAAAACCACTGACATTGATGCGGCTCGATTTGGCTTTGGAGAAGTCCTCACTAAGACCATAGGTCTCGTAGAAGGCGCTGGCGAGTTGCTGCGTGGGGACGTTGAGCCCGACGTGGCGAAGGTAGTGAGCGGGCGCGAAGCGGCGGTGCGCAATCTCGTTGATGTCGAAGGCGAACTCTGTCTGCACGTGGGCATGTTCATCCTTCGCCGTAAGGTAACGACCTGACCATATTTCGCGGCCAACTTGGGAAATTCGACCGGCACGGCGCGGTTGGTGGCCATGGAGTGGCCTATGTTGTCGCCAATGTAATGGGAGAGCGCCCCAACGGCGAAGGCAAGCTGGTTGGCGTCCTTGGCATCGCGGAAGAGGTGGACGATGAAGTCGCCGGTGCGGACGTAATGTGTCAGGTCGGAGACGAAAGGGTCGCCGAAAGGATAGTAGCCAATATCCTGAATGACGCAGCCTGCATAGGCGTAGGAGCGTGCCTGCTTCCAGCTCTTCGGGGGTGATGCCCGGATACCGGCTGCGCAGCAGCGGCACGATAGAACTCTGCCAGGTCAGGTCGATCAGCTGCTCGTGGGTTAGGAGCGAATACGCGCCGGCCGGACGGCCAACAAGCAGGAAGCACAAGAAGCAGAGCGGTGGCCCTGAAGAGATTGCGCATTGCCTCCAGTATCGCAGCCGAGGGATAAGGCTGACTACCGGTGACGTCCTCAAAAGTTGAACTTCAGCGCTCCCTGCAGGATTCGCGGAGCCGCGGCGCTGATGGCGTTGCCGAAGGTCGAACTGCCGATATCGCCGTCGACCGCTGTGGGGCCATTGAATTGCGTGTGGTTGAAGACGTTGAACGCCTCCACCCGGAAGAGCAGGGACTTCGATTCTGTCAGCGCCAGCTTCTTGGCCACCGCCATGTCCCAGTTATCGGCGCCTGGGCCATAGAAGAAACGCCTCTTGGCGTCGCCTGGGGTGCCCAGCGCATTCATGCTGAAGGCCGTGGTATCGAAGTAGTTGTTCCCGTTGTGTGCGCGGGTTATGGTTCAGGCGAAGCGAGCCGCCGTTGTAGTCGGGCTCATCGATGCTGCTGTTGTTGATTCCGTTGGGATTTGTCCCGATCAGCGAGTTGTCTCCATTGTTGACCATGGTTACCGGAAAGCCGCTGGCGAAGCGCGTGATCCCGGAAAGAGACCATCCCTGGCTCAGGCGATTGGGGCGAAAGAACTGGTCGAACGGCAGCTGGTATTCATAACTGAGAACGAAGTTATGTTTCACGTCGAACGATGAGATGGCGTAGCTGAGCGCGGGATTGAAAGGGTTGACCTCCTCCGCCGATGTTCGAGGACTGATCCATCGACTTGCTGTAGGTATAGGAGGCGGAGAATTCGAGCCGTCCGCTGGTATGACGGGCGCTGAGTTCGAGTGCGTTGTAGTTGGCATGGCCAATCGTCGGACTGCAGCGCATTGCTGCCGAAGTTCGCTCCCAGCGGTCCGCGTGTCCCGTTTACCTGCCCGCCGCCAATGGGGTAATAGAGCCGTGTCCTCACCGCCCGGGCCCGCAGGTAAGTGTTCCCGGTTGTACCTCACTTGGCTGGCTGAGGCTCAGGCACAGCGATGGATCTCCTGCGTTCGGTTCGATCAGAACCCGCTGGCGATGGCTGGAGCTGCCGACATAGCTGGCGCTGAAAACCGTATTGGGGCCGGCCTGCCGTTCGATCGAAAGCATCCACTCCTCGGTATACGGTGTGCGGTTGTGGATGTCATATCCCGGGATCCCGCTGATCGGCTCATAGGTGCTCCAGTCGATATTAGGATCGGGATTGCGCGCGCGAAGAGTTCAACCGCGCAAACGTGTAGGGAAAAGGCTGGCCATTGTCCTGGCCGTTGGCCGCGGTGATGAACGGCGTCGCGAACAGCGGAGGAGCCGGGCTGGTATAGGTGGTGCCATATGGAGCATTCGCGGCCAGCACGCTGATCGAAAGCGCATCGATCGCGGTATAGAAATTTCCCAAGCTTGCCCGGATGCTGGTAGTGCCCGGCGCCGACCCAACAATCTTTCCCAAGCAGGCTTCCCGATTCGGCCTGGGGCGACCAGGCGAGGCCCACGCGCGGCGCAAAGCCAAGGTTGCCGATCGGGGCCAGCGTATTCGGTATTCTTGACCGCCTGCATGATCGCCGGGATAAAGGATGCCCGGAGGCGCCCCGGGAAACACCACCGACTGCGCACCCGCGACGAAGGTGGATATCTGGTTGTACTTTTCCGACCAGGGTGCAATCCGATCCCAGCGGAGGCCGTAATTCAGGGTCAAGTTGGGCAGCACGTGCCAGCTATCCTGCGCGAACAGCCCCACATACTTGTTCCGCGCATAGAAGGGGTTGAGCTGGCTCTGGTTGTATTGGCTGGGAACGCCGATCAAGAAGTCGGCAAAGTCGACGCCTGTCTCCTGTCCGGTGAAAACGAAGCTTCCATTGAATTGCGCAATAGGGTGTGGCATTCACCTGGTCGGTATGGAACTCCCCGCCGAACTTGATCGTGTGGTTGCCCAGACCTTGGAGAAGGTGTCGGTGACCTGATAGGTATTGTTGACCTGGATGAGCTGGTTGGCTGCGGCGCCGGTGGAGAATCCGTTGAAGTTGAGGTTCTCGACGCTCTGTCCCTTGGGATCGAGAGCCACGATGCTGGCTGTGCCGTCGGCATTCTCAAATCCCTGCGAAACCAGGCTTACGTTCCGCCCGCCGACCGGCTGGCCGAGATTGGTGTAAGTCGCGCATGATAGCTGAGTGGAGCTCATTGACACGCCGTGGCATTGAACGTCTTGGTATCGCCAAGAGCGGCCAGCTGCGCCCGGCCGGTGGTGATGGCATTGAAGCCAGGGACGCTGGCGCCGCTCTGTGCCACCGGATACGGATTATTGAGATTGAAGTCGTCGATAAAGTAGTAGGCGGAAAGCAGGCCCCAGCGGGTATTCGCATCGATGCGGACCGCGCCCTTGTCGTCGCGGACTGATCTGGTTGAAGGAGGAGGTGGCAAAGCCGTTGGCGGTATTTGGAGCCGGGATGTACTGGAGCATGCGCTGAGCCGGAACTGACCAGGCACGCTGAGGAATGAATGCGTTGGGAAAGACGCATTGAGCCGGAGTAGTGCACCCGGGCACGTAATACGATTCACCCGAGGTCGACCGCGTAGCCCAGTTTCTGCGTCAGCAGGTTTGCGAAGTAGGGGCCGCCGACCGCACCCACTAATTGGTTCCTGACGTGCCGTTACCGAAGTCGCTGAGATTGCCGCTGCGATCTGCGTTCGAAGGAACGCTGATGGTGCCGGTATCGATGCCCTGCGTCTGCCGCGTCCCTTGATAGTCGATGAAGAAGAAAATCTTGTCGTGGCGAATGGGTCCGCCGATGGTCCCACCAAACTGGTTCTGCCGGAAGGCGCCCCGCGTCGGAGAAAAGTAGTTGCGCGCGTCGAGATCGGTATTGCGCAGAAAATCAAATGCGTTGCCGTGGAATGCATTGCTGCCCGATTTTGTGATGACGTTGATCTGGCCGCCACTGAATTCTCCGTACTCGGCGTCGAAGTTGCTGGTGATAATGCGGAACTCGTCAATCGCATCCAGGTTAGGAATGATCGCCGTGCCCGCGTTGACGTCCTCTTCCACGTCGGCGCCATTCACGCTGAAATAATTGGCGAACTCCCGCTGCCCATTCACCGAGATCGTGCCCGGATTGAGAGTTCCAGAAGGGTTGAGGACGGTCGCGCCCACGTCCTGCACGCGTGGTGGAAGTAATCGATGTTTGCGGGGCGACTCCGGGCTGGAGAGAAAGAAGGTCGGTATAGCTGCGGCCATCGAGCGGCACTGCGGTCATCTGCCTGCCCGGTGATTACCTGGCCCAGTTGAGTGCTGGTGGTCTCTACATGCAAGGTGTTGTCGACCACGCTCACGGTCTGGGCGACGCCGCCCACTTCGAGCGAAGCATCGAGGGTGATGCGCCGCGTTGGTATCCAGCACCACGTCGGTGCGCTGATAGCCGGAAAAACCGGGAGCCTCCACATCCAGCTCGTACTGGCCAACCGGCAGAACCGGGAAGGTGTAAAAACCCTTGCTATTGCTGTGCGTCTGGTAACTGAGCCCGGTGCTCACCTGGCGAACAGTCACGCCGCACCTGGAATCACGCGTCCCGACCCATCCTTAACGGCGCCGGAGATGCTTCCTCCAACACTGGCCCAGGCCAGCGCAGCAGATAGTAACGCAAGGGCGTAAAAGGTTGCCGCAATTCTGGCCGTACGGCAGCCGGCTCTCTTCCACATACTCACTCCTGACGCAGGCACACGTTCAGCATTCAGGCCACGCTGGGGGAAGCGGCGGCCATCCTGACGGTTGAAACCTTGCGGGCGGGGTCCTATAGTGAAGGAAGCCCGCAGTCTATTCGGCTGTGGTCCCCAGGTCCTCGCGGTCTCCGCCAAGAGATTGCCGCGGGGATCTGGGTCATTGGGTCAAAGAGTCATCAGGAAGCCTTTTGCTGCGCAGCACACTGTCTGCACAGACCTCCCACTTCGAGACGCATTACCTGTATTTCAAAGTCTTTTTGGGACGCGATCTCCCGTTTCAAACGTTGGAACGTGGGACTATCGAACTCCTCGATCTTTCCGCAATCGGAAGCATGCCAGATGCAGATGGTCCTTCTGCGTCTTGACCTCGTAATAGTGCTTTTCTCCGTTGAGGTGCATCAGATCCAGCTCATCGATCAGGCCCAGCCGCTTCAACAACTCCAGGGTCCGGTAGACGGTCGCGCGATCGATATTAGGGTCGCGCTGGCGAGCCCGCGACAACAGGGTGGCGGCGTCAAGATGGGCATCCGCGCTGCTGGATGGTTTCGATCAACGCGCGTCTCTGCGCGGTCAAGCGAACGCCCCTTGCCTCCACCTCATTCAACAGATCGCAGCGCTTCAGCATCTTTTTTTGCTTGCTCTAGTTGCGACTGATTCGCACTTACTACAATATACGACAAAATCGGTCCGATTACAACTGCCGGGCGAAATTCTTGGCCGGAAATTCGTCCGGCGATCTTCTATTCCTCCTATGTGCTATCTCGCTGATTGAGAAACGTGCCGAAGAGTAGACGGTAGAGGGTGCTCAAGCTCGAGCCAGGTTGAAGGTGTGATGAACGGAATCGGCGGCCCTACGCTCATCGGCCATTACGACTATCGGCTGGTCGCGCTGTCGGTCGCGATTGCGATCATCGCCGCGTATGCGGCACTCGACCTTTCCGGACGGATGACCATCGCGCGGGGCAGGGCCCGGCATGCCTGGTTGTGCGGGGGCGCGTTCGCCATGGGAATCGGCATCTGGTCGATGCACTACATGGGAATGGAAGCTTTTCGACTGCCCGTCCCGGTGCTCTATGACTGGCCGACGGTTCTGCTCTCGATGGTGGCGGCCATCCTGGCCTCCGCGGTGGCGCTGTTGGTGGTAACTCAAGCCCGTCTGACCATGACGGCGGCTATGGTTGGCAGCGTCCTGATGGGCGGCGGCATCGCAGCCATGCATTACGTCGGCATGCATGCCATGCGGCTGACCGCCATGTGCGTCTATTCCGGCGGGGTAGTGGCTTTGTCCATACTCCTCGGTATCGTCATCTCGTTTGTGGCCATTCGTCTGACGTTCGCCGTCCGGGAACACACCTCTCCCTGGAGTTGGCGGAAGTTGCGCAACGGCCTGCTGATGGGTGTTGGCCATTCCGGTTGTGCATTATGTCGGCATGGCCGGCGTAGTTTTTGTGCCCGCCTCGGTGGCAAATTCCGATCTAAAACACGCCATCAACATCTCCGACCTTAGCGTGGTCAGCATAGCGCTGGGCACCCTGCTGATTTTGCTGACCGTATTTGTGGTGGCCGCTGTTGACCGGCGCTTTTCTCTGCACGCCCTGGAACTCAAGCTGAGCCAGGAGCGCTTCCTCATGATGGAAGAGATGAATGCAGGGCGGGAGAAAGTGAAGGCAGCGGAACGCCAAAGCCGGGCAAAGAGTGAGTTTTTGGCCAATATGAGCCATGAGATTCGCACCCCGCTGAATGGCATCATCGGAATGACCGACCTGACCCTGGAGACCGAGCTGACCCCGGAGCAAAGAGATTACCTGGATACGGTCAAGCTTTCCGCAGACGCGTTGTTGAATGTGATTAATGACATACTTGATTTCTCCAAGATCGAAGCGGGCAAGGTCGACCTGGAAGAGACGGACTTCAACCTGAGTGATTGTATCGAAGACGCCTTGAAGACGATGGCGCTGCGCGCAGATGAAAAAGGGATCGAGCTGCTGTGCGAGGTTGCGACCGGAGTCCCGGAGACCGTCCGGGCGATCCGGGCCGCCTGCGTCAGGTCTTTCTCAACCTGCTTGGGAACGCGCTCAAGTTCACCGCAAAAGGGGAAGTGGGGCTGAGGGTAACCGCCGAAGTTCTCGAGGAGAAGGCCTCGGTCCTGCACTTTGTCGTTTCCGATTCCGGGTTGGGTATTGCCCCGGAGAAAGTGGATATGATCTTCGACTCCTTCAACCAGGCGGATGCGTCCACGACGCGTCAATTTGGAGGAACGGGGCTGGGCTTGACCATTTCCAGGCGCCTGGTCGAGATGATGGGCGGACGTATGTGGGTGGAGAGCGAGCTCGGCGTAGGATCACGCTTTCACTTCACTGTGCGCTTCGGGACGGAAACCATGCAAGCCGCTGTGTTTCAGAACGTGGCTCCTTCAGCGACACTCCAGGGGGTGAAAGTCCTGATCGTCGATGACAACGGCACCAACCGTCGGATCCTTCACAGCATGGTGGAGCGTTGGGGAATGAATCCCACTTCGGTTTCCGATGGCCAACTGGCATTAAATGAGCTTTCGGCCGCCGAGAAAGCGAATCATCGCCTATGGATTGATCCTCACCGACATGCACATGCCCAACATGGACGGCTTCGGCCTGGTTGGACACATCAGGGAGAGCAGCAAGCTTTCAACGGCGACCATCATGATGCTCACCTCCGGTGGTCAACGGGGCGATGTGGCTCGTTGTGGAGAGCTGGGAATCTCTGCCTATTTGCATAAGCCGATACGTCAGGCGGAGCTGCACGCAAGCGATCATTCGCCTGATGCAAGCCAAACTGGAGCCATCGCCGGTACCGATTATCACTCGCTACTCTTTGCGGAATGCGGATGAGTGTGTGAAAAGCCTGCACATTCTTTTGGCGGAAGATAATCGCGTCAATCAGAAGGTTGCGACTCGAATGCTTGAAAACCGCGGTCATCAGGTGGTCCTGGCCGCGAGCGGAGAAGAAGCGCTTGCAGCGTTAGCGCGACACTCGTACGACCTGGTGCTGATGGACGTGCATATGCCAGGCACGGACGGCATCGCGGCAACCATCGCGATCCGCGAGAAAGAAAAGCTCACCGGGTTGCATCAACCAATCATTGCCATGACCGCACTGGCGATGAAAGGGGACCGCGAGCGCTGTATTGCGGCTGGTATGGACGGTTACATTTCCAAGCCAATCGATCGCCAGCAACTTGATGAGGCCTTAGCCGTTTATGAGGACCGGCGTTCAAGGGAACCAGATGGGGCGCCGGTCCGGGACCTTTCTGTCCCCCTGGTCAACACCACGGATCTGCTCTAGGGACAACCGGGTCTGAAACTATTGCAACATCAAAGCATCCAATCCCCGTAATCCGTCCCCCCGTGGACGGGGAGAAGGAGTTAGCGTTGCAGATCGGCATTGACAGCTTTGCAGCATCCATTCCAGATCCGTTCACCGGTGTCGCTCTTAGCCCCGCGGAGCGCATGCAGCATCTGCTGCAGGAAATTGCGCTGGCCGACCAGGTCGGTCTAGACGTGTTTGGTATCGGCGAACATCATCGGCCTGAGTTTCTTGATTCTGCTCCTCCGGTCATCCTCGCCGCGGGGGCTGCACTGACCAAACGTATCCGCCTTACCAGCGCAGTCACGGTGCTCAGCGCAGCTGACCCGGTTCGCGTTTTTCAGCAATTCGCCACTCTTGATCTGATCTCCCAGGGCCGGGCGGAGATCGTGGCCGGCCGCGGCTCTTTTATTGAGTCTTTTCCGCTCTTCGGTCTCAACCTCAACGACTACGACTCGCTCTTTGCCGAGAAGCTCGAATTGCTGCTGAAGATTCGGGAAAAGACAGAGGTCTACTGGTCGGGCAAGCACCGCGCTCCTCTTACTGGACAGAGCGTTTACCCGCGCCCCTTACAAGATCCGCTGCCCATCTGGCTGGGTGTCGGGGGAACGCCTGCTTCCTTCGCGCGCGCTGGCGCGCTGGGACTTCCTTTCATGGTCGCTATCATCGGCGGTGAACCTCACCGCTTTCGTCCCCACATCGAACTCTACCGCGAGGCCGGGCGCCGAGCCGGCCACGCCCCGGAGCAGTTGCGCGTGGGGCTTCACTGCATTGGTTTTCTTGGCGACACGACGCAGCAGGCGGCGGACGATTTCTTTCCCGGCTATGCCCACACCTTCACCGAGATCGGCAAAGAACGGGGATGGCCGCCAACTACGCGAGCCCAGTTCGATGCCACGCGCGGTCCCACCGGAGCCCTGATTATCGGTGATGCCGAAACCGTCGCCGGGAAGATCCTTTACATCAATGAGGCGCTGGGCGGCATCTCCCGCATCACTTTCCAAATGGGCGTGTCGACGCTTCCTCATGACAAGATGATGCATGCCATCGAAATCCTCGGCGATCGCGTCGCCCCCATGGTGCGCGAGGAACTTCTCGGTCAGCGCCCGATGAGCTGAGCTGCGCCGCTGCGCCTGGGCGGAAAGCGACCCGCTTCTCCGCGCATACCACGATCAGGAATGGGGAGTTCCGCGAGCACGATAGCCGGGCGCTTTGGGAACTGCTCATGTTGGAGGGATTCCAGGCTGGTCTGGCATGGATCACTGTATTGCGCAAGCGCGAGGCTTTTCGCGAGGCGTTTCATGGCTTCGATCCGGAGGTAGTTGCACGATTCGGCAAGCCGGATGTGACCCGGCTACTCGCCAATCCCGGCATTATTCGCTCTCGCGCCAAGATCGAGGCGACCATCGCAGGCGCCAGAATTTATGAAGAGATGAGGCGCAGCGGCGAGGACTTCTCCAGCTTTGTTTGGAAGTTGGCTGGGGGAAAGCCAATTCAAAACAAGACTGGCCATGTGCCTGCGAAGACTGCCCTCTCAGAGGAGATCTCCGCGGAGCTCAAGAAGCGCGGCTTCAAATTTGTAGGCCCGGTCATTGTCTATGCCTGGATGCAGGCGTCGGGAATGGTCAACGATCACGATCTGCGCTGCTTCCGGCGTAAGGCCAAAATCTAAGTTGCGATCGCTCGTGAACACCAGAGCCACTGTCCTTGAAGGGTACGGGCCTTATGTGTCTGCTGTGTTCTAGCACCGCAACCAACGCCAATGGAAGCCTTCCCCTTTGTCATCCCGACCGTAGTGGAGGGATCAGCATTTCAAGGACGTAGGTAGTCTCCGCTCTTGCCTCCGGATTTGCGCACCAGGACAATCTCGCGAATGGCAATGGATTTGTCCAGAGCCTTGCACATGTCGTAGATTGTCAATGCCGCCACTGCGGCTGCCGTCAGCGCCTCCATCTCCACGCCGGTGCCGGCGACCGTCGCAGCAGTGCTGCGGATCTCGATGCCGCCGGCAACTACGGTCGCCGACACATCGATGTAGCTCAAGGGCAGCGGATGACACATAGGAATCAGGTCCGCCGTGCGTTTGGCCGCCTGAATGCCGGCGAAGCGCGCCACCTCAAGCGGGTTGCCCTTGGGGTTTTGCGGTAAAGCGGCCAGCACCGCCTCAGACAGCACAACAAAGGCCGAAGCTTCGGCCTCGCGCCGGGTGGCGGGTTTGGCGCTCACGTCGACCATATGCGCGCTGCCTTCGGCGTCGTAATGGGAGAGCTTTTCCATGGTGTCGCTAGGCTAGCAGTATCGTGACCGTCTCACCAGCGGCGAGCAGCGGCCGGTCGGCCGGAACCACAAGAAAGCAATTGGAGCGGCTGGTGCTCGCGAGGTCGCCGGAGCCTTGCCAGGTAACCGGCTCCACGGTCACATCCACCAGCCTGGCCGGCAGAAAGCGCGTCAGGCCGGTCTTGACCTGGACGTCGCTCGCCAGGCGGGCCTGCGCGAAACGGGGTCCGCGGCCGCCATCGCCGCAAAGCGCGCCCAGCAGCGGCTCGACAAAAAGCAAGAACGTAACCATGGTAGATACAGGATTGCCGGGAAGCCCAAAGAAATAAAGCTCGCCAAGCCTTCCGAAGACGACTGGCTTGCCGGGCTGGATCAGCGCGCCGGTAAAAAAGAACTCGGCCCCCAGGGAGAGCAGAACCTCCTCCACCAGATCGTACTTTCCCATCGAAACCCCGCCGGAAAGCAGCAGCAGATCGCTCTCGAGCGCGCTGCGGATGATGGCTTCAAGATGCGCCGCGCTCATCGCGCGCAATCGGGAGCCGCACTGGCTCCGCTCCGGCGGCGAGAACCTGCGCCGCGAGTGAGTAGCTGTTGGAGTTACGAATCTGCTGGGTCAGCGGGCTCTGGTCCACTTCGACCAGCTCGTCGCCGGTGGCGACGATGGCGACCCGGGGCCGGGCAAACACGCTGAGCTGCGCCCGCGCCGCAGGCTGCGGCTGCGGCGATCTGGGCGGCGGAAATGCGCGTGCCCCGGGGCAGGATCACTTCTCCCGCTCGAGCCTCGGCTCCCTTGGGGACGATGTTTTCGCCGGCCGCGATGCTGCGGCCGGGGGAGAGGCGAAGCGTGTCGCCGGTCACGCTCAACGTGCTCCACCATGACCACGCAATCGGCGCCGGCGGGTACCGGCGCGCCGGTCATGATTTCGACCGCCTGCCCCGCGGTAACCTCGATCGTCACGGCCTCGCCGGCGCGAATCGACCCAATGACCTCGAGCAGGCAGGCCGGCCTCAAGGTCGGCGGCGCGGCAGGCAAACCCGTCCCGCGTGGAGCGGGGAAACGGCGGCTGGTCCCGGTCGGCAAGAACCGGCTCCGCCAGCACCCTGCCCAGGGTATCGAGCAGCCCGGCAGACTGCGGCAGGATGCCGCGGCGCCAGCCGATCGGCATGCTCGCGGACGATCCGGCTGGCCTCCGCATAGCTGACCACCCGGGATGGAGCGGAACTGATTCAAGAGATTTGCCCCAATACAAGCAAAGGGACGCCGGTAAGCAGCGTCCCTTCGCCGTGGTCCCACTCGCCGACCGAGATCAGTGTTTGTTGGCGTTGTACTTGGTGTTGACCTTCTCCCCAATCTCCGCCAGAACCGACTTCGCTTCCGGCGCCATCGGCCCATTGGGGGCCAGTTCGAGGTACTTGTTGTAGGCCTCCGCGGTGCCCGGAGGAGCGACGATCTTCTGCGTCTTGGGGTCGACGGTGGCTTTGGAGATCAGCGCCTGTCCCTTCAGGTAATAGGGAATCGGCCTTGGTCGGGTCGGCGGCGATGGCCTTATCCGCGGCTGCGATGGTGGCGTCGGTTTGCCCGGCGCGGCTGAGAACAATGGTCTCGTTGGTATAGAACATGGCCGCATTCGCAGGTTGAAGCTTGGCCGCGGCGTCATACGATGCAGTCGCGTCGGGGATCTTGTTGGTGTTGGCGTAGACCTCGCCCAACGCATTGTTGTCGGCTGCTTCGACTTCGGGATTGGGCTTCTTGGAGTTGGTATCGAGATCCAGCGCCTTCTTGAGCGAAACCGGGCATCGTCGTACTTCTTCTGCCCGGTCTGCGCAATGCCCAACTCCAGCCACAGCACGGCAGCGTCCGGTTTGATGGTCGTTGCCTGCTGCATCGCCGTAGCCGCGTCGTCGTACTTCTTCGCCGAGTTGGCTGCGCGCGCCTGCTTGAGCAGGTCGTTCAGTTTGCCGACGCTCTGGTTCTCTTTGATGATTTCCGCATTCTTCTTCTTGGCTTCTTCGAGCGCCTTTTGCTGCTCCGGAGGCAACTTCTTCACGTATTCAGCGCGGCTCAGGTCGAAGTCCTGCAGGGTGTCCGTGCCGGTCGTGAACTTCACATTGTCAAAGCGGTCGACGGCCTTATCCGGGAGTGGCGTAGAGCGTGACGTAGTAGGTGCCGGGCTTGATGCCCTCTCCCTTGTAGTCGCCGTTCGCGTCGGTGGTGAAGGTGTACAGGGGGGTCTTGCCATCCGTGCTGAGTATCACCTGGGCGTTGGCGATGGGGGCGTTGGCCGGGTCTTGCACGTGCCCGTGGATCTTGGCCGTGGTGTCCTGGCCACCCGCAAGGGCCGGAACGAGGACAAGCACGACGAGCGCGAGCCATAAAGTAGTTTTCGTACGCATGATAGATCTCCTCGAAGCGGGCAGCAGATAGTTCGCCCGTATAGCACGACCACGTTAAATGGAAGGCAAAAACAATTCAAGGCCGGGGCAAACCAGCCCCTGTTCTCCGTTGGATGTGTCTTAATCGCCAAGCCGTCGAAAAAAAGCCCTCTCAAGCCGAGGCCAGCGCCGCTAGCTGCAGCCACCAGGCGTCAAATAGCGCCAGGGCGCGGTCGCACTGCAGCCGGTGGCGCTCCCGCTTGTCGCGGATCTGCTTGCGCACCGTCTCCTCCAGCGGCAGCAGCAGGTCAAAGGTGATATTGGCCGGCTGGAAGTGGTTGGCCTCGGCATGGGTAATGTAGTGCACCAGCGAGCCCAGGGCGGTGCCGCGAGGCACGGCAGACGCTGGCTCGCCGTGGGCAACCTGGGCGGCGTACAGGCCGGCGAGCATGCCGGTGGCAATGGATTCGGTATAGCCCTCCACCCCCGACAGCTGCCCGGCGATGAAAATGCGGGGATGGTCCCGCAGTGCAAGGGTCTCGGTGAGCACCCGGGGCGCGTTGACGTAGGTATTGCGATGGATCTGGCCGAAGCGTAGGAATTTTGCCTTCTCCAGGCCGGGAATGAGGCGCAGAACCCGCGCCTGCTCGCCGAATTTCAGGTGGTTTTGCAGGCCGACCAGGTTGTAGGAGTCGGCGCGCAGGTTCTCGCAGCGCAATTGCACCACCGCCCAGGGCACCTTGCCGGTGCGCGGATCGCGCAGGCCGACCGGCTTCATGGGGCCAAAGCGCAGCGTCTCCCGGCCGCGCCGGGCCAATTCCTCGATCGGCAGGCAGCCTTCGAAGTATTCCAGCTTCTCCCATTCCCGGCTTTCGACCGCTTCGGCGGAAACGAGGGCTTCGTAGAAGCGCTCGTACTCCTCCTTGGACATGGGGCAGTTGATGTAATCGGCGGTGCCTTTGTCGTAGCGGGCGGCAAAGTAGACCCGCTCCATGTCGATCGAATCGGCTTCGACGATGGGGCTGATGGAGTCGTAGAAGGCGAGCTGGCCGCTGCCGGTAAGCCGGGCAATCTCCGCGCAGAGCGGAGCCGAGGTCAGCGGGCCGGTGGCGACGATGGTGATCTGGTCCGGGGTCGAGAGCGGTCACCTCTTCCCGGTGAACGGTGATGCGGCTTTCCTGCTCGATAGCGCGGGCCACCAGGCGGGAGAATTCCACCCGGTCGACGGCCAGGGCGTGCCCGGCGGGCACCGCGCTCGCATCCGCGCAGGCCAGCAGGGCGGACCCGGCCCGGCGCATTTCCTGCTTGAGCAGCCAGGGCGCGCTGTTTTCGCTCTCCGACTTGAGCGAATTGGAGCAGACCAGCTCGGCAAAGTCGGCCGTCTGATGCGCGGGCGTGGAGCGCAGCGTGCCGTCCACCACAGAGCGCATTTCGTAGAGGTCGACCTGGCAGCCGCGGCGGGCTGCCATCAGGGCAGCCTCGGGGCCGGCCAGGCCGCCGCCGATGACACGTACCCGGGCTGGTCCCTGCCCGCTCAATGGGCCGGCTCCGTTTCTGCCGCCAGGCTTGCCAGGGCGCCGAATGCCGCCGTCGTTGACCCGCATGATGCGCCACTCGTCGAGAAACTGCGCGCCCAGCCCCTGGTAAAAGTCGATGGCGGTCTGGTTCCAGGCCAGAACGTCCCATTGCAGCCGGACGCAGCCTTGCTCCGCGGCGCGCGCGGCCACCCTCGCCAGCAGCGCTTTGCCGATACCCTGCCCGCGGAACCGGGGCAGCACGAACAGATCTTCCAGGTGGATGCCGGAGCGGCCCCGCCAGGTGGAGTAGTTGTAGAAGTAGAGGGCAAAGCCGGCCGCTTCGCCGTGCGCGGTTTCGGCGATCAGGCACTCGAAGCAGGGGTGCTCGCCGAAGCCGTCGCGCAGCAGGTCGGCCTCGGTGGCCTTAACTGCGTCGGGCTCCCGCTCATAAGTGGCGAGAGCGCGGATCAGATCCAGAATCAAAGGAACGTCGGCGGGAGTAGCAGCGCGGATCGAGTGCATCGTCAGAACTTCAGTTTACAACTCGGTCACAAGACTTCGCTGCCGTGGTAGCGCGCCTGGTGTCTTCGCGCCTTCATCCGGTTGCCGCAGGTCTTCATGTCGCACCATCGCCGGGTGTGGTTCTTGCTGGGTCGAGGAACAGCCAGCGGCAGGTTGGATCGCCGCAGTCTTTGATCCGTTGCGCGTCACTCGAAACCAGCAAATCCGATGCCGCCTGGGCCAGCATCCACAGTGGAATCTCCGCTTGCTGCTCGGCGCCTGACCAGCTCCAGACCAGGTGCGAGTCGCCCGCTCGGAGCCTGCGATGCAGGGCCGCGGCATGGAAGTGCTTTTCCAGTGTTTCCACCTGTCGCGGCAGGTGGCTTGCCACCGTCAATCCTGCTGTAGAGAACCGCCGCCAGCGCTTCGCGCAGCTCAGCGGTGGATGCCAGCACCCGCTGGGCATCCTTTGCGTCGACGGTGCGCGCCAGTTTCCGTGCCTGGTCCGCGGTCATCAGCCGCAATTGCGTGGTCAGGCGGAGAAGATCGCTATAAGCGGGAATCAGATCCTTGGCACTGGCGGAAAAGCGCAAGTCCAGAGTATTGACCAGCTCGAGCGCCGGATGTCCTGCATACAACTTAAACGGCTCCGGAATGGACTTGCCCATGACTCCATTATAACTCTCAAAAATAGTTTCAAGGGTTATCTAAAAGCGGGTTACAATATAACCAGTCATGGCAACTACAACGGTTATATCGGCGAAGCAAAAGAGTCGCATCGACTTCCGTGTATATCTCGCGTTTGCGGCCATTTACGTTTTGTGGGGTTCGACCTACCTGGCGATTCGTATTGCGGTGCAGCAGGTGCCTCCACTCTTTGCCGCGGGGGTGCGTTTCTTTTTGGCCGGCACCCTGCTGTACGCCGTGATGCGCTTTTTGTGGACGCCCGCGTCCCTCCGGCAAAGAGTGGGGCAGCCTGGTGGTGATTGGCTCGCTGATGTTCGTGGTCACCTATGGCGCGGTGTTCTGGGCAGAACAGTATGTGCCTTCCGGCTTTACCTCTGTGCTCGAGGCGACGCTGCCGCTCATTACCATCGCCCTTGAGGTCTTTGTTTTTCGCCAGCAGCGCTTCCGCTGGAGCCTTCTGGTCTCGATTGCGGTCGGGTTTGCCGGCGTTCTCCTGCTGCTGCTGCACAATGCCCAGCACGTTGCCATTCTGCCCTGCGCCGCCATCCTCGGCGGAGGCACCGCGTGGTCGCTCGGGGCCGTGCTCACCCGTGCCATGCCGCTGCCCAAGTCCAAGGGAATCACCGCCGGGGCGGAGATGATGTTCGGCGGTGCGATCCTGCTCATCCTCTCGGCTTTGACCGGAGAGATGCACCCCTTCCCGCACGTTTCCGCAAAAGCCGTGGGCGCTCTGCTTTACCTGGTGGTGGCCGGTTCGCTGGTGGGCTTCAGCGCCTTTGTCTGGCTGCTTGGCCGCATGCCTGCCACGCGCGTCGCCAGCCATGCCTATATCAATCCCGTGGTGGCTGTGGCTCTGGGCTATTTCTTCGCGGGGAGGTGGTAACCCCGCGAATGCTGGTCGGCACCGCGCTGATTGTCGCCAGCGTTGCGCTGATTCTCATAAAAGACAAGGCGGACGTGCCTGAGTTAAGCGCTGATCTGGAAGAGGTCGCCTAGTTGAGATAGGTCTCGTCGATATAGCACCAACGCCAGTCTTCCCCGGGTTCGACAGAGCGCATGATGGGATGCCCGGCCGCGTGGAAGTGAGCTGTGGCATGGCGGTTCTTGGATGAATCGCAGCAGCCGACCTTGCCGCACTCCAGGCACATACGCAGGTGAACCCAGCTGTCTCCCGTCTTGAGACATTCCTCACAGCCCTTGGTATGCGGCTTCACGTGTTTAACATGATCCTTTACGTGGGAACACTTCGCTCCGCTCATGGAAATCCTCTCTCTCCATACGCAAAAGTACTACATAAGACTCAACAAAACTGGACGGGTGGGCGGATAAGACGGGCGAAGCCCAAACGATCGCTTGATGGATGTTTTTTGTCAAACCCCCACATCCATCAAAGCGCTCTCTTCTTTTGCGGGAGTTTTGACAAAAAACATCTGGGTCAGGTTGTAAGCCAAGGCGCACCACAGCGCCACGCATTTGATTTTGTTGAGCCCTCGTACGGTCAACGGCGCCAAGCCGCGATAGGTTCGTAATTCAGCGTTCACCGTCTCGCTGGTGGCGGCCCTTTGGTGGTAGATTTTCTTGCCTTCTTCGCTTTCCATGCGTTGCTTCCATGCCCGGATCGCTTCCGAATCGCTGGGCTTGGGTTTCAACTCGTTCCCCCGGTTGTTCGGGTTTCTGGCCGGCTTGGGAGGCACGAACAACTCCACCCCTTGCTGTTGGGCCTCGACGATGTCCTCCATGCGCAAGTAGCCGCCGTCCACCAGGTGCTGTTTCACCTTGCCACCCGTCCGTTGTTCCACTTGCTCTCGCATCGGTTCGCTCAACCCAGCTGAATCGGAAGACTCATTACTGACGCTCACTCCCAAGATGGCGCGGCTTTCCGTGTCGGTGGCCAACTGCACGTTCGCCGCAGGGCTGTAACCACCGTTAGCCATCTTCATCACCCGCGTGGCCGCATCCGTGGTGCTTACCCGCGGCTGCCGGGCTCGGATCTGGTCCCCACACTTGCCTTGCCCTGCCCTCTGGGCCGCCTCAGCCTGCTTCTTCTTCAGTTCCGGCAACTGCGCTATCGCCTGCTCCAAGCGCTGCTCTCGCGACTTCGCCGCTTGTCTACGCGCCGCCTTCTGGCGCGACGTTGCCGCTGCCGATTGTGCCGGCGATTCCAGCTGCTCGCGCAGCTCCAACACATGCTGTCGGGCCTGCGCCAAAAGAAGCTCTAAACGTTCTTCCCGGCGAAAACTGCTGCTCCCGGCGCTGACACGAATCCGCACTCCATCCTGGCTGATGCGGCTCACACGCACTAGCTTCTTGTCTACCAACGTCACTAGCACCTGCGTAAACAGGGCGTCCAATGCGTCTGCGTGATCGGTACGGAAGTCACTCAGCAGGCGATGATTTACGCTTACCCCGCCACACAACCAGCGGAACGGCAGACTCTCTTCACAGCGACGCGCCAGCTCCCGCGCCGAACCTATCCCGCGCACACACCATACAGCCATAAACCCACCAGCAGATGAGGGTCGGTCGCATTACGACCAGCATTCCCCTCTCGGGCTCGGATCGGCGCGCAAAAACCGCTCACGTCCAGCTTCTCCACCACCGCCATTACCGTACGTACTCGATGATGCGAGGCCACCAAATCATCTATGCAATGCGGTAATAGAGAAAGCTGATGACGCTCTGCTTTACGCAGACGCACCGCACCCTTCTGCTCGACTTCCCTTACCTCGCTGTTGCCCATGTCTCTTCTTACAACTTGAGCCCGCCAACCGCTCGATTTATTTAGAAAAGTGCACCAAAAAAGTCACAGCCTCTGAGCGGAGCGCCTCACAGATTTATCGCGTGACACGGTCTTTGATGGCGCGGAGTCGAAGGACCCCGAGGGTGCTTATCTAGCCCCTGCTGTTCGGACCTTTTCAACCACCGAAGCAGATCCAGGTGGCTGGTGGCTGCCGAAAATGTAGATGTAGCCGGCCATAGCAACCTGCCAGCAGTGCTTGTTCTGGGCCCCAGGGAACGACCGCGGGTCCGCCAGGTGCGGGCTTCGGTGTTGAAAAGCTCCGAGCGGCATGGGTAAGATAGGCACCCTCGGGGTCCTTCGACTGCGCGCCATCAAACACCATGTCACGCGATAAATCTGTGAGGCGCTCCGGTGAATTGGAGATGCAAGCGTCTAGTACCTGCGGAGGAGTCGCGAGCCTAATTCACGGTTGGCCCGTTGCAGCTTCTCTTCAAAAACGACGCCGATAGAGAAAGGCCCGACAATCAGGCCCATGATACAAAACCAAGAACCAATGGAGTTCCACATGGCACGTACTCCTTGCTCATCCACGATGAACGCGATAGCGAATTCATCGACGATCCCATGAAAAAAAGGGTCGGGGAATAGCAAGAAAGGTGCACTACTTCTCTCGCGCGCGCACCTTGAACCAGATTGGGGAACCCCGAAACCCGAAAGCAGCACGAATCTGGTTTTCCAGGAAGCGCTGGAAGGCAAAATGCAACTTAACCTGCCGATTCGTAAATAGGATGAAGGTAGGTGGGGCAACGGCGGCCTGGGTCATATAAAAGATCCGCATTTTGTTGGCGGCGGGCACGGTGGCTCGCTGGAAGTCGATTTTCTCCAGGAAACGGTTCATCTGCCCGGTAGAGACACGCTTGCGCCGCTCGGCCGCCACCTCTTTCACCAGCTTGAGCACGGTGTGAATGTTCTTACCCTCAGCCGCGGAGATAAAGACCACCGGCGCATAGGCCAGATATTTGAGCACCTTGCGTAGCTGCTCTTCGAAGATCTCCTTGTCGGCTGGCGGCTTGCCGTCGGTTCGTCCGCTGGTCACCAGGTCCCATTTGTTGACCACCAGGATCACGGAGCGGCCGCTCTCATGCGCGTAGCCGCCGATCGTAGCGTCGGAGGAAGTAACTCCCTCGGTGGCGTCGATCACCAGCAGCGCGACGTCGGCCGCCTCCAGATGGCGGCGCGCCATGACGACGGAGAGCTTCTCCGCCATCATTTTGGTCTTGCCCTTGCGCCGGATCCCAGCGGTGTCGACGAACCGCAGCAGGCCGCCGTCGTATTCGATCACCTCATCGACCGCGTCGCGAGTCGTTCCCGGAATAGGCGAAACAATCGCCCGCGAAGAGCCAGTGAGCACATTGAGCAGCGTGCTCTTGCCCACATTGGGGCGGCCGATGATGGCAATCGAGGTTTCGTGCTGTTGGAACTCGCCATGGGTTCGGTGCCGGCTTTCGCCCTCTTCCACCAGTTCCTCTTCTACCGGCGTTGCCGTTGCACTTTCCACTGCGGGAAAGCTGGCGAAAACATGATCCAGCAGCTCGCCGATGCCGACTCCGTGCTCAGCAGAAATGGGGAGTATCTCGCGAATGCCCAGCCGGCGGTACTCGGCGGTTTGGTCCTCCATGCGGTCGGTGTCGATCTTGTTGACCGCCAGCAGCAGGGGCTTTCCGCCCCGCAGCAGCAGGCGGGCAAGGTCATAGTCGGGTGCGGCAAGCGGAGTGCGTCCATCCACCACCATCACAATGGAGTCGGCCTCATCGAGCGCGACCCGCGCCTGGCGAAAAATTTCCGAGGGAATTAGCTCCGCGTCGTCGGGAAGGATTCCCCCGGTATCGACCACCCGCGCATGCTGGCCAGACCATTCGATCTCGCCATAAATCCGGTCCCGGGTGATGCCCGGTTCATCCCCCACGATCGAACGGCGCGAGCTGGTGAGCCGGTTGAAGAGTGTGGATTTGCCCACATTGGGGCGGCCGACAATGGCCAGCACCGGCCAACCGGACGTGTCGATGGCCGCCTCGCGCCGGATGGCGGGGGCTGCCGGCGCCGCCGCATCGGGTGTCTCTGCATCGATACGCGACATCGGTCCCTGACGCTGTACCGGACGTTTGCGGATCTTAAGCGCGCGGCTGCGCTGGCTTCAGCGGCGGCTTTTGCCGCCTCGGCTCGCTTCACCTCGGCCCGGGAGTGCTGGCCGCGGGTAGCAGGCGTGGCCCGGCGTGCGGCTTTCGCCACCGCAGCCCGCTTTCCTCCCAACGAGTGCGGCTTGGGCTTTCTGGCTTTCGTTCCCTTTACTGGCTTCATGGTCGCTTTTAGTCTTTCATATAACGGTAGACTTAGAGTTTCACCGGGCTTCCCTTTGTCCACTGCCACCATTTCCGCTCAGCCGTTGCCTTCGCTGCACGACTTCTTCTCCCCTGGAGGAATGCTCTCGCGCTCCTCGCTCCCGTACGAGTTCCGGCGCGGTCAGCTGGATATGGCCCGGGCGGTGGAGCGCAGCCTGCAGGAAAGCAAACACCTGATCGTCGAAGCAGGCACCGGGACAGGCAAGACTCTGGCCTACCTGCTTCCCGCGCTGCGTACCGGGCAGCGGGTCATCATTTCCACCGGAACCAAGAATCTGCAGGAACAGCTGTTTTTCCGCGACGTTCCCTTTCTCGAGTCGTTGCTGGGACCGCTGCGCGTCTGCTACATGAAGGGCCGGGCGAACTACCTCTGCCGTCATAAGCTCTATGCCCTGCGCGACCAGCCCATTTTGAATGGCCTGGAAGAGATCGACCAGTACCAGCAAATTGCGGCCTGGGAGAAGACCACTGAGACCGGGGACCGCGTGGAAATCGACGCCCTGCCGGAATCGAGCCAGGTATGGTCCAAGCTCGATGCGCGCAGCGAGGCTTGCCTGGGGCAAAGCTGCCCCGATTATGAACGCTGCTTCATCACCGAGATGCGCAGGCGGGCGCTCGAAAGCGATGTGATCATCGTGAATCACCATCTCTTTTTTGCCGACCTGGCCATCAAGCAGCAGGCTCGGGCGGCTCCGGACGCAGGCGTGCTGCCGGAAGCGGCGGCGGTGATCTTCGACGAGGCCCATGAGCTGGAAGATATTGCGTCCAGCTACTTCGGCATCAGCCTGAGCAATGTGCGCCTGGAAGAGCTGGTGCGCGATATGGAAACGCTGCTGCGCGCCAGGCAAGCGCACTCCACCGCTCTGAAGGGGTGTGGAGACATGCTGCGCGAGCGGGCGCGGATGTTCTTTGCCGCGCTACCGCGGGGCCAGGGGGCAGGGCGAAGGCCGCATGCCCTTCGAGCAGCGGGAACAATTTCTAGAGGAACACGGTGACGTCTATCTGGCGGTGATGAACGCCCTGCATCGGCTGGAGGGTGAGCTGGAGAGGCTGCGCGGCGTGGAAGAATCGCTGGGCCTGAAGAAGCGGGTGGCCGACATTCGCGAACATCTGCGCTTCCTGATGGAGGCGGAGAGTGTCAACACCGTCTTCTGGATCGAGCAGCGCCAGGGCGCGTAATACTTATCTGCAAGCTACGCCCATCGACGTCTCCGATTTGCTTTCCGAGCTGCTCTTCGAACAGTACCCCAGCGTGATTCTCACCTCTGCGACCCTGACCGTGCAGGGTGGTTTTGCCCACCTGAGAAAGCGGCTTGGGTTTGCGCGATGCGCGGGAACTGGTGGTGCCGTCCCACTTCCGCTACGAGGAGCAGGCGCTGCTCTACCTGCCGCCTGGGATGCCGGACCCGCGTGAGCCCACATTTGGCGCGCAGGCGGCGCGCAGCATCCGGCGCGTGCTGGACATCACCCGCGGCCGGGCTTTCTGTCTGTTTACCAGCTACCAGCAGATGCGCGACCTTTATGAGCGCCTGCTGCCGGAGCTGGATTATCCCTGCCTGTTGCAGGGCACGGCGCCCCGCAAAGCGCTGCTGGAGGAATTTCGCAACACCCCCAACGCAGTGCTCTTCGGAACCTCATCGTTCTGGCAGGGAGTCGATGTGCAGGGTGAAGCCTTGAGCTGCGTGATTGTCGACCGGCTACCTTTCTCGGTGCCGACGGACCCGGTGGTTTCGGCGCGCATGAGGGCGGTCGCGGCCGCGGCGCCAATCCCTTTTTCGACTACCAGGTGCCGGCGGCAGTGATCACCTTGAAGCAGGGCTTCGGGCGGCTGATCCGCTCGCTCGAAGACCGGGGCGTGCTGGTGCTGCTGGATCCGCGCATAGAACGGCAAAGGTATGGAAAGGTTTTTCTGGAGAGCCTGCCACCCTACCGCCTGACGCGGGACATCGCGGAAGTGGAAAACTTCTTCGCGTAGGGTCGTTCTCTACCAAACCCAAGTTCAGCCCCACGAAAAACAAACCTGGTTACTGACCCCATCGACAAAAGCATTACTCTAGCAGGGAAGTCTAACCCACGCAGAGCGCCACAATGTCCCGGAATCTCTATCTGCTCGCAGCGTCACTGCTGCTGTTTTCGCTCATTTCCTGCGCCATGAGCCTGGTGCCCAACCCCCTTCAGCCCGGCCTGCCGGCCAACGGCTCGTTGTGGAAGATGATCGGCCTGGTTTTCCTCCTCACCTCCCTGGTCTCCGCTCTGGCCGGGATCTTGACCACTATGTTCGAACAGGTGGAGCGCAGGAGCGAGGAGCGCATGCGGCGGGAGTTGCAGGAAGGCCTGGCCAACCTGGGCCGCAAAAACCGCCGCAAGTGAACCAGCTACAATCAAGTCAGTATGTATGAAGTTACGGTCGAATCGGGCTTCTCCTCGGGCCATTATCTGCGCAACTATCGTGGCAAATGCGAGAACCCCCATGGCCACAATTACAAGGTTCGTCTGACCCTGCGCGGCAGGGAATTGGACGCAACCGGCCTGCTGTTGGACTTCAAGCTGCTGAAACAAGTGATGCGTCCGGTGATCGATCGCATCGACCACCAGATGCTCAATGACCTTGAACCTTTCATCGAGCTCAACCCGTCAGCAGAAAACCTGGCGCGCTACTTTTACGATGAAACCAACCGCCAACTCAGCGAGATGACCGGCGGCCGGGTCGCGGTCAAAGACTGCACCATCTGGGAGACGGACGCGACCACGGCAACCTATTACGAGTAATTCTGCTTCTAGTTCGCAGCCGTAGCGCCGTGCAGGTATTTATCGAAGGGAATCTCGAAGTAGAAGAGTTCCTTGCCCTCGGAATTGCGCAGCATGCGCAGGTTGAGCTTGGCCCCCACCAGCGGATTGGCCAGCCCTTCCACATCGTAGAAGAGAAAGCCGGCGCGGGTGGTGTGCGCCTCCACCGCGACCGCGGCGTATTCAAAGGTTTTGAAGTCCTCATCGACGTCTTTGTTCTTGGTCGAGGACTTGTTGCCGATGCGCGGCAAGGGGCCGGGCAGCTTGTAGCCGCCGTCCGGGCGCTTGATGCCACCGATGCGGCGCTCCACATCTTCCGGCTCGGCAGCAGGTATCTTGTCCCCGAAAGCAGTAATGAAGTTGATGCGCGCATCGATCAGGGAGATAGGCTTATCTCCGTTATTGGTAACAATGATGCGGATGGGCATAAAACCGTACTGCAGATATTTGAAGCGGAAGATCGAGGCTTTTTCCTGGGTATTGTAAGGTTCGGCGGCAATCGCGACCTGCTCGGCAGGATGCAGGTCAAACGCCGGATAGCTGGTCGCCACCCCCGCAGGAGGCGCTGCATGGTCGGCGGCACGGGCCCGGAACAGCAACAGCGGACACGAGAGCAGCACAGCGAAAAGCCATACAGCAAAAACCGATCGGCGAGAGCATTCCCGCCTTCGATTATGAGCTTCTGCGCTATTGCGAGTAAAGAGGGCTAGCGCCATGGCGCTCATCATCTACACCTTCGCGTTGTTCGTGGTGCTGGCGTTGGGGCTGCCTTATTGGCTGCTGGCCATGGCCACCAACGGCAAGTACCGCGAAGGGCTCAGCGAGCGCCTGGGCTGGGTACCCGATCGGCTGCGCGAAGGCGACCCAAGAAAGACCATCTGGGTGCATGCGGTATCGGTGGGAGAGGTGCTGGCGGCCAGCCGCCTGGTGAACGAGCTGAGCGCCTGCGCCCCGCAATATCGCGTCCTGCTCTCGACCACCACCCGCACCGGGCAGAGGTTGGCCAGGGAGCGTACCGGCATCAACCATACTTTCTACTTTCCGCTGGATTTTCCCTGGATCGTGCGCCGCTACCTGCGGGCATTGGATCCCGTGCTGCTGGTGCTGGTGGAGACCGAGCTTTGGCCTAATCTGCTCACTGCGTGCCGCCGGGCTGCGATTCCTGTAGCGGTGGTCAACGGACGAATCTCCGATCGCTCCCTGCCGCGTTACCTGCGCCTGCGCTCGGTCTGGAAGGGAATCCTGGCAGGGGTCTCGATCGTGCTGGCGCAGAGTGAGGAGGATGTGAAGCGGTTGAAGGCGATTGGTGCGCCTGCGGGCCGGGTCTCTTTCGCCGGCAATCTCAAATTCGACGTACGCAGCGCCGAGCCGGCAGCGATCACCACCATGCTGCGCGAGAAGCTGGCCCCGGGAACCCGGGTACTGGTGTGCGGCAGCACGCTTGAGGGCGAAGAAGAGATCCTGCTCGATGCTTTTCAGCAATTGCTCAAAACCGTCCCGGACTGCGTCATGATTCTTGCCCCGCGCCATCCGGAGCGCTTCGGGCGGGTGGCCCAGCTGCTGAAGAACCGGAATCAGCAGAGTGTGCGCCGCTCCAACTGGATGAAGCGGCCGGCAAAGATAAAACCCGGCACCGTGGTTCTGCTGGATTCGATCGGCGAGCTGGCTTCGGTGTATGCGCTGGCCTCGGTCGCGTTCGTGGGTGGGAGCCTGGTTCCGGCTGGAGGCCATAACCCGCTGGAGCCGGCGCAATTCGCCGTGCCCGTGGTGATGGGCATGCATTATGCGAACTTCCGCGCCATCATCGATACCCTGCTCCAGGCCGAAGCGCTGAAATTGGCCACCACGGAAACACTGGTGCCCATGCTGGAGAATCTGCTCACCGATCCTGACGCGGCCAACACGCTGGGGGTGCGCGCGCTCGAGGTGTTCCACCATCAATCCGGCGCGACCGGGCGAGCCATTACCGCCCTGCTGGGCTTGTTACCCGCCTCATGACCCCGCTGCTGCTGGCCCCGCTGGAGTTGCTGTATAGGTCGATGGTCCGGCCAGGAATGCGCGCTTTGACCGCAGGCCTGCCGCAGCGGCTGGGCTGGCCCGTGGTGAGCATCGGCAATCTCTCGGTTGGCGGCGCGGGCAAGACCCCGCTGGTGATCTGCCTGGCGAAACTGCTGCAAGCGGGAGGGCCTGCGTCCCGACGTCTTATCCCGAGGCTACGGGCGATCCCGGCAGACGGCAGAGCGCGTCGATATCGCGCGGGAGCGCGGATCGATTTGGGGATGAACCCCTGCTGATCGCGCGTTCGACCGGAGTGCCGGTGTACGTCGGAGCCAGCCGCTATGAAGCCGGCCTGCTGGCGGAAAGCGAAAGCGGAGGACAGGGCGTCCATCTGCTGGACGATGGATTTCAGCATCGCCAACTGGCGCGCGACCTGGACATCGTGGTCGTGCACCGCAGCGATCTTCAGCCAGCGGCTGCTGCCCGCGGGAAGGCTGCGTGAGCCGCTTTCTTCGCTGCGCCGTGCCGATGTGATCGTGCTCCGTCACGAAGATGCGGACCTCGAGTCCCAGCTCCGTGTTCACCTGCAGCCGGGAATGCCGCTTCTGGCGGGTGCGGCGCACCGCTTCGCTGCCCAGCCCTGTGCAGCGAGCCGTAGCCTTCTGCGCGATCGCGCGGCCGGATGAATTTTTCGCGGGCCCTGGGAGCGGCTGGAGCCGAGGTGGTGGAGCGGGTGCGCTTTCGCGATCATCATCGCTATACCGCGGCCGACATCGACCGGCTGGCAGAGCTCGGCCGGCGCCTTGGCTGTGATGGGTTTGTGATCACGGCCAAGGATGAAGTGAAGCTGGACGCTGCCATGCGGTTGCGCCTCAACCAGGTGGCGCCGCTGCAGACGGCAGCGCTCACAGTCGAACTCGAAGACGAGGGTGCGGTCCTCGACCATATGAGAAAATCACTTATTGTCACTGCACGATGAACAAACCCGCGTCCTGATTGTGCGGCTGGGCGCGATGGGCGACATTCTGCATGCCCTGCCGGCGGTTGCTGCTCTACGGCAGGCCCACCCAAAGTGGTATTTGGGCTGGGCGGTCGAGCCCCGCTGGCGCGCTCTTCTCTGTGCCGACCGCATCCACCTGGTAAACGCAAAAGCCTGGGCTCGCTCTCCCTTCCGCGTCGAGACACTGCGGGAGATCCGCGCTTTGCGCCAGGAACTGCGCGCCGAGCGTTACGATGTGTGCATCGATCTGCAGGGCGCGGTTCGTTCGGCGCTGGCCGGACGGCTGGCCGGCGCTCCGCGGATGATTGGGGAAGACCGCCCCCGCGAGTGGGCCGCGCGGTGGCTCTTCGGCGAACGGGTTCGCAACCCACGGCGTGCACGTAATCGAGCAGGCGGTGGAAGTCTGCGCCGCGGCTGCAGGCGATCCGCTTTCCCCGATTCTTCCCCCGCTTCCGGTCAACCGCGAGGCGGAACTGTGGGCGGATCGGAGTGCTGCGCGAGGCGGGCCGGCGGCCGGTGGTTCTGCTAAGCCCAGGCGCGGGATGGGGAGCAAAACGCTGGCCTGCGGAGCGCTACGGAGCGGTCGCGAGGGATCTGCACCAGCAAGGGCTGCATGGTACTGGTGAATGCCGGCCCCGAGGAGCAGGCGATCGCCGCCGAGGTGGTGCGCGCCAGTGGCGGCGTTGCCCAGGCGCCGGAGTTTACCCTGGAGCGGCTGATCGCTCTTACCCGCCGGGTCTGCCTGGTCATTGCCGGGGACACGGGCCCGTTGCACCTGGCCTGTGCGCTGGGCAAGCCGGTAGTAGGAATCTATGGGCCTACCGACCCCAGCCGGAATGGTCCCTTTGGCGTGCCCTTCCGGGTGCTGCGGCACCCCGAAAGCAAGCGCGACCACACCCGGCACGAGGACCCGGAGGCGGGCTTGTTGACCATTACTCCGCAGCAAGTCGTGGAAGCAGCGAAGGACCTGCTGCAGAGAAAGCAATGACGGTGTCCTAGGGACAGTCCCCGACGGGTGCCCCACGTTCGCCTCAGCGTTCGTGGGACGAAAACGATGGGATCCAATTGCTCTACCGCGCGGTTGTAGACGCAACGAAAAGTGGAGGTTCGTCCTATCTCGCATCCCGCGTACGCTGAGGCGAACGTGGGGCACCCGTCTGCTTCCCTGCAGGGACAGGGCCGACGCCATGCTGGCTAGCTGGAGCAAAGTAGCGCGGCGCATTCGCGTGCCGGCAGGATTCCTCTTTGCCGCCTTCTATCTGTGGAGAGCCCGGCCCAGCGCAGCCTCGCTGGCCTGGAGTCTGCTGCTGGTAGTCCCCGGACTCCTCTTGCGCGCCTATGCCTCAGGCTACGTGAAGAAGAACGCTGAGCTGACCGTGACCGGCCCCTATGCCTACACCCGCAATCCCTTATACCTTGGCTCCATCCTGATGGCGTTCGGTTTTGCCGCCGCCTCGCGCAGCCTTTGGATCACCCTGCTGCTGGCGCTGCTCTTCCTCCTCATTTACGCGCCCACCATCTACGGCGAAGAACAATTTCTACGCTCCACCTTTCCCGCCTTCGAAAGCTATGCCCAACGCGTGCCCCGCCTGCTGCCGCGGCTTACACCTGCGGGAATCCCAGGCGACGGTAGCTTCTCGGGTACGCTCTACCGTCAGCACCGCGAGTACAATTCACTTTTGGGTGCCTGTGCCGTTTACGCTGTTTTAGTTGCTGCTCTGTGGCTCCGCCATTGATTCGTTGGGGTGAGTTGACGGTGATAAGGTATCCGAGGACTCGTCGTGCGTGTGGCCTGCTTTTGGGCGCTGACCGCCGTAGCGCAGTCGCCTGCCTCCTTTGCTTCCCCCAGCCGCAAATTTCTCTTTCCCCGCCAAACAGACCCTCACCTACTGCGGTAGATTGGCGCGTCTTTCCCGCGGGCACGGCCACCTTCCACCTGGAGCAGGTGGGCAACATGCAGCACGTCATCGCCACCGGCGAGTCGATCGGCGCCGTCAACCTGCTTTTTCGCGTCAACGATCGCTTTGAGTCTTACTTCAATCGCACCACCGGTTGCTCCTCCAGCTTTGCCAAGCAGCTCCAGGAGGGCAGACGGCAGGTAACCAGCACGCTGCGATTTCTCGAAGGCAAGCAGGTGCTGGAAGAAAAGAATCTAGTCACCGGAACCAGCAAGCACCAGGAAGCGCCGATTCCGCCCTGCGTGACCGACCTGATGTCCGCTATTTTCTATGGCGGCTCGCAACCGCTGCAGCCGGGAGTCAGCTTCCACATGCCGGTGGCCGACGCCATGCGGGTGGTGGACGTGACCATGAAGGCCGAGGCGCGGGAGCAGGTGGTGACCCTTGCCGGAACCTTTCAAACCATCCGCGTGCAACCCATCGCCGACGCCGGGGTGGTCAAGAACCGCGGCAATATCTGGATCTGGTACACGGATGACGACCGTCATATGCCAGTGCAGATGCGCGCCCGGCTCTTCTGGGGAACCATCACCATGCGCCTGGTAAGCATGGCGTCGAAGTAACCTGCTATTGAATGCGGTACCGCTCGCGCATCAACCGCTGCAGTCTGGGCTTGTAGATGATGTTGTAAGCCAGCTCCTTATCGGGAAACATGGCCAGCGCGGCCTTCTTGCTGTCGGCCACCAGTTCCGCAGCCTGATCGACGGTAAGGCTGCCATCCTGGCTGATCACCGACATCACCATGTCCATCATCATCTGCAGGCGGCGGATCTTGCGCTGTTCCTCCATTTTTTCCTGGGGGGACTGGGCGGAAGGTGGCGAACTGAGCGTGTGGCAGGAAGATTCGTGTTGCGATCGGACTCGCTTGACCCCATGTTGGAAAACCCTTCCTCCTGATTTTACTTCCTTGCTTTGTTGCGAATCGTATACCGGAACCGGCGGCAGGGAAATACAAAAAAGGTGTGGTTACCTTGCGGCCAGGGGCTGGGCGCTCACCGAGCTTCCATTGAGATAGAACGACGTGGCCCCCAGGGCATCGGTGCGAAAGGTTCGGATGCGGCCGCTCCTGCAGGCGGTCGAGGATTTCCATTTTGGGATGGCCATAGGGATTGTGGTGGGCGACCGAGATGACGGCATAGCTGGGCGCCACCGCGGCCAGGAAGCGGGGAGTGGTCGACGTCCTGCTGCCATGGTGGCCAACCTTCAGCAGGTCGGAGTGAAGCCCCTCGGCGAGCATCTGCTGCTCGCTGGCCGCCTGGGCATCGCCTTCCAGCAGCACCGAGGTTTGCCCGTAGGTCACATGGAGCACCAGCGAATCGTCGTTGCTGGCGGCCGGGCCCGGAACGTAATCGACCGGACGGAGCCAGCACATCCACCTGCGCCCCGCCGAAAGCAAAGCTGCTGCCCGCGGCCATGGATTCGACCGGAATGCCGAGCCGCTGCGCCTCGGCCAGGAGCGCCTCGTAGGCCGGGATGCTCCGGATTGGTGCCCACCCAAAGCACCCGGGGACGAAAATTGCGCAGGACCGAAGGCATTCCACCCATGTGATCGCTGTGCGCGTGGGTGAGAGCGACGGCATCGAGACGGCGGATATTGCGCGACCACAATACCGGCGAGACCACGTCTTCCCCGATTTCAAAGTTGCCGCTGGGAGCCTGGGAGCCTCCACCGGTGGGA
This sequence comes from uncultured Acidobacteriaceae bacterium, assembly GCA_963757515.1. Lineage (GTDB taxonomy): Bacteria > Acidobacteriota > Terriglobia > Terriglobales > Acidobacteriaceae > PALSA-350. The sequence continues at coordinate 67,146 of CAVWRV010000028.1, read as the reverse complement.
CCGCCGGCGTCGATGAGCAGGGTTTTTCCCTGGGGCGAGACCAGCAGCAGCGAATCCCCCTGGCCCACGTCGATGGCCGTGACCTCGAGCACGCCAGGATGGTAGGCCAGCGCCCGGGGATAAAAGACACACGCCGCGGAACAGGCAAGCGCAGCGATGGGAACCACCACGGGAAAGCGGCTATTGCGCGCCGCCCAAACCGCCAGGCCGATGAGCAGAATGCCGGCAACGATGGCCAGGTCCCCGGGCTCGGAGATGCGAATGTCACCCGCGCCCATGGCGCTGAACAGCTGCACGATTCCGCTGATGGCGTGCAGCAGAGCCGCCGTCACCGCCGCCGGCACAATGGCCAGCGAAGGCCAGAGCAGCAGGGTGGCAAAGGTGATCAGGGCGGAGGGGAGCGCCAGGCCGATCAGCGGCACCACCAGCAGATTGACCGGCAAGCCGAGCGCGGTGACGCGATGGAAATAGATCGCCATGGGGAGCGACATGGCCAGCTCGATCAGCGCCGAGACCAGCAGCAGCTCGAAGATGCGCAGGATGAGACGGACCAAAGCCGGGGGCAGGATGCGGGCCAGCCAGCGGCCGAGAAACGGTTGCAGGTGGCTGGCGATCAGCCGCAGGGTGACGCGAAACTGCGCCAGCCGGGGCGGCAAGTCAGGGTCGATCACGATCAGGCCCAGGTTCTGCGCCGCGTGCAGGTAGGGGCCAAAGGTGTGCTCCGCCACCGGAACAGCGACCCCGGCGACGATCAGCACCGAGAGCAGCGTCATCTGGAAGCTGGCTCCCTGCAGTGAGCGGGGGTCCAGGGCCAGCAGGCAAAGGGCGGCGAAGCCGATGGCGTTGAGGCTATTGCGTTCCCGGAAGAGCAGGCGCGCCAGCAGATAGAGGGTCACCATCCAGAAAGAGCGCTGCACCGGTTCGCCAAAGCCGGCCAGCAAGGCGTAGGCGAACGAGCACGCAATGGTCACGGCCGTCGACCAGACGCGAGGCAGTCGCAGCAACGCCGCCAGGGCGAAAATGCAGCCGGCGAAGATCGCCAGGTGCATGCCGGAGACCACCAGCAGATGAAAGGAGCCGGTGCGTTCAAAGCCCACCCGGGCCTGGTGATCCAGGTAGGTGCGGTCGCCCAGAATCATGGCGCTCAGCATGCCCGCATCGGCGTTGCTGAGCAGCAGCCATCGCGGCAAGCGCGAGCTGGTGGAGGAGCCGGCGAAGTCGATCAGCCGCTGGCTGCCGGCCTGCTGCACGGAATGAAGCCAGCAGGTGAAAGCCGCCGTGCCCGCGGCCTGGCGTCAGCGTAAGCGCCGGAGACTTTGAGCGAGCCCACCACCCCGATGCCCTGCTGGCGCAGCCACGCGGTGGCATCCCAAACCCCGGGGTCGAGATAGCGCTCGGGCAGGTGCATCGCGATCAGGGCGTGGATCTGGTCGCCGCAGTGGATGGCAGGGAATGGTTGATCCGCGGGGCCGTAGAGGGTGGCGCGCAGGCCGCCGGCCACCGGGCGGCCGTCCGCGGAAGCCACCCGCAGATCCAGACTCTCGCTCTGTTCTTCCCGCGTGGTATTGCCGAAGGGCAGACGTGGATTGGGTGAGCCGGATGGGTGTGGTGCGGGTGACTTCACCGTCGACAGCGGTTGCGCCACCGGCGTCTGCGATCAGGCTGAGTTGCGTTTGCGGATCAGGTGCGGGCTCGATTTCGCTGAGCAAGACGCCCAGCAGCAGCCAGGTGCAGGCCAGGGGCAGCAGGGCGACGCGAATGGCCTTCCGCGCAGCCACCACGGAGACCAAAGCGAGCAGCAAGGTGGCGGCGATGAGTACGCCGGGGGCGATCCAGTTAGTACGGCGCAAGCACGATGCCGGCGGAGAGCCAAAGGGCGGCATAGAGCGCAGGCGCGGTGGCAAAAGAGAGCCGTTCGAGGCTCCGACGGCGAACCCGCGCGGCCATACGTTACCGATCTCCTGTGAAACTCCGCGTAGGGACGAGCGAACAGCAGGTCGCTCCACTACGCTACGCTCCGCGATGACAATTCTGTGGCATGAACCAGATTTCCTGTCCACCCAGATCGCAGCAGAACTGTCATCCGACCGGAGCTGAGCGTAGCGAATCATCCCACAGTTCTCACTGGCGCACTACCGTTAGCCCGCTTAAGGAAAGTTACAGTCTCCATGTGGAAGGTTTGCGGAAACAAATCCACCAGGTTCATCGTCTGCACGAAGTACCCAGATTGTAACAATGACTGCAAGTCTCTGGCGAGAGTCGCAGGATCACATGAAATATAAATAATTTTCGGGGCCGCCACGCGCGCCAGGTGAGCGCAGATCTCCTTGCCCAGGCCGGCGCGAGGTGGGTCAACCACAATCGAGTTCGGGCTTTGTCTTGCGCCGCAGCCTGGCTGCGCAAAAAATCCAGCGTGCTGGAGCGGATGACGCGGTGCGGCTTGTTTTCTAAATTTTTCTTTAGATCGTCCGCCGAAAATCCTTCCGATTCAACCGCGGTTACGTTTTCAAAGTCCAGCGCTCGTGCGAACAGCCCGGCGCCGGAGTAGAGATCCCAGGCCAGCCGTGCCCGATCTGTCTTTCACCGCCAGCTGCAGCAGTTCCGGCAGCAGAAACCGATTGACCTGAAAGAAGCTGCCCAGGCTTACCTGGTACGGAATTCCAGAGACCGTGTAGGTAAGAGAGCGCTGCCCCCAGTGCATCATCGGTTTGCTGCGAAAAGAGCCCAACGCCCGTGAGTGCCGGGATCTCCACCCGCAGTTGCTCGGCGAATGCTTCCAGGGTCGCGTTCGCGTGAGCCGCTGCCGCGGTCCGGGCCAGAGGGAGACCAGCAGCTGGTCCTGCTCGCCGTTGGTAAAGAATTCCACTTCCTCGCACAGGCTCTCGAGAGTCCTGCAATGCGCGCGACCGCGGCGATAGCCTGTTCCAGCAGGGGAGCAGCGATCGGGCAATGAGTTACCGGCAGCAGCTTGTGCGATCCTCGCTGGCGATAGCCAAGCGCGCGCCTTCATCACATGCAGGCGGATGCGGTTGCGATAGCCCCAGGCTGGCCCGGCCAGACTCGCGATCTCGCTCGGCACTGGGAGATGCGCCCGCGCCAGCGTCTCCTTCAGAATGTCGAGCTTCATCTGCAACTGGAAGGCAGGGCTTGCGTGCTGATACTGGCAGCCGCCGCAGCGGGGAACATATTCGCAGCCGGGCACGACACGCTCCGGCGAAGGCTCGAGGATGGCATTGAGTTCGCTGGTAGCGAAGCTGCGGCGATCCGCGGCAATCGTGGCCTCCACCAGTTCGCCGGGCAGCGTCCCGGGAACAAAGACCGTCTTGCCAGAGTCGCGCGCCAGCCCATCGCCGCCATAGATCGCTTTCTCGATGCGCAGCTTCATCCCTGGCTCATATAGAACAGGCTCAGCCGCGGCAGGCTGAATTTTTCCAGTAGCCGCTTGTGCAGAAATTGCTGCTCCACCTGGCGGATCTGCATCGCGGGCATGCGGCTGCGGTAAGGAGCCAGTTCCGCAGCGGCCTGTTGACGCAGCGCGAGCAACTCGGCTTCCGGCGTGGTGGTGAGGATGATCGCGAACAGCTTTTCCTCTAAGCACCGTGAGGGACTGCTCCAGCTCCTCGAGGTGGGGCAGCCTTGCTTCTTGTTTCGCGGGCCAGCGCCTGGAGTCGATCGGCGATCTCGGCCAACGAAGGCGCTGCGCGGAGCTGCTGCGCGGCAGCTTCCAGGTGGGCTGCGATCCGTTCCTGTTCGAAGCCCTGCTCCGCGGTGCCGGGCCGTGGCAGGGGCAGCGCCGACGGCGGCTTCCTGCATCGCTTCCATGGCAGAGATAACTTCCTGGGCGCAATAAGCCAGGCCGTTCACGCGGCGCACGCGAGATTTGTTTTTCCGGGCGTCGAATTTGTCGAAAGCAGCGTCGATCCCCTGAAGCACTGCTGCCAGCGGGATGCCGGCCTCGCGCCAGGTCTCGATCAGCGCCCAGTCGATGGTGGAAAGCAGAAGCAGCGATCCTCGGCGGCGCTGGAAGTGTTCTTCAATCTCAGTAAAGTAGTTGAAATAATTTTGCACGACTGCGTTAGGCGTGCTTTCCGGCCGCTTCGCTGTGGCTGTGCTTGACCTTGGCTACGCGGTTGCGCTCGTAAATCAGGCGCAGACCATCCAGCGTGAGCATGTCATCGATGGTCTCGATGAACCTCGAATCGTCGGCGACCAGCCGCGCCAGGCCGCCGGTAGCAATGATCTTTGGGCGCCGGCGAATCCGGGTTCCGGGTCTCGTTCAACATGCGTTCCAGAATGCCATCCACCAGGCCGATATAGCCGTAGTACAACCCGCTCTGCAGGTGCGCGACGGTATTGGTGCCGACCACCTTGGCCGGCTTTTTCACGTCCACCCGGGATAGCCTCGCGGCCCGCGAGAAGAGCGCTTCGGCCGAAATCGCCAGGCCCGGCGCAATCACGCCACCCAGGTATTCGCCCTTGGCCGAGATCACGTCGAAGGTGGTGGCGGTGCCGAAGTCGACCACAATGCACGGACCACCGTAGCGCGCGAAGGCCGCGACCCCGTTGACCAGGCGGTCGGCGCCCAACTCCGCCGGATTATCGACCAGGATGGGCATCCCGGTCTTGATGCCGGGTTCCACAAACATGGGCTTGAGGTTGAAGTATCGCTCGCACACCTGGCGCAGGGTAGATTCCAGCGGCGGCACCACGGAAGAGATGATGATGCTCGAGACCTCAGCTAGCTTCGACCTTCCGCATGGCGAAAAGGTTGAGAAAGAGCACGCCATATTCGTCCGCCGTTTGGGTCCTGAGCGTGCTGATGCGCCAGTGGGTGATCAACTCATCGGAGGCCAGCCGGTAAAGGCCGAGCACGGTATTCGTATTGCCTACGTCGAGGGTGAGCAGCATAGAGTTTTCCGTCATTGATCCCGGACGCCGCCGGAGTGTACGGTGCGAAGGCCCTGGGCTGTGCGCACCCGAAGAAAGCCGCGTGGGTCAAGGCCTGCGGTGACGCCGGAGTAGCCTTCTCCCTCGTCCACATGCACCTGCCTGCCGCGAATCCAGGTAGAAGCGCCTTCGAGGCGGCTGAGGATGTTCAAGGCCGCGCCGGTTGTCTCCGCACTGAGCGCTTGCGCTTCCCGGTACAGCGATTGTAGCAAAGCGATCAGCAGATCCTGCCGTGCCCACGATCTGCCGGTTTCGCTGCGCAGGGAGGCAGGCGATGAATCCCAGTTCGGCAGGGAAGCCCTCCTGGTGCACGTTGATGCCGATGCCCACCACCGCGTGGCGCACCCGGGTGACCTCGGCATTCAATTCGGTGAGAATGCCGCAGAATTTCTTCTTGCCCAAGCAGCAGATCGTTGGGCCAACGGATATCGGCTTCGAGCGAAGTGACCTGGCGCACCGCCTCACGCACCGCGAGACCCGCGGCCAGCGAAAGCCAGAGGATATCCGCAGGCGCGACCCGCGGCCGCAGCAGGACGCTGACGTACAGGCCGGCGCCGCGAGCCGAGTGCCAGCCATGGGCTCCGCGTCCGCGTCCTGCGGTCTGCTCGTCGGCCAGATAAACCATCCCTTCCGGAGCGCCTTCCTCAGCCTCACGCATGGCCAGCACATTCGTGGAGTGAATAGAAGGGAAGTAGCGAATATTGCCGGCAAACGGCGTCCCGGCCAGTGCGACGTCGAGCGCCGGCAGATCGTAATCATCTTCTTGGGAGGAGGTAGTCATTGTGCAAATCAGGAAACAGCAGGTCCCTCCACTGCGCTTCGCTCCGGTCGGGATGACAATTCATTTGCAAGGAAGCATCAGTTAACTCAAGACTCCAGCCTTTCGTCTCGAAAGTGAATGGCGAAAATGAATTGTCATCCCGACCGGAGCGAAGCGTAGTGGAGGGACCCGCTGTTTAACCCTGGCACCCTAGAAAATATCTGTGGTCACCCGCATGCTCAACTCAACGGCAACCGTAGATTGAGTCAGCGCCCCCACAGAGATGTAGTCAACCCCGGCAAGCGCATACTTACGAATGTTTTCCAGCGTGATCGCGCCCGAGGCCTCAAGCGGGATGGCAAGACCGCGGCTACGCACCATGCCCACTGCCTTCTTCGTCTCGGCGGGGCTCATATTGTCCAACAGCAGCGACTCCGCGCCCGCGGTCAGGGCCTGCTCCAGCTCCGTCATATTCTGCACCTCGCAGGTAATCGTCTGTCCGGGCGTTCGTCCGGCAAACGCCCGGGCAAGGACCTTAGGAATGCCGCCGCCCAGAGCAATGTGATTGCTCTTGATCAGAATCCCGTCGGAAAGATCGAGCCGATGGCTCTCGCCCCCACCGCAACGCACAGCGTATTTATCCAGCACCCGAAGCCCGGGAACCGTCTTGCGGGTATCGAGCACCTTAGCTCGGGTGCCGGCGATCGCATCCACGTACTGCCGGGTTGTGGTGGAGATGCCGCTCATGCGCTGCATCAGGTTCAGAATGACTCGTTCACAGGCCAGGATCGCGCGGGCATTGCTCCGGATCACCGCCACCGCCTGACCCTTCTTGACCCGCACACCGTCGAACATCTCGGGGTGATTGATGACCTCGAATCGGCCGGTGCTCTTCTTATCCAGACGGAGGAAAATCTCCAGAAAGCGGGGGATACACCCCAGCCCGGAGATCACGCAATCCTGCCTGGCCAGGACGGTCCCAGAAGCCCGCAGCCCGGGTTCGATGGTGATGGCCGTGGTGACGTCGTTGGTCGCCCGATCCTCTACCAGGGCCTGCTCCAGGGTGCCCTCAACGCGCCTGCTCTTCCAGTCCATGGGTTGCGCCCTCTAATTGCCGCAGTCGAGGCTGTCCAGCGCGGCGCGGGTCTTGGGAATCAGCACACTCAGCTCCGCAGCGCGGCGGCGCAGTCCTTCTACCACGTTCGCCGGAGCCTTGGCGAGAAAGCCCTCATTCGACAGCTGCCGATCGGCATTGGATACTTCCTTCTCAAACCGGGCCAGCTCCTTGTTCAAGCGCTCACACTCCACCGCAACATCGATCGTACGCTCATAGACCACGGCCACATCGAATCCGGGTGCGGAGCGCACTGCCGAGCCTTCGGGCATGGCATCCACAAACGCAATGGCCGAAACCCTGGCCAGGCGGCCGATGATGTCCTGATTCTGTTCGATGCCGGCCCGCTCCTCAGGCGCAACCCGAAGCAGGATAGGCACCGCGGCCTTTTCTTCCACCCCCAACTGCCGGCGCATATCGCGAACCGCGACAATCAGCTCCTGCATTCGCTCCATCTGCCGCTCCGCCGCACCGTCCAGCAGATCGGCCTGTGCCTGCGGGTACCTGCGTCAGCGCGATGGACCTGGCGGGAGGATGATTTTCGTAGAGCGCATGCCAGATCTCCTCGCTGATGAACGGCATAAAGGGAGACAGCAAACGCAGGGCCGATTCGAACACTGCCAAGAGTGTGCCGAGCGCCGCACGATCCGGCGAAGTCAGACGCAGCTTGACGACTTCCAGATACCAGTCACAAAAATCGCCCCAGAAGAAGCGGTAAAGCGTATTGGCCGCCTCGTGGAAGCGATATTCCCCCAACGCCTGGTTTATCTCGCCGGCGGTGCGATGCAGCCGGGAAACAATCCAGCGAGCCTCGAGCGTGTCACCCCCAGGCTGCAAGCTGGCTAAGATCGCACACAATTCCTGCCTCCGCAGCCCGTTCCATCTGCATGAAGATGAAGCGCGCAGCATTCCAGATCTTGTTGGCGAAGGCGCGATAGCCATCGGTGCGGTCTTCACTGAATGCAATATCCGTGCCGGGCGAAGCCATGGCGGCCAGCGTAAAACGCACCGCATCGGTGCCAAAGCGCTCCACGATCTGGATGGGGTCGATCACGTTGCCCTTGGTCTTGGACATCTTCTGCCGGTCCGCGTCACGCACCAGGGCGTGGATATACACCTCGCGAAACGGCACCGCGTCCTTGAGGGTGCGCTTGCTTCCGTCGGCTAGCGGCTCTTCGAGCATGAAATGGCAGCCCAGCATGATCATGCGGGCAACCCAGAAGAAAAGGATGTCGAAGCCGGTCACCAGCAGCCGGGTGGGATAAAAAGCGTCCAGATCGGGCGTGTGCTCCGGCCATCCCAGGGAGGAGCAGGGCAGGAGGCCGGAGGAGAACCAGGTATCCAGAACATCTTTTTCCTGCTCGATACGGCCGCTGCCGCAGTGGGCGCATACCTCAGGGGTGGTGCGCGCCACGGTGATTTTCCCGCACGCCGCGCAGTGCCAGGCCGGAATGCGATGGCCCCACCAAAGCTGGCGCGAGATACACCAGTCGTGGATATTGCGCATCCACTCGAAATACGTCTTGGCGTATTGCTCCGGGGTAAAGCGGATGTAGCCCTGCTCCACCGCGGCAATGGCCGGGTCCGCCAAAGGCTGAATCCTGATAAACCACTGCGTCGAAAGCAGGGGCTCCACCACCGTCTTACAGCGGTCGCATTTGCCGATGGAGTTCACGTGGTCGCGCACTCCCGCCAGCAAATGCTGCGCTTCGAGATCGGCCAGAATGCGCTGCCGCGCCTGGTGGCGTTCGAGCCCGGCATAGGCTCCAGCTGCGGCATTCATGTGCGCCGTCTCATCCATCACGCTGATCGAAGGCAGTCCCTGGCGTTGCCCCAGGGCAAAATCGTTAGGGTCGTGTGCTGGCGTTACCTTCACCGCGCCGGTGCCGAAGTCGGGGCTGACCCAGCTGTCGGTCACCACAGGGATCTCGCGCCCAGTCAGCGGCAGGCGGAGCATTTTTCCGTGCAGGGCTCGGTAGCGCTCGTCATCCGGATGGACGGCCACGGCGACGTCGCCCAGCATGGTCTCAGGCCGCGTAGTCGCCACCGTGACGAAGCCCGGCTCTCCCACGATGGGATAGCGAATCTCCCACAGCTTGCCTTGCTGCTCCTCGTGGACGACTTCCAGGTCGGAGATAGCGGTCTGGCAGCGCGGGCACCAATTGACGATATAGGCGCCGCGATAGATGAGCCCCTGTTCATACAGCCGGACGAAAGCCTCGCGCACGGCTGCGGAGCGGGGGGCATCCATGGTGAAGTATTCGCGCGACCAGTCGACGCTAGTGCCCAGCCGCCGCATCTGGTCGAGGATGGCGGCGCCGTAATGCTGCTTCCACTGCCAGACGCGCTCGATGAAGGCTTCGCGGCCCAACTGTTGCCGCGTTTTATGCTCTTCGGCTAGTTGCCGCTCGACCATCAACTGGGTGGCGATGCCGGCGTGATCGGTGCCAGGAATCCACAATGCCCGGTCCCCGCACATGCGGCGCCAACGAGTGAGGATATCTATCTCGGTGTGTTCCAGCATGTGCCCCATGTGCAGCCGGCCAGTGACATTGGGCGGGGGAAGCAACACGGTGAAAATGGGCGCGGAGGTGGGGTCGTCGGTGCGTGGCTGGTCGAAGATCGCGTCTTCGACCCAATAGGCCGCCCAGCGATCTTCAATCGCGGCAGGGTCGTAGGCTTTGGGGAGGTCACGGGGCATGGGGTGTCTTGCGTGCGAGTCTTTTGGGGGGCGCGGGCTAGGCCTCGGAAAAGCTCAGATTTGGATTACGGCACGACTAGTCATGCCGTTGCGAAGAGTCCCGAAGGGACGGCTGAAAGTAGCCCAGGACGATAGTCCTGGGTTAAACCGCCACGAATCTGGACTAGTCCCGCCAGGGACGGCTGAATTTTTAGCCCCTTTTTTCAGCCGTCCCTGGCGGGACTGACCGAATGGCCTATGTTTACCCAGGACTACCGTCCTGGGCTATTTTCAGCCGTCCCTTCGGGACTCAGTGCAGATCTCTCACACCCGCACCCATTAGAACGGGTTGAGTTTGTCCAGGCCCTTCTTTTTCTTGTGTTTGCTGGAAGACTCGTCGCTCGAATCAAACTTGGGCGCCGGCGTCTTCTTCTTCTTTCCATTGGTGGCAGTAGCTCCAGCATCGGTGCCGGTCTGTACCTGTGCGGCGTGGGGTACATCGTTGGTCTGTGCCGGAGCCTCCGCCGGTTTTTCTATCGGAGGCAAGGCTTCGTTGTTGGTCGGCCCGACCGCCGTTAATCCACCAGTATTCTGTGCGCCCGGAACTCCCGCTGCCGCCGCCGCCGCCGCTGCGCCTTCGGGTGTTACCGCAGGGCCTACTGGCGCCGAGGTAGGTGGACCCGAAGCCGCAGGAGCCTGCCCTGCACTGCCTTGGCCTGTACCGACGATGCTGGCTCCGATAGCGGCCCCGCCGCTCGCTGGGGCGCCGCTCCCTGGCACATTCTCCAATTGCAGGGTGCCACCGGCGTCAGGCGCGGGCGCCTGCGCGTCCCCGCTCGCAACTGCGGTGGGCGCCGCGCCAGGTGCAGCGACTGCGGGCAACGGCTGGTTGCTGAGAGCTGCCGTGAAAAGCGCCGTGTCCCGCTTGTGGACTTCGGGCGCCGTCACCGCTGGAGGGTCGGTCAGCGTCGGTTCGCCGATACGGGCAGCGTTCACCGTGACCGGCCCGCGTTTGACCAGCACCATGACCCGATCCTTGAAGGCGATACCGGTACGGCTCTGCTCTTCCGCCTCGCTGTCGGCAAGTTCTTCCTTGGTAGGTTCAGGCACCGGTCGATTGAGCGCAATCAGGCGCTCCCTGGCGTCTTCAACATGCGCGGCCATGGAGTAGTGCGTGACCACACGAGAGTAGGCGTCCGCGGCCTGGTCGTCGTAGGCCTTCATCAACTCCTGCTTGGCCTTGGGATTGATTTGCGCCAGACCCTGAACGTAGCGGGCCTCGGCGGCATAGGCATCTCCCAAGCCGATCAGCGCCAGGTCGCTATGGCTATAAAGTGGATACCTGTCCGTAACCGTCTGCAGCCGGGCGATGGTTGCCGCCCAGTTCTCGTGCGTGGCGTAAAAACTCCCCACCTGGTATTCGCGCTCGGCCAGCACTTCCTGCACTTCCCGCAGACGCTGCTTGGCGCGGGGCACAAAGGTGGAGTCAGGGAACTGCTGGATCATGGTCCGGTATTCCTGCTCCGCCTGCGCGGCATTCTTGGGGTCGCGGTCGGGCTTCTCCATTTGCATGTAGTAGATGTCGGCGACCTTCATCTGCGCTTCGGCGGCTTCCGGCTGGTTGGGGAAGAAGGTGATGAAGTCCTTGTACTCGGCCTCGGCCTGGGTCAGGGCGGCGGTGCCCCCTTCTTTGAACCAGCTATCACCGACGGCCAGCTTGGCCCGCATCTGGTATTCAGATTCCGGGTAGGTGTTCAGCAGGGTCTGCAAATCCAGCCGGGCCACGTCAAACTTGCCCTTCTTCATGGCCACCATGGCCTTATCGAAGAGCTCTTTATCCGGCTGCTTGGAGGTATTGCCGGCGAGCGGCTCGTTGGGCGTCGGCTTGGTCGATGGTTTGGAAGGCTTGAAGATGCCGAACTGAGCGCACGCGGGGAGCGCGCAAAGCAGACACAGGGTAGTAGAGCCGGAATAGAAAACGCTGCATAGCACCTCATGGGCAGAGGCCCCGCCAGGGAGCCTTTGGTCCATATTACTTACTTACTGAATGTTAAATGGCGGCGGCCCGCCTGGAATGGAAATTTTGGCCCTGGGAGCGCTGTTCGGCCTCCTGCGCCATTTTGAGCAGCATCCGGGCCTCCTTTTCAGGGTGCCCGGAATCGAAAACGGCGCTGCCGGCGACCAGCAGATCCGCACCCGCCTCGACCACCGAGGCAATGGTGTCGTGGGCCACGCCCCCATCGACCTCGATTCTGAAGTTGAGGTCAAGTTCGGCCCGCAGTTCGGCCAGCTGCCGGATCTTTTCCAGGGAGAAGGGGATAAATTTCTGGCCGCCAAAGCCGGGGTTGACGCTCATCACCAGCACGTGATGAACCATGGGCAGGATTTCGACCAGAAAATCGACTCGGGTGGCCGGGTTAATGACCACGGCAGGTTCCATGCCATGCTGGGCGATGAGCTGCAGGGTACGGTGCAGGTGGCGGCAGGCCTCGTAGTGGACCGCGATCCAATTGGCTCCGGCCTCTGCAAACTCGGCGATAAAGTCGTCGGGATTCTCGATCATCAGGTGGCAATCGAGCGGCAGGCTGGTGACCTTGCGCAGAGACTTGACCACGGGAGGCCCCATGGTGAGGTTGGGGACGAAGTGGCCGTCCATGATGTCGATATGGATAACAGAGCCGCCGCCGCGCTCGGCGGCCTCAATTTCCAAGGCCAGCTTCGAGAAGTCGGCAGAGAGGATGGATGGCACCAATTCAACCATGATTACCCCTCAATGCCCCCAGTGTAGCAGGAGAAGCGTAGTGGAGAGATCTGCGGCGCCTCAAGCGTGCCATTGGATCGGAGGCTTGGCCAGTTCTTCCGGATTAGCGCTGTTGGCCCGCGCAGCGACGCGGGAGATGGCGCGCAGCAGCGGCTTGCGGGCCACCTCCCCATCCGCTCCGGCAAAGACCATCTCTCCGGTAGACGCGCGCCGCAGGCCGGTAAAACCATTGCGTGAAAAGTGCCAGGTGATCCGATAACGTCTGCGAAGACACCGACTTCGGGGCGGACCGCGCCAGCGTCTGACAACGCCTCCTCGAGCCGCGACTCCAGCAGATCTTTTTGCGGCCCAGCCGACCGGACCCTCCAGGGGAACAGGCTCCAGGGCAACGGGATGAGCGAAGAGGGAACTTGACCCCGATCGCTCATTCGCCAGCCGCATGCCAACGATGGAATAGAGCGCAGATCCACTCCACACCCCGCGGCGCAGGGCAAACAGCGCAACATGCCCAGCTTCGGCCGGATGGCTGCACCAGCACGCCGGTAATCTGAGCCAGCGGACGGACCGCCTCGCTGGCCAGGTGGGCAACGCCTTGCACCTTCTGCATCCGCTGGTGGATGGCCGCAGCGCGCTCGAATTCCATCGCCTCTGAGGCGGCGTCGCGCTCGCCTTCCAACTTGCTGAGCATGGAACCGCCGCGCGTGGAGAGAAACGCGAACACCTCCGCCGACTCCTGCTGGTACCGCTCATCGGAGCAGCCCTTGAAGCACGGCGCGAGGCACATCTTCATCTCCGAATAGACACAGCCGGGAAACGCCGGATCGGGATTGAGGTCATCGGTGCATCGGCGCAACAAAAACAGGTTCAGCATCTCATCCGCGTACCGCTCGGCTGCGGTGCGCGAAGGGAACGGACCAAAAAGAGCGTTCGCCGCCGTCTTGCTGAGCTTGGTTGTCACGTAAACCCGCGGATACGGATTGTCGACCGACATGCGCAGAAACGACCGGAGGGCGGAGGCGCAGCCGTTTTTGCGCCCGTGTCACCGAAAACGCGCAGGGAAGCCTGGTAAAGGCACAAGGAAGATTCGAACTCCGACCCGGTGACGCTGTACTCGATATGGTCGACCATGTGCGCCAGTTGCAGGCGCCGGGACGCGGCGCCAGCCCTGCGGCCCGCGCAGAAAGCGCATCAGGCGGCGGCGTAGATTGGGTGTCTTGCTGAGGTAGGGCTCAGCCGCGGGGTCGGCCGCGCAGAGCGCGAAAACAGCCGGGGCCTCTGGGAGCCCGCTCAGGCTGGCGCTGGGGTCGGCCGGATCGAAGCGGATGGAATGAGCGAGACCGGCTCTCATAAGAGACCAATGATTATTCCCCGGCGATAGTCATTCCGTCGATACGCAGAGTGGGTGAGGCAACCGCTCCCCGAAATTCCAGGTCGTCGGCGATGGCGGTGATGTTGTTGAGCATCTCCTTCAGATTGCCGGCGATGGTGACTTCCTCTACCGCGAAGCGTCAGCTCGCCATTCTCGATCCACAGACCAGCCGCACCGCGGGAGTAGTCGCCGGTCACCATGTTGACGCCGAATCCCATCAGCTCCGTGACATAGAAGCCAACCTTCACCTCGGCCAGCAGCTGCTGCGGGGAAACGGTGCCTTTCTCCAGAAAAAGGTTGCCGGCGCCGATGCCGGGGGTTCCGGCCAGCCCGCGGGAAGCATTCCCGGTGCTCTGCATGTTGAGTTTGCGCCCGGTATAGGTATTCAGCAGGTAATTCTTCAGAACGCCATTTTCGACAATGACGGTGCGCCGCGTCGGCAGACCTTCGCCGTCGAAGGGCGCAGTGCCGAACAGCCCCGGCAGGGTGCCGTCATCAATCACGGTTACATTTTCACTCGCCACCTGCTGCCCCAGCTGGTTGGTCCAGAAGGAGGCGCCGCGATAAATACTGTCTCCATTGGCCGCTTCAAAAATGTTGCCGATAAGCGAGCGGGCAATCTCGGGAGCAAAGACAATGGGCACGCGCTGGGTCGCAACCCGGCGTGCATTCAGCCGCCGCAGCGTGCGCCGGGCCGCCTCGGCTCCGATACTCTCCGGAGAATCGAGCCGGGCCAGCGTGCGCGCGCTCGAAAACCAATAATCCCGCTGCATGCCGCCTTGCTCTGTCTCCGCGATGGGCATGGCGGAAAGGGAGCAATACGAGCGGCGATACTCACCCACAAAGCCGCGCGAATTGGCCATCACCTTATGCCCGGTGGCCGCGTCGAAGCTGCCGCCGTCACTCTTTTTGAGCCGGGGATCGGCAGATAGAGCCGCCGCCTCGGCGCGCCTGCGCATACTCGATCCGCTGCGCCGCAGGCAGGGAATAGACGTCTTCGTAGTAAAGGTCGAGCTCGCCGGCAATCTGGCCCATGGCGCCCGGCTCCGGCAAGCCGGCGAAGGGATCCTGCGACGTGACCTGGGCCAGATCGACAGCGCCGGAAACCAGATGCGCCAGGCCGGCCTCGGAGAAGTCGCTGGTGGAGGTGTTGGCGGTGCGATACGCTCCGCTCGAGCCCAGAAAGACGCGCACACCGATACCGCGCGCGCCTGATTCCTTCAGCGTTTCCACCTGGCCCAGCCGCACCAGGGTGGAGAATTCGTCACCTTCACGGATCACGACTTCGGCTTCTGTGGCTCCCGCGCGCAGCGCGCGCTCCACCACATCAGCGGCAAGCTGCTGCATGTCCGTCTTGCTTTCGGTCCGCGGCGATAGGGGTGGCTGTAGACATTATCGGCCCGTGCCGCCCACCGTCATCCGGTCGAGCTTGATGGTGGGCATGCCCACGCCTACCGGGCACGCTCTGTCCGTCTTTGCCGCAGGTGCCGATGCCTTCATCCAGGGCCAGATCGTTGCCCACCATGGATACATACTTGAGCGCTTCCGGCCCATTGCCGATGAGCGTGGCGTCGCGTACCGGAGCGGTGATCTTACCGTCTTCGATCAGGTAGGCTTCCGAAGCGGAGAAGACGAACTTGCCGCTGGTGATATCCACCTGCCCGCCGCCGAAGTTCACCGCGTAGAGTCCCCGCTTCACGCTGCGCACAATATCCTCCGGGCTGTCTTCGCCCGAGAGCATGTAGGTATTGGTCATGCGCGGCATGGGGATGTGCTGGTAGCTTTCGCGGCGTCCGTTGCCGGTGTCGGCCATGCCCATGAGGCGGGCGGAAAGCTTGTCGCTGAGGTAGCCCTTGAGGATGCCGTTTTCGATGAGCACGGTTTCCTGCGTAGGCGAACCCTCGTCGTCAACATTTAACGACCCGCGGCGCGAAGGCATGGTGCCGTTGTCGACCACGGTCACCTTGGAGCTGGCGACCTGTTGTCCGATAAGGCCGGCGAAAGCGGAGGTCTTCTTGCGATTGAAGTCCGCTTCGAGCCCGTGGCCCACGGCTTCATGCAGCAGAACGCCTGGCCAGCCAGGGCCCAGAACCACCTCCATATCGCCTGCCGGAGCGGGAACGGCATTCAGTTGCAGGATGGCCTGGCGGGCCGCTTCCCGGGCGAAGTGTTCGGGAGACTTGTCGCCTTCAAAGAAGCTCAGTTCGACTCTCCCACCACCTCCGGAGCCGCCGCGGGAGTTTTTCGATCCATCGCGGGCGATGACGTAGCAGTTCAAGCGGGCCAGCGGCTGGGTGTCGTGAGCGAAGGTGCCGTCGGAGGCGGCGATGAGAATGTGCCGCAGCTCGTCGTTGTAGCCGGCGCGGACCTGCACGATGCGCGGGTCGTAGGCGCGGGCGGCGCGATCGGCGCGCATCACCAGTTCCAGCTTGGGCGCGACCCCTGCGTCGGCATCGGCGGCCGAGATGGGGTAGAGGCTCGCTTTTGGGGTCTCGCGGAAGCCGGCAACCTGTTGCTTCGAGGGCCCGTCGGCGATCAGGGCGGCGGTGCGGGCGGCACGCATGAGCCGTTCGGCGGAGAGGTCATCGGTGTAGGCATAACCGGTGCGGTCTCCGGAGCAAACGCGAATACCGCAGCCGGCGCTAACCCCCTGGCTGGCGGACTTCACCAGCGACTCGTCGACCGAAATGGAGGTAGAGGCGATGGATTCGAAGTAGAGGTCGGCAAAATCGCCGCCGGCGGAAAGCGCCTCGCCCAGGCACCGTTCGATCAGCCGCCCAGTCAGTCCAAACCTCTGGAAGAAGTGGAGTTCGTGCTCAGGAAAGTTCATCGGCGGCCCCGCGAAGCAATATTTACCATATTGTCATTCTAGTCCGCAGGTTAGAGCAGGTAAACAGCGGCCGTCCCCACCCAAATCTGAAGGGGCGGGCTGTACAGATCGCGGAAAAAGTCGCTCTTGGTAGGTCCGTACTTTAGCCCGGACAACCAATCGCAAAATTTATCGGCTCTTGAGGTACGGTCTTTCTCTATGACTTTGCAAATCAATGAAACGGAGGCCAAAGAATTTGGCTGGTCGATGTACGGGCTTTAGAGTCTGCGTGAGAACCCGAGAAAAGAAAACAGCAGGTCCCTCCACTACGCAGCGCTCCGGTCGGGATGACAATTTTGTTCTGCAATTTACCGAAATCCCCGACGAGAACCACCGTTTCCTTGCAAAATGAATTGTCATCCCGACCGGAGCGCAGCGTAGTGGGAGGGACCTGCTGTTTTCTTTTCTCGGGTTCTCACGCGGACTCTAAAGCCCGGAGCTACCCTTGATCTTCATGTTCCATGGCCGATCGCACGGCGCCGCAGCGATAGCTTTGAACTCGAACGGCGTGGGGTCAATGAAAGTGTAACCAGCCATGCCCTAATAAGATTCCAACTAACCTTGGCAGGTGTTCAGTCACCTCGGGTGGGTGACTATCCTCACGTTCAGCCGCGCGATCAAGCTTGTTGTCCTCGTCCTGACTCATGACTGTCGCTGCTACTCGGCACGCATCACGGCAGTAGGATCAGCCCGGACAGCACGAAGCGCAGGGAACAAGGTCCCCAGCAGCGTGGTGATGAGGCACAACGCTGCCGCGGTCGAGAACGTGAGCGCATCGGCCGGCCGCACGCCGGCAAGCAGGCTTTCCATGCAGTCTCGCTGCGAGGTACGCCAGCGCCAGCCCCGGCAGCAATCCGGCCACTGCCAGGCGGGCGCCCTGGGCCAATACCATCTTGAAGATATCGCCCTGGCCGGCACCCAAAGCCATGCGGATGCCAAACTCCTGCTGCCGCATCGAGACCGTGAATGCAAGCAGCCCGTATATGCCTAAACCGGCCAGCACGATCGCCACGCCGGTAAAGACAACCAGCACCCGCATCTGGATGGTTCGCGATTCCGTCTCTCCGGCGACCACCTCATCCATCGTTCTTACGTCAGAGATAGGCTGCTCGGGATCCGCCGCGTGAATGATCTGCCGGATCGCGGGCAGCAGACGCTTCCGGCGGCTGCGAGGAGTGGATCACCAGATCTTTGGGCGCGTAATAGGTGAACCATCCGTCGGGATCCTGCTTGGAGCTGAGATACACCTGGGGTTCGCTGGTTCTCTCCAGGCCCCGCGCCCGGATGTCCCCAACCACCCCGATCACCTCGCGATCGTGAAAGCCGAACTTAAAATGCCGTCCGATCGGCTGTTCATGCGGCCAGTATCGCCGCACGAACGATTCGCTTACCACGGCAACGTAGGGCCGATCCGCGGTGTCGGCTCTCGCTCACTCCACGTCCCGACTTGATGGGAATGCCCAGGGTCGAAAATAACCCCGGAGTCACAAAGCGCAGGCTGGCGAACGTTGCCTTCGCGTCGCATCTGGCTGCGCCCATCGACTACGACCGGCCAGATGCCACCGCCCCACGTCATGGGAAGAGCGCTGATGTACGCGGCGTCCGTCACCCCAGGCAGCCTGCGAACATCCGTCAGCACTTTGCCATAGAACTGATCTCGCGTGCTGGTCTTGTCGTATTTCGGGAAGGGCAACTGCGGTACGCAGCGACAGGATGCCACTGGTTCTGAATCCGGGGTCCACGGATTGCACCCTCCACAACGCGCGCATCAGTAATCCGGATAAAACCAGCAGCACGACCGACGCCACGACTTCCGCAATCACCAGCGCAGATCGCGCGCCGCTGACGGCCGGCTCCTCCCGTGCGCACGCCCACCCGAAGCCCGCTCAAGCCTGCGCCTCGGCACGCCTGCAGTGCGGGCGCGACCCCGAAAGCCGACCACCGTAATCAGGGTCAGACCCAAGCGCAAACAGCAACATCTGCAGGTCCACCGGAGGAACCTGCTGCACCGGGAGCTGCGTTGGGCACCAATCGTGACAGCAGCGGCAATGCCGCGATGGCGACCCCGGTTGCGCTGGCGCCTCCGGCGAGCCCCAGCAGAAGGCTCTCGGTAAGCAGCTGGCGCAGAAGATTACGGCGGTTGGCGCCCAGCGACAAGCGAATCGAGAGTTCTCTTTGCCGCGCCAGCGAGCGCGCCAGCAGAAGATTTGCCAGGTTGGCGCAGGCGATGACCAGCACACAGAGCGCTGCTCCACACAAGCCCTTCAGCAGCAGGCGAGATTCCGTCGAGAGTTCATCGCGCAGCGCGACCACGGACAGGTCGACCGCCTTCGTTCTCTTTTGGATATTGCCGCCGCAGCCGGGCGGCGATCAGCGACAATTCGCTACGCGCCTGGGCGAGCGATACACCCGGCTTGAGCCGGCCAATCCCAACCAGATAATTGTTATCGCGGTCCTGGTAATCCTCTTCCTTAAATCGATAAGGCGTCCAGAAGAGCGTCTCGCGCGTGGGAAAACGAAAATCGCGCCGGCATCACGCCGATCACCGTGTAGGGCTGATTGTCGAGAGAAACCGGCTTTCCCGAGTATGTCTCGATCGCCTCCGAACGCTGTTTGCCATAGCGAATAGCTCAGCACCACCGTGCCCGGGGCGCCCGCCTGGCCGTCCTCCTCGTTGAAATAACGGCCGATCAGCGCCGGCGCTTTCCAGCACAGAAAACAGATTCGCGGTCACTGAGGCGCCTTCGATTCTTTGCGGCTCACCCTGACCCACCAGGCTCATCGAGTTGCCGTTGATAAGCCGCCAAAGCGGTGAACGAGTTGCTGGCCGCCTTTAGATCGCGATAGTTGGCCGGAGAAAGTTCCATCCTGGAGTAAGCCCGCGTGCTTTTCCCAAACTTTCATCAGCCGGTCCGGCTCAGGAAAGGGCAGCGGCCTTACCAGCACAAAATTCGCCAGCGTAAAGACGGCGACGTTTGCGCCGATGCCGATGGTGACCAGCAGAATCGCGGTCAGGGTAAAACCAGGGGAGCGAAGCAGTGACCGCGTGGAATGGAACAGGTCTCGCCGGGCGATTTCCCAATGCACCATGGCGGCGTTGAACACCACCTCGGCAAATGCGGAAAGCCAGAGCCAGCATCTGGCCGCGCAATCCGCTCGCTTCGGCCAAGCTCGAGGGCAAAGATGGCGCTCATCTCGTCGCCATATTCCGCCCGGAACGACGAGGGATAGAGGTGGAGAAGCAATCGATAGAAGTTCATCAGGTTGTCCTGGGCGCGACTCCGCACAAGCGCGCCATCTTGAGCAAATCCCGAAGGCGTCCCGCCTCCGCCTCCGCAACCGCTTTTCCCAGGGGGGTTATGCGGTAGTATCTGCGCCGTTCATCGTCCATTTCGGGCGCAGGCCGGGTCCTGGTCTCAACAATGAGGCCCGTTTCGAGCATCCGCTGAATGGAACGGTAGAGCGTGCCTGCACTCAGCTTGAGTTCTCCCTGGGTGCGCCTGGCCACCTCGAGAATGATGGCGTAGCCATGCCGGTCCTCGTCGGTCAGAGACAGAAGAATATGGAAGGTGGTGGGTTGGAGCGGAAGCAGAGCCTTGATGTCGTCGGCCATGGCCCGCATACTATATGCATGGTGGCTATATGTGCAAGGAATATATTCTGGCCGTACTATCATGGGCGCGATGAAAAAGCCCGTCGCAACGAGGGACGTTCCCGGTCAAGCCGCGCAAGTCCGTGCCCTACGAGTTTGTGCTCGACGGGTTTGCTCAGATCCCCATCGAAACCCGCCCCATGTTCGGCTGCCTCGCTGTCTATGTTGGCGACAAGATTGTCCTCATGCTTCGCGAGAAGCAAAAACAGAAGGAAGACAACGGAGTGTGGCTTGCCACCACCGAGGAGCACCACGCGAGTCTGCGCCGCGAGTTTCCCAACATGCGATCCATTCAGTTGTTTGGGGGGAAAATTACCGGCTGGCAGGTTCTTCCCGCCGACGCCCCGGATTTCGAATCAGCGGCCTTGCGTGCCTGCGAACTGATCGTCGCCCGCGATCCCAGAATCGGCAAAGTACCGAAGAGCCGGCGACGGACTAAAGCAAAGGCGAAGTAGTCCGTACGAAGATCTTTCCAGTCTGTCGACAAACACTCCACGAGAGGTACGCTGAACTGCAGATCGCCTCCACTGCGCTCTCCCGGATTTCCTGGAAACTTGATAGCGTCGGCGAACTACATGCGCCGGTCTTTACGGAAAGGCGCGATACGCGGCCTTGTCAGTGCGGCTTGGCAGCGAAATCCGGTTAGTCCGGTCCGGATGACAAAGCGGAGGACTGACGCTTCCATGAGAGTAGCTGCTCCGAGCTAAGGCCGTCAGAGGCTGGTATAATTTTAACTAACTGGTTAATCAATGCCGGCAAAGACCTCAATCCGAATCGTCGCGCCGATCTCACCCGAAAGGCCATCCTGCGCGCCGCCATCCGCGAATTCAGCGCGCACGGCCTGGCAGGCGCGCGCACCGATGCCATCGCGGAATCGGCCAAGGTCAACAAGGCCCTCCTCTACTACTACTTCAAAAGCAAAAGCGGCCTCTACGCGGCGGCCATCGAAGAAGTCTCAAGCGCCGTGGCCGAGCGCGCCTTCGCAGCCCTTGACCCCAAACACAGCGCCGGAGAGCGCCTGCTGCGCACGGCGTTGAGTCACTTCGACCGCATCCTCACCCAGCGCGATTTTCAAAGCCTCATGCAGCAGGAGATGGTCCGCATGCGTCGCGGCGAGAGCGACGCGATGCCCGCGCTGGTGAAGAACGTCTTCAAACCCCTGCTGGGAAAGCTGGAGGAAGCCGTCCACGAGGGCATCGAGAGCGGCGAGCTGTGCCAGATGGATTGGCTCCAGGTCGTCTATTCCGCCCTGGGAGCAAATGTTCTCTATTTTCTCAGCGCGCCCATGATGCGTCTGCTGCTGCCGTTCGACCCATTCACGCCGGCCGCGATCGAGTCCCGGCGCAAGGCCGCGGTGCAATTCCTCGGCAACGCCCTGTTTGTTGACCGCGCCCATGGCGCGAGGCTGGCCAAGCGCGTCCTGGCCGATATGCCCATGCCCAAAGCAAGCCTACGCTCAAGTTTGGAGAAAGTGCCTATGAACGCCACGCAATCGAATCTTTATGCTGCTCGGTATCCTGTTCGTCATCTCCCTTTGCTGGTACTTCTTTTCCACCCAGCACTCGAACGATCTGCAGCTGATCGGCACGGTAGATGCCAACGAGGTAGTCGTCAGCTCGCGTATTCCGGGCAGGATTCAGACCCTGGCACGTCGACGAGGGGGACGACGTGCAAGCCGGGCAACTGATCGCCACCATCGAGAGCGATGACCTGGCGGCGGCACAGCAGGCCGCCGAGGCGACCGCGGACAGCGAGCAATTCAAGCTGCAGGGAGCCGAGCGATACCGAACGCCAGACCCGAGGAGGCACGTCCAGCCAGGTGACCAATGCCGAAGCCCAGCTGCGCAGTGCGCAGGCCGCCCTGGTGCAGGCGCAGGCCCAGTACGAGCATCAGAATGCCGATACCTCGCGGACCGTCGCCTTGGCCGAGCAGGGAATCATGAGCTACCAGTCGCGCGATGAAGCGGCCACCGCTCTGCAACGCCGCGCAGGCCGCGGTCGACTCGGCCAAGGCAAATGTCGCCGCCGCGGAAGCGTCCCTCAAGGTCGCGATGGCGAATACCATTCAGGCCCAGGCCGCAGCCAAGACCGTGGCCGCAACCCGCGGCGAAATGCAGAACGCGCAGGCCCTGATGAATCAGGCGCAGGTCCAGCTGCGGTATGCCCGCGTCGTCTCCCCCATCTCCGGCAAAGTCAACGTGCGCGCGGCGCGGCAAGGCGAAGTGGTTGCAGCCATCGACCCCAATCGTAACCATCACGGATCTAACCCAGACCTGGATCTATGCGCCCCTGCCTGAAACCGAAGCCGACTCCGTCCAGCTGGGCGACAGCCTGCGGGTGGTGATGCCCAGCGGCGCCACGATCCAGGGCAAGGTCATTGCCAAATCGGCCGAAGCCGACTTTGCCACCCAACGCGACGTGAGCCGCCGCAAACGGGATATCAAGACCATCCGCCTGAAGCTGCTGATCGACAACCCCGGCATGCGCTACGTGCCGGGAATGCTCGCCGAAGTCTATATCCCGAAGAACAAGCTGGTGAACCGATGAGCCAAGCCAGGAGCGGCCATCGCGGTCGAAAACATCGTCAAGCGCTACGGAGATTTCGAAGCCGTCAAGGGCATCACCTTCGAGGTCGCCGAAGGAGAAATCTTCGGCCTGCTGGGACCCAACGGCGCCGGCAAGAGCACGCTCATCCGCATGATGACGACGCTGATCCCCGTCACCAGCGGAAAGGCCATCATCGCCGGGCATGACGTCTCGCGCGAGCCCGATGCGGTCAGGCGAACCATCGGCGTGATTCCCCAGGCGCTCACCAGCGACATCGATCTTACCGTCGAAGAGAATCTCTCCATCTACGCCAAGCTCTACGAGGTTCCCAAAGCGGAGCGGGAGCGCAATATCAATGATCTGCTGGTGGCAGTGGACCTGCTCAAGTGGCGCAACGCACAAACCAAGACGCTCTCCGGCGGCATGCGGCGGCGGCTCGAGATCGCGCGCGGCCTGGTCCACAATCCGCGCATCTTCTTTCTCGACGAGCCCACCACCGGCCTCGATCCGGTCTCACGCGTGGCCGTGTGGGAGATGCTCAACCACCTCAAGAACACGCGCAATCTCACCATGCTGATTACCACCCACTACATGGACGAAGCCGATCGCCTGTGCGACCGCATCGCCATCGTCGATCACGGCAAGCTGGTAGCGCTCGATACGCCCATGGCGCTCAAGGAAAGCGTTCCCGGGGACAATGTGGTGGAAGCGCATTTTACCCACGAATCCGCCGGAGTGGCCTGAGCGGCTGAAACAGCTGGCCGGCGTGACCGCGGTGGAGTCGAAGAGCGCAGGCATGTACAGGCTGCTCACTTCCAACGGCTCGCTCACCACCACCCAGCTAGTGGAGATGGTGAACAAATACGGCGAAGCCATCAAGTCACTGACGCGTGCAGAACACCACGCTCGACGATGTCTTCGTGCACTACACGGGGCGCCAGCTTCGTGACGAACAGGTCAAGGCGCTGGGCTTTGTCATGCCGCCGCGTCCGGGGATGCAACCATGAAACGAATGATGGCGATTGTGGAACGGGAGATGCGGAAGTTTTTTCGCTCGCCGGCGTTAATGATGGTGTCGATGACGCTACCCCTGGTCCAGCTTGTTATCCTGGGGAACGCCTTTGGCGGCAAGATACGCGGCGCGCGGATGGGCGTTGTCGATTACGATCGCGGCTCTCAGGCGCTTAAGATCGAAGAGGCCTTCAACTCCATCGCCGTCAATATCCGCACCTTCACCACCGTCCCCTATGACGACGAGCAAAAGGCCCGGGAAGATGTGCGCACGGGCAAAATCGACGGAGCGGTGATCATCCCGGCGCAGTATTCGCGCCGTGTCCTGGCGGGCGATTCTCCGGCCATCGGCCTGGTGGTCGACAACAGCGACCAGACCATGAGCGCCAGCCTCGAAGCGGAGATGCAATCGCTGGTCGACGCCTTGAATGCTCCCGTCATTCAACCAAAAGTAGTCCAGCAGATCGCGCTCGAAATCGTCGAGCTCTATCCCTACGTCGAGTACATGAAGTATCTGCTTGCCGGCTCCGTCGCGCTCGCCATGTATGTGGCCGTCATGATCGGCGGAGGCATGCTCTATATCGACGACAAAGCACGGGGCGTGCACGAGGGCTATCTGGTAACTCCCATCACCCGGCTGGAGCTGGTTCTCGGACTGAACCTTGCCGGCACCATCAAGGCGGTGTTGTCCGGCATCTGTCTTACGGTGATTGGCTCGCTGTTAGCCGGCCTGGGGGTCATCTTCAATCCGATGACGGCCTTGCTTCTCCTGGCTGCTGATCGTCTCCACCTCCATCGCCTTTAACGGCATGATGTTCCTGATGATGGTGCGGGTCGAGGATCCGCTGGTGCCGCGCGCCATGTTTGGCGTGCTGAATACGCTGCTGTTCTTTCCCAGCGGGGCGATTTCTCCCGTCTCCGGATTGCCCAAGTGGCTGCAGGCCATTGCTCACGTCGATCCCTTTACTTACGCCGTCCACGGCTTCAAGGCCATTCTTCTCAAGGACGGCGGCTTTACCGCGATCCGCCTGGACCTGCTCTTTCTGGTTGGCTTTGGGATCGTGACCCTGGCGATCGCCACGCCCTTGTTCAAACGCACCCTCTAGTCCAGCCCATCGGTGTAACAAAATGCTCTAGACAAACCCTTGTCTATGGAACCATCCCAGCGATAAGATTCGTATCAACAGAGATCGCCATGGATGAGGTCACCGCCGCACGATGGGCAAGCAAGCGCAAGCGACGATAACCAGCCTTCTGGACCCGTCAGTCTCAAGACTCTTGCGGCTTACCTCGAATCTCGACCCGACGACGGTATCGGTCGTCCTGAACCAGGTTCCTGGACGTTCCATACCCGAAGCTACCCGGGAGCGAATCCGCAAGGCAGCGCTCAAATTCAACTACCAGCCTAGTTTCCTTGCCCGCTCCCTGAGAAATCGCCGCACCATGACGATCGGCATTTTGGTTCCGGTCCTGGCCGATGGCTATCATGCGGAAGTGATGACTGGCATCGGAGACAGCCTGCTCGAGGAGAAATATTTCTACTTCATCGCCCACCACCGCCATCGGCGCCGATCTGATCGAGCAATATCCACGCATGCTGATCAGCCGCGGCGCGGAGGGCTTGATTACGATCGATACCAACCTGGTAGACAAGCTGCCCCTGCCGGTGGTTGCGATAGCCGGTCACCAGCGTGTGGACGGAGTCACCAACGTAGTGCTCGACCATCACCGGGCGGCGGAGCTATCGCTTCGTCATCTTTACGATCTGGGCCACCGCACCATTGCATTCATGCGCGGGCAGCCGTATAGCTCCGACTCCGACGCCAGATGGCAAGGCATCGTTCAGGTGGCACAGGATCTCGGCCTCTCGATCCGGCCGGAATTGACCATCCAGCTGGAAAAAGATCTAACTTCTCCGGAATTGGGATATCCCGTAGTGAAGCAGCTGCTAGCTCACCACCGCAGCTTTACCGCGTTCCTCTCCTTCAACGATATTGCTGCCATAGGCTGCATTCGTGCACTCCATGATGTGGGGCTACGAGTTCCGCAGGATGTGTCGGTAGTGGGCTTCGACGATATTAAAGAGGCCGCCTTCCAGACTCCGAGTCTCACTACGATTCGCCAGCCCCTTCACCAGATGGGAGCCTTGGCGGTGCAGACACTACTCCAGCAACTCGGCCCTTCGAACGGCAGGGAGTTTCCGCAGATAGCAGTGGCGCCCGAATTGATCGTCCGCGAATCAACCGGGCCGGCGCGGAGAAGACAGCGGAAAGGTAATCCGGCACAGCGTAAAAGCCGCGGAGCGCCCATCCTCGCTCGACTGAAGACTGTTCGCCGAGGAGATGGAAAGCTCGCAGATCCTGCCTAACCTCTCTCGATGAAAGCGTGACTCAAAGTCCTTTGTCGCCCTGAGCGTAGCTCGAAAAGACAAAACGTTTCCTTGCTCAATGGCAAAAAAGACGGGGTACCAGAAATCCTGGTACCCCGGAGGACCTACTAAAAAGTAGGGTGTGTTTAAAACGTTACGTGCGCACTGAGCTGCACGGTGCGGCCGGGATCAGTCAGGCTTGTGATCGTCGACGTGCCTGTCGCAATCGCACCGTATCCACTGCATCCAGCAGACAACGTGCCGGACGATGGACATACAGTGAGGTTTTGGTTCGGCAATTGGAAGCCTGGATGATTGAACGCATTGTTCGCGTCGGCACGTATCTCTAATTGGATCCCTTCCGTGAAGTGGAAAGTTTTGCCGAGTCCAAGGTTGACCCGCTCGAACGCAGGCCCGGTCAGTTGATTCCGGCGCTCGTCGCCGAAGGTTCCAGGGGTTGGGGCGGCAAAGGCAGCCTCATTGAACCACTGATTCGGACCGCGGTTTTGCAGCTTAGGGTTCCCGATAACGTTGGGAAACCATTTAAAATTATTGCCACCCAGCGAGTACGAGTTAGTGCCGCTCGCCATGACCGCGCTAAAGGGCTGACCGCTCTGAACAATGATCGTGGTGGCAAGCTGCCAACCGCCGACGACCGCATCGAGCAGGGTGTTGTTGTTCAGGAACTGCCTGTTTCTCCCGAACGGCAACTGGTAAATACGCATAGCCCCTGAATGCGTTCCTAATATCGAAGTTGGAGTTCCCATAGTTCGCAGAAGGAACAAAAGAGTTCTGGACGTACTGGGCGCCTCCATGGCTTCCCCAACCGGCAGTGTCCAAATCATCCAGGAAGTGGGACCAGACGTAGCTGAACTTAAGATTGAGACCCTGGCTCATGCGTTTTTCGATGATAGCCTGCAGCGAGTTGTAGTTTGAGACTGCATTCTCGTTAGCCGGGGTGCCGGAGATATTGAGCGACTGAAATTGCGGATAAGGGCCGCGATCCCTGGTCGTTGGCGGACAGTAAGTTCTCCGGCACCTGGTTGACGTCAACCGGGAAGGGCAGGTTATGACCATGGCTTGCCACATACCGAGCGAGGCCACAAAGTTGGTACTCAGTTCGCGTTGTACCTGGAGGTTCCACTGATAGGAGCCACCGACAGGTTCGTGGTACGGCGTTGTAGTTGAAGCTCTGTCCGTTGTATGCACCGGGAGCGGCCGAGTTTGATACGTACGGAAGGTTCGACCCGGATCCGGAATAGCGTAACCACCGGAGTTATGCCGTTTGTCTGATCGGTAACGCTGCCCTTTGACCCAAAAGCCTGACCCATTCCGCCGCCGTATATATCATTGCTCCAGTTATACGCATAGAGGCCAAAGCCGCCTGCTATCGTCGTCACCGGATTGAGCAGGTAGGAAAATCCAACCCGAGGGAGAAAGGTGTCGTAGACGGGTTTTTGCAGGTGTGTGCGGCCATTTGCGTGGGTAGATCCGAACCAGATGGCGCCCAGGGTATTCGATACCGGGTTTTGCACTGTCGGATCGAATGTGGCCTCATTGCCCTTGACCTCGCTCCATCCGGTCTGGATCTGGTAGCGCAGGCCGAGATTCAGGGTCAGGTTGGGACGGATCTTGTAATCATCCTGAACGAAAATCTGCGGAAGCTTCTCGCGGCCGCCATACTCCGGCGTTTCATTTGCTTCCCAATGCTGCGCCTGCCCAAGAAGGAAGTCCGCGTAGGGCGCACCACTTGTCGTGCTGCCGACATATTGCGATGTATATTGGCCGGTGAAGTTCAACTGCCCGGCATTGAGGTTACCCCAGGCCGTGGAGTTGTTCTGGTAAATCAGGAACTCGCCTCCGAAATGCAGGACGTGTTTCCCGACGATCATGGTAACTACGTCGGATGGATCGTACGCATGCTCTTTGTAGACCGCATTGGTTTGCGAGGAAAGCACGGTATTGCCATTGGGACCATTGTCGAAATTGGTGATGTTGATGTTGGGGAAGTTATCCGACTTGGCAAACTGCCATCCCAGCTTGGCTGGATATCCCTGGTCCGAGCGTGTAGGGCACAAAAAAGTTAAGCTGGTTGGTATAGCCCAACCGCGCCTCGTTGGTCACGTGCGAGCTGATGCTCCACACGTCTGTCACTTGAGCTGTTGATCCTGCTGACATCACCGCTCTGGCAACCGATGGGGCAGAGGCCCGGGCCGAAAGTTCTTGCCCGGATTGTTTCCCTCCGTCACCGAGCCGTTGATCTTGTTGGTGGGGGTAACGTTGTAGTCCAGACGACCGAAAAACTTGGTGAACGGATTGGTATTCGGAGAGGTATAGGTGTAGTTGTTTTGCGCCTGGCCGTTGGAGACGGTGCCGGCTGTGTTGGGAGCAGGGAAATAAGCCTGTGTAGCCTTGGAGACGGGATCGAACCGGTCAGCGGGAATCACGTTCCCCGGGAAAGCCGTGCGGCTGATGCAAGGGCATGTGGTCGGGGAGCTGGCCCCGGATAGGTGTACGTGCCTGTCTGCTGGATCACGGTCGTGGTCGCAGGGTCATAGATGGTGGGCAGTCCGGCAAAATTGCCGGCCAGTTCGGCAGCCGTCGGAACGGTATAGAAGCTGGCCGCATTGCCGCCGTTATCGATGATGTGATCGTAGTTGAAGAAGAAGAAGAACTTGTTCCTGAGGATCGGGCCGCCGACCGTACCGCCAAACTCGTGAAAGTGGATGATCGGCCTTGCCGTATTCGCGCCGAAGGTGTAATTGTTCGCGTTCAGGTCTGTGTTTTGGAAATACTCGTATGCCGAACCATGAAAGCGATCGGAGCCGCCCTTGCTGATCTGGTTGTAGAGAATGCCGCCCACGCCGTACTGCGCATAAAAGGCTGAGCTGCTGGTCTGCACCTCCTGAATATCCTCCTGGACAGTGATATCGGAGTTCGCGCTCGCCGGCAGAGTGGTTTCCGCTCCATCTGCGAGTACCGTGCTGAAGGGCAAGTTGCCGTTCACCGACAGCATAGTGCCATTGGAGGTACCGGCACCCACGACTCCCTGGTTCCCGCCCGGCGCACCCGCGGCCCCTGCGCTGCAGAATATTGAAGCTTGACCAATCCTGCCCTATCGAGCTTACCTGTGGCAGCTGCGCCAGGGTCTCCGAGTTGAGGGTGGTCGATATCGCTCCGCTCTCTGTGTTCAGCAGGGGAACATCGGTATTGACGACCACCTGCGTGTTTACCGTACCTACCGCCAACTGGGCATTGACGGTTGTGGGTCCAACGGGGACCGTGATCGAAGACCGGACCAGCGTGCTAAAGCCTTCTCTTGAGAAGGTGAGCTTGTAGTTTCCGGCAACAATGGAAGACGTGTCGTATACGCCGGAATCATTTGTGGTGTAGTCCTTCGTAACCCCGGTGTCAATGTTTAGAACCGTCACGGTTGTACCCGGTACCGCAGCGCCTGTACTGTCGGTAACAGTACCGCTGATGTCGCCTTGGTTTACTGCTTGTCCGAGGGCTGCTGCGAAAGATCCTGCGAGAAGAACTCCGACCAGTAAGGCCAATCTTCCTGATTTCATACCTAACCTCCCAAAAATTGTTGCCGCTGTCTATAGTCTTGATTCCTGTTCATCGTCCTCGCGGCCAAAAATCGATAAGACAAACGGTTGTCTATCGCACATTTGGCGCGCGCGAGCAATATAACAGGATGCGGCATAAAGTTGTCAAGGATTATCTTGGAACCCGTTGAAAGCTTGGAACTAAAGGACAACCGTGTGTCTTGAGGCCTTGCAGCCACCTCCCGTCCTCGGGATATCCCTGGGACCAGGCTTGCACCCGTCGCCGGTGGTCCGGTTCTGCAGCCAGTCAAAGCGGCATCCGGTGGCAAGCCTTTCTCTCGGATGGGACGGCGCGGTATCATTCGGAGGCGATGTGCGTAAAAAAAAACTCTGTACCCTGTTGCTGGTCTTTCCTCCCCACCCTCCCCCTCCTCTCCCAGGCGCCGGTAGCCAGTCAGGACCAGATTGCAGACCATTCCCGGCTGGCCCAGCAATACCTGAACCAGCACCGGCCCGACCTCGCCATCCCGGAATTCCAAGCCCTGGTCTCACTCTGAACCGCGAAACTCTGGATGCGCAGGCCAACCTCGGGGTCTTGCTCTTTTTTCAGGGCGACTATGTCAAGGCTGAGCCCCATCTGCGCGCGGCCCTCGACATGCAGCCGAACCTGACCAAAATTCAAGCCTTGCTGGGGATGGCGGAGAAGCGCACCGGCGAAACCGCAAATGCGCGCACCCACCTCGAAGCATCGTTTGCAGCCGTGGACGAACCAAAGCTAAAAGTGCAAATCGGCATGGAACTGGTTGAGCTGTACACCGCAAGCCAGGATCTGGAAAAGGCCAGTTCGGTGGTGAACGCCATGCGCCAGGCGGACCCGGCCAACCCCGCGGTCCTCTATGCCGGCCTATCGCGTCTATTCCGACCTTGCCGGCGAAGCCATGCTGAGCCTGGCACTGGCCGCTCCCGATTCTGCGCAGATGCATCAGGTCATGGCCCACGAAGAGGCCAGGCAGGGCAACAACGCCGGCGCCCGCGTGCAATACCAGAAAGCCCTCGAAATCGACCCAAAACTTCCCGGGCATCCACTTTGAGATGGGAGAGTTGCTGGGCCTTTCTGAGGATGCCAAAGACCAAGGCGGCAGCGGAATCGGAGTACAAGGCGGCGATTGCCGAGAACGCATTGGATGAAAAAGCAGAAACCAGGCTGGGAGACCTGTCCAGCCGCAAAGGCGATTCTGCCCAGGCGCTTGAGTACTACACACACCGCCCTTCGCTTGCAGCCCGAAGATGCGGAGGCAGACTTCGGATTGGCCAAAACCCTGATCGCCATGAACGAGCAAGCCAAGGCATTGCCCGTGCTCGAGCGCGCGGTACAGCTGGAACCCGACCAACGCCGCCGCCCACTTCCGCCTCAGCACCATCTATCGTGAGATGGGGCGCACCGCCGACTCACAACACGAGGTGGAGGAGTACAAGAGATACAAGCTGATGAAGGAAAAGCTGGAGGCCGTTTTTAAAGAAATGCAGCTCCACCCGGCTGGCATGTCCACCGAGGAGCAGGAGGCGAAGTAACGACCGCCAGCATCAGCCCGCGGGAGACATGGATGCGAAGAGCGCAGGTTTCGCAACGTCGCTCTTCTGTGCATCTCGCTGGTTCGCACTCTTCTGCCAGCCGCAACACGCAGTCGCAGCCCAACAGCCCGTCATCGCAGCCCGACCCGCGATCCCCCAACTCGTCGACATCACCGCGCTCCACGAAAATCCAGTTTGACCATCTGTCTTCTCCGGCAAAGAAGTACATCGTGGAGTCGATGAGCGGCGGAGTCGCGCTCATCGACTACGATCGCGACGGCTGGCCGGACATCTACTTTACCAACGCGCCCGGCATCGACATGGCGCTGGCCGGCCGCAAAGCCCGCAGTGCGCTCTACCACAACAACCACGACGGCACCTTTACCGATGTGACGGAAAAGGCCGGCGTCGGCTACCCCTGCTGGGCCATGGGGGCGTCCGTCGGAGACTACGATAATGACGGCTGGCCCGATCTGTTAGTCACCTGCTTCGGCGGGGTGACGCTTTTCCGCAACAATCACGACGGCACCTTCAACAATGTGACCACTCAGGCTGGGCTGAGCGCTGATTCCGGCTGGGCGACCGGCGCGGCCTTTGGTGACTACGACCGCGACGGATGGGCCGACCTCTTTGTCGCCCACTACGTGGATTTAGACCTCAAGGATCTGCCGGAATTCGGCTCCAAGCCAACCTGCCAATATCACGGCATCGCCGTGCAGTGCGGCCCCCGCGGCCTGAAGGGATCGCCGGACGCTCTCTACCACAACAATGGCAATGGAACCTTCACCGAGGTTTCGAAAGCGGCCGGAGTGGACGACGCACAACGGCTTCTTTGGCCTGACCGCGGTGTGGAGCGATTTCAACAACGACGGACGCCTCGATCTGTTTGTAGCCAACGATGGAGAGCCGAATTATCTCTACCGCAACGACGGCAACGGCCACTTTACCGATATCGCGCTCGCATGCCGGAGTCGCCGTCAACCTCGATGGCAGCGAACAGGCCAACATGGGCGTGGCGCTGGGCGACTACGAGCACAAGGGCCTGTTTTCCATCGCCATCACTCACTTCAGTGAGGAGTATGCCGCGTTGTACCGCAACGACGGCGGGCTCAACTTTACCGACGTCTCCTACCCTTCCGGGATTGCCCGCGGCACCACGCCCTATGTGGGATGGGGAGACGCTTTCTTCGACTTGGACAACGATGGTTGGCCTGACCTGATCATGGTCAACGGGCATGTCTACCCCCAGGTGGATACCAAGGACATCGGCACCAAATTTCGCGAGCCTAAGCTCCTCTATCTCAACCAGCACGACGGCACCTTTCGCGACATAAGTAAGCTTGCCGGTGCTGCCATACAGATTCCGCAGGTGAGCCGCGGGCTGGCGGTTGGCGACCTGTTTAATGATGGCCGCCTGGATATTGTGGTCGAGAACCTGGAAGGCGAACCGATGATTCTGCGCAACCAAGGGCGGGTCCCCGCAACCATTGGATCAGCTTCGAACTCGAGGGTGCAAAGGGCAACCGGCTCGCGCTCAACGCGCGCCTGCGCGCCACGGCCGGCGATCTTGTCCAGCAGGACGAGGTCCGGAGCGGAGGAAGCTATCTTTCCCAAAGCGATCTGAGAATCCACTTTGGTCTCGCCAATCACGAAAAAGTGGACAAACTGGAGATTTTCTGGCCCTCGGGAAAGGTAGAGACGCTGACGAATCTGGGCGCGGACCACTTCTACCTCCTGAAAGAAGGCCAGGGAATTGTTCCCGCGCGAGGGGGTAATCTAGACAAACTATTGTCTAGCAGAGTCGCGGCTGCTATCTTGTTGACCAAACACAAGGACACAGCAGCTCAATGGGCAAGCGCAAGAGCGACGACGGTCAGCCGGACGGACGTGTCAGTCTCAAGACCCTCGCAGCTTATCTGAATCTCGATCCAACGACGATATCGGTCGTTCTGAATGAGGTCCCTGGACGCTCCATTCCCGAAGCTACGCGGGAGCGAATCCGCAAGGCGGCGCTCAAATTCAACTACCAGCCCAGCTTTCTTGCCCGATCCTTGAGAAATCGTCGCACCATGACCATCGGCATTTTGGTTCCGGTCCTGGCCGACGGCTATCACGCGGAAGTGATGACCGGGATCGGAGACCGGCTGCTCGAGGAAAATTATTTCTACTTCATCGCCCACCACCGGCACCGGACCGACCTGATTGAGCAGTACCCGCGCATGCTGATCAGCCGCGGCGCCGAGGGCTTGATTGCCATCGATACCAACCTGGTCCACAAGCTTCCGCTCCCCGTGGTGGCAATCGCCGGCCATCGGCGTGTGAGTGGAGTCACCAACGTGGTGCTCGATCACCACCGCGCTGCGGAACTATCGCTTCGCCATCTTTACGATTTGGGGCACCGCACGATTGCCTTCATGCGCGGCCAGCCTTACAGCTCTGATTCCGACGCAAGGTGGCAAGGCATCGTTGAGGTGGCGCAGGACCTCGGCCTCTCGATCCGGCCCGAAATGACCATCCAGCTCGAAAGAAGATCTGACCTCGCCTGAACTGGGATATCCGGTGTTGAAGCAGCTGCTGGCTCATCATCGCAGCTTCACCGCCGTGGTTTCGTTCAACGATATTGCAGCCATAGGTTGTATTCGTGCACTGCATGATTCCGGGCTGCGCGTTCCTCAGGACGTGTCCGTGGTCGGATTCGACGACATCAAAGAGGCAGCCTTCCAGACTCCGAGCCTGACCACCATTCGCCAGCCCCTTCACCAGATGGGCGAGCTGGCCGTGCAACTCCTGCTGCAACAGCTCCGCCCTTCTGACGCCAAAACTCCTCCGGAGGTAGCAGTGGAGCCGGAACTGATCGTACGCGAATCGACTTGTCCAGCCCGGCAGAGATTGCAGCCAACCGGTTCGGTCAAGCGAAAGCGCTAGGCAATTCAGCCTCTGGCGAAAGGTGCCCCTATCTCCAAGACCCCGGGACCAGATACGATGCGGCGGCTCAAAGAACGTGCAGCCGCCGCATTTCCGCTAGCGCTTGGCTTTAGCGCAACGACATCCTGGTAAAAGCGATGATGTTCTCTGCAATGCAATCCAGGCAATCCTCTACCGCGAAGTGTCCCGCTTCCAGGCGATGCATCTCTGCCTTCGGCAGATCTGCAAGGTAAGGCTTCTCCACCTTCGCGAGTGAAAAAGATGTCGTCCTGCCCCCAGAAAATGATCGTGTCTGGCTGTCGCTCTCTGAGGAACGCCTGCCATTTGGGATAGAGCGCAACATTGGTTCGGTAATCGTAGAAGAGGTCCAACTGGATCTGGCGTCCATGCGGCCGCTGGATGGTGGTGAAAAAGTCCATATTCCAGTTGTCGGGGCTGATCAGTTTGGGCTCTTGGAGCCGTGCAGATAGACCGTCTTTACCGTGTCGAATTCCAACAGTCCGGCGACCGCGGCCTCGTTTTCCGCGCTGCGCTCATGCCACAGCGCATTGCGCAGGCCTCCCCACGCGGCGGTGAAACCAATCTCATAGGCATTGGTGTTCTGGATGATGAGCCACTCCAGGAGCTCAGGCTTCTTGGTGATAAGACGAAATCCCACCGGGCCGCCGTAGTCCTGGATGTAGAGCCCAAACCGGTCAAAACCCTTCTGTTGCAGAAAGTGCCCGACCACTTCAGCCAGCTTGTCGAAAGTGTAGGAAAATTTCGCGGGATCGGGGAAATCGCTGTTACCGAAGCCGGGGTAGTCGGGTGAGATGACGTGAAAGCGATCCGCCAGGGCGGGAATGAGATTGCGATATTGATGTGAGGACGCGGGCCAACCGTGCAACAGAACAAGCTTGGGATGGGCAGGGTTGCCGGCCTCACGGTAGGCGATGTTCAGGCCGTCTACGGATAATGTCTGATAAGTGATAGTCCTGGGCGAGATTGCGGGAGTGTAGTTCGCGGACATAAGGCTTCCTTGGTAGGGGTTGTGGTTTTGAAGAGGACTCGACCCTCTCCGGCGCTCAGGTCACGGCAGATTGGATCATGTGGAAAGCGATAAGTTGCGACGTTTGTTTTGCTCGCAGCCATCGGAAATACTGATAGGCTTCTTCTCATGGAACTGCGTCATCTTCGATACTTCTGCGCTGTCGCCGAGCATCAGAGTTTCACCCTGGCGGCACGGCGCCTGCATGTCTCGCAATCGGGGGTAAGTGGTCAGGTGCGCGATCTTGAAAAGGAGATTGGGATAACGTTGCTGCAAAGGAATTCGCGCGACGTGTCCCTCACCCCCGAAGGCGCAATCTTTCTCCGCGAGGCGCGCGAAATCCTTAAACATTCGGAGCGTGCGGTCGACCTGGCGCTGCGCGCTTCTCGGGGGCAGTTTGGGAAGCTGACCATTGGACTGTGCGGGCCGGCCACCGCGCCATTCCTCCCGCGCTTGATCCGCGGCTTCAGAAAACGCCAGCCGGGAGTCAATCTCTCGCTCAAGGATATCGATGCGATGCAGCAGCCGGAGGCGCTCATTCAAGGGAAAATCGATATCGGTTTCACCCGCAGCATACCTCCTCAGTTCCGGCCGCTGCTGCGAAGCGAAGTGCTTTTTAGCGAACCTCTCGTTGCCGCTCTCCCCAGGGGACATGTGCTTGCGAACGAGCAGTCCATTCAGGTGGCCCAGCTAGCCGCCGATCGTTTCGTACTCTATTCCCGTGAGGGTGCACCCGATTTGTTTGACGCGATCGTGGCCCTATGTAAGAAGGCGAAGTTCTCTCCGAAAGTCGCAGACAGTCCTGATTTATGGCAGTCGGTTCTGACCATGGTCGAAGCCGGTGAGGGTGTCGCACTTGTTCCTGCCTGTGTCCAGCATCTTCGCTCCAACGGCGTGACTTTCCACGCGCTTCGTGATCGCGGGTGCATGTTGGATGTGGTTCTTGCCTGGCGCAACAACGAGGCGGATGCGATCCGTGACAGTTTCCTTAATTTGCTGCGCAGTAGCCGCGAGGAGATCGTTCGACTGATGCAGAACGCTTAGTTCAATTCCAATTCCCACTCCTGGCCAATAAGATCATGGCCGAAGCTATGATGCGGCTCTTCTTTAACCAGATGGAAACCGGCTCGTTCGTAAATGCGGTGCGCAGCGGTGAGAATGCTCTGCGTCCAAAGAACGATCTTTCGATAGCCGGCTGTGCGAGCGAACCGGACGCACTCATTCACTAAGGCGTGGCCGAGGCCTGTACCTCGGGCGCTTGGCTCGACAAACAGGAGACGAAGCTTCGCCGTGTGGGGTTGACTCGGATGCTTGACCAGAAAGACGTGGCCCACGTTCTGGCCATCGATTTCGGCGATCCAACACCGTTCCCGGCTCGGCTCGAAATTGGTGACGAACTCGGAAACGATGTTGGCCGCCAGGGCTTCGAACGTTTCGTCCCATCCGTACTGCTCCGCGTAGCCGAGGCCTTCTCGATAGACAATCCAGCCCATATCCCCAACGCGATGCGGGCGGAGGACGTACGGTAGCCGGCGCCGGTCAACCTGCATAAGGATGCTTTCGATCGACCCCATGCAGTGGATGAGTTCCGTACGGGCCGTGGGCGGCAGGCCCTGGAGCGCGGCGCGCGCTTGCTCGTCGGAAAGCGCATTCAACTTTTTGAAGACAGATCTGCCGCGCGCGGTGAGCATCAGTTCGGCGTAGCGGCCATCTTGTTCTGACGTTTTCTTCTGCAACAGCCCGTCGCGCTCGAACTTTCCCAGCAGGCGGCTCAGGTATCCGGGATCCATTCCCAGCCCTTCGGCGATCTCGCTTGCTTTGGGCGCACTGCGGGTCGCCAGTTCGTAGAGCACACGCGCTTCCGCCAGGCTGTATTCGCTATTCAGCAGCCCTTCGTTCAAAGTTCCGATGTACCGCGTATACATGCGGTTGAAGTGGCGGAACTTCGCGATCTCGCGGCTCACGTCCGAGGGCGATTTGTGAGCTGACCCCATGTCAGCCAGTTTCAGGCAAATTAGTTGACTATGTCAACCAATATAGTTGATCGCGAAAACTTGACCGTGAAGAACGACTGTTGGTATTTTTCCCACAAGTGCGGCCTCCCAAGGAGAGCTATGAACCTCACCGAAGTACCCGAGATCGCAACCTGGCCCAAAACCCAATACGTGTTTGTCGAGAAGTTGGGCCTTTCCAAACCAATGCTCCCCAGGCCTGGCAGAGCTTGCATCGGCTCGTTTCCGGGATTCAGGAACACAATCAGATCACGGGATACATGAGCCTCTACAAGATGGGGCCGAAGATTTACCGCGCCGGTGTTGCGCTCGCGGCCCCGCCTGTGAAGTTGCCTGAAGGCCTCGGCCACATGGAATTCAACGGTGGTAAATTCAGCCGTTTTGTCTTGACCGGGCCTTATGCAAACCTGGGTCAGGCGACCGGCCGAGTCATGCAGATCATTTCCGAGACAAAACTACCAGTGCGGGATGACTACTTCATCGAGAACTACGTGAATGATCCCAGAAAGACGCCTGAAGAGCAGTTGATCACCGAAATCCTGGTTCCGACGGTCTAGGGGGTTGCGGAAAAGTCGCTCTTGGGTAGGTCCGGGCTTTACAGTCTGCGTGAAAACTCTGCTCTGAGTCCCGAAGGGCACGGCTTTCAACCGTGCCACCCAGGACGATAGTCCTGAGGGCTTTAGCCGCCATGAAGTGACTAGTTCTCACCAAGGTTCGTGCCGAGCAATTTTCAACACCCGTCGTTCAGCTGTCCCTTGGGACTTTGATCGAATGGCTTATGTTCGGAGCCCAGGACTATACGTCCTGGCGCTACTTTCAGCCGCTCCCTTCGGGACTCAGCGCCAGACGTTCTCACGGCAGCCTCTAAAGCCCTGACCTTCGTCCAAGAGCCATTTTTTCCGCAGGCCGCTAGGTGGTCAGCGCACGCTGCCGGCCGAATTCTCGAGAACGACATTAGAGAGCACGGCAGTATCTGGCGTGGCAGGCAGGTGTGAGCAAAAGCCGATGCCAACATAAAACGGCTCGTCGAAGTGCAGGTTGATCGGTGGCCCAAGCTGGTGCATGGGTTCGCCCGTCAGGCTGACGAAAATCGCGATGGCGTCGCCGTGCTTTTCAATGCCGATGCGTTTCGCTTTGACCCCGGCGAGGGTGCCACCGAAGCGGAACTGCGCATCTTTCATCATCGCGCCCTTGTCCGCACGCCAGGCCAGGTGGATCATGCCCACCCCATGTTCGCCGATCATCGCTTCTTTGGAATCATCTTCGAGGTTCTGCCGAATCACCAGGACCGCCTTGCGGTCACCGTAGCCGTTCGCGTTGGGGAACGTGACGTCGGCCGCAAGGGAAACGTCCCCCGACATTTTCTTCCACAGAAAGCGGAACTCATCGCGCGAGTACCAGATGTTGTATCCGGCCGACTGAATGGTGTACTGCTGCGTGCCCGGATCATAGCTGGCATTGCCGGGTACCACCGCGCCGCCTATGTCAGACTGGCCCTGAAAAACGCCGATCGGCGTTTCGAAATTCCTGCTTGGCCCGATGAAAATCTGCCGGAGGTGGAACCTGGACGTGCGTAGGCGAGCCCGGCTGCGCCCACTCCGGCACCGTAGTCTCAGGCGGCGCCTGGGCATGCAAAAGTAGCGTTGTGGCGCAAAGCAAAAGGAAGGGCATCAAGGATCGGCCCACGAATCGAATGTAGTATTCCATAGCAATGCACTCTAGCAGACGGACGCCCCGCGTACATTGTGGGCGGCTATATACTTCTGGAACACCCGCACCATGCGTCATCCCATCATCTGCGGCCTGCTCATGCTTACGTTCCTTGTCTACGAGCGGTGCCTGGGCTGGCAGATAAACGGCGCTCAAAACTCGCCAACTTACATCGTCTCAGTCGACGAGGTCAGCCTCACCTTCCACGCAGCCGATGACCGCGGCCTGCCCATCAACGACTTGAAACTCGATGAGCTGAGCCTTTTGGACAACGGCAAACCACCACGCAGAATCCTTGCCTTCCAGTCCCTGCAGAACTTCCCCATCCGCGCCGGTATCCTCATGGATACAAGCCAGTCCATGGGGGAAAATCTTCCCAGCGACCGGGCAATCTCAATCAAATACGCAGAGCAACTGTTCCGGCAGCAAACGGACCAGGCCTTCGTCATGGACTTCGACTTCCTGTCGAACATTGCCCAGCCCTGGACCAGTGATGCAGTTGCGCTCATCGCGGGCATCCGCAATCGCAGAGTCGCCGCGGATGGGGCCCCTCGCATCGGCGGCACAGCTATCTTCACCGCCATCTACCAGGCGTGCCTTAATCAATTTGGCAGAATCAATAATGCCGCCAGCGGGAACTTTATCCTGCTCTTCTCTGATGGTGAAGATAACGCCAGCCGTGCATCGCTTAAAGAGGCGGTTGACATATGCCGGCGCACCAACACGGCCATCTACGCCTTCCGCGCCAAGTCCAAATCCAGGTTGGACGGACCGAAAACACTGGCGGAGTTATCCTCCGAGACTGGGGGCCGCGTCTTCTTCGACGACGACTCTGAATCTGAAATATACAAGAATCTGCGCATGATCGAGGCCGATCTCCGCAATCAATATCGGTTGGTCTACAAGCCGGCTGAGTTGAAGCACGACGGCTCATTCCACCGGGTCGATCTGAAAGCTTCGGAGCGTGTAGACAACATCATTGTCCGCTCTGGCTACTACGCTCCGGGTCATTAACCTTGCTAGGAAGGATATTCGAGAGAGTTTATGAACAGGTTCGGAGCAGCCCGGTCAGTCGCGATCTTTCTTAGCGTCGCATCCATCATCGCTCCGGGCCCATCAGTCGCTGCGAAGCCTCAGGACCCAAGCCCACCTTCCGTTCCCCCGCCACAGACGTCCCGAAACGCGCCGCCGGGCCCGGTAACCCAGGGCTCCGCGCGATATCAACAACTGCAAAAGCGGCTGGCGTCGGGGTGGAACACCTGGGACGTCCATAGCGTGACCACGCAGGTGCTGTTGCCCGATGGATTGGCCATCCATGTTGGACTGAAGCACAACAGCACTGTTATTTCAGGATGCATTTTTAGGCGACGCCCTGATAGGCAGATTGACCCCAGGCGCAGAGCAGGTCTTTCCCGGTCCACATTCCTGGGAGGGCAGCTACACCGATCTGCGCCTTTCCTGGAAAGGCCACGATTCTGCGCCTGCAGACGGCCCATGATGGCAGTAACCTGGTGATGCTTGCGACCCCGCTTCCGTCACAGCCGTTGTCCGCGGTCCCGGCAACCATCGTCTTTTCCGTGAACTATCTCTGGAACCGGCCTGGGACTGCAATTAAGCAGTCCGGCCGAATCGAAGCCCACGGTCCGCTCCATGCGGTCACGGTGTACTGCACCTGTAAGAACACCGCTGCGGCAAGAAGATGTGAACTTACCCCGTGGGCGGCGCCTATTTTTCCATGGATTTTGTGCAACCCGTCGGGATCAGCACCGGCGCGCCCCTGGGCATCGAGAAAATCCAGGCGATCATTGATCGCGCGAGCGAAGCCTATAAGCAATCCATCGCCGGCCAGCGGGAAGGCTGCGGATGTGGTGGATGCCATTCAGACCGTTCTGGGGTGGGACACGATTTACGAGCCGGAAGGCCGCCGCGTCGTCTCTCCTGTCAGCAGGGTATGGAGCGTCAACTGGGGCGGCTATGTCATCTTCGATTGGGATACCTTCTTTGCCGCGACGATGGCCTCCATCGGCGACCGCGATCTGGCCTATGCCGATGCCATTGAGACTTTGCGCAGTGAGACCCAGCAGGGCTTTGTACCGAATTATGCCCGTTCCGGTGACTGGAAAAGTTCTGATCGCTCCGAACCTCCGGTCGGATCCATCACTGTGCTCGGCATCTACCAACGATTCCACGATCGGTGGTTTCTCGAGGAAGCCTTCGCTCCTCTGCTGCGGTGGAATCGTTGGTGGGCCGAAATCGTGACATTCAGGGCTATCTGGCGTGGGGTAGTGATGGGAACAATGCGCCGGCCAACCTGGACGATACTTCGCGGGGAACGCGCGCGGGCGCCATTCTCGAGTCTGGCCTCGACAACAGTCCCAATGTATGACGATGCCACCTACGACGCGGCCACGCACAAGTTGGAATTCGCCGACGTCGGCCTGATGAGCATGTACATCGCCGATTGTGACGCGCTGGCAACCATTGCAGACGACTCTGGGCGAGGCTGCGGCGGCAAAGGAAATTCGCGAGCGAGCCACGCACTATCGCGCCAAGCTTGCCACCTTGTGGAATAGCGATGCGGGCATTTTTCTGAACAAAGACTTGCACACCGGCCAGTTCAGTTCTCGCCTGTCGCCCACCAATTTCTATCCCCTGCTTGCGAAAGCAGCGACGCCACAACAGGCTGAGCTGATGATCAAGAACCACTTGTTGAACCCGAAAGAGTTCTGGGGAGAGTGGATCATTCCTTCCATCGCACGGGATGATCCCGCCTTTAAAGATCAGGACTATTGGCGCGGCCGGATATGGGGGCCCATGAATTATCTTGTGTACCTTGGGCTTGCGTAATTATGACGAACCCGGAAGTCCCGCGCCAGTTCGCACAGAAATCCTACGATCTCTTTCTCCAGGAATGGAAGAAGAATGGCCACGTGCATGAAAACTATAACGCCATGACCGGAACCGGAGATGATGTGCGCAGCAGCGACAGGTTTTATCACTGGGGCGCACTTCTCGGATACATCCAGTATTTGCAGGAGGCACCGTAGTCCTTTTTTTCGTGCCTCTCCGACTCACCACAAAACCGTCATCCTGAGCGGAGCGCCTCGCAGATTTATCGTTTGACACAGCGCTTGAAGGCGCGGAGTCGAAGGACCCCGAGGACGCTTATTTTGCCCATGCCGCTCGGGCCTTTTCAACCACTGAACTCGCACCTCGTGGACCCGCTGGGGCCGCGGATGGAACACGACCATCAAGTGTGTACGCAGCAAGATCCTGTACTCGGGCTTCGGTGGTTGAAAAGGCAAGAGCGGCATGGGCAAGATAAGCGTCCTCGGGGTCCTTCGACTCCGCGCAATCAAGCGCTGTGTTACGCGATAAATCTGTGAGGCGCTCCGCTCAGGATGACGATTTTGTGGGAGTTTTGACGAAAAACATCCCAGTCAAGTTAGCCCTGAGGGATTCCTACGGCTTCGTCATCTTCAAATCGCTGACCGTGGCTTCCGTGTTGTGAGCGAAGCGAATCCCGTAGACGCCGTCGGTAGACTTCAGCTTCCCAGCCGTCACCAGGTCAGCTTTGTCATAGGTTCCAACAACGACATCATTAATGGCGCAGCTCACCTTGTCGCCCTTCACGGAAAGGGCGATCTTTTGCGTTACCGGTTGTCCGGTACCGGCAGCCTTATGGATCGCGTCGTTCGCTTCCCCATGGCCGTTCACCTGAAACGACTCCGGTCCAAACCCGCGCACGATAAAGGTCCCATTGCCGTAGGCCGCACAATAGAGTTCGCTATGCTGCGCGGTTCCCATGTCGTTGCCGGCGATCACAATGCCGTATGGGTGCGGATGGGTGTTCAGGTTCATGTATTGCGGTTCCGTAAATGTGGCAGATACCGTGTAATTGCCACTTGCCTTGTTGGCGGGATTCCAATAGGTCACGGCCGGCCCGGTGGTAACTTGAAGCACCTTGCCCTGCTCGGATAGCTTCGCATCTTTGATCGTTTGTCCGGCCTTCTCCGCTTTGTCGTCGATCTGCCCCTGCCAACCCGGGACCGCGATGCCGCCACCTGCAACCGAGCGGGAACCATCCGTTTGACCAAGGGCAGGGAATACCGCGGGGATCAGAACGAAGATGGCGGCGGCAACGGTGAACCTGGGATTGAAGCGCATAGAGTGTCCTTTCAGGTACGGAACTTTACACGCGAAGATTGTAATCGAACACGGCATCCATGTGGTGGAGAGGCCGATGAAGGCCGCTTGAGCGGGTTGGCGTCAAGCGGCCCTCATCCGTCCCCTGATTCCCGGCTCATGGACGAGCCAGAAAGGGGGGCTTACTCCACGTTGTTGAGAGTCCAGATGGTAGTGGTGGCCGTATTGTCATCTACCGCGGCCAGAATCGTTATTTCTCGGCCGGGGCTTACGGCCAAACCAAACGATCCACCCAGATTCGGGTCGACCGGGATCTCCTTGACGAATTGTCCGTCCTTAGTGAACTCGACAATCTCGCTGGGCTGATTCGGGTCGCTGTTGATCACGTCGTTATTCGTGACCAGCAAATGGTCGTTCGGTGCTGCCGCCATGGCTAAGGCGCCGTGCAGATGCCTGTTGTCCTCATATACGATCGTTCCGGGTCCGTCGCTCTCATTGCGCTCGATCGCATTGCGAATGCCGAAGACCATGTTGTCCAGGGTCGACGCAACAAAGAGCGTATCTCTGCGTTCGTCATACACCAACCCGGTAGGTGCGTCGAATAGAGCGGCCGG
Organism: uncultured Acidobacteriaceae bacterium; assembly: GCA_963757515.1. GTDB lineage: Bacteria > Acidobacteriota > Terriglobia > Terriglobales > Acidobacteriaceae > PALSA-350. The sequence goes on along the minus strand of CAVWRV010000028.1, from coordinate 23,511 downwards.
ATCCCCTTGATGCTTGTAACCGGATGCAATGGTCTTCGCACTCAGAAGCTTGAGACCTGCGGGCGAGACTGCGAAATCCAGCCGGCTCACGGTGCCGTTAAGCGCATTGGAGATGAACGCCACCGCGACGTTCCCTCCGTCTACGTAGGTTGCATCCCACGGCCCGTCAATCTCCGGGCTGGTAATCGTTTGGATCAGTTTCCCGCTGCTGTCAATCACCAGGAGCGATCCCGCCTTGGCTGTCGCTGACGTACCGTCAGCCGTAGGCAGGTTGGTCACCAGCACGAAGCCAGCCTGCAAGACCCCCAGGCCGGTCGAAAGACCCAGAGGAGCGGTTCCCTTAAAAAATGTGGTTGGTGCGCCACTCAAAGGAATCCGAATAATCGTGGTGCCGGTTCCCTGGAGATTCTGTGCGTTGTTGAAGTTTGAAACCAGGATGTCGCCGTGTTTCAGAATGCCCGATCCGGTCTGGAAGTCGTCAGGAACAAAAGCGACACCGTACGGATTCACGTCTCCGTTCGAAGGAACCGTGGACACGCTGCGAACCGGACTGGGCAGAAACGGGTCATTGTCCTTCTGTGCGAAGGCGGCGACGGTCGCCATAAGCAAAACCGCGCAGGTGAGAGTCTTGTTGATACCAGGAACCAGGGTCTGAGGTGTAACGCGTCCCAGAATCTGGCGGCGGGAGAGAGAGAGATGGTTTTTCATGATCGTTTCCTCAAAAGTTTTTGGATTTGCTGCTGCGACCCGCCGCTCGCGGCGTGCTTCTCAGCTGCAATCGCAAAGTAGCCAACGCGGCGGAAAAATGTCGTTTGGAAAGGCTCAGACTTTTGTGGCTTTTAGCTTTTTGGGTTAAGAATTTGTAATTTTTCCCCTTGGGAGCCACGCATTGGCCGTGGCAGTTGCAACTAACTCCATTGCTCTCAGCGCGTTACTAGCCCTCAATCTGTTGACCGAACGATAAGTGGTCAATCTGTGCAGGCGGGGTTAAGCTGGATGCGTCCCCATATTGGAAAAATGTTAGGGATATATTGGAGCCGTGTAAGCACCAGAAACAAAAGGTTGGACCGTATACAGGGCGACCCGAAGAACCCGCTATGTTGACCGTCACCCATTACAGTTTCGGTCCGTTCCAGCTGTATCCGTCCGAGCACCTATTGGTGCGGGGCGACCAGGCCATTCCGCTTTCTCCAAAGGCTTTCGATCTTCTTCTCACGCTGGTTGCCAATCATGGCCGCCTTCTGACCCGCGAATGCCTGATGAAGACGATCTGGCCGGATAGCTTCGTTGAGGAAACGAATCTCACGGTAAACATTTCTCTTCTGCGAAAGACTCTGGGAGACATGGAGGACGGGCGCCCCTGGATTGCGACCGCTCCGAAACGGGGGTATCGCTTCGATGGTGCGGTCATTCTGCATGACGAGATACCACCCGGCGCAACCTTCGCCAAAGCGGAGAGTCCCCCGCCCAAAACTGTAGCCGCTATCCAGGATCCTGTTGAGCCGGTGACGGCCGGGCCCGAACCGCAAGCTTCGGCTCCGCCCCCGGCGCGCGCCAAACATCTCGTCTTCTCCCGCTGGTTGGTTACCTCACTTGGGCTCATCGTTGCGCTTTTGGCGGCGTTCACTCTCCTCCGCCACCCTTCCCGTTCGCATGCGTCGCCAGGAGGCAGCGGCGAACAGCGCCCGGTGGCGACGCACAATAGCGCGGCTTATGAGCTTTACACCCAGGGCCGCTATTTCTGGAACCAGCGCAGCGTCGAGGCGACCAAGAAGAGCATCGAGTTCTTTCAGCAGGCCATCCACGCCGACCCCAACCTCGCCGTAGCCTACGCCGGCCTGGCCGATGCCTACATCCTCGCCGGTTCCTACGGCAACAGCTTTCTTGCTCCCAATGTCGCCATGCCCAAAGCCAAGGCGGCCATCGAGAAGGCCCTGGCGCTCGATGACTCGTCCGCGGAAGCGCACACCTCGCTTGCCTATATAAGGTTAGTGAACGACTGGGACTGGAGCGGTGCGGAGCAGGAGTTCAAGCGCGCGCTCGCCCTTGATCCTGATTGTGTCAATGCCCACCATTGGTACTCCCATGAACTAATGGCCCTTGGCCGGGTCGCCGAATCGCACCGTGAGAGCGAAATCGCTCTCGGCCTTGACCCCACCGATGTGGTGATCAACGAACACATGGCCTGGCATCACCTGATGAACCGCGAATACGACCGTGCCATCGCACAGGCAACCAAGGCGATCGAGCTGGATCCCAACTTTGTGCAGGCGCATCGCGTGCTCGGTTTAGCCTATCTCTACACCAACCGCGAGCAGCAGGCCAGTGAAGAGTTTGAAAAGGGAGTCGCGCTCTCTCATGGCGATCCCGTTTCCCGGGCCTACCTGGCGCGCGGTTACGTAGCCTCGCACCGCGACGCAGACGCCCGCAAGATTCTCGCATCGTTGGAGCAGGACTCGGTCGAACGCTACATCTCTTCCGCGGAAATAGCCCCGGTCTATGTTGCCCTGGGCGACCACGATTCCGCCATCCGCCTGCTTAGCAAAGCCTTGGACGAACGGGCTGGCTCCCTCATTTATCTAAACGTCGATCGAGCCTTCGATCCCCTGCGAAACGACCCGCGGTTTCTAGCCGACCTTAAGCGAGCGAACCTGGTGCCGAAAGCAGACGAGACAGCATCCCGGTAGTGGAGAGATCTGCGGTTTCTCCGAATCAGCTGTTTCAGTCCACTAACCGCTCGGGCCCTGCGTACCCGCCTACTCCGTCCGCAGCGCCTGCATGGGATCAACGGAGGCAGCGCGGCGGGCGGGGATCAGCGCGGCGACGAATCCGCAAATAGCAAGCAAGCCGCAGACCCAAAAAATCGTGGCTGGATCGTGTTCACCGACTTCAAAGAGGAAGGCTTTGATGGCCCGGGTCGCGATCCACGAGCAGGCAAGGCCGGATACGAGGCCTAACCCCAGCAGAAAGGCTGCCTTCCTTAGAACCAGCAGCGTAACGTCCGTTCGTTGCGCACCGAGGGCCATGCGGATACCCAGTTCGCGGGTACGCCGGCTTACGGAATAGGCCATCAGGCCATACAAGCCAACCATCGCTAGAAACAGAGCCATTCCGGCAAAAACAGTGAGCAGCGTGGTTTGAAACCGTCGCTGTGCGCTCGCCTCCGATACCAGTTCGGCCATGGTGCGAATATTGGCCAGCCCGAGGCCCGGATCGATACTCTTCAGGGTCGCTCGAACCTCGGGAACCAGAGCAGACGGCGGCAGCAGCGAACGAACAACGATCGATCCGCCGTCGTAATCCGGAACATACATCTGTGGCTGTGGAGTCTCTTCCAGGCTGGTATGGCGCACGTCCGCAACCACGCCCACGACGGTACGCCATTGAGAGTGGCTGTCGTCAGCACTGATCCGGCCCCCGACGGGGTTGCGATTGGCAAAATACACTTTGGCAAATTGTTGGTTGACGATCGTTGGCGGTGATGCGCTGGAAACGTCGTTCTCGGTAAAGAAGCGTCCCGCGATCAGCGGAATGTTCATTGCTGAAAAATATTGCGGTGTGACGGCGCGCCCCTCGGCCATTTGATCTTTCTGGTTTGCGAAGCCATCTACCCAAAAGTACCCGAGGCTCTCGGAATGAGTAAGGGGAAGGGAGTTGATTCCTCCTGCCACGTTCACCCCCGGAAGAGCGCTGAGCTTGCCAATCAAATTGGCGAAGAATGCGCGTCGTTGCTCGGGTTGCGAATAGCGTCCGTCGAGCCCTATGTTCATGGTGACTGTGGATGGCGAGAACCCTGTGTCGACCGATTCGACGTTCAGGTAACTGCGGATCAGCAGCCCGGCGCAGGCAAGGAGCATCACCACAACCGCCGCTTCCACGACGATCAGCGTGCTTTGCGACCGGCTATGCGTAGGCGCCGCACTGCCGCCCGCACTCGATGCCAGGAAAGCGGTAAGGCTGATCCGGGAGATAGCCAATGCAGGCAAAACGCCGGTCAACAGGCTGGTGAGCAGAGATACGCTGACAGTGAACAGCAAGACCCGGGTATCCAGCGAAGCTTGATTGAGGCGCGGAATGTTGCCCGGGTCGAGACGGGGCAGGATGCGCAGGAAGATCCAGGCCAAGCCAACTCCGAGGGCTCCCGCGGCAAGGCCGATCAGGAGCGACTCGGTGAGAAGCTGACGAATGATACGGCTGCGGCCCGCTCCTAGCGCGACCCGCATGCCAAGTTCGCGCATCCGGTTAGCGGCCCTGGCCAGGAGCAGGCAGGCCGCATTTCCGCAAGCAATCAACAGCACAAGAAACACCGCAATGAGCAGCAGCCACATGAGGGGACGTACCGGGCCGAGGCGCGGTCCAGGAATCCCTCTATCAACGCACCCCAACCTCTGAGCCCGGTATGAAGCGTGTCCAGGCGAGTCATGATGGTGCTCATTTCCAACTGCGCCTGACTCATGGAGACCCCTGGGTGCAAGCGAGCGATCACCTCATCGCTTCCCGGTTCGCGATCCATCTTCTGCTTTGGGGTAAGCGCAAGTGGGATCCAGATATGCGTGGTTTTGTTAGAAGCGAGTCCATAGGGCAGGTCGGAGCTGGATGGATACTGGAACGATGGCGGCATGACTCCAACGATCTTGTAACGGGCGCCATCCAGCAGCAGGGAACGCTCTAAGATGTCCGCTCCGCCTGCGAACATCGAGTGCCAAAGCGAATGGCTGATCACGGCAACCCTGTCATGGCCTGGCTGATTGTCATCGGCCCCGATAGCACGCCCGAGTGCCGGAGCCGACCGGAGAGTCGCGAAAAACCTCTCGTCCACGCGAGCTGCGCCCATCCGCTCCACCGAACCGCCCGACGCGAGATTGAACGTTGCCTGCTCAAAGGCGGTCATGTCGGCGAAGGAATGGCTCTGTTGCTTTAAGTCGAAGAAATCCGCATAACTCGGCGTCATGACGTCGGGGGGGACGGGGATATGTGGGTTGGGAGTGAACAGATAGACCAGCCGTTCCGGGTCTCCGTACGGCAAAGATCGAATGAGGACCGCATTTACCAGGCTGAAGATGGCGGTGCATGCGCCGATGCCGAGGGCAAGCGTGAGCACGGCGGTGACGGTGAAACCAGGGCTCCGCCGCAGGGTGCGCAGGCCATAGCGAGTGTCCTGCAGCAGGGAATCAAGCCAGGGGAGGGTGCGGCGTTCGCGATGAACCTGCCTGGTTTGTTCCGCGCCCCCGAGATGGATGAGGGCCTGCCGGCGGGCCTCCTCGGGCGTAAGACCGGCGCCGATGCCAGCGTCGGTATGAAGTGCGACGTGTGCTTCCAACTCGGCGGTGAAGTCGTCGTCGGCGCCGCGGCCACGGAAGAGGCCGAGGAGACGGAGACCGAAGGCTCGCAATTTGCCCATATCGACTCCTTATGCTTCTCCCGTCGGGCTCAGGAAGCGGGCCAGGATCGCGGTAGTCTGCTCCCATTCCGCGGCGGCTTTTTTCAATTGCCGCTGCCCGGCTTTGGTGAGCTCGTAGTATTTGGCCCGGCGATTATTGTCCGATACGCCCCAGCGGGAACGGATGAAGCCTTCCTGCTCCAGCTTGAGCAGAGCCGGATAGAGGGTGCCGTAATTCAACTGCAAAAGATCGCCGCTGGTCTGCTCGATCCGGCGCGCCAGGCCGTAGCCGTGGAGCGGACCCAAAATTTCCAGCGTGCGCAGGACCATCAGCGCGAGCGTTCCTTGCCAAACATCGGTTTTGTCGCCCACTGCCTTCTGCTCCTATTGCCAACCAATAGGGAAAATATATCGCCAGCCCTATGGGAATGCAAGAGGAAGGGTCCACTTTATTTTTCCGGGTTCTTCTCTTAATTTGCTAACGTATCGCCCAGGGGAGATCTTTCTTGTCTTATTTCCATCGCACCCTAAGCGTTACAACGATCTTCGCTTTAACCTCTGCCCTCTGCACCGCGCAGCAGCCAGATCAATCGGGAACCTTCGTCCTCCACAAGTTCGCCAAGGCGATCGGGAAGGAGACTTATTCGATCGCGAGCCAAAGCGATAACTACACCTTGACTTCGCATTTTCTCTTTACCGACCGCGGCCATGCCGTCCCGCTGGAAACTACGTTCGTCGCCCGAATTGCCGACATGGCCCCGGTGACCTATTCAGCCAAGGGGAACTCATCACGGTTCTCGGCGATGGATGATGCGCTGGCCGTCAAAGGAGAGGACGTTGCCATCACCCGCAGCGGCAAAACAGAAACCCAGACGGCCGCCGGAGCCTGGTTCATCACCGACGGTTACTCGCCCGTAGCGATGCAGGAACAGATGATGCGCTGGTGGCTCCTGCACGGCAAGCCAGTGCAGTTCACGGTGTATCCGTCGCAGACCAAGGTGAGTGTCGAACCCGCGGACACGCTGAGCATTCAAGGTCACACAGCCCAGGGCTATACCGTGAACGGTCTTATCTGGGGGCAGGAATCGCTGTGGATGGACGACACTGCAAACTTAGTGGCGCTCGTGAGCACAGACGCGGAGTTCGATCACTTCGAGGCGGTGCGCGAGCCCTATGCCGCCAGCCTGGGCACGTTCATCTCTGCCGCCGCCAAAGCGAACCTGGCCGCATTGCAGAAGCTGACCGCTGCAGGGCGAACAGCTCCTGCGAGTACGCTTGCGATCGTGGGCGCGACGCTGGAAAATTCCGACGGTGCGGCGCCGGCGAAAGACAGCGTGATCCTGATCCAGGACGGCGTCATCACAGCCATTGGCACGCGCGGCAACGTGCATCTGCCCAAGGGAGCAACCGTTCTCGACGCATCCGGCAAGTACGCAATCCCTGGCCTTTGGGACATGCATGCGCATTATGAGCAGGTGGAGTGGGGTCCAATCTATCTGGCAGCGGGAGTCACCAGCGTGCGCGATGTTGGCAACGAATTCGACTTCATCCGCGTGCTGCATGACCAACTGGACCGAAAAGACGATCCCGCGATAGGTCCCCATCTGGAGTTTGCCGGAGTCATTGACGGTACCGGTCCCAAGGCGCTGGGTGCAGACCTCGCGGACACTCCCGAGCAGGCGCTGATGTGGGTGGAAAAATACAAAGCCGCGGGCGCCCGCCAGATCAAGATCTATAGTTTGGTGAAGCCGGAGATTGTGAAGGCCATTGTGAGCGATGCGCATGCGCGAGGCATGACGGTCACCGGCCACATCCCGGACGAAATGACGGCGATCGAAGGGGTGAACGACGGCATGGATCAGATCAACCACATCGACTATGTGGTGCCATACTTCCGTCGGCTGCTACCTGGCCCGGATGGCAAGCCGGACCCTACCAAGCCGCCGGTGTTAGAGATAAACGGTCCCCGCGCGAAAGAGTTGATTGACTGTCTATTGGCGCACCATACGATTCTTGATCCGACAGTGGCGCTCTTTGAAACCTTCGAGCATACGAAACCACTCAACCAGCTTGAACCCGGGCTGGACCACGTTGCCCCGCAGTTGCGAGCGGCTTTGGATAGTCCCCCTTCCCCTCCAGACCAGGAGGAGTTGGCTGAAGCGCGGTGGCATGTCATCATGTCAACCCTGCGCGCGCTTCATGCAGCGGGCATTCCCATCGTGGCGGGGACGGACCAGTCCATTCCGGGCTATTCGCTCCATCGCGAACTGGAGTTGTACGTCGAGGCTGGATTTACTCCGCTGCAGGCGCTCCAGTCGGCGACCAGTGAGGCGGCCCGCGCGGTAGGTGTAGAAAACGAATCGGGATCGCTTACGGTCGGAAAGCGTGGCGACGTGCTCCTGTTGGACGCGGATCCGTTACCTGACATTCACAACACGCGCAGCGTATGGCGCACCGTCGCCGGAGGTGTTGTTTACAATCCGGCCCCGCTGTGGCGCAGCGTTGGCTTTCTCCCCTGGTAGGCGATTCGCGGGTTTTTCTGCTCGCGCGGCTACGTAGAAAGGGAGTGGCGCTTTTGCAATCGCCAAATGAGCCACGGCAGCACCGTGAGTGACAGGATCACCAAGGCATGAAGAAGGACACTTGCCATCTCCTGAACCGAGTGTCCAGGAGCGAAGTCCATGCGGATGTGTCCGAGCCCGCGGGGGACCGCCGTACGACTTGCGTGAACCTCGGCGGCGGCGCCCATCCATGCCATCAGGAGTAAACCGGCAGCGGGCCACACTGTCTTGACTCTGTGCCGGGCGGCCATGAGCGCGATTCCCCAACCGACGAGCACCGGTGCGGCAAAATAGTAGAACTTGCCGGCCTGAAAATAGATATTCTCGATCCCATAGATTGGACCTCGCGGGCCACCGCCGAACGGCGTATCGGCGCCCGGCAAAAAGATTTTCCAACCAGACCACAAATACAAACAGGCGATGAAATAGGCTCCGGCGAGCATCAAGAGTGGGCCCAGGCCGAAGACCGCCCACGGCGCGCGGACGCACCAGGATCGAAACCAACCTTGATCCATGCCAGGTTCTTGCGATGGGACGATGCGCTCACAAAGTGCCGACCAGAGCACATTAGCCAGGGTGCGAAGGTCGCCGCGGCCCGCTTGCAGTAGCGCCTCAAACTCCGTGCCGTAGCGCTCTCTCCAGGCGGGCGGGTAGAGGCGTGTAATCAGGTGAGCGAGTCTGGGATTCATAAGGCCTCCAACCTTCTCAGTCCGGCTTTGCTGAACTCTTGCAGGGTGGCCAGTTTAGCCCGTAGAACCCGCAGGCCCTCGGCGGTAAGGCGATAGGGCTGCCGGCGCTCCTCGGCTCGCAGTGGCTCGATCCAACCCTGCTGCTCCAGACGGGTAATCGCTCCATACAGCGTCCCTGGGCCCAGCCGGGTTCCGCAGAGACCCGCAATGTCTTCGATCATGGCGTGCCCATGCTTCGGGCCGTTGGCAAGGCTGGCAAGCACCAGCAGCGGCGGGTCAGAAAAGCGCCCCAGCCCCGCGTCTTCTTCGCTATTTACTACGTTTCGCGTACTACGCATTACGTAGTTATCGCACAGTTGAGTCGCTCTCGCAAGAAATTTTTCCAACATCCAAAATTTTGATCGGCGCTGCCGAGATTCCGCAATCGACCTTCCACGAACCCGGGAAAGAAAACAGCAGGTCCCTCCACTGCGCTGCGCTCCGGTCGGGATGACAATTTTGTTGCAAGTAAGCAGTGTTTCTCGTTGAGGTATGGGTTAGTAGCGTAACAAAATTGTCATCCCGACCGGAGCGCAGCGTAGTGGAGGGACCTGCTGTTTTCTTTCCCGGGTTCGTGGAAGGTCAAGATTCTTAACGCCATTGCGCGGCCAGAACCGAAAGTCACTCCATCTCAAAAGCCACATACTGCAGCACCGACTGCCGTTCCACTTCGAGCACCACCGCATCGCCGGGTTTCAACCCGGCGAGGATCTGCCGCAACTGCTGCGAATCCTCCAGCGGCGTGCCATTGACGGCGCGAATCACGTCGCCAGCCGAGAGATCCGCTGCAGACAGCGGGCTCCCCTCCGAGCAGACCAGCCACCAGGACGCCGTGATCGGAGCGGAGATTAAGCATCGCCCCGACCGGAGAATGTTTGAGGTCGATGACGAAAATTCCCAGAGGCGCGATCAGGTCTCTCTTGGGATTGATAAGGTCCGAGAGATTGTCAACCAGTGGCGGCGCATTGACAGCCGTGACCGAAACCGTCACCGGCTTGCCGTCGCGCAACACTTCCATCCTTATGGGCGTGTTGCGCTGTGCACGTAAAGAAAGGCGGTGTACTTGGGCAGCGAATCCACCCTCGGCCATCCATCGCCGTCACGATATCCTTCGCTTGCAAGCCCGCCGCCGCGGCCGGACCACCCGAGTCGATGTCGGAAAGGATAACTCCCCAATCCTGAGGCAGCTTCAGGCCGGCGGCCAGCGCAGGCGTGATGGACTGGGCATGCGCGCCAATGGTCACGTTGGGAACGATTCCATGCTCCTTCAGCTCGTGGTAAACAAACCGGACAATCGGCTCCGGGATAGCGAAACCCAGACCCTCGCTGCCTCCGCCGGACGTAACAATGAATGTGTTAATGCCGACCAGGTTGCCGTTGCGGTCGATCAACGGGCCGCCGCTATTGCCTGGATTGATCGGGGCATCGGTTTGCACATAGACCATGGGCCGGTCAACTTCGGGCTGCCGGCCCACCGCGCTGATGATTCCCTTGGTGACGGTATGGTCCAGGCCCTCGGGTGCGCCGATCGCGACCACCGTCTGCCCTAAACGAAAATGAAATAGTTCCGGCAACGGAATAAACGGGAGGCCCTTTTCTTCAATCTTGATCAATGCCAAGTCCGCGTAACGGGTGGTTCCGATCAGCTTCGCTTCGTACACCCGCTGCGGGTTGTGAAGGACGTGTATTACCGGTCGACCAGCTCAACCGTGGCTGGGGCGATGATCACCCGGATACGCAACGCGCCGGCGACGACGTGATTGTTGGTGATGATGTATCCATCGGGGTCGACGATCACTCCCGAGCCGATAGACCGCTGCCGCTCCAGGGCCTGTTGCTGCTCCCTTGATCCTTGTCGTTCTCGGGTACGCCGTAGCCGGTTACCTCAATCTCCACCACCGACTGCATCGCGCGCTCGGCAACCTGGTCGATTGCCTGGTCATACTCCTTGAGGATGCCTGGCTTAGCAGCAGTTGCGCCCGGGCTTTGATCCTGTCCATAGAGGGGCTGCGATAAGACGGCGCAGGCGAGCGCAAGCCAGAAGGCCTTGCGCATGGTCATGCGTTCTCCTTAGCTGTAGGTAGGTTTCTGGAGTGGTTGCGCGATGGCGGAGCAGGTAGCTCATTCTCGGCCGTTTCCCATTTAAGAATCTTGAAATCGAGGACAAAGATGGCATACATCACCGGCACTTGCAACTTGGTGACCACGGTCGCGACCAGCAGGCCGCCAATCTGCGCATAGCAGAGCGGCTTCCACAGCGGCCCTCCGTGCAAGGCCAGCGGCAACAGCGCCAGAACCGTGGCGCCCACCGTAATCAGAACCGGGCGCAGGCGCAGGATGCCGGCATCGATCAGCGCCAGCTCAAAGTCATCTCCCTCGGCGTGCCGTTCTTCGATAAAGTCGAACAGCACAATCGAGTGGCTTACGATCACCCCGATCAGGCTGGCCACGCCCAAAAAAGCCATGAACCCGAACGGCTCACCCATAACCCACAACGCGGCGAAGGCGCCCATCATGCCATAAGGTGCGGCCGCCAGCACCAGCAGCGGCTTGATGGCGTTCTTAAACTGAAACAGCAGCGCAAGGTAAATGGCGGCGCGTCGAAACCAGCATGACCGTGGCCAGGTTCTTGAAACCATTCTTGGTCTTGTCATACTCGCCGCCAATCTGCATCTCGTATCCCGGCGGAAGCGACTGCCTGCAGGGCCTGCAACCTGGGCATGGCCTGCTTCAATATTTCAGAGCTCAAGTGTCCGGGAGCGGGAAAGCTGCGGATATTCATGGTGCGGAATTGTTCCAGGCGCACGATACGGCCGTTCACCAGGTCGTGATCGATATCCGAGATTTGCGACCAGAGGAATCTTGTTACTGTCCTGCGAGCCATAGACATAAAGGTTCTGAATATCGGAAAGCTGCGACCGCTCGTCCATGCGCAGCCGGGCCACGATCGGGATCTGCTTCTGGCCTTCCTGCAGAACACTGACCGTGGTCCCGCTCATGCCCGCGGTCGAGGAATTGGCCACGTCCATATTCGTGATGCCGGCCAGGTTCGCCCGATCAGGATCGATGGTCAACGAGATTTGCGCATTCTCGTCCCCCCATTCATTGCGCGTGCGCTCGGCCAGTGGAATGGAGCGGAAGATATCTTCTACCTTGCCGGCAATCGCGCGCAGTCCACGAATATCCGCCGCTTCGTCTTTGGCGTTCACATCGGCCGTGCTCGAGATGCGAATTTCAATGGGATAGTCGATCGGGTTGGTGAGCAGCTGGCGTGCATCCATGCGCGCGCCCGGGATCGACGCCGTAAGCACCGGCTGCAGCTCTCTGTATGAATTGCGGAGTCACTTCCTTATCCGTGACCTCGATCAACACCTGGGCGTAATTCAACTGCTGCAACTGAGGCGAAGCCGAAAACCAGAAACGCGGGCCGCCCCCGCCTACGAAGGTCGTGACGTAGCGCAACACATCGCCCGGATGATCCTTTGGACGGGTGTTCCCTGGAAAACTGCTCCGCCCGTTCGCGCACAATCTGCTCCACCTTACGCGCGGTCTGATTGGTGGCGTCGAGCGTGGCATCGTTGGGCAGCCACACATCGATGTAAGACCAATACTGAACATCTTCGGGAAAGAACGCACTTGCCAACCGGGAGAAGATGAATCCTCCCAGAACCAGGAAGACCAGCGAGCAAATAAAGAATTTCCAACGATGTTCGATCGAGTATTTTGCCGCCCGCGCGTACAGCCCGAAAAAGCCGCTGTTACGCCGCTCCTCCAGCGTCTTCTCCACCTTCTTTTCCGGGCGAAGAAGATAGTAGCCCAGCAGGGGAAGGAACGACATCGAAACCAGGCGCGAAGCAATCAACGCCACCGTCATCACGATCGGCAGACTGTGGAGAAACTCTCCCGTGTTGCCGGTGACCAATAAGAACGGCAGGTACGCAACGATATTGGTGACGGTGGCGTACATGATGGCTGTCGCCAGCTTGGTAGGCCCGAGCCACGCGGAATGATTCTCGGTTGCCCTTCGGCCAACGCGCGCTTGATCGAATCCCCGGCGATCACCGGATCATCCACCAACAGGCCGAGAGCAATGATCAACGTAGCGACCGAAACCTGTTGGATGTCGATGCCGAGCAGGTACAACACGCCAAAAGTCATCGCCAGCGTGATGGGGATGGAGATCGCCATCAGCACGGCGGACCGCCATTCCCAGAAGCCGAGCCATGACACCAACACCACCAGAACGATGGCCTCGTAGAGCGCGTCCATGAACAGGCTAAGGTTCTCTTCCACCTGCAGCGGCTGGTCGGAGGTACGGGCGATGATCAGGTCCTCGGGCAGATATTGCTTCACTGCCGCGAGCTTGGCGTCCACGCTGCGGCCGAAGGCATCGATCTGCTCCCCATCCTTCATCTGCACCGCCAGGGTCACCGCGCGGCTGCGCCGCCAGTGGCCTTGCCTTGTCGGCCCAGGTGAGGTAGTTCAAATACTTCGCCGGACTTTGGTAGCCGCGGGAAATATCCACCAGGTCGCGCAGGTAGACGGGGCTCTGCGCAGCCGACTTGGAAGAGCCGATAATCACGTCGCCGATCTGCTGCGGATTGGTGAATTTTCCCGAAGGATCAATCTGAATATTCTGCGGACCGACCTCGAGCTGGCCCCCGGGAAGAGTGATGTTCCGCGCCCCCAGAATATCCTTCAGATTCGCAGGGGTGTAACCATAGGCCGCCAGGCGCTGCTGCGAATAATCCAGGTAGATCTGTTCCGGCAGCACGCCCTTGCGATCAATCTTGGCCACTTCCGGGGCGCCCTGAATCGTTCTTCCCATCAGGTCGGTGAAGTCGTCCAAGTCGCGATAAGAGTACTTATCCCCGGCCACCGCGGCCAGGCGCGTCTCCGTCTCCGCGGGATCGTGGATGAACGCGGCCGGCCAGCTATCGGGATGAATCTCCGGAGCTGTGCAGCTGCTCCATCACCAGGCGATCGCCCAGGGCCCGCAACTGGTCGTCGCTCAATGGACGAGCTGACGTCGGCGCCGATGAACCCGCTGCCTTCAAAAAAGTGCGGATCGGAGACATACTTCGTTTGCGTCCCCGCCTGCATGACGGCAACAAAAGAGTCGCGCACCAGCCTGCGGCGAAACAGAGAGCGGAAAGGCATACACAATGCTGACCCGCGGTTGGGGAGACGCGCGCCGGTAATCTGCCGCGCGCGTCGCTTCGATGGCCTTGCGCATCGCCCGGGCACGCAAAGCAATATCCACCTCGCCCGCTTTAGGGCTGGCGATCGTCAGCATCAGGGCCGCGGTGTCGCCAAAATCGCTATTGAACTGGATCGGTCCCGCGCCCTGCGGCAGCCTGCTGTTGAGTGCGTTCAACTTGAGATTGATATCGGAGAACTGCTTCTTGGGATCGTTCACCGTATCGTCCAGTTGCACGTAGACCAAAGAAAGCCCCGGGAAGCTTATGGAGCGGATACCAAAGTCGGATGCCGAGGGTGGCTTGATAAAAGCGTTTTGCGCCATCATCTGCTCCACCGGCCGGCTAACTAATTGCTCCACCTCCTGCGCGGTAGCTCCTGGCCATGCGATCGAAGCCACGGCCACCCGCACCGGAATGCTCGGGTCCTTCCGCTTAGGCATGTGCATAAAGCCGTACCAGCCCCACACGCAGACCGCGAGCAACAGAATCAGCGAAACCTGGCGATGCTCGGTAAAGAAGCGCGCCGTGTTGTGCGTGTGGGCGATGTACTCGGCTTCAGACTTATGAGTCATGGCAATTACTGGATAACGCGCACTTGATCGCCGCTCTTGATCAGGCTAACCCCGGTAGTGATCACCGATTCCCCGGAGTTCAAGCCGCCTTTGGCAGCAATCATATTCCCATAGATGTCGCCCAGCTCGACTGCACGCAAGCGAGCGGTCGGCATATCTCCGCCGCCCTCGGCAATCATCACCGCGAAACCGTTGGCTTGCTGCGGATCACGAATCACCGCTGCCAGGGGAACGGCCAAAACGGATTGCTGAGCTGCGATCCATTTAACTCGAGCGACGCAATCATTCCCGACTTCAGCCGGTCGCGTGGATTGGCAATTGTCACCTCGACAGAAAAGACGCGGCTCTTTGGATCCGCAGCCGGGGAAATCGCGCTCACCCGGCCGTCAAACGGCTGGGGAAAGGCATCGGTAGTGATCGCAAGATGCTGGCCCAGCTGCACCCGGCTGATGGAGGTATCGGGCACCCCAAACACCGCTTTCACCGATTGCGTATCGGCCACCGTAAAGCCGTTGGTCGCCGGGCCTACCAGGGTTCCCAGATCAACATTGCGGCTGACGATCCAGCCATCGAACGGGGCCTGCAGGGAACAATAGGCGAGCGCCACATTGGCCTCGCTCAGTTGGGCCTGCGCCCCGGAAACCGAGGCCGTGGTGCTGGCCAACTGCGCCTGCGCCGAGTCGTAATCCGGCTTGGTCGCGCTCTGCGAGGCTATAAAGCACGGAAACGCGATCGAAGCTGAGCTTGGCCTTGTCGTAATCCGCCTGGCGCCGCGCCAGCTGCGCCTGGGCTTGTTGCACTTTGTCCTGATAATCCTGCTGCCGCACCACAGCCAGCACCGTCCCTTTTTGTACCCAGTCGCCCTGATCGATGTTGCGCATGCCTCCACTGGGGCTCTTGACCTGGCGAATACTGTCGACATACCCGCCGGACTGGAACGCCAGCGTGACCTGTGCGTAGGGAACGATGCTGGCTGAGTACTTCGCTCCGTTCCCTATCGTCGATGGGCTTCACCATCGCCGTCTGTACCGGCAGCGGCAATGTCTCTGGCGGCATTCTGCTGCTTGCAGCCGGTCGCGGCCGGCAGCAGAGCTGCCAGCACGGCGAGCCAAAGTACGGCTGTGGGATTCATAGGCTTCACTCTTCCCCCAGGGCTTTCTCAAAGGCAGCCTTTGCATTCCAGAAGGAAAGCAGGCTTTGTTCGTAATTCGTGGTCGGCGTTGGAAACCGCCGCCTCCTGTTGCAGCACGTCGCGCATCAACACCGCCGAATGCTTGAATTGATTGTCGACTTCCCGCAACTTCTCGATTGGCCGCATCCCGCGAGGCCTGCGCCACCTCGAGCAGCGATCGGCTTTCCTGCAGCTTGCGGAAGTTGTTGTCCACATCGAGCATTACCTGGGCTTTGGTTTCCTCCAGCTGATAGTGGCTCTGCTGGACCGAAACGTCTTTCCCCGCCACCTCGTCCCTCCGTCCTCCCCAGTCAAAGGGATCCCATTTCAGTTCCACTCCGGCGGAGAGGATATTCTGCGGCAGAATCGCGGTGTTGATGGGCTCCAGGTAGTGGAGCGCGGCGCCGACATCGGGAATGTATTTGGCCTTGGAAAGCCTGCGGTCGTAGTTGGCGCGGTTCACATCGATCTCTGCTTCTTTTACCTCCGGCCGTTGCGCCAGCGCCGTTTGCCGGGCCACCTTCATGTCCATCTCCTCCGGCGTCACACCCGGCACCTGCTCGGTGCGGAACGGAGTATCGAGGTCGCGTCCCAGCAGCTCGTTCAGATTCTCCTTCTGGGTCGCGAGCGTGTCGCGCAACTGCACAATCTGATACCGTGTCTGTGCCAGTTGCGCTTTTGCCTGCAGGCTGTCCGACTTGAGTACAGATTCCTGGGCCAGGTAATTGCGTCGTCACCCGATCCGTTTCCTCGTACTGCTTGACCAGGGCCTGGGTCGCTTCGAGCGAGCTTTCGGTTTGTAAAGCGGCGTAGTACGCCTGCTTCACACTCGCTGCCAGCGACTGCCGCTTTCCCTTGTATTGTTCGTCGCGCAAGGTCGGTGTACAACTCCTGCAGCCGGATAGCCAGGTGAATCTGGTAAAGCTGCGAGAGCGGCTGCGCAATCTGCACCGCCGCATTTCCGGTAACCCCCTGCGACAGAGAAACCTTGGTATCCTTTCCTGGGACCTCGGCCCCGTTATTGGCGACAAAAAGCCCGGCGGGAAAGTCGAAGGTTGGCGACGTCAGATTTCCCGACGCAAACAAATACGTGGTGATCGCGGGAAAACGCTTGGTCTTGGTTTGCGCCACCTGCCACTGCGATTTCGCGATATCCAGCTTGGCAATGGTGGCCGGCCGGTTGTTGTCCAGGGCAATCTGTACTGCCTGCGACAGCGAGAGGACCGGGGGTTCCTCTGCGGGCAATAACATCCCGGCCATCAACGCAGCCCCGGCGAGCGCAGACCGCAGTGGCTTTGCAAGACGCATCTTGGTTTGTGAAGCGAAAAATTCCGGGTTTGCCGTGATCCCCGCCATCATCTTTCAAACGGGGAGACCAGGTCAACTCAGAAATTGAAAATGGACACGGAAATAGCTATTTAGAAATCAGGGCTGTCTGTCCCAGGTGGAAGGCGATATGGCTCGTGCGGCTCAGCAAAATGGCAAAGCGATTGCGTGATGGGTCCTTGGCGAAGTCTTCCTCTGAAACGGAGGCATGTTTCTGCAGCCACTCAGTCCCTGAGAGGCTTTCAAATCCTGCATGCAATTTGCGGTTGACTTCATCCCAGCATTTCTTGATCGCCTCCGCCGTCGGCAGGTCAGCGATTGCTTTATCAGGGTTCGAAAGGAAGAGCTCATCGAATTCCGGGTGGAGACGTTCCCCCAGCGATAGCAGGGCAGCATACGATCGTGAACGGCGGTCAGGTGCCCCCAGAGGTAGATCAGCCGGTTCTTTCCCGGTGCTACCTCTTTTTGCAGTTGCCCTGTGGTGAGCGGGGAAAACAGCTTGTCAGCTCGCTCGATCGTCGATTTCCATGAGTTCAGTGCGGATGTGACCAGCGCTTCTTCAGGCTTCATGAAGGTACCCCTCTTCCCATCAGCGGACCTCTCGTGGAGATGTTTTTCGACCGCTGCAGGAAGTTTATTTCGGCAGGTCGAACATAGCGACGATATCGCGCGTGGGGGCCGCTTGGTCCGCGAAAGTAAACGTTCCGTATTCGCGCATTTCTCGCGCAGCCTGCAGAAAGGAGCTGAAGGCGGCGCGGGCAAGAGCGCTGCCAACGCTGACCCGCCTGACGCCGATCGCCGAGAGATCTGCCAGGCTCAGCGAAACGCCCGCCAGCCCCATCAGCACGTTGACCGGGCGATCGACCGATCTGACCAGCGTGGCAATTTCGTCCTTGCTGCTGAGACCGGGTGCGTAGACAACATCGGCGCCCGCTTCCTGATAGGCCTGGAGCCGCTGGATCGTGTCCTTAAGATCGCGCCGGCCGTGCAGGTAATTCTCCGCCCGCGCGGTGAGCGTGAACGGAAAGCCCAGCGCACGCGCAGTCTCTGCGGCCGCGCGGACTCGCTCCGCCGCCAGCGCCAAGTCATAGATGGGACGCTCCGCGCGTCCGGTAGAATCCTCAATCGACCCGCCAACAGCTCCAGCGGCTGCCGCAAGGCCGATGGTTTCCGCGGCCTCCGCCGGCGCGTCGGCAAAGCCATTCTCAAGATCGGCGCTGAGGGGTAGGTCAGTGGCGCAAGCGAGCGCCGAAACATGCGCGATCATCAAGTCACGGCCAATGGTGTAGTCGGCCTGCCCCATCGAGCAAGCGTAGCCACCGCTGGTGGTTGCCAACCCCTCAAATCCCAGGTGGGCCAGCATCCGCGCACTCCCGATGTCCCATGGATTGGGAAGGATGAATGCCTTTTCGCGGTGGTGGAGCGCGGAAAAAGCCTGCCCTTTTTCAGTCTGTGTCATGCCTGTCATGGCAAAATTATCGCAAGCTTTGCGCCAACAAAACGAGGCGTAATTTAGGCTTAGGCATCTCACAGGAGAGGATTTCTTATGACTGCAATTTTGGCTCCTGGCACGGTGGCGCCGGATTTTAATCTTCCCGTGGCCCCCGACAAGAAGCTTTCGCTCAGTGAGCTGCGCGGAAAACCGGTGATTCTGGCCTTCTATCCCGCCGACTGGAGCCCGGTTTGCGGCGATCAAATGGCCCTCTATAACGAGGTTCTGCCCGAATTTCAGAAGCACGGAGCGCAGCTGGTCGGCATTTCTGTCGACGGAGCCTGGTGCCACGCTGCCTACGCTAAGGATCACCATCTCCATTTCCCGCTGGCCGCCGACTTCGAGCCCAAAGGAGCGGTCTCCCAGGCCTATGGCGCCTACCATCAGGAGGCGGGTTTCAGCGAACGGGCACTCTTCGTTATCGATAAAGACGGGGTCATCACCTGGAGCTACTTGTCGCCGATTCTTGTCAATCCTGGCGCGGACGGTATCCTCCAGGCGCTGGAAGAACTGGAAAAATAGGAGATCCTGATGGCCAAGCTTTCCGTCGCGGTGAGTGCCAAGGACCATCGTCAGGGCGATCCGGGTGCGCCTTGCACCCTGGTTGAGTACGGGGACTACCAATGCCCCTCATGCGGGCAAGCCTATCCGATCGTCAAACGTCTGCAAAAGCATTTTGGCAAGCGCTTGTCGTTTGTCTTCCGCAACTTTCCCTTGACCCAGATCCATCCCTACGCGGAGCCGGCTGCGGAGACAGCGGAATTTGCCGCCGCTCACGGCAAGTTCTGGGAAATGCATGACCTGCTGTATGAAAATCAGGATCTTTTGGACGAGGAGTTACTGGTGGAGCTGGCACAGCAGCTCGATCTTGCTCCCGCCAAGCTGCAGGAGGCCCTGGAGTCGAAGGAGTTTGAGCCGCGCGTCAAGGCAGATTTCAGCGGGGGCGTGCGCAGCGGCGTCAACGGAACCCCGACCTTCTTCATTAATGGCCAAAGGCACGACGGCTCGTATGACTTTCGTTCTCTCGTGGATGCAATTGACCGCGCATTGGAATGAAGCTAAATATGCCTGATCAAATAAGTGAAGTCTTTCTTTCTGCCTCGGTGAAGCGGATGCAGCACTCCGCGGACGACATCAATCGCTGTCTCGATAAACTGACTGACGAGCAGATATGGCATCGTGGCGGAGACCATGAAAATTCCATTGCCAACCTTCTGCTTCATCTTGAGGGCAATCTGCGTCAATGGTTCCTGCACGGTATTGATGGCCAGCCCGACCTGCGCAAACGAGACTCGGAATTCACCCTCGCACCGTCCCAGCAAAGCGTGGAAGTTCGTCGCCGCTTTGCCGCAACCCTCGCCGAATGCCGAAAAGTTGTCGGCTCGCTTCCGCCTGAGCGCTTGCTGGAAAAGATCGACCCTCAACCCGGCGGCGGCTGGGGATCGATGACCATCCTCGAATCGATCGACCGGGTGATTGGCCACCTGCAGTTGCACCAGGGTCAGATCATTCTGCTCACCAAGCAGCTCACCGGCGCCGATCTGGATCTTTCGCTTCCGCGGAAACGCTAGCGCTTATGGGACTGCGTCCTGGGCCTGCAGGGACGGTTTATCCTGAACGCCCGCGCCATCGCCCCAGGTCGCGATGGCTGCCAGGGCGCGTTCCGGACGCTCGAGCAATGGGGTGAGGCGGCCCAGGTGAACGGCGCCGGTATTGCCGTCCAGCGATACAGAATCGCCTTCGTTCAGAACCGCGCCGCCAATCGTGCATTGGCGTCTATCCAGGTTAATTTCGAGACCCGGACAGGCGACCAGGCAGACCTTGCCCAGTTGCCGCGCTACCACTGCGGCGTGGGAGGTGCGGCCGCCCGAAGCGGTTAGGATCCCGGCCGCCAGGGCCATGCCCTCGATATCTGTGGTTACCGTCTCCCGGCGAACGAAGATCGCCGGAGCACCCGCCAGGGAGAGGCGCTTCACCGCCGCGGAGTCGAGCGCCACAACGCCACTCACCACCCCCATGCTGGCTACCTCTGCCATCGCCAGAGTCTCGGGCACCGGGGGAGCGAAGCTGGTGCGGACCACGGTGTTCAGGTTGATGCCGTCGAGATGGGCAAGAGCTTCAGCCGGGGTAAGCAGGCCTTCCTCAACCATGTCTACGGCAATCGCCAGAGCGGCCCAATCGGTGCGCTTGGCTCGCCGCGCCTGCAGCAGGTAGAGCACGCCGGATTGGACTGTGAACTCGAAGTCCTCCGCGTCGCGGAATAGGGTCTCCAGATCGTGGCAGATTTCGTTCAGCCGTGTCCAAACGCCAGGCAGCACGAGACGCAGCCGGTCCTTGTCCCCTAGATGCTGGCGCCCGGACACTACATCCTCGCCCTGCGCGTTGAACTGGAAATCGAAATACAGTTCCTTCGCGCCGATAGCGGGGTTACGAGTGAAAGCGACCCCCGCACCGGACCCTCCGCCGGCGTTTCCGAAGATCATGGTCTGCACCGTCACCGCCGTGCCGCTCTTATCGTCGATGCCATTCAGCCGGCGGTAACTGACGGCTTTGGGTGCATCCCAGGAGCGAAAGACGGCCGCAGTCGCAGCGGCAAGCTGCTCGCGGGGATCGGCCGGAAAGGCACTGCCGGTCAGCGTGCGATAGCAATCTAACATCGCCAGTGTCAGCGTCCGGAGATCTCGATGGTCGAGGTCCCGTTCATCGTTCACCTCGCCACTTTCGAGAGCAGCCGTGACTAATGCGTCGAACGGCGACGTTGGCAAATACGCCACCACCTCGGCGTAGCCCTGCACCAGCCTGCGATAACTGTCCCAAGCAAGCCGCGGATTACCAGTCAGCCGAATGAGAGCTTCGACTGTTTCGGCGTTGAGACCGATATTTAATACGGTCTCCATCATCCCGGGCATGGAGACGGCAGCACCGGACCGGACGGAGACCAGGAGTGGACGGCGGGACGCACCAAATTCCAGGCCTGTTGCGGATTGCAGCCGGGTGATACCTGTGGCCAGCGTTTGCCGCAGCACGGGCTGGTCCGCCGTCTGGGTGCGCCGGCACCATGCCGTGGGCAAGACGAATGCAGGGGGTATCGGCAGGCCAGCCTGGACCATGCGCAGTAAGCCCCAGGCCTTGTTACCCACCTCTTGCGCACCGCCTTTGGGCAATGGCGATCCGGGCAAGATCGAGTAAAGGTCAGGCATCGATCACATCCTCAAGCATGTGGTCGCGCAGCATGAGGCTCGCGTGCCTTATGGCGTCTGAGGCGGCCTCCAACTGGCCGCCGATCGCGGTGAAGAGATACAGTTCACGGAAATCTCGCGCGTTCTGAATGGCACTCGCGGTCAGCGCTCGCTCCGCATCATCGGCCTGACGCTCGATCGTGCCAAGACGATCGATCGCCGCCAGAAAGTCTTCGGTTTCCAGAGCGCTCGCGGCAAGCCCGATCTGCGTTGCATGGCCGACCGCCTTAATCCACTCCTGAGAAGCTTCTCCCAGCAGGCCGGCCAAAGTGTGCAACAGGTCCAACGGCTTGCCGTGCAGTGCATTCAGGTCGAGCAGAAAAGACGCGTTCTCCAGTCCATCCGCCGCATCATCTGCCGCTTCCAGCATGGGGAGAAAGATCGCGTAGTCCGGACGTAGCCGGACGGCTTCACGCGTCTCTATGACCAGATGATCGGCGTCACGCTCGAACCGGCGGGCGCGGTGGGCCCGCTTCTCTGAATCGTCCGCGCCGGCGCGGAGCCCATCGCACACCAGGCCGGCGAGTTCGAAGACCAGGCCGGCGTGATTGGCAGCGAGACGTAGAAGCTGCCGCTCCTCGTTGCTGAACTGGGCGGCCAACGTCACCCGGATACGGTCATGGATCAGTGCCTGCGACTGGTTAGACAAAAGACCTTCGGTCGCAGCCTGGAAGACAAAGTGCAAAAAGTTCAGCGTTTCCGCATCGCCCAGAACTTCGCACAGCCGGTCGCCGAAGTGCATCGATGACCCGGCAGTGGCTTCGATGGCCTGATTGACGAGCCGCGCACCGCCCAACTCGAGAAAACCGCGATGGCCGATCTCGTTCTCCGCCGCCCAGCTCAAAAGGGCCACGCGATCCGGTCCGCGAAGGAATCCTCTCAATTCCTTGCGTGCCCGGTTCCAATCGATCAGAAACACCAGCCGCGAGCCGAGAAATTCCAGATAGGCACGGCAGCTGCCGGTGTCCTTGGTGTCGATATGTCCGGTCGCCATGGAAAACGCCGAGCCTGCGGCCAGCACGGCCGTACTCTCCTTGTCCCAGGTCACTGCCTGCGGTTGCAGCATGCCCTTGAAGAATGCCAGCCGCTCGGGATGCACATCTGTGTAAGTCACACTGACAGTGAGCTCCACCACGTGAATCACGATCACGTGTGCGTCCGTAGTGCCGATATCGTTTTGGATCACCAGACGGTCACCCGCGCGTGTCGCTGTGGTGGCGAGCCCCGGGTGATTGAACTTAAGCTTCGCGGTGCGATTGACACCGGCCATGAACGCTGAGACCAATGGCCGGTCCGGATCGGAGAGGCCGTAGACGGCAGCGCCGTCCAGCGTCTCCTCGGCGAGCTCCGCCTGCATGGCATTGAGCCGCTTGTGCAAATCCATCACCAGACGATGCAGGCTATCCGTGCGGTCATGCCCAGCCTGCATTATTGCGGAGATGGCTTCGGGATCAACCAGGTCCTCGGCCCCCACAGGGAGGGCTTTGAGCAATGCATTGAGCCGCGCCTCCAGACCGCCTGGATCACTGGCGAGCACGGGGGCCGCCATCAAGCGCGCATCCGCGGCGATGTGCGCTAAGATCCGGGAGGCGCCGGGAACGTGACAGGATTTTCCACTGGTCCGCGCCCCGGCCACGACAGTATCGAGATCAGGATCATCGATGCCGCAGGCAACACGCACTCGCTTTAAGGTGCCCGCTGGCTGGTTCGGATGCTCGGCGTACGACAACGCAAGCTGCAGTAGCGAGAAAAAGTACTTTATCCGGTCGTTGGCAGCCAACGCCTCATTGAGACGAGCCGCCGGCTGCACTACGGTCTCGCCGATTGCCTCTAGAATCTGC
>CAVWRV010000027.1:0-63818 GCA_963757515.1 uncultured Acidobacteriaceae bacterium | reverse complement strand
AGGAAGTTCGGACCCGCTTCCTCATCTAATATGACGTCTCTTCCTTACTGGTCTCGTCCAGAGCGCTCACGCAAAAAGATGAGGAACCAGGGGAGGTTATCTGCCAGTAAGTACTTGATACCTATGTGGCGGGGCGAATACCCCCTCGAGGTCGACTGGAGAGTTCGACCGTTGCTCGACTGCACGTCGCTCCACGTCCTGTGTGGCTCGAAGTATCCGGTGCCAGGCTTCAGGTGTTTCCTGCACTGGTCAACGTTCAGCGTAGCCCTCTGATTCGGAGTTTCAGGAATTTTCTGGGGAAACGCTGGGCAGACGGGACATTATCGGTCACCTGTGGTCGTAAAAACTGAGTAAATGTCCTCTTTGTTCTGGCTTTGTCCACCCTCGATTCCTTTGATATCCATCGCTAGCCGTGAGATCGGGCTGGTTGAAGCGCGATTAGCGCAGAAGAAGATCCGCCCGGAGCTCCTCAAAGGCCTGTACTTTAGTAGGAATCCCGGAGTAGTCCAGTGGCGACCGTCAACGTATTCTGAAAGCTTCGTCCCTGACAACAACTTCGTCGCAGTACGGCGCTGAGATGGATTGAAACAAATCGTTGGGGCCTGCTGCCTTTTTGGGCATTGAGGGGGACAGACTCCGGAGTAATCACGAGACGCACCGGTTATACGGTGCGGAATGGAATGGTGAATACATCGTAAGCGTCAGAGCAACCCAGAGGCGATGTTAATTGGCTGGGTCGTTTGCCAGGCGGAGGGTGTGAGTTGGTCGAGTTGGGTAGCTGGTAAGTTAGCCAGCCGAGGCAGCACGTGATTGAGATAGTCTCTGGCGTGGATTTGGAGCCGTTTGCAGGTTTCCATGACGGAGAGGATGGCGGCGATCTTGGGTCCGGCCTGCTGGCTGCCCAGGTGGATCCAATTCTTGCGCCCCAGTGCGATAGGCCGCATGGAGTTCTCCGCCAGGTTATTGGATAGCTCCAGTTGGGGATGCTCCAGAAAGCGAGTGAGCTTTTGCCAGAGCGAGAGTGTGTAGTTGCAGGCCTTGCCCATGGCGCTGGCCGGCAGGGCGCCGTGAAGAGCGGCCTTGATTTGGCTACGCAGACCCTCCAGCAAGGGCGTGGCTTCTTGTTGCCGCAGTAGATGACGGGCGGTGTGATCGAGCTTCTGCGCGCTGGCCCGAGCATCGATGGCGAATAGTTCATTGATGCTGGCCACGATGCGCGTAGCCACTGCATCGGCGGGATGGAGCTTGGCCGCTTCGTAAAACTTTCGTCGTGCATGCGCCCAGCAGGCGGCGTGGATCATCTCCGGGCCGCCCACGCGGTCATAACCGGCGTAGCCGTCGGTTTGCAAAATGCCTTCATAGCGACCGAGAAACTGCTTCGGACCTTCCCGTCCACGGCCCATCTGAAAATCAAACACCGTGCTCGCTGCTGGCCGTCCATACTGCCAGAGATAGGCCTGATGGTTGGCCCCGTTGCCATCGTGCAGCTGCACCGCGACTGGGGTTTCGTCAGCCTGCAGATAAGCCCCAGCGAGCAGCTCCCGTTTGATGGCCGCAACCAAGGGCAGCAGCAGCTCGCCCACCCGCATCACCCAGCCGTCCATCGTCGCCCGGCTGATCTCGATGCCCGCCTCTCGCTCCAGCATCGCGCTCTGCCGATACAGAGGAAGATGATCGCTGTACTTCTGGATCAGCGTGTCGATCACGATCCGGTCGCTCACCAGCCCCTTCTCGACGATCCTCGGTACCAGCGGAGCAGCGGTCACACCGCCCTCGCCGCAGTGGTGGCAAGCCCGCTTCTCGCGCCGCGTGAGTACCACGAAGTACTTCGCCGGTTCCAACTCCAGATGTTCGCTTTCGTCGTAGCCGATCGGCGTGGTCTGCTGCTGACAGTGGCTACAGACGCACTGCTCGGCCGTGCAGGGGATCACCCGCTCGACCCGCGGCAGAGATGCGGGCAGGCTCTGCCGGCCGGGATGCGGGCGCTTGGCTTGGGAACCAGTGCGCGCGGCCGGCTTATCCCGCTCTCCTTCAGCCTCAACCTCCGCCTGGCAAACACCGGGCTCCTGTTCCAGCAGCTCCAATTGCAGGTTGGACAGCTTTTCGCTGCCCGGGCCATACTTGTTCAGCCGCTGCAGGCGAAGCCGCTCTTCCAGCAGTTGCACCTTCTGCTCGGCGTACTCCAGTTGACGAAGCTTGTAGCTGACAACATCGAGCAACGCCGCCGGTAAGTGATGGCCCTTTAACTCGGCCAGTAACTCATCCTTGTTGGAAGCCGGGCTCATGCTGACTTAGAAATACCGGAGCCAGGGGACACTTACAAGTAACTTATACGGCTACCTTATGACGATACCAGCGACGCCGGCTCACACGTTCCAGGTCCATGCCGTTCAACAGCAAACTCAACTCCTCCTGGCTCAGCACCACAGACGGCTGATCGGCGCTGGCACTCGGCCAACGGAATCGGCCCTTCTCCAAACGCTTGGCACATACCCATAACCCGCTGCCGTCCCACACCAGAACCTTCAGCCGCGTTCGCCGAGCGTTGGCAAACAAAAATAAATGACCGCTCAGAGGATCCACTCCCAAGCGCTCCCGCACCAGACCGTACAAGCCCTCGAAACCCTTGCGCATGTCCGTCGACCCAACGGCAACATACACCTTGGTCGCCAAACCAATGCCAAACATCAACCCTGCTCGATCACAGACAGCAAACGCTTCAGCGTCGCCTCGTCAAAGCCTTCGGCTATTTCCACCCGCAGGCCTCCGCTCAACACTAACTGCAATCCGCTCCTTCCGCGGGCCTGCTCCGCCGATAGCTGCACCCGCACCAGACCACCCTTCGGCTCCGCTCCGCCCTCGGCTAAACGAAACCGCTTCCGATACAGGTCCAGCGTATATGTCGACAACCCGCGCTCTGCACAAAACTGCTTCCGGCGCAAGCCGCTGGCCTCAAACTCCCTCACCAACTCCTCGGCTGCCTCTCGGCTCCGCCACTTCCTACCCAATGACTGCTCTTCGCTCATCACTGTATCTTCAGCAAATCAACAAGTCAGACGCAAGATGGGTTGCTCTGACGCTTACGATACTTCGTCCCTTCAATGCTTCGCAAATAGTCCCCAGCCGTCCTGATTGCACGTGATAACGTCTTTATCATGCGCGATAGGGGAGGGGGAACTGGTGTTTGAAAATCCCTTGTTTTGACTCACCATGCCGGAAAGAATGATAGCTACCAACTCCGGATTCACAGACGCCTAATCCTGCCTGCCAGATGGATGATCAGTGCTTGGTTCGTTCGATTGCTCAATTTGAAGAAGCGCTAGACGATACGCAGGAAATCGGAGCGCGGCTCGTCACTTTCGGCAGCCAGGAAGTCATTCACGTTGAAGACGTGGGTTATTGGGGGCCCGACTTGGTGGTCTTCTACGGCAAGAACAGCGAGGGAAAGCCGTTGCAACTCCTTCAGCACCAATCTCAGGTAAACGTTTTGTTGGTGGCGGTTCCCAAGGAAGGTAAACAACCGCGAAGGATAGGCTTCGATCTTGGTCAGCGGCTCAAACAAAAGACCCGAAGTAGGATAAACAGGACGGACAGAATTGTCCCTGATGGAAAACGCGCACAAGGAAAGCACTCAGTCGCGGTTTCATTAGGGTCACTTGGTCTGTCCTGCATTCGTCGAATGATAACGGTAGGGAGCAAGAACAGCGGTTATGAGGCGGATTAGGGACGGACAATAGGCCAAATGACGAGAAATGCGTTTACAGGGCCGATTCTGACTCATGACCAGGCCGGAGGAATAAAGCGGGAAGCCACTGGGTTCGAGACTACGTTCGGGCTCTATTGGCGAGGTTCAGACACGCTAAAGTGCCGAAGTCGTGAAATGATCGGCCAGTTGAACACCTGCTCGCCATATCGACGGTTACAGACCTAAATGCGGCAATAATGAAATTGCAACTGGCCTGAAAGCGCCTTAGGTCCTTATCCCCGTAGGAACTTAGCTCTAGGTCAAGGGGATCTTCATCCACTCGCCGACTTTGTCGAAGAGCTGCCCGTAGTAATTTCTGTGGCCGGAATACGGGTGCCATGTCGCGAGCTTCTGGCCATAGTTCACGGTATTTCTGATACTGGAGAGCCAGCGGCCCCTGGGCGCAGATTGGAAGCAGAGATTTTTGATTAATTCAGCAAGCTTCGCCGAAACCAATTGCCGGTTTGCAAGCGACTCTGTTGAGACGCTGAGCGCCTCATTGCTAAGCCTTGAGAGGCGATCGTAGAACACCCTCCAAAATGCTTCGTGGGGACTGCCAGGCAGCGCAGCCCCTGAATCGTTCCAGTCCTCACATCACAAATCAGGTGATAAAGCCCTCCTGCGATAGGTGACGCAGATGCGGTCCCAAATAGACTGCCAACCCGCATCAGTGAATTCACCTGCTCACGCTCGATTGGTGTGCAACTCTCGCCGAAAATTCGGAGAAGTGCATGAGCGGAGAAGAATGCCGAGTAATAGGTCTGAATGATCAACCAAGCTGTGGATCTTGGAAGCGCCCTTGATTTTGTGACACTGAGGACTGACTCGATTGATGCGGAACCAATTCGATTGATATCCGCGGCAAATGCTCTTAAGCACGGCTCTGGATCTGTGAACGACAGTACGAATGATGCGGGGCTCATCTGAGAATATATCTGGTAGTTCTCATCGCAAATCAGACCGCCGATACCCTTTGCCTGGGGTCCCGAGACCTGGTTCAATCCCGCCAGCCAGAACGGTCTCGCGATATTGTCGAATGTTGGCATAGTGTCGAGATCAGAGTACGAAACTCGTCTTCAGCCCATCGGAAAGGGATTTATAGAGATCTCGCTGACTGCTGCTCGGCTGTTTTAAGATGCTCGGTTTGACCTGTACGAACATAGGGCTAAGAATTTCATCGAAGTTCTCGCGAGTGTAGGCTTTGCCGTATTTGTCCTTCACCCGCTGTGCAACCTCTGGGAACAGCATCATCACCGCTCGGAAGACGGTAGGCTTTGTGATGATGTCTGGGGCCTTTATGCTCTTGGCACCGCCTATAAACGCAGAGAGGAACGAACTCAGCGCTGTATAGATTGCTTCCGGATCCGAATCTGCGAATACTCCAAGCAATTGTTTCAGACCGGCGTTGAAGGTGACTCTCGAGATTTTGTTTGAAACACGCTCGTGTGGGGTCAGTAGGCCAAGTAACGGACTGGACGTGTCAGCGTTAAACAAATCGAATATCTCACCTAACAAGTTCTCAGTTTGATTTTCGTATTCAGCCAACTTCTTAATATCGAGAAGTAGCTCATTGGGCACAGGGCGCTGTTTCGTGTTTATGTCGATGAATAGTCGCGACTCATCCCTCGGGGTCAGATTGTTGTAGATTACAACCGGTACACGTAGGCTTGTTTTGGCCAGTGAGAAGCCGTA
The DNA here is from genome assembly GCA_963757515.1 of uncultured Acidobacteriaceae bacterium. Taxonomy (GTDB): domain Bacteria; phylum Acidobacteriota; class Terriglobia; order Terriglobales; family Acidobacteriaceae; genus PALSA-350. The sequence continues at coordinate 58,381 of CAVWRV010000027.1, read as the reverse complement.
CACCCGATGCTGCCCGTCAAGGATCAGGAATGCCTTGGGATCATCCCTAAATTCCAGTGTTTTGCCTTTCCCAACCACCTTCAGTTCCGCGGAAGGCTGCGCAGACAAGACGATGGACGTTGGAATCGTCCCAAAACCAAGATCGACGTAGTTTGCAATCTCCTGCGCCCTTTTGGCGTCGAGGACTCGCTGGAATCCTTTCTGAGGATCCTCGTCTCTTGTCGTTACGAAGCACGTATTTGCCAACACATCACTCGGCATCGTGAGAGTGTAGAACCGGTGTTTACCTTGCGTAACAAGGCTTACGGAATACCTGTGAGGCTCAGCCTGACGCGAATATGCCATCTCTTCCTTCTCCCCAAAAAACGCAGCACGCCGGGATCACAAGGATTCTAGCAGTAGAGCGAGGAACCGTAACGCTTGCCAAAATGCCTTTGCAGAGTTTGTGCCGTTGCGTCGTCTTCCTTTACTAACGTCATTTCATATGGACGATAAACGTCTATTCGGAGAGCTGCCCCATCTCAATCGCCTTATTCAGTTGCTGGTACTCAAACGATCGAACCGCAGCAGCAAAGACAAAGGCCGCGATTGCTCGCGGCCTTTGTGGTTTGACTGATGATGCTGAGTTACTCGGCTGCCATTTCTTCGGCTTCGCCTTCCTGCCGCATGAGCTCCAGTTCGCGCTCGGCTTCCTCGAAGGCGGCCGTGACTTCCTGCTGCACGCGGGCAGCGGCTTCTTCGAGTTCCTGCGAGAGCTGGATGTTGCGGTAGTACTCCATGCCCGTTCCTGCCGGGATGAGGCGGCCGACGATGACGTTCTCCTTGAGGCCGCGCAGGCTGTCGACCGAGCCGTTGATGCTGGCTTCGGTGAGAACACGCGTGGTCTCCTGGAAGGACGCCGCGGAGATGAAGGAATCGGTCGAGAGCGAGGCCTTGGTGATGCCCAGCAGCAGCGGACGGCCAATCGCCGGCCGGCCACCCTTGGCAATCACACGCTCGTTCTCTTCGCGGAAGCGGAACTTGTCGATCTGCTGTTCGAGCAGGAACGACGTGTCGCCGACTTCCTCGATCTTCACCCAACGCAACATCTGACGGACGATGGTCTCAATGTGCTTGTCTGAGATCGCCACGCCCTGCAAGCGGTAGACTTCCTGGATTTCGTTGACCAGATATCCCTGAAGTTCCTTCTCGCCGAGTACCGCCAGGATGTCGTGCGGGTTCAGCGGGCCGTCCATCAACGGCTCGCCGGCCTTCAGACGCTCGCCTTCCTGCACGTTGACGTGGACGCCGCGCTGCACCGAGTATTCCTTCTCCTCGCCGTTGTCCGCGGTCACGTAGATCTTGCGCTGACCCTTGGCCACTTCGCCGAACTTCACCACACCATCGATCTCGCTGATGATTGCGGTTTCACGCGGCTTGCGGGCTTCGAACAGCTCGACCACGCGCGGCAGACCACCGGTGATGTCCTTGGTACGGGTGGTTTCACGCGGGATCTTGGCCAGCACATCGCCAGGAAAGACCTCGTCCCCATCCTGAATCATGAGGTGAGCACGGCTGGGCATCAGATAACGCTTGTTGCCCTTGGCGCCCTTGATGACGATGGCCGGCTGACGCTTCTCGTCGGCTGCTTCCGCAACCACCAGACGCGACAGGCCTGTCACTTCATCCACTTCTTCGTTCAGGGTGATGCCTTCCTGCAGGTCCTTGAATTGGATCGTTCCGCCGATCTCCGTCAGGATGGCAAAGGTGTAAGGATCCCACTCGACCAGCACCTGCCCGAGTTGCACCTGTGCGCCTTCTTCGACCTTGAGCTTGGCGCCGTAGACGACCTGGTAGTGCTCCTTCTCCCGGCCGCGTTCATCGACCACTGCGATTGCGCCCGACCGGTTCATGGCCACCAGGTCGCCCGACTTGGAGCGAACGGTGAGCATGTTGAGGAAGCGAACCGTACCGTGGTTCTTGGCATCGAGCGAGGACTGCTGCGAAACACGGGAAGCGGTACCGCCGATGTGGAAGGTACGCATGGTCAGCTGGGTTCCCGGCTCGCCAATAGACTGCGCCGCGATCACACCGACTGCCTCGCCCAACTCCACCATGCGGCCGGAAGCAAGATTGCGTCCGTAGCACAGGATGCAGACGCCGCGCTTGGACTCGCAGGTCAGCACGGAGCGGATCTTCACCTTCTCGATGCCCGCGCCCTGAATGGCGTTGGCGAACTCTTCGGTGATCTCCTGGTTGACTTCGACGATCACGCTGCCTTCGAAGTCCTTGATCTTCTCGAGCGATACGCGGCCAATGATGCGGTCGCGCAACGGCTCGATGATCTCGCCGGATTCGACGATAGGACCGACGTAGATGCCTTCGACCGTACCGCAATTCTGCTCGCTGACAATGACGTCCTGGGCCACGTCGACGAGGCGCCGGGTAAGGTAACCCGAGTCTGCCGTCTTCAAGGCCGTATCCGCGAGGCCCTTGCGAGCGCCGTGGGTGGAAATGAAGTACTGCAACACGGTGAGACCTTCACGGAAGTTGGCGGTGATCGGGGTTTCAATGATTTCGCCGGAAGGCTTGGCCATCAGGCCGCGCATGCCGGAGAGCTGACGGATCTGCTGTTTGGAACCGCGAGCGCCGGAGTCGGCCATGATGTAAATCGGGTTCATCATGCCTTCCTTGTCGGCGTTCTTCATGTTGTCAAACATCTCATCGGCAACCTTCTCGGTTACCGCTGACCAGATCTGGATCACCTTGTTGTTGCGCTCGCCGTTGGTGATGGCGCCGTCCAGGTACTGCTGCTGTACGGCAATCACCTGCTTCTCAGCGTCGCGCACCACGGTGTACTTGGTGTCGGGAATGACCATGTCGTCCAGGCCGACCGACAAGCCGCTGCGGGTGGCGTACTGGAAGCCGAGGTCCTTGATGCGGTCGAGCATCTTGACCGTCACTTCCAGACCCAGGTTCAGGTAGCAGTAGTTGACCAGCTGGCCAATGCCCTTCTTCTTCAGCAGGCCGTTGACGTAAGGCATGCCATCGGAGAGCGCATCGTTCAGGATGGCCCGGCCGACGGTGGTCGAGATGTACTGCTTGTCGTACTGCACCGGCTCGGTGTGGGTCAGGTCCTGATCGTCGTAGGCGGTGGTCATGTCCAGCACCGGGCCGGTGTAGCGCAGGCGGATGGGGGTCAGGGTTTCGACTTCCTTGGCCTCCAGCGCCATCAGGACTTCTTCGGTGTTGGCAAAGACACGGCCCTCACCCTTGCCGCCCTTCTTGGCCTTGGTCAGGTAGTAGAGACCGAGAACCATGTCCTGCGTAGGCACGGTGATCGGCTGGCCAGAGGCGGGCGACAGAATGTTGTGCGACGCCAGCATCAGCACGCTGGCCTCCACCTGGGCTTCCGGCGACAGCGGGATATGCACGGCCATCTGATCGCCATCGAAGTCTGCGTTGAACGCGGTGCAGACCAGAGGGATGGATCTTGATTGCCTTGCCTTCTACCAGCACCGGCTCAAAGGCCTGGATACCCAGACGATGGAGCGTAGGCGCGCGGTTGAGCAGCACGGGATGGTCCTTGATGACCTCTTCCAGGATGTCCCAAACGATGGGCTCCTGCATTTCGACCATTTCCTTGGCTTGCTTGATGGTCGTGCAGTGCCCGGTCTGCTCCAGCCGGTGATAGATAAAAGGCTTGAACAGCTCGAGCGCCATCTTCTTGGGCAGGCCGCACTGGTGCAGCTTGAGCTCCGGACCGACCACGATGACCGAACGGCCGGAGTAGTCGACGCGCTTGCCTAATAAATTCTGACGGAAACGGCCCTGCTTGCCCTTGAAGGTGTCGGAGAGCGACTTGAGGGGACGGTTGTTGGCGCCGCGCAGGACGCGGCCGCGACGGCCGTTATCAAACAGCGCGTCGACAGCTTCCTGCAGCATGCGCTTTTCGTTGCGCACGATCACCTCAGGCGCATGCAGATCCATGAGCTTCTTGAGGCGGTTGTTGCGGTTGATGACGCGGCGATACAGGTCGTTGAGATCGGAGGTGGCGAAACGGCCGCCATCCAGCGGCACCAGGGGACGCAGTTCCGGCGGAATGACCGGGATCACGTCAAGAATCATCCACTGTGGCTTATTGCCGGACTTGCGGAAAGCCTCGACCACCTTCAGACGCTTGGCATACTTCAGCCGCTTCTGCAGCGAGGTCTCGGTCTTCATGCGCTCGCGCAGCTCGATGGCCAGCTCGTCCACCACGACGCGCTTGAGCAGTTCCTTGATGGCTTCGGCGCCCATCATGCCCTTGAAGCCGGTGGGGCGATATTGGGTGTCGAGCTCGCGGAAACGGGCTTCGTCCTTGATGATTTCGCGTTCCTTCACCGGGCGCATCGCCGGGATCGACCACTACGTAGCTCTCGAAATAGAGAACACTTTCGAGGTCGCGCAGGGAGATATCGAGCAGGTGGCCGATACGCGAGGGCAGTCCCTTGAAGAACCACACGTGGGAGCAGGGTGACGCCAGCTCGATATGGCCCAGGCGCTCACGGCGAACCTTGGAGAGGGTGACTTCCACGCCGCACTTGTCGCAGATGACTCCGCGATGCTTCATGCGCTTGTATTTGCCGCACAGGCATTCCCAGTCGGTGACCGGGCCAAAGATGCGGGCGCAGAACAGTCCGTCGCGCTCCGGCTTAAAGGTGCGGTAGTTGATCGTTTCCGGCTTGGTCACCTCGCCATGGGACCAGCTGCGGATTTTTTCCGGTGAGGCGAGTGAGATGCGGATGGCATCGAAATCTGTAATGGGGCTGGTCAGTTCAAATGGGCTGGAACGGTACAAGACGACCCTCCTTGGCACCTGGCTTCGGATTAACAGCTCCGAAGCGTGCCTTGCTACGATCCCGGGATGAATCTGCTCGGCCTGTCCTCCCCGGGAGCGATTCCTTGAGGACAGGCCTGGTTTTTAAAACCCTGGGAAAGTACCCAGGGGCTAAAGCCCTGATTTCGGAGTTTACGGACGGGCTAAAGTCGTGCCCTTCACTTCCAAACCAGGAAGCTTTCAGGTCAATCTTCTTAGTCCGCCGCTGCGACAGCCGGCGCCGGAAGTCTCTTTTCCGGTTGCTTGATCAATTCCACATCGAGACAGAGGGACTGCAGCTCACGAATCAGCACGTTGAACGATTCTGGAACGCCGGGCTCAATGGCCGCCTCGCCCTTGACGATGGCCTCGTAGATCTTGGTGCGGCCATAGACGTCGTCGGACTTGGCGGTCAGCAGCTCCTGCAGGATGTAGGCCGCGCCGTATGCTTCGAGCGCCCACACTTCCATCTCACCGAAACGCTGCCCACCGAATTGCGCCTTGCCACCCAGCGGCTGCTGCGTGATAAGCGAATACGGTCCGATCGAACGAGCGTGGATCTTGTCGTCGACCAGGTGAGAGAGCTTCAGCATGTAGATGTAGCCCACCGTTGCCGGCTGCTCGAACTCCTCGCCCGTCATGCCGTCAAACAGCGGCGTCTTGCCGGAGCTGGGTAGTTCGGCCGCGGCCAGCAGCGCTTTGAGCTCTGCTTCCTTGGCGCCGTCAAACACCGCGGTACCGAACCAGATGCCGCGCTTCATGCCGTGCGCTACGCGCAACAGCATCTCGTCATCGAGCTCCAGCAGTTGGCGCAGCGTCGCCGTGTTGGCAAAGCGCTCCGTCACCATGGCGCGAACCTCGTTGGCGTCGCGATTGCGCTCCACCACCTCGGCGATCTTCTCGCCCAGCTGATGTGCGGCCCAGCCCAGATGCGTCTCCAGGATCTGACCCACGTTCATACGCGAAGGAACACCGAGCGGGTTGAGAACGATCTCGACCGGCGTGCCGTTGGGCAGGTAGGGCATATCCTCCTCGGGAAGAATGCGGGCGATGACGCCCTTGTTCCCGTGGCGGCCGGCCATCTTGTCGCCCACCGACAGCTTGCGCTTCATGGCGATGTAGACCTTGACCAGCTTGATCACGCCTGGCGCCAGCTCATCCCCCTTCTGCAGCTTGCCGATCTTCTCGTTGGTGATCTTGCGCAGCACATCGATCTGACGCGAGGTCATTTCCTCGATCTCGTCGATCTGCTCATTCACCCGCGGATCCTTGTCGGCGTAACGAATACGCTTCAGGTTGCGGGTGGAAATGCGCTCGATGGTATCCCGATCGATGATCTGTTCCTTCACGATCAGGCGCTTGTTGGTGCGCTCGTCGTGCAGGTCAGCCAGCACTTCCTTGCCGCCCAGAATCGACTCCAACCGCTTCAACCGCTCGTCGGTCAAAATGCGGATTTCGTCCGCCAGGTTCTTTTCGAGCTTGGCAATCTGCTCGCCTTCGATCAGCTTGGCGCGCTCGTCCTTCTCCTGCCCCTTGCGGGAGAAGATGCGGACGTCGACCACCGTGCCTTCGATACCCGGAGGGCAGGTCAGGGACGCGTCGCGAACATCGCCGGCCTTTTCGCCGAAGATGGCGCGCAGCAACTTCTCTTCCGGAGTCAGCTGGGTTTCGCCCTTGGGCGTCACCTTGCCGACCAGGATGTCGTTGTGCTTGACCTTGGCGCCGATGCGGATCACGCCGCTCTCGTCCAGGTCGCGCAGCGCCGACTCGGAGACGTTAGGAATGTCGCGAGTGATTTCTTCCGGCCCCAGCTTGGTATCGCGGGCTTCGATTTCGAACTCCTCGATGTGCACCGAGGTGTAGTAATCGTCGCGGACCAATTTTTCGGAGATCAGGATCGCGTCCTCGAAGTTGTAACCGCGCCAAGGCATGAAAGCCACCAGCACATTGCGGCCCAGCGCCAGCTCGCCCTGCTCGGTGCAAGGACCATCGGCGATCACCTGACCCTTGATCACCCGGTCGCCCTGGCGAACAATCGGTTTCTGATTGATACAAGTGTTCTGGTTGGAACGCTTGAACTTGATCAGCTGATAGATATCCGAACCGACCTCGCGGGACAACTGGGTGGGATGATGCTCACCCTCCACGCGGACGATGATGCGCTCGGAGTCGACCGAATCGACGATGCCGTTGCGCTTGGCCAGAATCACCGCTCCGGAGTCGCGCGCGGTCACGCCTTCCATCCCGGTGCCCACCAGCGGCGCTTCCGCCACCAGCAGAGGAACCGACTGGCGTTGCATGTTGGCGCCCATCAGGGCGCGGTTGGCATCGTCATGCTCCAGGAACGGAACCAGGGAAGCCGCGACCGAGACCAACTGCTTGGGGCTCACGTCGATGTAGTCCACTTCCGTCTTGTTCACCAGCACGAAGTTGCCTTGCCGGCGCGCGTTGACCAGGTCTTCGACGATCTCGCCCTGACGAGCCCAGCTCGATATTGGCCTGGGCAATGGTGTGCCGGTCTTCTTCCCATGCCGACAGGTAGAAGGAGAAGGGATCGAACTCGATCACCCGCTTGTGATCGTGGCGCCAACTTCTCGTTCAGCCGCAGCGCTTCCTTCTTCTCCAGCGGATCGCCGACGCGCAGACCGCTTTCGCCTGCGTTGGTGACCTGCACGTAGTCGAGGATGTGGCCGTCGCGCACGCGGCGATACGGCGACTCGATAAAGCCGTATTCGTTGATACGCGCAAAGCACGAGAGGGAGCTGATCAGGCCGATGTTCGGACCTTCCGGCGTTTCAATGGGGCAGATACGGCCGTAGTGCGTAGGGTGTACGTCGCGCACTTCAAAGCCCGCACGCTCTCGGCTCAAACCGCCCGGCCCAAGGGCGGAAAGCCGCCGCTTGTGGGTGATCTCAGACAGAGGATTGGTCTGGTCCATGAACTGCGACAGCTGCGACGAACCGAAGAACTCGCGGATGGCCGCCATCACCGGCTTGGCGTTGATCAGGTCGTGCGGCATAGCCGTCGACATTTCCTGATACACGCTCATCTTTTCCTTGATGGCGCGCTCCATGCGCACCAGGCCGATGCGGAACTGGTTCTCCATCAGCTCGCCGACGGCGCGCACCCGGCGGTTGCCGAGGTGATCGATGTCGTCCACTACGCCGATGTTCTTGCGCAGCTTAAGCAGATAACGGATGGTCCCGTAAAAGTCTTCCGGGGTCAGGGTGCGCTTGTCGAGCTGGGTCGCATCCTGCGATTCGTACAGCTTGATGTTGAACTTGAGCCGGCCTACGCGGGAGAAGTCGTACTTGCGCGGATCGAAGAACATGCCTTCGAACAACGCAGTGGCGGTATCGAGCGTCGGCGGATCGCCCGGACGCAGCTTGCGGTAAATCTCAATCAGCGCTTCCTCAGGCTTGCGCACCGAATCGCGGCGCAGGGTGTTGGTGATGATGTTGCCCACATCGTCGCGGTCGGGGAAGAAGACCTGGAACGACGTCACGCCGCTCTCGATGATCTTGTGGATCTTGTCCGCGGTCAGCTCGTGGTTGGCCTCGAGCAGCACTTCGCCGGTCGAGGTGTCGACCACATCGGCCAGGGTCATGGCGCCATCGAGCTCAGCGGTCTCGATCTCGACCGAGGTGACCTTGTGATTGCGCAGCGACTTGAGGATGCTGGGCGTGATCTTGCGCCCGGAGTGGGCAATCTCTTCGCCCTTGACCACGACGGCATGCGCCGGCTTGGCCCCCAGCAGGTGGGTTCCCTTCTCAGGATCCTCGCTGCACCTGCCACGCCAGCTTGCCGTTGTTCACGGTGATGGTGTCAGCCAGGTAGAAGGTCTTGAGAATATCCTCATCCGAACGCAGGCCCAGGGCGCGCAGAAAGATGGTGCCCAGGAACTTGCGCTTGCGGTCGATACGAACATAGAGGGTGTTCTTCTGGTCGTATTCGAACTCCACCCATGACCCGCGGTAAGGAATGATCTTGCCCAGGAAGTAGGTGCGATTGCTGGCCGTCTCAAAGAAGACGCCGGGCGAACGGTGCAACTGGCTGACGATCACGCGCTCGGTGCCGTTGACGATGAAGGTGCCATTCTGCGTCATCAGGGGAATGTCGCCGAAGAAGACTTCCTGTTCCTTGATGTCGCGAATGGACTTCGCGCCCGTTTCCGGGTCTTTGTCATAGATGGTGAGGCGAACGGTCACCTTGAGCGGCGCGGAGTAGGTCATGCCGCGCTCTTCGCACTCCGCCTGGTCGTACTTCAACTGCAGACCCACCGGGTCACCGCACTTGTTGCAGAAGTCGGGGGTGTTCTTGTTGTAGGTGCCGCACTTCTGGCAAAGCACTTCGCCGGGATGGAAGGGATCGGTGATCACCATGGCGCCGCAGTTGACGCAGGCGGTGCGCAGGTGATGCAGTCCCTTGAGGTGACCGCACTTGCACTCCCAGTTGCCGATGGAGAAGTCCACAAAGTCCAGTTGGGAGATATTGCGGAAGTCGGTGATAGGGAAAACCGAGACAAAGACGGACTGCAGCCCGTTGTCTTCCCGCTCCGAAGGCAGTTTGTCCATCTGCAGAAAGCGCTCATAGGAGCGGCGCTGCACTTCGATCAGGTTAGGGATCTGGATGGCGGTTGGAATCTTTGAAAAATCGAGACGGCTACGAATGGCGCGGTGCTCGTTCGGCATGCTTCACTCCTGAGACTCGTGGGACGCGAGGTGGGGCAAAGTGGGGCACCGGCCGAGTCTTGCGGGTTCCCCAGATGTTCTTACTTACGCGATAGCGTGTTTTCGCCGCCTCGTTTCGGCGAAAACACTGCGCTTTTACTTGCTAGGCAACATTGGCTGACAAACGAACGTCAGTAGCAATTGCCGGGGATTTTCTGGACGGCATGCGGGGGCACAGGGCGCGGAAGAGACGCGCAGATTGCCCGCGGGGACAGAACTACCCACGAGCGTCACAACCGAATTGTGCACTTGACAAGATAAGAATTTCCGAATCCCGCTGATTCCAATAAGCCGCGTGTGCGCCGCCCTACAGCAGATCGTTCACCACACCCACGAAGTCCGCCGCCCATTTCGCAGGTGTGTGCCGGCACAGAATGCGCCGGAATAGTAGATCGCATACAAGCTGCCATCTCGAAAGAGAATCGTATGCAAAGAACCGCTCGGTCAGGTAACAAGTCTAAGCCTGGCAGAGACGCGCTAAAAATAATCATAGCGCGTCCTGCTTTGGCACGCAACTTGCTAATCGAAAAAATTCGATTTTTTACTTGACTTCGACAGTAGCCACGCCTCGAACTTCTTGCGCACGGTTTCGGCTTCTTCCTTGCTCACGTTCTCCTTGAGCGGCTTGGGAGCGCCATCGACCAGGTCCTTGGCTTCCTTCAGCCCGAGCGAGGTGACTTCCCGTACTGCCTTGATGGTATTGATCTTGTTGGCACCGGCATCCTTGAGGATGACGGTGAACTCGGTCTTCTCTTCCACCGGCGCCGCGGCCGCGCGCCGCGCCTCCGCCGCCTGCTACGGCTACCGGGGCTGCGGCTGCCGCCGACACCCCGAGGCGCTCTTCGAGCTTCTTTACCAGAGCCGCCGCGTCTAACAGGCTCAAGCCCACAATCTGATCTTCCAACTGCTGCAAATCCGCCATTTTTCTCTCCACTGTTACAAAACTTTGGTAACCAACACCTTAACCTTGATACTGGCAGACGCCTGTCCAAGCATCTGCTTGCCGCAACTACCTAGCCCTTCGACCGGCGGTTCCGTTGCCGCCGCCGCTGTTTGTGAATCCTCACCCGTTCCAGCTGCCTCTGCTTCTGGGGCTACGGTCTCCGGCACTGCCGCTACGACCGCAGTTTCAGCAGGCGCGGCGGCGACGGGCTCTACCTTGGGCGCCTCCGGCTCCGGCACTGCTGCGGCGGCCACCGTTTCGGCCGGTGCGGCAGCGACAGGTTCTGCTTTGGGCGCCTCTGTCTCCGGCACTACTACAGCGACTGCAGTTTCAGCGGGCGCGGCAGCGACGGGCTCTACTTTGGGCGCCTCAGTTACCGGCACTCCTGGCACCGGCACTGCTGCCACCGGCGCTGCTGCCACGGCTGCAGGCTTGGCCGGAGCCGCTGCCGCGGCGGTAAACTTGCCCTTGCTCCACGGCCTGGTTGATCACCACGGCAACATCGCGGCCGGCCGCGTTGATGCACCGTGACCAGGCGCTGCGCCGGGGCATTGATGAGGAACAGCAGCTTGGCGAAAATCTGCTCTTTCGACGGCATCGTCGCCAGCTGCTTTACTTCTTCAACCGTGATGACCTGGCCGTCGACGATGCCCAGCTTGAAGGTGAACTCGGCGTTCTCCTGCATCCAGGTGGAGAGCGCCTTAGCCAGGGCCACAGGATCGCCGCTGGTATAGGCCACGGAGGAAACACCCTTCAGACCCTGCAGCGCCTGCTCGACCTTGGTTCCCTTGGATGCCCGGGCCGCCAGCTTGTTCTTGAGCACCCGATAGCGGCCGCCTGCGCTCGCGGACTACCTTGCGCAGCTCGAAGTCCTGGGAGACGGTGAGCTTGGCAAAGGTGCCGACGATGGCGCTGGTCGAGCCTTCGAGCTCGTGCGCAAGCTTATCGATCTGTACTGCCTTTTTCGCCTTGGTGAGAGCCATAAAACCAACCTTCGTTGCCTCGTGCGCGGCTTGAGCCGGCGCAATCGAGGGCGTTCCTAAATCTGTACTGAATATCCCTACTAGGGTTTTGCGGCCGCCTCAGCGACCTCACTGTCGAGCGGGATGCCGGGTCCCATGGTCGAGCTCAGGGTGATTCCCCGGATGTACTTGCCCTTAGCCGCTGACGGCTTGGCCCGGACCACGCTGTTGATCACCGTGGTGGCGTTATCAATCAGCTTTTGCGGAGGGAAGGAGAGCTTGCCCACCGGAACGTGCACCAGCGCTGTTTTATCGGTGCGGAATTCGACCTTACCGGCCTTGATCTCCCGAATCGCCGCCGCCACGTCGTTGGTGACGGTGCCGGTCTTGGGATTGGGCATCAGGCCGCGGGGGCCGAGCACCTTGCCCAACCGGCCGACGGACTTCATCATGTCCGGGGTGGCGATCAGGGCGTCGAAATCGGTCCAGCTTTCCTTTTGGATCCGCTCCACCATCTCTTCGCCGCCGACGATGTCGGCGCCGGCTGCTTCCGCCTCGCGCACGCGATCGCCGGAGGCGATCACCGCCACCCGCTTGGTCTTGCCCAGCCCGTGCGGCAGCACTACCGTTCCGCGAACCATCTGGTCGGCGTGCTTGGGGTCTACGCCCAGACGCAGGGTCAGATCGACGGTCTCGTCGAACTTCGCGTATTGAACTTTCTTGAGGAGGGGAACCGCGTCCGCCAGCGAGTACGGGCGGTCTTCAACCTGCGCGCGCACCTTCGCCATGTTTTTGCTGATTTTCTTTGCCATGCTTCCTCTGTCTTCCACCGCCTGGACTTTGCTGCTGTCCCGCCGTGGTGTTGGCCGCTCGTTGCTATGCGGCCGTTGACCTGCGTCTGGTTACCGCTCAAGACGCATTTTTGATTATCTCACAACTTTCTGCCCGCCAAATTTGCGAGAGAAGGAAAGTTGCACGTGCCGAGTCCCTACGGCGCTCCGATCAGCATCGATCGATGCTTAGCGCTCCGGGCGGGATACGTTTGGCAGCAGCCCTCGAGCCGATCAGATGGCATCCTGACCGGAGGTATGCCAGTAGACCTGCGATTCCGCGCGCTAGGCCGTGACTTCGATGCCCATGGAGCGCGCCGTGCCCTTGATGCTCTTGACTGCTGATTCGACGGAGACGGTGTTCAGGTCGGGCATCTTCTGCTTGGCAATCTCCAGCACCTGGGCTTCGCTTACCTTGCCTACCTTGTCCTTGTTCGGGGTGCCTGAGCCCTTGGCCAGATTCGCGGCCTTCTTCAGCAGCACCGCCGCCGGCGGCGTCTTGGTGATAAAGGTGAAGGTGCGGTCCACGTAGACCGTGATCACCACGGGGATGGTCAGGCCCGCCATCTCCTTGTTCTGCGTACGCGCGTTGAACTGCTTGCAGAACTCCATGATGTTGACCTGGGCCTGGCCGAGCGCCGGGCCAACCGGAGGCGCAGGCGTCGCCTTGCCCGCTTCAATCTGCAACTTTACCTGGGTCTGTACTTTCTTAACTGGAGGCATTGCAATAACCTTTCTGCCCTAAACTACCTTTTCTACTTTGCCAAACTCGAGTTCTACCGGCGTCGAGCGGCCAAAAATCGTGACCATCACCTTCAACGTCTCGCGGTCCTCGTTCACCTCGTCGACCACGCCATTGAAGTTGGCAAACGGCCCATCGGTGATGCGGACCGATTCGTTCTTCTCAAACTTGATCTTCATCCGCGGCTTGTCTTTGGAAACATCGGTGCGGAAGAGGATCGAACTTACCTCTTGCTCACTCAGCGCAACCGGCTTGTCTCCCGTGCCCAGAAACCCTGTCACCCGCGGCGTGTTCTTCATCACGTGCCAGAGATCGTTGTCCAGATCCATCTCGACCAGCACGTAACCGGGCAAGAAACACCCGTTCGACGGTACGCTTTTTGCCGTTGAAGACCTCGGTGACCGGCTCGGTCGGGATCATGACCCGGCCAATCCTGTTCTGCAGGCCAAAGGCCTCCACCCGTCCCTCGATCGACTCCTTCACCTTGCGCTCGAAACCCGGAGTACGCGTGAATGATGTACCACTTGAAACGCTCGTTGGCCGACGGCGGGAGCCCTTCCTCAGGGTTGCCAGGCGGGATTTCGGCCGCTTGTTCTTCCGTCATCGATTTCTCTAATTTCTCTTTCAACATTTACTGAACCCCGCCTAGCCAGTGCAGCAAGGACTGGATCACCCGGCTGAGTACGGCGTCCACGACATAGAAATAGGCAGCAAACGCAAACACCGTCACGATCACCACCGTCGTCGTGGTACGCACTTCCTCGCGCGACGGCGTGGTCACCTTGCGCATCTCGCTGCGCACATCCCTGAGGAAATCCGCGGTCCTGGTGAACATCCCGGTTAGCTGTTGCGCCTGGGAGGTGTCCTGCCCTCGTTCCGCCAACTTGTCCGCGGCTTTTGCCTTGGTCACAGCTCTCTCAGGCTGCGGGCTCTGCTTCTCATCGCGAACCACTGTGGTTGACTTCGCCATAACGTTCCTTCTTCCCGAGCCTCAGACTTCGGGGCTTGTTACGCACAACTCGCGAACTGGCAGGGGCGGAGGGATTCGAACCCCCAAGTTCGGTTTTGGAGACCGACAGTTTAACCGTTGAGCTTACGCCCCTAAAACAAATGCAAACTCTCTGCCGACGCCAAAACGATAATTCGTATGACCGCGAGCAAGTACCAAGGAGCCAGAGGCAGCAAAAAAATCAGTATTCAAGCCCAAAAAACGACTGAACTATTTGGTCTCTTTGTGCGGGGTATGCTTGCGGCAGCGATTGCAGAACTTCGAGAACTCAAGCCGGCCGGTGGTCGTCTTTTTGTTCTTCGTCGTCGAGTAATTCCGCTCTTTGCATTCCGGACACTGCAGGGTAATTATTTCACGCATAATCTATCCTAACCGATCCCGGGACGTTTCACGCCCCTGAAATTTTACCTGCTGTTACTTGATGATCTCGGTGATGGTGCCGGCGCCTACCGTGCGGCCGCCTTCGCGGATGGCAAAACGCAGACCCTTTTCCATCGCCACCGGGGTATGCAGCTCAATCTCCAGCGCCACATTGTCCCCCGGCATCACCATCTCCGTGCCTTCCGGCAGCTTCGCCGTCCCGGTCACGTCCGTGGTGCGGAAGTAAAACTGCGGCCGGTAGCCATTGAAAAACGGGGTGTGACGGCCGCCCTCTTCCTTGCTCAGAACGTAAATCTCGCCCTTGAACTTGGTGTGCGGCGTAATCGAGCCAGGCTTGGCCAGACACCATCCCGCGCTCCACGTCTTCCTTGGCAATGCCGCGCAGCAGCAGACCCGCGTTGTCCCCGGCAAGCCCTTCGTCCAGCTGCTTCTTGAACATTTCCACGCCGGTCACCACCGTCTTGCGGGTTTCGCGGAAACCGACAATCTCCGCCTCTTCGCCTACCTTGACCTTGCCCCGCTCGATCCTGCCCGTCACCACCGTGCCGCGGCCGGAAATGGAGAAAATGTCTTCAATCGGCATCAGGAACGGCTGGTCAATGGCCCGCGCCGGCAGGGGCACATTCTTGTCCACCGCATCCATCAGCTCGTCGATCTTGGCTTCCCACTGCGCTTCCCCGTTCAACCCGCCCAGGGCAGAGCCGCGAATCACCGGCACATCGTCCCCGGGGAAGTTGTACTTCGACAGCAGCTCCCGTACTTCCATCTCCACCAGGTCGGTCAGCTCCTCGTCTTCCACCGCATCGCACTTGTTCAGAAACACCACAATGTAGGGAACCCCTACCTGGCGGGCCAGCAGCACGTGCTCCTTGGTTTGGGGCATCGGACCATCGGTCGCCGCCACCACCAGAATCGCTCCATCCATCTGCGCCGCGCCGGTGATCATGTTCTTGATGTAGTCGGCGTGACCAGGACAATCCACGTGGGCGTAGTGACGGTTCGCCGTCTCGTACTCCACGTGCGCGGTGGCAATCGTGATGCCCCGCTCCCGCTCCTCAGGCGCGTTGTCAATCGAATCAAACGAACGAAACTGAATCTTCGGATTGTGCTTCGACAACACCTTGGTGATCGCCGCCGTCAACGTCGTCTTGCCGTGATCAATGTGCCCAATCGTCCCCACGTTCACGTGCGGCTTGGACCGGTCAAACTTCTCCTTCGCCATCTCGTCCCTCTCTCAATTCCAAATTCGCTGGTTATACCAAACTCGCCTCAGGCGTCGCAGGGAAAGCCGCCAATGCGCCGCTCCCACACCGTAAGCCCGCTGAACCGCCGATCCAGCACATCGTACGCCGTAGCGTTGGCGGCCAGAAACTCGTCCATTGCCGCTGCCGAACACCAGTGGTCCAGGGTGAAGAACCGGCCGGCGTTGCCCACACTGCCCAGCAGTTCTACCCCCAGGAACTCCGGGGAGCGGCGGAACAAGCGCGCCCATTCCCCATCCGGTCCGTATGCCGCCACAAACTCCGCCTCGCACTCCGCCTTGACCTGGTACTCCCACACCACGATATAGGTGCTTTCGAGCGCCGCGGGAAGCGCCATTTCAGTAGTAGGCATATACCTTTAAAAACCTGCCGTCGCAGCTCCAGCGGAACCTGCTCCACCAGCGACAGATAGAGCTCGCGCGCCTGGCCGCGGTCGGAATCGCCCAGCGCCCGGTAAGCCTCGGCCGTGGCCGCACCCAGCAGTCCACGCTCCAGCAGACCCTCAAAATCCCGTACCCGCAGCTTGGCGCCGCTGTACCCGCTTCAGATATCCGGCGACATTGCCGGAAGCGAACAAGGGCTCGAGCGACGCCTTGACTGCGGCGAAATGCGCCTCGTCCTCAATCGGTAAGACTGTCTGCACAAACATTTCGGAGGCTCTCAGGCACAAAAAAGTTTGGAGCGGGAGACGGGAATCGAACCCGCGACCAACAGCTTGGAAGGCTGTGACTCTACCACTGAGTTACTCCCGCGACTCCCGCGTCCCCACTCCAACGACCCGTGAAACACAACGTACCTCAGGGGCTAAAGCCCGGATCGGCTGACCTGCGGCACGGCTAAAGCCGTGCCCTCGTAGCACTGAAGTCCCTCAGGACGGCTAAAAGCCGCATTTCAGCCGCCCTGCCGGACTGTCTAGGCTTGAGTCTACCCAGGACTACGTCCTGGGTTATTTCAACCGTCCCTTCGGGACTCAGTCGCTCCCCGCAACTCTAAAGCCCGTACTTCGTCCGGGCTCGTACTGCCCCGACTAAAGCCTCACAAATCTGGAGCTGATGACCGGGATTGAACCGGTGACCTCTCCCTTACCAAGGGAGTGCTCTACCGACTGAGCTACATCAGCCCTAAAAAATTCACTGCGGCCATGCTATCGCGAAGCGAACCCAGTGAGCACGATCCGCAACGCGAAAAAACCCAACAACAGCAATACCACCGAGCGCACCTTGCCCGGGTCGATGGTTTTTACCGCCAAACCGCAAAGCACCACCAGCAGGGCCAGCGCCATCCACATACGCCCCGGTCGATCGCGGTCCCAAATCCATCTTCCAATCCCATGGTGCACAGGGGAGGATTCGAACCTCCGTAGCTCCAAGGAGCGGCAGATTTACAGTCTGCTGCCATTAACCGCTCGGCCACCTGTGCACAACCCAAAAATCCGCGGAGCGGCCATCCACACCACCCCATTCCGCAGACGCTTTCCCGCGCAGACCAGCTCAAAGGAAACCAGGACGTCAGTGTGGAATGATTGCGGCGGGATACTCCGGGCCGAAAACTCTGGAGCTGGCGAAGGGACTTGAACCCCCGACCGTCTGATTACAAATCAGATGCTCTACCAGCTGAGCTACGCCAGCCCGAACAGCCGTGCTCCCTGCCCAAATCGGCAGGATCACAATTGCCAAGGTTACCACAGAATCCGGCCCAATTGTGGAACCGGCTTGGCCTCGACCCGGGTGCTATCATTCCTCGACTGATGAGGGTGGTAAACCGGACCTCGCATGCCCAGGCGCACCAAGGCGACCATCATCATTGTTTTGCTGGTTCTCCTGCTGCTGGCGCTGGCCGCTTACCTGCGGCGCAAGGCCCCGCCCGAGGCCGCCCGGCTGCTTCCGGAATCCGACTGCATTCTCTATTTCAATCTCCGGCCGCTGCGCGCCTACACCCACTTCGACCGGACACCAGGTGCCGCATGACCCGCAATATCAAGCCTTTATCGACGCCACCGGCTTCGAATTCGAACGCGACCTGGACGAGGTGGCCTTCGGGCTGCACCGCATGCCGAACCCCCTGGGCCCCAATGGCGCGGTCGCGTTCTCCGAGGTCTTTCTCGGCCATATCGATGGCAAGCGCCTGGCCAGGTATCTGGGCTCGATCGCCGCCCAGACCGAGGAGTATGCCGGACACACCATTTACGACATCCCCAGCCAGGGCCGTACGGTTCGCGTAGCCCTGCTCGGCTATGACATGGTGGCCGCCTCCAACACCCCCACGCCGGAGCAGATTCATTCCATGCTCGACCGTTATCGCACTTCGGCGCTGCCTTTTTCCGGCTCTTCCCTGCTTACGGATCACTACGCCGAGGTCCCTCTGCTCTCGGTCGCCTGGGGCATCGGAAAGATCACCGTGCCGCTCAAGAGCGACGGCATCCGCATCATGGGTTTTCATTTTCCGGTGGCCCTCGACACCACTTTTATCGGCTCGTTGCGCTGGGCGGGAGCGCTGCGCCTACGGATCGAAGAAATCGCCCCTACGGAGATGGCCGCCACGGTCTCGTCCGACGCATTGAATACCATGGTTGCCATCGGCCGGGCGGCGGAAAACAACCTGCCCTCGGCCATGACCAATGCCGATATACGCGACCTGCTCAATTCCACCGACATCGAGCACAAGAAAGACCGCGCGGTGGTTACGGCGACGCTGCCGGTCGCCCTGCTGCAGAAGTTAGTCACCGCGCCGAATTCCCTGCGCTCCTTGCCGCGGCCGGGGCCGGCGCACTAGGGCGGTCACGGTTCTGTTTTAGCAGGGCTCAATGCACGACCGGAACAGGTTGCGCCAAGAACATGGGTGTCCAACGCAACTCTCACTCGGTATCCTCGTACAGTTCGTCACGCGTCCAGCGACTGACTTGTGTCACGGACTGGCGGCGCAATCCGGTTAGCAGACTCTCGCGCGCGCTGACTTCAATCTTCTCGTTTTCATCAACCGGGATGATCTGATTGGCATCCGCAGCCGACACCGGCTTTTCCATCCCAACGCCCCGTCTGAAATGCAGTGTTATTGACTACTTTACTTGAGGCGCAAAAGCCTTCCAAAGATTAACCGGAAGTAGCCTTCGGCATCGACGCTCCGCAATACCAGTGCGTTCGCCGGCTTTCCACTCACACCCCACCAATCCACCACGCTGGCGCCTAAGGTCAACGGGCTGAAGCATTCGATATCCACGCGAACGTTGCGACCCGCGAACAATTCCGGCGCCAAAAGATAGGCCGTCACGGTGGCGTCATGGAGCGGACCGCCGGCCCATCCATACTTGGCCCGGTCGAAGCGCTTGTTCCACTCGAGCAGATGGTAGAAGGCTGTTCCCACCGGCTGTTCCTGCGGCGCGCAGCGTTTCCAATCGCTCGTCGGTGAGCAGCGCCTGGTGGGTGCAGTCGAGCGGGATCATGGTAATGGCCGCGCCGCTCGAGAAGACCCGTGCCGCGGCCTCCGGGTCGACATAGAAATTGAACTCCGCCGCCGCGGTAATATTGCCCCCCTCGGACATGGCGCCGCCCATCAGCACGATGCCGGCCAGGTGGTTCGCCAATCGCGGCTCTCGCGCCATGGCCAGCGCTATGTTGGTCAGAGGCGCCAGGCAGCAGAGGGTCACCGCCTTCGGCCGGCCGCGACATGACCAGTTCGACGATGGCATCGGGTGCAAACCCGGCCTGCAGCGGTATTTCCGGTTCGGGCAGGTCGTAGCCATCAAAACCTGTGCGCCCGTGCACGTGTTCCGCGGTCACCAGAGGCCGCACCAGAGGAGCGGCGGCCCCGGCATAGACGGGGATGTCGCTTCGCCTGGCCAGCTCCAGCGCTTTGCGCGCGTTCTTCGCGGTCAGCTCAACCGGAACGTTGCCGGCTACGGTGGTGATTGCCAGGACCTCGAGATCCTCGGGCGAGGCAATAGCGGCCAGGAACGCCACCGCGTCGTCCGGCGACGGGTCGGTGTCGAAGATCACTTGCTCGTCTCACTGCGAGCGCCCGCAACAGGGCCTGCTTCCAGCCCGGGAATATCCATCTCCCAGATGACTTTATGCCGGCGTCCCCGCTCCAGCACCTCGCTCCAGGCGGCGCGGTTCCTGGCGTCCTCGGCTACGCCCAGCCTGTCGACCACGCTCATCCCTCGGGTGATCCCGCTGTCGACCTGTACATCCATGTAGTGCTCCGAGGAAACCAGCGCCAGGGCCGGATCGAGCAGAATGGCCATCGCCGTGGGATCCGGAAGGGCGATGCCCTCTTCTCCGGTTTGCGTGCGATAAGCCTTGTGCGGCAATGTCGTTCGACCGGATGGCGAATTCCGCGAACTTAGTCCGCAGGGCCAGGATATCTTCGATCTCCGGGCCGTTCACCACCGCCGCTCCGCGGGAAAGCTGCCAGCCAACCAGTTCGATCGGCAGTTGCGAACGCAGCACAACCCGCGCCGCCTCCGGGTCCACCCAGAAGTTATATTCCGCCGGCCGGCGTTACATTGCCCTCGCAACAGGGCGCCCCTCCCATCACCACGCACCGGCTTACGTTCGCCGCCAGCTGAGGCCATTGGCGAAGGGCCAGCGCGAGGTTGGTAAGCGGCCCTAGGGTGATCACTTCGATTCCCGGATTGGCTTCGATGATGCGCACCATGGCATCCACGGCAAATCCGTCTTCGGCGAGCGCGCGCTGCCGGTTGATAGCCATGATCGCCCAAGGCCATCCCGCCCATGAAACCAAACGGCATCCTCCAGCGGGCGCACCAACGGCGCGGCCGCTCCGGAAAATACCGGCACCGCGGACCCGCAAAGCTCCACGGTAAACAGGGCGTTCCGCGTACCCTGCTCGACGGAGACATTGCCCGCGACCACGGTAATGGCCAGCACGCTCACATCGGGCGAACGCAGCGCCATCATGCAGCGCCACCGCATCGTCCGATGCGGTGTCGGTGTCGATGAGGATCTTTCTGGAAGTAGAAAAACTCGATCCTGCTTGACGATGGAACCTCCAGAACTAGAAGTTATAGCCAAAGGAAAACTGCAGAATCCTTGGCGGGTTCGGCTGCGCAATGGAGGACCTGGTCTGAAAGCCTCCGACGCCATTGTTCGCGGTCAGGGTGCAAGTCTGGTCGTTCAACGAGTCGCAGGTGGAGTTGTACTGCACCTGGTTGATGCCGCTGCCCGACTGCACGAAATAGTTGGCGGAGTTGAAAAGATTAAACGCCTGCGCCTTGAGCGTGATCCACTGTTTCTCGGTAATGCGGATGCGCCGCTGCAGGCCCAGATCGATCTCCGTAATCCACGGTCCGGTGAACGAATTGATGCCATCCCCTGGCGCCAGCCCGTAGCCCGGAGAGTTGCCGCCGACCAGCCCGGCAGCCGTATTCGCGGTGGCTTGCGAAGCCGCCGAATCGTTCAGGTTGCTGACCGCGCCGGTGTACGGCCTGCCCGAGTTGAATTGGGAAATGGTGCTGATGGTCCAGTCCTTGAGCAAGGACTGCGCCGCCTCATTCGAGAACTCCGGCTGGGGCGAGTACACGGCAGCAAGCGACAGCCGGTGCCGCTGATCGAGCAACGAAAGCCCATGGGTGCCGCTGAAATCGAACTGGTTGTAGAAATCTACGCCGGATTGCGTGCTCTTGGAAAAGGTGTAGGAAACGATCACATTCGTTCCATGGGCCACCTGGCGCTTCAACTGCGTAAACAGCGAGACATAGTTGTTAATGCCGGGACTGATGAGCGCGTTGATCTCACCGAATTTGGAGCTGATGCGCCCGTCAGTCAGGTTATTGAGATTGGGCCCGGTAACGGTGCGCCCGTTGGGCAGGATGTAGTTGGTGGTGCCGGTGGGCGGATTGAGATTCAGATCGTAAGCGGTGGAGGAGGTCAGGTGCATGCCGTGCGACCACAGGCTGCCCAGGGTAAACGTAGTTTGGGGCGCAATCTCCTGATCCACCTGCAGGCTGGAGTTGATGACGGAGGGAGTTTTATAGTTCGACGCGATGGTGACGATATTGCTGCCGCTGGCGAACGCAGGGCTGTTGCTGGGCAGGGCAGCAGGATAGGACGGCGTCTGCTGGCTGGCGACGGTGTCCTGGCTAAAGTCAAACAGACTCAGGCCGGTCTGGCTGACACCGTTGGCCTGGGTCGAGTTCTGATAATTGCCGCCAACAAAAATCTCGTAATAAAGCCCGATTCCCCCGCGGATGACGGTTTTGGGTTGGGGCGCATACGAAAAGCCCAGCCGGGGAGAGGCCCGTTCATATTGATTGTGAAAGACCTGGGTGAACGGCAGCGCCGGGTTGCCGGCCGGGTTGGGATAGAGTTGGAAGTCTTCCCGGATGCCGCCCGTCAAGGTCAGATTGGGAGCGATGCGATAGGTGTCGTTGATGTAGAAACCCATGAACGGATCGCTGAAGTTATCCCTGGCATCGCCGGTGCTCTGCTGGAAAATATTCCACTTTCCCAAGGCGAACGCCTGCAGGCTGAGGAAAATATACTGCCCATAAAAGCTGCCGGGATTGTAATTGGAGATGGAGTCGCGGTTGAGGTCATAGCCCATATCGAGCTGATGTTTCTGGATGGTATAGGTCACATGATCGGCGAACTGCCACTGGTATTCACGCAGGTTGTTATAGGAGAAAGTGGCGTTGCCGAGCAGGATCACTGAGGGCGCGGTCAGGATCATCTCCGGGGTGGTGGGGCTCGCCGCCAGGCCGGATGGATTGTAAAGTTGCTCGTCGCGCACGTAGCTGGCGTAGAGATCGTTGACCAGCCTGGGGCTGAAGACCCGGGTCCAGTGAATTGTGCCCACATGGTCGCGCACCCCGTTGTCCCCGAGAAGTTCGGTACCCCCAAACGACTCTGGACTGAAGGTGATGATTCCGCCCGGAGATTGGAAGTGATTGTAGTTGTAAAGCGCGGTGATATGGTCCTTCTCGTCGATCTGCCAATCGATTTTGGGGAAGAACTCGTAGTCGTCCCGGCGGCGGGCGCGCGCTCCCAGGTTGGAATGGATCACATGGAGCGCGTTGGCGACGCCTTGCAGATAAATTGGATTGGTTGGATCGGCCGTGGCCTCATTCTGGCTGATCGATGCAGCCGCCGGATAGTGGCCATTGGGCGACGGCAGCGCGGTCCCCGCGGGCACGCCGAAGTCGGTCTCCGTCGTCGCGGCCTGGCCCGGGTTCACCGCGTAGAGCGGGTCTTTGTGGCGCTGCTGCTCGTAGTCGAAATAAAAGAACAGCTTGTCTTTGCGCAGAGGGCCGCCAATATCGGCGCCGAATTGTTGCAGCACGTTCAACGGTTTCGGATTGCCGGCCGCCTTGTCGACGGCATCGTTGGCTCCGGTGCCGGAGTTGCGGTTGTAGTAGAACGCATCCCCATGCCAGGCGTTGGTGCCTGATTTGGTGACGGTGTTGATGAAGCCCGCGCCGGCTCCGCCGTAGGCCGAGTTGTAAACGTTGGGCTGGACCTGGAATTCCTGAATGGACTGCAATCCGAAAACGTAGGGAATGCGGGTGAAGCCGCGATTGTCGCCGTAGTAGTAGCTGGTCGCATCGGCGCCGTCGACGGTGAAGGAACTGGCCCCATTGGCGTTGGACGCGCCGCCCGCGGTGTTGTTGTATCCGGAAAGATCGCCGCCCGACTGCCCGGCAAAGGTGATGTGGCCAAATTGACCGTCCGCGGCCACATTTGGCGTAAGCAGGACGAAGTCGGTGTAGCGCCGCCCGCTGAGGGGTAGATTGTCAATCGTCTGCTTCTGCACCAGCGTGCCCACACCGGTATCCGATGGGTCCAGGACCGAACTCTCCGCATTCACGATGACCTGCTCGCTACTCTGTCCCAGGGCCAGCGAGGCGCTGCCATCGACCACTTGGCCGACCCCCACGGTGACTCCGTTCAGCCGTGTCGCCTTGAATCCAGGCCCGGTGAGCGAGATGTCATAACTGCCCACCGGCAACGCGGGAAAGGTATAGATCCCGCTGTCGTTGGTGGTCGAGCTCTGCTTGATCCCGGTGCTCTGGGCCTCGATGGTGACCATGGCGTGGGGCACGACCGCTCCGCTGGGGTCGCGCACCGTTCCGCTCAGCGTGCCGGTAGACACGGCGTTCTGCGCCCGCAGAGAGAACGACGTGCCCAGCCCGAGGATCAACACCATCCACCACGAGCAACGGAATCCTGAAAAAATACGATGGCGCATCTTCTATCACCTCCACATCTGGGATTTTTGGCGGTCGGGCACGGAGAAAGGATCCGTAAGTGTGGCAGTGGCCGATCAAAAAGGAGACTGCTCGGACAGCGTCGTGCTCTGGATCTAAAAAATCAGGATGAAGCTGGAGGGGCCGGAAAATCAGAGATTACAAGCGGTTGCATAGGGTGTCAATACAATAAACACCGATGGCCGCCGGCCGCGCGCCGCCGCCTGCGACCGATGTTTTGAGGTTTGGAGTTATCATCATCGGGTAGCTTGCGCGCATTCTCCACTGAATCGAGAGAAAACCTCATGGCTACTATTGCCACCGCAGAACCAAAGACCGATACCCCGCAGTCGTTAGAGACCGTTCCCAACTGGATTGGCGGCAAAGCCGTTGGCGGCCAGGCGAAATCGTTCGCCGACGTTTTCAATCCCGCCACCGGCGAAGTGAAGCGCCGCGTCCCGCTGGATGGGACGGCCGAACTGGAGCAGGCCGTAGCCGCGGCTACGGCGGCGTTCCCTGAATGGTCCAACCTGCCTCCTCTTCGCCGGGCGCGGGTGTTGTTTCGCTTCCGCGATCTGCTGGAGAAGAATACCGACCGGCTCGCCGCCATCATCACCTCCGAGCACGGCAAGGTTCTGGACGATGCCAAGGGAGAAGTGATGCGCGGCCTGGAAGTGGTGGAATTTGCCACCGGCATCCCGCACTTGCTCAAAGGCGAGTTCACCGAGCAGGTCGGCACCGGCATCGACAGCTGGTCTTTCCGCCAACCGCTGGGCGTGGTCGCCGGCATCACGCCGTTCAACTTCCCCGCCATGGTCCCGCTGTGGATGCTGCCCATCGCCATCGCCTGCGGTAACTGCTTCATTCTCAAGCCCAGCGAGCGCGATCCGTCGGCATCGCTCGTGCTCGCCGAACTGCTCAAGGAAGCCGGACTGCCGGATGGCGTCTTAACGTGGTCCACGGCGACAAGCGGGTGGTGGACGCGATCCTCGATCATCCTGGCATCTCAGGCGGTCAGCTTTGTCGGCTCCACGCCCGATTGCGGAGTATGTCTATCGCCGCGGCACCAATCCGGCAAGCGGGTGCAGGCGCTGGGCGGGGCGAAGAACCACATGATCGTCATGCCCGATGCCGACATGGACCAGGCGGCCGACGCGCTCACCGGCGCGGCCTTCGGTTCCGCAGGCGAGCGCTGCATGGCGATCTCGGTAGCGATCGCCGTGGGAGACGGCACCGCCGAGGCGCTGCTCGCGCGCATGAAAGAGCGCATCGCCCGCCTCAAGGTGGCCGACGGCACCGCGCCCGGCGCGGAGATGGGTCCGCTGGTCACCGGCGTCCACCGCGACAAGGTCGCCGGTTACATCGAGCTGGGCGTCAAGGAAGGTGCGAAACTTTTCGTCGATCCCCACACCAAGGAGACCCTGCCGCAAGGGAATGGCTTCTTTGTCGCGCCTTGCCTCTTCGACCACGTGACCGCCGACATGCGCATCTATCGCGAGGAGATTTTTGGCCCGGTGCTCGCCGTGCTGCGCGTGCCCCGCTTTCAGCAGGCGCTGGACCTGGTGAACGATCACGAGTTCGGCAACGGCATCTGCATCTTCACCCGCGACGGAGACACCGCGCGCGCCTTCGCCAACCAGGTGAAAGTGGGCATGGTGGGCATCAACGTTCCCATCCCCGTGCCCATGGCGTTTCACAGCTTTGGCGGATGGAAGCGCTCGCTGTTTGGCGATCACAATGTGCACGGCATGGAGGGTGTCCGCTTCTACACCCACGTCAAGACCGTCACCGGCCGCTGGCCCACGGGTATTCGCGCCGGCGTGAGCACCGCCATGCCGACTCATGGCGATGGTATGAGTTCCATCAGTGATATCTGTCTGCTGGTCCAGGATCTCGACCGCGCGATTGAGTTTTATCGCGACCGGGTAGGTTTCAAGCTGCGCCGTCTGGCCCCGGGTTTTGCTGACTTCTTTACCGCCGGGGTCACGCTGGCCCTGTGGCAGGTGGAACATATGCAGACCAACCTGCATCTGCCGCCGGGCCTTGCGCCGCGCGGCGGCTGGCGCACCATGGCGGCCATCCAGGTGGAGAGCAGCGAGCGGGTGCGGGCCATGCATCAGGAGCTCTCCGCGCGAGGAGTACCGTTCCTGGTGGAACCGCAAGCGTATCCGTGGAACGCCTTTGCCTGCTACTTCACCGACCCGGAAGACAATTTGTGGGAGATCTATACCTGGCAGGAAGGCGGCCATGCGAATCTGATCTTCAGTGGTGAACAGGGCCCTCAGTAGCTACGATGACCATCCCCGTCGATGACCATCCGTATTGATTTGCAGAATGGAGCGACGCAGCATGGAACCTACGCAAGCGATTGCAGTCTTACCCACTCTGGCGCCATCGAAGGCTATGCCATCGAGCCGATTCCCGATGAGCTGAAGACCGTACGCTGGCCGGACCTCTTCCTGCTGGTCAGCAATTTTCTGATCAATCCTTCGACCATCCTGATTGGCGGGCTGGCGGTCGCCTCCGGTCTTTCGTTCTGGGCCACGATTCTGAGCAGCACGCTGGGGATCGTGGTTGCGTTTGCGGCTTATATCGTCATGGCCACGGTTGGCGTGGACTATGGCATCACCGGGCAGGTGGCGTGCCGCATGGTGTTCGGCATTCGCGGCGCGAAGTGGCTGCCCTCGGTGATGCGCACCATTGCCTCCGCCTACTGGTTTGCCATGCAGACCATTGTCGGCGCCACGGTGATTGTGGCGATCGCGTCACCAGTGGACCGGCGGCAATTACTCTGTGGTGCGCACGGGCATGGTTCTGGCCGGCCTGCAGGTGTTCTTTGCCCTGATTGGTTATAACTGGCTGAAGCTGATCTCCCGTTTCGGCCTGCCGGTCAAAGTGGCGGGCATTCTGTATCTATTCTGGGTTCTGGTGCACACCCCGGGAGCGAGTTACCGGCCGCCGGCTGCGCTCCATTTTCATGCGCCATCCTGGCGGGGGCTACCTGCTCGCCGCGGTGTGGCTGAACAGCCTGACTGGGGCCTGGCTCACCATGATCACCGACGCCGCGGATTTCTGCCGCTACACCCGCAGCCGCGCCGATATGTGGTGGGGCACGATGCTGGCCGGGGTGCTGGCCACCGGGTTCTCGGTTTCGCTCGGCGCCTATGGGGCGGCGGCCTCGCTGGGGCGGCAACCCAATCCGTTTTCGCTCGCCGCCGCTGTGCACCCGCAGTGGTTTACGCTGCTGGTGTCTGCTCATCGTCATCGCGCTCGACGAGATCACCATCAACGTCATGAATCTTTACACCGGGGGTCTTTCGCTCTCCAACCTGTTCGAGGGCCGGGGCGGTTTTGGAACACGCTGTTCGTGGGCGTCGTCAGCACCGTTCTTTCCGCGTTCCCGGTGCTGCTCGATCGGCTGGTTCCGCTGACTACGGCGCTGGGCAATCTGTTCGCTCCGCTGGCGGGTGTGTTGCTCTTTCACTACCTGTTTGTGGCGCGTATGCGCATCGATGTGCCGGCGCTGTTCGACCCCAAAGGCATTTACCACTACTGGCATGGCGTAAATGTAACTGCGGTTGTCTGGTGCTTCCTGGGCGGCGGGGTTTATTACCTGCTGCCGATTGCCGCTCTTCCCGCGGTGATTGTGCCCCTGATTACCGGCACGGGGTATTTGCTCACGATGCGCGTGCTGGAGCGGCTTCAGCCCGAGTTCGAAGACGAGCCGGGATTACGAGCTTCAGGACCCAACCGGAGTAGCTCGTGCGAACTCGCAGTGTCGTCTTCGGAACTCGATGCGTGAAATCCAGCAGGCCCTCCACGTGCGCTACGACTTCGCCGTCGGGATCCGAATTTCATTAGGGATGCTACGGGATGGTGGTTCCGCCAATGCGACAGTCATCCGGATCCGGGGACGTCAGCGCACGTGGAGGGACCTGCCGTGTCCTACGACTTCATGCTGGCCGGAACGTTGCTCGCGTCCGCACGCCTTAAGGCAGCCGGGCATAGAGCTCGCAGATGAGGTCGTAGTAGCCGTCGGAGTTTCCGTCTCGGATGTAGGTGACGTTGCGCGGACGATCGGTGATCTGCCACCAGTCGGCTACGGAGGCCCCGGCGGTGAGCTCGTCGCCGCATTGCACGCGTCACGTTGATCTTCCTGCCGGAAAACAACTCCGGCCGCAGCATGTAGGCGGGCACGCATGGACCATGCAGGGGCGCGCCGGCCCATCCGTATTTCTTCAGGTCGAAGGCCTCGGAGAAAGTCAGCATATCGGCGATCGCGACGGCGCACCGGGTGCCTACAGAGCGGATGCGATTCAGCCGCTCCCGGGTGCTGAGCATCTTGTGGGTCACATCGAGCGGCAGCATGGTGATGGGCACTGCCGAGTTGAGGACGATGTCTGCCGCCTCGGGGTCGACATACACGTTGAACTCCGCCGAGGGAGTGATATTTCCGCACTCGAAATACGCGCCCGCCATCATCACGATGCTGCCGATGCGGGCGGCGATGTCGGGCGCCTGGACCAGGGCCATGGCGAGATTGGTCATGGGGGAAAGGGACACAATGTGCACTTCGCCGGGCTGCGCGGCGCGCAGCGTCTCCACGATGAAGTCCACTCCGTGTTGCTTGCGCGGCTTCGTCGCCGGCGGCGGCAGGTCGTGTCCATCGAGGCCGGTAGGCCCGTGCACGTGGTCGGCGATGACCAGCTTGCGCCGGATGGGCTGCGGACATCCGGCGAACACCGGAATGTCTGCGCGGTTCGCGAGCTCCAGGATCTTGAGCGCGTTGACGACGGTATGATCGAGTCCAATATTGCCTGCGGTGGCCACCAGGCCGAGGATCTCAAAGGACTCGGGCGCGGCCAGCATCATCATGATGGCCGCCGCCTCATCCTGCCCGGGGTCGGTGGTAACGATCACCTTGGTTGGCATCCAAGGATTCTCTCAGATTAGCCCGGGCGAGAAGTGGCGGCCGGAGCGAAGCGAGCAAATTCGCACTAAACTGAAAGAGCTCGCGTGCCCGGAGGATCTACCCCATGAATTTGAAGTACTCTGCCTGCACCCTCGCCATCACGCTTTGCGCCATCTGGCTCCGCTCCCTGCTGCCGCGCAGCAGACCCTGACCGGCCAGGCCGCCTTTACCGACTACACCAAGGAACATCCCGGCGTTCGCCGCAAGGTCACCGTGGCCGACCTTCCCCAGCCGTATGCCACGCGAGTCCGCCAACAACGCAGCCGCCATCGCGCCCCGCCCCGACGGGGTGTGGCCGCAGACTCTCCCCGGCTTCAAGGTGGAGCAATTTGCCACCGGCTTGGACAACCCGCGCCTGATGCGCATGGCGCCCAATGGCGACATCTTCCTGGCGGAGAGCTCGCCGGGAAAGATCATCGTCATTCGCGGCATCGGCGCCGACGGCAAGGCCGGCCAGATGGAAACCTTCGCCACCGATCAGAAGGGCGTGTTCGGGATCAACTTCTATCCCAGCGGCCCCAATCCGCAATGGGTGTACGTCGGCAACACCGCATCCGTGGTTCGTTTTCCTTATCAGGTTGGGGACATGAAGGCCCGCGGCCCGGGAGAAACCTTGACCGAACTGCCCGGCGGCGGCGGCCACCGGACCCGGGACATTGTCTTTACCCCGGACGGAAAGCACATGCTGGTGTCGGTTGGATCGCATTCCAATGTCGATGATCCCGACACCACTCCGGCCGAGTTTCATCGCGCCGATGTGCTGGAGTTCACGCCTGAGGGCAAATTCGAGAAGGTATATGCCTACGGCATCCGCAATTGCGTGGGAGAAGCCATCCAGCCCGCCACCGGCGAGCTGTGGTGCTCGGTCAACGAGCGGGATGCCCTGGGCAACAACCTGGTTCCCGACTACATTACCCACGTGCAGGAGGGCGGCTTCTACGGCTGGCCGTGGTACTACATGGGCGGCCATCAGGACCCGCGGCTGATGGGCAAGCATCCTGAGTTGCAGGCCAAGGTCATCACTCCCGACGTGCTGGTCAATCCGCACATGGCTTCGCTCGAGATGCTGTTCTATGAAGGGTCTCAGTTCCCTGCCCAGTTTCCATGGCTGGGCCTTTGCCGCGGAGCACGGCTCCTGGAACCGGGATCCGCGCGGCGGCTATGAAGTGATCGCCGTTCCCATGAAAAACGGCAAAGCTACGGGAGAATATGAGGACTTCCTCACCGGGTTTGTTCTTCCCGACGGCAAGGTGTGGGGCCGTCCGGTGGGCGTCGTGGTCGCGAAAGATGGATCGCTGCTGGTCTCCGACGACGGTTCCAACTCCATCTGGCGGGTGACCTATACCGGCGGGCAAGACAGCGCCGCGCGGCCAATAAGCCAGTCATAGACTCGTACATCCGTTTCGTAATGGAGATGCTGTTAGCCTTGTATCGACGAATGAATGTAACCGTTATCTGTGTCTTGAGAGCGAGCGGATGCGAACTTCGGAGTGGATCCAGATCGGCGTTTGCCATCTCCTGGCAGCGGCGGCCTGGATCCAGGCGCTTTCCGCTCACCCCTTGCCCGTGCGCCGGCGATGGAACATTACGCTGCTGGCTCTGGTCCCGTTGATGGCCGTGGACGCTGGCTCGGGCGACGGCCTCGTTTCCTTCCGCCCTCTCTATGTTTCCATCCTGCGCGACTTGCTTACGGTAGCGCTCTTCCTGGTGCCGTATTGGCAGACCGGCCAATTTTTCCAGGGTCCGAACCACCGCATCGAGGAGCGCCTGCTGGCCTTCGACCGCTGGTTGATGCCCCAGACGGCCGCAACCTCGGGTACCGCCCGCACCGGCCTGGGCCTGGCTTTGGAAGTCGCCTACCTGTTCTGCTATCCGCTGGTGCCGCTCGGCCTGCTGGCGATGTACGTGGCCGGCCAACGCGAGCACGTCGCCAGCTTTTGGCTGGTGGTCCTGATCGCGACCTATCTCTGTTACGCAATTACCCCGTTTGTGCCCGCATACCCGCCCCGCGACCTGGCCGGCAGCCAGACCGCCCCGGCGCAGGCGGGGAAGGCGAGGATCTTCAATCGCTGGATTCTCAAGCATGGCAGCATCCATGCCATCTCGTTCCCCAGCGCCCACGTGGCTTCGACGTTTCGCGGTCTCGCTGGTGCTGCTGCGTTTTACGCCGCTGTCTTCGGCCTGGTCTTTCTGTTTGTATCGATCTGGATTTCGCTGGGCGCGGTGGTGGGCCGCTATCACTATGCGCTGGATGTGCTGCTGGGCGCAGCGACCGCACTCGCGGTCTTCCTGGCTTGCTACGACTACCTTATTTGACGCCGAAGATTTTCATCGCCGCGCCGGCCACCATCTTCTGCGCCGCGCCTTTGCGGTTTACCATCGGCCGGAGGCAGAAAGACCGCGGTCAGCACCTGGATGCCCGCGGGAAGCTGCGCCGGCCCACCTGGCGTTGCCGGCGGGAAAAAGCGCGTCAGGGCTTCGCGCGGCTGGTTGCGCATCAGGTCGAGCATGGCCACCCGGTGCACGCAGGAGACAGTGCAGAACGGCGCACAGCGGCTTGACGGTCGAGTATTCGCGGTCCAGGTCGGCCTGGGTGTACTTTTCCAGGGGAATCGCCGGATATCCCCGTTGCTGCGAGCAGTAGTGCACCAGGCCCTGCTCGCACACATAGAGGTAGCGGCTGCCGGCGCGGCATTGCCAGTCGTTGGGCTGGCCCAGCGCCAGGTTCTTGTGAAACAGATTGTCGTAGGCGAAGGCGAACAACGCTGGTTTTCGTTCGCTGCAGGATCTGGTCGTAGACCGCGCGTTCGTTCTCCTTCAACGGATCCAGCTGGCCGTCATGGTCGTGGATGATGCCCACCGTGGTTTCAAATCCCAGCTCCAGGGCCCGGCGGGTGATGGTCAGGGCATCTTCCGGATGGGCCATGCCGCCGCCCAGCACGGAATTGATGTTGACATCGAACTGCGCGTATTCGCGCCAGCCACTGGAGCTTGCGGTCGAGCACCTTCAGGCTCTTCTTCGAAACCTCGTCCGGCATGACGTTGTCGATCGAGATCTGCAGATGTTCGAGGCCGGCGCGGTTCAGCCGCTGGATCCGCTCCGGGGTCAGCAGGTAGCCATTGGTGATGATGGTGGCGATGGCTCCGTGACTGCGGATGGCGCGAATGATCTCGTCGAGCTCGGGGTGGAGCAAGGGCTCGCCGCCGCTGATGGTGATGATGCCGGTGCCCAGCTTGGCCAGCATTTCGATCCGGCGCAGCATCTCGGCGGTGGGCACGGGATCGGAAACCTTGTCGTACTCGTTGCAGTAGGCGCAGGAAAGATTGCAGCGCCGCATGGGAATGATATGGGCCAGGATGGGATGGTGCTTGGACTTGATCGCCCGGGCTACCATGCGCGACTGGCGAATGCGGCGCTGGTAGGAGCGGAACTTGCGCACGACTGGGGTCAATGTCATTGGGCACCGTGCCGAATTCCAGTTTACTCTGCCGTTTTGGATATCTGTCCTTACACGAACCCTGGGATGCGGTAAGTGACGCTAATGCGATTGTGCGGCATCGCCCCGTCGGTTTACGGCCCATGGACGCTTGAGCGAGGTGCACCACGTCCAGGCGCGTATTGGGTCCTGGGGTTTGGGTCAGAATGCATTTAGCTCGAAGGGGTTTCGTCCTGCGGTCTGGTCAAGCGCGTTTGGCGAAGTGGAGATTTGTCGAGGGGTTTGCGGTCGAGGGGTTTGGGGCTGGTGTCTAGGATGATGCATGCAAAGGATGTCTGGAGGCAAAAGATGAAGAGTGTTCTCGGTTCGCCGAGTCGCGTTGGCGGTGCTGGTTTTGGCAGCCGTAGCCGTTGTGCGTTCGCAGAACAGCGCTACGCAGACGCAACGGTTCCCGCAATTCGAGAATGAAGACGTGAAGGTGTGGAAGTCGGTGGTGATGCCCAACGCGCCGCTTACCATGCACCGGCACGATCATCCTCGGGTCATCATTGCGCTTGAGCGGGGGCACGATGAAGATTGTGGACCAGGACGGCAAATCGGAAGAGCATGTGTGGGAGACCGGAAAGGCCTACTGGCTGCCCGCGAACCCTCCCAACACCATGCACGCCGACGTCAACGCCGGCGATAAGCCGATTGAAGTGATGGTGGTGGAGCTGGAAAAAGAAAAGTAGTTCAGCGATAGGCGGCGGCCTGGATGCCGTACAGCTCCGCATACTGGCCGTTCTTCGCCATCAGCTCCTCGTGCGTGCCCACCTCCACCAGCCGGGCTCCGTCGAGCACCACGATCAGATCGGCCATGCGCACGGTCGAGAAGCGGTGGGAGACCAGGATCGTGATCCGGCCGCTGGTGTCGGTGCCCCGCGCGGCTGCGGCGTAGCGCTCAAACAGAGCGTGTTCGGTCTCCGCATCGAGCGCCGCCGTCGGCTCGTCGAGGATCAGTAACAATGGCTGATCGCGCATGAAGCCGCGGGCCAGCGCCAGCTTCTGCCACTGGCCAAACGACAGCTCCACTCCGTTCGGCCAGGTGGGACCGAGCTGGGTGTCCAGCCCCGATGCCAGCCGGGCCACCACGTCGCCGGCGCCGGCGCGGTCGACCGCCGCGGCCACGGCCGGCTCGTCGTCCATGCGCGGGACATCGCCTAACCCCACGGTGTGCCCGGCGCGAAATTCGAAGCGGAAAAAATCCTGGAACGCGCCCGCCAGGCGCGCTCGCCACTCCGCGGCAGGCAGGCGCGCCAGGGGCACATCGTCGACCAGGATCGACCCCGGACGAGGGCTCGTACATCTTGGCCAGCAGCTTGACCAGCGTGGTCTTGCCGGCGCCGTTCTCGCCCACGATGGCCACCACCGCGCCCGCCGGGCAACAACAGCGACACATCCTCGAGCACCACCCGGGAGGTTCCTGGATAGGCGAAGGAAACGTGCTCCAGCTGCACTCCATGATGCAAGGCCTGGGGCACCGGCAGATCGCCCAACGCGGCCACCGACGCGGCATAATCTTCGAGCCAGGCCAGCCGCCGCGAGCCGTCCATCCAGAATCCGCGCAGGAATCCAATCTCGCCCACGGTGGCGCCAATGTACCCGGAAAGCCGCGCCCCCGCGGCCAGCACCAGCAGCACCGAGCTGGCGGGCGCGCGCAGATACGAGGAGACGAAGACCACCGCGCCCACATAGGCCAGGCCGAAGATCGCCCATCCCAGCCGCCAGCCACCATGCCGAGCCCCAGCGGGCCGCCGCCACCGGCGCGTACCAGCGCTCCCACGCCGCCCGGCGGTCGGTGACCAGGCGCTCGCCGATGCCGGTGACCCGCACTTCTTTGCCCGGCGCCGCGGTGGTGGCGATGGTGAACAGGTGGCGCGCCAGGCGACTGCTTGGCGCCCCCCGCTCCTGGGCGGCTCGCTCCACCGCCGGCCGCCAGCCCGAGGTCAGCACCGTGGGGATGGCGAACACCGCCAGCAGCAAGAGCGCGGGATGAATCGACGCCAGCAGGGCCATGGTCACGCCCAGTCGCAGAACCCACCCCAGGGTCGAAAACAGCGACATGTACATGTGGTCCAGCACAAACACCTGGTTGCGCAGCATGGACAAGCGGTCGAGGTACTCCGGGCGCTCCTGGTGGGCCACCGTCACCACCGTGGCCTGCAGCCGGGCGACATGAGACTCGAGCGCGATGGTCACCTTGTCGCGGAAGCGGCGCTGCACCCGGGTGCTGACGGTGCGCAGAAACCAGGTCGCGGCGGTCGACACGCCGAGGCCGACGGCCGCGACCTCGATCCATACGGTGCGGTGTTGGAGCACGCCTTTGCCCAGCAGCCACAGCCACAACGCGAGCAGCGCATCGGGCAGCGCGGCCAATTGCGACAGCACGAACGAGACCAGCATCAGCCGGGGCTCATGACGATACCCCAGCTTGCACAGCCGCCACATCGACGACAGTGCCGGCGGCAAGGGCTCGAGCCCGGGATCCTGCTTAGGTGAGGGCATCATAAGGTTGCGCCCTCCTCTTCGGGAAGATGGAAGCGCTGGGCCTGCAGATCGAACATGGTCCGGTAGCGGCCGCCGAGCGCCATCAGCTCGTCGTGGGTGCCCAGCTCGATCACCCGGCCATGCTCCAGCACGCAAATACGATCGGCATGGCGGACGGTCGAGAAGCGATGGGAGATCAGGATGGTGGTGCAATGCCGGGTCGCGGCCAGCAGGCGATCGAAGATCTCCGCTTCCCCGCGCACGTCGAGCTGGGCGGTGGGCTCGTCGAGCAGCACCACGCCGGCGCCGAGCGAGACCGCGGCCAACGCCCGGGCGAGGGCAACGCGCTGCCACTGGCCGCCCGACAGGTCGGTGCCGCCCTGTATCCGCGGGCCAGGATGGTGTCGAGCGAGGCCAGGTTGGCGGCACCCGCCGACTCGAGCGCGGCGCACACCACCTCGTCGGGCGCTCCAGCCGGGGCCACATTCTCGCGCAGCGGCAGCTCCAGGCGGAGGAAGTCCTGAAACACGGCTGTGACCCGCGAGCGCCAGGAGGCGAGATCGAACTCCCGCAGGTCGGCGCCGTCGATGGTGATCGCCCCCGACTGCGGATCGTACAACCGGCACAGCAGCTTGGCGATGGTGGTCTTGCCGGCGCCATTCTGGCCCACGATGGCCAACGAGGACCCGGCGGGGATGGTGAGATCGAAGTGCTCGAGCACCGGCACGGCGGCTGGCCCCGTTCACCGCCGGGTAGGCGAAGCTGACGTCGCGCAGACGAATCTCTTTTCCCGGCAGCCCCCTCGGCGCGGCGACCCCCGGAGGCGCAGCGCGCCCGCGGGACGCATGGCCGGCTCCAGGCGCAGTACCGCGGCCACCGGGGCAGCCGCCCCATCGAGCGCCCAGCTGAATCCGCCGAAGGCAATCATCGAGACCCCGATCGCGCTTTGCACGTAGACCACCGCTTCTCCGAGCGAGATGCGGCCATGAGCCACGGCGCTGGCCAGCATCCAGAAGACGATCACGTTGGCCGAAACCACCAGCAGCAGGCTCCAAATGACCGGGCGCTCGCGCAGACGGGTAGCGGCGTACTGCAGCTCGTGCAGGCGGGTGCGGCGGGCGATAAAACGATCGATGGTCCAGCCGGAGAGTCCGAACAGGCGCAATTCCTTGCTGGCCGGCGGATCGACCGCCAGCCGGTAGGCGTAGTCGGCATCGCGCTGCGCGGCGCGCACTTCCGGGATTTTGCGGTCGCGCCACACCCCGCTCTCGCGCAGCAGCCAATGGGTGGCCAGCCAGGCGCCGGCCAGCAGCAGCGGCGCCCACCATGCATAGCGCAACAGGATCAGTGCGGAGGCGATGCCTCCGATCATCTCCACCAGGCCGTTGGCAATGAAATCCATGGAGATGGAGAGCGGCGGCCCGGTCATGCCCAGGTCAAAGTCGCGGGCCACGGTGAGGTCCGCGGTCAGGGTTGGATCCTCCAGATGCCCGATCCCCGGCGGGCGCACGCAGGCTTCGGTCAGCCGGTCGTAGAGCCAGGCCGCGGTGCGGTCGCCGAGGTTGGCGCTGACCGCCTGGTGAATGGGGCTGAGCACCTGGAGCAGCACAAAGATCGCGCCGGCAAATGCCAGCGGTCCGGCGAGCGAATGGCCGCGCTGCGACGGCGCCGACCAGCACGCCCATGGCAATGGCAAAAGCCGGCCGGCAGGATGCCGCGCAGCAGCAGCACGTCCACCAGGCCGCAGCCAGCCCGGCATCCGCTTTGGGCAGGACGCTGAAGAACTTCCATTCCTTGCGGGCCGTCCAACGCTCAAGCACGAGCACATTCTCCGCACCGTAAGCCACGAGAAAATTCCAACCCTATAATACGAAAACCCGATCTCTCCGGCATGGGGATGACGTGATCATGAGAGATATTGCTGGAGCGACAGATCGATCAAGCCCTGGGCCGGCTGCCCGCTGACCTGGTGGTGCGCAATGCCCGGATCCTGAACCTGGTGACGGGCGAGTTGCAGTCGGGCGACATCGCGGTGTGCGGCAGCACCATCGTGGGCACCCTGGACAGCTACCGCGGTCTCGAGGAGATCGACGCCCAGGGCCGTTTTGCGGTTCCCGGCTTTATCGACAGCCACGTGCATTGCGAGAGCACGCTGGTGACCCCGGGAGAGTTCGACCGCTGCGTGCTGCCGCACGGCGTCACCACCGCCATTTGCGATCCGCACGAGATCGCGAATGTTCTCGGCCTCGAAGGGCTACAATATTTCCTCGATGCCGCCGGGAACACCGCGCTCGACCTGCGGGTGCAGCTTTCTTCCTGTGTTCCGGCAACCAACCTCGAAACTTCAGGCGCCCGGCTCACCGCCGCTGACCTGTTACCCCACCGCCATCATCCCCAGGTGATTGGCCTGGCCGAGTTCATGAACGTGCCCGGGGTGCTGAACAAGGATCCCGAGTGCATGGAGAAGCTGGCCGCCTTCCACGGGCAGCATATCGACGGCCATGCTCCCCTGCTTTCCGGCCATGGGCTGAACGCCTATCTCTCCTGCGGTATTCGTAACTGTCACGAGACCACAAACCTGGCCGAGGGCCGGGAAAAGCTGGCCAAGGGCATGCAGGTGCTTATCCGCGAAGGCTCGGTTTCGAAGGACCTGGCGGCGCTGGCTCCCTTGATCAATGAATTCGCCTCGCCCTTTCTCGGCTTCTGCACCGACGACCGCAATCCGCTGGACATCCACGAAGAGGGCCATCTGGACTACCTGGTGCGCCGGGCGATTTCGTTGGGTGCGCCGGTGGCCGCCGTTTATCGCACCGCCAGCTGGTCGGCGGCCAGAGGCTTTGGGCTCGACCGACCGGGGGCTGATCGCGCCCGGATATCTGGCCGATTTCCTGCTGCTGGACGATCTGGAGAGCTGCGCGGTGCATACTGTTTTCCGCCGCGGCCGGCGGGTGACTGCGGACACCTTCGCCGGGCGGCGTACTGCCCCCAGCCGCCGGGCGGGAACACCATGCACCGTGCAGCCGGTCACGGCAGAGGCTTTTCGCGTGCCCGCCGCGGGCCCGGCGACGCCGGTCATCGGCATCATCCCGGGCAAGATCCTGACCGAGCGTCTAGAGGCCAATCTTCCCTTTCGCGACGGCCTGCGGCATGCCGACCCGGAGCACGATCTGCTCAAGATCTGCGTGCTCGAGCGCCACGGCCGCAACGGCAATATTGGCCGCGGGTTCGTCCAGGGCTTTGGCTTTCGCCGGGCGCGCTTGCCTCCTCGGTCGGCCATGACAGTCACAACCTCTGCGTGGTCGGCGCCGGCGACGAGGACATGGCGGTGGCCGTCAATCGCCTGCTGGCGCTCGGGGGAGGATTCGTCGCCGTCCAGGGCGGGCGGGTCCTGGCCGAGCTGGCCCTGCCCTTCGCCGGCCTCATGAGCCTGGAGCCGTTTGAGACCGTGGCCCAGCACCTCTATGCCCTGCGCGCCGCCGTCGAGGCCATGGGGTGCCGGCTCCCCGAGCCTTTTCTGCATCTGGCCTTTCTCCCCCTCCCGGTCATTCCTCACCTGAAGATCACCGACCTGGGCCTGGTGGACGTGGATCGCTTCGCAACTAGTTCCTTCCTAGACCATCCACAGTCGCCTATGCCCAAAATGTGTTACCGGCAGATACCCCGATTGCCCAAGTAAGCCGCTTTCGTAAGGGTCGGGGCCCGATGTTTGCTTGCCAGCGGCCAGGGGCGGCTGCGATGCTTTGCTTGCTGCTACAGAAGCCCGCTGGTGAAAGGGGCGGCGCAGCCACAAGAACTGCTTCTTTAGCCCTAACGGGGGGTTATGAAATTCTGCCAGGTGGTTCTCCTCATGACGCTGGGCATGACCGCGGAAATGGTGCTGGAAGCCCAGACGCTGCCGGCAGGCAACGCCGCCCGCGGGCACGGTCCTGGTCGCCAGCGAAGCCATGCCGGAAGGGCTGTTTTCCCCGACTTGCTGGCTGGCTCCGGCCATGACTCCCTGTTGCAGGGCTTGGCCATGACCCCGGAAATCAGCCAAGCCATCCCCAAACCGCCGAGGCGCCGGCGCCCACTCGCCCCGCTCACCAGGATGGACCGGCTGACCCTTTTCTGGAACGATACCTACGCGTCCCCGGGAGCCTTTGCCGGGCTTTCCGCCGGCGCACTGATCGATCAGGTGCGGCATACGCCGGCAAAATGGGATGCAGGATGGAAGTGCGCTACACCCGGCGTTTTGCCAGCGAATACGGCCAACTCGCCGCCCGCAATGTCATCCACGAGGGCTTAGCGGGCATCACCGGACTCGACCCGCGCTACCCGGTCTGCAAATGTGACGGCGTGATTCATCGCAGTGCCCATGCCCTGAAGATGACCTTCACCACCTACCGCCAGGACGGACGGCTGGTCCTCGACATGCCGCAGATCGCCGGCGCCTACGGTTCGGGCATGATCTCCACCTACTGGTATCCCCACCATCAATACAGTCCTCTGGTGCAGGGAGTTCAGTTCGGCCATGAGCAGATGGGCGAAGTCCTGATCGGCAACCTGATCCAGGAATTCGGTCCGGACCTCAAGCGCAGCTTGCATCTGCATGCCTTGACCGCCCGCCGCCACTCCCGCCCCTCCGACGACGACTAGGGTTCAGCTCCCCCAGTGGCGTCCTATCTCCTGACGACTCGATTAACCAGTCCTGTTCCATCTCCCACAACCAGACAGCAGAAGTGCTCTAATGGCAGTGGCAGCAACTCGAGCCCGCAACCGGAGCAGAGGAGGTCCTATGCGACCCGGACGATTCTTATCCGCCACTATCTGGCTTTTCATCAGCCTTGCCACCGACCGCCACGGCTGCGGCGCAAAACCCCTTCGCCGGCACCTGGAAGCTCAATCAGGAAAAGAGCCAACTGGCCGGCGACACCATGAAATTTGGTCCCGCGGAAGGCGATGCCATCGAGCTGACGGCCGGCGGAGTCACCTACTCCTTCCGCGTGGACGGCAAGAATTACGCCATGCCCTCGGGCAACATTGCCATCTGGAGACAGACCAGCCCCATAGCTGGACCACCGAGTATCGAAGCACAGACGGCAAGCTGCTGCAGCAGCGACACCTGGAAGCTCTCGCCGGACGGCAAGAACCTCTCCGTGACCACCAGCGGAGTCAAGGCCAATGGAGATCTGTATACCGACACGGCAGAGTACGAGCGCACCGCCGGCACCAGCGGGCTGATGGGCGCCTGGAAGAGCACCGCAGGTCAAGCTCAGCTCACCCAACGAATTCAGTATTCAGGAATCCGGCCTGGATGAGCTGATCCTGAAGGTGCCGGCGATGAAGATTACCTGCGAGGCCCATTTCGACGGCAAAGAAGTGGCCGTCCAGGGGCCGGATATTCCCACCGGGCTGCGGGTGGCCTTCTCCCGCACCGGGCCTTACAGCTTCCGCCTGGTGCAGAAATTGAATGGCAGCGTGATTTCCTCCTCGGTGTACACCGTCTCCGAGGATGGCAGACCATGACCGAGGTGGGCGGCGCCCCGGGGGATCCGCCCGCAACCGTGGTCTGGGAAAAGCAGTAACGGAGTACACTGGTAGGAGTGCACTTTGTTTCCTCGCCTTTAGCTGTATGTTCCTGCTCCAGACGAGCCACCTTTCGCAAGTAACGGCACCCCATGGAGCCACAGATGAGTTTGATCAAATCAGCGGATGTACCCAAGCATATGGCCGACCGGTTACGGTCGCGCCGCATCGCTGCCCGCCTTTCCGGCGGCGCGGCCAAGCAGCCGATCTCAGGCGCAAATGCGAAGGATCCCCGGTCTCCCCCATCGTGCCGCCGGTCGCGCCGGTGGAGACCCCAGGAGATGCTAAACAGCGCTTGCACTGGTCCACGATCCTGCGAGCGGGATACCCGCCGTCACAGTGGGCGCTCCTGCGCCTTCCTCTCCATCGAAAGTTCGAGCGGAAATCCGTACCCTGGGTCCAAGACACCGACCCGGACAGCGAATCTATCGTGGGAATCGCAATCACATACCAATTCTCCATGCGCCCTGACTCAGGGCGCATTTTTTTGCTGCCGCCCCGGGTTCATACTGGAGCCATCATGATCCGGGCTGGCTGGAAAGGTCGCGGGGTGTGGGTACTGCTGCTGGCGTTGACTCATTCCGCGCTGGCGCTCGATCCCCACCGGTCGCTCGACCACTTTGGCCATCAGGCGTGGCGTACCGATTCCGGCCTGCCCCAGAACACCGTCCACTCCATCCTGCAAACCCGCGACGGCTATCTGTGGCTGGGCACCGACGGAGGCCTGGTCCGCTTCGATGGCATCGACTTTGTCACCTTCGACGCCGAGAATACCCCGCAATTCAAGAGCGATACCGTCTATGACCTGCTCGAGGACGAGTCCGGCACGCTTGTGGATCTCGACCGCAGCCGGCCTGCTCAGCTACCGCAGCGGCGCCTTTGCGGCCTACACCACGGCCCAGGGCTTGCCGGCCGACACGGTGTGGTTCAGCCATGAGGACCAGCATCACCGGCTGTGGGCGATCACCTCGGCCGGGCCGGCATGGTTCAACGGGAAAAGCTTTTCGCCGGTAGCGGGAGCCCAATCCGCGGCCCCGCTCCACCGCCACGCGCTGGCGGAGGACGCGAACGGAACGCTCTGGCTGGGGGGCAGCAGCGGCGTCTTCGCCCTCGATACCACCCCTCCACGCCGCGCCTGGCCTCTGCACCTGCTCAGCGGCATTGCGGTGGAAACGGTCGAGCTCGATCGCCAAGGCGAACGTATGGATCGGCACCGGCGAAGGACTGGAACGCTATGCCGGCGGCACGCTCGCCCCCGTGCCTGCATCTCCCGGGCAAGACCGAAGTGACCGCTCTCTATCCCGACGCCGGACGGCGGCATGTGGGTAGGCACGGCCAGCGGCATGCTCCACGTGGCCCGCGACGGCGGCCTGCTCCCGCTCGGGACGAATGGCTCGAGGTCGATCGCGTGGATGGCCTGTTCGAAGACCGGGAGCGGGTGCTCTGGATCGCGACCGAACGGGGTGTCTTCCGCCTCGCAGAGCGACCAGCTTCAGTCCTTCGCCGCGAGCTTCCCCCTTGGCCGTCAACCGGGTGCTGGCCATGTACGAGGACCGCGAAGGCGACCTGTGGCTGGGCACCGATTCCGGCGGCCTGCACTTGCTGCGCGACCAGAAGTTCACCACCTACACCACCAGCGACGGGCTCTCCGGCAACTTTGTGCGCTGTGTCTTCCAAAGCGCCAATGGAGAGGTGTGGATCGGCACCGACGGGGCGGGGTTGAATCGCCGCACCAGCGCGGGCTTCGCTCATTACTCGACCGCCGACGGCCTGTCCAGCA
The DNA here is from genome assembly GCA_963757515.1 of uncultured Acidobacteriaceae bacterium. Classification (GTDB taxonomy): domain Bacteria; phylum Acidobacteriota; class Terriglobia; order Terriglobales; family Acidobacteriaceae; genus PALSA-350. Next base: position 16,205 of record CAVWRV010000027.1, on the reverse strand, counting down.
ACGTCATCCTTTCGCTGGCCGACGGCGCGGACGGCGACCTCTGGATCGGCACACCCAACGGGCTGAACCTGCTCCATCAGGGCCGGGTGCAGAGAATTCACCTCGGCCGACGGCCTGCCCGACGATTTCATCCGCTCCCTGTACACCGACCGCGACGGCAGTCTGTGGATCGGGACCCGGCACGGGCTGGCCCACCTGGCGGGAGGCAAGTTCTCCAGCTTTTCCAGCATGGATGGCCTGGGCAGCGACTTCATCGGCGCCATCCTGCGCAGCGGCCCGCTCTGCTGGATCGGGACTTCCGCGGGCCTGAGCCGGCTGCGAGCACGACAGTCTTCACCAACGACACCGTCGCCGCAGGGGCTCTCCAACAACACCGTCACCGCCATCGCTCAGGACACCGAGGGGACGCTTTGGCTGGGCACCAATGGCGGCGGCCTCAACCGCCTGCGCCACGGGGTGATCCAGGCCTTTCCCTCCAGCTCCCAGGGGTTGCCGGGCACCATCTACGGCATGCTGCGAGGACGGCAGCGGCCGCCTCTGGCTCAGTTCCAAAACCGGCATCTTCCGGGTCTCGATCGCCGCATCTGAACGCCTACGCCTCGGGAGCGGCCCACGCCATCCCAGTCGACGGCCTATGGCACGGCGGACGGCATGAACATCCGCGAATGCAGCGGCGGCGGCCACCCGGCGGCCTGGAAGCTGGCCGACGGAAGTTTGTGGTTTGCCACCCTGGACGGGGTCAGCGTCATCGATCCCGCGCACATGCCGGAAAACCGCGTGCCCCCTCCGGTGGTGATCGAGAAAGATTCTGGTCGATGACCACCCGCGCAGTCTCGAAGGGGAGCTGACGCATCAAGCCGGGCGCCAACCGGCTGGAATTCCAATACGCCGGCCTGAGCTTTGTAGCCCCGCAGAAAGTCCAGTACCGTTACCAGCTGGAAGGCTTCGACCCCGGCTGGATCGAGGCCGGCAGCCGGAGGGCGGCGTTTTACACCAACCTGCCCCCGGGCAGCTATCGCTTCCGGGTGCTGGCGGCCAACAATGACGGGGTCTGGAATACGGCCGGCGCCTCCGCTCGGATTGCGCCTGCTGCCGCATTATTACCAGACCTGGTGGTTTTATTCCGGCCCTGGCTCTGGCCCTGCTGGTGTTGGGATATCTGGTCTATCGCTGGCGGGTGTTGCAGGTGGAAGCCCAGTGGGGCGCGGTGCTGCGCGAGCGGGGACGCATCGCGCGGGAGATTCACGACACCCTGGCCCAGGGCTTTGTCGGCATCTCGGTGCAGTTGGAGCTGGTCGCCCGGCTGCTGGCCGGATCGCGCGAAGCGGCCCGAAGTCGGCCACTGGAGCCAGCTTCGACATCTCGACCAGGCGCGGGCGCTGGTGCGCGCCAGCCTGGCCGATGCCCGCACCTCGATCTGGGACTTGCGCTCTGAGGCCGCAGGCGCCCGACAGCCGAGGACCTGCCCTCACGCCTGAGCCGCAGCTGCACCCGGCATTGCCGGCGGCTCCACGGCCAAGGTGTACCTTCAGGTAAAAGGGACCTATCGCCCGGTGGAGCACAAGATCGAAGAGGAATTGCTGCGCATTGGCCAGGAGGCGGTGGCCAACGCCGTACGTCATGCCGCCGCCAGCCGCATCGATGTGCAGCTGATTTACGAATCGGCGCGGGTATCGCTGCGGGTCGAGGATGATGGCCGCGGATTCTCACCCGGCGCCAACGGGCTCGAAGGCCACTATGGTCTCCGGGGCATGCGGAGCGGGCAAGCGAGATCGATGCCGCGCTCGAGCTCGAAAGCGCGCCCGGGCGAGGGCACCCGGGTGTCGGTCCAGGCGCCGCTGGCATGAAGAGGAAGAAAGTGGCAGGATGAGCGATCCCATCCGGATCATGATCGTCGAGGACCACGCGGTGGTGCGCCAGGGACTGGTGGCGCTGTTGCGCACCGTGCCCGATTTTGCCGATCGTCGCCGAAGCGGCGGATGGGCGGGAGTCGATCGAGCTGTTTCGCCGCCATCAGCCGGACGTCACGTTGATGGACCTGCGCCTGCCGCAGATGAACGGGGTGGAGGCGATCGCCAGCATCCGGGTGGATTTTCCCCAGGCGCGCATCATCGTGCTCACCACCTTCGATGGGGATGAGGACATTTACCGCGCCCTGCAGGCCGGGCGCCCGCGGCTATCTGCTGAAAGGCATGACGGGGGAGGAATTGATGGATGCCATCCGCTCCGTGTACGCCGGCAAGTCGCGCATCCCGGCCCCGGTGGCCGAGCGCCTGGCCGAGCGCATGAGCGCGCCGTCGCTGACCGCGCGCGAAACCGAGGTGCTGCAGCTGATCGTGGGCGGCAACAGCAACAAAGAGATTGCCGCCGCGCTCTACATTTCCGAGGCCACGGTGAAGACCCACATCAACAGCCTGCTGAGCAAGCTGGGCGTCACCGATCGCACCCAGGCCGCCACCACCGCGCTGCAGAGGGGAATCGTGCACCTTGACTAACTTTCGCCGATGGCCTGTTGGTGCTGCTGCCTGCTGGCGGTTTCGGCTGGCCCACGCAGCGAACTGGCACAACGCCAGCGAAGCCGAGCTGAAGTCCTTGATTCCGGCCCGCGCGCCGGTGATCTCGGAACGCATTGAAACCGAGTTTCGCACCGCCTCCGGCATCACCGATGGCCAGGGCCACAGCATCGCCGGGGTGGTGCTGATCACCGCCGGCTACTCCGCGGACGGCAAGTACTCCCACTATTTCGTTTCCCAGGTGCCGCTCAAGGTGGGCGACTTCCTGCTTCCGCCGGGACAATACCTGATCGGCTGGGTGCGGGGGCAGGACTCACTCAAGGTGACGTTTTACCTGGCGCAGAGCGGCAAAGCGGTGGGGCAGGTGGAAGCCACGCGCAATCTCTCGATCACCCGGGTGGAATCCTTTCGCATCTGGCCTCCGGCCGACAAGCCGCTGATCCAGCTGGGCCGCTTCACCTTCGCCTATGCGCTGGCGCAAAATTAAAACGCTGGCGTCACCCCAAATTGTGCAATGAAAATTCCCTGGACGGCGGGGATGAAATTCCTCGAACGATGGGTTTGCGCTACCCTATTATCGAAGCCGATGCGCGCACCCCGAATCATCGCTTTCGCCGCTATCGCCACTCTGCTGCTGAGCGCCGGGATGCCGCCAGGCCCCGGATGCATCGCCGGCGACCGAGGAGCCGGGCCGGGCCGTCATTTATCCCGACGGCGCCCAGGCCGAGCAGGATATTGCCGCCGCGCTGGCCCGGGCGGGCGAAGGAAAAGAAGCGCGTCCTGCTGGACTTCGGCGGCAACTGGTGCGGCGACTGCCAGGTGCTCGAAATCTACTTTCACGATGCTGCCAATCGCCCCCTGCTGGAACAAAACTACGTGCTGGTCCCGGTCAATATCGGCCGCTACGATGAGAACCTCGACATCGCCGCCAGGTATGGCGTTCCGGTGACCAAAGGAGTGCCTGCTTTGGCCGTGCTCGATGCCCAGCGGGCAGCTGGTTTACAGCCAGCGCAATGGCGAGTTTGAGGCTATGCGGAAACTCGATTCGGCTTCGGTGACTGCTTTCCTGTTGCAGTGGAAGGGCTAGGCATGCCCCGGGCGCTGGAAAAATTCCGCCTCGCCTTGCTGACTTCGCTCTCGCACGACGTTTTCGGCACCGCCAAAGGCGCTGCCTACTCCGCCATCCTCTGCCTCTTTCCCACCATCCTGGTCTCACCACCCTGCTCGCCCTGACCCCGGAATCGGATACCCTGCGGGGGGAAATGCGCGCCGCCTTCGCCGAAGTGCTGCCCACCGATACCATGACCCTGCTGCACGCCTACTTCACCAACCAGAAGGTGCGCTCGGAACAAGTGGTCTTCTCCGCCGTGCTGGTCAGCCTGCTGGCCGCCATGGGCATGATGCTCTCGCTGATGGAAGGCTTTCGCCGCGCCTATGAGCTGCCCCGCCATGAATGGAACTTCTGGGTGGAGCGGGGAGTGGCCCTGGCCATGATTCCGTTGTGCCTGGTGCCCCTGGCTTTTGCCACCGTAATGGTTGCTTTTGGCCACCAGATCGAGGAATGGGTGTTGTCCAACAGCTATCACGTGCTGGGGCCGGTGGTGCTGTTTATCTGGCGCATCGTGCGCTGGGCCATCGGCCTGTTCACCACCATCGTGGTGCTGGCCATGATCTACCAGTTTGGCACCCCCCGGCGGCGGGCGTGGAAATACGTTCTGCCCGGCGCTTCGGGGGCCGCCATCATCTGGTTTCTGGCCACCCTGAGCTTTGGCTTTTATCTCACCCGCTTCGCCGACTACTCCGTGGTCTACGGCCCGCTGGGCGCGGTGGTGGCCACCCTGGTCTGGCTCTACATCGCCACCCTGAGCGTGCTGATCGGCGCCGAGTTCAACGCCCATATCTTTCCCAAGCCGCAGCGGCCGCTCCCCCAGCCCGACCCGGCGGAAGAAGAAAAAATGGCCACCGCGGGGAAAAGCGACCCAAGGTAGAACATTAAAATTGCCTCCTTTCCGGTTTTCGTATCGTTGCCGTCAACACACGTCCCTCCTTGCCTGTCCGAGTACGCGTAGAATCGAATCTGCTGGAGGCCGTAACCGTCTCCGCGTATTGCAGTGTGAGGGACGAATGAGTTTTACCCTGATGGAAGCCAACGACACCTTTTCCGCGGAGCCACGCCGCCGGGCCAAGATTGTCGCCACCCTGGGCCCTTCCTGTAATCACGGAAACCGTTTTCCGGGAACTGCGTCCGCGCCGGGCTGGATGTGGCCCGGCTCAATTTTTCCCACGGCACCCATGCGGAAAAGCTCAAGCTGATCGAAATGGTGCGCAAGGTCTCGCACGAAGAAGGCAAGCCGATTTGCATCCTGGGCGATTTGCAGGGACCGAAGATACGCACCGGCCGGCTGAAGAACCGCATCCCGGTGCAGCTCAAGACCGGACAGCGGCTGACCATTACCCCGCGCGATATCGCCGGCACCTCCACCCTGATCGCCACCACCTTCCCTACGCTGGCGGAAAATCTGGAGCCGGGGGCGCGCATCCTGCTCTCCGACGGCCTGATTGAGCTCTACGTGGTGGCGGTGCACGGCATGGACACGGAGTGCGAAGTGGTCAACGGCGGCATGCTGGGCGAGCACAAGGGCATCAATCTGCCCGGCATCCCGGTGCGGGTACCGTCGCTGACCGCCAAGGACGAAGAGGATCTGGAGTTCGCGATCAAGAGCGGGGTGGACGCGATCGCCGTATCCTTTGTGCGCACGGCGGAAGATATCCGCCTGGTGCGCCATCGCGTGGCGGCCATGGGCGCCGAGACCTGGATCATCGCCAAGCTCGAAAAGCCGCAAGCCATCCAGCACCTGGAAAGCATTCTCGAAGCCGCCGACGGGGTGATGGTGGCGCGCGGGGACCTGGGGGTCGAAATGCCGCCGGAGAAGGTGCCGGCCATTCAAAAGCATGTGATCCGCCGCGCCGGCGACTATCGCAAGCCGGTCATCACCGCCACCCAGATGCTGGAGTCGATGATTGAAAATCCGCGGCCCACGCGGGCGGAAGCCTCGGACGTGGCCAACGCCATCTATGACGGCACCGACGCGGTGATGCTTTCGGCCGAAACCGCGGCCGGCAAATATCCCGTCGAGGCGGTGAAGATGATGGCCAAGATCGTGCTCGAGACGGAAAGCCAGGAGCCGGAGATCCGTTCGAGCGAACGCGGCCAGGCGGGGCATGTGCGGCTGTCGGTGGCCGAGACCATTTGCGAATCGATGGCCCATGCCGCCGAGGATCTGGACATCAGCGCCATCGCCGTCTTTACCGAGACCGGGACCACCGCCCGCCAGCTCTCCAAGTACCGGCCCAAATCGCCGATCTTCGGGCTGAGCAGCGTGGAGCGGGTGATCCATCGCATGACCCTGCTCTGGGGGGTGCATCCCATCCTGTGCAACAAGCTGGCCACCGCGGAGCAGATGGTGGAAACCGCCGAACGCCTGCTCGAGGAGGGCGGCCACGTGCAGCCGCGGCAGATTCTGGGCATCGTGGCCGGCACCCGGACCAAATCGGGTTCCACCAATTTCCTCCGCCTGCACGTGCTGGGCGACACGCTTGTCGGAGGCCACCACGTCGCGCGAAGAGGCGCTGGCCCATCCTCGCCGCAAGCGGCTGGCCAAGGCGAAACGGCCGTCCCAGGCACTGCCCCGGAGGGTACGCGCCGGCCGCTAAGCGGATTTCCCTTCCACCCACAGCTCCGCTTTGGGAAATGATTCGACATCACCATTCCCTGTTCGAGGCGGGTTGGTCACCGGTGCGCGGCTGCCCGCCGCGCCGGGGCGGCATTTCCCTGCTAGTTTTAGTAAAGGAAAAACAGGCAATGGGCCGCATCCACATACTCGCCGACCAGGTGGCCAATCAGATCGCCGCCGGCGAGGTCGTCGACCGGCCGGCCTCGGTGGTCAAGGAGCTGCTGGAGAATTCGCTCGATGCCGGCGCGACCCGGATCGTGATCGCGGTCGAGGGCGGCGGGCGCAAGCTCATACGCATCGCCGATGACGGCAGCGGCATGGTGCGCGACGATGCGCTGCTGGCCTTCGAACGCCATGCCACCTCCAAGCTCCGCTCGTCCGACGACCTGCTGTCGATCGCGACCCTGGGCTTTCGCGGAGAAGCGCTGCCCTCGATCGCCTCGATCGCCAGGGTGGAGCTGGTGACCCGCGCGGCGGAGGAAAGCTCGGGCACGCGGATGGAAATTGCCGGCGGCAAGCTGCTGCTCTGCGAAGACGCGGGCGCGCCCGCGGGAACCACGCTCACGGTGCGCGACCTGTTCTTCAACACCCCGGCGCGGAGAAAATTCCTCAAGTCCGAAACGACGGAGCTGGCACATGTAACTGCTTTGGTTACACATTACGCGCTGGCCCATCCCGACAAGCACTTCGAGCTGCACTCCGCCACCCATGCCCTGCTGGTCGCGCCCCCGGTACGCCGGGCGGCGGAGCGCATCTTTCAGATCTTCGGCCAGGACATCGCTGGATCAGCTGCTGCCGCTGGCGGCCGAAATCGAGTTGGCCCGTGCCGGGCTGCCCGAACCCCCGCCCTGGAAGCGGCCGGCGGACTACCAGGCGCCCGAACCCGGATGGCTGCGCATCACCGGCTTCGCCTCCAAGCCGGAGCTGGAGAAACTCAACCGCAACTCCATCTACTGCTTCGTCAATCGCCGCCTGGTGCGCGACCGCCTGCTGCATGCACGCGGTCAGCGAGGCCTATCGCAATATCCTCGCGCCCACGTCCTTTCCCGTGGTGCTGCTGTTTGTCGAGATGCCGCCGGAAGAGGTCGACGTCAACGTGCACCCGGCCAAGACCGAAGTCCGTTTCCGCCAGGCCAGCTGGCTGCACGATTTTGTGCGCGACACCATCCGCACACAAGCTGACCCTGGGGCGGCCGGCGGCGGGATTTCTGCACGCGCTCACGTGCCCACCCCAGCGCTACGCCGGCGCTGGTTCCCGCCGCCTGGCTCCATCGGGCCCGAGGTCACCCGACCCCGGGAGCAGCCGGAAACGCCCACCTCCGACGGCTGGCTGGCCGGCAATTGGCCGCGATGAGCCAGCCGGCGATGATTTCACTTTGGCCCCGCCGCCCGTCGATCCCTCTGCCCGGCGTTCTTCCCTTCGCGCCTGCGGCGCACCCCAGCGGATGGCGAGACGGCGCCAACGGGCACACCACCGGCGCTTCGCTGGGCTGCGTCTCGGCCGGCCGGATGCGAAGCCCGGAGGAGGAAGAGTGTCGAAGCCGGCGCCGGCCCCTCCCTGCACGGCCTGGCCTCGCTGAGGCCGCTGGGGCAGCTGCGCGAATCCTTCATCCTGGCGGTGAACCAGGAGGGCCTGTGGATCATCGATCAGCATGTGGCCCACGAGCGGGTGCTGTTCGAGCGGGTACTGCGCCAGCGCCGGGTGGAGCAGGTAGAGCGCCAGCGGCTGCTCATGCCCATGCTGCTCGATCTGCTGCCGGCGCAGATGGTCACCTTTGCCGCCATCGCCCGGGAACTGGAGGCCAATGGCTTTGAGGTGGAGCCTTTCGGGCCCCGCACCATCGCCATCAAGGCGGCGCCCGCCGGGCTCGAAGGCTCCGGCTCTGGAGCGCATGCTGGTCGAGGTGCTGGAACAGGCGGGCAGCCCGGAGCAGGCAGAGAACCTGGAGGCGGCGCGCACCCGCATCGCGGCCTCGATCGCCTGCCACGCGGCCATCAAAGTGAACACCCCGCTCGATCCGGCGCGCATGGAATGGCTGCTGGCGCGAGCTGGCCCGAACCGAGCACCCGACCAGTTGCCCCCATGGCCGTCCCATCGTCCTGCGGTATGCTTGGAAAGAAATCCAGCGGGCATTTCATCGCATCTAGATCCGGTTTCACTCGGCTTCGGCCGCAGCTTTGGAAAGCGCGGAATCACTTGACAGCAGAGCAGCTCCAGGCAGCACGGGCGGCGCACTGGCGCCAGAAGCAAAATCCCCTCCTCACCCTCGATGACGCAGAGAGCTGGCTGGAACAGCATCCCCTGTGCCTCTATCTACCGCGGCGGGCGCAGTTGCCGGCGCCCGCGCCTTCTTTTGTCGAAGCCTGCATGGGGAGCGCGCAGGCGACTCCCGGTGCGGCCGCGATCGAGCAGGCGCAGGCGCTGCTGACTCGGCTGATCGCCTCCGGCAGCGTGGTGGCGCTGAATCTGCTGGGCGCGGTGAGCGAGCAGCCGGATTTTCTGGCCCACACCCAGGCGCTGCCCTACGTGCTTTGCTTGCGCGCCGATGCCGATTGGAAGCATGCTCCGCAGAAATCCTCCGGCCACAAGGTCTCTCCCCTGGTGCTCGAGCTGTGGAAGGCCCTGGACAAAGACGGCGTGCTCACCGCCGCCGAGGCCCGGGAAACCCTGGGCCGCGAGCTCACGGAAGCCGCAGTTTTGCGCGGCTCTGTGCGAGCTCTGGCAGGCCTTGCGCATCAGCCCGGTGTTCGCGGAGCCGGGCCAGCCGGCCCGCTGGGAGCTGCTCCGGGTGCGCCACCGCGACGCGCTCGCCACGGCCGGCGCCACCGGGCAGGTAACCGCCCTGTCGCTGCTGGTCTCCATGTACCTGCAGTCGGTGTACGCCGCCACCAGCGAGGAGATCGAGATCTTTCTCTCTCCCGTGGCTTCCCGCTCGCGGGTGCGGGAAGCGGTGCGCGGCTTGTCGGCCACGCGGCAGATCCATTCGCTTTCGATGGACGCCCAGACCTACTACTTCCTCGAAGCCGGCTTGCCGGAGTTCGCCGAACCGGCCGCTCCGCCAGCCATCAAGGCGGAGCCGATCAGACCTCCTGCAGGAGCAGTGGCAAGAATCGAGAGCCCGCGGCGGCCGGTGACGCGGCCCGCGCCGGTGCAGAGGAAGGACCCGGGAGCGCGGCCGATGCGCCCAGCTTCCGCCCCGGCCTTTCGCCCTGGCCGTCCTCCGAGTCCCGCCAAGCCGGCAGTCAGCGCCAGCGAACGGAGGGGTCCGCGCCGGCCCGCGGCACAGTGGCGGCCGGCGGCCGCAGGCCCTGTGAGCCGGGAGCGCGGTCCGGCAAGACCCGCCGAAAGGCGGGAGGCAGGAACGGAGTTCCGCGCCCTGGTAGGCGGCCTGACCCTCGCGGCCAAACGCGCTCGGGCAAACCACCGGGCGACATGGACCGGGGGGCAAAAACGCGGACCGGCCGCACCCTGGGCGCGGACCGGCCGAGGGCAGCGTCTGCGCCCCGTCCAGCCGAATCCAGGGAGGCGCGGCGACTCGCCGGGCCGCCCAGCGCAGAAACCTCGGCTCCGGTCCGGAGAAGAGGGGCAAGAGGCCGCCAGAGCGCGATCGGAGCGTGGCCTCCGAGTCGTCCTCCGGGCCGTTCTCCTGCATCGCCGTCGACCCCGGCTGGCAATCGTCCCTGGGCCCCCGGCCGGCCCCCAAGCCGCAGTGGACCCCCGCGTGGGCGGCCGTCCCGCGGTCGGCCCAGGCGGCTCGCCAGATCTAGCTCGGCCACGCGGGCGCAAGTGGCCGGTCGAACGGCCGCAGTCCACGGCCGCAGTCAAGGCGCAGTCCAGGCCGCAGTCAAGGCCGCAGCGATCGGCCGCGGCCGGGCGGCTATGCAAAATCCGGCGCAAACCCCGGCCCGGGCAAGAGGCAGGGTCCTTTGCACCTGGACCCGGCCTCCCGGATCCCGGCCGCCCAGATCCTGGCCACGAGCGGGCACGGCTTCGCGGAAAACCAGGTGGAAAACCAGGCAAGCCGCCGGCCAACTTTCGCGGCCGCAAGCCGGCCAGGAAAAAGCCAGGAGTATGACCGCCAACCACAGCGCGCCGCTGGTGGTCGCCATCGACGGCCCGGCCGGCGCCGGCAAGAGCACGGTCGCGGCGCGCATCGCCGCCCGCTTCGGATTGCTGAACCTGGAGACCGGCGCCATGTATCGCGCCTTCGCGCTCAAGGCCATTCAGACCGACAGCGACCTCGACGATCGGGAAGAGCTGGGCCGGCTGGCGGCGAGGACCCGCATCCGGCTGCTCCCGGCGCCGCTGGGCAACCGCGTTTTTCTGGACGACGTCGAGGTCACCAAGCGCATCCGCGAGGCCGATGTGACCGCCGCCGCTTCCCGGGTCAGCGTGCACCCGGGCATCCGTCAATGGATGGTTTCCATGCAGCGCCAGCTGGGCGCCAAGCAGCGGCATCGTCATGGAAGGCAGAGATATCGGCACCAAGGTTTTCCCCGACGCCCAGGTCAAGATTTTCCTCGATGCGGCGGCCGAAGTGCGGGGCCAGCGCCGCTATCAGCAGAATGGCCCGGGCGCAGCGCAGGCCGAATCCGTACTGCAGGAGCTGCGCGAGCGCGACCGGCGCGACCGCACGCGCGCCGAATCTCCGCTGCAACCCGCAGCCGACGCAGTGATTATCGATTCCACCGATCTCTCGCTCGACGAAGTGGTGGCCCGGGTCGAAGCCATCATCACCGAACGGCTGGCCGCCAGGCGACTGACGAGCTGGGCCGGATGACCGGCTAGGTGACTGAGTCCATAGGCGATGACGACTGGGACTCACCGGTCATCCGTCACGATCGAGTCGTGTAGTGTACGGCTGGATCAGAGGCCGCATCGCTACTGCACTACCGGCTGCGCGGTGTGGCGCATCCTTGGCGCGCAAGTGGCGCATCGTTTGGCCCGGCCGGCGGGCGGGGGCGCGAGGGCGGGCTGGCAGGCAGCCGGAGGCGGGGCATCCATGGCGGTGATCTCGATGTCGCCGTGATCGGCGACCAGTTCGATGCGGGGCCGCCGCCGCCCACCTTGCCGGAGACACTCTGGCCCTCGCCGGCGCTGGTTACCGGCAGGTCCAGCTTGGACTCGATGTTCCCGTTCTTGGCGGTCGCCTGCAGCTCAAAGCCCGCGCCCCGGGGCACGGTCAGGTTGATGGCCCCATTGCGGTTGTGAATCTGCGACTTCTCCCACGCGGCGCGACCGCGCCCACGGAGATGTCCCCGTCGCCATCCTCCACCCGCAGGTCGCCGGTGATCCCGGTGCACTCGACATCCTTGGCGCTGGTCGAGATTCTCGCCGGACCGGTGGCGTTGTTCAGCTGCAGGTCCCCGCTGTCGATCGAAAGGTCGCCGGGGATCGATGATCACTTCGACGTTGGTCCGGCTGGAATGAAAATGAACCGGCGGAGGCAATATGGGCCAGATTGGTATCCCCGAAGAAGTCGCCGTCCAACCCCACCCTGCCCTGCACGTCGGAGATGGAAACATCGTCCAGCCGGCCCTGGAGCGACACGTCGCCGGCGATGGCATGGGCGCTAAAATCGCCTTTGCCCATGCGCACATGGACGTCCGCCGGCGATGTTATCGGCTTTGACGTCGCCCCGGTCGGCGTTCACATTGGCTGGGCCGGACAAACCCTCCAGGGTCACATCGCCGTGCCCCGCGGTGACCGTGGGCACGGCTGCCCTTGGGGATCTCGATGGTCAGATCGGCGCGGCCATCGTTCGCATCCGCGGCCCGCAGGGTCACGTTCTCGCCATTCACCACCAGCTGGGGAGCCAGGGCATCCAGGCTGCGCCGGGCGGATCGATCGTTGGCCGCATACACCACCAGGTGCGCCTGCACGTGGATCTGATCGTCCCCGGACGGAGTGACGGTCACGTCGCCATGCGGCACCTGGATGTCGATCGGCGCGCCGGCCGGGATCTGCCGGTTGAGGCTGCGATCGTCATTGTGCTCCTGGCCCAGGAGGTGGGAGAACAAATCGTCTTCCTCTACGCCGTGCCCGAACACATGCATGCCGTGCAGTCCATGGGAGGTGGCGCCCACCATGTAGCCCACGACGGCCAGGCAGATGATCAGCGCGATCAGTCCTCCGTGCGAGCCCCCATGCCAGCGCCGGCCGGTGTCGGCATGCCTGCGATCCAGCCACCACTCGCCCAGGGAGAGCAAGCCCACGCCGATCAGCAGCAGCGGCCACCAGCGCATATACCAGTCCCACAAGTGGACGGGATTCAGCTGATTGGTTTCGACCAGCAGGGCGATCACCCCCACCACGATCAGCACCAGCGGGCCGAGCATGGAGGGGCGGCGGAGCGAGCGCTGGTAGTAGCGCTGCGCGCGGGCGGCGTCGCGCTGGGAATAGGGTGGGGGCAGGGTGGCCATCACGGCCTCCTGCTGGGATCGGCGAAGCGGGTCATCGGCACTCGCCGGCGGTTCCGGGGCGGGTCCGGTATAGGGCGGCACCGGGTGGCATACGCTGCCGGCACATAGGCACCGGGGTAGACGGGAGGCACCGGCGGCGCCACGGCCAGAGCCGCCCGCTCTGCCAGCCCAATCACTCCCGCCAGGATCAGGTACAGCGGCCAGCTGCGGCTGAAGCTGAGCACCCCCCACTGGTTGAGCAGGGCGGTGATGCCGACCAGGATCAGGAAAGCCGGCCCTCGCAGCCGGCGGATGAGCAGCCAGGAATTCATCGCGGACCTCCCCGGGGAAGATCGCGGGTTCTGCGGTAAAGCAGCCACGCGCCCACCCCGATGAGGATGAGCGGCCAGGCCCGGCCGATCCATTCATCCTCGAAGATACCCAGGGTATGCAGCAACAGCACCAGACCGATGACGATGAGCACCACGGCGCCCAACGGGATGCTTTCGTCCCAGGGTTCGATGGCCATCGGCCCACTGTATGGCGGCATTCCCGGCAGCGACTGGCCGGGGGCGTCGGGGGGCACGGCATAGGAGGCCGGATAGGCAGGCGGTATGCGGGAATGGAGTTGGCCCGGCGTGGGCCCGGAACTCTGACCGGGATCGGGATTGGGATTGGCTGCCGCCGGTCCCGGCCGGGCGCCGCGGTGCCGGGCGGGGGAGCGAAGCCGCCGACGATAGGGCGAGGCCGGAGGCGTCATCCCCAGCCTGGTTCCCAGATCATTGAGGCCGAAGGGATTGGGCAGGGGCAATCCGTCGCGCCGCGCCTTGGCCGTCTGGGCAGCGTCAAAGACCTGGTAAAAGACCCATGCGGCCACCAGCAAGCCGAAGAACAACGCTCTTATCGGAAAGGCTCACGAACACGGCGAAAATGAGCACGTGGGCCAGCGCCTTGACGAATTGCCCGTTGTACATGGCGCCCACCCCGGGAATGAAGCCCAGAAGGCCAGCCAGGACCGGGTGGGCATGCATGCCGGTCAAGCCGGCTTCGGCGGCGCCGGGAGCAGCGGACAGGCGGGCCGCCAGGCAGGGTTCGCAGTAGACCACGCCCCCGACGGAACGCATGCAGGCGGTGCACAGCGGCTTGCCACAATTCTGGCAATAGGCCGCAGCCGCGACATCGGGATGGTTAAGGCAGTTCATACCAAGCTCCTTTGGCGCGCGAGTCTTCAGTGGGTGACGGCACAGGCTCTGAAAACCTCTCTCTGTGAATTTTCCTCTTCTCCCGCCCGGGTCGAAACCGGCGGGCACCATCTCCGCAGGCTGCACCGGCATGCCCTTCTGGAATGGGTCTGCGCTGCCGCCGGGCACCGGGGGGACCTGCTGTCCCCGGGGAACGGTCGAGCTGGGACTGCCGCTGCCGTCGCGCGCCGGCGGCTTGGGCGTTTCCCGGGGCGAGGGCGCGGGTTCTGCTTCCGTCGTGCGCCGCAATTCCCGCACCCGGGACTCCATCTCGTAGACCAGGCGCAAATTCTCGTAGTACTTGGTCACCTGTTCGTTGGTGGAGTAGAACTGCCGGGTCAGGTTGGCCCGCAGGCGCGAAGGCTGAAGGTCCGCCGCGCGGAGCTGGGTGATCTTGATCCCGGTCAGGTTCAGGGTCAGGGCGATGGAGAAGAAGGCCATGGCCGCGGTCATCATCAGCCTCGGCTCCAGCACCTGGCGGACCGCGGGCAGCATCACCCGGCGCCAGGCGGGGCGGGCGGGCAGGGAGCAGCGCCGGGGCCGCCACTCCCGGCTGCTGGGCCGCCGCTGGTGCGGGCCAGAATCTTGTTGAGCAGATCGGCGGGGACTTCCGGTTCCACCGCCAGGTACTGCATCCAGGCCTTGCCCTGCTCGGTTTCCTTGAGCATCTGGGCACAGAGCGCACATTCGCTGTGGTGGCGAGTGAAGGCCGCCTGGTCGGCCGCGCTCAGGGTTCCATCCAGCGCATCGGCGAGGAGGTTTTCCCATTCGTCGCACCGCAGCACCCGGCCTGGCTCGCCTAACGGCTTATTTTGCTCCTGCTCAGACATTTACATCACCTGCCCTTTAGTACGTTCCAGCAACCGCGCTAGTTCCGCCCGGCCGCGGCTGATGCGCGACTTGACCGTTCCCTGGGGAATGGCCAGCACCTCAGCAATCTCTTTGTAATCCATATCCTGCAGATCGCGCAGAATAACAGCCTCGCGCAATTCCGGCGATACCTTTGCCAGGGCGTTCTGCACCATGCGCTCCAGCTGGTTTTGCACCGCATGCTGCAAGGGGCGTGGTGCGCGGGTCGACCAGGGGCTCGGCCTGGGGCGCGTCGTTGCCCTGGTCCCAGCCGGCGTCGATCGAATCGGTCGCCCGTTGCTGGCGGGAGCGGCGGAAGTGATCGACCAGCAGGTTGCGGGTCAGGGTCGTGATCCAGGTGTGGAAGCTGCCCTTGGCCGGCGTCGAAGCTGCGCAGGTTGGCGTAGACCTTGATGAAGACGTCCTGGGTCAGATCTTCCGCGTCATGGGAGGAAGCGGTGAAGCGGTAGCAGAGCGCGTAGACCCGGCGCTGCTGCGCCGCCACCAACTCCGTCCACGCTGCCGCATCCCCATCGAGGCAGCGCCTGACCAGTGCCGGCCAATCGATCTCCGGCGCCTCGGCCCGCCGTTCCGCGGGCCATTGCCGGCGCGCGACCACCCTCCCGTTCCGGCGGCGTGTTCGAAGAGGGATTCAACGCGGGCGTTCCTCGGCCAGTAGAATATCGCCTCCCGGAATCGGCCTGCGAAGCGCTCACCTCGTGCTCCCGTTCCACCGTTGTTCAAGGTAAGCGTGGCAGCCAGACTCATGGGTGGTGATACGCACCGGTCACCGCTTCGGTTCCATGTGGTTATGGGTGAGGGGCCTGGTCTCTAAACGACCTGAAGCGGCTGCGGAAAAAGTCGCTCTCGTGAGAACCAGTGAAAAGAAAACAGCAGGTCCCGCCACTACGCTGCGCTCCGGTCGGGATGACAATTTTGTTATGCAATCAACCGAAATCCCCGACGAGAACCAGTGCTTCCTTGCAAATGAGTTGTCATCCAGTTAACCGAAATCCCCAACGAGAACCTCTGCTTGCTTGCAAATGAATTGTCATCCCGACCGGAGCGCGGCGTAGTGGCGGGACCTGCTGTTTTCTTTTCTCGGTTTTTCACGCACGATCCAAAAGCCCGGACCTACCGAGAGCGATTTTTTCTCAGCATGAAAACCGTTCCCTGCTCCATTCGCCCTCTTCAGTGCCGGAAGCCAAAGAAGTAGCGATTTAGCAACCAGGCGAGGAAGAACAGCAGAGTGATGATTCCGGATCCCCACCAGAAAATCAGCATGGGCAGCGATCCGACCACGCTGGCGTCGCGCTTGCCTGTCTTCAAATCCCAGGTACGGAAGATGTATCCGCTGCCCATGCAGACGGCGGCAGAAAACAGCATCATCTCGAGCGAGGGCACCAGCCGCTGCTCGAAATGGCTCCCGGGCTCGAGAAAAGCAGCATGAAAAACGGCATCGAGGG
>CAVWRV010000026.1:0-63563 GCA_963757515.1 uncultured Acidobacteriaceae bacterium | reverse complement strand
CGAGGAAGAATTCCAAAGTGGTCCAGACGTTCAGCAAGGAGAAAGAAAGATGTCTAAGACGCCGGGAGATAAGGGGAGATGAACCTACCCCCGAAACGCCAAAGCCGCCGTAACACCGCGGGCGGATCTGAATTCCGCGCGACCGTAGTTTAGTCGAAGAAGTCGCGATCCTCTTCCGCGAGGTGCGCCTTGGCTTGCTGGACTCTGAAAGTGAGACCGAGACCAGGCCGGTCCCAAACGTCGATGAAGCCGTTTTTGACCACTGGATCCGGCAGGCCATCCACGATGTCATACCACCATTCGGGCTCGCCCTTGGCATATTCGAACGCGATGTAGTTCTGCGGCAGCGCCGCCCCCATCTGCACCTGCGCCGCGACGCCGAATACTCCGTCGAAAATTCCGTGCGGAGCTACCAGGATCCCGTGGAGATCGGCGTACTCGGCGATCCACTTCAATTCGGCGATTCCGCCCACATCTTCCGGGTCGGGCCCAAGCACGTTGACGGCCTGGGTCTCGATGAGCTCCATGCAGTTTTCCCGCAGATAGAGCTCCTCCCCGGTATGAATGGGCGTGGACGTGCTCTCGGTCACTTGCTTGAAGACTTGCGGTTTTGGGTAAGGCTCGTAGTCGCCGGTGATGAGGTCTTCGAGCCATGCCAGCTTCAGCGGTTCCACCGCGCGCGCAAACCGGATCGCGTCCTTGACTACCCACCCTGGCCCGCAGTCGAAGGCTAGCCCGATGTCTTCCCCGAGGGCCTTTCTCGCGGCTTCGGCGCAGGCAATGCAATAGTCGATGCCACGTTCCGTCATCAGCCCACGATCCATGTACGGCGCCGCCTGCGCATGCCATTGGGAACCGTACCAGGCGTTGGGGATGGCCGTCATCATGGGCGTATTGTGGAAGCCGATGGGCATCTTGACCAGGGTATAGCCCTCTTTGGCTTCCTTCATCCTGGCCGCAAACTCGGCGTAATCCTGCGGCGTGCGGGGCATCGTCATCGTGGCGCCTATGTTGTTTTCGGAGTTTCCATAGGGACGGACACGGTCGCGAATCTTGCCCCCAAGCAGCTTGTGGACCGGCAATCCGGCCGCTTGGCCGGCGACATCCCAAAGTGCGATTTCGATTGCACTGATCGCCGCGCCCCAGGGCTTGGAGGCGCCCATGCGGCGAATCTTCAGCATGATCGCGGCCACGTTGGTCGGGTCTTCGCCGACGAGATACCGTTTATAAAACAGCACCATCGGCTTGAGAAATGGCTTGGCCGACTCCGCCTGACCGTAGCCGGAAATTCCCTGGTCGGTAACGATGCGAACCGTCGGATTGCGGCCGATGACGGCGCACTTAAGGTCGGTAATCTTGATCGGCCCGCTCGCCTTTGCCGCTTCAGGGGGATTCATCGCAGCAGCGCTCGCCCTGCCTCCGAACATGGTTGCCCCGGCCATCCCTGAAAGGGATCCTACAAATCCTCTTCGTGTCCACATTGCCATCAGCTTTATCTCCAAAAAGCATCGATTGAGTGGCTTCGTGGGCAGTGGTTGACGCTGCCGCGAAGCCATGTACATCATTTCACGTTTAAAAAAAACCGGCTTGCCGGGAGGCGCGAGGATCGCCGCAGCGCAAGAGGCGACATGGGAAGATGATAGACTCGCTGCCATGAGAAAAGCCGGTGAAGATCTGCCAGTGTATCTGCTGCATGCATCTCTCGACAGTTTTCGGCGGCACTATCTATATTGACATCCGTCTCTCGTGGTCCGAGGGTACGGCGATAGGACGCGCGTTACCCGCACTACACTCGATGAATCCGCTATCTGCATAAAGTTACATCAGCCTCTAGAGGGAGAATAAGTTGTCATGCACAAGATATATGTCATGTATAAGCTCAAGACTGGCGTAAGCATGGATCAATATAAGCAATGGTCTAAAGAGATAGACCAGCGAATCACGCCTGGGCAACCGGGCATGATCCGTTTTGAGGTCTATGAGATAAAAGGTGCAGAAAAGGGCGAGCCTTTTGTCCAGGTGGTCGAGGATATTGAGGTCGAGGATTTCGATGCCTGGATGGAAACCTGTCGTCAATCGGGAATGGCCTATGTTCAGGAGACAGTCGGCAAGTTCATCGACGAATCGACGGTCCAGATCATCTACGGCGAGCGCATTGTTTCCGATTTGCCTCACGGCGCGCGACCGCCGCTTCCGGCACTAGGCTGACTGAAATCACTGTACTGGCGGACATCTGCCAGGGTTGAAACGAGTTGCTAAGGCATCCCCGCTGGACCGGATCGGGACGGGAATGGCCCGTAAAAGGAAAACACGCTTCCGCGGGGACCGGGCCTACCTATAAAACGCGAGCTAACCGCGTTTGGGAATCTCCGAACTGTTTCAGTTTTGCACAGATAGGAGTTTCGGACAGTCACTATTGTTTCTCGTGCTAAGTGAAAGGTGAGCTGAAGATTCCGTGGTGGGGGATAAGTGTCATGTCCCCCTATCTCCCCGAAGCTTCGCTCCATCATGCGCCTATAAGGAGAGATGAATGTTCACTCTCGCCGGTGTTCGTAAATTCCATACCTGGACACACGCCAGCCTCAATCTTGTCCTGGATCACCTGTCCACAATGCCGACAAGCGATTATGTGAGGGAATTGCCCGGCTTCGGCTTCCGCACGCTGCGAGAACAATCGATTCATATTTTCAACTGCGAAGGTTTTTGGGTTCACACGCTCCAGGGAGTGCGGTATGCCAACCGGACCATTGAAGATTGCCCGGTTGTTGCCGATGTAAGACTCATGCAGAAAGAAGTCGGCCAGGCGACCCATGCTTATATTTCGAATTTGACCAATGAACAACTCAATGCCGATGCGGAGCTTCATTTCCCCGATGGGGATGTCGCCGTCCGCACTCCGGCGCTCGTCCTTCATCATGTGCTGACGCATGCCTTTCATCACAAAGGCCAGATCGTTTCCATGTGCCGTGCGTTGGGTCACCCTGCCCCCGACACCGATCTGAACCAGTTTGAATAAATAACGACCAAGGAGTTTTCGCTGAGGGATCGTTTCGGCGTTAAATCGGACCAGTGCGGGTGCGAAGAGGCCGGATCCAATGCGCGCAATCCGTAAAGAAAGCTTAGAATGACACGCAGCTACAGTTACAGATACTGTTAAAAGTCTGGAAATATTGCAGGTGACGGCTTGTGACAACTAGCCGAATAGACGGTTGCGTGTTACATCTATTAGAGGTCAAGCCAGGAATAGCGCAGTCTTATTCGCTGATGCCCGCTTTGCCAGGAAAAATGTACATCTTTTATCGAGTAAGGTAAATTGCACATAGTCACGTCAAAATTCCACGTAATTAATTCTTCAGTTATACGGCAGCCCCGTTCTAATAGCCGCGATAACAGCGATCATCGTTGGAGTACCGCTCAACGAAACGGTCACTTGTTATGGCTCTGGTGTCGCGCCGGTAAAAAATTCACGGTTCCTTAGTCACTTAGGAATCTTTTTCTCCTCGAATCATTTAACTCTGCTTAATGTGGCCTGATGATCGTGCGGCCGACCCTCGTCCTGCTTTCGGGGATGATCCAGGCTCGGTAGAGCTCTTTCCCCTGAGACAGCGCAATTTCACAGGGTGCATAAGAAGACAGCGCGTACATTTTACGTTCCAACGGTAACACTTACTCCTTGGCGCGCAAGCCCCACTTTTGAATTGAGGTAAGTTCCACGATGAAATTAACGCTTATCGCTATCGCGGTATGTCTTGCGAGCGCGTCCCTGAACGCGGGCGCCTTTGCGCAAAGTGCAGTCACGCTCACACAAGAAGATCCTCAGGGATATTTCTGGGACGCGGGAAATTCGCAATATGGCCAGACTTCCTTACAGCTTTTTCAAGCCTTTGTGCCCAATCAACCCTCCCAGGCTTTCACCTGGACGCCGGTGCCGGGAGTAGCGAACGGTTTCAAGGTGTGCAGTTTGAACATCTGCTTATCTGATAATGGCGGCCAAAACGTGGTGATGAGCAAGAAAGCTGACGTGTTCACCATCACAAGTCAAAGCGCCGTTCTCGATGTGACTACCGGCAGATATATTGAGCAGCCGTCTAAACCGGGGAATGGCGCGGCTCCGTTAATGGGAAAAACTCCGGTTGCCTGGACCTTTGCTCTCGCTGGAACTGGGAGCAGCAACGGGGGTGGGGGAAAGGGGAGTGGCAGCAGCAGCAGCAGCAGCAGCGCGCAGATTCGTATCATGCCACTGGGTGACTCGATTACAGAGGGTTTCGCCACTGCAGCCACGTTCGCACAAGGTGGTTATCGCTGCCCGCTCGATTCTTTGTTGCGGGGCGGAGGCGTGCCATTCACTCTTGTAGGTGACAGCGCCGCCCTCGAACCTGGAGTTGTGACGGGTTGTCCTGATGTGAACTGGGAAGGGCACGGAGGGTATGATATCGCGGCCATTCAGCATTTTGCAGACACGGATGGCTCGGTTCACACGTTCCAGCCCGAAATCATTCTTGTTTTGGCCGGCACAAACGATGTCGCCCAAGGGGAAACGTCCAGTATCTCCGGGCAATTGAGGAATCTCCTTAGCGACATTTCTGCTCAGGATCCCAATGCCTCGGTCATTATTTCGACAATTCCTCCGATGAATCCCCATGCTTCGGCTGCGTCTTCAAGCGTAGCAGTCTGGGCGCCGCAAGTTCCTCAGGCAAATGCGCAGATTAAAGCGATAGCAGCCCAATTTCCGCGAGCTACTGTGATCGACTTTTACTCAGCTGCTGTTACAAACGTCGGCGCCAACATCGGCTCGGATGGGGTTCATCCTTCCGTAACGGGCTATGGCATATTGGCGAGCCTCTGGTACAACGCGATCACCCGTTCAACTTACTGGTAAGTAGGGATCTATCCACAACTGTGCCGCCACAACCATGACGGGGGCTGAAAAGCCCCTGCATGGGCGGCTGAGACGGTGGGGAGATAAGGAAAGCAGTCCAGACTGGGACTGCTTTCCTTATCCTGCTTTTCCCCTAGCTTCTGGAACCTCAAAATCGAGGGCGGCCTTCTCGCCGGTGTGACGACTTGCGGAATTGGCCGACTCCTTCGGGCTCCATTCAGCAGTTCCCGGCGGATCGAGCAGGTAGTTTCTCGCATTATTCGTCACCCGTTAAAGACATGTTCACATTCCGGGCAGAAAGTACGCGTGGCACGGCTATGTGGATCTGTGACTGATGCCGCCCAAATCAAAAGTACGAGAGGGTTCCACCATGCTTAGAAAAGCTGCAACACTGAGCCTCGTCGCCGGAGCGCTGGCGACGGGCGGTTTCGCCCAGGAAACGCCTATTCCGACCGGCGTTCCGCATCTCGATCATGTCTTTTTGATCATGATGGAAAACCACGGTTACCAGCAGGTCTTCGGCAATCCGAATGAACCCTACCTGAACAGCCTGATTTCTACGGGGAAGGTCAACCTGGCAACCAATTATTTCGCAGTCGGCCATCCGAGTCTGACGAACTATCTGGAGGTGGTGGGCGGCTCGAACTTTGGAGTTCGCAGCGACAACCCTCCGAACTGGGGCGACACATCGTGCTCCCCGAATATTGTCTCTGGCGTGGTGAATGCCGACAACGGCGGCGGCAATGCACCCGTTCAGGTAGATACCGGCAAAGTCTGTCCGATCAGCGGCAAGGGCACCGACGCCGAGACCCCGGCGGTAGATATCTGGAATGAAGTGGGGGGCCCGTTTGTCGCGCTGGCCGATATCGACGGAGTCAAGTCGGTCCCAGCTGCGAAGACGGAGGGAAAAACAATTGCGGACCAGCTGGGCTCTGCAGGCAAAGGATGGAAATCCTACCAGGAGAGCCTGCCACTAGGTTCGATCTATGGCGTGAATTACAGCAACGGGACGGCCACGAACCTGTCGGATTTCAAGGTGCTGGCTCCCCTTACCTCGTCCAATGTAGTGCAGCTCTACGCCGTCAAGCACAATCCGTTTGCCTACTTCGCCAGCGTGCAGCAAGGTTACGAACAGAACAGTAGCCTGGCGAACGTCGTCGGCTTCGAGGGGCCGGGCGGTCTCTATGCCGATCTGAAGAGCGGCACTGTGCCGGACTTTGCGTTCATCGTGCCCAACCAGTGCGATGACCAGCACGGCCGCGGCAACGGCGACGCGTTCTGCGCATTCGATTACGGCATGGACAACAGCGGATACACCTACGGCACTCAGGTGGGACTGAACCCCGGCCTCATTCAGCAGGGCGATGCGACCATCGAGCGGCTGGTGGAGGCGGTCTACGCTTCTCCGGCGTGGCAGTCGGGACACAACGCGATCGTGATCGTATGGGATGAGAACGACTACAGCGGCAGCACCACTCTCCTCAGGGGGTTATATCCAACCCAGAACCAGAACCGCGTGGTTCTCACGGTCCAGACGAACTTTGGCAGCCACGGCGTTCAAAGCTCCAACTACTACAACAGCTACTCGCTGCTGAAGTCGATGGAGGCCGCCTTCGGCCTGCCTTGCCTCAACCACGCATGCGGCTCCGACGTTAAAGTCATGTCGGACCTGTTTGGCGGCAACTGGTAGCTTCACCAGTTGAGGGGCTCCGCAGTTTCCCTGAGGAGCCCCTCTCAACGAAGCCAAAGTCGCGCATCGCTCTGTTACCGGCCCGGTGACGAGTTTACCGCGCACCGAACGATAAGGTGCAAATGTCCCCGCACCCGCGGTCTTACCATCGGACGACATGCCGATGAGACGCGAGGTCGCGCCGGTCAGTTCCGGTGACTTGATCTGGCGGATCAGGCCGCCCGACCGCAGTGCCGCCGTTTTAGCTGGTAATTTTCGACTGCTCAGTAACCATGACTGTCCTGGGCATGCCCCGATTCTTAAGGAGAATCGAGTCGATTCGATCCTCGCCTTCGCGGGCGTCCACCAGGATCAGAAACCCTTTCTCGCCAACCTGGTGATGTAGCAATTTGATGGTTGCTTCCGCAATGCCCAGCCCGCGCAAAGTATCGGTGAGATCGATCTCTGTGAACGCCGGCTGCTCCTCATTGGCTGCTGCTGCATCCTGCCGGCTGGATAAGCCCCGCCCCTCGTGCCTGTGTACATCATGATGGATGCTATGCCGAACCCTCCACAGCACGCTGTGCTTTCCCTCCATATCACCGGGAAGATGCTTCGCCTCCGGGTTGAGTGCACGGGCTTGTTTGCCCTCGTCTGACAAAGCGACGCCGATCTGGTTCGCACGGACACCAGCCAGCTTGAGATCGGCGATTGCATCGCGGGCAGACACCTCGTCCAAGAACACGGCTGCAACCAATTGGGTCATTCCGATTGTTTGTCCCTGTTGATTCCACATATTGGCTCTCCACGGTAACGACACCCACTCATTTTGGATACCTGCGAGGGAGTGTGGATTTCCAGGGAAACTATGCCCCATGGTGCGGCGGCCGCGTGCGATCGCTTCCCCAGGTTCGCTACCTGGCTCCCCATTGTAGACCTCTTGCGTCGCCACCGACGGGCGCGGATCGCCTTGTCTCTCCGGGAACTGGAGGTGGCGAAGGCCATGCGCACGAGTGTGTCCGTCTCCGGTCCAGCACTCATATTCAAGAACAACGGAACCACGTTCCCATTGGTGGGCGGAGTCACATGCGGGACCCGATGCGACCGTGATCAGCTCTTAACACCCAAACGACAGACGCGACAATACGACCCCGAGCGAGTTTCCAAACTTCCGGACCTTAAGTTCAACCATGGGAGCATCTCTCCACGAGCTTTTTGCAAGCAGCATAATTCGGGAATGCTACCGCTCACTAGCTAGTCTCCTTCACAGGGGTGGTTGCAACGGCCAGTATCGATAGTTTAGAAGAAACCCCGAACTGAGCGGTGTTCCGTCGCCGGCTTTGTCCTACTATTTTGTCAAGCTTCGAAGATCGCTTCCGCGATAGACTCATTCCGGCACATTTTATGAGACAAACCGGATTCATCGAAACCACCTGTATCTGGGCTGGCGCTGCTGTACTGCTCGCGGCTGGTATCGCGAGCTTACGGGCGCAGGGACCGGGCGGCGCGCGAACTGCTGAGGCGCTGTTCGCCGCCCTCGATACCGACAACGATGGCACGCTGACCCGGCCCGAGCTGGAGTCTGGCTTCAACTCCTGGTTTACCGCTTGGGACACCACGCATAGCGGGACCTTGACCCAGCCTCAGATTTTGGCCGGAATCAGCAAAGTGCTGCCTGCGCCGCCCGCGGTCAAGCCTGGGCAATCCGGCACGTTCAACCCTGCGGGTAATTCGACGCCGTTCACCGCACCGCAAGCGGCTGTGGACGCCATGATGGCAGCCTTACCCACTACCCCCGGGGTGAAGCCGACGCACCAGCGCAGGCTGCTGGTGATGGCGCATACGGGCGCGGGTGGGTTCGTGCATGCCTCCATCCCGCTGGCTGCGAAGGCGGTGGAAGTCGTTAGGAAACCAGGGCGGTTTATGGACCACGACTGTCAGTTACGACGCGGCGGATATCAACACCAGCAACCTCAAGAAATATGACGCCATTTTCCTGGACAGCACAACTGCGTGCTTTCTTGACGATCCGGATCCCTCAGTAACGGCCGCGCGGCGGGCGGCGTTTCTGAATTTCGTGAGAGGCGGAAAAGGTGTTGCCGGCATCCACGCGGCAACAGACTCCTATCACACCGACTGCCTGGCGAGCGAAGCCGCCGTAAAGAGCGGCGGTCCCGGGCTGAATCTGGCGGCGTTGGTTTTAGCCGCCCGGCTCGTCACGGCAGCGGACAAGGATAGTGACGGCACCGTCAGCCGGCAGGAGTGGACCGCGGTTGCCGACGATTGGTTCCAAAAGTTGGATACAGGCAATACGGGGAAGGTCACTCGCGCCGATTTTGTGGCCCACTTTAATTCGTTGTTGCCGCCGCCCAACGCGCGTCTTCTAGGCCTGGAATCGAAGCCTGTTCTGCAATGGCCGGAGTTCAACACCCTGATTGGCGGTTACTTCAAATTTCACTGGCCCGATCCGCAACTGATTTACGTCAAGATCGATGATCCGAACAGTCCTTTGACGGCCATGTTCCATGGCAAGGAGTTCGAGATCCACGACGAGACCTATACCTTCGTGCAAGAATCGTTTTCGCGCAGGAACGTGCATGTGTTGACGAGTATCGACTACGACAAGATGAGCGCTGAGGATAAGGCGAAGGAAGCGAATCCGCGAAGCGATGCCGATTATGCCTTGAGCTATATTCGCCGCGAGGGCAAGGGGCGAGTGTTCTACGAAGGGCACGGCCACAGTGATCGGGTATATGCCATGACGCCGATGCTGGAACACCTTCGAGCTGGGATTCAATACGCGCTGGGCGATCTGAAAGCGGATGACAGCCCCTCAGTGAAATAAGCTAGTGGAGTGCGTCCAGTCCCGCAGGGGACGACTGAAGGCCGCGGTGAACATTCAGCCGTCCCTGCCGGGACTGTTTCAACAGGTCGCGTTTAACCCACGACTCATCGTCCTGGGCTACTCTCAACCGTCCCGGCGGTGCCGGGACTAAACCACCGAACCCACAGCTCCTGAGCCGCTTCGATATTTCGTCTCTTCTCAGAAAGGCGCACAAGTGGTCTTGTCCGGTGCTGCGTGCGGGAAATTCGGGGTATCTCGCTCGTTTTTCGCGGGGCGACCGCTGGTCGCCCTTTTTACAACGTGGACGGATACCAGCCGCCAGTGCACGGAATCCCTCCTGGCTATTAGGCCGTGCGCCGGAGAAAGCCTATAGATGCGGTGACGCCCTAAATCTATAGGCTTCTCCAATAAGGCATCGTCAACGAGGGCCGCCGTCAGACAAATGCTCCAGCAGGCAGCCGCAACGGTCAGGGTATGCGCAGGAACCCGTAGACGATGTTGTTTGCATGAAGCGTCTCCCCTGTGAGGATGCCGAGGTCATTGATCGAGCTCACGTTGGTGCGCGTGCTCCCTGGGGGATCGAACGAGGTGATCGTTCCCTCGGGAGACCGCACAAACCCGTGAGTATCATTGTTGCCCAACGCGACAAAGTACTGCCCGGACACGGCTCCCTCTCCGTTGATGGTTGTAGGGAGAGTAGAGTAATCGCCGCCGGGCGAACGTTGAGCTCCTCCTGAAAAGTACCAAACGGCTTCACTGGAAAAGCGGTGTAAGATTGCCACTCGCATTCCTCCCATGCGAAAGAACTACATGACAATGAAACCCTATCGAACGTGGTTATGGATGATGCTGGCGATCGCGCCCCTTGGGTGTAACTCCCAGGCGCCTGAAAATACCGCTGTTAATACCTACGACGTACTCATTCGCCATGGCCACATCCTCGACGGAACCGGGAACCCTTCCTATGTAGCGGATATCGCTATCCGCGGCGGTCGTATCGCGGCCATCGGCGCTCTCGGGAGCGCCCAGGCAAAACAGATTATTGATGCCTCAGGGCTGGTGGTCTCCCCCGGCTTTATCGATATGCTGGGCCAGTCGGAAGAGGCTTTGCTGATCGACAACCGGTCGCAGAGCAAATTATCGCAGGGCATCACCAGCGAAATTACCGGGGAAGGCGGCTCCATCGCGCCGCAAAACGAGCGTACGATCGCACCGCAAAAGATCCTGTTGGATCACTACCGTCTCTCCATCGACTGGCACGATCTCGCCGGTTACTTCCGCCGTCTGGAAAAAAGCGGCACACCGATCAACATCGGCACCTACGTGGGGGCGGCCCAGGTTCGGGAAGCGGTGTTGGGCGACGTAGATCGCGCGCCCACGCCGGCGGAGTTGCAACAGATGGAATCGCTGGTGGCGACGGCCATGCAGCAGGGAGCCATGGGCGTCTCGACGGCGCTCATCTATCCTCCGGGGCATTATGCAACCACGGAGGAGCTGATCGCTCTGGCTAATGTCGCATCGCAGTACGGCGGCATCTACGCTTCGCACATGCGCAGCGAAGGGCAGAGCGAAATGGCGGCGATCGATGAAGCGATGCGCATCGGGCGCGAAGCCCACCTTCCGGTAGAGATCTTTCACCTCAAGGTGACCGGCAAGACGCGCTGGGGCAGGATGCCGCAAGTGGTCGCCAAAATCCAGGCGGCGCGGGATTCCGGTCTGGAGATCGCCGCCGATATGTATCCGTACACCGCCGGCGGAACGGAGCTGGCATCTTCGCTGCCTCCGTGGATGGCGAATGGCGGGATGGATAAGCTGCTGCAACGGTTACGAGATCCGGCCACTCGCAAGCGCCTGGTGGCAGAGATGGCAGAGGACCACAACGATTGGGAGAACCTATATCTCGATTGCGGCGGCGGCAGTGGGGTGAAGATCTCGGCGGTGGTGAATCCTGCCCTCGAAAAGTACACCGGCAAAACCGTCGCGGAAATGGCGAAAGAAGAGAACAAACCAGAGATGGACGCGCTGTTTGACTTCATTCTTGCCGACAAGGGACAAACCGCAGCGCTCTACTTCCTGGCCAACGAGAACGATCTTCAATACGGCCTGAAGCAAGCCTGGACCAGCATCGGCCTCGATGCCGGCGAGACCTCGCTCGATGGACCGCTGTTTGAGCCGCATACCCATCCCCGGGCATGGGGATCCATGCCGCGTTTGCTCGGTCACTATGCGCGCGATCTGAAGTTGCTGGATTTGTCCCAGGCCGTGCGCAAGGTCACCTCGTTGCCTGCGCAGCGCGAACACCTTTCCGGCCGCGGCCTGCTGAAGACCGGCTTCTACGCAGACGTGACCATCTTCGACCCTGCGGCTATTCTCGACACCGCGACCTACGACAATCCCAACCAGGTCTCGAAGGGGGTCGAGTACGTCCTGGTGAATGGTCAACTGGAATGGGAGCAGGGCAGGTTAACGGGCGCGACCGCAGGCCGCGTCCTGCGCGGGCAGGGCGCCCAGCCGCCGGCTCAGTGACGAAGGGAGTGGGAGCAAGGTGCCCTTTGGGATTTCCACCTGCCACGATAGGTTACTCTTTGACGGCGAGGAGATCTGGTTCGGTGATGACGAGGAGAGAAGCTGTACTTGGCCTGGCAGGTCTCCTGGCTCAGGCAGCGCAACAGCTGCCGGCAAATCGGAACATTCAGATGGGCACTGGGCTCCAATCTGTGGAACTCGTATCCTGGCACCCGCTTTACCGACATTCTTGACGTGATGCACGATACCGGATTCATCGGGCTTCGTTTGACCCAGTATCCACAGATTCTCACTAAGTACGGCATCACACCCGATCAAATGGAGCGGGAGCTCTCCAGGCGCGGCCTCCATGTGGTTACCATTTCCTTCAACGGCGCGGCGGACGATGCGGCGCAGCACAGCCAGATCCTGGCCAACGCACGGAATGCGATGACCTTCCTGCAGCGCTTTGGCGCAGATCGTCTGGTCGTTTTCTCGCCGTCGCGCGGCGGTGCGAAATCCGCGGATGCGTTTGCCGTCATGTGCCGTTTCTATAATCAGCTGGGAGAAGCCGCAGGCGAGATGGGATTCAAGGCAGGCCTGCACAATCATCTCGGGCAGATGGTGCAGACTCCTGAAGAGATCGACCGATGCATGGCGCTGACCGATCCTAAACTGTTCTACCTTTCTCCTGACACCGCTCACGTCTACCTTGGTGGCGGAGATCCGGCGGTCATCATGGAGAAGTATAAGAACCGGCTGATGATGGCTGATTACAAAGATGCGAAGCGCGCAGGACTGACCGCGAAGTACCTCACCAATACCTTCGATCTTGGCGATGGCGAGATCGACTTTCCGGCTTGCCATCGGGTACTCCGCAGCATCCGCTTCAAAGGCTGGCTTTGCGCCGATCTCGACATAACGCAGAAATGGTCCACGCGCCAGCTATGACCGCTGCGGGACCTACATCGTGCACACCCTGGAACCGATTTATGCCTGAGATCACGCGGCGGGAGATGCTGAAAATGACAGCTGCGGCTGCATTATCCAACTATCGCATTCTGGATCCACATGTTCATGTCTGGAAACACGATCCTCATTTTCCCTTCGCGCCGGGCGCCAAGGTTCCCGATTACGATGCCACTCCGGAGATGCTTCTGGCCCTCATGAAGGCCAACGGGGTGGAGAAGACGGTGATTATCCAGGTCATCCATTACCGCTACGACAACAGCTATCTTGCGGCCGTGCTGAAGCAGTATCCAGGCTTCTTTCAAGGTGTGGGCCGGGTAGACCCGCTGGATCCCGCCGCGCCGGATCATCTGAGCCAGCTTTCTGAGCAGCCAGGCTTTCGCGGCGTGCGCTTGAGTCCGGCCGGCGATGCAAGCGGAGACTGGATTCGCGGCCCGTTGATGCCCCCCTTATGGAAGCGTTGCGACCAGCTCAAAGTTCCCATGACGCTGCTGGTGCCGATCAGCCGTGTTCCAGACATTCAGAAACTGGTCGATAAGTACCCCGACTTGACGATCGTGATCGACCACATGGCGGATTGTCCCGTGGACCATCCGGAGCAACTGGAGGCTCTGGTGGAGCTGGTGCGCTATCCGAAAGTGTTTGTGAAGATCTCGCATACCTGGTCGTTGTCCAGGGAAAACTATCCCTGGCTTGATTCCCAGCGGCTGGTGAAGCGGTTGTACGACACCTTCGGACCGCGACGGCTCATGTGGGCAACAGACTGGCCCATCGCCAACGATCGAGCAAGCTATGCGGCAGAGATTAGCCGTGGTGCGCGACGACATGAAATTCCTCAATGCCGACGATAAGAGCTGGATGCTGAGCAAGACAGTGGAACGGGTGTGGCCGTTTCCCTGATGGTTCTAGGCGCTGAAAAGCTTGATCATCTTGTCCCGGGAAGCATCCACGTGCACCTGCATCGCCAGGCGAGCCTCCACCGGCTCCCGCCTCTCGATGGCCCGCAGAATGTCGGCGTGCCCGATCCAGCCGGGGACAGTCTGGGTACAAAGGGTATCCAGGCGGGTCACGTAGCCGAGGGTCAAGCTGAGCTGGCTGGTTACCCTTTGATTGCCGGCCAACTCGCTCAGGCGCTGATGAAACGCTTGGTTGGCGAGCAAAATCTGCTCCAGGCTGGCTGCGGGGTCTTTCTCCGGCGCGACAATCACGGCCAGTTCCTTAAGCTGGTCGTGGCTGGCGGTCTGGGCCAGCTTTTCCGCTGCGTAGCATTCCAGCAGCTTGCGGTAGTCGTACATGTCCACGATGTCGCGCACAGAAATGGGCGTCACCATGAAGCCTTTCCGGCGGATCCGGGTCAGCCAGTGATCCTGCATCAGGCGGGTGCAGGCTTCCCGGACCGGGGTTCTGCTGGTGCCGCATCGCTCGGCCAGATCGGCTTCGGAGAGGAACTCGCCCGGCGGAAGCTTGGCCGTGATCAGCCACTCCCGCAGGATGCGGTAGACACGCTCCACTTCTCCCAGCTTGTTGGCCTTGGCTCGGGTTGGCTTGGTCAATCGGCGATCACCAGGGTGTCTCTATTGTCCATCATTTTCTCTCCTGACGCTGCGCCATCCTTGCCTTGACCCGCGTCTGTCATCATAGTGAGGAACCCACTTAACAGGAGTTGCGCATGGAGATCCCGGCGGATCGAGCGATTTCGCAGGCAGGCCAGGCAAGTTGGGATGTTTTGCCTGGCAGTCGCCGCGTCCGCGGCCCTTGCCCTGGCGCAAGCCAAGCCGGCCCAGCCGCCCGTCCCCCCGATCGACTTCCGGATTCGTACCAGATCTATTCGCTACTGATGCCCGGCCAGGTGTTTACGGATATGGATTCCGGTCAAAACCAGCCCTGGGCCATCAGCGACACCACCGTGAATGAAGATGACATGAATCCCAAGCTGGCGCCGGAGGCTACCCTCCAACCGCCGGCAGACAATCCGCGCGGCTTTAAGGAAGCGGTGAACGACTACAACCAGCGCAAGAAGGAACGGCTTGTGTTGACGCGCCGTTTCAACTGTCCCGCCCCTACGTGTTGCTGAAATCTGCCGATGCCGCGCAGTTCAAAGCGTCGCGAACCTCGCTGAACGCCACCTCGACATGCAGTCTGACGTATGGCGACTATCTGGGCATCACCTATTTCAGCGAGGTTTATTTCAATATTGCGCAAACGGCCGCGCTGGTCTATATCCTCGATTGGTGCGGCAACCTGTGCTCGCAGTCCGAGTGGGTTTATCTGGAAAAGCAAAACGGCGTTTGGGTACGCCGCTCCGGCAAGGCGCCCGCGCAGACATAGAATTTCGGAGGAGAAATGCGGCTTGCGTGCTGTTCGTGATTCACTCTGCCTTCTCTGGTCAGGTAACGCTTTTGCCCAACAGCACCGTTACGAGTCGCCATCGTTGGCCTGGAGCATGGGCATGTTGCCGGGTTCCTGAAGCAGTTCCCAAACCAGCATGATGTGCAACTGGTGGGCATCGTGGATGCTGACACCGCGCTCTCCCACCGCTACGCACAACAGTTTCATCTCGATCCCAGCCTTTTCTATGCGCAACTGGATGCGATGATCGCAGCCCGCCATCCGCAGGCCCTGCTGGTCTACACCTCGGTGGGCAAGCACCGCGAGGTGATTGAAGCAGCGGCCCAGCACGGGCTAAGCGTCATGGTGGAAAAGCCGCTGACCATGTCGCTTGAAGATGCATTGGCCATTCGCCGCGCGGCCCGGGAACACCATATCCAGGTGCTGGTGAACTACGAGACCACCTGGTACGCAAGCAACCGCGCCGCATATGACGAAGTGGCCAAGGGCGCCCTGGGCGATCTGCGCAGAATCGTGGTGCACGATGGCCACGAAGGACCCAAAGAGATAGGCGTGCCGCCGGAGTTTCTCAAGTGGCTCGAGGATCCGGAACAGAACGGCGATGGAGCTTTATACGATTTTGGCTGCTACGGCGCGGACCTGGTTACGTGGCTCATGCACGGCGAGTCTCCGCTGAGCGTCACCGCTGTTACGCAGACGGATAAGCCCCAGATCTACCCTCGGGTGGCGGATGAAGCGACGATTATCGTGCGCTATCCGAAAGCTCAGGCAGTGCTCATGGCGTTCCTGGAACTGGCCGTTTGGCCGCAAGGACATGGAAGTGTATGGGGCGACCGGATACGCCATCACGGTTGGGCCGGACAAGCTGCGCCTGCGGACCAAAGGTCAGGATCAGGAGAGCGAGGACACGGCTCCGCCGCTGACGCCGCCCAACGACGGCTCGCTCCACTACCTGGCTGCGGTGCTCAACGGAACCCTGCAAGCCAGACGGCGACCTTACTTCGCTGGATACCAACGTGGTGGTGATGCAGATTCTGGATGCGGCAAGGCAGTCTGCGCGCGAAGGCAGAACCATCAAGCTCGCGCCCTTGCCGAAATAATCAGCGGCCTCTGCGAGCCGAGGCGAGCGGCGGTGGGGCCACGCCGCTGCGTTTCCGCCGAACCACGAAATGCGGCCTGCCATGGATCACTTCCGAGGGCAGATATCTCCGCTTCTCTCCGCACAGGGAACACACCACGAATATGGAGCTGGCAGGGAAGCTGTCTGTTCCGGCTAACACGTCGTGGCCGCATTTCTTGCAGCAGACCACGCAGACTTGGGGAAAGGCAGAGCACGCATGAGCACTACTATAGGAGAATAAAAGGAGAAGATCAAGTGGGCGGAGTCCGAAAAGGAAACTGCTCTGCATTGAGTCCCGAAGGGACGGTTGAAAGTAGCCCAGGACGCTAGTCCTGGGTAACCGGCAACAATCTGGAGTAGTCCCGCCAGGGACGGCTGAGATTTTTAGCGCCCATGTTCAGCCGTCCCTTGCGGGACTGATCGAATGGCTTATGTTTACCCAGGACTAACGTCCTGGGCTACTTTCAGCCGTCCCTTCGGGACTCAGTGCAGAGCTTTTAAGCAGACGCTCCAGGCCGGACCGACGAGCCTTCATTGATTTTCCGCAGCCTGTGCGGGCGATAGTTCATAGCCGGATGGTATCAGGCAGCAGGGGCGGTGCAGCGAGCAAGAACGATGGTGATATCGTCCGGCTGTTCCGCGGTGCCAATCCAGTCCGCCACTGCGCCGGCAACAATTTCGGTGATGCGGGGCAGAGGCTTGTTGCGATGCTCCTGGATCAGTTCGATCAGCCGCTCCTCGCCGAATTCGCCAAACTCGTTCTCCGGTTCAGTGACCCCGTCACTGTAGGCGACAAAAATATCGCCCGGCTGCATCACCAGCGTCGATTCGTCATAGGTGACCCCGTTAAACAGACCGACCACCGTGCCGTTGACCGTAAGCCGGAAAACTTCGCCCGTTCGCCCGCAGAATGATGGGCGGCAAGTGGCCGGCATTGCAATACGTCAACACCCGCGCCTTGGCGTCATAGCAACCGAGAAACATGGTGGCGTACTTTGCCGCCGGGGTGCTGCGATAAAGCTGATAGTTCAAGGTGGTCATCAGCATGGCCGGCGCCACTTGCGATTCCGCGCTCCCGTCCCCGCGATAGTACATGCGGGGATCTTCCTGCGATCCATAGGCTAACGAGGCGGGCATCAGCGCCATCTCGGGTTCGATCGAATAGGCGCGAACGAAGGCGTGCACGGTGGCCATCAAGAGGGCAGCCGAAATTCCTTTTCCGCTGATGTCTCCGACCGCCAGAACCAGCCGGTCGCTGCCCAGGGGAATAAAGTCGTAATAGTCGCCGCTGACGGTGCGCGCAGGAACGCAAACGCCGTGGACCTCGAGCGAGGGCAGGTCCGTCACCTGGCCAGGGAACAGCAATTCCTGCACCTCGTAGGCGATGCTGAGTTCGTTCTCCAGCCGCTGTTTCTCTTTCTGCTCCTCAATCAGTTTGGCCAGGGATGCCGTCATGGAATTGAACGACTGTCCCAGCGCCGCCATCTGATCGCGGCCGCGAAGCTGTATCCGGTGGCTCAGATCGCCGCGGTTCACGTGTTCGGTCGCGCGATAGAGTTCCGCTACCGAAGCGGTCATGCTGCGCGAGAGGCGAACACCGATGTAGAGCGCGACAAACTCAATGACGCCGAAGAAAATAGCAATCGCGAACAACACGTCGCGGACAGATCAGATACCTGTCTCCCAAGGTGGCGAACAAAGTCGCATAGAGCATCGAGGGCCGGGTGACCACCCCGATGAGTCCACCGGCTTGCTTGCTTTTCTCCGTTCTGCCAGTCCACCACGTCGAAGAGCGTGCGGAAAGTTCAGGGTTATGTCAAACCAATGGGAACGAGGGAGGCACTCGACCGGCACCGACGGCTGCTTGCGCGGAGCCGGCGTCCGGAAGTCCGACATGCCGATCAGGCGGAAGCAGAGTCACTGCGCCCAGACGGTCGGCGGTTGGCTGAAGCAGATTCCGGCGTAATGGGAATATCGGAGATCAAGGCAATGCCGCCGACCACCATCGCGTTGAAGCTTGATCGCGCGCAGATGCAGTTCATCCTGATCGACGACGAATCCAGTGAAGTCTGCCGCTGATGAAATCCGGGTATTCGCGCCGGCGGCGTGGCGAGGAGCCCTCCTCCTGTGGAGAGCACAAAACCCTTTCCGTCACGCCATACAGTAACGGTTCGCCCAGGGAATCGCTCGTCCGAGGCCCGGGTGAACTCGCCGGCGATTTGTTCGCTGAGTTTGCCCGAATTCTCCAAGGGGAATAGCTGCGCAGCCAGCGCATCATTGGCCGCTTGCAGATGCAGCAACTCCGAATGCAAATCGGAGATGGCAACATAGGTGGCGAATTGGCCGGCAAATAAATAACCGGCTACGCCCCCCATGAGCAACAGCAGCAGGATCGGCATGACGCCGATGAACAGGTAAGTGACGATCAAGCGGTTGCGCAGCCGCCACATGAGCGGGCGGTAACCCCAGCGGCATGCCATCATCAGGGCAAAGAACAGCGAAGACGATGGTGGTAAAGGCTGCCCAGCCGCCCACCTTCGCTCCGGAGATATCGGCAATCCAGAGCAGCAGGCTTAAGATGCCCAGCCAGACGGTTGCCCGGCCCCACTTGGTGGCGGGGCGGAGTATCCGCATCATCCGGGCCCTGACATCTCCGGAAATTGGTAGCTTGCTCGCCATACGCCGTTTCGAAGGACAAAGCTTCATCCCGGGCTCCTCGTAGTATAGGCCAGTCGCAGGACCGGCTCCTTATTTGCGATGATGAAGAGATGCTGGTGAAAGAACAGTCTCGCCTTCTCTCCCTTATTGAAAGCGGATTTGCAGCACCTTCGGGTCCTGGTGATTGGCGATGTGATGCTGGATCGCTCCATCTGGGGCGATGTCGACCGCATTTCGCCCGAGGCGCCAGTCCCGGTACTCCGCTCGGTGCGCACCACCAGCGCGCCCGGTGGGGCGGCCAACGTGGCCATGAACCTGGTCGGCCTGGGGGTGAAGGTCGCCCAGGCAGGCTTCTGGGGCAACGATGGGGAAATGCGCGAATTGAGTGCATTGCTCGCCCCCGCCGGCGTGGATTTCTCAGGCATGATCGTCTCCGGCCACTCCACTATTTCGAAGACCCGGATCGTCTCCCGTAACCAACAATTGCTGCGGCTGGATGTGGAGAGCGCAGAACCCGCATCCGGCCGCCGACCACCAGGCATTGCTCGAGCGCTCGCTCGCGTTGGTGCGCACTGCCGACGCCGTGATTCTCTCCGATTACGCCAAGGGCGCGTTGAGTGCGCGAACTTTGCCAGGCGGTCATCGCCCTGGCCCGGGAGCGACGGATCCCGGTGCTGGTCGATCCCAAAGGCCGGGACTTCGGCAAGTACGCCGGCGCTACCACCATCTGCCCTAATCTTCAGGAGCTTGGGCTGGTCACCGGCATCAGCAGCCGCAACCTGGCGGAACTGCTTGCCCGCGGCGCAACAGATGGTTCGGCAGCTGGGCATCGATTACATGACCGTCACCATGAGTGAGAAGGGCATGCGCATTCTTTACGCCGATTCCTTTTTTCATTCCCCCACCCGCGCGCGCGAAGTATTCGACGTTACCGGCGCCGGCGATACGGTCATCGCCACCCTGGCGGCGTCGCTGGCCGGCGGTCTCGACCCGGAGACGGCCGTCACCCTGGCGAATATTGCCGCCGGCATCGTGGTCGCCAAGACGGGCACCGCGCCTATTTCCCGCAACGAACTGGTGGCCGAGTTCACCGTGTCTTCGCAGATGAAGGGCCCGGATAAGATTCTCGATCTCGAACACCTGCTGGTTCGTTTGGCGGAATGGCGCGCCAACGGCAATCGCATCGTCTTTACCAACGGCTGTTTTGACATTCTGCACGTGGGCCACATTACGCTGCTCGAACAATGCCGCGAATTCGGGGATAAGGTCGTCATTGGTGTGAATAGCGACGCCTCCGTCAGGGGACTGAAGGGGCCTACCCGGCCCGTGGTCGGCGAGAAGGAGCGGGCACGCGTTCTGGCTGCGTTGGGCTCGACCGACGCGGTCATCATCTTCGATGAGGCTACGCCGCTGGAGCTG
Source organism: uncultured Acidobacteriaceae bacterium (assembly GCA_963757515.1). Classification (GTDB taxonomy): domain Bacteria; phylum Acidobacteriota; class Terriglobia; order Terriglobales; family Acidobacteriaceae; genus PALSA-350. Next base: position 43,150 of record CAVWRV010000026.1, on the reverse strand, counting down.
ATCCGGTCTCTGCGCCCTGACGTGCTGGTGAAGGGCGGAGACTACACCACGTCGACCATCGTGGGAGCAGACGATATAACCACCTGGGGCGGCCGGGTTGAAATTGTGCCCACGGTGAACGGCGTGAGCACCACCAACACCATCCGCAAAATGACGGCACGGTAGCTGGGAGGGACCTGCTGTTTCTCTCTCCCAGCCTCTGAAGACCTCTCTATTCGTTTCTCAGGGTCTCCATCGGATCAACGCCGGCCGCTCTTCGCGCGGGAATCCATGCGGCGAAAAGAGCCAGCAGGAGCATCACGGCGGGCACCGCACAAAAGGTCAGCGGATCCAGCACGCTGACCCCGAAAAGGAAGCTGCGCAAAAACTGCATCAACAGAGCAGCCGCCACCAATCCAGCCACAGAACCTCCCACGGCAAGAAGCAGGCTCTGCTTCACAATCGCGCCCACGATCTGCCAGCGCATCGCGCCCAGCGCCAGTCGAATGCCGATCTCCCGGGTGCGCCAGCTCACCACGTAGGCGATCAGGCTGTAGACTCCCACTCCGCCGATCAACAGCGCCAGAGCGCCGAAGGACAGCAAGAGAATCGCCAGCGACCGCGGAGCCGACACCGACGCCGACACCACCTCGTTCAGGCTGCGGACGCGCGTCACCGGCACCAGCGGATCGACTTTCTTCCACCACCCTGCGCAACTCCGCTGCCGCTTCGGAAGTGCTGGCACGCGTACGCAGCAGGACATACATGACCGGCTGTTCACGCGTCGGTGGTCATCGGCAGATAGACTTCATCGCCGAATCCGCCGGCAAGACTGCCACCGTGAGTGTTGCTGACCACGCCTACCACGACAGATGCGGCGTCGTTATTCCACACCGCCGGCGTTGGCTCGTCACCGACATCGATGATGATGTCTCCCCAGCGGATCCTGGTGCGGCCACAGCCGCTCCGCCATGCTTTGACTGATGACCACCGCGTGGCTTGACCCGGACTCATCCTGATTGGCCAGCATGCGCCCCCGCATCAGCCGCATCCCCAGGGTGGCAAAGTAGTCCGGCGATACGGTGCGTCCGGTGGCCAGTAATGCGCCCTGCCGCGCATCCCGGGGGTGGCCCTCAGCGTCGTAAACATAGTTGTTATCCCGCCCGCTCAGCGGCAATGAATCGGTGAGAGCGACGGATTCCATTCCGGCGATGCCTTGTGTACTGTTCAGCAGGGTGGTAAAGAAGCCATTGCATCGGCCTTTCTCCCGGCATGCCGTCGCATCCAGCGACACCTCCGCGGTGACGATTCGCTCGGTACGAAAGCCCGGATCCACCTTCGAGAGGCTGTAGAGGCTGTGCAGCAGCAGACCAGCTCGCAGTAATCACCACCACCGATAACCCGATCTGGCCCATCACCAGCGCCATCGACACCCGGAACTGCGATGCTTTGCCCGCCACGCCGCGGCTGCTCGAGCGCAAGGCTCCCTGCAGGTTGGGCGATGCCATCTTCAGCGCCGGGATCAGTCCAAAGATGAATCCGGTCATCAACGATGCAACCGCTGCAAACAGAAATACCCTCCAGTGCGAGCGATATCTCGTTCAGCCGCGGAGTATCCGCCGGCAGCAACCGCACCAAACCCTGCAGACTCGCAGCCGCCGCCAGCAAGCCCGCAATTCCGGCCAGTGCACCCACCAACACGCTCTCTGACAACAACTGCTGCATCAATCGGCCCGAAGAAGCACCCAGCGCCCCGCGAACCGCCATCTCACGCTCGCGGCCGGCAGCGCGCGCCAGCATCAGATTGGCCACATTGGCGCAGGCAATCAGCAGGATCAAGACCACCGCGCCAAACAGCAGCAGCAGGCGGGGCCGGGTCGCGCCCACTTCCGACTCCAGCAGCGGTACCACGGTTAGATCTGAGGCCCAGGTATCCGGCATCCGCCAGGGAAACAGCGGCAATAAGGCCGCGTGCAGCCGGTGCAGTTCGGCCTGTGCCTGCGCCGGCGTCACTCCGTCCTTCAGCCGCCCAAATATACGCAGGTCGAAAGTTCGCCAGGGATCAATCGGATCGCCGCCCTTAAATGCCACCGGGGTTACAAACTGGGTGTCGGCATAGGGGAACCGCACTCCGGCCGGCATGACGCCGATGATCCGCCGCGAAATGCCGTCGATGCGCACGGTCTGCCCGATCACGTTGGGATTCTGCCCGAAGCGCTGCTGCCAATAGCCGTAGCTCAACACCACCACAAAATCGCGCCCGGCTATCCCCTTCCTCCCGGGTAAAGAAGCTGCCCAGTGCGGGATGAATCCCCAGGGTGTCAAATGCGTTGGCCATCACCTCGGCGCCAAACACCCGGTCTGAGGAGTCGGCGCCTGCCACATTCGATTCCGCATCCGCGCCAAATCCACTGATCGCGGCTGAACGAATCGGAATGCTCCCCCAGGGCCCGAATCCAGCCCTTGGGAAAAAAGCTGACCTCGCCGGTGCTGTATTCGATCCGTGCCAGCCGGTCCTGCTGGGGAAAGGGCAAGCGGGCGCAGCATGATCGAGTCCACCAGCGAGAAGATCGCGGTATTTGCCCCGATCCCCAGCGCCAGCGTTAACACCGCCGTCAGCGTGAATCCCGGCGACTTTTGCAACTGGCGCAACGCGAACTTCAGGTCATTCAGCATCTCGGCCTATGAATTGCACGCTGCTGGCCATAGTCAGCCAATGCCAAGTCGCCGAAAATAAATGGCTAAGGCGGAGATATTCCTTCGGCTGTTGTCCGCAAGCGAAATTGTTTGTTCGAAAGTGAACACTCCTCAACGTGGTGATGAGGCTGGTGTCTCCTATTTTCCCGGACGAACCATGATGGCAGCGGCAGCGCTGAGCAGAGAGACGGCGATGACTATCCGGAGAGCTCGTTTTGCGTGATGAAGCTTGGGTTGCTCGAACTCCGCTCCAAGCAACGGCGTCGCGACGCGCTCACCGGCGTAGGTATTCTCGCCGCCCAGGCGGACGCGCAGGGCTCCCGCCATTGCGCTTTCAGGTTGACCGGCGTTGGGACTTTTATGCTTCCTCCCATCACGCCACCAAATGTGCACAGGCTGATTTGCTTTCCATGCCAGCCGCCGTCACGATGGCCAACGCCGTCAGGCGCGAAGGGATGTAGTTGGCCAGGTCGTCCAGCCGGGCGGCCGCCTTGCCAAAGTAGAAATAGCGTTGGATCGGCATGGCCGATCATGGAGTCCAGCGTATTGACGGCCTTGTACGCCATCGCCAGTGGAACACCACCGATCGCCATGTAAGTTAGAGGGCGCCACGATGCCATCGCAGGCGCTCTCGGCAAGCGTCTCGATCAGCGCGCGATAAACCTCCGTGTCGCTGAGAGCCTGTGTATCGCGACCGACGATTCTCGCCAGCCGCTGGCGCGCGAGTGCCGGCTGATCGAGCGTACGGAGGACCGCTAAGCTCTCATCGACCAGGTTGCGTGACGCCAGGCAGGTCCACGCCAGCAAGATCTCCGTGCCGGGGCCCCAGCCCTGGCGATGTGCCCACGCGATCGCTTTCGATGTGCCCAGGTATGAGGCGCCGACCAGACCGGCCGTGAGCATTGCGCCCGCGATCAGCTCATCATGCTGCACTTTGGCCCGGCCGGCGCAGCAACCGTTCTGCAAGCTGAGTGCAGTGCCCCATCAGCCGTGACGGGGTGCGGGAACCACTCGGGATCCCCGGCGATCCAATCGAGGAGACAGGCAGCGGCGATCGTCGGTCATTCGTACTTCATCCCCACCCAGGCAAAGATGCGCCGCATATCCAGCGACGTGCTCACCTGGCGAGCAAGACGATTGAGAGACTCTTCGCGTTGCGCCTTCCATGGATTGAGCGCCGATGGAGAGGCCAGCCTGTGAAAGCCCCTGGCCGCGGTCAGGAATTGATGACGAAAACAGTCCTCGTCAAAGATGCCATGCAGGTAAGTGCCGAGGACGCGCCGGTCGGCGCTGATACATCCGTCCTGCTCCCCATTTGCCAGAGTGGCGAAGGGCTCTGCCTGATCCAGATAGAGAGTCTTGCCAACATGAATCTCATATCCGGCAATGCGATCCTCTGCCAACGGCTGGCCGAAGAGAGAACCACCATGAGATGGTGCCGGAGCAGAGGCGCGTCACCTTGTCTGCCTGCATCGTGGTGCTGATGGGGAGCAGGCCCAGCCCTGGCATGCAGCCTTGTCGCTCGATACCCGCCGGGTCAGCCAGCTCCCGTCCCAGCATCTGCATGCCGCCGCAGATGCCCACCACCAGACCAGTCTTTGCGTGCAGGTGCACCGCTCGATCGAAGCCATGCGCAAGCATCCACTCCAGGTCGCTCATGGTCTGTTTGCTGCCGGGCAGGATCACGACGTCTGCGTTCGCCAGAAGTTCGGCCGAACGGCAGAAGAGCAAATCGACAGAAGGTTCCGCGCGTAGCGAGTCGAAATCAGTGAAGTTGGAAAACGAAGGCAGCGCCACCACAGCGATGCGCAGCGGGCGGTCTGGTGTGTTCGCGCTTGTCGGCCAGCCTGTGCGAGCGACGGGTGGCAGGCCGACGCTATCCTCTTCTTCCAGCGCGAGAGCGGGCAAGTAGGGAACCACGCCAAGACATGGTTTTCCCAGACGGTCTTCCATCATGCGAACGCCGGGTTCCAGCAGGCTCAGGTCGCCACGAAACTTATTAATGCAAAAGCCGCGGATACGATCGCGCTCGGCTGGATCCAGCAGTTCGACGTACCGAGCAGGGAAGCGAAGACTCCGCCGCGATCGATGTCACCCACTAAGAGGCATCGGGCATCCGCCATTGCGGCCATGCGCATGTTGGCAATGTCATGCTGCTTCAGGTTGATCTCAGCCGGAGAGCCGGCCCCTTCCAGAACGATCACCTCAAAGCTTGAGGCCAGCGTCTGATAGCTTTCGCGCACCACCGGCATCAGCTCTTCCACTCGCCGCTGATGATAGTCGGCAGCGGAGATCTGCCCCCAGATCTTGCCCCGCACCACCACCTGCGACGAGCAATCGCCCGAAGGTTTGATGAGCACGGGATTCATGTGCACCGATGGCGCGATGCCGGCAGCTTCGGCCTGCAGTGCCTGGGCGCGGCCGATCTCCAGGCCCTCGATGGTCGCGGCCGAGTTCAGCGACATGTTCTGCGATTTGAATGGAGCGACGCGGTAGCCTTGTTGGGCAAAGATGCGGCAAAGCGCCGCCGTCAACAACGATTTGCCAACATGGGAGCTGGTTCCAAGAACCATGATGGCGCGTGCCTGGCTCATGCTTTCGCCTCCTGGACCGCGGATGTTGTAACACGGCATCTCAAGCCTGGGAATTCCTGGCCCTACAGGGCGAAAAGGTCAACATTCGTGGATATCCGCACATCTCGCGAAAGACGAGCGAGATGTGGGGCACCCTGAGGTTCCCGGAAGGGACGTGGTCTCACCAGGCTCGTGACCATTTCGGACCGGGCTTGGTTCCGTCGCGAAGGCGCGCATCGATGCCCGCGTTCAGCTCGATTAACCTGCCGAACAGCCAGATCAGATCAGAAAGGCGATTGAGGTAGGCCAACACCTCCGGCTGGACCTCTTGCCCGCTCTCGGCCAGACGCACCGCGCTGCGCTCCGCACGCCGGCAGACCGTGCGCGCGACTTCATACGCAGCCGACTCGGTGTGCGCCCCAGGCAGCGACCAGTCGGCAAGAATCCCCTCCGTAGCTTCAATCTGATAGACCAGCTGGGTCAGAAACTCGACGTCTTCCGCGGTGATGTAGGGCTGCGGCTTGCGGCTCTCCGGAGGCGTCGCCATTGCGGAGCCAAGCCGGAAAAGCGTTTTTTGAATCTGCTCCGTCCAGCCGGCGATCTCCTGGTTATTGCAGATGCTGCGGGCGAAACCGAGCACGGTGTTCAGCTCGTCTACCGAACCATAGGCCTCTACCCGCAGGTCCGCCTTCGAAATGCGAATGCCGCCGGCAAGCCCGGTCTGCCCCCCATCTCCATGCTTGGTTGCAATACTCATTTGTTTTCTCCTTTTGCTTCATAGCGCACGACGCAGCAGTACTGCCGGGTTTGTTGCCAGGCCTCCTGGTCAGAGCAGCCGAACAGATGCCGCAAAACTACGCGCAAGACCCCGGCATGCGTGACCACGGCAATCGGGCCGGGGTTGCGATCGAGAAGATGGTTCACTTCCTCGAGAACACGCGCCTCAAATGCCTGGAAGCTCTCTCCTGAGGGCGCGGGCAAGTGGGGATAAGCAGCCATCCACTTCCTGCGCATACTCGGGATCCAACTGCTCAATCTGTTCCCAGCTCATGCCTTCCCAATCGCCGAAATTCATCTCGCGCAGTGCGGGACGCAACACTTGCAGGAATGTTTCTGCCCGCCGCAATCGCATGCGCCGTGCTCGTGGCACGGCGCAGGTCGCTGCTATAGACCGTACCGAACGGCTCTGTGGAGAGCAGATGAGCTAACTTCGGCGAGCTGCGCGCGTCCTTGCGCGTTCAGCTCGGGGTCGGAGTGGCCGCAATAACGGCCTGCCATCTCCGTCTCCGCATGACGAATGAAAACGACGCGGCTCAAGGCTTCCACACTCCGCAAAGGTAGACGGCTATCTCGGTAAGCTGATTGGTTGCGCCAAAGCAATCGCCGGTGATGCCGCCGAACTTTCGCATGTAGAAGAAGCCACTCAGCGCGGTAACAACGATCGCCGACAGCAGCGGAGCCAATCGCGGCTTTACGAAGAGCCACCACCACGGTGGCAATGGTGAAGACGGACCCGGCAATCAGAGAGGAAGCTGAGGTCAAGCCTGGCAATCCGCGCCCCCTGGCCCTCGCTTTCGCGCGCCGGCGGAAGATAGTAGCTGAGGGGCAGAGTCGACCAGCGGCACAGCACATGAGCAGACACCAGGTAGGCGGTGAAGTGTTCGAGCGGAAGCCCGGCGAGCAGCACGGCGCGGCTAAGCAGCGAAAGCACCAGCGCCGCTACGCCATAGCTGCCGATGCGGCTGTCATGGAGAATGGCCAGCCGCTGTTCGCGGCTCCAGCCGCCCATACTATCGGCGACATCGGCGAGACCATCTTCGTGCAGACAGCCGGTGATCAGCACCAGGTACAGCAGCACGGCCACCGCCGAGGCAGGGCGGCCAAGATGAGGCGCGAGCACTTTCTCGAGCAGCGCCGCACCCGATCCAATCACCAGGCCAACCAAGGGGAAGAACTTGACGGCGCGCGCCAGGCCGTCAGGCGCGAACGCGACCGGGGGCACCGGCAGCCGGGTGAGGAATTGAAAGGCTACCGCGATGTCCACCGCAAATCGCGGAGCGCGCAAGCTCATGCAGTTGCCCCGCTGATGCCGGCCGAGGCGAAAGGTAGCCATCTCCTGATAGAGGCGCATTGCGGCTTCCAGAATAGGCATAGCCAGAACCGCGCCGCTGCCTTCGCCCAGGCGCATATCCAGGTCAAGGATGGGCTCGATGTCGAGATGGGCAAGCAATACCCGGTGGCCGGGCTCCTGCGATCGATGTCCGGCAAACAGGTAGGGCGCGCACCGCGGGGGCCAGGCCGCAGGCGATGGCAGCGGCCGCAGTGGAGATAAATCCGTCCATGACGATGGCGATCTGCCGCCGCGCTGCGCCCAGCATCATGCCGGTCATGGCGGCGATTTCGAGGCCGCCGGCGCAGCGAAGAATTTCGCGCGGGCCGGCGGGCTGGGCAAAGTGGCGGCTTCACAACCGCTTCGACGATGCGGCATTTGTGCGCATACGCCTCGCTGTCGAGGCCTGTCCCTTTACCCGTGACCAGGGCGGCCGGCATGCCGGTAAGCGCGGCAGTCATGACGCTGGCGGCGGTGGTGTTGCCGATGCCCATTTCACCCACCGCGATCAGGTTGTTTCCTTAGCGTAGGCAGCCTCCGCCAGCGTGAGGCCAACCGAGAGCGCAGCCGCCACTTCTTCTTCGCTCATCGCCGGCTCCTGCAGCATATTCCGGCTGCCCCTGCGTACTTTCACGTTGCGCCAGTCCGGCATGGCCGGACAGGTCCGCGTCCACGCCAACGTCCACCACGTTCACTTCCACCTGGTTGAGCCGCGCCAGCACGTTGATGGCTGCCCCTCCGGAAAGGAAGTTGAGCACCATCTGCTGCGTCACCTTCGCGGGATAAGCGCTTACCCCTTCCGCAGTGATGCCGTGATCCGCGGCGAAGACGTAGACCGATTTGCTCACCGGGCCGGTGACGTTTCCTTGGCGGATGGCGAACCATTGCGCCGCCAGATCTTCCAGACGTCCCAGACTTCCCAGCGGCTTGGTGAGCGCGTCGAGGCGAGTTCTGGCCTGGGCCAGATAAGAGTCCGGCGGGGCAGCGATTGAGCCGATCACTTCTTCGATGTTCAGTATCGTCGGTATTCATCGGGCCTCTTTCCGGTAAAGTTCGGCGCGCTCGATCAGCAGCGGGTGACGGTCCGGCGGGCACTGAAAGGCGCGCTCCAGGATGGAGGGTTTCAGCATCTGCTCCGGGCTCCCGCTGGCTAAGGGCTGTCCCGGGCTGAGCAGAAGTACAGTGGAGAAATTCTTATCCACCAGGTGCAGATCGTGCATGGAGGCCAGGATGGTGATGCCCTCGTCGCGCAGAAAATGCAGCAGATCGATCAGCTCCACCTGCCTGCCGATATCGAGGTTCTGGGTGGGCTCATCGAGCAGCAGCAGGCGGGGTTGCTGGGCCAGCCCCAGCGCGATCTTGACCCGCTGGCGCTCGCCTCCGCTGAGCTCGTTGAAGATGCGATGGCGCAGGCTGGACACATCCGCCAGGTCGAGAGCTCGATCGACGGCCATCCGGTCGCTACGCCCCGGCCCACGCAGCATACCGATGTAAGGAGTGCGGCCCTGCTCCACCACTTGTTGCACGGTGAACTCAAACGGCAGCTCCAGTTGTTGCGGCACCAGCGCGACGGTGCGCGCCACTTCTTTCAACGGGATCGCCTCCATAGGCCGGCCGCGCAAGCGAACACTCCCCGATGCGGGGCGCAGAACGCCGGCAGCAATACGCAACAGTGTCGTTTTGCCGACTCCATTGGTGCCGATCAGCGCGCTGCAGCTACCCTCTTCGAGATCGAAGGTTGCCTGGCGCAGCACCTTCTGTCCCTGGTAGTCGAAATGCACGCCGTCGACGCGTAACAGGCAGCTCATACGGTATAGCTCCGTTTCATCTTGCGCAGCAGGTAAAGGAAGAAGGGGCCGCCAACAAAGGCCATCAGAATGCCCACCGGAACCTCCGAGGGGGCAAAGATGGTCCGCGCCAGGGTATCGGCAAGCATGAGGAAGATGGCCCCGGCCAGAGCAGTGACCGGCAGCAGGCGAACGTGATCGGGACCCAGCAGCAGCCGCGCGACGTGAGGCACGATCAACCCGGCGAAGCTGATCATGCCGCCGAGCGAGACCGACACCGCGGTCAGCAGCGACCCTATTAAAATGATCGATACGCGCGCGGACTCGACCCTTATTCCCAGCTGTTGCGCGTACTCGTCGCCCAGAGCCAGGGTGTTCAGCGTCCGCATCAGGGGAAGCGCAGCCACGGTTGCCAAGGCGAGCAGGGCGGCACTGACCGCTAATTCGGTCCAGGCAGGTATGCCGATGACCCCATGCAGCCAGGAGGCCAGAATGCGGTTGCCTGTCGCCCGTCCTGATCGAACAGCTCAAAGAAATAGCTTGAATTGGTAAACATGGTGCTGATGGCAAAGCCGGCCAGCAGAAGGGTCACCACGTTGGTTTTGCCCGCCGATCGAGCCAGCGAATACACCAGCGCCATGGTAGCCGCCGACCCGGCGAAGGCCAGCAGCGCGGTGGCGCTGAAGCCGAAGACCGACCACTGGGAAAAGAAGACGATCCCGATGCAGGCGCCAAAGATCGCGCCTCCGGAAGATCCGATGACGTAGGGGTCGGCGATGGGATTGCGAAACAGCCCCTGAAAGAGAAGACCGGCCAGCGCCAGCCCCGCGCCCACCAGCCCCGATGCCAGCACCCGCGGCAGACGGATGTGGAACAGGATCAGCCGCTGCATCGCGCTCAGCGGCTGATGCCCCAACATGGCGGCAAAGATGGCGCGGGGCGAGATAGGCACGGCCCCGGTCGCGAGCGAGACCAGGGTGACCAGACCCAGCGCCGCCGTCAGCAGGATGATCAGAGCCACAGGCCGAGTTTAGGTCTTTCGTGCCTGCCGGCCTCCAGTGGGCTGTCTTGCCGGAGGCCGGGTACCGTGGCTATTTCAATCGCCAAGATTCGCCTCCAAAGCTGATCTTTATCCCTGCCCGAACGGTGAAGGGAAGCGCGGGGTAACCGAACGCCTCGCTGTAATGCTCGCTCAACAGATTCTGCATATCAGCGTAGGCCGTCAACGATCGTGTGACCTGATAGCCGCCGCCGAGCTCAAGGCGTTGGTAGGCGCCATCCAGATTGCGGTTAGGCAGCAGCAGGCTGTTGCCGAACTCCGCATCGGTAAGAAAGTCGCTGTCGTCACGGCGGCCGACCAGGGTCCCGGTAAACGAGCCATACCATTTAGAACGGTTGTAGGTAAGTCCGAAGTAGCCGGAGTGGGGAGCGCGGCGGAACGGCCTTGCGCCTACTAACGGCGAAAAGGCGCCGATCGGGATGTTGGGGAAGCTCGGGTTGTAACTGGGCAGCGATTCGCTGGAGAAAGAGCGCTGCACCACCGCGTCCAGATAAGTGTAGCCGCCGCGGGCAAAAAGATGGCTGCCGATCTTATACTCGGTGGCGACCTCCGCACCCTGGGCGCGGAAGGCCTCGGAATTGACCGCTGCTCCATACTGAACCGCAGGATCGCTGGCGGCCGGCAGGCCAAGCTCGAGCAAAGCCGACTGCGGCACAAATTCCACGCCATTGGTGAATTCGTTGTGAAAGTAGGTCAGGCTGACGCGGGCGCGGCCGTTCCAAAGCTGCTGATCCACGCCCCCATCGTAGGTGCGGGAGGTCTCGGGACCGATGGGAGAGACGCCATACTGCTTGATCAACTCGCTGCCGTTGGGCGCTGCGGCCAGGATGTCATAAAGCGAGATGCTCTGATAATAGATACTCGGCTCTTTGATGCCTTTGCCGAAGCTGAAGTTTAACTTGGTCCCACTGAGCCAGCCGGCGTTGGTGGGACGAAAAAGATAATAGGCGAGGGAAGCGCGCGGCGTGGCCGCGAAACCGAAAAGCCCGTTGTCCTCAAGCCCGCTGCCCACGGTGTAGTAGAGGCGGTTCCATAGGTCCCCCGCGAGCTGAACGGTGTAGCTGTAATTGCCGCGCTCGATGGCGGTCGGCGTTCCGCCGGAGGTGAGCGTCGAGCCGCGCTCATCTTCATACTTGAAGGCGCCCAGGGCTACGATATGCGGATTGATCCGGTAATCGGTCTGGGCATAAACAAAGTCCCGCTTGCTAGGGGCCAAATAGTCGTTGGGATAGGTTGAGCCGTAGCTCGCGCCGTATTGAAAGATCGCCTGGCCGCTTACGCGATAGCCATTGGCACCTTGTATGTTGACCGGAGCACCCAGGTAAACGTCCTCTTCCGGATCGTAGATTCCTGTCGCCGCAAAGTCGGTGTAGTGGTAATTCAGGCGCAATCCGCCGTAGCGAATCTGGTTGTGCCATTTGTCGGTGGTCTGGTTGTTCCAGGCGCCACTGTAGTAGCTGTCCTGCTCCCTCACGCTTGCGTCATCGGGAATGCCATAGAGCAGGATGGCGTTGGGCTGATCGGCAGCGACGGTAAGATGCCGCACGGTAAAGCGCAGATCGTTGGCGGTGTTCGGTGTCCAGCCAAAGTTGCCCGCATAGGTCCCATTGTGAAAGGCATCGTTGGGCAAATTGTTGCGCGTATCGGTGCGGGCAAAGGCAGAGTAGTAGTCAAACTGGCGAAAAGTACCGCTCAGCGTGCCCACCTGGCGAAAGGTATTGAAGTTTCCTCCATCGCCGGAATAGGTCAGCAAGGGAAGCAGGGTGCTGCCGCGAGCCGTAGTGAGGCTCACCACGCCTGCCAGGGCATCGGAACCATAGAGTGCGCTGTTCGGCTCCCGCAGCACCTCGACTTTGTCGATGCCGACGGTATCGATGTTGGCGAACTCCACCGCCCCACCGATGTCGTCGGCGGGGACACCGTCGATCAGCACCTTATTGGCATTGGTGTTGCCGCCTCGGATCGACAAGCCTGTGGTGCCCCCCACCTGGCCGGTCTGGGTCACCTGGACACCCGGAATCAGCCGCAGCGGATCCTGCACCTCGGTCGAGTAGCGGTATTGATCTGCGGTCAGCACGCTTACCGGCGCGCCCACCTGGGCTTCGGGCGTAGGTGTGCCTGTGGCGGTTACCGTAACTTGCTGGGTTAACGTCTGGGTAGCCAGGGTGATATCCACCTGGGCTTTCTCCGCGGCCGTCAGAAAGACCGCGTTGCTGGTGGTGGACTGAAAGGTGGGCGCAACCGCCCGAACCTGGTAGCGAGCGGCCTTCTGCGAGATGGAAGGTATAGTTGCCGGAAGCGTCGGTAGTCGTTTGTTGAGCCACGGATGTGCCTTCGAGCAACTCCACGGTGGCCGAGACAACGACCGCGCCAAGCGGGTCAGTTACGGTTCCGTGCAAAGTGCCGCCCTCGGCGCCAAGAGCTGTTAACGGCGCGAGAAACAGCAGCGCCAAGAGGACCAGGCCTGCGAAAAATCGAGAAGTCGAACATTTCGTACCCCCTCGGGTTGGTGAAGCAAGGCCGTTCTCCTGACTTACGCGTCAACAAACCTTGGCTGCCTTCCCAGGAACTCGTCCCAGTGGCTTTGATCGTCCTTGCCGGGTTCTCTGCGCTTACAGTTACGGGGTAGTGGCGGATTCGCACCGCCTTCTCGTTACCTTGCCGTGGTTATTGGTTGAACGAACGGCGCAAGTCCGTCAAACTAAGGATGAAATTCCCTGGCCAGTTCCTCCAATGCATCGATGGCGACCGGACTCGGGTCCTGGATGCCGCTGTCGACGTAATAAACCTTGCCTTCCTGGATCGCCGGCAGACTGCTCCAGCCCGGCCGGCTCTGCAACATGTCGATCGAGATCTTGCCCCCGCGGATGAGCACCAGCGCTTCCGGCGCCCGGGCGATCACCGTTTCCATGCTGATCTGCGGCCAGTCGGGGATCAGATCGTCGGTCACCGACTTGGCTCCCGCGGCTTCGATGATCTCGGTGATGAATGCGTGCTTGCCGATGGTAACGATCGGGTCATACCAGACCGGAACCAGTACTCTCGGCGCCGGTTTGCCTGCCGTTCGCGCTTTGACCGCCTCGATACGCCGGGCTAAGGCTGGCGTTGAGAGCCGCCGCCTGCGGGCACGCGATTGAGCGCTGCGCCCACGCTGTCGACCGAGCGCAGGATGCCGGCGAGACCGTGGGGGTCGACGAAATAAACCGGTATACCGACGTTCTCCAATTGGGTCGCGGTTTCCGTCGATCCCGGAATGCTGGTCCCCAGCACCAGGTCGGGATGGAAGGAAAGAATGGTCTCGATCGAAGGCTTTACCAGGCTGCCGATGCTCGGTTTCTTCAGGGCTGCGGGAGGATAGGTGGTGTAGTCGCTCACCGCAACCACATCGTCGCCCGATCCGAGTGCGAAAACCGTGTCGGTGACGCTGGGCACCAGGCAAACCACCCGATGCGGGTGGTCGGGTACCGTGACCTGTGCGTCCGGTTTCATCCGTCAGGACGCGGCTCGCCTGCGCCGTCGTATCACGGCCGCCGCGAGCATGCGCCAACACCAGCAGTCCTGCTTTAGCCCGGTCATAGGTTGACCTCCGCCTGGCCTTTGAGGACCAAAGGAAGGCCGGCGACCAGCAGAAGCACGTTGGACGCCACGCGGGCGACGCTCTGGTTCATCTCGCCCAGCAGATCGCGGAAACGCCGGCCCGACGGATATTCCGGCACCACGCCACTGCCGACCTCGTTCGACACCAGCACCACGGAGCAGGCCGGCGACTGGAGGGCGAAGCAGAGGGCATCGATTGAGCCTTGTGCATCACCCGGCGCGTCGAGCAGGTTGGCGGCAAAGAAAGTCAGGCAATCGATGATCATCAGGTCGCAGGTGGGGCCGTGATGGGCGATCGCCTCCGCCAGCGCCAGAGGTTCCTCGACGGTCTGCCAATGCTGCGGACGGCTGCTGCGGTGACGGTCGACTTTGCGCTCGCATCTCGTCATCGCCGGCCTGCGCTGTGGCCACGAAGACGACCCGTCCGGCGCGCTCGCCGAGCTGCTGGGCGTAGTGGCTCTTGCCGCTGCGCGCACCCCCCAGCAGCAGGGTTACGGTATTGCGGTGGTTTGACTGCATTCGTCGCCTCTGGCGCAGGGCAAAGCCCTGGCGCGAAGCGGGATCCAATAAAAAGGCAGCGTCCGTACTGACCAGCAAACTACGTCAGCGAGGTTGCTTTCCAGCTCTCCCATCGAAGCTGAAAACGGCCCTGGAGGGCATCTGGCCGGTCTCCTGACTTACGCTTCCTCGATCTTGAACAGCCTTCCCAGGACCTTACATCCCAGTGGCTCGAGCAAATTGGGTTCAAGCTCTCAGCGCTTACAGTTACGGGGTAGTGGCGGATTCGCACCGCCTTCCCGAACACCAGATGGCTCAACGATAACGCCCACAGTCACGGTGCGTCAATGGTGATCCTATCAAAAACTCTTGCAGGCCCGTCGTGCCCACGGAGCGGGGCCTGCCGTGGGCAGGTGGGAGTCGGACCAAGAGCTGTCTAAATAGGCAAGTGGGTGAACTTGCGCGCGTTTGATTTCATTGGACAAACTACAATTGCGGTCCAGGCGATCGCTACCGGTGGGAAGAGAGTGGAACTTACTGTTTAAAGGGTACGGGCTTCAGCCCGTACATCCTCACCGAACGTCAATGGGATTTACAGGCTGCGGAAAAACGCACCCTTAACGAAGGGCACGGCTTCAGCCGTGCCGAAATCAAGCAACTAATGAGGGCTTCAGCGCCTGAGGTACGGTTCTTTCTGCATATCAGCGGGACTCTTAAGAAAAATCGTACCTCAGGGCCTGAAGGCCATAAAGTTTCGCTTTGTGGCGGCACGGCTGAAGCCGTGCCCTTCGTCAAGGGTGCCTTTTTCCGCAGCCTGTTTAGCCCTGAGAGCTGCCAACCACAAGTAACAGCTAGCTCATCGAAAATGGGCTCCCTCAGCGGCTAAAGCCGCTCACCGAGCCAAAGTTTATGGCGGGGCTGAAGCCCCGCCCCTTCAAAGACCACCATGAGAGTTTCAGAAACCTGATTTGGGCAGGTGGGCATCGGACCAGCCAGGGATCGTCTGCGGCCGTTATGATAGGACGGTTTCGACGTGGAGGAAATTGTGCGATTTATCTTGTTCATCGCCTTGCTCATGGGTGCCGCTGCGGCCGCCCTGCCCCCACCGGTGCAACTGACCGCAGAGCAGGATCGCCAGCGAACCATGGATCAGCTCCAGATCACGGCACTGCGCCCAGGGGCGAATAATCACCCTAACCTGCCCAATACGGTCAACTATGACGAATCCAAGGCCAATCCTTACCCTAACCTTCCCGACCCGCTGACTCTGAACAACGGGAAGAAGGTCACCAGCGCGAAGACGTGGTGGAAGGTGCGCCGGCCGCAAATTGTGGAGTTTTTTGACCAGGACGTTTACGGGCGTGTACCTGCGAACGTGCCGGCGGTGCGATGGGGAGTAGTCAGCACCAGCCAGGAAAAGGTTGGCGACGTAGCGGTAATCACCAAACACATCGTAGGCCACGTGGACAACTCGTCCTACCCGGCAATTACGGTGGAAATTCCCTTGACCCTGACCACGCCCGCGAATGCTTCCGGACCGGTACCCGTGATCATGCAGTTTACTTATGACCCTAAGGTGATGGCGGCGCTGCGCGCACGCATGGCAGCAGCCGGGCCACTGCCCGCTCCATTTCCGGGGCCGACATGGCAGGAACAGGTTCTGGCCCTGGGGTGGGGCTATGCCAGCTTGATTCCTACGAACGTGCAGGCGGACAACGGCGCCGGGCTGACCGCGGGCATCATCGGCCTGGTGAACAAGGGCCAGCCGCGCAAGCCGGACGATTGGGGAGCCCTGCGCGCCTGGGCTTGGGGCGCCAGCCGCGCCCTCGACTACCTGGAGACAGACAAGGCAGTGGATGCCAAAAAGGTCGGCCTTGAAGGCCACTCGCGCTACGGAAAGGCCACGTTGGTCGCGATGGCCTACGATCAACGTCTTGCCATCGCGTACGTGAGCTCTTCCGGTGCGGGCGGCGCAGCGCTCTACCGTCGCAACTGGGGCGAGAGGCTGGAGAACGTTGCCGCCACCAACGAATATCATTGGATGGCCGGCAACTTCTTAAAGTATGCCGGTCCCCTGCACGCCTACGACATGCCCGTCGACGCTCACGAATTGATTGCGCTTTGCGCTCCGCGGCCGGTGTTTATCGGCGCCGGATCGTCGCCGGCGGCGAATTGGACCGATGCGGCCGGAACCCTGGACGGATGGGTGGATCCCAAGGGTATGTTCATGGCCGCGGTGGCAGCCGGACCGGTCTACGAACTCTTAGGAAAGAAGGATCTGGGCACCAGTGCTTTCCCACCCATGGATACCAGTCTGATCGACGGCGACCTGGCGTATCGGGAGCATCACTATGGACACACCGATGCCCCCAACTGGCCGACATTTCTCACCTTCGCCGGCCGCTTCTTCTCCGGGCCGAGCCTGGCTGCGACCGCAGCGAAGAGATAAGGTCACGCCTCGATGGCGATCGGTTCAACGGTTGTTTCGGCAAAGGCAGGCAAAGTGAGCGATGGCAGGATGCTGGCGATGGCGGCATAGACCAAAAGTCCTCCGTAGAGCTGGGGACTGATGGCAAAGTTTTCGCGCAACAGCTCCGCAATGACCAAGGTGAAGATCAGCGTGGGGGTGAGCGCGATGGCAACCCGCAAGCTGCCCCGGTGTCCTCTATGCTGCATAAAGCGCGATTGCAGCCAAACCACACCCAGGCGGATGGGGATGATACAGGCGGCAAGCACAAATCCGTACAGCAAAGAGGCGGCAACCAGCGCCGCGCTGGGTACTCCTAGACCGTTGTGGAAGAAATAGAAGGGGATAAAGAAAGAAGCGAACAAGCGAATGGCTTCCAGGTTCTCTGTGGAGGCGAGAGTGGTCATTCGTTTGGCGAGGGAACGCGCTACCAGTCCGGCAACGAATGCGCCCACCAGATAGTAGACGCCTAGGGTCTCCGTGATGACCGCACAGATAAGCCCAACCATCAGCAACAGGGAGAATTCCGAGCCGGGAGCGAAAGGGACGACCCAGCGGCCCAGGGCAAGAAAGAAAAGGGGCATGAACGCGATCAACAGGACGATCGCACCGCCGGAGACGAGCAGCGTCTTCATGGAGGTCGGCCTGCGAGATTACGAGGAACAGAAAGATGGCGGTAACTTCGCCGGCGACGGCGTGGATAGCCACTTCGGACTGCTCCGTATGGTCTAGGCCGGAGTGGGGCAGCATATCCAAAATAAAGCCTGTCGACGGGGTGAGCAGCGCAAGGGCAAGCAGCCAATCGACCTGCCAGCCAAGGTGAAGGTATATGGCGGCGATGCGAGCGCAAGCCACCAGCACCAGCCCGCGCACAGCGAAGTTACTGGCCAGCGAGGGAAGCTGCCGCCGAAGCTCGGCCAGATCGACCTCCAGACCAGCGAAAAGAAACAGCGCAGCAATGCCAAGAGTCGCGAGGTAGGAGATCACGCTGTCGTTCACCAGCGGTTTGAAAAAGCCGGCAACAATGATGCCTAAGGCGAAGCAGGTGAGCGGGGCGGGGAGACGGAAGCGCTGCAGCGCACGCGGAACGACAAGCAGGCCGAACACCACGGCCAGGTAGATAAAGGTAGTGCGGGTCCTTGCATAGCCCTTCTCCAGGTGATTCGTAGCCCGGTCAACAAGGGGGAGGAGAACCTTAATTCAGCGCGCTTATAGCCATGGAGGGAACGGAATTCTGAACCCGATTTTAAGCCGTCCGTAGAGTCTGCGGAAAAAGTCTCTCTCGGGGGAATTGTGGGTGCCCCATATCTCGCGCTTTTTGCGAGATGTGGGAAGAGCGGCTCGTTAACGACGGGTTCTGTCTTTCGTTGAGTTTCTTTCCCACATCTCGCAAAAAGCGCGAGATATGGGGCACCCACAATTTACCCAGGAGCGAGTTTTTCCGCAGCTGAAAACCTTCAAAGCTCCTTGAGCAGCCATTGTACGGATCTCTTCTGGATCTCGATGTATTGCGGATTCCACATGGCATGGATCGTATGACCGACCGCGGTGAATACGACCCGTCCCTTGCCGAAGTCGTAGGCCCACCCGGAAACCGACTTGGCGCCTAGATCCTCAAACTTGAGACCATCGATATTCTCCGCCTCCAGAATGATGTATTTCGGGTCTTTGTCGTAAGTTACGTAATGTTGCTCATCATTGACCATGAATGAGCTCATGCCGTCGGTGATGGGGTGCTTGTTCTCTGTGGCGTGAACCTGGAAGGGACGCAGCGGCGGATGACCGATGTACGCTCCGCCCATCACCTCGCGGTAGTTTTTGGAGCTGAGCGAGATATGGCTGCAGTTGTGCAGAGCGTAAAAGCCATTGCCGGCAGTCACGAAATCTTTGATCGCCGCACCCTGCTCCTCGGTGATCCACATGACAGGTTTGGGATCGGGGAAGGTCTTGGGAGTCTCCAGATCGGCCTCATACGCCGCATACGCATCCGGGCCCAGGTAACCGTTGGGCCAGATCATGCCGTCGCGCAAGATCAGCAGCAACTGGTAGTCCTTTAGCAGACCGGCCGAGATCTGACTGTATTCGATGGTGTAATCGATGGGAATGCCGAGGTCTTTGAAGACCTTATCCAGGCTCACCCGGATGTAATCAGGGTTGTGGTAGCGGTCGCCGACCAGCGCCAGGGCGCGCGGTTTGCCATTGGTGCGCGCCGCTTGCAACTGCGCGGTTGTGCCGGTGCCCAGGCCGAGCAGGCCCGCGCCGGCCACGATACCGGCATTCTGCACCAGGGTTCGTCGGGAAAAATTCGTACCAAAAAATTTCACAGCGCCTCCATCACAGATTCAACCGTGCAAATTGAGTACGCCTCCATCGAAGGGAATGTCGGCTCCGCTGAGAAAGCTGGCAAGATCCGAGCACAGATAAACCGCCAGCCCCGCTACCTCATCCGGCTTCGCCATTCTACCGATAGGTTGGGTTTTTGCCAGCACAGCCAGCATCTCTTCCTCTTTGCCGGGATAGTTCTTCTTCAGATATCCATCCACAAAGGGAGTGTGTACGCGCGCCGGGGAAATGCAGTTGCAGCGGATGTTCTTGTCCAGGTAGTCCTTTGCCACCGAGAGGGTCATTGCGCGCACCGCGCCTTTGCTCATCGAGTAAGCGAAACGCTCAGGGATGCCTATGATCGCAACCAACGAGGACAAATTGACAATGACACCGCCGCTTGACTGCCCAAGCATGGTGGCAATCGCAGCCTGCATGCAAAGAAAAGTGCCCTGCACGTTGACCTTGAAGATGCGCTCGAAGTCTTCGAGGGTTGTGGTCGCGATCGTGCCTATGTGCGCGATCCCCGCACAATTCACAAGGATGTCGATGGACCCCTCGGAAACTATCGAAGCGAACACCCGGCTCACACTCTCCAGGTCAGCCACATCGCATGCGAGGGAGCGTGCCCGGCCGCCAGCCTGCGTTATCTCTTCGGCTGTTGTGCCGGCTGCCACGCCGTCGATATCCAGAACCCACACCTGGGCCTGGTTTGCGGCCAGGCGCGCGGAGATGGCTTTCCCGATTCCGCTTGCTCCGCCGGCGACGACCGCCACTCTGCCGTTGAAATCAAACCCGTCCAAAGGAAACCCCACGAGCTCGTCGACTAGCGGTAAGTCTTGTCATCGAGCCGCCGGAAATCAACATCATTCATCACCCCAATGGTTACAACCGCAAACGTGAAGACCTCAGTGCCCGGTTCGAGATGGCCGGCGATCACCTTGTCCGGGGTAGCGAGGGTTATGTGCGGATGAAGCCTGCCGTCGATGACGTAGCCATTCATGCTCACCAGGTCCGCGGGCTCGGTAGGATTCTTTACGTAAGTGTCGCGAGAGGGAAGCGTCCGGTTGCTGACCTGATGAACCTGGTAGCCACGCACCGACCCCATGGCTGAGAGAATGACTCCGTTGCGAATGTTCTCCTGCTTCACCATCTTTTGCAGTCCGGCAAGCAGATCGGTCTGGTACTTCAATCGGAGAACGACGATGCGGTCGAAGTGGCCCGTGATGGCGTAGACATCGGGAACCTGGTCACTGTTCGCCTTGGCATCGTCCGCGGGGTTGGGCGAAGGATTGACAGTCGTCCGCCGGCTTTCTTGAGCGAACGTCATGCTCGCTGTAAGCGCCAACACGGTGAGCCGCTGAACATTCTTCATTGCGGGCTCAGAATACTGACTTTAACGAAATGAGCCGTCTTGACGCCGGCTTTCTCCGTGTAATAGACCGTGACCTTGGCGGACTTGTCCGCGCCCTCGGCAACACCCTTTCCGGTATCTTTCGCAGCGCGATCGGTCAAGTGGAAAGTGTCTACGCTGCCATCCGCGGTCTTGACCGCAATGGTCTTTGCTCCCCTGTCTATATGGGAAACGGTGCCTTCCGTTGCCTTCAGCCCGTCGTCGCCGATCTTGTCGATCTCGTGCGCCGTTTCCTTGCCCCCCACTACCGTGTAGTGCACGGCGACTTTGCTACCTTCCTGGCACTCCGTGGGCTGCGTCCACTGTTCCCTTTGCCGTATCTTTGGCGCCATCGACGGTGACGTCGCTGGCGTAATGAAACGTGTGTTCTGTGCCGTCCTTGGTCTCGACTACGACGGTCTTTGTCCCCGCGTCGACTTTCTTTACCGTTCCATCCACCGCATGAACCACATCCTGTGCCGCCAGGCTCAACGAGGTGGCTACAGCGAACGCACTCACCAGGGCTAATGTCTTGATCATGGTCATCCTCTTTTTTGATTGTCGCTAAGTGAACAACATCTTATATCATCTCCGGGATCCTGGATTTGGCTACAATAGCGACGACTTGCGCGCAAAAAGTTGGTCGACGAGCGAAATAGCAAAGTATATCGTAGGACGATATGGGGACCGGTCGAGGCAAATGGGTTCTGGCAGTGTGTCTGTTGCTTGCACCGATGCCCTTCGCAACCGCCCAGGAAGACGCGCCGGCCACCACCCCAAACAGTGCGGCCCAGGAAGACCCCAGAGGGATTCGCACGCGAGAATTTCTTGGCCTGGGCAGGATGCCTGATGCCAAAATGGCGGCCGACGGCGCCAAGATTTTTGGACCAACCTGCGGCTTTTGTCACGGAGCCGATGCTCGCGGTGGAAGCGCTCCTGATCTGTTGCGCTCTTCGGTCGTGCTGGACGACAACCAGGGGGAGCTCATCGGGCAGACAGTGCACGACGGCAGGCCGGCAAAAGGAATGCCGGCATTTCCCTCATTGACCAATGAGCAGTTGCGCGACATCGCGGAGTATCTCCATTTGCAAGTGGAGCTGGCGGCGAACCGGGGAACCTACAAGGTTCTCAACGTGGTCACCGGAGACGCCAAGGCAGGGGAGGCCTATTTCAACGGTGAGGGCAAATGCAATACCTGCCATTCGGTAACCGGAGACCTGGCGCACATCGGGTCAAAAATGAGTCCACCGGATCTGCAACAAACTTTCTTGTACCCGGCCGCCAGGCGGCCGCAACCGGCCACCAGGGTAACCGTGACCCTGCAGGACGGTAGCAAGATCGACGGAGCACTGAAGCACCTCGACGATTTCTATATCTCGCTTTACGACCTGGAGGGCAACTATCAGTCCATCCCTTTAAAGAAGGGTGTTACGGTGCAGATAGAAGATAAGCTGGTCTTTCATCGCCAGATGCTGGATAACTACACCAACCGGCAGATGCACGACCTTACGGCCTACCTGGTGACGCTGAAGTGAAACTGGTCTTTTGTTGTCTGCTGGCTTTACTGCCGGGTGTCTCCATCGCACAAGGGCTCGATCCCCACAAACTGCTGCAGAAAGAACCGACCGATACCTGGCCTACTTACAACGGAGATTACTCCGGCCGGCGGTTCAGTCCTCTCACCCAGATCCAGGCTTCCAATGTTCATGGGCTGTCGCTGGCCTGGATGTACCGCGTGAGAATCCCAGGCGGCGCCATGCGCGGAGTGGGAGAGCCCGATATCAAGTCCACCCCGCTGATGGTGAACGGCGTTCTCTACTTCACTATTCCCGACCACGTGTATGCCTTGGACGCGCGCACCGGTCTCGAGTTGTGGCACTACGACTGGATAGACAAGGGCGGCCACCTGGTAGGGAATCGCGGCGTAGGGATGTACGGCAGTTGGTTGTATTTTCTGGCGCCCGATGGCTGGTTCATCTCTCTGGACGCGAAGAACGGCAAAGAACGCTGGAGAAAGAAAGTAGCCGACGAGAAGATGCAATACTTCACCACCGGGGCGCCCATGGTGGTTGGCAATCACGTGATTGTCGGCGTAGGCGGCGACGCGATCGATGTTCCCGGCTATCTGGAAGCGCGCGATCCAGACGACCGGGGAACTGCAGTGGCGATGGAATAGCGAACCGGCGAAGGGAGAACCTGGATCAGAGACCTGGCCCAACGAGGCCGCCATGAGCCATGGCGGCGGTATGACGTGGCTTCCCGGCACGTATGACAGTGAGCTCAACCTGCTGTATTGGGGAACGGGCAATGCCAATCCGGTGATGGCGGGGCAGGGCAGGAAGGGCGCAGATCTATGGACCTGTTCGATTGTTGCGCTGAATGCGGACACCGGCAAATTGGTTTGGTATTTTCAGGGATCGCCCCACGATACCCACGACTGGGACAACACGGAGACGCCGGTCCTGTTCGACGCCGAGGTCGACGGCAAGCCGCGCAAGCTGCTGGCGCAGGCCGCGCGCAACGGTTATTTCTTCGTGCTGGATCGGACCAACGGAGAAAGCATCCTCTCCAAACCGTTATGTTCCTCTGAATTGGTCGAAAGGCATCGATGCCAAGGGGCAGCCTATACCCGACCCGCAAAAGGAACCGACCGTGGATGGCAACCTGCTGACCATTAATGGGGTCGGTGGAACTAATTGGATGCCGCCCAGCTACAGTCCGCAGACGGGGTTGTTTTACGTCAACGCCATCCGCGGCTACAGCTTGACCTACCTCACCGATACCAGCGAACAGCCCGGAGGGATACGGAGGGTCGATACGCGGTCTTTGGTCGCAACATGTGCTCGAGGCGCTGGATTACAAGACGGGAGACGTGAAGTGGAGCCATGCGTATACCACCGCCGACGGCACCGTGGGAGTCGGTCTGGGTGGCCCGGGAATCCTGACCACCGCGGGCGACCTTCTGTTTAGCGGTGACTACAACGGGAACCTGATCGCCTTCAACGCCACCAATGGCGAGATACTCTGGCATTTCCCGATGCTGCGCTCACTCGGCAATGGACCTGAGACCTACATGCTGGATGGGCGCCAATATCTCGTCGCCGGCGGAGGCGACACACTCTACGTGTTTGCGTTGAATTGAGGGTGCGGGCTTTACTTTGCGTAGGCCAAAAACATCTCCACGAGAGGTCCGCTGAACTGCCTTTTTCCGCAGCCTGGCGGCTACTTTTTCTCGGTTTCCTGGAGAAACGCAATCAGGTAATCCTTCCAGACTGCCGCATAGGTGTGGGTGCCGTGTCCGCGGGTAGCATCCGAGATCGGGATAAGGATGAACTTCGCGTGCGGCATCCTGGTAACCAGCTTCTGGGCGATGCCGAGCTCGGGCGGATTGATGAAGTCATCGGCGGAGTTAATCCATAGCACGGGAGCGGTGATGGTGCCGAGCTTCGGCTCCGGATTGTAGTTGCGCGAAGCGTTGACGTAGTAGAGAAAGTTGTTGGCGTCGGTACGCGCGATCAGGGAGTCCAGCGTGCGATCGACGTAGCCCTCGGCCAACGCGCGGGTGGGGTAATTCTTCTGCATCTGTAGCGGCGCGGAGCCGGCAATGAGGATCAGATCATTCGCGCCGCGAAGGCCCTCCACGGGTTCGGTGAGTGTAGTCGCCGTTCTTCCACGCAGGATCGTTGCGGATCATCTGCATGGCCATGTATCGCCACATGCGGTTGCGCCCGGCAAGCTCCACCGGCAGGCAGGCGAAGGGCGCGAGTGCGTCGGAGAAATCGGGATAAGTCTCGCCCCAGACGAAAGACTCCATGCATCCCATCGAGGTTCCGAGAATCAGGCGCAGATGATCGACGTGGAGGCCGTCCACCAGCATGGTGTGCTGGGAGGCGACCATGTCGTCATAGTCGTACTGAGGGAAGTGCATGCGCAAGCCATCGGAAGGCTTGCTCGATTCGCCGTGGCCGATGTCGTCGGGAAGAATGATGTAGAACCTGGTGATGTCGAGGGGCTGGCCGGGCCCGAAGAGCACGTCGGAAAAGACCGGGTTAAGAAGAGAATGCGCGTCCCCCCCAGTTCCGTGCAGCAGCAGGACCGCGTTATCGGTATGGCCGGCTGCATCGCGATGAGGCTTACCCAGCGTGAGGTAGTGGAGTTTCAGCTCAGGGATCGATTCACCGCTACCGAAGTGGAAATTCTTGATGACGTAGTTGCCGTCCTGGGTTGGCCAGTGGCTGGTCTGAGCGTGGGAGGCCGCACCTGCAAGCAGGGCGGCAAGGATGAGGCGGCAGAATGGACGTGTCAGTCTTGCGCATCCTAGTAAGGGCTCGGTGCCTTTCGCACCGGAGGCTTGTAGTTCACAAGCTCATCCACCGGCTTTTTCCCGGCCCATGCAATACCCCGAAGCAGCATGGTCTGAATCTGCGGGTTGGCGAAGTTGGCATAGGTATGCCCCTGCATCCAGACGAATGCCCGTGCGGGCTGCCCGCCCGGAAGCGTGTGTTCATAGGTCCAGATCTGGGGCACGACTTCACCCTTGTGCGTGCCCGCACTCGGAGTTCCCGGGATCACCGCGGTTGCGAGCACGTGGATCGCTGGATCCTTGGCCCACGTCATGTTGAAGAACGCTTCATCGAAAATCGTGATGTCCGACATGCCTTGCATGATGGGGTTTGCTTTATCCACGATGGTGTAGGGAATGTCCGCACCCAGCGTGTAGTTCACTTCGCCATGCTTTTTCGCACCGCCCACGAGGGTCGCGAAGTAAGCCGGATCAGGACCGCACAGAGAATCGTGGAGACTGACGATACCGCCGCCACGTTTGACGAAGGCTTCGAGCGCGTTGCCTTGCGCTATCCGTCATGTAGCCGTCGTCTCCCTTATAGATCACCAGGACGTCGGTATTCTCAAGTTCGGCGGCGCTGGGCTGGTGCAAAGAACCGTCAACGATGGCTCCGTGCTCGGTCAGGATCTTGCTCCAATCGGCAAGAAACTGGGGATAGTCATGCTGGCCACCTGGTGGGTCTTAAGACCCGCCTGCAGGTAGACACGCATGCCATTCGGGTTCTGGTTCCAGGGCCGGGGCGCGGTAGGAGATTGTTGCGCTGACAAGGGCGACAGGCAAAAACAAAACGAGAGAAAAGTCGCTAGTCGTGATTTCATATCTGCGTGGTCCAGTATAGTCGCCACCCGCCTGCCTTCCATATCCCCGATTTCCTGTGGCTGTTTGGCAGACAAGAGAAATCCGAGAAGACGCTGTTTTTTTGCATCTCCAACCTCACCACAAAATCGTCATCCTGAGCGGAGCGCCTGACAGATTTATCGCGTGACACAGCGCTTGATGGCGCGGAGTCGAAGGACCCCGAGGGTGCTTATCTTGCCCATGCTGTGCGGAGCTTTTCAACCACCGAAGCCCGCACTTGGCGGACCCGCCACGGTCTTTCCCTGGGGCCGGGGACCAGAACTGCTATCTCCGGCGGCGTACCGCAGCAAGATCCTGTTCTCTGGCTTCGGTGGTCGAAAAGCTCCGAACAGCATGGGGTAAGATAAGCACCCTCGGGGTCCTTCGACTCCGCGCCATCAAGCGCTGTGTCACGCGATAAATCTGTGAGGCGCTCCGCTCAGAGCCTGTGACTTTTTTGGTGCACTTTTCCGAATAAATCGAGCGGTTGGCGGGCTCAAGTTGTAAGAAGAGACATGGGCAACAGCGAGGTAAGGGAAGTGGAGCAGAAGGGTGCGGTGCGTCTGCGTAAAGCAGAGCGTCATCAGCTTTCTCTTTTACCGCATTGCATAGATGATTTGGTGGCCTCGCATCATCGAGTACGTACGGTGATGGCGGTGGTGGAGAAGCTGGACGTGAGCGGTTTTTGCGCGCCGATCCGAGCCCGAGAGGGGAGAGCTGGTCGTAATGCGACCGATCCTCATCTGCTGGTGGGTTTATGGCTGTATGGGTGTGTTCGCGGGATAGGTTCGGCGCGGGAGCTGGCGCGTCGCTGTGAAGAGAGTCTGCCGTTCCGCTGGTTGTGTGGCGGTGTAAGCGTAAATCATCGCCTGCTGAGTGACTTCCGTAGCGATCACGCAGACGCATTGGACGCCCTGTTTACGCAGGTGCTAGTGACGTTGGTGGACAAGAAGCTAGTGCGTGTGAGCCGCATCAGCCAGGATGGAGTGCGGATTCGTGTCAGCGCCGGGAGCAGCAGTTTTCGCCGGGAAGAACGTTTAGAGCTTCTTTTGGCGCAGGCCCGGCAGCATGTGTTGGAGCTGCGCGAGCAGCTGGAATCGCCGGCACAATCGGCAGCGGCAACGTCGCGGCAGAAGGCGGCGCGTAGACAAGCGGCGAAGTCGCGAGAGCAGCGCTTGGAGCAGGCGATAGCGCAGTTGCCGGAACTGAAGAAGAAGCAGGCTGAGGCGGCCCAGAGGGCAGGGCAAGGCAAGTGTGGGGACCAGATCCGAGCCCGGCAGCCGCGGGTAAGCACCACGGATGCGGCCACGCGGGTGATGAAGATGGCTAACGGTGGTTACAGCCCTGCGGCGAACGTGCAGTTGGCCACCGACACGGAAAGCCGCGCCATCTTGGGAGTGAGAGTCAGTAATGAGTCTTCCGATTCAGCTGGGTTGAGTGAACCGATGCGAGAGCAAGTGGAACAACGGACGGGTGGCAAGGTGAAACAGCACCTGGTGGACGGCGGCTACTTGCGCATGGAGGACATCGTCGAGGCCCAACAGCAAGGGGTGGAGTTGTTCGTGCCTCCCAAGCCGGCCAGAAACCCGAACAACCGGGGGAACGAGTTGAAACCCAAGCCCAGCGACTCGGAAGCGATCCGAGCATGGAAGCAACGCATGGAAAGCAAAGAAGGCAAGAAAATCTACCACCAAAGGGCCGCCACCAGCGAGACGGTGAACGCTGAATTACGAACCTATCGCGGGTTGGCGCCGTTGACCGTACGCGGCCTCAACAAAATCAAATGCGTGGCGCTGTGGTGCGCCTTGGCTTACAACCTGACCCACTTCAGCAAGGCGCTTCTCAGCTAGAACCGAGCTAAATGAGCAACACAGAAAGATCGAGCACCCAAAACAGAAAGGATCGAGCACCTCATGGCAAGCCGAAGCCTGTGGAACCGCACCTTGGCCTGATTGCCGCTTAGCAGTCCGGACATTGTAAAACATGCTCGATCCTCGTGGCCCTCAAGACCAAGCGGAATTAAGTCACAAGCTCTCAGGATGACGTTTTTGTTGGGCAGAAAAGTAAGCTTCGTGGTATCCCAAAGTTCTTACACCGTCTAACTCCTCTTCGCGATCGCATAGTAAGGCTGATTCGAAAGGGTGGCGTTGAACGCCGGAAAAAACCACGCCGCCTCGGTCCCGCGCTGAAGCACAAAGTAGTACTGCAAGGGGTAGAGCGGAGTTTGTGTAATCGCCGGGAATGGTACCAGCGTATCCCTCGTGGCTGGGTTGCATTTCCACGGATCGCCATCGCTCTGCCTGATTGACGTGACGATAGTAGAGACTGGACAGCATTGCGGCGCACTATGACGCGGAGACCGACACCAACGATAACGAGAGCGGCTGCCCGGGATGAAAGCTCGCCGGCGGCGTATGGACACAAGATACTGAGGGGCGGTTCGGTCTGCCGGTGGCGGCTTTCATAGCCGGCTCGACATTTACGGCGGACCCCGTGGCCGCAACAGACTTCTCCAACTTGTACCGCATGGCTGCAAGATCCCTGTCGATGCCAATCATCCGGGTAACCCAACTACCGCGTCGCATCGGAATATTGCCGTAAGTAATGTCAGGGTGGTAAACGTCGTTCGCTCGGGCCGCCATATCTCCCCATGCGAACCGCGCTTCCTGGTATTTTGCCAGCGCAAGATTACCGGCCTCCCCATGACCGGTCTGCTGGTAGATTTCAAACAAAACCCCGCTCCGCAGCTTGGCCGCGAAGAAGCGTCCCAAACCATTCTGGATTAAGCACGTCCTCTTCCATCCGCCGGAACTCAGGCGAGGTGTGTGACGTTGCCTGCAGGCGCGCGTTGGTCAGGCCCTGGGTGGACGCTGCCGTGAAATCCTCCAACCATTGGGCAACTTCGATCGGGCGAATATTTCGGATTCGAGCGACCGACGAGCAGGTCTCCAGCGTGCTCGACGATCGTAGAAAATAGCTGGGGATCGAGGGGGCTTACGGTTCCGAAACATCTTGGCGTGGGTGTGTCGCTGTAGGGCGAATCTTCGCTCCCCAGAACAATTGGCATGTTGTCGTATATCTCGGGCCAATAGGCGTGATTGGAAGCAGAAGCCAGGTGAGCCGAGGTCACCAGCGGCAGAACGCGGCTGGCGTTTGCCAGAGCGGCTTCGACCGAGTTAGCGCCAGGTCCGAAATTACTTCTGAGGTACCTGCGCCAGGCCTCCGGATCCGCATCCGGGTTGTAGAGGCACCGTCCCCAAACACGATAGAAGTATTCAAATTTTTCCCAGTCGCCCGATCTGGGATTCAGAGACACGTCGGCGTATGCGCAACGGCCGCCGCGCATCCCGGAGCCCTCGCGTCCCTTGAAAGTAAGAGGCTCCATGATGTCGAGCCCGGCCGCGCCGCAGAAGCTGGAGGTGCGTCCGAAAGCCGCGGCCATCTCCGGATCGCCAGAGAGCAGATGCCGCTGCGTTCCCGGCCACAGGCGAAACAGCAATTGATAGCGGCTGCCCTGCGCGAGAAGTCGGCATAGCCATAGCGCGTAAATCGCCGGGCGCCATTGCTCACGCTGAAAACGCCGGTTTCCATGCGGCTCGGGCTCAGGTATCTCCAGTTCACGGATGTCTGCCTGGTTATAGCCGAGACTCTGGTGCTCCGCGGAATACTTCGCTCCCAGCTTGACCGGCATGCCCGTATCCGCCGCCATGTCGATCATGGTCTGATTGACTCCCTTGGCATGCATGTCGATTTCGATTTTGCGGCCGCAGCCGGAAATTGCTTCAAACAGCGTCTTCCAGAATGGATAGCTGCCCTCAGGGATCCCGCTCTCCCCGTGCACGCGAAGCGTGAGCCCCTGGATCTGCGGGCAGGCCTTCAAGAGCATGCCCAGCGCGTCACGGCAATACGCTGCATGCGTCTCGGGTGTAAGGCCTTCGATACGGTGATGTGCGTTAGGGCTGTCCGTCCACTGGTAAGCATGGGTCCAGATGCCCAGTTGGAATTCGAGCCCCCGCGCGCTGGTCTCGGCGGCAATAAAACGTAACATCTGAAGATTCTTTTCCCGCTCTTCGGCGGTAAATGGAGGCAGGTTTTGCTCTCCCGCCTCATTGGCCAGCCGGACCACGCGCACATCGTATCCAGGGACGTCGACCAGGTACGGGTAAGGGAAGTGGAAGTAGTCGCCGGTGACTCCGCGAGGAAAGTCGTAGCCCAAGCCGAAAGTAAAGTTAAAGCGATTGAAGCGGCTCGCCGCGAGCACGTCCAGGTAGCCGCGCCAAAAGTCCTTATCGTAATACCAGGGTTTGTCTTCGACCTCGCTGCAGAACAAACGGCGAGACGCTTCGGACCTGGTTCGCGGGATGCTCTTCGATCGCCTGCGGCCAAATGCAATCCTGTGGCCAGATCGGAATTGAATTGGACCCGCTCTGCCAACTCGAGCAGCCCATAGACGAAACCCCTGCGGGCCGGTCGCGGAGACCCAGATCGCCGGAGCTCCTGTAAGTGTTCCGGGGCTGAGGCGGATACTTTCAGGACTGGCGAGCGGTGCGCCTGGCCTGCGGGAAGTCTCGGGCCAGAGTTGAGGCGGGACTGGCAACTAGGACGGAAAAGGTGGAACCCGCCGGCTCGATCCAGTGACGGGACGATCTCGCAGATCGCACCCTTCGCGATGAGAGCTTTCCGAAGTTGGCCCGCCGCCCAATGGACGGGATCACTGGATGAGCATGGTTCTTCAGCATCAATGATGATTGACATCCGCTGGCTAGGACCGGCAAGAGCGCGACCCGTGAGACTCAAGGCTGTCATCGCGCCGGTGAGCTTCAGGAAGTCCCGGCGCTGCATTGTGGAACCCGGATCAGTCGACATGCGTGCCCGCCCACCTCGTATCTCAGTACACGGGCTTACACTATAGATGGTCGCGAACGCTGCTCGCAATCAATTAGAATCCGGTCATCTTGACACGCGCCGGCCGCCATTTCCTGCAAATCCCCGGGCCCACCAACGTCCCCGATCGAATCCAGCGGGCGATGCATCGTGCGGTCATCGATCACCGCAGCCAGGAGTTTTCCCGGTTAGGCTCTGAGGTTCTGGAGAATCTGCGCCCCATTTTTCAAACCACCGGACCGGTGGTCATCTATCCTGCCTCGGGAACCGGAGCCTGGGAAGCAGCCATCGTCAACACGCTGTCTGCGGGTGACCGGGTGCTGATGTTTGAGACCGGACATTTTTCGCTGCTCTGGCGGCAGCTCGCGGAGCGGTTCGGCCTGGTGGTGGACTATGTGCCGGGCAACTGGCGGCGTGGCGTTTCGGCTGCGGAACTAGCTTCCCGGTTGGCCGCCGATGATCGCCACACCTACAAGGCGGTCATGGTGGTGCACAACGAGACCTCAACCGGAGTGACCACGGGGATCGCAGACCTACGGCGGGAGATGAATCGGTCCCACCATCCGGCGTTGCTGATGGTGGATACGATCTCTTCCCTGGGGTCCATCGATTATCGTCACGACGAGTGGGGCGTGGATGTCACCGTTGCCGGTTCGCAGAAAGGCCTGATGCTGCCGCCCGGCTTGAGTTTCAACGCCATCTCTGAGAAGGCGCTGGCCGCCAACAAGAGCGCCGAGTTGCCGCGTTCCTATTGGGACTGGCAGGAGATGCTGGGCCCCAATCGCAACGGCTTTTTTCCCTTCACCCCCGCAACCACGCTGCTCTACGGCTTGCGGGAGGCGCTGGCGATGCTGCAGGAGGAAGGGCTGGCCAATGTGTTTCGCCGCCATCAGCGGCACGCGGAAGCGACGCGCGCGGCGGTGCGAACCTGGGGCCTGGAAATTGTCTGCGAAGAGCCGCGCGAGTACTCAAGCTCGCTCACGGCCGTGTTCATGCCTCCAGGTCATGATGCGGACCGGTTGCGGAAGATTATCCTCGAAAATTTTGATATGTCGCTCGGAGCCGGCCTCTCCAAGCTCGCCGGCAAAGTATTTCGCATCGGGCATCTTGGCAGCTTCAATGACCTGATGCTGGCGGGAACGCTCAGCGGAGTCGAAATGGGCCTTCGCCTGGCCGGCGTACCTCACCAGCCGGGCGGGGTTACGGCTGCGCTTCAATCCCTCGCGCCCGGAGACCGCTAGGCAACCCCATGCAAATACTCACGCCGCTGCCGCTGAGTTCCCACGCAAAACCCGTCGATACCTTTCCTCAAGCGGCGGAGCTCGAAAAAGAATTAAAGCAGCGCATTAAGGGAGACGTTCGTTTCGATCGCGGAAGCCGCGCCATGTACTCGACCGACGGATCGAATTACCGCCAGATCCCGATCGGGTTGGTCGTACCCCGCGATGCGGAGGACGTGGTGGCTGCCATGGCGGCCTGCCGTAAATACGGAGCCCCGGTTCTGGCGCGCGGAGCGGGCACCAGCCTGGCCGGCCAGTGCTGCAATGTCGCCGTGGTATTCGATTTCACCAAGTACATGAATCGGATCCTCGAGCTCGACCCGAAGCGAGGGTTTGCCAGAGTGCAGCCCGGAGTTGTACTCGACACGCTCCGCAACCAGGCTGAGGCTTACCAGCTAACGTTTGCGCCCGACCCTTCGACCCACAACCGCTGCACCATCGGGGGCATGATCGGGAATAACTCCTGCGGCACCCATTCTTTGTTAGGTGGCAAAACAGTCGACAATGTCGAAGAGCTGCGGATTCTGCTGTACGACGGAACGCAGATGACCGTTGGCCCGACAACCAGTGACGATCTTGATCGCATCCTTCGCGCCGGAGGGCGCGCCGGCGGAAATCTACACTGCGCTGCGCGCCATCGGCGACCAATATGCCGATCTGATACGGGCACGATTTCCGCAAATTCCGCGCCGTGTCTCCGGCTATAACCTCGACGACCTGCTGCCCGAGCGATTCAATGTGGCTCGCGCGCTGGTGGGGACCGAGGGCACCTGCGTTACCGTGCTCGAAGCCAAGGTCAAGCTGATCCCCAGCCCGCAGCACCGCGCGCTGGTTGGCATCGGTTATCAGGATGCGTTTGTGGCCGCAGACCATGTTCCCGAAATATTGAGCTTTGCGCCGATCGGCTTTGAGGGTTTTGAGGGAAGCATCGTGGATGGATTGCGGCGCAAGGGTGCTCCCAAACTCGACCTGCTTCCCGAGGGCCGCGGCATCGTACTGGTTGAATTCGGTTCTGATGATCCGGACCATGCGCCGAGCTCTTGCGCAACAACTGATGGATCGACTGAAGCAGGTGCCCGATCCACCCAACACCCGGCTCTACACGCCGGCCGAGGCGCGAGATGTGTGGCACCTGCGGGAGTCGGGGCCAAGAGCCGCGGCCTTTGCGCCAGGAGCGGCGCCGCAATGGGAAGGGTGGGATGATGCGGCGGTGGCGCCGGAAAAGCTGGGCGGCTATTTGCGCGATATTCGCGCCCTGATGAACGAGTACGGCTATGAAGGAGCCTTCTACGGGCACTTCGGGCACGGGTGCATCCATATGCGCGTCAGCTTTGATCTGGAGAGCGAGGCCGGCATCCGCAAATACGGCGAGTTTGTCGAAAGGGCAGCGGACCTGGTGGTTAGCTATGGGGGTTCGCTCTCAGGCGAGCATGGCGATGGGCAATCGCGAGGCGCATTGCTGCCCAAAATGTTCGGGCCCGAACTGATGAACGCCTTCCGCCAATTCAAGGCAGTTTGGGATCCGCAGAACAAGCTGAATCCCCACAAGGTTGTGGATGCCTATTTGCCCACGGAAAATTTGCGCCTGGGTGCGGACTACAAGCCGCTGCAACCGGCGACACATTTCAAATTCATGGAGGATGGCGGCTCCTTCGCCAACGCCGCTGCGCGATGCATCGGCCTCGGAGCCTGCCGCAAGCTCGACAGTGGTGCGATGTGCCCCAGTTACATGGTGACCCTGGAGGAGGAGCATAGTACCCGCGGACGCGCGCACATGCTCTTCGAATTGCTCCAGGGCGAGGTGGTGGATGGCGGCTGGAAGAACAAACAGGTCAAGCGTGCGCTCGACTTATGCCTGGCATGCAAGGCCTGTAAGTCGGAGTGCCCGGCGAACGTCGATCTCGCTACCTATAAGGCTGAGTTCTTGTCGCATTACTACGAGGGGAACCGGCGGCCGCTGCATGCCTATGCGTTTGGCATGATCGACTGCTGGGCAGGGCTGGGGTCGTTTGCTCCGGGCCTTGCCAATTTCATGAGCAACACCTCGAAGCGCCTGATACAGAAGGCCCTCGGCTTGGCCCCCCAGCGGCAGATGCCGCGTCTCGCTCCGGTTAGTTTTCAGCAGTGGGCGCGCAAGCACCAGGTTGCGGCTCCCGGCGTTGTTTTGTGGGCAGATACCTTCAACAACTACTTTAGACCAGAGACCAGCCGGGCTGCATGGGAAGTACTTACGCACGCCGGCTTCAGAGTCATGGTTCCCCAGGATCATCTTTGTTGCGGCCGGCCGCTGTATGACTTTGGCATGCTGGATAAGGCCAGGCTGTATCTGCAACGCATCATGCGATTGCTTGCTCGCGAGATCGACGCCGGTTTGCCGATCGTTGTCCTGGAGCCGAGCTGCGCTTCCGTGTTTCGCGACGAACTGCAAAACCTGTTTCCCGGGGATGCGCGCGCCGATCGCCTGCGGCGGCAGACTTTTCTGCTCAGCGAATTTCTGCAACATCATGCTCCCGGCTATGAACCTCCGCAACACCGGCAAAAGGTGCTGCTCCACGGACACTGCCATCACAAAGCGATCATGAGGATGACCGACGAGGAGGCCTTGCTTCGCAAAATGGGTTCGGACTTGAGGGCTGTCGACGCCGGGTGCTGCGGAATGGCCGGGCCCTTCGGCTTTCAGAAGGACAAGTATTCAGTTTCGCAAGCGATTGGCGAACGAGTGCTCTTGCCGGCGGTGCGGCAGACGGATCCGGATACGCTGATCGTCTCCGATGGATTCAGCTGCCGCGAGCAAATCTTTCAGGCTACCGGGCGGAAGGCGATGCATCTTGCTGAGGTCCTGCAGCGGGCGCTGCACCCTTAAAGTCCGAAAGGAACAGCAGGTCCCTCCACTGCGCTACGCTCCGGTCGGGATGACAACTTTTTTTGGGAACACGGAAAGTAATTCCTACAAATGAATTGTCATCCCGACCGGAGCGGAGCGTAGTGGAGGGACCTGCGGTAGTGGGTCAGTTTGAATCCACAGGGCATTGATTTGGCAAGCCAATTGTCGGATGATTGGACCCATGGATATAAATACGCTGGCAAAGTCGATAGTGGATCAGGCGACGGGTGACAAGCCAAAGAAAAAGATACAGCACGCTACAGCCAAGAGAGGCCATGCGCGTGCTGCTGCTTTGACGGCTGAGGAGCGCAAGGCCATAGCCCAGAAGGGCGCCGCGGCTCGCTGGAATAAGGGCAATTGATATAATAGAAGCAGGCGGGTGAGTATTCCTCGTTGCCCGCCTACAGCAGGTTGGCTAAGGCTTACGCCCTAAGGTGGTATATCAATCGTAATCACGACCACGCCCAAGCGTATTGTGATCACGAGCCTCTTGCGAGAACGTATTATCTGAAACATGCTCGTTCTCCTTTCTAATGAACCGCCTAGCTGCGTCAACAGCTAGGCGGTTGTCTCTGCCTTTCGGGCAGAAGCCTGGGCATACTCATCGAGCTTATCGATCAGTTCAAAGACAAATTTTCGATCGGCTGAGTTCAGCGCAAAAAAATCCAGTGTCGCGGAGAGCGTTAGCGTTCCGCCACTCTTGAGAGATACAGATTTCGAGGTTCCTGCAGGTATGACGGGATCGTCCGGGCCCTGCGGGGGATCGGGTTTCTTGGTCGTCGGTACACGCGACCGCGCAGCAGTAGATTTTCGCTTAGATCCATTGGTCGCGCCCTCCTTGGGAAGAATGAACGGCGATAGGGGAATACCAACATAGGCGGCGGCGTTCAAGAAGAAGCGCACCGCCCTATCTCTCGTGTCTCCATTTACGTTGTATAGCTCCCCCATTCTCTCCTCGAAATGAGAACGAGTAGCCTTTGTTAGGTCTATTGCGATCAGATCGGCATAGCGCTCCTCGATGATCTTTTTGAGCTTGGCTTTTCGTTCACCCTCAGATCCCTTTACCAGATCGTCCAAGATCGGCGTAGGTTCGTCCTCGCCCTGGATCAATCCAAGGAATTTGAGCGCGGCGAATAGCTGGCTCTGTACATTCCACGCGATACCGGTAAATACGCTGCGGTCAATCCTGCTGGGCATGCCCTTCGCAAGTTGTTCGAGAGCGTTCTTAAATGTTACCCACGAAACGTATACTGCTGCCCTCTTGCTATCCTCTGCCATGGCTCGTCCTCCGCCGGCTTCAGTATATGCATATACCGGACACGAAGTCCAAGCGATTTGCAAAGATTTTAGGTTGATGCGCTCTAAGGTCGCCTCTATACTAACAATTAGAGGAATAAATTGTGGAAACTAAACGAGTTACCGTCTGCCAATACGGAGGAACGATTGCCGAAAAAGTGGTTGTCCAAGACCTGGGCGATGTCCTGATTCTTACGACGGAGGAAGAATGGGAGGCCTCTCAAAGAGAAAATCGTGATCCGGTTACGGTCGGATTTAAGCGCCAATACGCGATACAGGACGCACAGTAGAAAGTTTGTAGTTGACATAAATGCCATTATCAAGCATAATGGACATTATGAACCGCTTGAGCATTGCCGAACGTACCCGCATCGTCTCTAGCTTGGTAGAGGGAAATAGTATTCGTTCTACCTGCCGCATGACGGGAGCAGCGAAAGGGACAGTACTAAAGCTGCTATCGGAGCTGGGCGAGGTTTGCGCGGTATATCACGATGAGCATGTCCGTGGCATGAGCACTCGTCGCATCCAGTGCGATGAGATTTGGTCGTTCTGCTATGCCAAGGACAAGAACGTACCGAACGAAAAGAAGGAAGACGGTGCCGGCAGTATCTGGACCTGGACAGGACTCGACGCCGATACAAAGCTAATGGTTTCGTACATGTGCGGTACGAGGGACGCACTCACGGCGATCTTATTTATCAAGGACTTAGCGTCGCGCTTGTCCAATCGTGTACAACTCACCACTGACGGCCACAGGGCCTATCTGGACGCCGTCGAAGCCGTGTTGGGAGACGATGTGGACTACGCGATGCTGATAAAACTGTACGGCCATGCCAAGGATGATCGCCGCTATAGCCCTGGCGAAGTGATCGGCATAGAGACAATCGTTAGGTCCGGGCGACCCGATCCCCGCCACATCAGCACCTCTTTCGTGGAGCGGACTGTTCCCTTGCTCCTCCAGTTGACCTGTATATACAATACCGGCATAATGTATGTGTCAAAGAGAGGGTATGCGATGGCTGTCACAATGACCTCGATCCGACTCGATACCCAACTAGCAGACGAAGCGGCCAAGATTCTGGGAGTGAAATCGCGAACGGAAGCTATTCACGTTGCGCTCAGAGAAATCGTGGCGCTTAAGCGCTTCAAGATGCTTATGAAGAAGCAAGCGGGGAAGCTGTCGTTTGATGGCTACGTTGAGTAGTCCGGTCATTTTCGACACATCGATCTTTGTAAACCATCTACGGAATGGGCTCTACCAGGACCGAATAAATTCGGTTATAGGACTGATAAGGAGTTCCTCCGTGGTTCTGGCCGAGTTATGGCGAGGCGCCAGCAAGCCTGCGGACCGTACTATCTTGCGAGCCTTGGAGAAAAACCATCCAATCCTGGTGCCCACAAAACAAAACTGGTTGAACTCAGGAGTTCTCTTAGGACAAGTGCGGGAGGATCGAGGCTTCACACCCGAAAAGCTGCGGAACCTGCATTTCGATGTGCTGATCGCTCTGACAGCGCGCTCTCACGGCGCGCGTCTGATAACGTCTGACCGTGCAGATTTTGAACTCATCGCCTCCTACAAAGCCGCCAAGGGGCTCATCCTAGAGATCTGGTAGCCAAGGTAGATTCCGCGCAAAGGCGCAAGTCGCAGCAAAATTCGTCGATGCGTTTGCGGTCTGTGTCCCATGAGCACATGAAGCGCGCGGCACCCCCGATGAAGGTGTAAAACTTCCAGCCGCGTTGTCGCATGGCCTCGAGGATTTCGTCAGAGGCATTGGCAAACACCGCGTTCGCTTCCGGTTCGGCGACAAGGTGTACACCCGGAATACCAGCCAGACCATCGGCTAAATACCGCGCGCTCTCGTTTGCATTCCTAGCGTTGCGCAGCCATGCCCCGCTTTCGAGCATGCCTACCCAGGGAGCCGCAAGAAAGCGCATCTTGGACGCAAGCTGCCCTGCCTGCTTGCAGCGGTAGTCGAAATCCTCAGCCAGTTTGTGATCGAAAAACAAAATTGCTTCCCCCACCGCCATGCCGTTCTTGGTGCCGCCAAAGCAAAGCACGTCGACGCCGCTCTTCCAGGTGAGGTCGGCCGGCGCGCAGCCCAGACTGGCGCAGGCATTAGCGAAACGCGCTCCGTCCATGTGGAACCGCAGCCCATGTTGTTTGCAGACCGACGAGAGCGCGCGCAGCTCCTCCACGGTATAAACGCGCCCGGTCTCGGTGGATTGACTGATGGTGACCGCGCGAGGCTTAGGAAAATGAATATCCGTCCGGTTGGTTGCGATCTGGTGAAGGGCCGCCGGCTGTGAGCTTTCCATCCTTGCTTTCGGAAACAACCAGTTTGGAACCATTGGAAAAGAACTCCGGCGCACCGCATTCGTCGGTTTCTACGTGGGCCGATTGACAGCAAATGACGGAATGATAGGACTGGCAAAGCGAAGCCAGCGCCAGCGAATTTGCCGCGGTGCCATTAAAGGCAAAGAATACCTCGCACTCGGTCTCGAACAATTCCCGGAAGGCATCCGCAGCCGCAGCGGTCCACGGATCGTCACCGTAGCCCGAGACATGGCCGTGGTTGGCCGCCTCCATGGCGGCCCATGCCTCCGGACAAATGCCGGAATAATTATCGCTGGCGAATTGCTGCTGCAGATCGGCGCTCTTGATTTCGGTCATATCGTAGGATCTCTTCTTACTTTAAGTCCCGAAAGGAATTCAGCACTAGACAACCTCAATGTCCCATCCCAACCCCGGAGCGTCCGATGGACGCGCATAGATCCCTTCCGGCCCCCGGGTGATGTGGTTCTCCTCTTCGAACCGCCGGTAGACCTCGTCGGGCCCGCCGGGAGGAGGCATGAACATCTCCGCCCAAGGACTGTTTGGCGTAGCCAGAATGAAGTGAATCGAATCGAACGCGCCGCCTCCGTGCGGGATCACAGGGATGTCATACGCAGCCGCCAGCGCCCCGATGCGCCGCAGTTCCGTCATTCCGCCGCACCAATGGATGTCCGGTTGCCAGATCGCCGCACCGCGGTGGTCTAACAGTTGACGAAAGGCGTA
Organism: uncultured Acidobacteriaceae bacterium; assembly: GCA_963757515.1. Classification (GTDB taxonomy): domain Bacteria; phylum Acidobacteriota; class Terriglobia; order Terriglobales; family Acidobacteriaceae; genus PALSA-350. The sequence goes on along the minus strand of CAVWRV010000026.1, from coordinate 4,086 downwards.
CCGCGTATACTCGTGCTCGCCGGTGGCAATGCGGGTCGATTTTATCTCCGCGCTGAGGCGCCCGAATCCTTCATAGTCTCTCGGCTGCAGGCATTCTTCCATCCAGTACACGCGATAGGGCTCGACCAGGCCGGCCATCTCGATGGTGTACTGCTCGTTCCAGGCCATATAGCAATCGAGCATCAGGTCACCGTCCGGCCCCAGCTGTGCCCGCGTCTTCTTTACCAGCTCCAGGTTTTTTTGCTGTCCTTCCCAGCCATCGGCGGGGCCGTAGGGAATGGCAATTTTCAACCGCTTGTAACCGAACTTGATATGTTGCTCGATATCGTTGCCGGTGCAATAGGCCGGAATCCGCGGCTTGGTTTGGCCGCCGAGCAGTTCGTAAACGGGAAGGTTGAGCGCTTTGCCGATCAGATCCCAAAGCGCCAGGTCGACTCCGCTGATGGCGTTCATCGCGATGCCGGCCTGCCCGTAGGGCAGGGTAGAGCGATACATGATGTCCCACAGCCGTTCGATATCGAATGGATCTTCACCTAGCAGCAACTTCACCAGGTGCTGCTCCACAACCGCGCCGCCGCCCGCCCCTCCGTACCCGTATCCGGTCACCCCTTTGTCGGTGGAAATCTCGACGCAAAATCCCTCGAGCTTTCCCGGCTCAGGGTTCCATAGCGACCGGGTGGCCTTGTACTTCGGGTAAATCGACATAGGGTTGGCAACTTCCACACCACCGGTCGACCACGATCCAGGAGCAGGCGTGTAGGTGGGCACAGGACGCCTGGGCCGGGTGCGAACCAGGCGCACTCCAGTGATCTTCAGCTTGCTCTTTTCTTCCTGAAAGGCGAGCGCCGGAAGGGCAACGGCGAAAAGTCCGCCAAGCTTGAGTAATGATCTGCGATTCATTGGCTATCCACGCATCAATAGATTTTGACCGTCCCGTGTTCCCGGAAGCAGGGGAATTGTACATCTCCAAAACAGTCCACGGTGGGGAAGTGCAGACGAAGATTGGATGAACGGGCCAGACTGCTTGCGCGGGTTTCCTGAACGCCCGTCGCCCTAAAATGGTATTGGGACTGCTGTGGCTTATGCCATCAGCAGTCCCAAAGTACGACTGCCCAGGTTTGAGGTAGGGTGGCCCCTCTACTTGAAAACTACTCCGCCGCAGGCAGCCCTCACGCTCCCGAGCTTCCAGCTGGCAAGCTCGGTGAATTGCGGCATGAAAGCGCGCCCGCTGGTGCTTAGTTCGAGACCTGAGCCGTTACCATGGGCTGCGAAGCCTTCAGAGCCTGACGTTGCTTCTCGAGATCTACATTTTCCGTCTCGAGCTTCTTCTTCTCCTCCAGCAGTTTCTTGTTGGAGGCGTCAAGCTTCTGCGCTTCTTTCAGCAGTTCCTGGTTCTTCTTGACGATTGCGCGCTGGGTGTTGACCTGGTCGGTCAGGACCTTGTTCTGCTCAGCGAGGCGCTCACGCAGGGCGGCGTAGTCCACGGACGCATCGTTTGCGTTCGCAGGCAGCACGGTATTGGTGTTGGTGTTGGCGGCGCTGTGGCTCTGGCAGAAAGCAGGTACGGCAGACAGAGACAACAGCAGGGCACATGTCGGAAGAAAACGCATTGTTACACCTCATTCCTGTGGGTTGAACTTCATCGAGCGAAGCCCGGAAGAACTCCGAGCGAAAGGGCATCGATTGGGCTAATCGTAATGAAGGCGTACCGTTCTGGCAGTATCACTTTTGAACTACTCAGCCGCCATTGCATGCTTTTGCCCCGCCAAAGCTCTCCTGAAATTTAGGTCGAAAACTGGAAGCTACACATTCCATTAGGATTAGCCAAGCAAAGACCGACCCCCGGGAGGGGGTACCATCTTCCAATCTTAAGTAACCATGGTGCCGTTCTCAGCTGTTGAACCCGTGACTGCAGCGAGCACAGGTCTCAGAAGCAGGACGAACGGCCAAGCCTTGAATCGAAAAAATGACAGGAGTACCGTGTTTACATCGTTTGTACGAACCTGGGGGCACACATGAAACCCATCTGTATTCTGCCGCTCGCCATCGTGCTCGCGACCACTTGCGCCATCGGGCAAGACACCGTCACGCACGCAGCCCTAACGCCGCGTACGCATCTTTGGCACGCTACCTTTACTTCATGGACCGCTGTCCCATCGGCCTGGAGGTCAATCATGGAACGTTCTTTCTCGAGAGGAAGACCGAATACGGCCCGGGGCCAGACGACGGCGTTCCGTTGACCAGTTCCATACAGCGAATCCACCTCAGCATGACTAATCCCAACCCGCGGGAAATCGTGAAGGTGCAATTCACCGTCCACGGCTTCAGTGACAAGTGGAGAGCCATTCCCCTGGGGGGCGCATCTTCTGCACCCGATCTCGCCAAGAAAGTCACGGTCGTCCTGGACATTCAAGGAAAGGGGCACGCTTCGAGTGACCTTTCGCTAAGCAACTTCACCGCCGTGACATCGGTCGATGTGGATTCGCTGACATATGCCGACGGCTCCGCCTGGCAGGCCACATCGCGCGGCGCCTGTAGCGTGGCTCCGAGCCTGATGATGCTCGTCAGCGCCGATCGATAGTTGCGTTGCAGCCACTACACTGACTTCACAGAGTTTGTGCCAGACGCACGAACTCTCTGAAGGGCCTTTGTTTTCTGTATAGGCGCACCGCAGATCCCTCGGCTCGGGATGACAAAGGGGAGGGTAGCGCTCCCATCATAGGTGCTGCTGATGAACGTAGGAACCGAACGCCGGGGAAAGCTAATTGGGACAAGATTGCCGCTCGGGGGCAGCTTGGCGCTCCCCCCACGGCGGCGGCGGTCAGTTGGTGGTGAACTGAGTGAGGCCCTTCCAGTTGTCGCTCGACGCCAGGAAGGCGTGCGCGGCGCTATCGTCTGTATCCTTACGGACGACGTTGTTTCCTTCAAAGCACATACACGTCGTATCGCGACAGACTTTCTTGACCACGTTGATGTTCATGAGGCCGCTGGTGCCGGCCGGACCCATAATCGTGTTCAGACGGCCGGCGATCTTGTCTCCCAGCGGCGCGGTGATGGTGGCTGAGCTGAGGACTCCGCTGGAGTCGTACTGCACATAGATAATGCCGGTGCCATCCATGCAGTCCTGGTTGAAGTTCTGGTTAATCCATCCTTCGTAAAGCGCCTGTTCAATCGCCTCAACCTTCGGCGCATGGACGCTCTTGGTGGCCGCAAGTTCGTTTTCGATGCCGGCGATATAGCCGCCACGGCCACCTTCGTCGTTCTGGTTGTACTCATTCTGAAGCTGTTCAATCATGGTCTGTCTTCCGCTGCCCTGGGTGTAGCCGTTGATAACCGCAGTACGCAGTCCAGTCACAAAGTCGGCGGCGGAACGCGCGGTTGCGGCCTTCGCGGCGCGGTCGGTTTCGTCCGAGATGGCTTGCACCATATCAACCAGTGGCCCCAGGTCGGCGCCGGTCGAGTCTTTGACTGCGGTGACGGCCGCTTTCTCCGCAAATTTGAGGCCGGACTTCGCGACTACCCCCAGGATGTCGGGGGTGGCCTCCTGCGGGGAAGCGGTTTGAACGGTGAGCTGAAAGCAATCGAGTGCAGCACCGTAGGCGGTGGTGAACTGTGCCTCCGCCTGCACTACGGCATCGACGTAATCGCGGATGGTTTGCATGTCGGTTTGGATATCTGTTGCGGTTGTATCGCCCATGGCTTCTCCTCCTTTGGCTTATGGAATCGGGTTGAGGGCGTGATCAGAATCTTACGTCGGGTGGGATATCAGCCGCCGGCCAGTTCGCGCTGATCACCAGATCTTTGATGGTGACAAATCGCTATAGTGGAAAGTGCAAAGGGCTACCAACATCAAAATAGTGACCCCGCGCCACACAACGTTTCAAATGTTTCTTTTGGCTTGGAGACTTGTGTAGTTCAGAAAGCTTCTTGGGCCAACGCGAAGTAAAGGGAGACTCTCGGTATCATTCCGGTACCACCTCGTAAGGGTGAATGCCGGACTCTCCGCTCGGTTCCGCTCAATTGGGGAACTTGGCGGTACCATCTTCCGAAAGTCTTTTGTTTTCTATGTTGGCGGAGAGAAGTGGG
>CAVWRV010000025.1:0-41863 GCA_963757515.1 uncultured Acidobacteriaceae bacterium | reverse complement strand
AGGGGAGGCCAGGCCCGAGATTTAACTTAGTACTAAGGGACTACTTGGAACGCCAGATCCTTGAACCCGGCCGTTTGGCGCATTGAATCAAATCGCGGATCAACTCCGATCCACACCAGTTTCGCTTCTTCATCTTCGACCGCTAACTTCAGGAAAGACAGCGCACTTTCAGCATCTCCCAGGGCTACTGAAAGCAGGGCCTGCCGGAACCGGCTGATGGCCGCATCCAAAGACAAGATCCTGAACCCCCGGGCAATCTGGTTCGCCTGTTCCATCTCCCCAATCAGCGCCAATACCTCGGCAACCCTTGCCATCATCGGCAGTTCAGCCCCGGAAGCAGGCCGGATGGTAGGCAACTCGCAACTTCCCGAAAAGTCTGGTTATCGGTAAGTTCCCCCGGCCTGAAGGGGATCGGGGGCAATTTACCGGAAAGCCCGTTTCTTGCCCTTCAATATACGAAGCGTCCTCGCCGTAGCTCAAAGGTATACTTTTGGCAAGCAAGGAGGCACCATGCTCCTTCCAAGATTTGCAATTGTATTTACGCTGGCGTTCACCGTGATAGCGTTCCCGTGCATTAAGTTCACGGCGTTCGCTCAAGATGTTGAACTAGACGGGCATGCCAAAAGTGACACGGTTCAGGACGCACCGCCGCCGAGTTGCCATGTCACACTGCCTTCGACGGGAAGCGCCAGGCTTTCTTATGTGCCCGAGCCTGGGCGAGGGGGCTACGCGATGGTGGGCACCTATGGGACCGAGAATTTATCGGTGCTGCTTCCGACCGACGGAATTTGGTGGGGACTGCCCAGCAAGCCCGGCGATTTCGCGTATTTTAACAAGTTTCCCTGGAGAGGAACGTTCTCGTACACGGACGGCGCAGGGCCACTTATCGTGACCGGGAAAAGGCTCGATGGTCTAGCTCCTTCTTTCACGGAAATTCAGCCGATCACGGGCAAACACTGGATGATGGGGGGCATGTCCATCCCCGTATTTGGTTGTTGGGAAATCACAGGACGTTACAAGGATCAGGAGCTAACCTTCATCGTCTGGGTTATGCCCGCACCCCAAAAAGAGCCTTCCGCGCGCGGCTCATCACCTCAGGCCGCGATTCCCCCTCCTTCTAACAGTGACATTACGATCGAGCCGGTGCAGCCGGTGGCGAACACGCAGCTATCTCGCATTTATGTTAATGGCGACCTAGAGGCGAAGTTGCTCCGCTATCGCTTAACGCCCGAGATTCCCCACGAAGCTAAAGTAGCGAATGTTTCGGGTACCGTAGTACTCCACGGAATCATCGATCGAAATGGCAGAACGAAGGAACTCCAATATGACTCCGGCCCCTCGCTACTAGCTCAGGCCGCTATTAACGCGGTCAGGTGGTGGGGCTACGAGGTTGATGACGAGAACGTGGAAATTGATACCAGGATTCAGGTTGAGTTTCCTCCAGCGGACAATTAGGGACCGGCCGCTTTCTTCATTTGGGTGATTTTGTTATGTCGGTAATAATTTGTGCCGAAGCACTCGCTGAAGTCAACGCACACACATGAGGCGGCGAACCGTCGAATCGCAAGCAAAGCTGCGATCAACCCTTAGGGCATCCCGCGTTTTTGCCTGAAAGTCGGGTTTTCGGTAAGTTGCTCCAACATTTGGGCCAGCGGACTGCTCGAGTTTCAAAAAAACCTTCTCCCGTCGAAATCGGAACATTTGTCCGGAAAGCCGACTACACGACCAAGTGCCGGATGGGGGATGTGAGACGGACGCGATAACTCTCAAAATCTGTGACCGCAGACTTGGAGGTTATTTCGTCTATCGCGGATCTCTGTCGCGGATCTCTGTCGCGGATCTCTGTCGCGGATCTCTTGTCGCGGATCTCTTGTCGCGGATCTCTGTCGCGGATCTCTGTCGCGGATCTCCTGTCGCGGATCTCCTGTCGCGGATCTCCGCCAACAGCAAGACTCTCAAGGTACCGGCAGGCCATTTCGCCACACTCATCGAGGGAGAGCAGCAGGCGGCTTGGTTTTCGACCTTAGCATAGGCATTGAGGCCAGCTCCCTCTGCCACTTCAGAGTCATTGGCCCCGTTGAGTTCTTCTTCTATAACTCACGGCAGAAGTGGGATGGTAAAACTCGAGCGTCCGGCGCGTTCCGTCCAAGCTGAGGTGTGGTGCCGCGTTCCACGGCAAATGGAGACACACGTGAAACAGAGTTGGGCTTGCGGGCTCTTTCTGGTAGCGGCCCTGGCGGTACCGGCATCCGGTCAGGTTTCAGTCGTTATCGGAATCGCGCCACCACCAATACGCTACGAACCACCTCCACCCCCTCCCCCCGAGCCCGACTTTGTGTGGGTAGCGGGCTTCTGGGCCCCGGAGGGACCCCGGTATCGTTGGGTTGCCGGGCACTACGATCGCCCGCCTTTCCCGGGAGCGTACTGGGCCCATCCTCACTATGACCGGTATCCGGACGGCTGGCGGTATAACGAAGGACACTGGGACCATGAAGATCATGACCACGGTCACGGCCACGGCCACGCCTACGGGCACTATAAGGACGGGGCCGACCACCACGGCCACGAGGATTAGTTTCACGTAGAGCGTTGGCTCTGGCAATCGCCTGGAAATCACAAAAGATCCAAAGCCTAGCGGAGGCATGTGAGCACCGTCTGAAAATTTCTCGCCATTTTCCTTGGCGATTTCCTGCCTTTCTTCAATTGCATTGTGGGAAGTCTTTCTCGGGAGAAAAATTGTGACCGCAAAGCAAACGCCGAAGACATTCACAGGAACGCCTTGGCCAATCTTTTTGATAGCAGTCTCGATCCTGATAAGTCTACTTGTAGTGGCGTGCAGCAGTGGGACCTCCAGCTCCTCCCCTTCTTCCACTACGGGATCCACAATTGCCAACGTCATGTTGAGCGATCCGGCCACCTGCAGCGGGCCCACCGGTCCCTTCGCTCACGTCTATGTCACCATCACAGATGTCCAGGCAAACATCAGCTCGACAGCTGGAGATAGTGACAGCGGTTGGACGGACCTGACACCTGGTCTCTCCTCTCAGCCGAAACAAGTCGATTTGCTTGGACAAGCGAACAACCAGTGCTTTCTCGCAACTTTGGGTGATACACAGCAGCTACAGGCAGGGACGTATCAGCAAATCCGTCTGATTCTGGCCGACAACAGCGCAACCGTCGCAAACAATGCCTGTGGCAGTTCCACCAACTGTGTCGTAGTGTCTTCCGACAACAGCGTTCATCAGCTCCTCCTCTCGAGCGAGTCAAAGACAGGACTCAAGATTCCTTCCGGGCAAATTGCCTCAGGCGGGTTCACAATCGGCGCTGGCCAGACCAAGGATTTGGATATCGACTTCAATACCTGCGCATCCATTGTTCAAGAGGGCAATGGCCAATACAGACTGAAGCCTGTTCTCCACGCCGGAGAGGTCAGCACTACATCCAGTTCGATTAACGGAAAGGTACTCGATCATGGAACGGGCAATCCGGTGAACGGAAACGTGCTGGTGGCCCTGGAGCAGAAGGACGCAACAGGCGTGGACCGGATCATGATGGCAACGCTTGCCGGGAGCGACGGCACCTTTGTGTTTTGCCCCATTCCGACCGGCACGTATGACGTTGTCGTAGTTGGCGAACGCACCGATGGTAGTGTCTACCAGCCGTCTATCGTGACCGGAGTGGCCAACGGACAGACTACCGGATCGGTGAGTCTTTTTTGGGCAGCCGCCGGCACAGCGGGTGCAGTTCAGTTCTCAGGCGCTGTTACGTCTCAGAACGCCGCCACTCAGGGCACGGTTACTGACGCTCAACTCGCTGCTCTTGAAGCGACGCAGGCGGGAGGAACTTCGTTTACCATTCCGCTTGTTCCCAATGCTCAGCAGCCGACCGCTATGCTTGCGCTGGAAACGGCCGGGGTGTCCAGCTGCCCAACGGGTACCGACTGCGTGAGTTATGTGGTGACGCTGCCTGCGGGAGGTCCGTATGTCGGAGCATACTCAGCCAATGGAGTTACTCTGTCGCAAAGCTCCCCGTTGGCAGCATATGTCCTCGACGGATTGGCGTTCGTGCCCTCATCTGGTGGAACTGCAGACTGCAGCCCTTCAGAACAGAAAACTCAGGCCTATGTGTTGACCACGACGGGCAGTTTTGCAGTTGTAGCTCAAACGCTGACATTCACAGGATGCCAATAGAACCAAGCGTTTGAGATGCGCTATTGAGCAGGGGCCAGGGATTGGGATGCGAAGTCGGGATCGCCAACAACGACGAGTTTATGCCCATCTCTCTCAGGGAACCGGAGCACGGACGCCTGGCAGCTTAGTAGTTTGCTAAGCCTGCGATATCGAGCTGCGAGCCGGTTGCAATGCGCGCGAGAGAAATGACGTTGCTCGCCTCAACGCTTTCCACGGTTGGAGCGTAGCTTAGTGCATTTGGCTAAGTGGTTTCGGCACCGATCTTTCCTGGAGAGAACCCCAATGTCCGGGAGTGAGGAATAGTGTGAGTCCCATGGCGATAAAAGCTGTTACTAACAAGAGCGTCGCCGCGCACCAGATGGTCATCGGCGCAGCCTGTGATGGCTGAGTTCGTCTCATCTCTGCCTCCTTTTCCGTGGGAGTACAAGGAAGCATAGCTTGCTTGGCTTGCGATGCGAAAAAAGAGCCCTCGCCTTGGGGGTGACTAGAAAGCGCACCCCCAAGATCGTGGGACCTCCCACGCAACGAGAAGCCAAGGCGGGCCTCCCCCCGAGGCCCGTAGAGAATGATGCGTGATCCGTTCGCAGGGTTTGCTTGCCGTAGCGCGATGGTTCGGTGGGCGTTCTATTTGCTTGCTCAGAAGAGCAGTACAGCAAGGTGGTATGTCGTAAATCCTGGCGCCTGGTTACCGCTATTGCATGAGCCCACTGCCGCCGTGCGGTAGCGCCCGGTGCTGATCTTCTGCTCCAGCACGTCGGGCAGCCGGTTTAAAGCGGAGGCTTCCCAACGCATAATAAATTTTGGCCGCAAGCCTCCTGCTGCGCCATGGTCCATGGCACATGTCTCCCGGGCTGCGGCAACGTCGCCCGCCGGCTCGATGCCATGCTCGATCAGCAGCTGGCCGATGGTTCGTTCAATCTGCGAGGAGCCTAGCACGGCGACGCTGGCGGAGAAATCCTCCACCGCCCACAAATACCCCCCCTGACGCACGAGCCCCACGCCGATCTCATTCAGCCGCGGATCAAGAATGTTTGCGCGGTGCCCCGGCGAGTGCATCCACTCCGCCTCCAACGCCTCAGGAGATGGTGCAGCGGCCAGATTTTCGGCGACGACGTGAAAGTGCGCACCCTCGTGCCCCACGCGGGCATCCAGATCAGCTTCTCCTCCATACTGGTGCGACAGGGCGCGCTGCCCCACCATCAGCTCAGCGTGCTTTTGTGCGGCTCGCGCCAAGGCTGGATCCCACTTGAGCGGCCCAAGGCCCCGTTGAGCGCGGTCCTCGTTGGTCGCTTCCATTACCTGCCTAGCTTCCCTGGATTGGGCGCAGGCGTTGCCCAACGCACCGACGGTCCAAATAGCGCCGAGCAGAAAAGCACCGATTCGTTTCCTCATAGGGCGGGCCCTCTCTGCAACATTGAACTCGATCTTGAGATCTGTCCCTCTCCCACGAAAGATGTAAAGATAAAGGGATGTCTGCGGAGGAGTTTCCGGCGTGCTATCTAGCGCCTCGATGAGGAGCTATCAAGGGCAAAGGGCCTTGATAGGCATCTTCGAAGATGACCTCACTCCTACGGCGGAAGGTCGGAAGTACAACCGGCTAAGAAAACTGTGCCTCGCGGGTACTTGGGAACCTCGCGCACCCGTGTCTTGGAGTCAGTGTGGTCTGCAAGGTGACCGCGGCGGATCGCAAATTGCATCTGACAAGTAATGCACCTTGTTTCTCTTGGCCGCCTTACTCATATCTTTATTGAGTATGGGTACTTGGCGGTGTTTGTCGGGCTCCTCGCCGAAGGCGCTGGCATCCCCCTGCCCGGAGAGACGCTGCTTCTTATCGCGAGCGCGCTGGCGTCGCGTCCAACCGGGCTGAACATTGGATGGGTCGCGCTGGTCGCGTTCTGTACTACGTCTGCCGGCGATAACATCGGCTTTTACGTGGGGCGCTCGGGTGGACAGGCTCTGCTCGGTCGCTATGGTAGAAAGCTTCACATTGGCCCTGGAAGCATTCAGCGAGGTCGGGACTTCATTAGCAGGCACGGGGCCTTAGGAGTGTTCTGCGCACGATTCATCGCGGGCGTGCGAGTGCTGAACGGTCTGGTTGCGGGTTCACTCCTTATGAGCTGGCCGCGCTTCTTCCTCTTCGACCTCCTGGGAGCCGCCTTTTGGGTCGGCCTGATCTGCTGTATCGGCTACTTCTTTGGAGACAGGCTATCTTGGCTTATTCATCTAATGAGCCGGACCGGACTGATATTGCTCGCATCAGCGGTGATCGTGGCCGGATTGTGGGTCCTGGTTCACAAATGCGGAAAGGTTGGACGTGACGCCAGACCAAAGCGTTTGCTCAGCGGCCGCCAAACATAAAGTTCCCAGACATCGGGCCACACCTTCACGGCGTATTGAACGCAGTACAGAACCGCAAAGAAAATGCCGACGACTGAGCGCGCTGGACAGGACTTACGCTGAATTCAAGCCAATCAGCCATGGGCATGACGGAGAAGAAATGCCAACGCACGACGGATATTATCGATTGCGCGAGGTTGCCACCAGGACGTCGACCAAAATGGACAGGGTACAAGACATCCCGACGTACCATTCGCTCATCTTTAACAACTAAGACTTGGAGCGAGTTTCGCTCGCTTTGCGGCCAATGTCGCTCAGTCAGCAAGGTGGTGATTTTGTGATCTGCCACGAGTGTTCTTCTTCTAGGTTGCGCCTGTCCAGAGTCCGCTGGAAAGACGTCGAGCGGCTGCTACTTTTCCAATATCCGGTTAGGTGCCAGCGATGCCAGCGACGCGATTACGCGGGTTGGCGTTGGGCCCTGTTGCGAGCCTGCAAAATACGCTGAGGCACGCCCTTGGAGGCGCGAATGATCGAACGTAGGCAAATCGACCATATAGACCTCGTGCAGCTTGGCAAGACGCTTCTCTTGCTCTTCAAAAGACAAGAACTGCTCGTGGATCTCCCGCCCATGACCCAGCCCACCGAAGAGATCGTACCCACCGAAGAACTCAGCAGAAGGGTAAGCGGGCAAGCTATAACCCCGCGCGAAATGACATGCGACATTTTGCGCCAGGAATCTGAACAGTTGCTAAGAAATGATACACAACTTGCCTAGAATGGCGGCCACGAAGCGCATAATGAAGGGCAAAAGTAGGCCGCAAGCAAAATTGTCCCTTCCGCTCGCAGCCTCTAGGAGGGTTGGATCGGGTGCTGAATACACTTGCGTTTCGCCTCCCTTTTTTGTTCTGCTCACAAGAGACTTTCCTTCCGTCTCCCCCCTATTTCACTGCATCACACATTGTGATGGCGTGCTCTGACTATGAGCGGTTGGAGCAACAGTATGAGGCTGCTGTCCGCCTGTGGACAGAATTGCTGACTGATCCTGAGACCATCGCGCGGCAAAACTCACCTCAACTCAAGCTTGAGGCGTTGAGCAAACTGACGAAAGTCGCGGATCTGCTGTATCTCCACCGACGGTGGTGCCCACATTGTAAGAGAGCCGATGTGGGACTAATTGATTTGAGCGATTAAGCTCATTATGCGGCCAACCGGAATTGTAATCCCGCGAACTGCCTGCAAAGTCTAGTTTTCAGTAAGTTCCCGCAGCCCAGAGGGCCACCGCCGGGCAAGTTACCGCGATCCCCGTTTTTCAGCCAATGCGTTGCTAGCCGCTTCTCAACGATGTGATTACTTCCTGTTGCCGACTACACACCCGGAATCGTCGCCTCCGGCCTGCAACGTGCACAGGCTATAATTACGCCCACGGATGGCGCTTACTCCTGGGACAAAACTCGGGCCGTATGAGATTCGAATCTCTGCTGGGCGCGGGCGGCATGGGTGAAGTCTATCGGGCGCGGGATACGCGACTCAACCGTGTCGTCGCGATCAAGATCCTTACCCAGCATCTGTCCGACATCTCCGTCGCCAAAGAGCGCTTTGACCGCGAGGCCCGCGCCATCTCTTCTCTGAATCACCCCAACATTTGCCATCTCTACGATGTCGGCTTGCAGGACGGACTCAACTATCTGGTCATGGAGTACCTAGAAGGCGAAACTCTCGGCGATCGCCTTGGCAAAGGTTCTTTGCCGCTGGGCCAAACTCTGCGCTACGGCCGCGATATCTGCGACGGATTGGAGACAGCGCATCGCAGCGGGGTTATTCATCGTGACCTCAAGCCCGGCAACATCATGCTCACCAAGACCGGCGCCAAGCTGATGGACTTCGGTTTAGCCAAGCCGCTGACGACGGTCTATCCTCCTAGTTCGCAGCTGACCAGAACCCTCAGCACGCCAGATCGTCCGCTTACCGCCGAAGGCATGATCGTAGGGACGTTCCAATACATGTCGCCGGAACAGGTGGAAGGCAAGGAGGCTGACGCGCGAAGCGACCTTTTTTCACTTGGAGCGGTGCTCTACGAAATGGTGACGGGCAAGCGCGCCTTTGAAGGCAAGACGACCGCATCTACAGTCGCGGCGATCATGGCCTCAGAACCCCAGCCGATCAGTTCGCTGCAGCCCGCGTCACCACCAGCACTGGACCAGGTGGTTCGAACGTGTCTGGCCAAGGAACCCGATGAGCGCTTTCAAAGCGCCCATGACGTGAAACTCCAACTTCAATGGATTTCGGATACTACAGCCGCTCCGGCTGCGACTCCAGCTCGCGCATGGTGGAAGTCTGCGAAATTAGCGTGGGGAGTTTGCACAGTCTTGCTTATCTTACTGGCGTGGGTGCTTGCCGTTCATTTCACACAGTCTGCTCCGGCACTGCCGGTCGTGCGGACCTCGATATTGCCTCCAGAGGACGCGGAATTCTTTTCGCACGATGTAGAGGGCGGGGCTCCGGCGATCTCGCCCGATGGCCGGCAAATCGTCGCCGCGGTGCGCGACAAGAAGAGCACGGTGATGCTATGGCTGAGATCTGTCGATTCGACCAACATTCATCCCTTAGCCGGAACCGAAGGGGCAGCACATCCATTCTGGTCTCCCGATAGCCACTCCATCGGATTTTTTGCCGATCGAAAGCTGAAGCGGATCAATGACAACGGCGGTGATTTGCGAACCTTGTGCGACGTGAACATTTCTCCGCGGGGAGGCAGTTGGAGCGAGGATGGAGTCATCCTTTTCACGCCGGGCACTCTCGACCCGCTGTATCGTCTATCCGCGAATGGAGGCAGACCTATAAGGGTCACTGAGCTTGACAAAAATCTGTCGGAGGACAGCCATCGTTGGCCACAGTTTCTCCCTGACAACAAACACTACATTTTCTTCCTACGTAGCCTGCAAAAGGAAAAGACTGGAATCTACACCGCTTCGTTGGATTCGAAGGGGCATCGATTCGTGCTGCATACCGGGCACCAGGCCGTGTATGCCCCGCCGGGCTATCTTATTTACCTGCAGGAACAGACACTCGTCGCCCAGCCATTCGATGCCAAAAAGATCGAGCTCAAGGGAGAGCCCGTCCCGCTGCCGGATCATCCTGCCGTGGTAGGACCGAATTCCGCCTCGATGTTTTCCGCCTCACACAGCGGGGCGCTTCTCTACTATCCGTCCACCAATGCTGTGGGATGGAATCTTGTGTGGCATGATCGAACCGGCAAAATGCTGGAAAGCATTGGTCCGGATTTCTTTTCGCAGCCCGCCATCTCGCCCGACGTGACGAAGGTGGCCGTTAGCATTTTCGACAAGAGCTGGTGGACCCCCGACGTGTGGATTCTGGACTTGGTACGGGGAACCAAAACGCGTTTCACCTTCGGTCCACTATTTGCAAACTCGCCTGTCTGGCAACCGGATGGGCAGGCGATCATCTATGCTTCCGCCGACTCCACGGGGTATTCCCACATTTATCGGAAAGATCTCAATGGAAAGAATGCTGAAGTCTTACTAGAAACCTCTCGCGTGAACGAGGTTCCCCGCTCCATCTGCCGTGATGGGCGCTACCTCGCATATATGCGGCGGGAAGGCACCGGCGAGACGAATCATGAAATTTGGATTCTGCCGCTCTTCGGAGATCGCAAGCCGTTTCCTCTCGTGCAGTCCCAGTTCGATGTCCTGGATCCGGAATTCTCTCCCGATTGCAAGTGGATGGCTTTTACGTCCAACGACCCCGAACTAGCGGAGGTTTACATCACCAGCTTTCCCGACAGTAGTCGCAAGTACCAGGTCTCGACCGGGAGCGGGCTCAGCCCACATTGGAGAGGTGACGGGAAAGAGTTGTTTTTTGTTACACCGCAGAACGCCACGCTGATGGCGGTCGATGTGGGCGAAACGACTCATGGGTTGACGTTGGGCACGCCTCACACCCTTTTCCAAACGATTGGCGTCGGCTATCGCCTCGGCGTTTACGCCCGGAGCCCCGATGGCAAGCGCTTTCTGATCAACGGCGACACCCAGACGGTGAGCAACATGCCGCTTACTCTAGTGTCAAACTGGAGTTCGGAGCTGAGAAAGTAGAATTTGCTCGGATCTCGTACCGAGCTTCCACAGCGCTGGAGCTATACTCTCGCCTGACTACGAGGGATCACAGAGGAAAGTTCACTTGTGCCGCTGCCCCGTTTATTCGATGATCCGCGTTATGGTCGGATGACGGGCAATCCGGAAGTGATCCCGCGAACTGCCTGCAAAGTCTGGTTATCGGTATGTTCCCCAGCCCGGCGAGTCTGACGGCAAGTTACCCATAATCCCGTTTTTCAGGCACTTCGTTATGCAGGCCGGGCTTCTCCTGGTTTTGAGTTAGGGTAGGCTGCAATGGTGTGATCATGTCTAGGAAGATCCACTTCGGAGTCTACGAACTGGACCGGGACGCCATGGAGTTGCGGAAGCATGGCATGCTGATCCGGCTGCAGGAGCAGCCTTTGCGGGTTTTGGCGAAGCTGGCGGAGCGGCCGGGTGAGATCATCACACGTGAGGAACTGCAGGAGCAGATCTGGGGCAATACTTTCGTTGACTTCGATCAGTCCCTGAATAAAGCGGTGAATCGGGTACGAGAGGCACTGAACGATAATGCCGGCACCCCGCAGTATATTGAAACGGTCCCGCGGCGGGGATACCGATTCATCGCGCCAGTGGCGGCTGCCCCTCAAACAGACGCACCCGCCCCGGCCGCGCCCGTAACTACAGTCTCGGTTGAAATCCCAGCGCAACCCAGATCCGATAGATCACCCTCCCGGACCGTCCTCATCGCCGCGCTGACGGTCACGGTTGTGCTCGCCGCTATTGGCATAGCGACCGTCGTGTGGTGGAAGCAGTCCAAAAAGCCCACCTTGCCGGAAGCCACGCATATCACTTCCTTTGGTGCGTTCCCGACGCTTTCGCGGGATGGGAAGCTGGTGGCCTACATGTCAACTCATGGCGGGGGCACGTCGCATATCTGGGTGCAACAGACCGCGGGGGGTGAAGCGATTCCGGTGACCATGGATTCTTATCCAGAAATGTGGCCTGATTTCTCGCCCGACGGCACGCACATCGCTTTCTATTCCACAAGGAACGGAGGGGGAATCTACATCGCCTCAACTCTACCTGGCGACCCGAGACTGATCGTCGCAACCCCGAGTTCGGTACGCCTGCAGTTCTCACCCAACGGCGATAGCATCCTGTACTGGCAAGACGCCAGCTCATAGCGGTATCGCAGTACGACGGTGCGACCGAACGCCAGTCTGGGTTCGGAGCAGTACCAGGCGATAAAGTCATTGATAGCGAAGGCGTAGGTGCGTTTCGAAGCGACCGAGCTAAGGCTTTGCAAAACTGATGCTTTGGAGTGATCGAGGTCAGGCAGGCGCAGCGTGTTCTTGGCTGAACGCCGCTTGGCCGTAGAGTTCTTGGGCATGGGAGCGGTCTCCCTGAACCGCCCCGCCATGATCGACTACTCGATAACAGTAACCGGCATCCCGCACCTGGAAGTTACCGCGAATCCCGTTTTTTCGGGAACAACAGGAAGTCATCTGTCGCAAAGGATCCGGATTGCACTACATCCCGTGTACCGACCAGACATTGGCGCTTGCGGTCCAATCAGCGAAAGCGACCCGTCGGCCGTCGGGCGATGGCACGGCAAAATTCGGCACCATCGATTCCATCAGGTTCGTTAGCATTCGTCCTTCGAGATCCACATAGAAAAGAAGCCCACCGCCGGTGACCCCTTGGACGGCGACGTACCACCCGCGGCCGTCGGCAGCCCAGACGACCCCCGACAGATTCTTCAACCCTTTGATGGTCACGGTCCGTTGCGCCGTTCCGCCTCGCGCATCCAGGGGAACCAACCGTATTCTGGCGTCACGCGGATCGTGATTGGGAATCGCGACGAGGGATCCATCCGGAGAGATGTCCCAATCCCCCATGATTGCTGGTGTCCGGCGGGTTCTCGCCAACTCGCGTCCTTTTCCTCGCACGGAATCCAAATCCCAGAACAGGAACTGGTCATCCTGCACGGTTCGAAAAACGCAGCGTCCGGCGGGCAACGCCGAACAATTGTAGTCACCCGCGACCCCCGCGTCCGGCAGAATCGTTTCCGCCGTCCCGCCCTTCAAAGGAATCCGCATCACCTTCCACCGTTCGTTCTGGTGCTGCTGGTTGTAAAGAATCCATTTCCCATCCGGCGACAGATGCGCCAGGACTTTTGCGTCGTTCGAGACGACCAGCGGCTGGGCGCCGCTTTGATCGATGTCCTGACGAAACAGATCGAAATTCCCGTTCCGGATCGATTCGAAGATGACCGCCCGGCTGTCAGGAGTCCAGGTGTGCGGATACTCGTCGGCATCGGTGAACGTCAGACGCCGGACATGCAGGAAGCGAGGGTAGTGGTGGCCAGGCGGCAGATCAGCGATATAAATGTTGGGGTGGCCATTCACCGCGCGGACGGCAACCACTCCTTGCCCGTCCGCCGAAGCGGAAATCTCCTTGAGATTGTAGTCCTCGTGAGTGAGTTGCCGGGGCTCGTCCAGGAACTTTCCGGTGTTGGGATCGGTGCGCAATGTCCAGAGATAATAGATCAAGGGTTGCTCGGCCGTGTTGCGCAGAAACAGGACGCGGCCATCGCGCAGGCCGCAAGCCGATTCCATGATGAAATCCTTCGCGGACGCGCCCAGTTGCCCGGAATCTGCGTCCACCGATTGGTAGTCGTATCGATAGTAGTGTTGGACGTTAAAAAGCTTTGGATCGGGATTCAAATTGGCGGGCGGCATGTACTCTGCGCGCTGAAACGCGATTCTCTTTCCGTCGGGCGACCAGACTAGGGACGAGAACGAAGCGGTGTCGCCGCCGCTCCAAAGCTGCCGGCGCTCGCCACCGGCCAAGGAAACAACCGAGAGAAGCGATCCATCCGCCGTGGTAAAAGCGATCCGGGCGCCGTCCGGCGACGGGACTCCGTTCCTGGCTCCTGACGCGACTTGCTCCAACTCGCCGCCTTCCGACGGCATCACCCAGATGCCGGGCTCGTATTTGTCTAGAGCGCCGGCCATCGATCCGTTGATCAGGATTTTCGATCCATCGTTGAACCAAACCATCCGATCGACGCGCAGCCCCTTGAGAGCATCCAGGGGCCGGCTCAGCCCGTCGCTGGTGCGGCGAATATATACAGGACCGCCAAAAGTCGCGAACAGCAGAGTTTTTCCGTCCGGCGAGAGAGCCGCGGTGGTGACCCGATTCTCATTCACGTGGCGGGTCAACTGTAGAAACTGCGGCTCCTTTCGGACAAAGAACTTGCCGTGGAAGGCGAACACCAGGGCGCCCGCAATCGCGGCCACCATGATCGCCGCCGCTACCCAAGCGATCGCCCCGGAACGCCGCCGTGGGGCGGCCATCATGGCGACCGAAAGTTGCTGATCCACCTCCGCGGCCGATGGCCGTTCGCCTGGATCTTTACTCAGCATCCGCAGCAGGAGCGCTTCGAAGCTTGCCGGAATCTCCGGATTGAGCGACGAAGGCGGTCTAGGCTCCTCGTGAACAATAGCGTACCCGGTGTCGATGGGAGAGTCGGATCGAAATGGATGCACGCCCGTAGCCAACTCGTACAGCACCAGCCCGAGCGAGAACACGTCGCTCGCGCTGGTCGGGCGTTCGCCCCGAGTTTGTTCGGGAGACATGTAATGAAGCGTTCCCGCGAATTTCAAGGAGTGCGTGGACTTCCTCTGTTCCTCGTCGCCGTCATGGCCTGCGAGCCCGAAATCCAGCACCTTGAGGATTCCGTCGTCGCGCACCATCAAATTCTCCGGCTTCACATCGCGATGAACAATATGGCGCTGGTGCGCGGCAGCCAGCGCTTGGGCGGTCTGGCGGCCCCACTGGATCGCCTGTGGGATCCCCACCGGCTTGCCACAGAACCGGCGAAGCGAGCGGCCCTCCACCAATTCCATGGCGATCGCAACGTCGTTCTTCTCGCGAATCACCTCGTAGACCGTGATGATGTGCGGATGATTTAACGCGGAGGCGGCCCTTGCCTCGCGGATAAGCCGCTCCACCGCCGGGGCGCTGTCGGCCCATTCCGGGTTCAGGAACTTGAGGGCCACCTTTCGCCCCAACTCGAGGTCATCCGCACAATAGACCTCGCCCATTCCCCCCGCGCTCAAGAGATCACCGACTTCATAGCGGCCGAAGCGGACGCCGCTCCTCGATGGCGGTTCGTGAGGGGCCGGGCCAAGATCGGCTGCCTGAGGCTCGTCGAGCATCGACTTCACTTCGCCGAGAACTTCGGGGGGTGCGCTCAGCGAACCGAGAAAGCATCGTCTTTCGTCACCGTCCAGATCGACGGCAACGGCATAGATTTCCCAAGTCTGCCGCCATTGCTCCTCGTTCATAGGGCGGTCGCTGCCAATTCCTTTTCGAGCCACCGCTTGGCGAAAGTCCAGAGATTGGCGACGGTTCGTGGCGAACAACCAAGCTGCTGTGCGATCTCATCCCCGGTCATTTCTTCGAAAACCCGCATCTCGACCACGGAACGGAGCCTGGGATCGATGGCGGCCAGGCGGGAGAGCACTCCGTCCACGAATTGAACATTCTCAATGCCAGGAGAAATCTGGTCCGGCATTTCCAGGAACTGGACCTTTTCCGACCGCCGGTAAAGACGACGCGAGTGATCAATCAGAAGGCGCTTCATGATGTGCCCGGACAGCCCGATGAAGGCGGCTTTCTCCTGATCGGCATTACCCCCCGTCCCGAGCGCTTTGATTTTGACCAGGGCCAGGTACAGCTCATTCACCAGCAGCGTCGGCTGCCAGGTATGCTCGGTGCGCTCGCCTTTCATCTTGGCAGCCGCCAGCTTTCGCAACTCCGCATACAGCAATTCCACTAAATGGTCGGCGGCGGCCTTATCCCCTTTGCGAAAGTCCGCCATGAGCCGCGCGACCGTCCCTGGCGAGGACCCGTGGAGCACTTCCATAGCGAATCATTTTATCAATTCAAGAATCTCGACGAGCATTTGCAGAATCCGCCCCCCTCCTCTCGCTTTAAGGGTAGACCTTGCTATCTGGAATTCACCGATTAGAGGGGCCAGGAATGAAAACCAGATTTCTGGTATGACCGTTGATTCTCGCCGTGGCGGCAACCAGCCGCTGAAGGGCTCTGTGAATTGTCGGTCAGCGATCTAACTGCGCGGAGGTGTGTCTCACATGATGAAGAGGAACGGTGTTGCGGGTGCGACCACGAAATTTTGGCTGACCACCGCACTTGTGTTTGGTGCATCGATGATGGCGCTGGCGCAAAGTGATTGGGGCAGCAGGCAAGAAGATCACGGGGGAAAAGCAAAGGTCCTCTATATCTGGGCGCAAGACGAAGCGCATGTAGCGCCGGATTTTCTTGCAGTGATCGACTTCGATGATCAGTCTCCTCAATACGGACAAGTCATCAACACCGTTCCGCTTCCACCTCCTGGTAACATCGGCAACGAACCGCACCACTGCCACCTGAATTCGAACAAGACCATTCTGGGATGCGGAGGCCTGCTCAGCCTGCTGAAAGATCAGAACGGGATCTTCTTCTTTGACGTAACCGATGCGAAGAAACCGCGGTTCATGTTTTCTACCAGAGCCGTGGAATCGGCCATGACGGACGACTTTCTGCCGCTCGAAAACGGTGGCTTTCTCATTTCACAAATGGGTTCGTCTACCGGCATGGCGCCGGGTCGCATCGCAGAATTCGACGGCCGCATGCATTTCGTCGCGAACCACTTTGGCCCGACGTCGCTAGTTCAGGAGTGGCCCTCCACGCCGCCGCTGGACGGGTTCAATCCCCACGGCATCTCGGCGCGTCCGGATCTGAATTTGATGATGACCTCTGACTTCATCATGCCCAGCAGTACGTTGATGGGTTCGATGGGGCCTGTGCTGCGAGGTTCGGTGCGCATCTGGAATTACCGCGAGCGCACGATCACGAAAACCGTCGACCTCTTTACACCGGACGGCAATCCAGCGCAGGGCACGATGGACGTGAAGATGCTTCCTCATGATCCGCATGGCTACGGGTACACAGCTGGCATGTTCGACGGTTATATCTATCTCATCAATCCCGACCGCGACACAGGAACTCCCGTATTCGATCTCTCCACGGTGAAGCCTCACGTAGACACACCAGTACCCGGCGGAATGGGCCAGATCTTGGCGACACCACAATCCGGCGACCGGCTGATTATAGGCACGTTCATGGCGGGACAAATAGTAATGTTGGACGTCAGCGACCGCTTCAATCCTAAGCAAGTATCAATTGTCAGCTTCGGTGCAAACGCTGGGCCACACAACCTTGTGCTGAACGATGATGATAGCCGCCTCGTGGTGACGGACTACTTCCTCAATGAAGACAATGCGGGCATTATCCACTATGAGGGTGACCATAAAGTCCATGTTCTCAAAGTTACCCACGATACTCTCACCGAGGATAAACAGTTCAATCTGGATTTCAACACGGCTTTCAAGACAGGCCCGGCACGTCCTCACGGCATTGCGATGAAATGAATCGGGAGCGCTCAATGCGCAGATGTTATCCGTGAACGTACCGAAGCGGATTTCCGATCCCTTCTCGCATCCACCCGATTCTCTCTCACCAGCATCACCGCAACGGAGGCATCCTTAGTGACTGAATGCCATCCAGTGTAGTGTTTCGGTAACCTAAGCCGTCTCTAAGGATCGACCATGGCGCCGTCAAAACCTCCATTCCTCATAGATTACGGTCAATCCGGAAGCGATCCTCTGTAGTGACTGTAAAGTCGGTTTTCGGTAAATTCCCCAGTGGAAGGGGCCGGGGTCGGGCAATTTACCGAAAATCCCGTTTCACGGGAGCTTCACATCCAGAGAGCAAACCCCTGCTCTGCAATTAACTTCCGGGTAGCCGACCAATCCACCCGAAACGCCCCAAGGCTATCTGGTCAACCTCAATGCGTGACTCGCCCTGATTCGTTCGCGCCAACAGAAGCCTTAGCGTCAGTGTTTCCCCCGTGAACCGGGCTGATTCATATACACTAACTGGCCTGCGACGAAGTAAGGCATGAACATGAGTGAAATCGCATGGGCGACGGAGCATTCTGTTGAGACAACGGCTACTCCTGCGTTTACATGGACGTATTTGACTGATGTGAAAAACTGGGACGACCCTCCTGCGGAATTTAGACTGAATGGATCGTTCACGAGTGGATCACTCGGTACCACCAAGATACCAGGGCAAGCGCCGCGGCAGTGGCGGCTGCGAGAAGTCAAGCCACATGACTCGTATACGATAGAGATCGCTCTGGAAGGAGCAGTCATTTTATGCAAGTGGGTGTTCAAGGAGCTTCCTAACAGTGAAACTCGATTGACGCAGCACATTACCTTGGAAGGCGAAAACGCCTCGTCATACAAGGACGACGTCCAGCGAACGTTCGATCTTACTCTTGCGCCAGGGATGAGCAGAATTGCAATCGCCATCGACCGGGCTTATGCGCGTGATCCGCTTCATTACAAGCAAAACTGAGGTTGGTCGGCCAACCGGGCAGATAAGTGGCTGGCCTTTCGGTTCGGTTTATGCCAAATCGCCATAACCGCTCACTTAGAGCTCTCGATAGGCAAAAGGATTGCGGGCGAATCACGGGCAATCCTGAAGTGATCCTGCGAATTGCCTGCAAAGTTCGGGTTTTCTGTATGTTCCCCAGCCGGAGGAAATGGCAGGAGCAAGTTACCCATAATCCCGTTTTTCAGGCACTTCGTTATGCAAGCTGGGCTTCTCCTGGTTTTGAGTTAGAGTAGGCTGCAATGGTGTGATCATGTCTAGGAAGATCCACTTCGGAGTCTACGAACTGGACCGGGACGCCATGGAGTTGCGGAAACATGGCATGCTGATCCGGCTGCAGGAGCAGCCTTTCCGGGTTTTGGCGAAGCTGGCGGAGCGGCCGGGCGAGATCATCACCCGCGAGGAACTGCAGGAGCAGATCTGGGGCAATACTTTCGTTGACTTCGATCAGTCCCTGAATAAAGCGGTGAATCGGGTACGAGAGGCATTGAACGATAATGCCGGCACCCCGCAGTACATTGAAACGGTCCCGCGGCGGGGATACCGATTCGTCGCGCCAGTGGCGGCGGCCCCTCAAACAGAAGCACCTGCCCCGGCCGCCCCCGTAAGTACAGTCTCGGTTGAAATCCCAGCGCAACCCAGATCCGATAGATCACCATCCCGGACCGTCCTCATTACCGCGCTGACGGTCGCGGTTGTGCTCGCCGTTATTGGCATCACGAGCGCCGCGTGGTTGAGGCAGCACAAAAAACCCACCTTGCAGGAAACCAGGCATGTAACTTCCTTTGGTTTCAACCCCGCGCTTTCACGGGATGGGAAACTGCTTGCTTACACGTCGAATCCTGGCAGTGGCACACCGCATATCTGGGTGCAACAGACCGCGGGGGGCGATGCGATCCCGGTAACCACAGATTCTTACCCGGCTTACTCTCCAAACTTCTCGCCCGATGGCACGCATATCGTCTTCTATTCCGAAAGGAACGGAGGCGGAATCTACATTGCCTCAACTCTACCTGGCGACCCGAGACTGGTCGTCGCAAACCCGATGCGGAATACCCCGCGGTTCTCACCCAGGCGGAATACCCGCCTTTCTACACGGCGATGGCATCCTGTACTGGCAAGACGAGAAAGCGTTCACCGTGTCTGTGGATGGCAGCCAGCCGGTCGCTCTGCCTCTCAATCAGAACTTCCGCGTTTACGGGCCGCCGGTTTGGGCTCCCAGTGGGAAGGAGATTCTTTTCTATGGGGTCCGCAGCCGTGAGCAAAACAGGCCGGCCGCGTGGTGGATCGTCCCGCTGGCGGAAGGCCAGCCCCGGCTGGCCCAGCTTCCAGGCATTGAGCAAAACTACTGGCCCGGGGGTGCCGTCCGCGCGTGGATTCGGACCACAATAACGACCGCGAATGGATCATCTACTCTACCGCTAACCTCGAAAGCTGGAAGCTTTGGCGCATCGGAATCTCTCCGCGGGGTGCCATAGATGAGAACCCGGAACTGGTCGCTTCCGG
Organism: uncultured Acidobacteriaceae bacterium; assembly: GCA_963757515.1. Classification (GTDB taxonomy): domain Bacteria; phylum Acidobacteriota; class Terriglobia; order Terriglobales; family Acidobacteriaceae; genus PALSA-350. Next base: position 22,212 of record CAVWRV010000025.1, on the reverse strand, counting down.
CAATGGCATTCTCGGCTCCGGCGGCTCTGCATCGGAGGACGGCAAGCTCGCCTACAATATCTGGAGCACCAGCGCGTCGATATATCAGATCTCGATCAACGACCGCGGCCAGAAACTGGGTCCAACCTTCCAGTTACCTCTCCCCGAGGGAGGGACTTTCAGCTCTCCGTCCGTCTCTCGGGACGGAAAGTGGATGGCGTACGATTCCTACAACCCCGGCAAGCCCAACACCATCCGGCTGAGAGATCTGAGCACCGGCACAGATCACTTCCTGGACGATAACGGGAGGCGAGCCCATCCGGGCGGAGGCTATTGGGCTTCGATTTCTCCGGACGGATCAAAAGTGATCTTTGATCGCGATTGCAAAGAGGGCAGTTGGCGGGCCACTCCGAGAGTCTGTTGCCGTGCGGTTTCATGGTTGCGGCCGCCGGTGGGCAGCCGGAGCAGATCTGTGAGCGCTGCACGCCGCGTGGGTTTTCATCCGACGGTTCTGTGGTTCTCCTGCAGAAATTGACCTGACTGGCGACCTAGACAAGGTTCGGATCGTCGCCCTCGATCTACGCACGAAAACGGAGCAGGATTTCCTGAGTCTTCCGGATGCACCGCTTTTTCACGCTTATTTCTCGTGGGATGACCGTTGGGTAGTTTTCAAAAAGTCGCAATCCTTGCAATTGCCGGAGCCGCTGGCGCAGATCCTGATCGCACCGGTGCGGCACGGCTCGCCAGCCACGGAGGCGGAATGGATCGCGGTCACCGACGGACGACACAGTGACGATAAGCCTCAATTCTCTGCGGATGGGAACACGCGTGTATTTCACGTCCACGCGCGATGGATATCTTTGCATTTGGGCCCAGCGGCTGGATCCGGTGACCAAACACCCGCTGGGTCCACCGTTCGCCTATGAGCATTTTCACGACTCGGCGGGCCGCGCTGGGGCGTTCAACCAATTCCTTCAGACCTTAGCGTCGCCCGCGACAAGATCCTGATCAACCTGCCCCAGGTACACAGTGATACCTGGATGACGCAGATGCAATAGGCTTGCGGCGCCGCCGCTCAGCGTCGAACCGCAACCGCCGTGTCCGCACCGGCATCGGCCTGATGTGCCGTACCGTAACGGCTGGTCAATTCCCGGGCCTGCTGAGGGCTGAAATGAAGGTTGTTTTGCGCCATTGCCTGGAAGTCGTTCATGTTCCAAATCGCTTTCATCAGGCCCTGCGGGCAGTGAGCGTCACCCAGAAGCAGGTGCCCGATTTCATGGGCGGCTGCATAGGCGAGCACCACGATCCGAGGGAGGTTTGCGTCAGAAGCTTTCTCCTCTGCCGGCTTTAGGAAAACAGTGGCGTAGGTGCCGCCATCATGGTCGGCAACAGACATGCCCAATTTCTCCAAGCGTACATTCTTCATATTCTTGCCCGTATCCTCGACCACCCTAATCACGACCTGCCTGGAGCTTCCGGTATGGCTCTCGCACGGCGTCCCACCTCTGGCGCATGCGTCCACCTCCAGCGAGATGCCCGAACTGGCCAGGATTCCTTGTGTCCGCGCGACGAATTCGTGGAGAGCTGCCGGGCTCAAACCGGTGTAGTCATAAACCTGCACCTGGAGTGCAGACGTCTGAGCTGAAACGGTCTTTGCGTTGCCGGCCAGCGTCAGGAGAAGGAGCAGAAGGAAACAGCCTCGGTTTTTCATGGGCCGAGGCTGCCCGGAAGGTCACAGAATCAAAATGGCCAGACGCGGACTTAATCCTGACTTCTAAGATTTAAGGCAGATGACGAGCGAAGCAGTTCATACAACAAGGGATACGTTTGATTCTTCCCTGGCGGGAAACACCCACATACCCGGCCCGATCAAGGGCTCTGGAGATTCCGTCTGTGAGAGAACTTACCCTCTCGACCGCTTCAGGAGGACTTTGAACGAGCTTGGTGCCTGGAAAGTCGGGTTATCGGTGACTTGGGCCGTGGTGTTCGACAGAGGGCTGCACTTTTCCCGGCTGCTATCCCCCTACCCGTGCTGTTGCTCATGGATGGACAACGAAGAGCCTCGGATTTAATCTGGACAACTTTGGTTCGGGATGGCCTCGGTTTTCGTAAAGTTCGATAAAATTCGATCTTTTTGGGTCTTTTGGGGCATTGGCCGTGAGTGCGTGGGTTTCCGTTTTCTTTTAGAAGCTCAGCGGCGCCGGGCAAAGGGGTTCTTTTTTATAGAGAAGGGGACTCTGGTGTCTGGAGCAGAAGCGAACACGGGGGCATGAGGCGCCGATGGCGTCGTTTCCGAGGGGCTGAAGCGGTTGGCGAAGGCGGACTCGCTGGGGTCAAAGATAGGGCTGGGGGTATGCGGGGGGCGGAGGCGCGTCTCCCGCCGAGCCGGGAGTCGGGCTTCGGGCTCCGCGCACGACGGGCGGGCAGGCTCATCTTCTTCTTGGGCAAGTGCAGGGCCTGGCTGGGGGTCGATGGTTTTTCCCTGCTGCTTGCGAAGCCAGGCGGCGGCATAGATTTCCGGGTGGGTGGGCGGAGGGGCGGATTTCTTCTCCGAGGAGCCGGCGCGACGGTCAGGGATCAGGCCTTGATGGCCACGATCATGGAGAGGGCCTTGACCTGGCCGGTAATGCTGCCGCGGGTCATTTCGGGGCTCAGGTTGGCGATTTCCCAGAGGCGGGCCAGGACTTGTTCGCGGCCCAGGTTCAGCCGGCGCAGTCCCTCGGTTTCTTGCTCGACGAGCTGTTGCTGCACGGCGGCACGGTGCTCGAGCATGTAGGCGCGGACACGGGGCTTGGATTTGGTGTAGGCGGCGGTGTCGGGGTTGAGGCCCACGGCTTCGGCGGCACGACGGTCGGTCATGGTTCCAGAGAGGACCAGGCGGGCAAAGGCTATTTCCTGATCGGTGATGAGGTCGCTGACTTTATTTTTGGGCATAGGTGGCTCCGTGGAGTTGAGAAAGAGAAGATAGGGACAGTGGTTTAGAGCAGTTTGCAGAACTGTTGTCAGGAGTTCGATCTGAGACGCTATCTATCGCTTCGGTCTGCACCGTTGCGAAACTGCTTTACTGCGCAGGGAAGCACGGTGGGGACCCATAAAAAATCCCGCCGCGGCGGGATGCTTGTGATTGCTTGATTTGTGACAGGGATCGGGTGGGACACCGGACAGTGGTAACACTGTCCTTCGCTCGCGTGTAGGCCGAAACTACCGGCACCTGCCGGCCAGGGAGCGGAGACGCGAGAATCCGCTGCCTGCCGAAATCGTCTTCTAACAGGATATACCGCTCCGGGATCGGATATAAGTGCCGGGACGACTTTTCTGAGCCGGGGGCTACCCTTTCGGAGGTTACTTTTGGTTTATGCCGGGATTGGGCGAGCGACCCGGATTTCCTGCTCTCGTTGCACCGGATGCTGTCACGTGTGCGGCTTTCATTAAGGAAAGCCGCATGGAGTTTTTACATTATTAGAGGCGGTGGATAGATCCAAATCCGCGGAATGCGCGAGTTCTCGGGTGGTTACCGCTCTGATGTTTTGTATCATGCCCGTTCGCGTGGGTGAGAACCCACCATTCACCGATTTAGTCCCGAAGGGATGGCTGAAAGTTAGCCAGGTTGTACCCAGGACTGACTGCATCCTGGGTAATTTTCAGCCGTCCCTGCGGGACTGGTCCGTCTCTCGAATCTCTTCCCAGGACTGCGTCCTGGGCTACTCTCAGCCGTCCCTCCGGGACTTAAATCGTGAATGGTGGGTTCACACACACGCTCGTTGAAGCCCAATTCTCTTTCTGTCCTTTACGGCCCGACTAAAGTCGGGCCCTGATACAAAGCGAGTTTTTCCGGAAGTTATTTAGCCAGCGCTAAAGCGCATGATCGAGTCGAGACTGTTTCCCGGAGCGCTGAAGCGCTCCTTCTCCCCGCATAAATGCGGGGGCTTCCACCAACGAATCCTGAAGTTTGCAGTTCTCACGCATACTCTAAAAGCCCTGATTGTTCTCGGCCCGTTCGCACAAAAGAGCAAGAATACACAAATAACGAGGCTTTCTTCTTGGAAACATCTCCGCAGGCATCGGTTGCAACATAGCCCCACGGCTGCGATCATGGCTGCGATCCGAAAGGTTCCTCTATCGATGCGCTTTCGCCTGCTGATCTCCGCCGCCCTCTTGGCGGTTTCGACTTGTCTGTTCGCACAAACGCCCGCATGGCCGCCCAGTCCCGATCATCTGACCCTGCCCCTATGGCCCAACGGAGCGCCTGGCGCCCAACCGGCTCCCGGCCCTGAAGCCGATATGACGACGGACAAAGACGGCCGGCCCGGCGGCAAGCGGGTTATCCGTATCGGTAACGTTTCCAATCCCACGCTGACGCTCTACACGCCGAAGGAGAAGAACACCGGCGCCGCCGTGGTGGTCTTTCCCGGGGGCGGTTACCGCATCCTGGCCATTGACCTTGAAGGCACCGAAGTATGCGACTGGCTGAACTCGCAGGGCATCACCTGCATTCTGGTGAAATACCGCGTGCCGGAACCTGGTCCCTACCCCAAGTCGTCCGCCCCGCTCCAGGATGCGCAGCGCGCTTTCGGCATGGTTCGCGCCCACGCCGCCGAGTGGCACATTGATCCCAATCGCGTCGGAGTCCTGGGCTTCTCTGCCGGAGCTCATCTTGCCGCCGCTCTCAGCACGCACTTCGATCAAAGACTTTACGATCCCGTTCGACGCGGCGGACAAACTCAGTTGCCGTCCCGACTTTGCCGTCATCGTCTATCCGGGCTATCTGGCGCTCGAAGACCAGAACTTTGCTCCCAACGCCGACATTCATCCCACCGGTCAAACCCCGCCCACCTTCATCGTGCAGGCGGAGGACGATCCAGTCCATGTAGAGAACGCTGTGGTCTATTTCCTGGCGCTGAAGAATGCCAAGGTACCGGCCGAGCTACACATTTATGCCCAGGGCGGACATGGGTACGGCTTGCGCCGGACTGAACTTCCCGTTACCACGTGGCCGCAGAGCGTGGAGATATGGCTGCACACCATTCATGTGTTGCCGGATGCCAGGTGAGAGGATGATGAGGAAAATCTTATTCCTGCCGGTGTTGGCGGCGGCTGTTTGCGCCGCGCAAAACACGCTCCCCGCGCTTCCTGCTCCTCTGGGAGTGCCCGCGCCGGGACCATCGACCGATGCGCCCTATGCTCCGTTACCGATCTTGCCCGGCGGCGTTGTCATCACGCTTTATCCGCCGGGCTCGCCTTTCCTCAACCTGGAGAAGGTCCGCCAGGCGGAGCAATACAACATGAGCCAGGCCGTGCCCGGGCGAATCAACAGCATCGTCAACATACATAACCCGTCGATCGAGGTGCACACCGTCGACCGCGGACTCAATACCGGCGCCGCTGTAATCCTGGTGCCTGGGGGCGGCCATAACACGCTGAACGTGGGTTCTGAAGGCGCGGATTTCGTTCCCTTTTTCTACAATTACGGCGTCAACACCATCATCCTGCGCAGCCGCCTGCGGCGAGACGGATACGATCCCCGCACGGACGAAGTGTACGACGCACAGCAGGCCATCCGCCTGGTGCGCGCGCATGCCAAGGATTTCAACATCGATCCCAACAAGATCGGCATCATGGGCTTTTCGGCGGGCGCCGAATTAGCCACCGCGGCGGCGGTCCTGTATGACGACTTTGATAAGAAGAACAGCGGTCCCGGTGATCCTCTGGCGGGCATCTCTTCGCGCCCGGACTTTGCCGGCGTCATCTATCCCGGCCCCACACCCTTCGCCCGCAATCGTGTTGCCCCGCCTATCCCGCGCAACGTTCCGCCCTCGTTCATCGCCTCCGCCGGCTCGGATGACCAGATCCATGCGATCTGGGCTGACGAATACTTTTCCGCCATGCTGGCCCTCCGCGTGCCCAACCTTGAGATGCACATTTATGCCAATGGGCGCCATCCCGGCGACCCGCTGCGCGACGGCAGCCATATGACGGGCGGCCTGACGGATCGCAATGGAATCCCCTTTGGCACCTGGCAGTTTCGCTTCATCGACTGGTTCCGCGATCTCGGGTTTCTCGAACCGCCTGGTGTAGAAACGAAAGCAGCCAAAGATATCGCCTTTTATCTGAGCCAACCGGCAACTCTTTCGGTCGAGCCTCCCGCCAACACAGCTTTGCTTCTCACAGCCAAGGGAGACGGCGCACAGGTCTACTCTTGCACCGATGGCCACTGGGTACTCAAGGCTCCCGATGCCCGGTTGCTGGATGAGCACGGCGAGGTCATCGGCACCCATTTTGCGGGACCTACCTGGCGGCTGAAAGACGGAAGCGAAGTAAAGGGCAAGGTGATTGCGAGCCGGACCGCATCGGATGGTTCCTCTGTGCCATCGTTGTTGTTGCAAGCCGTCCCTGCGAGCGGGACCGGCAAGCTGGCCAACGTGGCTTACATCGGGCGGACGGACACCCATGGAGGTGCAGCGGACAGCAAGGCGTGTACCGGCGGCGAAGAGCGGGTTCCCTACACAGCAACGTACAGCTTCTACACCGGCGAAATGACGAACATTCATCCCATCGCGGCTGAAGGCTTTTCCGCAGGTGCGGCTACGCTATGTTGAGGGCCGCCCCGATTATCCGCCGTGAAATAGAAGCATGGCTGATTCACGATCTTGGGCTTGAGCCGCGGCAAAACGGCCCTGGACCTCGCCGCGGGCACGGGAAAGTTTTCTCCCCGGTTGCTGGCTACGGGGGCGAACGTGATCGCCGTGGAGCCGGTGCGGGCGATGTTAGATCAGCTCATCCGGCAATATCCCGAGATCGACGCCCGGAGTGGTTCTGCCCAACATATACCGCTCGACGATGCGTCGGCGGACGCAGTCGTTTGCGCGCAAGCGTTTCACTGGTTTGCTACGCCTGAGGCGCTTGGTGAAATTCATCGTGTCTTAAAGCCGGGTGGTCCCTTTGGTTTGATCTGGAACGTCCGAGACGACAGCGTACCCTGGGTCGCAGCACTGGCCCGGATCATGAAGCCCTTTGCGGGCGATGCTCCCCGATTCCATTCCCGGAAATGGCGAAATGTTTTTCCGGCCGAGGGGTTTAGTCCTCTCCGCGAAACGCGTTTTTCTCACCGGCATACGGGGCCGCCGGAAAAAGTGATTATCGATCGCATTTTATCGGTAAGCTTCATGGCGGCGCTCCCGCCTGATCAGCGGGAGGTTGTTACATCTCAGTTAAGAGAAGTAATCGCCTCCTATCCGGAGCTCGCGGGTAAGACCGCAGGTGACCTTTCCTTATGAGACGCTGGCCTGTGTCATGCACTAAGCTGCCCTATACATCTGCAGGAGAAATCCTCTAAGCTTCTCCCCACATTAGGAGGGCATATATGTCCGAGGCGAACAAACTTCTTCTGAGGCGCTGGTTTGAGCAGGTCTGGAACCAGAAGAGCGAAGCGGCGATCGACGAAATGTTCTATAAAGAGGGCAAGTCCCACGGCTTTCCTGATGCGGACTCGGTTCTTGTTGGCCCCGAACCATTCAAAGCTGTCCATCGCACCTTCTGCGGAGCCTTTCCCGATCTTCACGTCGATGTCGAGGACATTGTTGCCGAGGGTGACCGTGTTGCAGTTCGCTGGCGAGTCTCCATGACGCACCAGGGAGATCACCTCGGCTTTCCCGCCACGGGCAAGAAGGGAACCGTCCGACGGGTCGTCCTTCCTGATCGTCAAGGACAACCAGGTCATGGAAGGCTGGAACCAGATGGACCTCCAGGCCCTCATGCAGAAACTCCAGGCTGATTGAGAGAACAGCAGGTCCCTCCACTGCGCAGTGGAGGGACCTGCTGTTTCGGCCCAGGGCCAATCTAATCTCGTTCCAGGCCGCAGAAAATTTATTTTCGCGAACTGTCGATTCTGCCTACCCCGAACGTCGTACTCGCAGGAGGAAGAAGATTATGCAATATCTAGTCCTGATCTACGAAGCCGAGTCGCGTTTCGCCAATGGATTCCCCGAATCCGAGTTTGCCGAGTACGGCGCTTTCGGTAAAAAGCACGCCAGCGCCATCAAGGGGGGCAACGCGCTGCAGCCCACTGGAACCGCCAAAACGGTACGCGTACGTGACGCCAAGGTCCTTACCACCGATGGTCCGTTCGCAGAGACGAAAGAGCAGCTTGGCGGTTACTATTTGGTCGAAGCGGCAAGCATCGACGAGGCAGCCTCGATCGGAGCCGGCATACCGGCGGCCCGTTACGGCTCCATCGAAGTTCGGCCCATCATGGTCTTCGAATAACTCGTCTTCTCAAACTCTGGAGCGACGCCGGATCGTCTCCGGCGTTGCCACACTTAACCCTGCAACTGGTTACAAGGAGGGCACCGTGAACAATACCTCGTCCACGCTCATTTCAGATACGGGATTGACGACAGAAGAGATCACCAGGGCCGCGCGCCACCTCTCCGTCACGCGCGGCTATCTGGTCGAAACCGTCAGCGGACTTTCCACACAGCAATGGGATTTCAAAACCGATGACGAGACCTGGTCGATCGCAGAGAACCTGGAACACCTGGTCCTCATCGAAGGCCGCGTCCATGCCATTATTGCAAATATGGGTAACGCGCCTGAAGCAGCATCGAGCCAAGAGCAAATCGAAAAGGATAGCATCATCCTGAACGAGGTGCCAAAACGCTCGATCAAAGTGAAAGCCCCGACGCCGGTCTGCCCGGCAAACCGCTGGAGCGGAGTCGAAGCACTGCATTCGTTCATCGCAGTCCGCGAACAAACCATGCAACTCCTGGGCGCACCCCTGCTCCGCGGACGGGTTATGCCTCATCCCCTCTTCGGTCCCTGGGATGGCTACCAATGGCTCTTGGCGGTTGCATCGCACACCGCAAGACACACCGACCAAATCCGGGAAGTGAAAGCTGACCCGAATTTCCCCCGACAATGAGGCTGCCATGCGCTACATGATGTTGATTTACTCGGGCGAAGATGACGCAGCGGCGCCCGAGGACCTGCGCGCAGTGGCCGTGGCTCACCGGACCTTCATGGACGAGGCGCGCCGTCGCGGAATTTTACTTGCCGGCGATCCTCTCCAACCCACCGCCACGGCCACCACTGTTCGGGTAAAGGATAGCAAGGCGCTGGTCACCGACGGCCCATTCGCCGAAACCAAAGAGCAGTTAGCCGGGTACTACATCCTCGACTGTCAGGATTTGGACGAAGCTCTTGCCTGGGCCGCCAAAATCCCCACTGCCTGCGCGGGCCTGGCTGGATGCGTCGAGGTTCGGCCGCTTCGCGAATTTCCCCGGAATGGATGACCATCGCACCACCGTCGAATCAGTTTTCCGTAACGAGTCTGGGCGCATCATCGCCGGCCTCATCCGCGTCTCGCATTCCTTCGACCTGGCGGAAGAAGCGATGCAGGACGCGTTTGCCGCCGCCGTCATAAGCTGGCAAGCCGAGGGCATACCAGATAACCCGGCCGCCTGGATCACGGCCACGGCTCGCCGCAAGCTCATTGATTATGCACGCCGTGAGCAGACGCGCCGCAACAACGAAGACCAACTGCTGTATGAGTACGAATCGCGCAGCAGCGCGATCGACGACGAAATGAACCGTCCTTTTGACGACGACCGCTTGAGTCTCATCTTCACCTGTTGTCACCCCGCGATCAACATGCAGGCCCAGATTGCGCTCACCCTCCGAACCCTCGGCGGGCTCACCACCAGCGAAATTGCTCATGCGTTTCTGGTTCCCGAGGCCACGCTGGCGCAACGGCTGGTGCGTGCCCAGCGCAAGATCCAGCAGGCCCGCATACCCTATCAGGTGCCCGATCCTGGTTCGTTGCCTGAACGCCTTGCCGCGGTGCAAGCTGTTCTCTATCTCATCTTCAACGAAGGCTACTCGGCCAGCTCGGGCGACAGCCTGCTGCGCCGGGAACTCTGTGCCGAAGCGATTCGCCTGGCGCGTACCCTGGTCGAACTCATGCCCCACAACCCTGAAAACCTGGCGCTGCTGGCGCTCATGCTCCTGCATGATTCTCGCCGTGACGCTCGCTCCACGAAAGACGGGCAACTGGTGCTCCTCGAAGAACAGGATCGGTCACTTTGGCATCAGGATCAGATCGCGGAAGGTATCCGCCTGGTGGAGCGTGCGTTGGGCCGCCGTAATGTGGGTCCGTATCAGCTGCAGGCCGCCATTGCGGCCGTCCACGCCGAAGCCAGGACCGCAGGGGAAACCGACTGGAAACAGATTGCCGCTCTCTATGCCATGCTCAGTGCAAGCCACAGCTCACCCATCGTCGCGCTCAACCACGCGGTCGCCATTGCGATGAGTGAAAGCCTGGAGCGGGGCTTAGCAATGATCGAGGGTCTGGGCGCTGGTGGCGAACTGGATTCCTATCGTCTCTACCATGCAGCCCGCGCCGACCTGCTCCGTCGCTATGGGACGCGTGCGGGAAGCACTTGAGAGTTACCATCGAGGGCTCGCTCTCACCACCAATGCCGTCGAGGTTCGTTATCTCCGCCGCCGTATATCCGAACTCGATGTACTCGCGCAATAGCCGGTAGACCCCAGGAAAGGGGTGGGCGGATGTTGACCTTAGGCTGTCGATTTGAGCCACGGTCTTTCCCTGGGCCGAGAACAGATGATTACCGTGCATGAAAAGATGTACCCGTGACCATCAAGTGCGTAGTGCAGCAAGATCCCGTTCTCGGGCTTCAGTGGTTGAAAAGCTCCGAGCGGCATAGGTAAGATAAGCACCCTCGGGGTCCTTCGACTCCGCGCCATCAAGCGCTGTGTCACGCGACGAATCTGTCAGGCGCTCCGCTCAGGATGACGTTTTTGTGGATGACGTTTGTGGAAGTTTTTGACGGAAAACATCCCAAACAAGTTAGCGCTTATGGGATGCAGTCCTAGGTTCAACCTGGTTGACCCTCAGCCCTCCCTCCGGGACTAAATCGGTGAACGCTCACCAGCCCCTGCGAAGACGAATATGACCTCTGGCCGGGAACCATGACCCCTGCTTCGCCGTAGTAAGCGATGGAGGCAGCATCATGGCACTGCGGCAAAATTTGACCTACAGCTTCCGGCGTCTCTCCCGAGCACCCGGATTTGTGTTCGCTGTCATCCTCTCCATCGGACTGGGCATCGCTGCCAACGCGACCATCTTTTCCATGGTCAGCCGCTTCGTGCTCCGGCCCGCACCGGTCGGCGATCCCGGCACTCTGATGGCGCTCCACACGACGCACGATGGCGATCGCTGCTGTAATAATTTTCCCTGGCCGCTCTACACTGACCTGCGCGACCAAACCCGTTCTTTTTCCGGCGTCGCGGCCTACTATGAGCTTCTGCCTGCGTCGATTGGCGGCTCGGGCGAGCCGGAGCGCGTCTGGGGGCAATCGGCCACCTCCAACTTTTTCGATGTATCGCAGATTCGCATGCACCTTGGCCGCGGCTTCCTGCCCAGCGAAGAACGCCTCCCCGTGATTGTCCTCAGCCACCGTCTCTGGCAGCGGCGCTTCGCCTCCGACCCTGCCATCTTGGGCAAAGCCATCCCGCTCTCTGGCCATACCTTTACTGTCGTCGGCGTGGCGCCCCCGGGCTTTCGAGGTCTGGACCTGATACTCGATCCTGAATTCTGGGTGCCGCTCGGCAACGTAGAGCAGCTCGCCCCCAGTGTTCCCAGCCGCAGACGCGCGCGACGCGCACTGGCTGGCAGTTGTCGGGCGCCTCAAACCTGGCGTCACGCAGTCCCAGGCGGCTGCCGAACTCGCCACGCTCGCCCAACGTTTCGCCAAAGCATATCCCGACACAGACAAAGGCGGAGGCTTCCGTCTGGAACAGGCCGGCTCGCTTCCCCCCAGAGACAGGTCGACGGTGCTCCTCTTTATTGCGGCGTTGTCCGTTGTCGTGCTCCTGGTGCTGGGCATTGCCTGCGCCAACGTTGCCAATTTGCTACTCGCCCAATCGGCCAGCCGCCAGCGTGAAATGGCGGTCCGCATTGCCCTGGGGGCGACGCGCGGTCAGCTTCTGCGCCAGATGCTGGTGGAGAGCCTGCTACTCGCCCTGGGGGGTGGACTCTTCGGCACACTCTTGACCCTGTGGGCCACATCCGCACTTTCCGCATTCCGCATTCCTGCGCCTGTGCCGCTGGATACGACCGTCAGCATCGATTGGCGGGTCCTGCTCTACACCTTCTTCCTGAGCGTGGGAACCGGTCTGCTCTTTGGCTTCGGCCCAGCCTGGATCGCCGCTCGTCCCATCTTGGCCAGCGCCCTGAAAGGCGAGGATGGATTTGCCCGCCCCGGCCGGTCTGAGCTTGCGTAATGTTCTCGTGGTGGCGCAGATTGTCATGTCGCTGGTTCTGCTCTGTGCCACTGGGCTTTTCCTGCGCAGCCTCGAGAATGCGGTCAGCATCGACATCGGTTTCCGTTCACATGATGTCCTGATGTTGTCTGTTGATCCGCGGGTCCACGGCTACACCCCTGAGCGCACCACCCAATTCCTCGAACAATTACGCCAGCGTGTCGCAGCGATTCCTGGTGTTGTTTCGGTTGCCGCGACCGACAGCGCTCCGCTCTCCGGGGGAAACCGCAGCGATGGCTTTCATGCGGAAGGGAAATCGAAGTCCACCGGCCCCGATCCGTCCGTGGAGCTCTATATGGCAACGCCAGGTTATTTCGAAACCATGGGAATCCCCCGGTTAGCGGGCCGCGACTTCGCCCATGAAGCAGCGAATGCCCCCAAAGTCGCCATCGTCAACCGGGCCTTTGCTGAGCATTTCTTCGCCCGGGAGAATCCCATCGGCCAGCGCGTCGTCGGAGCAGGCGTCACCTACGAGATCATCGGGGTGGTCGAAAACATCAAGTCGCGGACCCTCGGTGAGGATACTCGATACGTCCTCTTCCGATCTCTTGCACAGAGCACGGGAACTGACCCTTCCTTTCTGGGATATGAACTGGTCGTCCACTTCCGGGGCAATTCGGCAACTATCGCCGGCGCCGTGCGGGGGCAGATCCACGATCTCGATTCGACTATGGCCGTATACAACGCCCAAACCATGGAGGAGCATCTGCGGCAGGCGCTCTTTCTGCCTCGGCTGGCGGGCACGCTCTTCGGCATCTTCGGGTTTGTTGGATTGGTGCTGGCGGCGATCGGCCTTTATGGCGTCATGAGCTATTCTGTCAGCCGCCGCACACGGGAAATCGGGATCCGCATTGCCTTAGGGGCGCAGCTCAGCGCGGTCCATCAACTCATTCTTCGCCAGGGTATGGTGCTCACCGTCATTGCCATGGCGATTGGCCTGCCTGCCGCCTTCGCTTTGGCGGGAATATTGAGTAGCTTCCTTTACGGCATCCGCCCCCACGACGTCATCACCTTCACCGTCGTGCCCCTATTTCTAACTATGGTCGCGCTGGTTGCATGCTGGATTCCAGCACGCCGTGCCACCGGGATTGATCCCCAGTGTGCGTTGCGATACGAGTAGCTAGTTGATAGTCCGCCACGCGAGAACGGTGTTCTTCACCGCGCTGCCATTCATATTGTTCGTGCCTAAAACCACCTCGAAGTGGGGAACTGTGTTGTCTGCGCGCCGTATCCGGTTCAGAAATGGAAGTAGTTGCGAATCGTCAGAAACGAAGTCCCAGGCACATTCGGTGCCCGCCATCGATGTGCCCTCGAGGATGAGCGCGTTTCCGTTGCCCCCGAGATTGGGCAGATACGCGACGACCGCATAGACCCGATGCTGCGCATCGCCGTAAACAGAATCCCATTGCCCGGGTTCCGCCCCCTGCGGTTTGCGGTTGAATACGGAAAAGACGCGACGCACCCGGTCATTGAAGAAAACGAAGTTCATGTTGTGCTCAAAAAGCTCAACCCATGGATTTGCTTCGGCGGCGCCCACAAAAATAACGTTGCCTTGTTTTAGGTCGTTGGGTCTCACATCCCGTGCATAGCGAACTTCGAGTTTGCTGTGGTACGACTCCGAGAGCTGCGAGAGGGCCTTGGCCACTTCAAGGTCAACGATCGAGGTATATCTCCGGCTACCCAGATCGACGACCGTGTTTTGCGCGAGCGTTGCCGGCTCAGTGAGATTGGTCCGGTAGCCACCGCTGAGGTATTCGGCGAGGTCCAGATTCCGTCCCACCAGTCCCTGCCAAATCACCATCCCGCTGTCACCGGGGACTTCGAGGGTGGGCTGCTCGGCAGCAAACATCTGACTCCACAGGGGGTGAACTGGCGTGCGAGCCGCTTGTCTCTTGGTGAACGCGCCCTGGTTGGCGAGCAACATCGTCAGCGCTACTGAGAGGATGGCAACCAGAGACCACGCAAGGGCAGCGCTCCCTACATTGAATCCTCGCGCCTCTGCCCTATTCGCTGTTTCAACCTGCACCGTGGGTGGTGGGATGAGAGGCGATGAAGGAACCGAAGTCGCCTGGGGCGCCGGACGTGGTTCGAAGTAAGGAACATAGCCGCCACGCGGAATGACGATCCGGATTGGCTCATCGAGCCCCTCTTCATTGAAGTACAGCTCGAGCCTCTGACGCAGACGGCTAGCCTGCGTTCGAACGATCCCGTCGATCGAGGAATCGTAGTTCTGCGAACGTCCGAAAACCGCCTCACCGATATTTTGTTCGTTGAGCTCCTTCGCTCGTCCACTCAGGCTGAGGTCGCAGACGTAGGCGAGAAGACTCGAGAGGCGCTCACATTTTGCAAAAGTAGACGACATGATTACGCGATCCACCAACGCACGACGAGGGTCGCTCGCTGAAGATCTGGAAGGGCCCGCCTCTTTGTCAGCGGAGATCATGTCAGGAACTTCAGTTGACCAGATCGATGTGAACCTGGCGTAAATCAGATTGAAACCTTGCTTTCACTGTATCGGATACAGTCAAGACTCGATAAATCACTGCTCCGGCTGAGGTTACGGCGTGTATCGGTTGCGTGTCGGTGAATTGCCTTGGTGGCCCTGAATCCGGGTGTTAGTTCTGACTGAAGTTAATCCAGCCCGCTTAGCAAAAAAAGCCAACACCCCAACTACAGGAGCCAGAGCCATGACCACCGGTGCCACTTGTCCGCTAGTCGGCGAGTATTCCACCTCTTCGTTCTCCCGCTTCTCGCGATCCTTACCCTCCTGCCCGCTTGGGGGCAGTTCGACTCCGCAAGTGTGCTGGGGACGATCAAAGGACCCGAGTGGCGCAGCCATCCCCGGCGCCACCGTTGAACTGTTGAACATCGCCAAGGGCGTCACCGTAACCCGGCAGACAGATGGCAACGGTGACTACGAGTTTCCCAACGTCCAGCCTGGCGACTACTCCATCACCGTGACCGCGCCGGGCTTTCAAAAGGCGCAGACAGACCGGTTCACCGTGACCGTTGGGGCCAGGCAACGGGTGGCCCTCACGCTCAACGTCGGCGCCGAGGCCCAGAGCGTGGAGGTCTCCGGAGTTGCCAGCCAGCTCGAAACGGATACCAGCGACCGGGGCGAGACTGTGCAGACCCGGGAGGCAGTCAACCTGCCGCTGAACGGCCGCGCTTACGCCGATCTTTCCACCCTCGTTCCGGGCGTGCGCGAGTCGCTGCTGGAAGTGCTCTCGCTTCCCAGCCGTGACGCCTCCTATAACATCAACGGCCTGAATTCGATGGTCAACAACTTCCAACTCGACGGAATCGATAACAACGCGTACCAGAGCGCGAACCAGGGCTATTCGAATGAGGCGATCATTCCTTCGCCGGATGCCATACAGGAGTTCAAGGTTGAGACCGACAACTATAGCGCCGAATATGGCCGGGCCGGCGGTGCGATCATCAACGCGACGATCCGCACCGGAACCAACCAGTTTCATGGCGTTGCCTACGACTATCTGCGCAACACGGTGCTGAACGCATATGGCCCGTTTATCGGCACCGGTGTGAAACCGACTCTGGTGCAGAACCAGTTTGGCGGCACGTTCGGCGGTCCAATCAGGCGGGACAAGCTCTTCTTTTTTGGCGACTACGAAGGTCTGCGTCACATCGATCGCTCTATTCAGAGTGCTGTAGTCCCGACCGCTGCGCAGGCGCAGGGAATCTTTACCGATGCGAAAGGGAACCCGATTCCTCTTGAGAACCCGATTACGGGCGCGCAGTACCCGAACGGCGTGATCCCGCAATCCGACCAGAGTCCGTTCGCAGCCAACGTGTTGAGCATCTTGCAGGCGGACGCCACCCCCAACACCAACGTTGCGGCAGGCGGGAGCAACTTCGTCTCCACCCCGGCCAATACCGTGACTGTGAACAAAGGGCGATGGCCGCATGGATGCCTACCTCAGCCCACGGTCGACGGCTTTTGGGCGCTATAGCCAGGCCTCGTGGGTCTACTTCCTGGCGCCGAACATTCCCGGCCTGGCTGGAGGCAACAGCAACGGCACGCTGTATGCGTACACCAAGCAGATCGCCCTCGGCTATAACTTTACCCCCAAGGCGAATCAAATTCTGCAGCTTCGGCTCGGCCTCACCTGGACCAGGAGCGGCAAGGCGCCGGTCAATATCGGCGCCACCAACCTGCTGGCTGAGTACAACATCCCCAACATCCCCACCGATCCGACCATTACCGGGGGCCTGAACAGCCAGGCAGTCACCGGGTTTTCGCAGTTTGGACGGCAGACGACGAATCCCGCAGTTCACCAACCCCTACGATGCCAATCCCAAGGTCAACTACGGCATCATAAAAGGCCGCAACAGTTTCAAGATGGGAGGCGAATACGGCTATTTCAACATGGCCATTTCGGACTTCCACCCCCAGTTCGGTGAGGATTTTTATGGCGGGACAGTTTAGCCGCACCACCAAGACCCAGGCGACGGATGCCGTCCACATCCAGGCGTATAACCTTGCCGACTTTCTGGTTGGGGCGCGCAACAGCTATCAGCTGAACAACCTGGCGACGATCCAGTACGAGCGCCGCTGGTACATGGGCTACTTTCAGGATGACTACAAGTTCAGCGACAGGCTCACCTTCAACCTGGGAGTACGCTACGAGCTGGTAACGCCGAACTGGGAGCAGAACAACCACCTGGCGAACTTCGATCCCACCACCGATACGCTCGTGCAGGCGTCCGGTGGATCGCTCTACAACCGCTCGCTGGTCAATCTGGACAAGAAGGACCTGGCGCCCCGCATCGGCTTTGCCTTCCAGATCGATCCGAAGACTGTTGTTCGCGGCGGTTATGGAATCGGCTACATGCACTACTTCCGTTTTGGCGGCGAGAGCACGCTTGGCTACAACGGGCCCTACATCGTGGATGCAACCATCAACCAGACCCCGCCCCACCAGGTGAGCGGCGCCACCCAGCAACTCTGCACCTCGCTGACCGAAAACCCCGCCACCTGTTTCCGCACCACGCAGTCGGGGTATCAGACAAACTTCGCCACGGCGCAGAACTTCTCCACCCTGGCAGCGCAGACGCGCTATATCCCGCGCGACTTTCCCGCCGCCTACGTGCAGGCATTTCACTTGACGGTGCAGCGGGAGCTGATGAAGAACACCACGCTGGAGGTCTCCTACGTCGGTAACCACGGGGTACGCATACCTGTGCTCACCGATTTCAACCAGGCCGCGACCGAGCCGGTAAGTTGCAACGCGGGCATTGGTTGTCTGACCCAGCAACAGCGGCGGCCTATTTCCACCTTCACCAACATCCTGACCGTATACCCTAAGGGTTTCCTCATCTACAACTCCTTGCAGACCAAGCTGGAGCGGCGATACAGCAACGGGCTTTTCCTGATCAACTCGTTCACCTGGTCGAAGGCGATCAACAATGCTTCGGCGGACCTGGAGACCTACGGTGGTGACTCGGCACTGGTCAACTTCTACAATTCGGAGGGAGATCGCGGCCTCTCCAGTTACAACCAGCCATTCAACAACACGCTGTCCGTCATCGCCGATCTGCCCTTTGGCAAGGACCGAATGTTCGGTCAGAACGCGCCCGCCTGGCAGCAGGCAACCTTGGGAGGCTGGCAGCTTACGGCGATCAATTCGGTCACCAGCGGCTTGCCCATCAACCTGACCTACGCTCCCGCTGCTCAGTATGTGGTGTCGAGTACCAGCGCGGCTTACGCTGTACGGCCCAACCTGGTCAGCACCGCGCAGGCGGTGTATGCGCCGAAGTCAAATTATGTGAAGACCAAGAGCGCTCTGAGCGGCACCCTGCTCTCGAGCGAGGTGAGTATTCCCACACCCAGCCAGTACTTTGGCACCGCGGGACGCAACGCCCTGCATGGGCCGGCCTTTGCGGCGCTGACTCTCGCGCTTGCACAAGTCGGTCCCGCTGGGGTGGGAAGACAGCAACCTCGAGTTCCGCATCGAGGCCTTCAATGTCTTGAACTCGACCAACTTTCAGTATCCGGATACCGCGCGTGACCGATGGCGCAAGCTTTGGTACTTACACCGCGTCGAACGTATACCCTTCCCGTCAGGTGCAGGGCGCACTGCGTCTGACCTTTTAGTTAGCCGGATGTCAACCATGACAGCTCGGGGCGCCGGCAGAGAATCTGCCGGCGCCCCAACATTTTTGAGCAGGGTTGTTTGGCTGCCGTTGGCTTACGGCCAGCTGTTCACCAGGTTGGTGACGTTCACACTGCCCAGGCCGGTGGCAAAGTCCCAGCCGGTCGTAGCGGGATACGCTTCGATTCAGTGACGTATCCGAGGTGGAAAGAACCCGTAAACGCCGCCCAAGGATCGTAACAGTTATTGGTACCATAGCACGGTTCGGTGATGTTTCCTGCCGTGACGTCATGGAAGACACACGAAGACGAGACCGCGTTGCCCTGCGATGCATTGCAGGCAGACAGGTTGCGCTGTCAGGATCGTCAGCACTCCCGTACTCGCTCCTCGCCAGGCTGTAAAAAATTGGATTGGGATTGCCCTGCGGCGCGCCCGCCTTCTGATTGATCAGAGCCTGGATACTGGCAAATTGAGGTGCAGTAAAAGAAGTGCCGCCGGCGCTATTTGCAAACGTGTCCGTGGGATTCGTGTAATCGCAAGGAGCTCCTCCCTGGGCCGCATCTGACATGCAGAAAAGCACCGCATGCGACCAGAACGCGTTCGAGGCGAACAACGAAATGTCTGGTAAATCACGCACGCCATCGTTCGGGATCCCAGGTACATTCGTCTGCCAGTAAGGCTTGGAGTATACGAAGCTGGGAGCGCCGCTCCCGGCGCCAAGGTCAAGAAATCTCGACCCAATTGCGCTGTTGCAGATACGATAGGCCGCTCGAGTACCCCTGAAACTCGTACAGCATGCTGCTGGCGCAGGAATCGTTCCACGTCATCTCTGGTACGTACGACTTGGCGGACTTCCGCTCGGGGTGTTGGTGATGCTCCAGTAAGTGCTGTTCGTGCCCTCAGAGGTATCAGAAAAATCGGTGCCGCCGGTAGCGACATTATAGGGTGTGGAGGCAAGGCCGCTGGCCGCAATGCCAGCCATCGCCCAATTGGGAGCAGGCGATCGACATTGTCGCAACCTGCCGCGCCGCCGTCCCCTGCAGAAACGAACACCGAAACTCCTTCGACGGCTGCCTGTTGCCAAAGACCATTCATGTAAGCGTTGCCACTTGGTCCCTGGAAGGTTTCGCATTCGCTGTAACTCAGACTCATGATGTGTGGAGGGTTTGCCAGGTCCAGCAGATTCTGGGCGGCAATGAAAGCCTCCGAAATTCGTCGCAGTATCGGCGCAGGAAGCAAGTTCAACGGATGCGTCGGGCGCCACCGCCCCGGCCCATTCAGCATCGATGCAGCTTCTTCTTCCGCGGCATTCATCCCGGATCCGTGCAACCAGTTCCGGGATGGATCTGCGCGAAAGTGCCGCAATACGAAGACAGCCCAAATGCTTTGCGGAAAGTAACTACATCCGCTGGGTTGATGTCCGTGTCCTCGAGCACCACGACGGTCTGTCCTTTGCCGGTGATCGGTTTGCTTGCTGTGTACAGCGGGGTAACGTTGTAGATGGTGGCCAGGTCCGCCGGGGCTTCGTCGTAGAACTGGATGCCGTTAAATCCATCCGGACATCCGTTGCAAGGGAACGAGAAATTTGCCTTCGGTTTGCGCAGCGCCGGCTTTGGCATAAAGTCATTCAGAGAAACGAAGCCCACCACCACCGGCGAGAGTGCCGCGGGGATTTGCGGATCGCCGGCGTTGGCGATATGTTGTTTGCCGTTTACCAGGTAGTTGTGAATCTCGGTGTGAAATGTCTGCCGCACCTGGCCGGCTGTGCCCGAGACATCGATGGTTAATCCATTTTTCGAAACTCGATTCACC
The DNA here is from genome assembly GCA_963757515.1 of uncultured Acidobacteriaceae bacterium. GTDB lineage: Bacteria > Acidobacteriota > Terriglobia > Terriglobales > Acidobacteriaceae > PALSA-350. The sequence goes on along the minus strand of CAVWRV010000025.1, from coordinate 1,969 downwards.
TGGAGTCCCTGCGGTTAGCCATGCACGACGGTTTCGATATCTTGCTGCGCGGGGCCGAAGCTCCTTCCCAGTTCCTCGGCGGTTAGCCAGGATGATATTTGCTGGAATGCGGATCCTGAATCTCCAAGAGTGCGCTCCAACGCGTTTCCTGCTCCGCGCTGCGTCGCAGTTCAAGGAACATGTGCTCCATAGGCAAGCTGTCCGATACCGGCCCCTGATCGTACTTCGGTGCGGCAAGTGGGTGGGTGTGGCCGGGGAGTGAGACTAACTTCGTCTCGTCAACTGTATCTACGATACGTGGAGCGGCGGTCGGTGATCCGGCCTGGTTAGCGGCAAGGGCGGAGCCCGGGAAACCGCTGAGGGCCAGAATCGTCAGCAGACCGAGAAGCGGCGCGTGTTGGGGGAAGCGGCGTAAAGCCATGGACGACTCCTATGAAGTTGAAATTGGCCGGATTTCTAAACTGGCCCTGTCTAAGTGCCGGGAGTACACCTGTACCTCTATGCCACGGCCAAGGTAGGTTGGAAGCATATTAAGGTTGGAACACGTACAGACAAGGTTCCGCCCTGCGGGCACTAAAATTTGCCCAATTTGTCGCATGCCCAAAAACACGAGAAAATACATCCATGAACGAATTAGCACAGGCCCTTATCGGCGACAGCGCAGCAGCGCCCCCGGCCCACATCCTTGAGGGTGTCGCGGAGGATCTCGCCCACCAAGCTTTACAGTTTGCTCCCCACACCATCTATGAGGAGTTGTGGCATATCACATTCTGGCAGCAGGTCACGCTGGACTGGGTTAACGGCGTTGAGACACCCTTCCCTGCCCGAGCCCCAGCTGGCTTTCCGGATAAGGGCGATGCCGACCTCGAGCCCTGGGATCAGTTACGCCAACGTTTCTTCACGGTCTTGAGCAGGCCGCTGCCGTGGCGGGTGATGAGAACAGACAAGCGCAACCGGTTCGTTGTCCCTCACGGCCCGGCAATCCCGTTCGCATCATGACCGTCCGCGAGCAACTGGAGAGTCTGGCAGCTCACAATGCTTATCATTTCGGGCGCATCGTCCTGCTTCGCCAGCTCTGTCGCGCATGGCCGCCGGCCTCAGGAGGCTTCAGCTGGTGAGACTCTTTCTCGGGAAAGTATATCCACCCGGGAGTCTGTGGGTATGCTGAGACAACCCTCGGGATACTCTGTTTAGAGCAGTTTCGCAATTACTGTGGCCTAATAAAGATCGCGAGGAGTGGTTTTCCTTGGGAGAAAACCACGAAAAGGCCCGTGGCTTCCGGATTTCCTGCGGCGCAGCACTGGCCGAGAGCAATTATGTGCGACTTTCTTCACGGAAAGTCGCATGTAGTTCGGTGGTACCACCAACCTCTACAGGAAATCCGGGTTCGGTCTACACCAATTGCGAAACTGCTTAGCCAGGAGTTTCGAATCGATGCGCTTCGACCGTCTGCTGATGGCCGTTTCCGTTTTCTTGTTGGGCCCGGTTGCATGGTCCCAGGCGTCACCAGCGGCAGCCCCTGCCGCAGCAGCACCTGCCGCAGCAGCATATGACCCGCGTTTGACTTTTGCGCCCCTCGCTGCCCGATCCGGTGAACACCTATCGTTCGAGCGACGGGGCTCCTGGCCCTGCTTACTGGCAGAACGAACCGGATTACGAGATCCACGGAGCGCTCGACACTGCCGCGAAGGTATTGCGCAACGACGAGGTAATCACCTACACCAACAACAGTCCTGATTCGTTGACCAGCCTTTGGATTCAAATGGAACAGAACATCTATCGTGCTGATTCGCGCGGGCGCATGGTCAACGGAGCGCTGCGGCACAAGACCCCGGTGGCGGACAGCGAGGATAATTCCTAATGGCCGCACCAGCGAAGGCTTTGTGCTGGAATCGGTCGAGCTTGAGCGCGGCAAGCAGCTGCAGAAGGCCGACTACCTGGTAGAGGATACGCGGATGCAGATCCGGCT